>JODU01000014.1 GCA_000720845.1 Kitasatospora aureofaciens | reverse complement strand
GAGTTCGACCGAGCGGGGCAGTTTCACCGCGACGAACGTGCCCCGGCCCACGCCCTGGCTGTGCAGCCATCCGGCGGTCCGGGCGGACCAGGCGTCCAGCTCCTGGTAGGTCAGGCTTCGGTCGCCGCATTCCACGGCCACCGCGTCCGGTGTCCGTTGGGCCTGCTCGGCGATGAGCTGGGGCAGCGACGCCCCGCGCAGAGTACGCGTTGCCCCCTGCCAGCCCGACAGGATCCGCTCCCGCTCGACCTCCTCCAACACCTCCACCTCGGAAACCCGGGAGTCCTCGTCGCTGTCGGCCACCCACTCCAGGACCCGTACCAACCGGTCGCAGTGAGAGACGAGTTCGTCCTCTCCGTACAGCTCGTGATGGCCGTCCAGTTCGACACGGATGCCGGAGCGCGAGTCGGCCGTGCCGTAAAAGTTGATCTTCAGATCGTTCACGGGGCCGGTCGAGAGCGGATGGGTCACAGCGGGTGTGGTGCCGAACAGAGGCTCGCCGGCGAAAGCCATGATGTTGACGGTCGGGCCGAGACGGGCCTGGCCGGCGCCGGAGAGGCCCAGCTCGTGGATGAGATCCTCGCCGCGGAAGCGCTGGTGGCGGACGACGTCGGCCAGAGACCGGGACACCTGCGAGGCCAGTTCGGCGAAGCGGATGTCCGCGGTGAGCCGCACGCGCAGGGGCAGCACGTTGACCATGGCGCTGGGTGTGGTCAGGGACGTGCGCCCCGCGCGTCCCGCCAGCGGGATCGAGAACGTGAAGTCGGTGCCGCCCGTCATCCGGTGGAAGAAGGCAGTGGTGGCGGCCAGCGCGAGGGCGGGCCACTGCACCCCGGTGCGGGCTGCTGTCCGGGTCAGGCGTTCGGCCAGCGGGGAGGGCAGGGTGCGGAGGTGGCGGCGCAGGCTGTGGGTGCTGCCGGACGAGCGGCCGGCGAGGGAGACCGGCTCGGGCAGGTCGGTGAAGACCTCACGCCAGTGGGCCCGGTCCTTGGTGTGCCGTCGTGAGCCCGCGTAGCCCGCCTCGTCGGCGACGACCCGGTCCAGGGTCGCGAAGCCGGTGGGCGAGGGCTCCTCACCGGCGAGGAGGGCGGAGTAGAGCGCGGCGACGCGGGCGGTGTACACGGACTGGCCGAAACCGTCGAGGACGGCATGGTGGTAGCCGTGGAAGTACCAGTGCAGATCGTCGGCGAGGGTGAGGAGGGCCTGCTCGCTGACAGGGCCGCGGGCCAGGTCGAAGGGCCTGGCCATGCGCGCGTTCATCCACCGGTGGGCGGCTGCCTCCGGGTCGGAGGCGGCGCGCAGGTCGACGAAGCGCAGGGGGTGCGGCTCGGCCGGCTCGACGAGCTGGTGGAGGGTCACTTCCGGGCCGCTGTCCGTCTCCCGTTCCTCCTGGGCGAAGCGCGAGCGCAGCGCCTCGGTCTCCTGGACGCCCCGCCGTACCGCTTCGGCGAAGATCTCCGTGTCCAACGGCCCGGCGATCTCGTAGTAGCCACCGCAGTTGTAGAGGGGGCTGTCCGCGTGCAGGTGCTGGGCGACCCAGATGCCGGACTGCGCGGCGGAGACGGGTCGACGGAGCAGACGGGCTTCGGACATGGCGGTGCGGTCCTCTCGATTCTGCGGAAGTGCTGGACTGCGGGGGAGGGAGGGCCGTGACCGTCAGCCGCTGACGGCCAGTTCGTCGGCCAGGGCCTTGCTCAGCGCGTCGACGGTGGGGTTGTCCCACATGAGAGCCGGGTCCACGGAGATGTCGAAGTGGTCTTCCAGCTCGGCGATGACCGACAGGGCGTACACCGAGTCGAGCCCGTAGTCGGAGAGCGGGACCCTCGGGTCGATGGTGTCGACCGGGCGTTCCAGGTGGGAGGCCACGCAGTCGGTGAGCCAGCCGGCGAGGCTGTCGGCGGTGGGGGTCTCGACGTCGGACTCGGGCATGAAACTGTCCTCTTTCCTGGAAGCGGGGGCGGATCAGGGGCGGTCGGGAATCCGGCGTTCGGTCAGGTCGAAGGTGCGGGCACCCTCGTAGCGGTGGATCAGGTCCTCGTACAGGCGCTGCTGGACGTCGCCCGAGGGCTGGGGTGAGCGCCGCGCCGGCGTGGTGAGCACCCGGCCGGGGGCTGCCTGCGCGAGGTCGGGGTCGAGGAGGGCGGCGGCGCACGGCGCGGTGACCAGCTCGGTCAACGGCAGGGGACCGGGGGCGGGGCGGGGACCGTGTGCCGGGGCGAACAGCTCCCGCTGGGCCCCGTTCAGCAGCAGCTGGAAGATGCCGGTCTCCCCCTCTCGGATGTAGAAGCGCGACCCCATCAGGACGGACAGCCGGTCGAGGGCGCCCTGGAGGACGCGCGGGACCAGTCCGAGCACCGCCTGCTCGTGGACGCCCTCCCGAGCGGGCAGCGCGTCCTGGCCGCGTACCGCCAGCGTGGTCAGGACGTCGCACAGCAGCAGGTCGGCGTGGACTCCCGCGAGCACCTGGCGCAGATGGGGGATGTCGATGGCGGGCGCCCCGTAGAGCAGGCGGCCCCGCAGATGGCGGATCGTGACGCGGAGTGCCGAGTCGAGGGCTCCGACGCAGGCGCCGACGGCCAGGGCCGCGGCCCGCGGTCCGTTCTCGTGGAGGCCCGTGCGGACGGTGCCGCCGAGGCCGGGCGAGCGGCGGTACAGGGCACGCAGCGCGTGCAGCCACGCCTCGGGGGTGACATGCGCACTCGCCGTGAGGGCGTCGGGGAGCAGGTCCCCGATCCGTGGCCGGCCCGTCTCGTGCGCCGTCAGGACCGCCTCGAAGCCACGGGGGTTGGCGGTGTCGTACGGGTCGCCGAGATGCCGTTCGACGGTGTCGGCGAGATCGGTGGTGACGGTGACCGCGGTCATCGGGCCGCACCCTCCATGGAGTCGAGGAGCGAGGGGACCGTGCCGGGCGCGGACAGCAGCACGTCCGTGAGGACGTCGAAGGCGTCGCGGTCGGACGCCTCGACGGGTTCGCCGAGGTCGGTCAGGGCCTTCACCAGGCAGGCCCGCAGCCAGGTCTCGTCGACGCGGTCGGGCCGGCGCAGCCACAGGTGGACCGCGGCCGCCGCGGCGAAGCACAGCTCGTACTGCTCGGCGAGCCCGAAGGCGTGGCCGGGCACAGCACGCGGGGAGTAGCGGACGGTCGCCATCCGCTCGTGCAGCCCGTCCGTGGCTTGCCGGATTCTCTCCGCCAGGGTGGCGAGCCCGCCGGTCGCGCCCCCAGACGCCGCCAGGTCGCGGACGCGGTCCACGGCCGACGGCAGGGCGGCGACGACGGAAGCGCCGGTCCCGGAGAGCAGGCTGAGGGCCTCGGGGCGGAAGGGACGCAGCGGGGCGTGGACGTCGGTCACTTCGGCCAGACCGGTTTCGTCCCGGCGACCCTTGCGGTAGGCGCGGGCGAGTCGGGGGAACTGGTCGATCAGGGCGTTGCGGTTGACCAGGCTGCTGCCGTCGAAGATGCCGATGATGCGGTGGTCGCGCTCCAGTTTGGCGAAGCGTCCGTGCGGGTCGGCGTCCGTGAGCCCGTAGGGGCCGAGGGTGTGGAGCAGGCGGGCGACGAGGTCGTCGACCTGGGCCGGCACGAACGCCTTGGCGACGGCGGACACGACGCTCATCTCGCCGGTGAGCGCATGGACGGACCGTGCGGCGACCACCCCGGCGGCCTCCGCGAGCAGCAGGCCGGCCACGGCCTCGCCCAGCTCCCGGCGCACGTGGGGAACCTTCGCGAGCGGTGTGCCGCGGTCGGTGGCCTCGGCGGCGAACCGGGCGGCCAGGTCCAGGGCGTGGTCTCCCGCGCCCAGGGACATGCCCATGCAACCCGTGCGGGTCACATGCAGGGCCTTGAGGATGATCTCGAGCCCCTGGCCGGGCGCCCCGATGAGAGCGTCGTCCGGCAGCATCGCGTCGTGGAAGGCGAGACCGCTGATGTCCGCCCCGCGGATTCCGTACGTGGGAACCTTCGGCAGCGGGGACAGGGCACCGGGAGCGAGCCGCTCCTTGTCGACGAGGAAGAGGCTGAAGCCGCGCGGGCCTCCTTCGGGGCCGGTGCGGGCCAGCACGGTGACCAGATCGGCCCGGGTGATGTTGTTGATCAGCCACTTCTCACCGGTGAGCCGCCAGCCGCCGTCCCCGTCCACCCGCTCGGCGGTGACCTCGCCGGCCAGCAGGTCGCTGCCGTGGTGCCGTTCGGTCAGCGCGCAGGAGACGACCGCGCCCTCGCGGATCCGGCGGCCGAGGCGCGCCGCCCGCTGCGGATCGCCGGCGATCCAGGTGGAGACGGCCCCGAGGTACGTCTTGCCGTGCGCCGCAGCCACGGTCAGGTCCACGCGGGACACCGCCCGAAGCAGCCGGGTCACCACGCTGAAGTCGTCGAGGGCGCCGCCGTGTTCGGTCGGCACGTAGTAGCGCGACAGGCCGAAGGAGTCGAGCGTGCGGCAGGCGTCGGCGGGGAAGGCCTCCCGTTCGTCCAGGGCGGCGAGCCGCTCTCCGGAGAAGGGCTCGCCGGGTGCGGTCAGTTCACCGAGGAGGCGGGTCAGCTCCGCGACGGGGGCGGCCGCGGGCGCGGCGGGCGTGGTCGTCATGCCGGGGCCTGCTCGCGGCTCGCGGCCGTGGGCAGCAGCGTGGGCTGGTAGTCCGCGTATGTCGGCTCCAGTGCGCCGGCCCGGAACAGCTCGCGCATGGCCGAACGCTGGACCTTGCCGCTGGTGGTGCGGCGCACACCGCCGGGCCGCAGCAGCAGCACGGCGCCGACGGGGGCACCGAACTCGCGGGCGACGGTGAGCCGCATGTCCGCCGCGAGCTCCCTCAGCCGCTCTTCGTCCTTGATGCCGCGGACCTCGTGCGTGACCACGAGGACGTCGTCCTGACCGGGTCCGGCGGTCTGGGGCACGGCGAAACATGCTCCGACCAGGTTGCCCAGCTCCGGCCGCTGGACCCGCAGCTCGTGCTCGATGTCCTGCGGGTAGAGGTTGCGGCCGCGCAGGTTGAGGACGTCCTTGATGCGGCCCGTGACGTAGAGGTCGCCTCCGTACAGGGCTCCGAGGTCTCCGGTGCGCAGGTAGCCGCTGTCGCCTTCGGCGGTGGTGGCGCGGAACTCGGCCTCGTTGGTGGCCTCACGCCCCCAGTACCCGTGCCCCACGACGGGGCCGCGCAGCCACAGCTCCCCGACGGATCCCTCGGGCAGGGTGCGCAGTGTGTCCGGGTCGACGACCAGGACCTCGGCGCCGAGCGGCGGCCCGCAGCTGACCACGTCCCGGCCGGACTCCTCGGCGGTGGGACGGAACTCGTCGCGTTCGAGGGAACCGGCGTCCACGCGGACGCTGCTCGGCGCGATGCCGATCGCACCGGAGACGAAGAGGGTCGCCTCGGCCATGCCGTAGCTGGGGGCGAGCGTCTCGGGGCGCAGCCCGTACTCGGCGAACCGCCGGTGGAAGCGGTCGAGGACGGCGGACCTGACGGGCTCCGATCCGTCGACGGCGTGCCGCCACCGCGAGAGGTCGAGGCCCTCGGCCTGTGCGTCGGTGACGCGCCGGCTGCACACGTCGTACGCGAAGTCGGGCGCGGCCGAGAAGTTGATGTCGAGCCGGTCGATCATGTGCAGCCACAGGTGGGGCCGCTTGAGGAAGGTGCTGGGGCTCATCAGCACGGTGGCGGAGCCGGTCATCAGCGGCGTCGTCATCAGGCCCATCAGGCCCATGTCGTGGAAGTGGGGGATCCAGCCGCCGCCGCGCGTGGTGTCGTCCAGTCCCAGGGCGTCCGCGATGTTCTCGGCGTTGTGCAGCAGATTGCCGTGGCTGATCATCACGCCCTTGGGATCCCCGGTGGAGCCCGAGGTGTACTGGAGCACGGCGAGGGTGGAATGGCCGGTGGCCGGCATCGTCCAGTCACCGGGACCGGGACCGGCCTCGTCGGTGGCCAGCAGGGGGAGACCGCCGAGCCCCTCCTCGGCGCACCAGGCCTCGACGTCGCCGCGGGTCCCGGTGTCCGTCAGGATCGCCGCCGCGCCCGAGTCGTCCGCGATGCGCCGGACCCGGTGCCGCTCGTGCCGGTAGCGGCCGGGCAACGAGGACGGGACCGCGACGACACCGGCGTAGAGGCAGCCGAAGAACGCGACCAGGAAGTCGAGTCCGGCGGGGTACAGCAGCAGGGCACGCTCACCGGGCCCGACCGAGGAACGGTGCAGGCGCACGGCCAGGCTCCGGGCCCGCCCGTCCAGTTCGGCATAGGTCAGCCACTGCGTCCCGTCCTCGCGGAGGGGATCCGTCACAAAAGCCGCCGCCTCTTTTTCCGGCTGGTTTTCCGCATGCTTCCTCAGCATCGCGGTAACACTGGGGGCGGTGACGATTCCCGCCATATCCGTGGCCTGCCCTTCGTGGTTGCGAACGGGGGTTTTCCGCGCACCGAATCGGCACTGCCGTGACTTTCTACCGGCTGCCCCAGGGGCGGGGAAGGCGAGTGACAGCAAACTGCACCCGCAGTCGGCGGTCCCTTCAGCAACAGGTACAAAAGCCTCGTACGGGCCAGCAGTTCGAGGGTGGCGAGGCCAGTACCGGCCAGCCGATCCTCGGCTCCGACCCCGCCCGTCCCAGTAGAGTCGAGGCCGACCGCAATTCCAA
Organism: Kitasatospora aureofaciens; assembly: GCA_000720845.1. GTDB lineage: Bacteria > Actinomycetota > Actinomycetes > Streptomycetales > Streptomycetaceae > Streptomyces. The sequence goes on along the minus strand of JODU01000014.1, from coordinate 190,627 downwards.
AGAACCTTTCAGCCGCTGAGTGCGCCGCGTTTCAGGGTGTTCCTGCCCGGGGCTTACGGCACTCCCCGACTCCGGGATTCCGATGAATTCCATGCCTGGCACCCCTATGTCTACCGTGCTGGTCACCGGCACCTCTTCCGACGCCCACACCTGGAATCTCGTTTACCTCCAACTCCTGTTGGAGGAATGGGGCTACGAGGTCACCAACCTCGGCCCCTGCGCACCCGACGACCTGGTCATGGGATCGGCCCTCGAACTCCGCCCGGACCTGATCGTCGTCAGCAGCGTCAACGGCCACGGCCACCAGGACGGCCTCCGGCTGGTCCGGGTCCTGCGCGCCCGCCCGGAACTCGCCGGCACCACCATCGTGATCGGCGGCAAGCTCGGGACCGACGGACTGCGCAACGTCGGCCAGGTGCGCCGGCTGCTCGCGGCGGGCTACGACAGGGTCTTCGACGACGGAGACCTGAACGCGTTCCGCGACATGCTGGCCCGGCCCCCCGCCCGAGCGGTGTCGTGACGCAGGTCCCCTTCGGCGAGTTCGTGGCCGGAGCCCGGGCCCGCGGCACGCTCGTCGTCCAGCCCCGCATGGGCTTCAGCGACCCCGAACGGATGCGCCAGGGGCTGGCCCGCACCAGGGCGGCCGACGCCGTCACGGTGGGGACGCTGACCCTGGACAGCTACACCCGGGTACGTGACCTCGAAGCCGCCCGCCGGGCCCTGGCCGAGGGGATCACGCTCAACGGCTACCCGATCTGCACCCACCCGCCCGAAACCACCCGGGCCGTGCTCGACGGCATCCACGATGCCTCCTTCCCCGTCCAGGTCAGACACGGTTCCTCGCGGCCCGAGCACATCGTCTCGGCGCTGCTCGGCCTCGGCCTGGACGCCACGGAGGGCGGGCCGGTCTCGTACTGCCTGCCCTACAGCCGCACCCCACTGGCCGAGGCGGTCGTCTGCTGGCGCACGGCCTGCGAGATGCTCGCCGAGCACACCGGAGACGGCAGGGTGCCGCACCTGGAGAGCTTCGGCGGCTGCATGCTCGGGCAGCTGTGCCCGCCGGCCGTTCTGGTCGCGGTGAGCGTCCTGGAGGGCCTCTTCTTCGCCCGCCACGGGCTGCGCAGCGTGTCCCTGAGCTACGCCCAGCAGACCAGCCCGCAACAGGACCTGGAAGCGGTCGCCGCGCTGCAACGGCTCGCCGGGGAACTGCTCGGGCCCACCGACTGGCATGTGGTGCTCTACGCCTACATGGGCGTGTACCCCCTCTCGCGCGGCGGCGCGCTGAGCCTCCTGGAGGCGGCCGCCCGGCTCGCGGTGACCTCCGGGGCGTCCCGGCTGATCGTGAAGACGGCCGCCGAGGCGCACCGCATCCCGACCGTCGCCGACAACGTGGAGGCACTGGAGACCGCCGCGCGTGCCGCGGCCACCGCCACCGCACCGCCCCCCGGCCCGCCCGCCGCGGACTCCGAGGTGTACGCCGAGGCCCGCACCCTGGTCCACGCCGTGCTGGACCTGCACGACGACGTGGGTACCGCCCTGCTGACCGCCTTCCGGCGCGGTCTGCTCGACATCCCCTACTGCCTGCATCCCGACAACGCCGGGCGGGCCAGAAGCTTCATCGACCACGACGGACGGCTCCGCTGGGGGGACACCGGCGCGCTGCCCCTCGGCGGGGCGGCCGTGTCCGCGGCCCGCAAGGTCACGTCCGCCGATCTGCTCGCGGCACTGTCCCGTGTGCAACGGGCCTACGACTCCGGAGGAACCCCATGACCAGCACCTCGCCGCCCACCGCACGGCTCGCGGCCGCCCCGGTGCCGACCTGGCAGGGCAGCGGCCTGACGGCGCAGTTGCTCATCCTCACCGGGCGCTCGGTCAGGGCCAACTTCACCCACGTCAAGGTCGTCGTCCTCAGCATGCTCCAGCCGGTGTTCATGCTGCTGCTGCTCAGCCAGGTGTTCGGCGCCATCGTCGACCGGGGGCACCTGCCGGACGGTGTGGCCTACCTGGACTTCCTGCTGCCGGCCCTGCTGGTGACCACCGGAATCGGTCCCGCCGTCGCCTCGGGCATCGGCCTGGTGCGCGACATGGACAACGGAGCGGTGGCCCGCCTGCGTACCCTGCCGATCCACGCCCCGCTGCTGCTGTTCGCCCGCAGCTTCGCCGATCTACTGCGCACCACCGCCCAGTTGGTGATCCTCGTGGTGGTGGCGGTCGTCTTCCTGGACGCCGACCCGGCCGGCGGACCGCTCGGGCTGCTGGCCGCGGTCCTCTTGACCTGCGTGGTCGTCTGGGCGATGACCTGGATCTTCCTCGCGCTGGGGGCGTGGCTGCGCAACCCCGAGGCCATGCAGAGCGCCGGCTACCTCGTCACGTTCCCGCTGATGTTCGCCTCCAGCGCCTTCGTCCCCAAGGAGCGGCTGCCGGACTGGCTCCAGCTACTGGCGACCGTCAACCCGCTGTCGTACGCCATGGAGGCCAACCGCGCACTCGCCCTCGACCAGCCGCTCGGCGGCCAGGTGTGGTCCGCGCTGGGCGCCGGTGTCCTGGTCGCGACCGTCGGATCGATCGCCGCGGTACGGGCGTTCCTGCGTCCGCCCGCCTGAAAGTGTCCCCGCGCCCGCAGACAGGCACGGCGCACCCCTCCGAGAGACGAAAGAGGCATCGCCCCATGCCCGGAACCGGCACAGGTCCGCTCCTCCGCCTCGACGCGACCGAGGCGCCGCCCGGCGCCGCCGTCGACTGGCTCACCGACCGCCGCCCCGAGATCAGAGAAGCGGTCGCCCGCAACGGCGCCGTACTGGTACGCGGACTGCGCCTGGACAGCCGGGCGACCGCCGCCGCGGCCGTCGGCCGCGTCATCGGCGACCCGCTGATCGAACGCGAGGGGTTCGCACCCCGCGACACCTACGGACAGGGCGTCTACTCCTCCTCGCACTGGCCCGCCGACCAGCCCATGTGCATGCATCATGAGCTCAGTTACGCCTCCTTTGCCCCCCGGCTGATGGCGTTCGCCTGCCTCACCCCGCCGGCCGACGGTGGCGTCACCGCGACCGCCGACAGCCGCGCCGTACTGCGCGACCTGCCGGAGGATCTCGTCGCCCGCTTCGAGCGGCACGGCTGGCGGCTCACCCGCCACTACAACCCCTTCGTCGGGATCGGCTGGCAGGAGGCCTTCGGCACCGACGACCCCTCGGAGGTGGACCGCTACTGCGCCGAGCACGGCATCGAGGCGCGCTGGGACGCCGAGGGCGCGCTGCACACCGTGCAGACCCGCCCGGCCGTGGTGAGGCACCCGGAAACGGGAGAGCGGTGCTGGTTCAACCAGATCGCCTTCCTCAACGAGTGGACGATGGCTCCGGAGATCCGCGAGTTCCTCACGGCGGAGTTCGGCCCCGAGGGGCTGCCCTTCAACACGTTCTGCGGCGACGGCACTCCGCTGGACCGGGCGAGCGTCGACCTGATCAACGACGTGTACGAGAAGCACACCGTTCGCGAGCCGTGGCGCCACGGCGACCTCCTCGTGATCGACAACGTCCGCACCGCGCACAGCCGTGAACCGCACCGGGGCGAACGGGAGATCGTGGTCGGCATCGGCGAACCGTTCCAGCCGTAGCCGAACAACACGGAAGGGGCCGCACCCGGCGTCACGGGTGCGGCCCCTTCCGGGTGCGCGGGTCAGTGGAAGCTCAGGGTGCGGTACACCGTCACGTTGCCGGCCAGCTCCTGGCAGGCCTGGGCGGCGGCGGTGAGCCGGCCGTGGCAGTGCGGTGCGGAGGTGTCCAGCAGGATTCCCAGCGTGGTGCCGCTGTGCCCGACGACCACGCCCAGACCGCCCACCTCGCGGCAGATCGCGATCATCGGCTCCAGCGACCACTTGTGCCGCAGCACCTGGTTCATCCGGGCACTGGCGGTCGCCACCGCGCCGACCTCGGCCAGGTCCTGCCGGGCGACGGCACCGGTGATCCGGTCCAGGAGCCGGACGTACTCCCGTTCGTCCGCCGCCGTGAACGGCTTGGGGATGCTGTTGAAGTCGACGGTGTCCACCGCGCCGCCCTCGTCGACGCTGACCACCGCCATGGACGGCAGGGAACCGAGCCGGGCGCGCAGCCGCACACTGCGGTGGTGGAAGGCGACCACCGACGGGTAGAGCACCCCGTCGGTCGGCTCGATCCTGGCGAGGTAGGACTCGATGCGGCGCGGCGGCATGGGTTCGTCCAGGGCGTTGGCGACCGCGCGGGCGGTCGCCACCAGGTCCGCCGAGGAACTGGCCAGGCCCTTGCCCTCGGGCAGCGTGCTGTCGATCGTCAGCACACCGCCCGCGGGCCGCCCCGAGTCCTCCATGATCATCGAAGCGAGCCGCAGGGCCTTCTTCTTGTGCGGCGGCCATACCTCGAGCACGTCCGTGTGCGGTGCCGCCTCGAAGCGGGCCACCGCCCACCGGGCGACGGGCAGGGTGACCAGGAAGTCACCGTCCGCCTCCGGCAGAACGCCCTGCAGCAGCTCACCGAACGTGCCGAAGGCCGAACTCACCCCGGTGGCGGCCACCCGGCGGTAGTCGGCGGGCAGCGTCCTCGTGTCGATCGTCGTCACCCTGGTCCTCCTAGTCCCGGTGCGCCGGCTCGGGGCAGCAGGCCCGCACCAGTGCGGCGGTGTCCGCCGGTCGTGTGCCGATGAAGTAGTGACCGCCCTGGCCCAGTTCGTGCAGGGTCACCCGGTCGGAGACGGCCTTCCAGTCGCCGTGGTCCGCCGCGAACCGCGCCGTCGAGGCGTCGTCGCGGGCGACTACGACGTCGACCGGGGCGTCGATGCGGTGACTGCCGGAGTCCTCACGGATCCGGATCAGGTGGCTGTTGGCCGTCAGGACGTCGTGCCGGTAGGCCCGGCCCACGACGTCGGCGCGTTCCGGCTTGAGCTCGTCGAGCTCGACGTACGCGTTGTCCGCGCGCAGCCGGGACAGCAGGGTCCTGTTGTCCGCCTCCGACGCCTCCGCCATCTCCGCGCGCAGCGCTCCGATGTCCTCCAGCAGCAGCGCGCCCACGAAGACGCGCTCGGCGGGACGGCCCGCCTCCTGGAGCAGCCGCGCCGTCTCCAGCGCCGGAGCCGCGCCCGCGCAGTGGCCCCACAGCAGCACGGGCGTGGTGACCCGCGCGGCGATCTCGTCCCGGACCCGGCGGGCGATCTCCGGGACGTCGGCCATCGGGTCGTCGCCGCCCGCGAAGTCGTGGCCCGGCAGCTCGACCCCGAGCACGGCGATGCCGTCCCGCTCCAACTCGGCCGCCAGGGAACGGAAGTTGACGGCGTTGCCCCCGGCGTACGGGAAGCACACCAGGGTGTGATGGGCGTCCCTGGCATTGGCCAGCGGCTGCAGCAGGTTCTCCGCCGCGACCCGTTCACCGCCCCGCGCTCGCTCGTCGAGCACCCGCCCGAGGTCGGCCAGGACGGGGTGGGCGACCAGGTCCTTCAGGGACAGCGCCCGGTCCAGCTGCACCAGGAGGCGTACGGCGGCCAGCGAGGTCCCGCCCAGGTCGAAGAAGTTGTCGTCCCGTCCGATGCGCTCCAACGGCACGCCCAGCACCTGCGCCCACAGCATGGCCAGCCGCTGTTCGGCGGGCGTGCTGGGGGCGGCGTAGGCCGCGCCGCCGTGGCCCAGGGTGCCGGCCAGCCGGACCAGGGCCTTCTTGTCGATCTTGCCGTTCTCGGTGAGCGGCAGCCGGTCCAGCCGGTGGAAGTACGTCGGGACCATGTACTCGGGCAGCAGTCCCGCGAGGAAGTCCCGGGCGCGTTCGGTGGTGGGCCCGGCGTCCGGACCGGCACCGCCGTCAGCGCCGCTGAAGAACGCCACCAGGTTCCGCTGCCCGTCGCCCGTGCCGTCGATGACGACCGCGGCTTCCCGGACCCCCGCCAGTCCCAGCAGCTTGTTCTCGATCTCGCCGATCTCGATCCGGAAGCCCCGGATCTTCACCTGCTCGTCCCGCCTGCCCAGGTACTCGATCCGCCCCTCGGGCAGCCAGCGCCCGAAGTCGCCCGTGCGGTACATCCGGGTGCCGTCGCGGAACGGGTCGGGCACGAACGCCTCGCGGGTGCGCTCCTCGTCGTTGATGTAACCGCGGCCGACACAGACCCCGGAGAACGCGATCTCCCCGGGCGAGCCGAGCGGCACCAGCGCCAGATCCTGGTCGAGCACATAGGTGTTGACGTTGCGCAGCGACCGGCCGACGGTCACGAAGTCGCGGTCCGGCACCCGGTCGAGCACCTCGTGCATGGTGTCGTCGGACACCTCGGTGGCGCCGTAGGCGTTGACCAGCTTGATCTCCGGGTACAGGGCGAACCACCGCTGGACCAGTTCGTACTTGAGGGCCTCCCCGGTGACGGACACCGTGCGCAGCGCCCCGAGCGGCCGGGGGTGCTGCTCCAGGTGGGTGAGGAGCACCTCCAGGTAGGACGGGACGATCTGGACGACGGTGACCCCGCCCGTGACGATCTCGTCGAGGAAGCCGGCGACGTCGAGCAGGGCGTCCGTGTCGACGACGCGTACGCTGCCGCCCACCATCAGCGGAGCCGCGAACTGCCACAGGGAGATGTCGAAGCACTGCGAGGCGGTCTGGGTGACGACCTCGGCGGTCCCGTTCGTCATCTCCATGTCGTCGAGCTTCATGTGGAGGTGGTTGAGCATCCCGGCGTGCTCGCACAGGGCGCCCTTGGGGGCGCCGGTGGAGCCGGAGGTGAAGTAGATGTAGGCGGCCTGGCCGGGAGCGACCGGCACCCGGGGGGCCGCGTCGGAGACACCGGAGGCCTGGATCTCCGGTACGGACAGCACGACCGGCGCACGGCCGGTGAGTTCACCCGCCCGCTGAGCCAGCGTCGCGCTGCCGGGCTCGGTGAGCACGAACGCGCACTCGCTGCGGCTGAACTGGGCACCCACACGGTCGGCGGGGAAGTCGGGGCGCACCGGGAGATAGACGCCGCCGGCCTTGAACACACCGAGCGCCGCGGCGATCCAGTCGAGGGTGCGGTCCATGACCACGGCGACGACGTCCTCGCTGCGCACGCCGGCGTCCAGCAGCGCGTGGGCGACCCGGTTGGCCCGCCCGTCGAGCTCGCGGTACGTCCAGCGCACCGGGCCGTGCACGGCGGCCACCGCGTCCGGAATCTCGCGCACCCGGTCCTCGAAGTGGTCCACGAAGGTGCGGTCGGTCAGGTCGACGCATGGGCCCGCGAGGCCGTACAGATGGGTCTCGACCTCCTCGTCCGACAACAGGCTCCGGCCGTGATGGGGCGCGGAGGTGTCCGCCGCGAGGAGTTCCAGCGCGCGCAGGTGGTAGCCCGCCAGCCGGCGCGCGTAACTCTCGTCGAGGTGTGCCCGGTCGTACACCAGGCGCAGCGACAGCCCGGCGGGGCCGGCGGTGACGGCCACCCTCAGCACGACACCCTCGTCGAGACCGACGGCCGCGTCGCCCGGGTCCGGGCGGTCGGCGGGCGCGGTGGCCGTCGGTGTGAGGCCCGACAGGTCGAACACCACCTCGGGACGGCCCTCCGCGCGGGGCGCCGCGACCGGCGCCGTGCTCGCGAGCGTGACCAGGTCCGCCCAGGAGGAGTCCGCGACGGTCAGGCTCAGCGGCGACTCCGCCCGGCCGGCCGCCGGAACCAGACCGATGAGCAGATCGGGTTCGGCCACCACCGTCGCCAGGACCCGGGCGTGCGCGGCGAGCAGCACCGCGGACAGTCCCGCACCGGTGTCGGCGGCGCGCTCCTCCAGCGCCCGGGTGAGCGGCGCGGGCAGTACCTCCCGGTGTTCCGCCGACCCCTGCTCGTCGCTGCCCGGCATGGTCCATCTGGGGATTCTGGTGTACGTCTGCTGAGTGCGGTGCCCGCTCATCGGCCCCCGTTCCCTTCCTCCGGCGTCGCCGGTTCCTCCAGCTCGATCCTGATCAGTTCCGCGGCCTGCTCCGCGTGGGTCGCCGCCTGCGCGGTGCCGGAGCCGGTGGCGACCACACAGCCCAGGCGGTCCTGGAACGAGTGCGTGATCCGCACCTGCCGGCCGACGGCCGTGGTGGGCACGGCCACCACCACACCCGGCGCCGCGCCCGCCTCCCGGACCCCGGTCACGGCCTTGACCCGTCCCTGGCCGGCCGCGATCACGAACCGCACGGCGGCGTGGCCGGCCCCGGCTTCCGGGACCGCCGCTGCGGGCGGCGTGTCCAGGCCCGCTGCCCGGGCGATCACGGCGTCCACCAGGTCCGTGCCGGTCGCGGCCCGCACGGCGACGGGGATCATGCCGCCGGCGAGCCTGGGGTTGACCTCGATGACGACGGGGCCGTCGGCGGACCGGCGGATCTCGGTGTGGGCGGCGCCCCAGCCGAGCCCGAGGGCCTTGAGGGCCGCCAGCGCGGTGTCGCCGAGTTCGGCGGTCGCCCCGGGGTCCAGGGGGGCCGGGATGTCGTGGCCCGTCTCCACGAAGTGCGGTGCGGGAGCGGTGTGCTTGGCGACGACGGTGACGACCTCGCCGTCGAAGGTCTCGACGGAGAACTCCGGCCCGTCGACGGCCGCTTCCACCAGGACGCGGGCCGGCACCGTGTTGCCCCGTTCGTCCGTCGCCCGGTCGAACAGCACGCGGGCCCATTCCCCGGCCTCGGCCCGGTCGCGGCACAGCCGTACGCCGCTGGACCCCGAGCCGCTCACCGGCTTGAGCACCACCGGATACCCGATGGCGTCGGCCGCCCGCACCGCCGCGGTCACGTCGGCGACCCCCGTCCAGGCGGGCACCGGGACCCCGTGGGCGGCGAGCGCCGCCCGCTGGAGATCCTTGGCCCGGCAGCGGGCGATCGCGTCGCCGTCGGCCGCCGGCAGCCCGAGGCGGGCCGCCGCGCGGGCGGCGTCCGCCACGAAGTACTCGGAGCTGGAGGTGATCCCGGCCAGTCCGGTGTCCTCGGCCAGACCCCGGCAGGCCGACACCACGGCGTCGAGGTCCGTGGTGTCCAGCCGCAGCGTGTCGACGGCGTCCTCGGTGACGTACGGGTACCGGTCCGGGTCCCGGGTCAGCAGCACGGGCCGCAGGCCCCGAGCACGTGCGCGCGCGCAGAACTCCCGCCCCGTACCGGTGGTGTTGCTCTCCAGGAAGGCGAACCATCGGACCGCCGTACCGTTCATCGCTCTGCTCCTTCGTCCCTTGCGCCGGTCACGGCCGCGACCGCCGTGTCGAGGGCGCGTTCCGCCCGCGACAGCCGCGCACGGTACCGGGCGAGGGCCGCGGTGTGCTCCGCGCAGCGCTCCCGGAGCTCGTGAACGACGCTCTCGCACGCGCCCGGACCGCCGCCCCGGTCGTGCTCGGCGACGAGCTCGGCAAGCGCCGGGACGTCCGCGCTCACGTCAGCCCGCAGGCCCTCCGGCAGCGTGATCTTCGTCAGCTCCGACTCACCGGCGTCAACCGCCTCCCGCACCGCGGCTCCCACCACGTGGTGTGCGGTACGGAAGGGAACGCCCTGGCGCACGAGGCGGTTGGCGATCACCGTGGCGGTCACGAAGCCCTCCCGGGCCCGCTGCTCCATCCGCCGTCCGTCCGGCCGGGCGCCGCTCACCAGTACCTGGGCAAGGAGCACGCCGTCGTGCACGGTGGCCAGCGCCGACCAGGCCCCGCCGACCGCCTCGGTGCCCACCTCGATGGAGTTGGTGAACGGCGTGGACTTCATGGCGGCGGCCGATGCGGTCCACGCTCCGACGGCGGCCGCCGCCTTGGCCTTCACATGCTCGAGCAGGAAGGCGTTGCGCTTCTGGGGCATGGCGGAACTGCCGCCCACGAGTCGCTCGGGGAACTCCACGAAGCCGAATTCCTGGGTGCTCCACAGCTGGAGATCGGTGGCGAGGCGGCTCAGCGTGAGCCCCGCCCCGGCAGCCGCCGCGAGGGCGCGCAGCAGCGTGTCCCGGGAGGCCACCGCGTCCATGGCGTGCAGGGGCGGCCCGTCGAATCCGAGCAGTTCCGCCGTGCGGGCAGGGTCGATGGGCAGGTCCGTGCCGGACACGGCACCGGCGCCGAGCGGGCAGTCGCTCCGCTCCGCGAGGACGTGCCGCAGGGCGGCGATGTCCCGGTCCAGCGCGGTGGCGATCCCCGCGAGGTAGTAGCCGTAGGTGACGGGCATCGCCGGCTGGAAGTGTGTGTAGACCGGCATGACGACGTCGCGGTGGGCACGGGCGCGGGCCAGCAGCACGGCCTGCAGGCGCAGCAGTTCGCCGAGCAGGTCCGCCAGGTCGTCGCGCAGCCGCATCGCGGTGATGGTGGCCTTGATGTCGTTGCGGGAACGGCCCGTGTGCAGCTTGCCCCCGATGTCCGCGCCGAGCCGCTCGATGAGGTGGCTCTCGTACATCAGGTACAGGCCGCGCGGCGCCGGGCGGTCGTACAGCTCCCGGAAGCCGTCGGCGCGGAGTGCGGTCACGGCTCTCAGCAGGGCGGCGGCCGCGTCCCGGGGCAGCAGCCCGCACTCGGTGAGCATCACCACGTGCGCCAGGTCGATGACCGAGGTGTGGCCGAGTTCCCGGCGGATGTCGTCCGGGCCCGGTTCGCCGTAGACGACGCGGGCGGTGCGGGCCCCGAGCGTGCGGGTGAGCCGGCCCGTGCCGCTCATGAAAGCACCGGGTCGGCCAGCGGCCCGCCGGGGCGTGGCACGGTGCCGTTCACGTCCTCGTACGTGCGGCGGCCCCAGAGCATCCGGGTCCAGCCGTCGCCGGCGTCGGCCGGCGAGTCGACCAGGGCCGGCTCCGCGGGAGGATGGGGCAGCACGTGGCCGTTCTCGGCGAGCCAGGCGTCGTTGTACACCGTCGCCTGGTACCGGTAGCCCTCGTCGGGGAGCATCACGACGCACAGTCCGTCGGGGTTGCGGTCGGCCCACCACTTGGCGGCCAGGTAGGCGGCACCGCTGGTCGGCCCCTGGAACAGCGCGTGGGTGGCGTGCAGTCGCCTGGTGAAGGCGTACGCCTCCGGCGCCGAGCACCAGTGCACCTCGTCGAAGGTGGAGTGGTCGAGGTTGGCGGGCCACAGGCTGTTGCCGAGGCCGCGCAGGGCACGGGGGCCGTCGGGCTGGCCGAAGAGCACGCTGCGGTGGCTGTCCACGCCGATGGCCTGTGTGTGCGGGGTCAGTTCGCGCAGCCCGCCGGCGGTGCCGCACATCGATCCTCCCGAACCGACCGGCCCGACCAGGCAGTCGACGGTGCCGAGCGACCGCGCGATCTGCTCGGCGACCACCCCGTAGGAGCGGGGGTTGTCGGGATTGCTGTACTGCTCGGGGCAGAAGGTGGAGGGGAGTTCCGCGCGGATCTCGGCGAGTCTGCGCAGCCGCGCCTCCTGGTAGCCGCCGACCGGCGCGGGCTCCTGGCAGATCTCGATGGTGGCACCGAGATCGGTCAGTCTCCGGTACAGGTTGGCGTCGATCGCCGGGTCACTGACGAGGATCAGCTCCCGCTCCATGAGGGCGGACTGCATCGCCAGCGCGAGGCCGAACGTCCCCGACGTGGTCTCCACGATCACCGTGCCGGCGCCCAGCTCGCCCCGGGAATGCGCGCGCTTGAGGATGTAGCGCGCGGGAAGCAGCTTCATGAGGGAGAAGACCGCGCCGTACAGGTTGGGGCCGAGCCGGACGAGACGCGGCATCATCGTCGCCTCGGTGATCGAGTGGTACGTCGGCGTGGTCGCCGTCATGAAGGGCTCCTGGGGGGTCGAGGCCGTCGATGATCGTGCGGGGTGTAGTCGCTTCGGGCGCCGCGCCGTCCGCGGATCCACCGCCGTACCCGCAAGCTCCACGGTGCGGCGGCCCGGGGTGCTCCCGGCGGGGTGGCGGGGTGCGGACGGACATCGGTCAGCCTGCTGATGGTCCACAGATTCAAGGGCGCGGCTCGGATTCGAGGTGGGGGAGGCGCGGGGCCTCAGGAAGAAACCGGAACGCCGGCGCGCTCCTCGGCGAGGGCCAGATAGACCTCGTCCAGCGTCGGTTCGGACAGCGAGATGCCGGTGATCTCCACTCCCGCGGCGTCGAAGGCCCGGACTGCGGCGGCCAGTCCGATGGATCCCTCCACGGGAGCGGTGACCGTGCCCGCGGGCTCGCCCGGACAGGGGTCCAGGCCCGCGGCGCGCAGGGCGCTCAACGCGGCCGGCACGCGGCCGGGGTCGGCGAGGGTGGCCCGGACGGTGCTGCCGCCCAGGCGCTCCTTGAGCTGGGCGACCGAGCCGTCCGCGACGCACCGCCCGCGAGCGAGCACCATGACGCGGTCCGCCAGCTGTTCGGCCTCCTCCAGGTACTGGGTGGTCAGCAGCACGGTGGTGCCGGTGTCCACCACCTCGCGGACCAGGGCCCACAGGGCGTTGCGGCTGACGGGGTCGAGCCCGGTGGTCGGTTCGTCCAGGAAGAGCACCTGGGGGTGGCCGACGAAGCTGCTGGCCAGGTCGAGGCGCCGGCGCATGCCTCCCGAGTACGTGCCCGCGGCCCGGTCGGCCGCCTCGGTCAGCGCGAACATGTCCAGCAACTGCTCGGCCCGTGCCGCGGCCTCCCGCTTGCCGGCTCCGAGGAGTCTGGCCACCAGCAGCAGGTTGGCGCGTCCGGTGAGGCTCTCGTCCACCGCCGCGAACTGGCCGGTCAGACCGATGCGGCGGCGTACGTCCCGGGCCTCTCGCACCACGTCGAAACCGGAGACCCGAGCTGTGCCTTTCGTGGGCGGCAGCAGAGTGGCGAGAATACTCACCAGCGTGCTTTTCCCGGCTCCGTTATGACCGAGCAGGCAGAGCACACGCCCCTTTTCCATCTGGAAGCTGAGGTCCTCGAGTGCCCGGGTGGCACCGAATGTCCTGCCCAGCTCCATTGCTTCGATCATCACGTCACTCATCGATGCCGTTCCTCGCAGATAGCGGCCGAGACGCCTTTGGGGAGGCAGGAAGATCCTGCAATCCCGACCGTCCGCACCACAAGGAGATCTACAGCAAGCTGCCAGCGACCTGAGGTTTTCCGCATTGTCAAAGGCCGGCCTGACAAGTTCTTACCCCGCCAACTGGCCGGTAGCCGCGGGCAGGAGATCGTCGGAGGGCGAAAGGAGGCCGAGCTCCACGGCGCGTGCGCCCGCCTGAAATCTTGAGCTCGCCCCCAGTTCACGGGTAATTTCCGCGACGTTGCGCCGGTACGTGCGCACCGAAACGCCCAGTTCACGCGCGGCGGCCTCGTCGGTCCGCCCCGAGCTGAGCGCCTGGAGGATGCGCCGGCCGAGCGCGCTGCGTGAGCGGTCGCTCAGGCGCCGGTGGTCCGCGAGGGCGGCGCTGCCGGACCAGGAGACGGCGAACAGGGTGCGCAGATTGCGCAGGACGGCCGGGGCCCGGACGACCACCGCCTCACGGACGGCGACGCCATTGCGCAGCCACACGGCGCCGACAACGCTGTCAGCAAGTACCACCTCCTGTAACGGAGCCCTGGCCAGGCGGGTTTCGACCCCAGGGGCGTACTTGTCGAGGTGCTCGAGGAAGCGGCGGTCGCGCAGCAGGCCGACCCGGCCGAGCAGCTTGACGCCGACGCCGCGTGCACTCGCCCGGCCCAGCTGGTCGATCAGCTGGTAGGTCTCGTCCTTGCCCTCTCCGGTGAGGACGACGGCCAGGTGGTGACGGGCGGTGGCGATCATCTGCTCCGTGGCGACCCCGACCGAATTCTCGTTCGGTTCGAGCGAGGCGACCAGGCGCTCGACGTTGCGGTGGCGGTCGACGGCGATTTCGACGAGTTTCCGCGCTTGTAGCAGCACGCCCTCTATCTCGTCACTCGACGGCCGTGATTCCGCGAATTCTGCAGTGAATCCAGAATCGTTGGCTATCTCGAAATTGACTGAGTTACTTGGCACAGCTCCCCCTGAAGCTTGACCAATAGGAGTTCCCGCCTGCCCTGCTCCGGCGCCTTCGTGGGGCGCGAAGATCCGGGCGCGGGGTGATACCCGTGCAAACAGCCAGAGAGATAACCTAGCGAGACACCGTACTGGGCCCATGAAGGGGCGTACGGCCTGCAGATGCAACACGGCAGACATCCCGCATTTCGAGCTCCATTCCCCCGCTAGGCAGACACAGGCGGCAAACTGGACATCCATCCGAAGGATGGTCAACAGTTGCCTGTGTCGCTCCCGTTAGTTCGACGGTACCCAGGACAGCTTCGTAACGTCAAATACCCCTGTCTGAAACGATTACGGAAAACCGCATTGTGCGGCGGGGCATCGTTTGAACGCCTCACTTCGCGTGAACGCCTCCGGCCCACCGGGTACGGCAGGGGCCGGAGGCGCCTGGGGTCGGAGAGTCCCGGTCAGTCCAGGGCCCCGTTGTAGTCGGGCAGCTTGAAGGTCCGCTCCGCGTGGCCCCCCGTCAGGTCCGACGTGTTGTTCCCGATGTTGGCGACGATCGTGTACCCGTCGGCCTCGATCTGCGCCCGCTTCGACGTCTTGAACTCGGCCGTGTCACGGAAGAGGTCACCGATGTTCCGCTGGTACAGACCGGTGATCGGATACCCGACCGCCTCCAGGTTCGCCTTCGTGACCCACGAGATCAGGTCGGGTCGAGCGGTGACGAAGAATATGGCCGCGCCCTTGCTGTGCGCGTACTGGGCGAGTTCGAGCGTGGGCTTGACGGCCGGCGTCGGCGGAAGCGTCTGGAAGTGCGTCTCCAGCGAGGTGTTGTCGATGTCGAGGACGATCGCCGGCTTCTCGCCGGCGCTGTCGTCCAGCCGCTGCTCGACGTAGGGGCGGGCCTCGTCCAACACCTTGCGCACATCGCTCTGCCAGGTGTCGTAGTCCACCTCCGCGGCCGCGGCGCGGGCCTGTACGGCCGTCGTCGACCGGCTCTCGTCCGCCGGAGCGGCCACCGCCTGGGTCGCCCCCGTGGCTCCCAGAACGAGCGCGGCCGCGACCGTCGCCGCCGCGCGTCCCCGGAACGCAATCCTGGCCATTCGTCCTCCCTGGTGTTCGCTGCGCGGTGGCCGTCCGGCCCCCGCCAAGGTGAACCTAAAGGCCGATTCGACCGGTTTGACGTGGGCGTGACCGCAACCGGAAGAGGAGTTCCGCACGACGGCTCCCGTGCTCACCGGCACCTGCGACATCGCGCCAAGCAGGCCGAATCGGTGGCAGGTTGCTGCCACGGGGAACGCCGGTGCGACGGGACCGCAGGGCGTGGCCGCGGGAGCGGTGGGGTGGCCCGGAGGCTGACGGAGAGTGCAGTCTGATGCAGACGGCGAAGTACGGTAACGCGGTCGCAGCCGACACGTGGAAGGACCCGTCTCGAGCGCCCACCCCTGAGCCGCGACACGTAAGCAGCGAGGTGAGAGGTCCTATGTTCACCACCCGTCCCACCCTCCAGGGCACCTTCGGCATGGTGTCCTCCACCCACTGGCTGGCCTCGCAGTCGGCCATGGCGGTCCTGGAGGACGGGGGCAACGCCTACGACGCCGCCGTGGCCGGGGCCTTCGTGCTGCACGTCGTCGAGCCGCACCTCAACGGACCCGCCGGAGAGGTGCCGATCCTGCTCGCGCCGGCAGGCGGCGAGGTGCGGGTGCTGTGCGGGCAGGGCGTGGCACCGGCCGGGGCCACGGTCGCGCACTACAGGGGGCTCGGACTCGGCCTGGTGCCCGGCACCGGACCGCTCGCCGCGGCCGTGCCCGGAGCCTTCGACGCCTGGCTGCTCCTGCTGCGCGACCACGGCACCAGGTCACTGGCCGACGTGCTGAAGTACGCCATCGGCTACGCCGAGCACGGGCACGCCCCCGTGGAGCGCGTCGCGGAGACCGTCGAGACCGTCCGGGAGCTGTTCGAGACGGAGTGGACGTCCTCCGCCGAGGTCTACCTGCCGGACGGGCGCCCGCCCCGCCCCGGCGAGCTGCTGCGCAACCCGGCCCTCGCCGCCACCTGGAAGCGGCTACTGGCCGAGGCATCCGGCACGGCGGGCCGGACGGCGGACCGGACGGGAGGCCGCGAGGCGGAGATCGACGCGGCGCGGGAGATCTGGCGCTCCGGATTCATAGCCGAGGCCCTCGTACGGCAGGCCGGGCGGCCCACCCTGGACACCAGCGGCGAACGCCACACCGGCACCCTGACGGCCGCCGACCTCGCCGGCTGGTCGGCCCACTACGAGGCGCCGGCGACGTACGACTGGAACGGCTGGACCCTGTGCAAGGCCGGCCCCTGGAGCCAGGGCCCCGTCCTGCTCCAGCAGTTGGCGCTGCTCCCGCCCGAACTGCCCGCCTACGCCTCCGCCGACTACGTCCACCTGCTGGTCGAGGGCTGCAAGCTGGCCATGGCCGACCGGGAGGCTTGGTACGGCGACGCGGACGGCGCGGACCGGGTGCCGCTCGACGACCTGCTGTCGCCCGAGTACAACGCGGCCCGGCGGCAACTCGTCGGCGACAAGGCCTCCTTCGAACTGCGGCCCGGCGATCCGGGCGGGCGCACCCCGCGGCTCAGCTCGCACGCGCTCGTCGCGGACGTGGAGGGGGAGGGCCTCGACGCCCTAGGGGTCGGCGAGCCGACGGTCGCCAAGAGCCCGGCGTCCCCGGTGCCGGGGGAGCCGGACGTCGCCGCGGACGGGGGGACCCGCGGGGACACCTGCCACCTCGACATCGTGGACCGCTGGGGCAACATGGTCTCGGCCACGCCCAGCGGCGGCTGGCTCCAGTCCAACCCCGTGGTGCCCGAACTGGGCTTCCCGCTCGGCACCCGGCTCCAGATGACCTGGCTGGAGGAGGGCCTGCCCAACTCGCTCACGCCGGGCCGCCGTCCGCGCACCACGCTCACGCCGTCCATCGCCCTGCGCGACGGGGTGCCGGTCATGGCCTTCGGCACCCCCGGCGGCGACCAGCAGGACCAGTGGCAGACGCACTTCTTCCTGGCCGTGGCGCTGCGCGCACGGGTGCGCGGCGGCCTCGACCTCCAGGGCGCCGTCGACGCCCCGAACTGGCACAACGACAGTTTCCCCGGGTCCTTCTTCCCGCGCGGCATGCGGGCGGGCTCCGTCACCGTGGAGTCCCGCATGCCGGCGGAGGTCGTCGAGGAGCTGCGGCGGCGCGGGCACGACGTGACGGTCGGCGAGGCGTGGTCGGAGGGCCGCCTGTGCGCCGTCGCGCGGGACCCGGAGACGGGCGTGCTGTCGGCGGCGGCGAACCCGCGCGGCATGCAGGGGTACGCGGTGGGCCGCTGACCGGCACGCACGCCCGTGCCCCCGATGTTCGTGCCGATTCCCACCGGAGTACACCGCCCGGGTGGGGATTGTCAGTGGCGCGTGCTCTCATGGAGTCGTGATCGAGAACAACGAAACCATCGACGAGTTTCTCGCCCGGCACACCGACGACGTGGAGGAGGCCGTCCGCAAGGCGGCCGCGCAGGAGATCATGCCGCGCTGGCGCCGGCTCGCGGCACACGAGGTCGACCAGAAGGCCGGCCCGCACGACCTGGTGACGGACGCCGACCGCAAGGCCGAGCTGTACCTCACCGAGGTCCTGGCCGCCCTGCTGCCGGGCTCGGTGGTGGTCGGCGAGGAGGCGGTGCACGCGAACCCGGCGTCGTACGGGGCGATACGCGGCGAGGCGCCGGTGTGGATCGTCGACCCGGTCGACGGGACCCGGCAGTTCGTGCGCGGCGAGGAGGGCTTCTGCACGCTGGTCGCGCTCGCCCACCGCGGCGTCGTGCACGCCTCCTGGACCTACGCCCCCGCCGGTGACCGGCTCGCCACGGCCGTGCGGGGCCGGGGCGCCTTCCTGGACGGCGAGCGGCTGTACGCGGGGCCGCCCGAGCCCGGCCGCGAGCTGCGGGTGGCCATGTCCCACCCGGACTACACCACGGACGAGCAGAAGCGCGACCTGCTCGCCCTGCGCACCCCGGGCGTGGCCCCCCGGCCCTGCGGTTCGGCCGGCCTGGAGTACCTGGCCGTCGCCCGCCGCGAGTCCGACGCCACCGCCTTCTCTTGGGAGGCGGCGTGGGACCACGCGGCCGGTCTCCTCCTGGTCGAGGAGGCGGGCGGCACCCACCTGACCCGCACCGGCGAGCCCTTCCGCATCACCGGGGGCAACGAACTGCCGTTCACCGCCGCCCGCGACGCGGCCACGGCCCGCCGGGTGGTGGCCCTGCTGGCGGGGGAAGCCTGATCCCCGGGGGAGGTCACCGCTCTGCGGGCGCCCGCCGTCAGGCCGCCGGCACCTCCGCGGCGAGGAACTCCTCCACGAACTGCCCCGCACGGCGGTCGAAGTCGGCGTACCGCGCCTCGCGCTCGGCGCCCGCGACCGCGTCGCCGACCCGCAGATTGCCCTCGGCGTCGACACGCTGCGGGCGGTCCTCGGCGTCGGTGAGCAGGCCGACGGCCGAGTGGGAGAAGCCGCAGTAGTAGGCGATGCCCTCGCTGAGGTTGGCCTCCAGGAGGGAGCGCATCCCCTCGGTGACGGGGTCGTCCGCGGTGGCACCGGCCAGGCCCAGCCACAGCATGCGCTTGCCCGCGAGGCGCGGTCTGCTGCGGCCGTAGGCGAAGCCGTAGTTCCACACGCGGTCGATCCACCCCTTGAGGACGGCGGGCACGCTCTGCCAGTACACCGGGAAGACGGCGACGATCACATCGGCGTCGAGGACGCGCCGCATATGGGCCCGCGCCTCGTCCGAGTACGCCTTCTCCCGGTCGCCCCAGTCCGGCTGATCCGCCGCGTTCATCCGCGGGTCGAAGCCCTCGGCGTGCAGGTCGAGCAGGTCGACGCGGTATCCGGCGGCCTCCAGCCGGTCGGCGGTACGGCGGGCGGTGTGCGCGGTGAGGGAGTCGGCGCGGTGGTGCGCGACGACCACGAGGGCGGTCCTGGGCTTGCTGCTGTGCTGCGTCACGGGGTCTCCCGGCTGGTCTCGTCCGTTGCGACGAGTCCAGTACAGCTCCGGCAGATTGGATGATCCATGGGAGGAAGTCTGAGAAACATGTGTCATCGTCTACGATGGCCGGCGTGGATCCTCTGAGTTCGCTGCTGAACGGCATCCGGGCCGAGGGCTCAGTCGTCAGCCACGCGGTCCTGACGGCGCCCTGGACCGTCCGCTTCACCGACGGCGCGCCGCTCACCATGGTCAGCGTGCTGCGCGGCGGCGGCACGCTGCTGCTGCCCGACGGCACCCGACGGGCGGTCGGCGCGGGCGACACGGCCGTCGTGCGCGGCCCGGCACCGTTCCTCCTCGCCGACCGGCCCACCACGGTCGACCACCCGCACGCCGAGTACGAGATCGCGTGCTTCACGGACGCCGAGTGCACCGCGGAGGAAATCGGCGGTATCCGATGGGGCGCCGACCCGGACGGGGCGACCGCGCTGATCGTGGGCGCCTACCGCGCCTCGGGCCACCGCCACGAACGGCTCCTGCGCACCCTGCCACCCGTCCTGGTCGTCAGCGAGGACGCCGAGGTCTGTGCCTGGCTGGAGACGGCCGCCGCTGACGCCGCCCGGCTCTCGGCGGGTTCCCAGGCGCTGATGGACCGGCTCCTCGACTGGGCCCTGGTGTGCACGCTGCGCACCTGGTTCGACCAGGCGGGCGCCGACGCGCCCAGCTGGTACCGCGGGCTGGCCGACCCGGTGCTCGGCCCGGCGCTGCGGGCCTTCCACGGCAGGCCCGCCCAGCCCTGGACGGTGGCGTCGCTCGCCGGCCGAGCGGGCGTCTCGCGGGCGCTGTTCGCCAAGCGCTTCACCGAGCTGATGGGCCGGCCGCCGCTCGCCTACCTCACCGAATGCCGGATGGCCGACGCCGAGGTGCTGCTGACCGACACCGATCTCAGCATCGCCCAGGTCGCCAGGTCCGTCGGCTACGCGGATGCCTTCGGCTTCAGCGCCGCCTTCAAACGCCACAAGGGCCTCAGCCCGAGCACCTTCCGCGCCGCGGCGGCCGCCTGAACCCCCTCCGCCCCGTCGCCGGGGGCCGGACACGGCAGCCGGCGCACGGCCCGGACCACCCGCGACCGCGCGCTGTCGGACCCCGGGCATATCCTGATCCCCAGTGGCCATCGGCAGACGAAGGGGTCCGAAGGTGCCGTCGATGCTCGATGCGGTCGTAGTGGGTGCGGGGCCGAACGGGCTGACCGCGGCGGTGGAGCTGGCCCGCCGCGGCTTCTCGGTCGCGGTGTTCGAGGCGCAGGGCACCGTGGGCGGCGGCGCGCGCACCGAGGAGCTGACCCTGCCCGGCTTCCGGCACGACCCGTGCTCGGCCGCGCACCCGCTCGGCATCAATTCCCCCGCCTTCCGCCACCTCCCCCTGGAGCGGTACGGCCTGGAGTGGCTGCACCCGGATCTGCCCATGGCGCACCCCTTCCTCGACGGCTCGGCCGCCGTGCTGTCCCGCTCGGTGGGCGAGACGGCCGCGTCCTTCGGGGCGCGCGACGCCGGCCCGTACCGCAGGCTGGTCGAGCGCTTCCTGCCCAAGTGGGACACCCTGGCCCGGGATTTCATGTCCCTGCCGCTCACCGCGCTGCCCCGCGACCCGGTCACCCTCGCCCGCTTCGGACTGGTCGGCCTGCCCCCGTCGACATGGCTGATGCGCCGCTTCCGCGACGACCGCGCCAAGACCCTCTTCGCCGGGCTCGTCGCGCACGTCATGGCCCCGCTCGGCGGCTTCGCGACGGGCGCCATAGGCCTGGTCTTCGCGCTGGCCGCACACGCCCGCGGCTGGCCCGTGGCGCGCGGCGGCTCCCAGTCCATCTCCGACGCCCTGGCCGCGTACCTGAAGGACCTCGGCGGTACGGTCCACACCGACTACGAGGTCAAGCGCCTGGACGACCTGCCGCCCGCGCGAGCGTACGTCTTCGACACCTCGCCCACGGCCCTGGCCCGCATCGCCGGGCTCGGCAACCACTACGCGAACTACCGGTACGGGCCCGGCGTCTTCAAGATCGACTACGCGCTGGACGGACCCGTCCCGTGGACTGCCGAGGCACCGCGCGGCGCGGGCACCGTGCAGATCGGCGCCGACAGCGCGGAGATCGGCGCCGCCCTGGACGCCGCCTCCGGCACGGACCGCGCTCCCGAGCGGCCGTTCCTCATCACCGTGCAGCCCAGCGTCGCCGACCCCACCCGCGCCCCGGCCGGCAAGCACGTCTTCTGGGCGTACGGCCACGTGCCCAACGGCTGGACCGGCGACCTCACCGACGCCATAGAACGCCAACTGGAGCGCTTCGCCCCCGGTTTCCGCGACCGCGTCCTCGCCCGTGCCACCGCCGGCCCGCCCGAACTCGCCGTCCGCAACGCCAACTACGTCGGCGGCGACATCGCCTCCGGCGCGGTCTCCGGCCTGCAACTCCTCCTGCGCCCCAAGCTCTCCCTGTTCCCGTACTCCACCCCGCACCCGGCCGTCTTCATCTGCTCGTCGGCCACCCCGCCCGGCCCCGGCGTCCACGGCATGTCGGGGCACAACGCCGCGAAGGCCGTCTGGCGGCGACTGAGGCAGACATGACCGGCATCACCCTCGTCCAGGGCGACATCACCCGCGAGAGCGCCGACGCGATCGTCAACGCCGCCAACTCCTCCCTCCTCGGCGGAGGCGGCGTCGACGGCGCCATCCACCGCCGCGGCGGCCCCGCGATCCTGGCGGAGTGCCGCAGGCTGCGCGCGGGCCACCTCGGCAAGGGCCTGCCCACCGGCCGCGCGGTCGCCACCACCGCGGGCGACCTGGACGCGCGCTGGGTGATCCACACGGTCGGCCCGGTGTACAGCGCCACCGAGGACCGCTCCGGCCTCCTCGCCTCCTGCTACCGCGAATCCCTGCGCACCGCCGACGAGTTGGACGCCCGCACGGTCGCCTTCCCCGCCATCTCCACCGGCGTCTACCGCTGGCCGCTGGACGACGCGGCGCGCATCGCCGTCGAGACGGTGCGGACCACACGGACCTCGGTCACCGAGGTCCGCTTCGTCCTCTTCGACGCCCGCGCGTACGAGGCGTTCGCCGCCCGGGTGGGCTGAACGCGCGGTCGGCGCTCCGACCGCCATGGACACCGACACCTCACCGGCGACGCCAGGAGGGACGGGAGTCGGCGACCACGCCTCGGCACTGATCGGCCCGGGTCCCCTCACCCATGTCCCGCCCGTCGGGGAGCGTCCCGCGCACACGCGGTGCCGCGCCCGGCACCTCCGCCACCTGGCTTGACGCTTTATTGCGAGTGATGTGCAATAGCTGCGCATCGACAACAAGCGTGGGGGAGACATGACAGCCCGTCGGACCCGTTGGACCCGTCGGACCGATCGGAGCCTGCCGATACGGAGTGCCGCCGCCGCGGTGGCGTTCGCCGCCGGTGCGACCGCCTGCTCCGCGCCCTCGGGCGGGGGAGCGGACGGCGACGCGGGGGCGGCCGAGTCCGTCGTCATCGGGGTCGCCTCGGAGCCGGACACCCTCAGCCCGCTGCTCGGCTACGGCAAGGACGGCAACTCCAAGATCTTCGACGGGCTGCTCGCCCGTGACACCGACCTGAAACTGAAGCCCGCGCTCGCCACCGCGCTGCCGAAGGTCACCGACGGCGGCCGGACGTACACGTACACCCTGCGCGACGGCGTGAAGTTCAGCGACGGCGAACCGCTGACCGCCGAGGACGTGGTCTACACGTACCGCACCGTCCTCGACGGGAAGACCAACAACACCGCCCGCAGCGAACTCGACGCGATCAAGGGCGTCCGCGCGAGCGGGGACGACACCGTCGTCTTCACGCTCGAGTACCCCTACGCGCCCTTCGCCGCCCGCACCGTCCTGCCCATCGTCCCCAAGCACATCGCGGGCGGACAGGACCCCAACACCGGTGACTTCAACACCCGGCCGGTCGGCACCGGACCGTACGTGCTCACCCACTGGAGCAAGGGCGAGAAGCTCGGCTTCAAGGCCAACCCGCACTACTGGGGCGACAAGCCCGCCGTGGAGTCGTTCACCATGGCCGTCATCGCCGACGACAACGTGCGCGCCACCCGACTGCGCTCCGGCGACCTCGACGGCGCCGTCCTGCCGCCCAACCTCGCCGCCACCTTCGAGAAGGACGACGGCAGGCGCACCTACCGGGCCAGGTCCTACGACTTCCGGGCCGTCACCCTGCCCACCTCCGGCAAGGTCACCGGTGACCGCGCGATCCGCAGGGCGCTGGACGCCGCCGTGGACCGGCAGGCCATGGTCGACAGGATCCTCGACGGCGCGGGCCGTCCGGCGTACGGGCCGCTGCCTGTCGACGACCCCTGGTACGAGCGCGGCATCGAGCGCCCGCACGACCTCGCCGCGGCCGAGCGCATCCTGGACGAGGCGGGCTGGAAGCCCGGCTCCGGCGGCATCCGCGCCAAGGACGGACGGCGCGCCTCCTTCACCCTCTACTACCCCTCGGGCGACAAGGTCCGCCAGGACCACGCGCTCGCCTACGCCTCCGACGCCAAGAAGGCCGGCATCGAGGTCAAGGTCGAGGGCGCCACCTGGGAGGTCATCGAGCCGCGGATGAAGTCCGACGCGGTCCTCGCGGGCCTCGGCAGCGTCGGCGACCCCGACTTCGGCCTCTACACGCTGCTGCACTCCACCCTCGCCGGTGACGGCTTCAACAACATGGCCCACTACGTCAACCCGGCCGTGGACGAGGCGCTCGACGCCGGACGCCGCAGCGAGGAGCCGGACAAGCGCGCGGCCGCCTACGACGAGATCCAGCAGGCCCTCGTCGAGGACCCCGGCTACACCTTCCTCACCCACATCGACCACCTCTACGTCCTCGCCGACCGCTGGGACGGGCTGACCACCCAACTGGAGCCGCACGAGCACGGCTTCGCCAGCGGGCCGTGGTGGAACATCCAGGACTGGCGGCCGAAGAAGTGATCCGACCGGCCCGACGGCTGCCCTGGGCCGCGATGGCACGGCTGGCGGGGCGGCGCGCGCTGTCCGCCGTCCCCGTCGTCCTCGTCGTCACCTTCGGCGTGTTCGCGATCGCCGCCGCCTCGCCCTTCGACCCGGTCAAGGCCTACGCCGGCACCGCCGCGCTCGGCGCCGACCAGGAGACCCTGGACCGGCTGCGCGAGAACCTCGGTGTGGACGAGTCCTTCGTCGTCCGCTGGTGGCACTGGCTGACCTCCGCGCTCACCGGCGACCTCGGCCACTCCAGCGTGCTGCGGCAGCCGGTGACCCAGGTGATCGGTGAACGGCTCGTCTGGTCCGCGCTGTTGTGCGCCGTCGCCTTCGCCCTGGCGGTGACCCTCGGCACGCTCCTCGGCGTACTGGCCGCCCGCCGGCCCGGCTCGGTGCTCGACCGGGCGGTCACCTCCCTCGCGTACACCCTGGAGGCGGCGCCGGTCTTCTGGATCGCGCTGCTCGCGGTGTGGCTGTTCGCCCTCCAGTGGGACGTGCTGCCCGCCGGCGGACTGACCGACACCGCCAGCGAACAGGTCACCCCGGGGCAGGTCGCGGGCCACCTCGTGCTGCCGGCCGGGGTGCTCGCCGTCTCCCAACTGCCCTGGTTCACCCTCTACGTGCGCCAAGGCGTCGCCGACGCCCTCGCGGAGGACCCGGTGCGCGGCGCGCGGGCCCGCGGACTGCGGGAGGGCACCGTCCTGTTCGGACACGCCCTGCGTTCGGGGCTGCTGCCCGTACTCACCCTGATCGGCTCCCGCGTCCCCGAACTCATCACCGGCGCCCTGCTGGTGGAGAGCGTCTTCAGCTGGCCGGGCATCGCCGCCGCCACCGTCGAGGCGGCCACCGCCGTCGACTTCCCGCTGCTCGCCGCCCTGACCACCCTCGCCACCGCCGCCGTACTCGCCGGCAACCTGCTGGCCGACCTGCTCTACGGACTCTTCGACCCGAGGGTGAAGCTCAGTGAGATGTGAAGTCGATGACTGACGTCGCCGCCGAGAAGACAGGCACCGCGTGGCGCTCCCGCGGCGGTGACCGCCGCTCCACCCGCACCCTGCGCCTGCGCACCTCCGCCGTGCTGCTGACCGCGACCGTGCTCGCCGTGCTGCTCGTGCCGCCGCTGGTGCAACTCGACCAGCAGGCCGTCGACCTGGCCGCCAAGCTGGAGGCCCCCACCTGGCGGCATCCCTTCGGCACCGACGACGTCGGCCGCGACCTGCTGCTGCGCTGCGTGTACGGCCTGCGTGTCTCCCTGCTCGTCGGAGTGGCGGCCGCGCTGACCGCGACGGTCGTCGGCACCGCCGTGGGCGCCACCGCCGGGGCGCTGGGCGGCCGGGTCGACCGGGGCGTCATGCGGGTGGTCGACGCCTTCTCCTCCGTGCCCCACCTGCTGCTGGGCATCTTCATCGTCGCGATGTTCCGGCCGGGCGTCTGGCCGGTGGTCGCCTCCGTCGCGCTCACCCACTGGCTGTCGACCGCGCGCATCGTCCGCGCCGAGGTGCTGTCCCTGCGCGCCCGTCCGTACATCGACGCGGCCGTCTCCGGCGGCGCGTCCCGGTGGCGGGTGACGGTGCGGCACCTGCTGCCGGCGGTGCTGCCGCAGGCCGCGCTGGCCGCCGTACTCATGGTGCCGCACGCCATGTGGCACGAGTCGGCGCTGTCGTTCCTCGGCCTCGGGCTGCCCACCCACACCGCGAGCCTGGGCAACCTGATCCAGGAGGCCCGCGGTTCGCTGCTGGCCGGGCAGTGGTGGCCGACGCTCTTCCCCGGCCTGTTCATCATCGTGCCCACCCTCGCCGTCGCCGGGCTCGCGGGTGCCTGGCGGGAACGGATCAACCCCCGGCGCCGATCGGAGCTGATGCTGTGAGCGAGCGAGCCCCCGTGCTGTCGCTGCGCGGTCTGTCGGTGCGCTTCCTGATGCCGGGCGGACGCCGGATCGCCGCCGTCACCGACGCCCACTTCGACGTGGCGGCCGGCGAGTGCCTGGCCCTGATCGGCGAGAGCGGCTGCGGCAAGTCCGTCCTCGCCTCCGCCCTGCTCGGTCTGCTGCCCGGCAACGCGCAGACCGCGGGCCGCGCGCTCCTCGGCGACCTGGACCTGCTCGCCGCCGACGAGCGGACCCTGGCCCGCACGGTGCGGGGCCGGCTGATCGGCCTCGTCCCGCAGAGCCCGGCCGCCCATCTCACCCCGGTCCGCTCCGTCCGGGCGCAACTGGAGGAGACGGTCGCGGAACTCAGCGGGGCCCGCGGGAGCAAGGCCCTGCGCTCGGCCGCGGTGGCCGCCGCCGAGCGCGCCGCGTTCCCGGCGGACCACCTCGACCACCATCCGCACGAACTCTCCGGCGGCCTCGCCCAACGCGCCGCCACCGCCCTCGCCCTGGTCGGCGACGCCCCCCTGCTGCTCGCCGACGAGCCGACCACCGGGCTCGACCGGGACCTGGTGGACCGCACGGTCGACGAACTGCGGCGACATGTCGACACTGCCGAAGGCGGGGGCGTCCGTCCCGGTGACGGCCGTGCCCTGCTGATGATCACCCACGACCTGGCCGCCGCCGAGCGGATCGCCGACCGCGTCGCCGTGATGTACGCCGGCCGCATCGTCGAACTCGCCGACGCGAACGCGTTCTTCGGCTCAACCGGCCCACGCCACCCCTACAGCCGCGGTCTGCTCGACGCGCTACCCGACCGCGCCTTCGCCCCCATCCCCGGCCTGCCGCCGGAACTCGGCGCGCTCCCCGACGGCTGCGCCTTCGCCGCCCGCTGCGACCGGACGACCGACGCCTGCGCCACCCCGCCCCCGCTGCGCGGCCAGGTGGCCTGCCACCATCCGCACGCCGTCCTCACGGAGGCCGCCGACCGTGCTTGAACTGCGCACCGTCACCGCCGGATACGACGGGAAGGCGCCCGTGTTCCGGGACGTCTCCCTGTCCGTCGCGCCGGGGGAGGCGGTCGGGCTGCTCGGCCCCAGCGGCTGCGGCAAGTCCACCCTCGCCCGCGTCGCCGCCCTGCTGCACCGGCCCGACGCCGGGGCGCTCCTCCTGGACGGCACCCCCGTACGGCACTGGCGGCACCGCGCCCCCCGCGAACAGCGCACCGCCTTCGGCGTCGTCTTCCAGCAGGCCCGCCTCTCCGCGGACCCCCGGCTCGCGCTGGCCGACCTGATCGCCGAGCCCCTGCGCGCCACCGGACGCCGGGACGGGGCCGCCGGCCGCGTCGCCGAACTGGCCGCCACCGTGGGGCTGACCGCCGACCTGCTGACCAGACGCCCGCACGAGGTGAGCGACGGCCAGTTGCAGCGCGCCTGCCTCGCCCGTGCCCTGGTGCTGAGCCCGCGCTGGCTGGTGTGCGACGAGATGACGGCGATGCTCGACGCCTCGACCACGGCCGCGCTGGTCCGGGTGGTGGAGGACTACCGGGCCGCGACCGGAGCGGGACTGCTTGCCGTCGGCCACGACCGCGTCCTGCTGGACCGCTGGTGCGAGCGCACCGTCGACTGGGCGACCCTGACGCACACCCCTCCACCAGGAACGAACAAAGTCCGACGGGGTAATTGATTCGGTTGTGTTCGGGTCCTAGGGTGACCCGTGACTCAGTAGTCGCCGCGTCACCGGCAGTTGTGATCCACCCCCACGGCAACTGCTGTCACAGCACCGTGCGTTGAGCCGCCCCCGAAGCCCACGGAAGGCCACGGTCATGCCGCACTCGCCCGTGTCACCCACCCAGTCCCCGTCCGGTCCGGCCGGCCGTCCCCGCCCGGTCGTCAGCCGCCGCCGTCTCCTGGAGGGCGGCGCCGCCGTCCTCGGCGCCCTCGCCCTCTCCGCCTCGCCCGTCACCGCGCGGGCAGCCGGACGCCGGGCGGCCGCCGACGAGCCCCCGGAGTGGAACGACTTCGGTGTCTTCCGGCTCGGCACCGAGCCACCGCACGCCACGCTCACGCCCTACGCGGACGTCGAGCAGGCGCTCGCCGGCGACCGGGCCCGCTCGCCCTACCGGCTGAGCCTGGACGGCACCTGGAAGTTCGCCTACGCCGACCGCCCCGAGGACCGGGACGCCGACTTCCACCGCACCGACGTGGACGACGGCGACTGGGAGACCATCCCGGTCCCCTCCGTGTGGCAGCTGCACGGCCACGACTTCCCCATCTACCTGAACATCACCTACCCGTACTGGGGCCCCAACGGCCTCGGCGAGGACCCGCAGCCGCCCGCCGCGCCGACCCGCTACAACCCGGTCGGCCAGTACCGGCGCACCTTCACCGTCCCCCGCGACTGGAAGGGACGGCGCACCTTCCTCCACTTCGAGGGCGTCAAGTCCGCGCACTACGTGTGGATCAACGGTGAACTGGTCGGCTACGACGAGGACTCCTGTACGCCGTCCGAGTACGACGTCACCGACCACCTCAAGCCGGGCACCAACCAGATCGCCGTCGAGGTCTACCGCTACTCCGACGGCGACTGGATGGAGGACCAGGACATGATCCGGGTGAGCGGCATCTTCCGCTCGGTCCACCTCTACTCCACCCCGGCCGTGCACCTGCGCGACTTCAAGCTGGACACCCCGCTCGACGACACCTACACCGGCGGCGAACTGGCCGTCACCGCGAGCGTGCGGGCGTACGGCGCGGCCGGCACCGGGCGCTACACCGTCGAGACCCAGCTGTACGACGCGCGCGGCCACGCCGTCTGGTCCCGGCCGCTGGAGCAGCCCGTCGACGTCGGCACGGCCCGCGCCGGCGAGGACGTGACCGTACGGGCCGCCAAGGCGGTGCCGAAGCCCGCGCTCTGGTCGGCCGAGCACCCGAACCTCTACACGGCCGTCCTGCGCCTGCGGGACCCCGCGGGCAAGGTGACCGAGACCGTGTCCCACCGGGTCGGCTTCCGCGAGTTCGCGCTCAAGGACGGGCTGATGCGGATCAACGGCGAGCCGGTGTCCTTCCGCGGCACCAACCGCCACGAGATGCACCCCTCCCGCGGCACCGCGCTCACCCGCGAGGACATGGTCGA
The DNA here is from genome assembly GCA_000720845.1 of Kitasatospora aureofaciens. GTDB lineage: Bacteria > Actinomycetota > Actinomycetes > Streptomycetales > Streptomycetaceae > Streptomyces. Next base: position 161,781 of record JODU01000014.1, on the reverse strand, counting down.
GGACATCAGGATCATCAAGCGGATGAACATCAACAGCGTCCGCACCTCGCACTACCCGAACAACCCGTACTGGCTGGAACTGGCCGACGAGTACGGCCTCTACCTCGTCGACGAGACCAACCTGGAGACCCACGGCATCCGCGACGAGTACCCCGGCGACCACCCCGACTGGACGGCGGCCTGCGTGGCCCGCGCCCAGAACATGGTGCACCGTGACAAGAACCACGCCTCCGTCGTCATCTGGTCGCTGGGCAACGAGGCCGGCGGCGGCTCCACCTTCACCGCCATGCACGACTGGATCCGCTCCTACGACGACACCCGCGTCATCCAGTACGAGGGCGACGACCGCCCCGGGATCAGCGACATCCGCTCGGAGATGTACGACAGCCCGCAGCGCGTCGAGCAGCGCGCGAAGGACACCGCCGACACCCGGCCGTACGTCATGATCGAGTACGCCCACTCGATGGGGAACTCCACCGGCAACTTCAAGAAGTACTGGGACATCGTCCGCCGGTACGACGTGCTCCAGGGCGGCTGGATCTGGGACTTCGTGGACCAGTCCCTCTACACGCCCGTCCCCGCCCGCACCCTGCTCACCGAGACCGGGCCCGCCGGGCTGCGCGGCGAGATCCTCGCCACCCGCGGCACCCTCGACCGCGACAAGGGCCTGTCCGGCATCACCGTCTTCGAGCGCGACGACAGCCTGGACCTCACGGGTTCCCTGACCCTGGAGGCCTGGGTCACCCCGCACGTGACGGGCTACCACCAGCCGATCCTCGCCAAGGGCGACACCCAGTACGCGCTGAAGCAGAACGACCGTACCCTGGAGTTCTTCATCCACTCCGCAGGCCAGTGGATCACCGCGAACTGGACCGTGCCGGACGACTGGACCGGCCGCGAGCACCACCTCGCGGGCGTCTTCGACGCGGACGCCGGGACCCTGACCCTCTACGTCGACGGCGTCGAACGGGCCACCCGGACCACCGACCGGCGCCCCAGCAGCAACACCGCGCCCCTCGCGCTCGCCACTGACGCCGACAACCAGGTACGGGAGTTCAGCGGCACCATCCGGCGCGCCCGCGTGTACGCCCGCGCCCTCGCCGCCGCCGAACTGGCATCCGAGGGCCGCGGCCCCGGCGACGACGGCGTGCGGTTCTGGTTCGACGCCGCCACCGTGAAGACCGAGCGGAAGCGGCCCGGGGACAAGACCTTCCTCGCCTACGGCGGAGACTGGGGCGACAACCCCAACGACGGCGCCTTCGTCGCGGACGGCATCATCACCGCCGACCGCGGCCACACCGGCAAGGCCGCCGAGGTCAAGCGCGTCTACCAGGCGATCAACGCCGCCCGCACCCCCGGCGGGGGCCCCGGCGCCGTCACCCTCACCAACGAGTACCTCTTCACCCGCCTCCGGGAGTTCGACGGCCACTGGGAACTCGTCGCCGACGGCGAGGTGGTACGGCGCGGGAAGCTGACCCGGGAGCAGCTGGACGTGGCACCGCGGTCGAGCAAGGACATCACCGTCCCCGTACGCCTTCCCGGCGACCCCGCCCCGGGCACCGAGTACTTCCTGCAGCTCTCCTTCACCACCAAGGAGCCCACCCCGTGGGCGAAGGCGGGCTTCGAGGTGGCCCGGCAGCAGCTCCCCGTCGAGACCGGCGCCCCCGCCGTGACCCCGGCACGCCTGGCGAGCGTCCCGGCGCTGCGCCACGAGGACCGCGACCAGGACGTGCGGATCACCGGCAAGGGCTTCTCGGTCACCGTCGACAAGCGCACCGGCACCATCACCTCCTACGAGGCCAAGGGCACCCGGCTGATCACCTCCGGGCCCGTGCCCAACTTCTGGCGCGCGCCCACCGACAACGACAAGGGAAACGGCCAGCACACCCGCAACCAGACCTGGCGCGACGCGGGCGCCCGCCGGAAGGTCACCGGCGTCGCCGTGCGCGCGCTCGGCGACCGGGCCGTCGAGATCAAGGTCACCGGCACGCTGCCCACCTCGGTGGAGTCCGCGTACGGCACCACCTACACGGTGTTCGGCAACGGCGAGATCAAGGTCGACAACACCCTGCACCCGGGCGCCGCGAACCTGCCCTACATCCCCGAGGTCGGCACGATGCTGTTCCTGCCGGGCCGCCTGGACCGGGTCCACTGGTACGGCCGCGGCCCCGAGGAGAACCACTGGGACCGCAACGACGGCACGGACGTCGGCCGGTACTCCGGGACCGTCGCCGAGCAGTGGACCCCGTACATCCGCCCGCAGGAGAACGGCAACAAGACCGACGTCCGCTGGATCGCCCTCACCGACCGCCAAGGCGTGGGCCTGCTCGCGTCCGGCGAACCCCTCCTTGAGGCCAACGCCTCGTACTTCACGCCGGAGGACCTCTCGGCCGGCGTACGGCACGACTACCAGCTCACCCCGAGGGACGAGGTCGTCCTGCGCCTGAACCACCGTCAGATGGGCGTCGGCGGCGACAACAGCTGGGGCGCGCACACCCACGACGAGTTCAAGCTCTTCGCCGACCGGGACTACGCGTACACCTACCGGCTGCGCCCGCTCACCGACGTCCGGGAGGCGACGCGGGCCTCGCGGCGGCCGACGGCGACGCAATAGGCCCGGATCACGACGGGGGCCCGGGGTAACCGGGCTCCCATGGGTGACATTCTGGTCGGCGCCTGCTCGTGGACGGACCGTCAGCTCCTGGCGAGCGGCTGGTACCCGCGCGGGCGCCGGGACGCGGAGGGGCGGCTGCGGCACTACGCCTCGCGGCTGCCCGTCGTCGAAGTGGACGCCGCGTACTACGCGTTGCCGAGCCGGCGCAACAGCGAGCTGTGGGTGGAGCGCACACCGGACGGCTTCCGCTTCGACGTCAAGGCGTTCTCGCTGCTGACCGGCCACCCCACCCGCCCGGAGGCCCTCCCCGCCGACCTGCGGGGTGCCGCACAGGCGCGGCTCGGACGGGGAGAGACGAGCCAGGGGGTGCTGGACGAGGTGTGGGGCAGGTTCGCCGAGGCGGTCGGACCGCTGCGCGAGGCCGGGCGGCTGGGCGCCGTGCTCTTCCAGTTCCCGCCGTGGTTCGCCCCCGGTTCCCGGTCGGAGGCGGCCCTCGAAGCCTGCGCCCGGCGGACCGAGGGCTGGCCCGTCGCGGTGGAGTTCCGGCATCCGGGCTGGTGGGAGGCGCAGCGGGCGGAGACCACCCACGCCCTGCTCCGCACCCTGGGCGCCTCGGCCGTCGGCACCGACATGGCGCAGGGCCTGCCCGGCTCCCTGCCGCCCGTCGCGCCGGTCACCCGGCCCGGCCTCGCCGTCGTCCGGTTCCACGGGCGCAGCCGGACCTGGGGGAGGGGGACCAAGGAGGACCGCTTCCGGTACGACTACGACGTGCGCGAACTCGCCGCCCGGGTGCCCCGCCTCCGGCGCGCGGCACGCCAGTCGCAGGAGCTGCATGTGCTGTTCAACAACTGCTGCGCGGACGCCGCCGTACGCGCGGCCGAGACCATGCGGCGGCTGCTCACCGAGCCGTGTCGCTGATCCCCAGCCGCAGGTGCTCCACGTGGAACACGGCCTGGTCGAGCAGCCCGGCGACATGGTCGTCGTGCAGGGCGTACACCACCGAACGGCCCCGGCGCTCGCCGACCACCAGACCGAGGTTGCGCAGCAGCCGCAACTGGTGCGAGCAGGCCGACTGCTCCATGCCGACCTCCGCCGCCAGCTCGGTGGCGGGCAGCGGGCCCTCGCGCAGCCGGGCGAGGATCAGCAGCCGGGACGGGGTGGACAGGGCCTGGAGGGTGGTGGCGACCTTCGCCACGTTGTCCGCGTCCAGGCGCACCCGCTCGGCGGCGTCCTGCGCGGTGGTGGCGGCTCCGTGACCCATGCGGTCATCTTACGCATCCCCCTGACGGACTCCCCGGAGACACATGAACGGATGAACGAATGAATGAGTCTTCATGTGTTCCTGTATGGTGTGCCGCGTGTCCACCACCCTCGCCCCCGCTCCGCAGGCCGCGCCCACCGCCTCGGCGCCGCCCCGCCGCCGCACCCGCGTCCTCGCCCTGCCCGAGGCCCGCTGGGCGCTCGTCTCCCTCGTCGCGTTCCTCGCCGCCCTGCCCCTCGACCTCGGCGGCGCCCCCGCCTGGACGCACGGCCCGCTCTACGCGATCGCCTACGCCGCCGGCGGCTGGGAGCCCGCGCTCGAAGGGCTGCGGGCGCTGCGGGAGAAGACCCTGGACGTCGACCTGCTGATGATCGTCGCGGCGCTCGGCGCGGCCTCCATCGGGCAGGTGCTCGACGGCGCCCTGCTCATCGTCATCTTCGCCACCTCCGGCGCTCTGGAGGCCCTGGCCACCGCCCGCACCGCCGACTCCGTGCGCGGCCTGCTCGACCTCGCGCCGACCACCGCGACCCGGGTCCGGCACGGCGGCGAGGAGACCGTCGCGACCGCCGACCTCGCCGTCGGCGACCTGGTCCTGGTCCGGCCGGGGGAGCGGATCGGCGCCGACGGCACGGTCGTCGAGGGCGCCGGTGAGGTCGACCAGGCCACCATCACCGGCGAGTCCCTGCCCGTCCTCAAGCGCGCCGGCGACGACGTCTTCGCCGGCACCCTCAACGGCACCGGCGCCCTGCGCGTCCGCGTCGGGCGCGACCCGGCCGACTCGGTCATCGCCCGGATCGTCACCCTCGTCGAGGAGGCGTCCCGCACCAAGGCGCCGACCCAGCTGTTCATCGAGAAGATCGAGCAGCGCTACTCGGTCGGCGTGGTCGTCGCCACCCTCGCGGTCTTCGGCATCCCCTTCGCCTTCGGCGCCGACCTCACGGACGCCCTGCTGCGCGCCATGACCTTCATGATCGTCGCATCGCCGTGCGCGGTCGTCCTCGCGACGATGCCGCCGCTGCTCTCGGCCATCGCCAACGCCGGCCGGCACGGCGTCCTGGTCAAGTCCGCGGTCGCCATGGAACGCCTCGGCGAGATCGACTCCGCGGCCCTCGACAAGACCGGCACCCTCACCGAGGGCACCCCCGAGGTGACCGCGGTGACCCCCTCGGCCGGCGGCGATGCCGACGAGGACGCCCTGCTCGCCCTCGCCGCCGCGGCCGAGCACCCCAGCGAGCACCCGCTGGCCCGCGCGATCGTGGCCGCCGCCCGCGCCCGGGGACTGCCCATCGCGCCCGCGCACGACTTCACGGCGGCTCCCGGTCGCGGCGTGACGGCCGTGGTCGACGGCCGCACGGTGCACGTCGGCCGCGCCGATCCCACCGAGGGCGCTGCGGGCGCCGAGACCACCGTCCGCGTCACCCGCGACGGCACCCTCCTGGGCACCCTCGCCCTCACCGACCGCCTCCGCGCCGACGCCGCCCGGGCCACCACCCGGCTCACCGCCCTCACCGGTACCGCCCCCACCCTGCTCACCGGCGACCACGCGGCCGCCGCCGCCCGGGTGGCCGACGCGACCGGCATCACCGACGTCCGCGCCGGACTCCTGCCCGAGGACAAGGTCGAGGCCGTAAGGGAGAGGGAGCGGGCCGGCCGCAAGGTGCTCTTCGTCGGCGACGGCGTCAACGACGCCCCCGCGCTGGCCGCCGCGCACGCCGGGATCGCCATGGGCCGGGCCGGCTCCGACCTCGCCCTGGAGACCGCCGACGCGGTCGTCGTGCGCGACGAGCTGACGGCCGTACCCGCCGTCGTACGGCTCTCCCGGCGCGCCCGTCGGCTGGTCGTCCAGAACCTGGCCGTCGCCGGGGTCTGCATCACCGTCCTCGTCCTGTGGGACCTGATCGGCCACCTCCCGCTGCCGCTCGGTGTCGCGGGCCACGAGGGCTCGACCGTGCTGGTCGGCCTGAACGGCCTGCGGCTGCTGCGCGAGTCGGCATGGCGCCCGGAGTGATCCGCGGGACCCCAGCACGGGGCACGTCCATGTCGGATTCCCGCCAGCCCCGGCCCGTCCGGTGGACCATCCTGGACGCATGCAGACGGGAATGCACACCGACACCGAGCGCTGCGTGCGCGCCGTCCGGTCGAAGGACGCGCGGTTCGACGGCTGGTTCTTCACGGCCGTCCTGACGACCCGCATCTACTGCCGGCCCAGCTGTCCGGTGGTGCCGCCCAAGCCCGGGAACATGACCTTCTACCCGAGCGCGGCGGCCTGCCAGCAGGCCGGGTTCCGGGCGTGCAAGCGCTGCCGCCCGGACACCAGCCCCGGCTCGCCCGAGTGGAACCAGCGCGCCGACCTCACGGCCCGCGCCATGCGCCTGATCGCCGACGGCGTCGTGGACCGCGAGGGCGTGCCCGGCCTCGCCGCCCGCCTCGGCTACAGCACCCGCCAGGTCGAACGCCAGCTCCTCGCCGAACTGGGCGCGGGCCCCCTCGCGCTCGCCCGGGCCCAGCGCGCCCAGACCGCACGGCTGCTGATCGAGACCACCGCTCTGCCCATGGCGGACATCGCCTTCGCGGCCGGCTTCTCCTCCATCCGCGCCTTCAACGACACGGTCCGCGAGGTCTACGCCCTCTCCCCGAGCGAACTGCGCACCCGCGCCCCCAAGAGCCGCCCCGCCCGCACCGCCCCCGGCGCCCTGTCCCTGCGCCTCCCCTTCCGCACACCGCTCAACCCCGACAACCTCTTCGGCCACCTCGCCGCCACCGCCGTACCCGGCGTGGAGGAGTGGCGGGAGGGCGCGTACCGGCGCACCCTGCGCCTCCCGTACGGCCACGGCATCGTGGCCCTCACACCGAACCCCGACCACATCGCCTGCCGCCTCACCCTCAGCGACCTGCGCGACCTGACCGTCGCCATCAGCCGCTGCCGGCGCCTGCTCGACCTGGACGCCGACCCGACGGCGATCGACGACCAGCTGCGCGCCGACCCGCTGCTCGCGCCGCTCGTCGACAAGGCTCCCGGCCGGCGGGTGCCCCGCACGGTGGACGAGGCGGAGTTCGCCGTACGGGCCGTGCTCGGCCAGCAGGTCTCCACCGCCGCCGCCCGCACCCACGCCGCCCGCCTGGTCACCGCGCACGGCGATCCGGTGGACGACCCCGAGGGCGGCCTGACCCACCTCTTCCCGTCCACCGAGGCGCTCGCGGCGGTGGACCCTGAGACGCTGGCGATGCCCAGGACCCGCCGCACCACCTTCACCACCCTGGTCGGCCGCCTGGCCGACGGCTCGGTCAACCTGGGCGTCGAGAGCGACTGGGCCGAGACCCGCGCCCGGCTCCTCGACCTGCCCGGCTTCGGGCCCTGGACCGCCGACGTCATCGCCATGCGCGCCCTCGGCGACCCCGACGCGTTCCTCCCCACCGACCTCGGCATCCGCCGCGCCGCCGGCGAACTGGGCCTGCCCTCCACCCCGGCCGCGCTCACCGCCCGCGCGGCGGCCTGGCGGCCCTGGCGGGCGTACGCCGTCCAGTACCTGTGGGCGACCGACGACCACCCCATCAACTTCCTGCCCGTATGAGCCCGTCCGAGGAGCCGGAGCGAAACCCGTGAAACAGCACACCGTGATCGACAGCCCCTACGGCGCACTCACCCTCGTCGCCGAGGACGGCGGCCTGTGCGGCCTCTACATGACCGACCAGCGCCACCGCCCGCCGGAGGAGACCTTCGGCGAGCGCGACGGACGCCCCTTCGCCGAGACCGAGGAGCAACTGGAGGCCTACTTCACCGGCGAACTGAAGGACTTCACCCTCGGCCTGCGGCTGAACGGCACCCCGTTCCAGCGCACCGTCTGGGCCCAGCTCCAGAAGATCCCGTACGGCGAGACCCGCACCTACGGCGAACTCGCCGCGGCTCTCGGCAATCCGGCCGCCTCCCGCGCGGTGGGCCTCGCCAACGGCCGCAACCCGGTCGGCATCATCGTCCCCTGCCACCGCGTCGTCGGCGCGAGCGGCGACCTCACCGGCTACGGCGGCGGCCTGGAGCGCAAGCGGCGGCTGCTGGACTTCGAACGGGGAGCGGCGGGACCGGAGCCGTTGTTCTAGGCACCTGCCCCCGGCGGAAAAGCGTTGCCCGCGCGCCGGGGGCCCGTTACGCTCACCGGACTTCGAAGACCACGCTCTCCCGAACGATGCCGCAGACGGGGAGCAGGCCCGCGCAAGCAGCCCGGGGCCACGGAGGGGCGGCGCCACTGTTCCGGCATGCCCTCCAAAGGACCGCACCCATGCATTCCACGCAGCCCCCGCACATCGGCCTCGGCCTTCCCGTCGACGACCCCGCCCTGCTGCCGAGCTGGGCACGGCGCGCCGACGCGCTCCCCTTCAGCACGCTCGGCCTGCTCGACCGGCTCGTCTACGACAACCCCGAACCCCTGATCACCCTCGCCACCCTGGCGGGCGCCACCTCCCGCATCCGCCTGCAGACCGAGGTGTTGATCGCCCCCGTCCACAACACCGCCCTGCTCGCCAAGCAGACCGCGACCCTCGACCGTCTGTCGGGCGGTCGCTTCACGCTCGGCATCGGGGTCGGCGGGCGGGCCGACGACTGCCTCGCCGCCGGCATCGACCTCCACCGCCGGGGCCGCCGCCTCGACGAGCAGTTGACCCGCCTGCGCCGCACCTGGGCCGGCGAGCCCTACGCGCAGGACGTCGCCCCCATCGGGCCCCGCCCCGCCACGCCCGGCGGACCGCGGGTGCTGTTCGGCGGCTTCGCCCCGGCAGCCCTGGAACGGGTCGGCCGCTTCGGCGACGGCTTCCTCGGCGCGGCCCTGCCCGCCGCGCACATGTCCGGTCTGTTCCGCCAGGTCGAGGCGGTCTGGCAGAAGTACGACCGCCCGGGCCGACCGCACCTGGTCGCCCAGGCGAGCGTCGCCCTCGGCCCCGACCCCACCGTGGAGGGGGCCCGGCGGGCACTCGGCGACTACTACGCCTTCACCGGACGCGCCGAATACATGACCCGGGGCCTGCTCACCGGCGCAGGGGAGATCCGAGCCGCGGTCGACGCCTTCGGGGACATCGGCGCCGACGAGGTGGTGCTCTACTGCTGGTCCTCCGACCTCGACCAGGTCGACCGCCTCGCCGACGCCGTGTTCTGACCGTCCTCGCGGCCGTCGCGGCTCAGCCCAGCCCGCGCAGCAGCGCGGGCAGGGCGGTGCCGATCGGCTCCCGCACCACCTCGTCGGCCAGGTCGTCGTAGGGCGTCGGCTCGGCGTTGACCACGACCAGCCGGGCCCCGTGCTCGACGGCGACGCCGGCCAGTCCGGCGGCGGGCTCCACCTGGAGACTGGTGCCGACGGCGACGAACACCTGGCACGCCTTGCTGATGGCGACCGCCTCGCCCAGCACCACCGGGTCGAGGCGCTCGCCGAACATCACGGTCGCCGACTTCAGAATGCCGCCGCACTCCAGGCACGGCGGGTCGTCCTCCCCGGCCTCGATCCGGGCGAGGGCGTCCGCCATCGGCCCCCGGGCCCCGCAGCCGGTGCACACGTAGGCGCGCGCGGTGCCGTGCAGTTCGAGGACCTTGCGGGCGGAGACCCCGGCGAGCTGGTGCAGACCGTCCACGTTCTGCGTGATCACGCGGACCGGCACCCCGCGCCGCTCCAGCTCGGCCACCGCGCGGTGCGCCACGTTCGGCTGGGCGTGCAGCGCCGCGCTGTCGCGCCGCATCAGCCACGAGCGCCGCCTGATCTCCGGATCACCCATGTAGTACTCGTACGTGACGAGCTTCTCGGCCTCCGGATCGCGCCGCCACAGCCCGTTCGGACCGCGGTAGTCGGGGATGCCGGAGTCGGTGGAGACGCCGGCACCGCTGAGGACGGCGACGAGAGGCTTGCCGGTCATGCGGTCGAGGGTAGGACGGCGGGGTGCGGTCGGCGAACGGTTATCGGTACGGGACGGTTATCAGTACGGACGGCTATCGGTGCCGACGGCTGCCGGTGGGGGCGGTCATCGGTCGACCCGCACGCCGTCGACCAGCTCGGCCGGGCCGGAGCCGTCCGCCAGTACGTCCAGCGCGGCCAGCACCCGGCCGTACAGGGAACCGAGCAGGTGGTCGCCGAGTTCCCCGCGCGGCACCAGCCGCCAGGACAGTAGTTCCTCCTCCTGGAGCCGGATCGCCTTGAGGTCGTCCTCCGACAGGACACCGCCGTCGTACAGGTACGCCACGATCGGCGGCCTGCCCGCCCCGTTCGACCAGTCCACCGCGAGCAGCCGGCCGATGGGCACGTCGAGTCCGATCTCCTCCAGGCTCTCCCGCCGCGCGCCCTGCCGCGGTGTCTCCCCGGCGTCGGACTCGATGGTCCCGCCCGGCAGCGTCCATCCCTCGCGGTAGTTGGGCTCGACGAGCAGCACCCGCCCCCCGGCGTCCCGGAAGACCGCGGCGGCACCGGCGAGGACACGGGGCAGACCGGCGATGTAGGTGGCGTAGTCAGCAGTGGTCATCCCGAAAGCGTAGCGAGCCCGCGCCCGGGCCCGGGGGACTCGCGGGGCGGGCGCGCGGCCGGTTCCACGGTGTGGGCAGGGCATGACGGCACGGGCGTCCTCCGGTTAGGGTCGCAGCGGCGCGACTGCCTTGACGTGCGCAAGGCTCGGAGAGCAAGGGGAGAGCAAGGTGGCTGACGCTGCTGTGGACGGGACCCGTCGGGTACTCGTCGCCGCGGACAAGTTCAAGGGCTCGCTGACGGCCGTCGAGGTCGCCGAGCGCGTCACGGCAGGACTGCGCCGCGTCGTGCCGGACGTCCTGGTCGAGGCGCTGCCCGTCGCCGACGGCGGCGACGGCACGGTGGCCGCCGCGGTCGCGGCCGGGTTCGAGCGCCGGGAGGTACGGGTCGCCGGTCCCCTCGGCGACGAGGTGACGGCGGCGTACGCGCTGCGCGAGGACACCGCTGTGGTGGAGATGGCGGAGGCCAGCGGCCTCCAGCGGCTCCCGGACGGTGTCCTCGCACCGCTGACGTCGTCCACGTACGGCTCGGGCGAGCTGCTGCGGGCCGCGCTGGACGCGGGGGCGCGGACCGTCGTGTTCGGGGTCGGCGGCAGCGCCACCACGGACGGCGGCGCCGGGATGCTGGCCGCGCTGGGCGCGCGGTTCCTGGACGAGGACGGCGAGCCCGTCGCGCCGGGCGGGGGCGGGCTCGCGGGACTGGCCTCGGCCGACCTGTCCGGTCTCGACCCGCGGCTGTCCGACGTGGAGCTGGTGCTCGCCAGCGACGTCGACAACCCGCTGACCGGTCCGAAGGGCGCCCCGGCGGTCTACGGCCCGCAGAAGGGTGCCTCGCCGGACGACGTGACCGCCCTGGACGCGGCCCTCGCGCACTTCGCGAAGGTGCTGGAGCAGACGGAGGGCGTGGGCGCGCGGGCCGCCGAGTACGCCGCGTCGCCGGGCGCGGGGGCGGCGGGCGGCATCGGGTTCGGGGCGATGCTGCTGGGGGCGCGGTTCCGGCCCGGCATCGAGGTGATGCTGGACGTGCTGGGCTTCGCGCCGGCGCTGGACCGGGCGGACCTGGTGATCACCGGGGAGGGCTCGCTGGACGAGCAGACCCTGCACGGGAAGGCACCGGCGGGCGTCGCGGCGGCGGCACGGGCCGCGGGCAAGGAGGTCGTCGCGGTGTGCGGGCGCCTCGCGCTGCCGGCGGAGGAGCTGGGGCGGGCCGGGATCCGGCGGGCGTACCCGCTGACGGACGTCGAGCCGGACGTCGCGAAGTGCATCGCGGACGCGGGGCCCATCCTGGAGCGGGTGGCGGAGAGCATCGCGCGGGACTTCCTGGCGTAGGGGAGTCCCCCCCGGGGGTGAAACCTCACCTCTGTCCCCACCGAGCCGGGTGGGCATAGGCCCGGGTCCCTGGGGGGCGGAGCCCCTCAGGGACGCCGACACCGACGCTGGGCACGCACACAACGGAAGGGCCCCGAACCCGACCCGGGTCCGGGGCCCACCGACATTCACACGTCACGGAAGCTGCGCGGCCCGCGCCTCCCGCCGGTTGTCACGGAAGTTGTTCACCCGGCGAGCGGTGGCGAACAGGGGGATCACCGCCCCCATCACCAACTGCAACGCACACCCCGTCTGCAGCAGCAGCTGCCCGCTCGGCGCGTCGAAGGCCCAGCCGGCCAGCAGCCCCATGGACAGGACGATCCACGACAGCATCGCCACCGCGAGGCGCCCCCGCGGCTTCGGGTACTCGACCCGGCTCACCATCAGCCACGCCGTGCCGAGGATCGCCAGCAGCGTCGCCACGAAGGGCAGCTCGAGCAGCACGATCGACACCACCGTCAGTGCGCCGAACGGCGACGGCATGCCCTGGAACGTGCCGTCCTTGACCGTGACGCAGGAGAACCGCGCAAGCCGCAGCACCACCGCCAGCAGCACCACGATCGCCCCCACCGCCGCCACCCGCTGGTAGGCGTCGTCCGCGACCATGCCGTAGACGAGGACGAAGTACGCCGGCGCGAGGCCGAAGCTGATCAGGTCGGAGAGGTTGTCCAGCTCCGCGCCCATGGGCGACGACCGGAGCTTGCGGGCGACCAGGCCGTCGAACAGGTCGAAGATCGCCGCGCACAGCATCAGGATGACCGCGGTGGCCGCGCTGTGCCGGGCCATGCCCGACTCGTCGCTGCCCATGAGGTGGGGGATGAGGATGCCGGTGGTGGTGAAGTACACCGCCATGAAGCCGCATGTGGCGTTGCCGAGCGTGAGCGTGTCGGCTATCGACAGGCGGAGCGAGAGCGGCATCTCCTCCTCGTCGTCCACCTCGTCGGCCTCCGGCACCCATCCGGCCTGGGTCTGTGGATCAATCACGGTCAATTCGAGTCACCCCAGCCACCGTCTTCTGACCCACCTCGACCGCGACCTCGACGCCCTCCGGCAGGTACAGGTCCACGCGGGAGCCGAAGCGGATCAGACCGACCCGCTCGCCCTGCTCGACCTTGGTGCCCTGCGGCACGTACGGGACGATACGGCGGGCCACCGCGCCGGCGATCTGGATCATCTCGATGTCGCCGAGCTCGGTGTCGAAGTGCCACACGACGCGCTCGTTGTTCTCGCTCTCCTTGTTGAAAGCGGGAACGAAGCCGCCCGGCACGTGCTCGACCGACGTCACCGTGCCCGACAGCGGGGCGCGGTTGACGTGGACGTTGAGCGGGCTCATGAAGATCGCGACGCGGGTACGGCCGTCCTTCCACGGCATGATGCTCTGCACCACACCGTCGGCGGGCGAGATGACCCGGCCCTGGGTGATCTCGCGCTCGGGGTCGCGGAAGAACCACAGCATCCCCGCCGCGAGCGCGGTGGCGGGGACGGCGACGGCCTTGGCGGCGCCGGAACGGCGAGCGCGCAGGAGGCTGACGGCTGCGGTGGCGACGGTCGGCAGAAGCCACGGCGAGGCTCCGCGCGCGAGGCGTACGCCGGCGAGGCTGTCGCGAGGTGCAGAGGTTTGGCTGTGGGGCATGGATGACCTTCGTAGCGGATGATGCCGCGCTATGACGGGGGACGGCGGCTTTCCGGCGATCGTAGCGGCTCCGCGCCGCAACTGGGTAAGCCAGGAAGCCGAGTCGGCGGCCGAACACTGCCTACGGGGTGTGACCTTCTTCTCCAAGAAAACACCCCGTATCCGGACATCTAACCCTGGAATCGATACTCTTCGAGCAGTCGGCGGCCGATGATCATTTTCTGGATCTCGGCGGTGCCTTCACCGATGAGCAGCATCGGCGCCTCGCGGTAGAGGCGCTCGATCTCGTACTCCTTGGAGAAGCCGTACCCGCCGTGGATCCGGAAGGCGTCCTCCACGACCTCCTTGCAGTACTCGGAGGCGAGGTACTTGGCCATCCCCGCTTCCAGGTCGTTTCGTTCGCCCGAATCCTTTTTGCGTGCAGCGTTCACCATCATCGCATGCGCCGCCTCCACCTTGGTAGCCATCTCCGCGAGCTTGAACTGGATGGCCTGATGCTGGGCGATCTGCTTGCCGAAAGTGTGACGCTGCTGGGCGTACCGGACACCCAGCTCGAAGGCACGCTGAGCGACGCCGCAGCCACGGGCCGCCACGTTGACGCGGCCGACCTCGACGCCGTCCATCATTTGGTAAAAACCTCGGCCGGTGACGCCGCCGAGCACCCGATTGGCCGGAATGCGCAGGCCGTCCATGATGAGCTCGGTGGTGTCGACGCCTTTGTAGCCCATCTTGTCGATCTTGCCGGGGATGGTCAGGCCCGGGCGGACCTCGCCGAAACCGGGCTCCTTCTCCACCAGGAAGGTCGTCATCGACTTGTGGGGGGCGGTTCCCTCGGGGTGACCCTCGTCACTCCGGACCAGGACGGCCACCAGCGACGACGTCCCGCCGTTCGTCAGCCACATCTTCTGGCCGTTCAGGACGTACTCCTCGCCGTCCCGCACCGCCTTCGAGGAGATCGCCGAGACGTCGGAGCCCAGCGCCGGCTCGGACATCGAGAAGGCGCCCCGGATGTCGCCCGCTGCCATGCGCGGCAGGAAGTGGTCCTTCTGCTCCTGGGTGCCGTGCTGCTTGAGCATGTACGCCACGATGAAGTGCGTGTTGATGATGCCCGACACCGACATCCAGCCGCGGGCGATCTCCTCCACGCACAGGGCGTAGGTCAGGAGCGACTCGCCCAGGCCTCCGTACTCCTCGGGAATCATCAGCCCGAACAGGCCGATTTCCTTCAGCCCGTCGACGATGTCCTGCGGGTACTCGTCCCGGTGCTCCAGCTCGGTGGCGACCGGGAGGATCTCCTTGTCCACGAAGCCCCGGACGGTGGAGAGGATCTCCCGCTGGACGTCCGTGAGGCCGTGGGTCTGGGCGAGGCGGCTCATCTCTACTTCCCCTGTTCCTTCAGCTCGGGGCGGCCCGGCTGCTCGCCGCCGCGCTCCTTGATGTACGTCTCGGTCGGCACCATCACCTTGCGGCGGAAGACGCAGACCAGCGTGCCGTCCTGCTTGTAGCCCTTGGTCTCGACGTGGACGATGCCCCGGTCGTTCTTCGACTTCGAGGGCCACTTGTCGAGCACGGTGGTCTGGCCGTAGACCGTGTCGCCGTGGAAGGTGGGCGCCACGTGCTTGAGCGACTCGATCTCCAGGTTGGCGATCGCCTTGCCGGAGACGTCCGGGACGGACATGCCGAGCAGGAGCGAGTAGATGTAGTTGCCCACCACCACGTTCTTGCCGAAGTCCGTCGTCTGTTCGGCGTAGTTGGTGTCCATGTGGAGCGGGTGGTGGTTCATGGTGAGCAGACAGAACAGGTGGTCGTCGTACTCCGTGACCGTCTTCCCGGGCCAGTGCTTGTACGTCGCCCCGACCTCGAACTCCTCGTAGGTGCGTCCGAACTGCATGGCCCTCAGCCCTCCGGGATCTCGAATTTGCTGGTGCGCCGCATGCCGGCGGCACGCCCCTTGCCGGAGACGACCAGGGCCATCTTGCGGCTGGCCTCGTCGATCATCTCGTCGCCGAGCATCGCCGAGCCCTTCTTGCCGCCCGCCTCGGACGTGTAGTAGTCGTACGCGTCCAGGATCAGCTCGGCGTGGTCGTAGTCCTCCTGGGAGGGCGAGAAGATCTCGTTGGACGCCTCGACCTGGCCCGGGTGCAGGACCCACTTGCCGTCGAAGCCGAGGGCGGCGGCGCGCCGTGCGACCTCGCGGTAGCCGTCCACGTTGCGGATCTGCAGGTAGGGGCCGTCGATCGCCTGGAGGTTGTTGGCGCGGGCGGCCATCAGGATCTTCATCAGGATGTAGTGGTAGGCGTCCGCCGGGTAGCCGGGCGGCTGCTCGCCCACGACCAGGGACTTCATGTTGATGGACGCCATGAAGTCGGCCGGGCCGAAGATGATGGTCTCCACGCGCGGGCTCGCCTGGGCGATCTCGTTGACGTTGTTCAGACCCTGCGCGTTCTCGATCTGCGCCTCGATGCCGATCCGGCCGACCTCGAAGCCCATCGTCTTCTCGATCTGGGTGAGGAGGAGGTCGAGGGCGACGACCTGCTGGGCGTCCTGGACCTTCGGGAGCATGATGCAGTCCAGGTTCGGGCCCGCGCCCTCCACCACCGTCACGACGTCCCGGTACGTCCACTCGGTCGTCCAGTCGTTGACGCGCACGACGCGGGTCTTGCCGGTCCAGTCGCCCTCGTTGAGGAACTTGACGATCGTGTGCCGTGCCTCGGGCTTGGCGAGCGGCGCGCAGGCGTCCTCCAGGTCCAGGAAGACCTGGTCGGCGGGGAGGCCCTGGGCCTTCTCCAGGAAGCGCGGGTTCGAGCCGGGCACCGCCAGGCAGGAACGCCGGGGGCGAAGGCGGTTGACCGTGGTCATGCGGGGACCTCCAGGGGGTCGAGCTTGTTCGCGTTCCGGATCTCGTCGACGATCCGGCCGATGATGCCGGTGATGTCGAAGTCCTTCGGGGTGAAGACCGCGGCCACTCCCGCGGCCCGCAGTTCCTCGGCGTCACCGTTCGGGATGATGCCACCGGCGATCACCGGGATGTCTGTGGCACCGGCCCCACGGAGCCGTTCGAGCACGTCCGGCACCAGCTGGGCGTGCGAGCCGGACAGGATGGACAGGCCCACCGCGTGCACGTCCTCCGCCAGGGCGGCGTCCACGATCTGCTCCGGGGTGAGCCTGATGCCCTGGTAGACCACCTCGAACCCGGCGTCGCGGGCGCGCACGGCGATCTGCTCGGCGCCGTTGGAGTGGCCGTCCAGGCCGGGCTTGCCGACCAGGAAGCGGAGCTTGCCGACGCCCATCTCCTTGGCCGTCAGCTCCACCTTGCGGCGCACCTGGGACAGGGCCGAGCCCTCCTCCGCGGTGACCGCGGCCGGCGCCGAGGACACGCCGGTGGGCGCCCGGAACTCGCCGAAGACCTCGCGCAGCGCCCCCGCCCACTCGCCGGTCGTGGCGCCGGCCCGGGCGCACTCCAGGGTGGCTTCCATGAGGTTGGCGGTGCCGCGCGCGGCCTCCTTCAGCTTCTCCAGGGCCTTGCAAGGGCGCGGGTGGTTGAAGGGCGGCTGGTAGCGGGTGTCGCGCCAGTGCTGCAGCGAGGCGATGACACGGGCCTCCACCGCCGGGTCGACCGTCTGGATCGCGGTGTCCAGGTCGGCGGTCAGCGGGTTGGGCTCGGTGCCCTCGAAGGCGTTGACACCGATGATCTTCTCTTCGCCGGACTCGATCCGGGCCCGGCGTTCGGCGTGCGAGGCGACCAGTTGCGACTTGAGGTAGCCGGACTCGACGGCGGCCAACGCACCGCCCATCTCCTCGATGCGCCCGATCTCCGCGAAGGCCGCGTCGACCAGCTCCTCGACCTTGGCCTCGATCACCTTCGAACCCTCGAAGATGTCCTCGTACTCCAGCAGGTCGCTCTCGTGCGCCAGCACCTGCTGGATGCGCAGCGACCACTGCTGGTCCCAGGGGCGCGGCAGGCCGAGCGCCTCGTTCCAGGCCGGCAACTGCACGGCACGCGCGCGGGCGTCCTTGGAGAGGGTCACGGCGAGCATCTCCAGCACGATCCGCTGGACGTTGTTCTCCGGCTGCGCCTCGGTCAGGCCCAGGGAGTTGACCTGGACGCCATAGCGGAAGCGGCGGTGCTTGGGGTTCTCGATCCCGTAGCGCTCGCGGGTGACGCGGTCCCAGATGCGGCCGAAGGCGCGCATCTTGCACATCTCCTCGACGAATCGGACGCCCGCGTTGACGAAGAAGGAGATGCGGCCGACCACGTCGCCCATGCGCTCCTGCGGCACCTGACCGCTGTCCCGCACCGCGTCGAGGACGGCGATCGCGGTGGACATCGCGTACGCGATCTCCTGCACCGGCGTGGCGCCCGCCTCCTGCAGGTGGTAGCTGCAGATGTTGATCGGGTTCCACTTGGGCAGGTGGGAGACCGTGTACGCGATCATGTCCGTCGTCAGGCGGAGCGACGGTCCCGGCGGGAAGACGTGCGTGCCCCGGGACAGGTACTCCTTGACGATGTCGTTCTGGGTCGTGCCCTGGAGCTTGGTGATGTCCGCGCCCTGCTCCTCCGCGACGACCTGGTAGAGCGCCAGCAGCCACATGGCCGTGGCGTTGATGGTCATCGAGGTGTTCATCTGCTCCAGGGGGATGTCCTGGAACAGCCGGCGCATGTCACCGAGGTGCGCGACCGGCACGCCGACCCGGCCGACCTCGCCGCGGGCGAGGACGTGGTCGGAGTCGTACCCGGTCTGGGTCGGCAGGTCGAAGGCGACCGACAGACCCGTCTGGCCCTTGGCGAGGTTGCGCCGGTACAGCTCGTTGGACGCCTCGGCCGTGGAGTGACCGGCGTAGGTGCGCATGAGCCACGGCCGGTCCTTCTGACGCTCACTCATCCGGCGCTCCTCAGACGTTCCGGAAGCGGTTGATGGCGTCGAGGTGCTGCGCGCGCTTGTCCTGGTCGCGCACGCCCAGGCCCTCCTCGGGCGCCAGGCACAGCACGCCGACCTTGCCCTGGTGGAGGTTGCGGTGGACGTCGTAGGCGGCCTGGCCGGTGTCCTGGAGGGAGTACACCTTGGAGAGCGTCGGGTGGATCTTGCCCTTGGCGATGAGGCGGTTGGCCTCCCAGGCCTCGCGGTAGTTGGCGAAGTGGGAGCCGATGATGCGCTTCAGGGACATCCACAGGTAGCGGTTGTCGTACTCGTGCATGTAGCCCGAGGTCGAGGCGCAGGTGGTGATGGTGCCGCCCTTGCGGGTGACGAAGACGGAGGCGCCGAAGGTCTCCCGGCCGGGGTGCTCGAAGACGATGTCGATGTCCTCGCCGCCGGTGAGTTCGCGGATGCGCTTGCCGAAGCGCTTCCACTCCTTCGGGTCCTGGGTGTTCTCGTCCTTCCAGAACCTGTAGCCCTCGGCGCTGCGGTCGATGATCGCGTCGGCGCCCATCGCCCTGCAGATGTCGGCCTTCTGCTCGCTGGAGACGACACAGATCGGGTTGGCGCCGCCGGCGAGGGCGAACTGGGTGGCGTAGGAGCCGAGTCCGCCGCTGGCGCCCCAGATGAGCACGTTGTCGCCCTGCTTCATGCCGGCGCCGTTGCGGGAGACGAGCTGCCGGTAGGCGGTGGAGTTGACCAGGCCGGGAGCGGCTGCCTCCTCCCAGCTGAGGTGACCGGGCTTCGGCATCAGCTGGTTGGACTTGACCAGCGCGATCTCGGCGAGGCCGCCGAAGTTGGTCTCGAAGCCCCAGATGCGCTGCTCGGGGTCGAGCATCGTGTCGTTGTGGCCGTCGGACGACTCCAGCTCGACGGAGAGGCAGTGCGCGACGACCTCGTCGCCCGGCTGCCAGGCGTTGACGCCCGGGCCGGTGCGCAGGACGACGCCGGCCAGGTCGGAGCCGATGACGTGGTACGGCAGGTCGTGGCGCCTGGCCAGCTCGCTGACCCTGCCGTAGCGCTCCAGGAACCCGAAGGTGGACAGCGGCTCGAAGATCGAGGTCCACACCGAGTTGTAGTTGACCGAGGAGGCCATGACGGCCACCAGGGCCTCGCCGGGGCCCAGCTCGGGCACCGGCACGTCGTCCAGGTGGATCGACTTGCGGGGGTCCTTGTCGCGGGTCTCCAGTCCCGCGAACATCTCCGTCTCGTCCTTGTGCACGGTGATCGCGCGGTACGACTCGGGGAGCGGCAGTGCGGCGATGTCGGCCGGCGTGGAGTCGGGCGACTGGATCGCGTCCAGGATGTCCTTCACGGTCACGGTGTTGCCTCCGGCGGTGAGCGCCCTGAGGGAGGGGCGCTGAGGGTTGCGTCGGTGGTGCTGAGGTGAGGGTGTGTGCCTGTGACGCAGGCGTTCGGACGCGCAGGGGATGAGGTGCGGGGACAGCCCGAACACCTTCAACGTATGACACCGCGTGTCACCCCGCAAGGCACTGAGTGCCAGAAACTGTTCTCAGATGAATTCTTTACGCGACAGATGAGCGATGATCGATCGAATCATCTCGCGCCGGAGGTGAAAAAGGGGCGTCGACATGCAAAAACGGCCACCCGGTGGGTGGCCGTCGTCACAGTGCGGAAAGGGCGGTCAGCGCTCCTTGAGGGCCTGCTCGATGGTGCGCATGACCTCGTGCAGCGGCGCGTCGGTGCGCGCCACCGTCACGAGCACCTCGCCCCGCACGGAGGCGGAGGAGGCGGCCGGCCGGCCGGTGGAGGCCGTGGTGCGTCCCGCCCCGATGCCCGTGCCGAAGGTCTTCCGCACGATCGCGAAGGCGTGGTCCAGCTCCGCCTCCACGTCACCCTGCCCGTCGGCCCGCAGCCAGCGCCGCAGCACGTGGTTGTGCGCGGTGACCACGGCGGACGCCGCGACCTCCGCGAGCAGCGGGTCGTCGTTGGCGTCGTCGTCGTGCGCGTGCTCGTCGAAGTGGCCCAGCAGGTAGCGGGTGAACAGACGCTCGTAACGGGCCACCGACGCGATCTCCGCCTCGCGCAGGGTGGGCACCTCACGCGTCAGCTTGTAGCGGGCGACCGAGATCTCCGGCCGGGCCGCGTACATCTTCATGACTTCCTTGATGCCGCGGCACACCGTGTCGAGCGGATGCTCGTGCGCGGGCGCCGCGTTGAGCACCGCCTCGGCGCGCACCAGGGTGTCGTCGTGGTCCGGGAAGATCGCCTCTTCCTTGGAGCGGAAGTGGCGGAAGAAGGTGCGGCGGGCGACCCCGGCCTGCGCCGCGATCTCGTCGACGGTGGTCGCCTCGTACCCCTTGGTCGCGAACAGCTCCATCGCCGCGGCCGCCAGCTCCCGGCGCATTTTGAGCCGCTGGGCGGCGGCTCGGCTGCCGGCCGCGCTCTCCGGCGCGTCGGACGTGGCTGAGGTACGTGAGGACTTGGCGGGCTGGGACATGACCCGAACGTACTGCATGCGGGCGCAATCATGCGCGTGACCGGGGCTTCCCCCGCCCGCGCGGGGCGGGGGAGACCCGGCCGGACCCAGCAGCCCGCCCCAGTCCTCCTCGGGCCGGAACCAGTCGTCCGGCCGCTCAGCGGCGGGCATGCTCGCGGAAACCGCGTCCCGTCTTGCGGCCGAGGCAGCCCGCGGCCACCAGGTGCTCGAGAAGCGGTGCGGGGGCCAGCCCCGGGTCGCGGAACTCCTGGTGCAGCACCTTCTCGATGGCCAGCGACACGTCGAGTCCGACCACGTCGAGCAGCTCGAACGGGCCCATCGGGTAGCCGCCGCCCAGCTTCATCGCCGCGTCGATGTCGTCGAGCGTCGCGTAGTGCTCCTGCACCATCTTGACGGCGTTGTTCAGGTACGGGAACAGCAGCGCGTTCACGATGAACCCCGCCCGGTCGCCGCAGTCCACGGCGTGCTTGCGCACCTTGGCGCAGACCTCGTGGACGGTGGCGTGCACGTCGTCGGCGGTCAGCACGGTGCGGACCACCTCGACCAGCTTCATCGCCGGGGCCGGGTTGAAGAAGTGCATGCCGATCACGTCCTGCGGGCGCGAGGTGGCACGGGCGCAGGCCACGACCGGCAGCGAGGACGTGGTGGTGGCCAGCACCACGCCGGGCTTGCAGACCTTGTCCAGCGTGCCGAACAGCTGCCGCTTCACCTCCAGGTCCTCGGCGACGGCCTCCACGGCCAGGTCGACGTCGGCGAAGTCGTCGTACGTGCCCGTCGGTGTGATCAGCTCCAGCGTCCGCGCGGCCGCCTCGGCGGTCATACGTCCCTTGTCGACCGACCGGGACAGGGACTTGCCGATCCGGGCCTTGGCCGTCTGCGCCTTCTCCGCGCTGCGGGCGGCCAGCACCACCTCGTAGCCGGCCTTGGCGAACACCTCCGCGATGCCGGACGCCATGGTGCCCGAACCGGCCACGCCCACCGCGCGGACCGGACGCCCGGCGACCGCGGTGCCGCCCTCGCCCGGGGTCAGCGCGTCCGGCACCACGACCGCGCTGCCGGGCGCCTCGTAGGTGTAGAAGCCGCGCCCCGCCTTGCGCCCCGTCAGGCCCGCCTCGCTGAGCTGCCTGAGGATCGGCGCGGGGGCGTGCAGACGGTCCCGGGAGGCGGCGTACATGGCCTCCAGGACCGTGCGCGCGGTGTCCACGCCCACCAGGTCGAGCAGCGCCAGCGGTCCCATGGGCAGGCCGCAGCCGAGGCGCATCGCGGCGTCGATGTCCTCGCGGGAGGCGTAGTTCGCCTCGTACATCGCCGCGGCCTGGTTGAGGTAGCCGAACAGCAGCCCGTCCGCGACGAAACCGGGCCGGTCCCCGACCGCGACCGGCTCCTTGCCGAGGTCCAGGGCCAGGTCCGTGACGGCCGTGACGGCGGCGGGCGCGGTCAGCACCGAGGAGACGACCTCGACCAGCCTCATCGCCGGGGCCGGGTTGAAGAAGTGCAGGCCGAGCACGCGCTCCGGGCGGGCCGAGTCCGCGGCCAGCCGCGTGACGGACAGCGCGTTGGTGCCGGTGGCCAGGATGGTCTGCGGGCGCACGATCCCGTCCAGCTCCCGGAAGACCCGCTGCTTGATCTCGTACGACTCCGGGACCACCTCGATCACCAGGTCGGCGTCGGCGGCGGCCCGCAGATCGGTGGAGGTGCGGACGCGGCCCAGGGCTGCGGCGCGCTCCTCCTCGGTCAGCCGCCCGCGCTCGACGGCACGGGCGGTGGAGGACTCCAGCGCGGCGACCGCCTTGACGGCCTGCGCCTCGCTGACGTCGATGCCGACGACCTCGCGGCCGGCCCCGGCCAGGACCTCGGCGATGCCGGTGCCCATCGTGCCGAGGCCGACGACGGCGATCGTCCGGAGCGGGGACAGAGGGGTGTCGGACAGGGGAGTGGCCATCGCGGGACTCCAGGAATGAGGGTGACGACGGGAACACGCCCGCGGATGCGCCGAGGGGGCGCACCGGGTGCGTGGAAGAGGAAGGAAGGGAGTGCGGGTGTCGCCGGGCGACTGGCGCACACGCCCGGTGCCGTCGCGGAGGGCGTGCACACGCCCGGCCGGCGGCCTTGACCGGCCCTGTCCCGGGGCCGGGTCCTGATGCGGTACCCGAGGTACCGGACCGACTGCCCTCCCGGTGGCTGCGTCACCAAACCACCGTGAGGAGTTGCTGCGGGTGGGTGACCCGCTCGTCTGAGGTTAACCCGCGGGTAACGAGCGCGCCAGCCCCCGGTGTTCGTGATGTAGGTCCCACACCCCGTGTGACGCCCCTAACCTCGGTGTCATGGACGAAGAGTTGCGGGCGCTCACGGAGCGCTTACGGGCCGAGGCGGTGGCCTCGGGTGTTCCGGAGGCCACGACGGTGTACGACCGGCTCGTGGCGACGAAGGACCACGACGAGCTGGCCGCCGTGCTCACCGAGCCCGGACACCCGCTGTGGGCCCGGGAGCTGGCCGCCTTCCGGCTGGGTGCGGCGGGGGACCGGCGGGCCTTCGAATCGCTCGTGCTCCTGCTCAACCACCGCGACCCGCCGCGCTGCGCCTCGGCCGCCCACGCCCTGGCCCGCCTCGGCGACCCGCGCACCGCCCGCGCGGCCGCGGCCCTCGCCACCAACGAGCTGCGGGTCGCCTACGCCCTGCACCCGGTACGGCTGCTGGCCGAGCTGCGGGCTCCGGAGTCGGTGCCCGCGCTGATCACCACGCTGGAGCGGCGGCTGCGCCCGCACGACCCCTACCGGCGCGTCGCGCTCGCCTGCGTCGAGGGCCTCGGCGCCCTCGGCGACGAGCGCGCGGCCCCCGTCCTGAACGACGCCCTCGCCCACCCGGCGCTGGCCGAGGCGGCGGTGCGGGCGCTGGCGCGCATCCCGGGGCAGCGGTGAGTGGCGGCCGGTGAGGGAGCGGTGACGAGCCGTCAGCCGTCCAGCGCCCGCGCGTAGCGCACCTCGGGCACCGGGACGCCGTCCACCTCGGAGGACTCCTCGGCACCGTCGGGGCGGAAGCCCGCCCGCTCGTAGAAGCGCCGGGCGCGGGTGTTGCCCTTGAGCACCCACAGGAGCATGCGCCCGTGCCCGGCACTCTCGCACCGGCGCACCGACTCCCCGAGCAGGGCCCGCCCGGCGCCCGCGCCGAGCCGTGCGGTGTCGACGTAGAGGGCGTACAACTCGGCGTCCGCGGTGCGCGCCTCGCCGTCCCGGTAGGGACCGTGGCAGGCCCAGCCGACGACCTCGCCGCCCTCGTCCTCGGCGACCAGGTTCACCAGGTCCTCCGGGGCCCGGGCGAACAGGTCGCGACGCCGCTCGGCGTCGGCGGCGGGGTTCATCGCGTCGAGGTGCGGCTGCGGCATCAGGCCACGGTAGGCGTGCTGCCAGCCCCGGACCCGGATCAGGGACACGCGGTCGCAGTCCGCGAGGACCATCTCCCGCACCCGCACGCGCGCCTGCGGACCGCTCACCGCGCCACGACCGCGAACGCCTCGATCTCCATGAGGAACTCCGGCCGGACCAGCGCGGCCACCTGCACGGCCGAGGCGGCCGGCAGCCGGTCGTCGGGTATGTGCTCGGCGCGGGCCGCGCGGACCGCGCCCATGTGGGCCATGTCCGTGACGAAGAAGGTCAGCTTCACCACGTCGTCGAAGGTCGCACCGGCCGCGGCGAGG
This sequence comes from Kitasatospora aureofaciens, assembly GCA_000720845.1. GTDB lineage: Bacteria > Actinomycetota > Actinomycetes > Streptomycetales > Streptomycetaceae > Streptomyces. Next base: position 137,344 of record JODU01000014.1, on the reverse strand, counting down.
CACCGGCGCAGGTTCTCGAAGACCTGGCGGGCCTGGGCCGCGGGGTCGCCCTCGCCGACCACCCTGCCGTCCTCGTCCAGCGCGAGCTGCCCCGAGACGGCCACGAACCGCCCGGTGCCGAGGACGACATGGGTGTACTGCGCGGCGGGCGCGACGCCCTCGGGGGCCGGGATCCTGGTCAGCTCACTCATGCGTCCATCGTGGACCACGGCACTGACAACGTCCCCGACGGGGTGTGGCGGACGGGACGGCTAGCCGCGGAAGCCGAGCAGCCCGTGCAGGGTGGAACCCCGCGAGGAGGTGGAAGCAGCCTTGGACTCCAGCGGCTTCGGGTCCGGCAGCGCCGGGCACACCGCGTCGGCCTCGCCACCGTCGCCGTGCGGCACGGTGCCGTCGGTGAGATAGGCGGCCAGGTGCCCGTCCAGGCAGTCGTTCCCGCTCAGCGTGATGCCGTGGTTCCCGCCGCCCTCCTCGACGACGAGGGCGGAGTCGCGCAGCAGCCGGTGCGCGGTGACGCCGCCCTCGTACGGGGTGGCCGCGTCGCCGGTCGCCTGGAACAGCAGGACCGGGGGCAGTTCGCCGTTGGCGACGTCCACCGGCTCCCGGGACGGTGTGGGCCAGAACGCGCACGGCGCGTTGTACCAGGCGTTGTTCCACACCAGGAAGGGCGCCTTCTCGTACAGGCCCCAGCTGTCGTCGCGCCACTCCTCCCAGTCCCGCGGCCAGCCGGCGTCGCGGCACTGCACCGCGGTGTAGACGCTGTAGCCGTTGTCCCCGGAGGCGTCCGGGGCCCCGAAGTTCTCGTAGGCCTCGACCAGCGGGCCGGTGTCCCCGTCGTTCACGTACGCGGCGAACGCCTCGGCCAGGTAGGGCCAGTAGCCGTTGTAGTACCCGCCCGGCATGTAGGTGTCCTCCAGCTCGGAGGCACCGACCTTCCCGCCGGCGGGCCGCTTCGCCAGCGCCGCCCGCATCGCGTACCAGGCGGCCTCGACGCGTTCGGGGTCGGTGCCCAGGCCGTAGGCCCGGTCGTGCTCGGCGATCCAGGCCAGGAACGCGCGGTGGCGGTCGTTGAAGGCGAGGTCCTGGTTGAGGTTGGCCTCGTACCAGACGTCGTCCGGCCCGACGACGGAGTCCAGGACCAGCCGCCGCACCCGTTGCGGGTAGAGCTTGGCGTAGACGGCGCCCAGGTAGGTGCCGTAGGAGTAGCCGAAGTAGTTGAGTTTCTCGGCACCGAGCGCCGCGCGGATCGCGTCCACGTCCCGCGCGGCGTCGACCGTGCCGATGTGGGGCAGGACGTCCGCGTACTTGTCGCCGCAGGCGTCGGCGAAGGACTCGGCCCGCGTCAGGTTGGCCCGCTCGACGTCCGGCGTGGCCGGCACCGAGTCGGGCCGCACCGGGTCGAAGTGGCCCGGCAGGCAGTCCAGCGCGGGGGCGCTCTTTCCCACGCCGCGCGGGTCGAAGCCGATGACGTCGTACTGGGCGGCCACCTCCGCGGGCAGCGACGACGCCACGAACCCGGCGAGCGTCAGCCCGCTGCCGCCGGGGCCGCCGGGATTCACCAGCAGGGGGCCCTGGTAGGTCTTGGCGGTGTGCGGGACGCGCGACAGCGCCAGCGTGATCTGCCTCCCGCGCGGACGCGCGTGGTCCAGCGGCACCTTCAGGGACGCGCACTGGAGCGTCGGATAGTCCTCCGTGGCGCACTTCTTCCAGTGCGGGCCGGCGGCGGTCGTGGCGGGCGCGGGGCGCGTGGGCCGCGGTGCGCTCGCGTCGGCGGGCGCGGCGGGTACGGCGGTGACGGTCCCGGCGGCGATGACGGCGGCGCCGCACAGCACGGCTGCGCGTTGTCTCATGACGTTCTCCCAGGACTCCCAGGACGGAGAGGCTGCGGTCCGCGCGGGTCGCGGTCCTCGCCGGATGGTCCCGGGGAGCGGCTTGGGAAGAACGAGGCCTGTCGATACTTGACCCGATTGGGTCGGAAGATGCCCTCCAATGCTCTTGCTCGGACACTCCGGTGGGCTGACGGCGCCGGGCGGGAGCGTGTGCTCGAAGGCCGTCAGATGAGGGAGAGCTGTACCGGCTCGGTGGCCGGGGGCTCGGCCGACCGCGAGTGCTCCGGCTCGGCGGTCCTTCGCGGCATCTCCGCGCGCGCGGGACCGATGCCGTACTCGCGCGCGAGATCGTGCACCTGGCGGGTGATCCGGCGCTGGTACCACGTCGGGGCGTAGGCGCCGTCCGCGTAGAGCCGTTCGTAGCGGCGGACCAGGTGCGGGTGGTGCCGGCCCAGCCAGTCCATGAACCACTCGAGGGCGCCCGGGCGCAGGTGCAGCACCAGGGGCGTCACCGAGGTGGCGCCCGCGGCGGCGATGGCGCGCACGGTGGCCCGCAGCTGGGCCGGCTCGTCGCCGAGGAAGGGGATGACCGGGGCCATCAGCACCCCGCAGCCGATGCCGTGCTCGCCGAGGGCCCGGACGACCTCCAGCCGGCGCTCCGGTGTCGGGGTGCCCGGCTCCACGGTGCGCCACAGGTCCGCGTCGGTGAAGCCGACCGAGACCGATATCCCCACGTCCGTCACCCGGGCGGCCCGGGTCAGCAGGTCCATATCGCGCAGGATCAGCGTGCCCTTGGTGAGGATCGAGAAGGGGTTCGCCCGCTCGGTGAGGGCCTCGATGATGCCCGGCATCAGCCGGTAGCGTCCCTCCGCGCGCTGGTAGCAGTCGACGTTGGTGCCCATCGCGACGTGCTCGCCCTGCCAGCGGCGCGAGGCCAGCTGGCGGCGCAGCAGCTCGGGCGCGTTCACCTTGACGACGATCTGGGAGTCGAAGCCGAGCCCCGTGTCGAGGTCCAGATAGCTGTGCGTCTTGCGCGCGAAGCAGTACACGCACGCGTGCGTGCAGCCCCGGTAGGGGTTCACCGTCCACTCGAACGGCATGCGCGAGGCCCCCGGCACCCGGTTCAGGATCGAGCGGGCGCGCACCTCGTGGAAGGTGATGCCGCGGAACTCGGGCGTGTCGAAGGTGCGGGTGACGACGGCGTCCGCACCGAACAGCGCGGTGTCCGCCGCCCGGGCGTGGTCGGAGTCCGTGAGGTTCTCCCAGCGCATTGAGGCCTCCTCGGTAGCACTGCCGACACAATAGAACACTTGTTCCCTTGATCGTGCGGGCCAGTCGTGCGGGGCTGCTTCGCGCCCCCCGATTTGGTGGCCGGGCGGCGGGGTGGTTGGCTTGCCCCGAACCCGAGAACCAGGCCCTGGAGGAACCCGATGGCGCAGGTCGAGGCGACGACGGAGCGGATCGTCGCAGCGGACGCGGAGACGGTGTTCGACACCCTCGCCGACTACAGCGGCACCCGCGAGAAGCTGCTGCCCGAGCACTTCAGCGAGTACGAGGTCCGGGAGGGCGGCGACGGCGAGGGCACCCTCGTGCACTGGAAGCTCCAGGCCACCAGCAAGCGCATCCGTGACTGCCTGCTGGAGGTCACCGAGCCGAGCGACGGCGAGCTGGTCGAGAAGGACCGCAACTCCTCCATGGTCACCACCTGGCGGGTCACCCCGGCGGGCGAGGGCAAGTCCCGGGTCGTCGTGCTCACCACCTGGCAGGGCGCGGGCGGCGTCGGCGGCTTCTTCGAGAAGACCTTCGCCCCCAAGGGCCTCGCCCGGATCTACGACGCGCTGCTCGCCAAGCTCGCCACCGAGGTCGAGAAGTAGCCAAAGAGCAGACACGGAGCGGCTGTTGGCCGCCTCACCGGTTCGAGTGATCTCCGCACGAACCCGCCGTACGTCCGTAACTCGTCGCACTTGTTCGCAGTTGTCGCCTCAGGCGGCAAATGTGAGCAGGTGTGACGAGGGGAGCGGTACGTGGGCGGGATCACTCTGGTGCAGGACCCGGTAAGGGGTCCCGCACAGGACGAACCGGTCGTCGCGGTCCAGCCACCCCCTGGGTCTCCCGTTGCGGAGCCGGACGGGGAGCGCGACGCCGGGCTGAGCCCGCGCCGGGTGCGGCTGGTCTTCGTCGGGCTGATGCTCGCGCTGCTGCTCGCCGCGCTGGAGCAGATGATCGTCGCCACGGCGCTGCCGAAGATCGTCGGTGAGCTGCACGGTCTGGACAAGATGTCCTGGGCGATCACCGCCTACCTGCTCACCTCCACCGTCGGCCTGCCGATCTACGGCAAGCTCGGCGACCTCTTCGGCCGCAAGGGCGTCTTCCAGTTCGCCATCCTGGTCTTCGTCGTCGGCTCCGCGCTCGCCGGACGCGCGCAGACCATGGACCAGCTGATCGCCTTCCGCGCGGTGCAGGGCGTCGGCGCGGGCGGCCTGATGATCGGCGTGCAGGCGATCATCGCGGACATCGTGCCGCCCCGCGAACGCGGCCGGTACATGGGCCTGATCGGCGCCGCCTTCGGACTCGCCTCGGTCGCCGGCCCGCTGCTCGGCGGCTACTTCACCGACCACCTCTCCTGGCGCTGGTGCTTCTACATCAACGTGCCCTTCGGCCTGGTCACCATGGCCGTCGTCGCCGTCGTCCTCAAGCTGCCCAGGCCGCGGGTCAAGCCCCGCCTGGACATCCTCGGCGCCCTGCTGCTCGCCGCCGCCTCCACCTGCCTGGTGCTGCTCACCAGCTGGGGCGGCACCGAGTACGCGTGGGGCTCGAAGGTCATCGTCGGCCTCGGCGCCGGAGCGGCCGCGGCCACCCTGCTCTTCCTGGTCGCCGAGCACTTCGCGCCCGAACCGCTGATCCCGCTGCGCCTGTTCCGGGACTCCATCTTCAACGTCACCGCCCTGGTCGGCCTCGTCGTCGGCGTCGCCCTGTTCGGCGCCGCCAGCTACCTGCCGACCTTCCTCCAGATGGTCGACGGCGCCAGCGCCACCGAGTCCGGCCTGCTGATGCTGCCGATGATGGGCGGCATCGTCGGTGCCTCGATCATCTCCGGCCAGCTCATCAGCCGCACCGGTCACTACCGGACCCACCCGATCCTCGGCAGCGCGCTGTCCGTCGCCGGCATGTGGCTGCTCTCCCGCCTCGACACCGACACGCCCCGGCTGCACTACAGCATCTGGATGGCCGTCCTCGGCGCCGGCATCGGCATGGTGATGCCGGTCCTGGTCCTCGCCGTCCAGAACTCGGTGCGCCCCACCGACCTGGGCACCGCCACCAGCGCCAACAACTACTTCCGGCAGATCGGCGGCAGCGTCGGAGCGGCCGTCTTCGGCACCCTCTTCGCGGGCCGGCTCACCGACGCCCTGGCCGACCGGATCCCCGCCGAGGCGGGGGCCGGACTCCCCGACGCCGAGGCCATCACGCCCCAGCTCGTCCACTCCCTGCCCCCGGCGCTGCGCGACGCCTACATCGGGGCGTACGCCGACGCCATGCCGCGGATCTTCCTCTACCTGGTGCCGGTGCTCGTCCTCGGGCTCCTCATCGCCCTCTTCCTCAAGGAGAAACCCCTGGTGTCCCACAACGCCCCCGTCACCGACCCGGAGACCGCGCAGCAGGCCCAGCACGCACAGCCGGCCGCCCAGGTCCCGCCCGCCCGGTCGCCCTACGCCGGCGGCATCCCGGTCTGCGGCACGGTGCAGCACCCCGACGGCACCGTCGTGCCCCGCGCGGCCCTCACCCTCATCGACGTCGGCGGACAGCAGATCGGCCGGGGCGCCAGCGGCGACGACGGACGGTACGCGCTGGCCACGCCCGGCTCCGGGGCCTACGTCCTGATCGCCGCGGCCGGCGGCCACCAGCCGCAGGCCGTCTCGGTGACGGTCGGCGAACGCCCGGTGGAACTGGACGTGGTCCTCGGCGGCGCCGGGCGCCTGGCCGGCAGCGTCGTGACCGCCGACGGCAGCCCCGTACGCGACGCGACCGTCACCCTCACCAACGTCCACGGCGAGGTCGTCGCCAGCACCCGCAGCGGCCGCGAGGGCGGCTACGTCATCACGGAGCTGGTGGCGGGCGAGTACACCCTCGCCGCCAGTGCCCCCGCCTTCCGCCCGGCCGCGCTGCCGGTCAGCGTCCAGGCCGCCCGGGAGACCCGGCAGGACGTCGAGCTGGCCGGCGGCGCCGTGCTGCGCGGCACCGTGCGGGCCAGTGGCGGACGGGTCGTGGAGGACGCGCGCGTGACGCTCCTCGACGCGGCGGGCAACGTGGTGGACACGCTGACCACCGGTCCCGACGGCACGTTCCGGTTCGTGGACCTGTCGTCCGGCGAGTACACCGTGATCGCGGCCGGATACCCGCCGGTCGCGACCGTGCTCCAGGTGGCCGGCGGCGGCCGCACCGAGCGCGACCTGCAGCTCGGGCACGAGGACTGAGACCGGCTCACCGGCGCGCGGGCGCGCGCCGGTGTGTTCGCGCGCCACCAATTCCCCCGTTGCCGCACATGGTCACCGGCCACCACCGTACGGTGGTGACGGCGACACAGATCTTGCGGAGCCGTGGGCAGAGAGGGCCTGACGCCATGGACCATGGCACCGAGCGGGACGCACCTCCCGGCCACCGCGCCGGGCCCGACACCGTGCCGGCCGACCCCGTCACGGGCCGTGTCCCGCTGGCCGTCGTCGTGGTGGACCGCGACGGGCTGGTCTCCCACTGGAGCCGAGGCGCACGACGGCTGTTCGGTCTGCCCAAGGAAGAGGCGATCGGCCGGCCCGCCCCCGACCTGCTGCCCGTATCGGGCGTGCTCCCCGGGGACGGGACGGGGGACGACCCCGGCTACGGCCCGTACCCGGACCACGACGGTCTCGGAACGGGCCTGGAGTCCCCCCTCGACGGGCGGCTGTCCTACCCGGCGGCGGGCCGCGCCCGGCTGACCGTGCCGGCCGGCGCCCGCGTCGACGTGCTCTGGTGGGCCTACCCCCTGGTGGGACCCGGGCCAGAGCGGCTGCTCGTGCTGGCCGCCGACGCGGAAGGGCTGCGGCGGGACTACGCCGACGGGAACACCGGGGCGCAGGTCGTCGAGCGGATCGCGCCCGGCTTCGCCTTGCACACCGACTTCCCCGGCGCCGACGAACTCGCCCGCCGCCTCCCCGAGATCCTGCCCAGCATGAGCGTCGGCGAGAGCGCCCGCATCGTCGCCCAGGTCCTCGAACTGGGCTATCCGATCCTGGAGTTCAGCCACAGCGACCGGGTGCCCGTCACCCCGGACTGGGGCGTGCCCCGGCGGGCCGAGCGCCGGGCGCGTCGCGAGCGGGCCGCGCGGGCACTGGCGGCCGGTGAGCCGGTGCCCGAGGAACTGCGCGACGAGGCCGAGGACCTGGAGTACGCGGCGGTCCGCGAACGCCTGGAGTTCCTCAACGAGGTCAGCGGCGCGATCGGCACCTCGCTCGACCTGGCACAGACCATCGTCGAGGTCAGCCGGGCGGTCGTCCCCCGCTTCACCGACGTCGCCGGCACCTATCTGCGCGAACAGGTCGTCGCGGGCGAGGGCTTCCCCGACGGCGTGCCGGACACCACCACCATGTGGCACCGGGTCGCCCTGGAGCACACCGACGAACCCGGCCGCTGGGACGACGTCGTACCCGTCGGCGAGGCCATGCCCTTCCCGGCGCACACCCCCTTCTTCCAGTGCATGACCAGCGGTGAGCCGGTGCTGGTGCCCCGCATCACCGAGGAGATGGGCCACGCCATCGCCTCCCAGTTCGAGAAGCGGGACATCCGCCCGCTCATCACGGGCCGCTCGATGCTGCTGGTGCCACTGAAGGCACGCAACGTCGTCCTCGGCTTCATGATCCTGCTCCGGCACCCGGAGCGCCCCGTCTTCAACGACATGGACCGCGTCACCGGCGCCGAACTCGCCTCCCGCGCGGGGCTCGTCCTCGACAACGCGCGCATGTACACCCACCAGGAGAACGTCGCCGAGACGCTCCAGGACAGCATGCTCCCGCGCATCCCCGCGCGCATGGCCGGCTGCGACATCGCCACCCGCTATCTGCCGGGCACGCTGCTCGGCCGGGTCGGCGGCGACTGGTTCGACTCGGTCAAGCTGCCGGGCGCCCGCACCGCCCTCGTCGTCGGCGACGTCATGGGCCACGGCCTGGGATCGGCCGCGATGATGGGCCAGTTGCGCACCGCCGTCCAGACCATGGCCGGCCTCGACCTGCCGCCCGCGCGGCTCCTGCGCAACCTCGACGACCTCGCCCAGCGGCTCGGTGACACCCACCTCGCGACCTGCCTGTACGCCGTGTACGACCCGGTCGCCGGTGAACTGCACCTCGCCAACGCCGGGCACATCCCGCCCGTCCTGGTCCGTGCCGCGGACGGCGCCAGCGAGCTGATCGATCTGCCCACGGGAGCGCCGATCGGCGTCGGCGGGGTGCCCTTCGAGTCGGTGCGCGTGCCGGTGGCGCCCGGCGACCGGCTGGTGATGTGCACCGACGGCCTGGTGGAGGTGCGCGGCGAGGACATCGGCGTCGGTCTCGCCACCCTCTGCGAGTCCGCCGCCCATCCGGCCGCGTCCATGGACGACGCCTGCGACACCATCATCCGCGCCCTGGGCACCCGCGGCGGCCGCAAGGACGACGTCGCCCTGCTGATGGCCCGGCTCACCGGCATCGAGTCCGACGCCGTCGCCGAATGGAGCCTCGCCCGCGACCCGGCCGAGGTGGGCCGCGCCCGCGCGGCCATCCGCGAGCAACTCCACGACTGGGGGCTGCCGAAGCTGGCGGACCCCGCGGAGCTGATGGTCAGCGAGCTCGTCACCAACGCCGTACGGCACTCCCACGTCCGCCCCGTCGAGCTGCGCCTGGTGCGGGCCGACACGCTGCTGTGCGAGGTGGACGACGACGACCACGACCTGCCGGCTCTGAAGGGCGCGGGTCCCGAGGACGAGACCGGGCGCGGACTGCGCGTGGTCAGCACCCTCGCGCGCGCGTGGGGCGCCAGCCGCACCACCGCGGGCAAGTCGGTGTGGTTCGAACTGACGCTGCCCGCCCGGTACCGCTAGCGAGGGCGCCGGGGCGCGGTCACCGTGCGCGCTCGGTCCGCGTGCTGGGCGCTGTCGCGGCCGCGGGCCGCCTCACCGGGCCGTCCTGCCGCAAGCTGCCGGGTCGGCCCGGTGTCCGAATCGGCCCGGCGCGAACTACCCGTGAAGGAATGCGCCGGGCGCTTGTGGGTGTGCGCCGGGCGCGATACACCGTACGGACCCGTCGTCGTCGGCGGGTCGTACGTCGTCGCACCTGGGGAGACGGGCATGAGCGTGACGAGTCGGTACCGGGACGCCTGGGAGGGCTTCTGGAACGAGGCCTCCGGGGACCGGGGGGCGGTGTTCTGGGACGCGGAGCCGACGCTGACCGCCGGTCGCCACCTGGCCCACTTCGAGCCGCACCTGGCCGACGCCGCCCTGCCGCTGATCGACCTGGGCTGCGGCAACGGCACGCAGACCCGCTACTTCGCCGAACGCTTCCCGCACGTGGTCGGCGCCGACCTGTCCTCCGCCGCCCTGGCCCACGCCCGCCGCGCCGACCCGGCCGGACTCGCCGCGTACCGGCAGCTGGACGCCGCCGACAAGGCCGAGGCGGAGACGCTGCACGCGGAACTGGGCGACGCCAACGTCTACGTCCGGGGCGTCCTGCACCAGTGCGAACCCGACGACCGGCAGCCCCTGGCCGACGCCCTCGCCGCGCTCCTCGGCAACCGGGGCCGCGCCTTCCTGGTCGAGCCCTCCCAGGCGGCCAAGACCGTCCTGATGGGCCTGGCCCAGGGCCCCGACGGGCCGCCCGCCAAACTCGCCCCCGTCCTGCGCCACGGCCTGACCCCCGGCGCCGTCCCCGACGAGGCGGTGCCCGAGTACCTCCGCGCGGCAGGCCTCACCGTCCTGGCGAGCGGCGAACTTCCCCTCGTCACCACGGAGTACACGGCGGACGGCACCCGCATCGAGCTGCCGTCGACGTGGGTGGTGGCGGGCCCTGCCTAGCACCGGGGCTGTGGCATCGACGCACCGGCCCGCGTCCCGGTTCATCCGTCTGGACGCCGCCCGTCGCCTGCCGCTCCTGCGCTGGCGGGACCCGGTCGACGGGACCCACCTCTGGGAGCCACCCGGTGGCGGCATCGAGCCGGGCGGGCCGCCTCTGGCGGCGGCACGACGGGAACGGGCCGAGGAGACCGGGCCGTCGCCGAGTTCGCCGAGGAGCGGCCGCCGCTGGTGCGGACCGGCCTGCTCCCCGACGAGCGGGCCGCCCTGGACACGTACGCGTGGACGGCCTGGCGGGACCTGGGCCCCCTGGCGGACCCGGTCGAGCCGCCGCGGCCGGCGGCCGTCCTCGACGCCTTGGTGCCGCACGGTCCCTGGGGCTGACCGTCCCGGGAAAGCGCTGATGGTAGGCCGTACGGGGGTCCTTTAGTGGTCCAGACCACCGGTGGTTATCCACAGCCCTGGCAGAGGTGGCCGGGCAGCGCGTACGGTTCGGGCCATGAAGATCCTCATCAGTGCCGACATGGAAGGCGCCACCGGTGTCACCTGGCCGGCCGACGTGCTGCCGGGGACGCCGCAGTGGGAGCGGTGCCGGTCGATGTTCACCTCGGACGTGGACGCGGCGGTGCTCGGCTTCTTCGACGGCGGAGCCGACGAGGTGCTGGTCAACGAGGCGCACTGGAGCATGCGCAACCTCCTCCTGGAGCGGCTCGACGAGCGCACGGAGATGCTCACCGGGCGGCACAAGGCGCTGTCCATGGTGGAGGGCGTCCAGCACGGGGACGTGGACGGCATCGCGTTCATCGGATACCACGCGGGTGCCGGTATGGAGGGCGTCCTCGCGCACACCTACCTCGCCAACCAGCTCACCGGCGTCTGGCTCAACGACGTACGGGCCAGTGAGGGTCTGCTCAACGCGCACGTGGTCGCGGAGTACGGCGTGCCCGTGGTGCTGGTCACCGGGGACGACGTGGCCTGCGAGGACGCGCTCGGGTACGCGCCCGAGGCGCGCAAGGTCGCGGTCAAGGACCATGTGTCGCGGTACGCGGCCGTGTGCCGTACGCCGGCCAGGACCGCCGGCGACATCCGGGCCGCCGCCAAGGAGGCCACCGCGCTCGCGGTGCGGCACGAGCCGGTGAGCGGCGGTCCTTTCACCCTCGCCCTGGAGTTCGACGCCGAGCACCTGGCGGCGGCGGCGACCGTGGTGCCCGGGGTGGCACAGGTCGGGGAGCGGAAGGTGGCGTACACCCACGACACGATGTTCGAGGCGATCCGGACGTTCAAGGCGGTCACGACGATCGTCTCGGCGGCGGTGGAGGAGCAGTATGGCTGAGCACACGGACACCGACACGGGCGCGCAGGCGCTGGACGAGGTCGTCCGGTTCACCTCCGAGCTGATCCGGATCGACACCACCAACCGCGGCGGCGGCGACTGCCGGGAGCGGCCCGCCGCCGAGTACGCGGCCGCGCGGCTCGCCGAGGCCGGGATCGAGCCCACGCTCCTGGAGCGGACCGCGGGCCGTACCAACGTCGTGGCCCGCATCGGGGGCACCGACCCGTCGGCCGACGCGCTGCTGGTCCACGGTCACCTGGACGTCGTGCCCGCCGAGGCCGCCGACTGGAGCGTGCACCCGTTCTCCGGGGAGATCCGCGACGGCGTCGTCTGGGGACGCGGCGCCGTCGACATGAAGAACATGGACGCGATGATCCTCGCGGTCGCCCGCGACTGGGCCCGGCGGGGCGTGAGACCCCGGCGGGACGTGGTGATCGCGTTCACCGCGGACGAGGAGGCCAGCGCCGAGGACGGCTCCGGCTTCCTCGCCGACCGGCACGCCGCCCTGTTCGAGGGCTGCACCGAGGGCGTCAGCGAGTCCGGGGCGTTCACCTTCCATGACGGGGCCGGGCGGCAGTTCTACCCCATCGCCGCCGGTGAGCGCGGCACGGGCTGGCTCAAGCTCACCGCGCGCGGACGGGCCGGACACGGCTCCAAGGTGAACCGGGAGAACGCGGTCACCCACCTCGCCGCCGCGATCACCCGCATCGGCAACCACGAGTGGCCGCTGCGCCTGACCCCGACCGTGCGCGCGGCCCTGACCGAGATCGCCGCCGTCTACGGCATCGAGACCGACCTGAGCGACGTCGACGTCCTGCTCGACAAGCTCGGCGAGGCCGGCAAGCTGGTCGAGGCCACCGTCCGCAACAGCAGCAACCCGACCATGCTGGACGCCGGGTACAAGGTCAACGTCATCCCGGGAGAGGCCGTCGCCCACGTCGACGGGCGGTTCCTGCACGGCGCCGAGGACGAGTTCCGCAGCACCCTCGACCGGCTCACCGGGCCGGACGTGGACTGGGAGTTCGCCCACCGGGAGGTGGCGCTCCAGGCGCCGGTGGACTCGCCGACGTACGCCCGGATGCGCGCGGCGGTGGAGGAGTTCGCACCCGAGGGGCACGTCGTGCCGTACTGCATGTCCGGGGGCACCGACGCCAAGCAGTTCTCGCGGCTCGGCATCACCGGATACGGCTTCGCGCCGCTGAAGCTGCCCGAGGGCTTCGACTACCAGGCCCTCTTCCACGGCGTGGACGAACGGGTCCCGGTCGAGGCGCTGCACTTCGGCGTCCGTGTCCTGGACCGCTTCCTGCGCACGGCGTAAAGACCCGGGCACCGCCCGGACGAGCAAGTCAGCTGGAGGAGAAGTGGGGGAGTCAGTGCGGACTCTGTCGTACGGATCGTGGCCCTCGCCCGTCGACGCGGCCCTCGCCGCCGCGCACGACGGACGGCCCGACGACGTCGGCTTCGTCGGTGACGAGGTGTGGTGGACCGCGCCCCGGCCCACCGAGGGCGGGCGGCGCACCCTGGTGCGGCGGCACGCCGACGGCACCGAGGAGCCGGTGCTGCCGGCGCCGTGGAACGCGCGCAGCCGCGTCATCGAGTACGGCGGCCGTCCGTGGGGCGCGGCCACGACCGACGCCGGCCCGCTGGTGGTCTTCGTGAACTTCGCCGACCAGCGGCTGTACGCCTTCACCCCCGGCGGCGGCGAGCCGCGCCCGCTGACACCGCTGTCCGGGGTGGGCGGCGGGCTGCGCTGGATCGAGCCGGACCCGCGTCCCGAGCGCGGCGAGGTGTGGTGCGTCCTGGAGGAGTTCACCGGCGAGGGGCCCACCGACCTGCGCCGTGTTCCGGTGGCGGTGCCGCTGGACGGCTCCGCGGCCGACGACCGCGGCGCGGTCCGCGAACTCGCCCCGGAGCGGCACCGCTTCGTCACCGGGCCCCGGCTCTCGCCCGACGGGCGCCGCGCGGCCTGGCTCGCCTGGGACCACCCGCGCATGCCCTGGGACGGCACCGAGCTGATCGTCGCCGACGTCGGCCCCGAGGGCACCCTCCAGGACACCCGGACCGTCGCCGGAGGCCCCGAGGAGTCGATCGCCCAGGCGGACTGGGCCCCGGACGGCACCCTCTTGTACGCCTCCGACCGCACCGGCTGGTGGAACCTCTACCGCGACGGGCAGCCGCTGTGCGCCCGCGAGGAGGAGTTCGGCGGGCCGCTGTGGAAGCTCGGACAGCGCTGGTTCGCGCCCCTGGACAGCGGCCTGATCGCGGTCCTGCACGGCCGGGGCGCCGCCGTCCTCGGCATACTCGACCCCGAGACCGGCGAGGTCGTCGACGCGGCGGGCCCCTGGACCGAGTTCGCGCCCGCCCTCGCCGCACACGGGGAGAGGGTCGTCGGCATCGGCGCGAGCCCGCACAGCGGCTACGAGGTCGTCGAGCTGGACGCCCGCACCGGCCGCGCCCGGGTGATCGGCAATCCGCATGAGGACGCCACGGACCCGGCGTACTACCCGCGGCCGCTGATCCGCACCTTCACGGGCCCGGGCGGACGCGAGATCCACGCCCACCTCTACCCGCCGCACCACCCCGGCTGCCGTGCCCCGGACGGCGAGCTGCCGCCGTACGTCATCTGGGCGCACGGCGGCCCCACCAGCCGTTCCCCGCTCGTACTCGACCTGGAGATCGCCTACTTCACCTCCCGCGGCATCGGCGTCGCCGAGGTCAACTACGGCGGTTCCAGCGGGCACGGCCGGGAGTACCGCAACCGGCTGCGCGAACAGTGGGGCGTCGTCGACGTCGAGGACTGCGCGGCCGTCGCCCTCGCCGAGGAGGGCACCGCCGACCCGGAGCGGCTCGCCGTGCGCGGCGGCAGCGCGGGCGGCTGGACGTCCGCAGCCTCCCTGGCCACCACCGACGTCTACGCCTGCGGCACGATCATCTACCCGATCCTCGACCTGACCGGCTGGGGGACCGGGGAGACCCACGACTTCGAGTCGCAGTACCTGGAGACCCTCATCGGCCCGTACGCCGAGGTCCCGGACCGCTACGCCGAGCGGTCGCCCGCGGAGCACGCCGAGCGCGTCACCGCCCCGTTCCTGCTGCTCCAGGGACTGGACGACGTGATCTGCCCGCCCGTGCAGTGCGAGCGGTTCCTCGACCGCATGGCGGGCCGCGGCGTACCGCACGCCTACCTGGCCTTCGAGGGCGAGGGACACGGATTCCGCCGCGCGGAGACCATGGTGCGTGCCCTGGAGGCCGAGCTCTCCCTCTACGCCCAGGTCTTCGGGCTGACCCCGCCCGGCGTCCCGGTCCTGGAGCTGACCCGGTGAGCCGGGTGCGGGAGCTGGTCCGCCCGGCCCGGCTCACCCCCGGCGCCCGGGTGGCCGTCGTCGCGCCCAGCGGGCCGGTGCCCGAGGAGCGGCTCCAGGCGGGCCTGGACGTGCTGCGCGGCTGGGACCTCGACCCGGTCGTGGCGCCGCACGTCCTGGACCGGCACGGCACCTTCGACTACCTCGCGGGCACCGACGCCGACCGGGCGGCCGACCTCCAGGCCGCCTGGTGCGACCCGGCCGTGGACGCGGTGCTGTGCGCCCGCGGCGGGTACGGCGTCCAGCGCATGGCCGACCTGCTCGACTGGGAGGCGATGCGCGCGGCCGGTCCCAAGGTGTTCGTCGGCTTCAGCGACATCACCGCACTGCACGAGGCGTTCGCCACCCGCCTCGGCCTGGTCACCCTGCACGGGCCGATGGCGGCCGGGATCGACTTCATCAAGAACACCCGGGCCCAGGAGCACCTGCGGGCCACCCTGTTCGACCCGGAGACGGTCCGTGTGATCGCATCCGGCGGCACACCGCTGGTGCCCGGCCGGGCCCGGGGCGTCACCCTGGGCGGCTGTCTCGCCCTGCTCGCCGCCGACCTGGGCACCCCGCACGCCCGGCCCTCCGCGCGCGGGGGGCTGCTGTGCCTGGAGGACGTGGGGGAGGAGACGTACCGCGTCGACCGCTACCTCACGCAGCTGCTCCGCGCCGGCTGGCTCGACGGGGTCGGCGGCGTGCTGCTCGGCTCATGGGTGGAGTGCGAGCCTTACGAACGGCTGCGCCCCCTGCTGGCCGACCGGCTCGGCGGGCTCGGCGTGCCGGTCGTCGAGGACTTCGGGTTCGGGCACTGCGAGGGGGCGCTCACCATCCCGTTCGGCATACCGGCGGAACTCGACGCCGACGCGGGCACCTTGACCCTGGAGGCGCCCGCGCTGAGCCGGCCGTCGTAGGCTGGCCCCATGCCGCACCCCCCGTCCCGCCACCTCGCCGAGGGCCCGCGCGTGGGCATCCGGCACTTCACCTACGCGGACGGCGCCGAGTTCACCGCCCGGGCCCGTCAGAGCAAGGACCTGCACCACCCCTGGCTGTTCCCGCCGGACAGCGCCCAGGCGTACGCGGCCTACGCGGGCCGGCTGATCGAGGACCGCACCAAGGCCGGGTTCCTGGTGTGCGAGAAGAGCCCGGAGGGAGCGGACGGGGCGCGGGGCCCGGCGTCGGAGGGCGGCTCCATCGCGGGGTTCGTGAACATCAACAACATCGTCGAGGGCGGCTTCTGCAGCGGCGCGCTCGGCTACGGCGCCTTCGCGCACGCGGCGGGCCGCGGACTGATGCGCGAAGGGCTCGACCTCGTGGTGCGCCACGCGTTCGGACCGATGGGCCTGCACCGGCTGGAGATCAACGTCCAGCCGGGCAACGCCGCCTCGATCGCCCTGGCCCGCGCCTGCGGCTTCCACCTGGAGGGCTTCTCGCCGAGGATGCTCTACATCGACGGCGCCTGGCGCGACCACCAGCGCTGGGCGATCACCGCCGAGACCGTGACTTCCGGTTGACCTTCACCGTGTCCAGGTCCGTCACCGTGCACCTGAGGTCGCGGAACCCGTAGCCGAGCCCGCGCAGTGCGCCCTCGGCCCGGTCCTGCGCGATCGCGCCCGCCATCTCCTCGCCGTCCGCCGCGTCCGACACCACCACGTAGCGCATCGAGAAGTGCTTCAGCGGAGCGGGCTCGTACGACAGCGAGCCCTCCTCGGTGAACCGCATGCTCGCCATCCCGTGCTCGTCCGCCTCGGCGAGCAACCGGGCCCGCGCCTGTTCGGACAGCCCCTCCCAGGTGCCCCGGACGATCACCCGGTAGGTGTGCTGCTCACTCACGTGCCGCTCTCCTTCGTCTTCTCCCCGCGCCGACGGCCCGACCCTATGCCCGCGCCCGTACCGGGCCCCAGCGGATTAAACGTGACTCACGTCGCCCCGGCCCCGCCGACGGAGCCCCTGTTCACCGAGCCGGGGAGCGGCTTCCATGGGGAACCGTGACGACGATCCGACGCGAGGTACTGACCCTGCCCGCCGCGCCGCTGGGGCCGGACAACCCCCTGCCGCCGCTGCGCCCCCTGGACGAGGCCCACCGCATCGACGACCGCGACCGGGCGGGCCTGCCGCCCGACATGGCCCGCCAGGTCGACTACGAGCCGCTGCGCAGCCTGCTGCCCGTCCAGGTCCGGGACGGCTACGACCGGGAGCGCGCACCGCGCGCGCTGGACGCGCTCGTCATGGAGAACGACCGGCTGCGGGCCACCGTCCTGCCGGGCCTTGGCGGACGCGTCGCCTCCCTCCACCACAAGCCCACCGACCGCGAGCTCCTCTACGTCAACCCCGTGCTCCAGCCCGCCAACTTCGCCCTCAACGGCGCCTGGTTCTCCGGCGGCATCGAGTGGAACATCGGCGCCACCGGCCACACCACCCTGTCCTGCTCGCCGGTGCACGCCGCCCGCGTCCCCGCCCCCGACGGCGGCCAGATGCTGCGGCTGTGGGAGTGGGAACGGCTGCGCGACCTGCCCTTCCAGGTCGACCTGTGGCTGCCGGACGGCTCGGACTTCCTCTACGTCGGCGCCCGCATCCGCAACCCGCACGAGCGCCCGGTGCCCACCTACTGGTGGTCCAACATCGCCGTCCCCGAGGACCGCCGCGTCCTCGCCCCCGCCGACGAGGCCTGGCACTTCGGTTATGAACGACGGCTGCGCAGGGTGCCCGTCCCGGAGTACGACGGCGTCGACCGGACGTACCCGCTGAACAGCACCTACGCCGCCGACTACTTCTACGAGGTGCCGGACGGCCGGCGCCGCTGGATCGCTGCGCTGGACCAGCAGGGCCAGGGTCTGGTGCAGACCTCCACCGACCTGCTGCGCGGCCGCAAGCTGTTCGTGTGGGGCACCGGCCCCGGCGGACGCCGCTGGCAGGAATGGCTCACCGAGCCCGGCACCGGCGGCTACTGCGAGATCCAGGCGGGACTCGTCCGCACCCAGCTCGAACACGTCAGGCTGGAAGCGGAGAGCGAGGTGTCCTGGCTGGAGGCCTACGGGCCGCTCGACGCCTCGCCGGAGGGCGACTGGCACACCGTGCTCCACCGGGCCGAGGACCGGCTGGAGGCCGCCCTGCCCCGGGCCGACGTCGACTCCGCGTACGACGCCTGGCGGGCGCACGCCGACACCGAACCCGGCGAGCGCCTCGCCACCGGGTCGGGCTGGGGCGCGCTGGAAGTGCTGCGGGCCGGCTGGAAGCTGCCCGGCACCCCCTTCGACGAGGACACCCTCGGCGAGGAACAGCGGCCCTGGTTGCACCTGCTGCGCACCGGTTCACTGCCCGAACCGGAACACCACGAGCCGCCCGGCGGGACGTTGGTCGCCCCGCCCTGGCGGGACATGCTGGAGACCACGGCCGCCACCCCGTCGGCCGAGTACCACCTCGGGGTCGCCCAGTGGCACGGCGACGACCGGGCGCAGGCGGTGCGCAGTTGGGAGCGGGGACTCGGGTCGGCCGTGGACCGCTGGCCGTTGCTGCGCTGCCTCGCCGTCGCCGACCAGCACGACGGCCACCGCGAGCGCGCCGCCGAGCGGTACGCGGAGGCCTTCGACGACCTGTGCGCACGCCGGACCGACGCGGCGGAGAAGGGGGACGGGAGGTGGGTGGCTGTCACCGCGGCGCTGGGCCGGGAGGCGATCGGGGCGCTGCTCGCGGTCGGGCGCACCGCGGACGCCCGGACCGTGTGGGACCGACTGGACCCCGCGACGCGGGCCCGCGGCCGGTTCCGGCTGACCGAGGGCGAGTTGCTGGCCGCGGAGGGGCGGTACGAGGACGCGCGGGCCGTGTTCGAGGAGGGCTTCGAGGTCGCCGACCTGAGGGAGGGCGCCGACACCATCGGTCTGCTGTGGGCGAGGCTGGACGACGCACCGCTCCCGGCCCGCTACGACTTCCGGATGTGGCCGGACGCGGACTGAGCCCCGCCCGGCCCCTCGGATGACTTGGCGGTGCCCTACTGCTGCCGGTCCACGTACTCGTAGATCGCGCCGTCCGGATGCCGGGCGATCAGATTGCGGCCCCCGGGCGTCGCGACCGGGCCCGCGATGATGTCCGCGCCCAGTGAACCGAGGAGGCGGTGGGTCTCCTCGACGTCCGACACGGCGATGGTCGCGGCCACCTTGCGCAACACCTCGAGCTGGGACTCCGGCCCGCTCATCAGCAGGAAGCAGCCGATGGCGGCGACCTGGACGCCGCCGCGTTCGAAACGGAGGGCCTCGCCGCCGGCCAGGCCCTCGTAGAAGGGAATCGCCTTGTCCAGGTCGTCGACGTAGATGCGCAGTGTGGCTCCCAGAATGTCCATACGGACGAGCCTAGTTGGAACGACCGGCCGTCCACTTCCCGTCCGGCCATGGAAGCCGGGCCGGCGGGTACCCGCAACACATGGACCGCATGGATCACTTGGAACACCTGGACAGGCAACTGGTCGACGAACTGGCGCAGGTGGCACGCGAGACCGTGCGCGACGAACTGCGTGAACAGACCCGCAGGCAGCGCCGCAAGGCCGCGCTGTACGCCGCGTCCGGCACCGCCGCCCTGTACGCGGGCGCCGCCGTCGCGCTCGCCGTGGGACTGGCGCTCGCCCTCGCGCTCCCGGGCTGGGCCGCCGCGCTGATCACGGCCGCCCTCCTGGGCGTCGCGGCCTATCTGCTGCGGGGCGCGGCCCGGCCGCACCCGTCGCGGCCGGGTGGGGCATCCGGCACCGGGCACGACCACGTCCCGGCTGGCGGCGCGCCCGCGGCGCCTCCGGGCGGACTCGGCGTGCCCTACCCGCCGATGCCACCCGTGGCGCCCGGCGGTGCGGGCGGCGCGACCGGCGCCCCGGGCGCGGGCACACCCGCACCGGGCGGCACCGGGCCCGCCGCACCGCGCCAGGGCGACGTCGACCCCGAGAACAAGCACGGGCGCGGCTGACCGGCCGCGCACAGACAGGGGTACGCCCGCACGGACGGCATCCGTGCGGGCGTACTCCTGTGCGCGCCGTGCGTCAGGCGCTCTGCTGGAGCTGCGGCAGCACCTTGGTGCGGTAGAGGTCGAAGAAGCCGCGCAGGTCCGGGCCGATCTGGTTGACGTAGACCCGGTCGAAACCGGCGTCGGCGAACTGCTTCAGCTCCGCCACGTGCTCGTCCACGTCGTCGCCGCACACCCGGTTGTCGCGGACCATGTCCTCGGTGACCAGGGTCTGCGCCTGCTCGAAGTGTTTCGGCGAGGGCAGCACCTGGCTCAGCTCGCCGGGCAGCTGCTCATTGGCCCACAGCCGGTGCACGGTGCGTACGGCCGCGTCCTTGTCGGTGTCGTAGCAGACCTTGGTGCCGCCGCTGACCAGCTTCCCGCCGCCCCCGCCCTTGCGGTACTGCTCCACCATCGAGGCGTCCGGCATCATCGTGATGTAGCCGTCGCCGACCCGGGCCGCCAGCTTCGTCGCCGCCGGGCCGAAGCCCGAGATGTCGATCGGGACCGGCTCGTCGGGCACCGTGTACAGGCGGGCGTTCTCCACCGTGTAGTGGGTGCCGTGGTGGTTGACCTCCTCGCCGCCGAGCAGCCGCCGGATGATCAGGATGGCCTCCTCCAGCATCTCCAGGCGTACGTGCGCGGCCGGCCAGGCGTCGCCGAAGATGTGCTCGTTCAGCGCCTCGCCGGTGCCGACGCCCAGCCGGAAACGGCCGTCCGTCATCACCGCGCTGGTCGCCGCGGCCTGCGCCACCACCGCGGGGTGGATGCGCACCGTCGGGCAGGTCACCGCCGTCTCGATCGGCAGGGACACCGCCTCGGACAGCGCGCCGATCACCGACCACACGAAGGGGCTCTGGCCCTGTTCGCCGTTCCAGGGGTGGTAGTGGTCCGAGATCCACAGCGCCTGGAAGCCGGCCTGCTCGGCCATCCGCGCCTGCTCGATCAGCTCCGCGGGACCGTACTGCTCGCACGAGAGGAAATAGCCGTATTCGGGCATGGGGGGCTGCCTCCGGACAGGGAGCGGGTGGTTCCGGGGCCGGGTACCCGGACGCGGGGCCGGAAACCGGCGGCGCGGCGGCTTCCGGCGCGGACGTGCGGCTGCCTCCGTGCGGACGTTTGGGCGCCCCGGCCCAGGGGACGCGGAAGGCTCACGAGGTACGCGACAGCCCGGAGGCGAACCGTGAGCCGACCCCGCATCGTGATCGTCGGTGCCGGCTTCGCCGGGTACCGGACGGCCCGCACCCTGTCCCGGCTCACCCGGCACCAGGCCGACATCACCCTGCTGAACCCGACCGACTACTTCCTCTACCTGCCCCTGCTGCCCCAGGTCGCCGCCGGGATCCTGGAACCGCGCCGGGTCAGCGTGTCCCTGTCGGGCACGCTGCCGCACGTACGGCTGGTGCTCGGGGAGGCCGACGGCATCGACCTCGACGGGCACACGGTGCACTACACCGGCCCGGAGGGGGAGGAGGGCACCCTGCCCTTCGACCGGCTGGTGCTCGCCGCGGGCAGCGTCAACAAACTGCTGCCCGTCCCCGGTGTCGCCGAGCACGCCCACGGCTTCCGCGGGCTGCCGGAGGCGCTCTACCTGCGCGACCACGTGACCCGGCAGGTGGAGCTGGCCGCGGCGGCCGACGACCGGGCGGAGTGTGCCGCGCGGTGCACGTTCGTCGTGGTCGGCGCGGGATACACCGGCACCGAGGTCGCCGCGCACGGCGCGATGTACACCGACGCGCAGGTCCGCAGGCACCCGATGCGCACCGGCATGCGGCCCCGCTGGATGCTGCTCGACGTGGCGCCCCGGGTGATGCCCGAGATGGACGAACGGCTCTCCCGCACCGCCGAGCGGGTGCTGCGGCAGCGGGGCGTCGACGTACGGATGGGGACCTCCGTGCAGGAGGCCACGCACGACGGGGTCCTGCTGACCGACGGCACGAGCGTCGACACCCGCACGCTGGTGTGGTGCGTGGGCGTGAGGCCCGACCCGCTGGTGGAGTCCCTGGGGCTGCCCATGGAACGCGGCCGGCTGCTCGTCGACCCCCACCTCCAGGTGCCGGGACGGCCCGAGCTGTTCGCCTGCGGCGACGTGGCCGCGGTGCCCGACCTGAACCAGCCGGGCCAGTACACGCCGATGACCGCACAGCACGCCTGGCGGCACGGCAAGGTCTGCGCCCAGAACGTCGCCGCGTCGCTCGGCATCGGGCAGCGGCGGGCCTACCGCCACCGTGACCTGGGGTTCGTCGTGGACCTCGGTGGGGTCAAGGCCGCCGCCAACCCGCTCGGCCTGCCGATGTCCGGCCCGGCGGCGGGCGCGGTCACCCGCGGATACCACCTCGCGGCGATGCCGGGCAATCGCGTGCGGGTCGCCGCCGACTGGCTGCTCGACGCGGTGCTGCCCCGTCAGGCCGTACAGCTCGGTCTCGTACGGTCCTGGTCCGTGCCGCTGGAGTCGGCCTCGCCCGAGATCGCGCGGGTACCGGGCGGCCCCGACCGGACCGGCAGGGACACCGGCCCCGCCGGGAACCATGCCGACGGCGACGAGGCGAGGAACCAGCCGGGCGGTGAGCCCGCGAAAGGGCAACCGGGTGGCGAGCCCGCGAAGAAACACCCGGAGGGCGAGCCCGCCAAGCGGCAGCCGGGCGGTGAGCCCGCGAGGAACCAGCCGGGCGGTGAGCCCGCGAAAGGGCAACCGGGTGGCGAGCCCGCCAGGAATCAGCCGGGCGGTGAACCGGCCGAGCACAGGCCCGGTACCGAGGCCGCCGGGAACCCGCCGCGCGGTGCGCGGGCGAAGCGGAGCCAGTCCGGCTCGCCCCGTGCGTCCGGCAAGCCGCGCCGCGCCGTCGAGGCCGCCGGACCGCGCACCGCCCGGGGAGCCCCGGGCAAGGCATCCCGCGCCCCCGGAACGGGCTCCGCAGGGAAGCGGCCCACCGCCCCGTCCGGACCGAGCCGGTCCGCGGACCCGCCCACCGACCCCGGCCCCGAACCCCCGGCGAACCAGCCGCGCCCCGGACCCGACATCGCCCCCGGCCCCGTCAAGCGCACCGACGGCCGCGCCGCGGAAGGAGACTCATGAACACCGGTGAACTCGTCGACCTCGGACAGCAGTTGCGCGTCGACAGCGTACGGGCGTCCGCCGCCGCGGGCTCCGGGCACCCGACCTCGTCGATGTCCGCCGCGGACCTGATGGCCGTACTCCTGGCCAACCACCTCCGCTACGACTTCGAGCGCCCCGCCCACCCCGGCAACGACCGCTTCGTGCTCTCCAAGGGGCACGCCTCGCCGCTGCTCTACTCCGCCTACAAGGCGGCCGGCGCCATCGACGACGAGGAACTGCTCACCTTCCGCAAGCTGGGCAGCCGCCTTGAGGGGCACCCCACTCCGCAGCGGCTGCCGTGGGTCGAGACGGCCACCGGCTCGCTCGGGCAGGGGCTGCCCGTGGGCGTCGGCATCGCGCTGTCGGGCAAGCGGCTCGACCGCACCGACTACCGGGTGTGGGTGCTGTGCGGCGACAGCGAGATGGCCGAGGGGTCGGTGTGGGAGGCCGCCGAGCACGCCGGGCACGAGCACCTCGACAACCTCACCGTGATCGTCGACGTCAACCGGCTCGGCCAGCGCGGACCCACCCGGCACGGCCACGACCTCGACGCGTACGCGCGCCGTTTCCGGGCCTTCGAGTGGCACACCATCGAGATCGACGGCCATGACGTCGACGCCATCGACCGCGCCTACGGCGAGGCCCTGTCCACCAAGGGCCAGCCCACCGCGATCATCGCCCGCACCCTCAAGGGCAAGGGCGTGCGGGCGGTCGAGGACCGCGAGGGACAGCACGGCAAGCCGCTGCCGGAGGCCGAGGAGGCCGTCGCCGAACTCGGCGGTCCCCGTGACATCGGGGTGCGGGTGCACGCCCCCGAGGCCGCCCGGGCACTGCACTCGACGGGCACCGGACAGACCGAGCTGCCCCGCTACGACCAGGGCGACGAGATCGCCACCCGCAACGCCTTCGGGGAGGCCCTCGCCGCGGTCGGCACCGCGCGCGGCGACGTCGTCGCCCTCGACGGCGAGGTCGGCGACTCCACCCGGGCCGAGTTCTTCGCCAAGGAACACCCCGAGCGCTACTTCGAGTGCTACATCGCCGAGCAGCAGATGGTCGCCGCCGCGGTGGGGATGGCGGCCCGCGGCTGGGTGCCGTTCGCCACCACGTTCGCCGCCTTCCTGACCCGCGCCTACGACTTCGTGCGCATGGCCTCGATCAGCGGCTCCGGCATCAACCTCGTCGGCTCCCACGCGGGCGTCGCCATCGGCCAGGACGGGCCCAGCCAGATGGGCCTGGAGGACCTCGCGATGATGCGGGCCATCCACGGCTCGACCGTGCTGTACCCGTGCGACGCCAACCAGGCCGCGCGCCTGGTCGCCGAGATGGCCGGCCTGGAGGGCATCCGCTACCTGCGCACCTCGCGCGGCGAGAGCAAGGTGATCTACGGCCCCGACGAGGAGTTCCCCGTCGGCGGCAGCAAGGTGCTGCGCTCCTCCGACGCCGACCGGCTCACCGTCGTCGCGGCCGGCGTCACCCTGCACGAGGCCCTGGCCGCGGCCGACGCCCTCGCGGCGGACGGCATCCCGGTCCGGGTGATCGACCTGTATTCGGTCAAGCCCGTCGACCGGGCCACCCTGCGCGCGGCCGCCGAGGAGACCGGCTGCCTGGTGACCGTGGAGGACCACCGCCGGGAGGGCGGGATCGGCGACGCCGTGCTGGACGCGTTCACGGACGGACGGCCCGTGCCCCGGCTGGTGCGGCTCGCGGTCACGACGATGCCGGGCTCCGCGTCCCCTGCGGAGGAACTGCACGCGGCGGGGATCGACGCCGAGTCGATCGAGGCGACCGCACGGATGCTCGTGGAGCAGGCGATCGTTCCGTGAGCCGAAGCCGAAGCCGAAGCCGAAGCCGAAGCCGAAGCGGAAGCGGAAGCAGGAGCGGGAGCGGGAGCGGCAGCGGGGGCGACGGCGCCCGGACCGTGCGGGCCGGACGGCACACGGTGGAGGTCCACCGGCCGGGCAAGGTGCTGTTCCCGGCCGGTGACGGTGGCGCCGAGGAGTACACCAAGGGCGATCTCGTCGACTACCACCGCGCCGTCGCCCCCTTCATGCTGCCGCACCTGCGCGGCCGCCCGCTGATGCTGGAACGGCACCCGGACGGGATCGACGGACCGCGGTTCATGCAGAAGAACACCCCGGAGCACTACCCGGAGTGGATCGACCGCGTGGAGGTCGGCAAGGAGGGCGGCACCGTCTGCCACACCGTCTGCGAGGACGCCGCCACCCTCGTGTACCTCGCCGACCAGGCCGCGCTCACCCTGCACCGCTGGCTGTCCCGGACCGGGCGGCTGGACCGGCCGGACCGCCTGGTCTTCGACCTGGACCCGGCCGGAGACGACTTCGAGGCGGTGCGGACGGCGGCCCGGCAGCTGGGCGAGCTGCTCGACGAGCTGAAGCTGCCCTCGGCACCGATGACCACCGGGTCCCGCGGGCTGCACATCGTCGTCCCCCTGGACGGCCGCCAGGACTTCGACGGCGTACGGGAGTTCGCGCGGGCCGTCGCCGAGGCCCTGGCCGCGGCCCACCCCGACCGGCTCACCACCGCGGCCCGCAAGACGGACCGCGGCGACCGGCTCTACCTCGACATCCAGCGCAACGCCTACGCGCAGACCGCCGTCGCCCCCTTCACCGTCCGCGCCCTCCCCGGCGCCCCCGTCGCCACGCCCATCTCCTGGGACCAACTGGACGACCCCGGGCTGCACGCCCGCCGCTGGACCGTCGCCGACGCCGTGGAGCAGGCCCGCACCCGTCCCTGGGCCGGGCTCACGGACCGCGCCCGGGCCCTGGGCCCCGCCCGGCGACGCCTGGACGCCTTGCACGGCTGAGCCAACTGCGCAACCCGGCGAGGTTTGGCGAACACACATGCGGCCACACGGAGGGGGAGGTGGCCATGTCGAACACGAAAAACACATCCGACTCGCAAGACTCGCAACAAAGTTCACGAAAGCCACATACGTCTCAGAAATCACAATCCTCACAAGAGTCGCGCCGTCCCAAACCGATGGAGGTTCTGCGCGAGGCGCGCGCCCAGCTCGCCGAGCTCACGGGTATGACCGCCGAGTCCGTGTCGTCTTTCGAGCAGACGGACGAGGGATGGGCCCTGGAGGTCGAGGTCCTGGAGCTGGAGCGGGTGCCCGACACCATGAGCCTGATGGCGAGCTACCAGGTGGAACTGGACCCCGAGGGGCAGCTCACGGGCTACCGGCGCGTACGGCGCTACGAGCGCGGTCGGGCCGACTCCCGCGGCAGCCGCTAGGCCGGTGCGGGGCGCCCAACCGGACCCGCGCCCACCGGGACCCGCGAACACCACCCACACCACCGACAAGATGGAGGAACAGCAGGCATGACTGTCGTACCGGCACAACAGACCGGCGGCGGAGGCGGCAGCAGCGGCCTCTACGACGTGCTTGAGCTTGTTCTGGACAGGGGGCTCGTCATCGACGCATTCGTGCGCGTCTCCCTGGTCGGCATCGAGATCCTGAAGATCGACGTCCGTGTCGTGGTCGCCAGCGTGGACACCTATCTGCGCTTCGCCGAGGCGTGCAACCGCCTCGACCTGGAGGCCGGACCCCGCAAGGATCCGGGGCTGCCCGACCTGGTCGGCGAGATGACCGAGTCCGGCGCCCGCGGCAAGTCCAAGGGGGCGCTGTCCGGCGCCGCCGAGACCATCTCCGACGCGTTCAAGCAGGCCCGTGACGAGGGCGGCTCCGAGCGCGAGACGTCATCGCGTCCGCGCGCCCGCAAGGCCGCGCCCTCGCGCCGGAAGGAGGAGCAGGAGTGAGTACGTACGTCTACGGCATCACCGCCGCCACGCATCCCTCGCTCCCCGAGGGCACGGGCGGAGTCGGTGACCCGCCGCGCGAGGTGCGGATCCTCAAGGAGGGCGAGCTGGCGGCGGTCGTCAGTGACGCCCCCGAGGGACTGCGCCCCAAGCGCAGGGAACTGCTCGCCCACCAGAACGTGCTGAGCGAGATCGGCGCGGACGGCTGTGTGCTGCCCATGCGCTTCGGCAGCGTCGCCCCCGACGACGAGGCCGTCACCGGGGTGCTCGCCGAGCGCGCCGAACACTACGCGGAACGCCTGAAGGCACTGGACGGCCGGGTCGAGTACAACATCAAGGCCAACCACGTCGAAGAGGCCGTGCTGCACCACGTGATGGCCTCGAACCCCGAGATCCGAGCCCTCGCCGAGTCCAACCGGCAGGCGGGCGGCGGGACCTACGAGACGAAGATCCAGCTCGGCGAGATGGTCGCGGCCGCGGTCAAGGACAAGGAGGCCGAGGACGCCACCGCGCTGGAGCGTGCCCTGGAGGCCGCCGCCGACGCCGTGAGCGTGGGCCCCGAGTCCACCGGCTGGCTGGCGAACGTCTCGTTCCTGGTGAAGCGGGAGGCGGCCGACGAGTTCCTGGCCGCCGTCGAGCGGGCCCGCGGCCGGATGCCGCACCTGGAGGTCCGCGTGAACGGCCCGCTGCCGCCGTACAGCTTCGTCGAGCCCGGCCCGGCCGAGCCCGCGGGCACGGCGGCCGGCGGTGCGGACGCCGGAGCGGGGTGACGGCATGGGACTGATCTCGGAGGTCCTGCTGCTGCCGTTCGCACCGGTGCGCGGCGGCGCCTGGGCCATCAGACAGGTGCTGGACGAGGCCGAGCGGATCTACTACGACCCCGCCACGGTGAGAGCCGAACTTGCCCGTCTGGAAGAGCAGTTGGAGGCCGGTGAGATCACCGAGGAGGAGTTCGACCGACAGGAGGACGAGCTTCTGGACCGGCTGGAGATCGCTACGCGCACGAGCGCGGGATTGGGCAACGGGACGGCGCCATGAATCGAGTGGGACTGGGCCTCGCGATAGGGGCCGGATACCTGTTGGGACGTACCAAGAAGCTGAAACTGGCGGTCGCCGTGGGCACCATGGTGGCCGGCAAGAAGATGAACCTGACCCCGAAGGGCATCGCCGAGCTGGTCTCCGGGCAACTGCAGAACAACCCGCAGTTCAAGGAGATCGGTGACCAGCTTCGTACCGACCTCAGGGGCGTGGGCAAGGCGGCCTCGGGCGCCATGGTCGAGCGGCAGATCGACGCGCTCGCCGACCGGCTGCACGGGCGCACCGCCGAGGTCCGCGACCAGCTCTCCGGTGTGGCGTCCCGGGCACCCGGCGTCGGCGACGACACCCGCGACTCCGAGGGCTCGGAGGACTCGGAGTACGAGGAGCCCGAGGACCGCGGGGAGGCCGAGGAGTCGGCGGAGCGGCGCGCGCCCCGGCGCGGCGAGCGGCCCGCGAAGAAGGCACCGTCCGAGGCGCGGAAGACGGCCAGGAAGGCGCCCGCGAAGAAGGCCGCCGCGAAGGCCCCCGCGAAGAAGGCGGCGGCGAAGCGTGCCCAGCCCGCCAAGAAGGCGGCCGGAAAGAAGACGGCCGGGGCCAGGAGCACCGCCCGCGGTGCCGGTGCCCGGCAGTCGAAGGACGGTGGTGAGCGATGAGCGACACCCTGGGGTCCGCGGCCTCCTCGGCCGGCAAGGCCGCCAAGAAGAACCCGCTGGCCGACGTGGCGCAGAGCGAGGCGGCCGACCGGCTCAAGGCCGAGGTGCAGGACTACCTCGCCGCCCAGGCCACCCGGCTGCTGACCGGTGTCGGCACCAAGCTGGGCGAGACCACCGGCAAGCTCAACGACATCGCCGAGGGCAACAGCCCGGGATTCGCCAAGCTCGCCCTCGACGGCGGACGCAAGCTCGCCGAGGGCAAGGGCCCGATGCGGGCCGCCTTCGAGGTCGGCGCGGGCAAGGTGAAGGACAACGTGGCCGGCGCCTTCAAGAACCTCACCGGCGGCAAGGGCCGCAAGAAGGGCGGCGGCGGGCAGAAGCCGACGGTCATCATCGAGTACGTCGACGTCGGCGTGCCGCTGCGCACCGCCTACGACCAGTGGACCCAGTACCAGGACTTCAGCACCTTCGCCAAGGGCGTCAAGAGCGCGAACCGCGCCGACGACACCTCCTCGGACTGGCAGCTGAAGGTCTTCTGGTCCAACCGCAGCTGGAAGGCCAAGACCACCGAGCAGGTGCCCGACGACCGGATCTCCTGGACGTCGGAGGGCGCCAAGGGCTCCACCAAGGGTGTGGTCAGCTTCCACGAGCTCGCCCCCAGCCTGACCCGCGTGGTGCTCGTCATCGAGTACTACCCGAAGGGCCTGTTCGAGAAGACCGGCAACATCTGGCGCGCCCAGGGCCGCCGGGCCCGGCTCGACCTCAAGAACTACGTCCGCCACATCACCTTCAAGGGCGAGGCGGACGACGGCTGGCGCGGCGAGATCCGCGACGGCGAGGTCGTCCGCAGCCACGAGGACGCGGTCGCGGAGGAGGAAGAGGAGCGGCAGGAGGAGCAGGACGGGGAGCAGGAGCAGGACGGGGAGCAGGAGCAGCAGCCCGAGGGCGAGTACGAGGAAGAGCCGGAAGGCGAGTACGAAGAAGAGCCCGAGGGCGAGTACGAGGAGGAACCGGAGGGCGAGCCCGAAGAGGAGTACGAGGAGGAAGCGGAGGGCGAGTACGAGGAGCCCGAGGGGGACAAGGAGGCCGGGGAGGACGAGTACGCGTCCCGTGACGAGTACGAGGACGCCGAGGGCGGGAGCCGTCGATGACCACCCCCAGCCGGCTGCCCGATCCCTACGGCCAGGGACAGAGCGCCAACCTCGCCGACATCCTGGAGCGGGTGCTCGACAAGGGAGTCGTGATCGCGGGCGACATCAAGATCAACCTGCTCGACATCGAGCTGCTGACCATCAAGCTGCGGCTCGTCGTCGCCTCCGTCGACAAGGCCAAGGAAATGGGCATCGACTGGTGGGAGAGCGACCCCGCACTGTCCTCGCGAGCCCGGCAGGACGAACTCACCCGGGAGAACGCGGCGCTCCGCGAACGCCTGCGTGAGCTGGACCCGGGCCGCGTACCGAGGGAGGCCCCGTGACCGGTCTGCGCTACGTCTACGCCGTCTGCCGCCCCTTCGACGCCGCCCTCCAGGCCCAGCTCACAGGGGTGGCGGGCGACCCGCCCCGGCTGCTGCCGCACGGCGGCCTGGTCGCCGTCGTCAGCCATGTGCCCGAGGCCGACTTCAGTGAGGAGGCGCTGCGCGCGCACCTGGAGGACCTGGACTGGCTGACCGCCACCGCCCGCGCCCACCAGCAGGTGGTCGACGCGCTCACCGTCGTCACCACCCCGCTGCCGCTCCGGCTGGCCACCGTCTTCCGGGACGACAGCGGCGTACGGGTGATGCTGGAGGAGCGCGAGGCGGCCTTCCGGCGCACGCTCGACCGGCTGGACGGCCGGGTGGAGTGGGGCGTGAAGGTGTACGTCGAGGCGGAGCCGGCGGATCGGGCGAAGGCCGAGCGGCCGGCCCAGCCCGCGCCCAGGCCCGCCTCGGGCCGGGACTACCTGCGGCAGCGGCGCCGGCAGAGCCGGGCGAACGAGGACCTGTGGAGCAGGGCGGAGGAACTCGCCACCGGGCTGCACGCGAGGCTGTCCGACCGGGCCGACGACGCCCGGCTGCACGCACCGCAGAATCCCCGCCTTTCCGGTGCCGCCGGACGGAACGTTCTCAATGCCGCCTATCTGGTGGCCCGCGACGCATCCGAGGAATTCGTCGAAACGGTGGACCGTACGAAGGACGACGCCCCCGGAATTCGCGTGGAACTCACCGGCCCCTGGGCCGCCTATTCCTTCGCCGGAGACACGGAGGGGGCAGAGGGTCCGGAGGGGAAAGAGGGGGAGGAATCATGACCGTCGTGGAGCGCCGTGAGATCGCCCTGGTGGACCTGCTCGACCGGCTGCTGGCCGGCGGGGTCGTCATCACCGGCGACGTCACCCTGCGCATCGCGGACGTCGACCTGGTCCGCATCGACCTCAACGCGCTGATCAGCTCGGTCAACCGCAACGTCCCCTCACCGTTCGGGGACTGACGTGAGCGAACATGCCGGACCCGAACCCGCCAAGCGCCGCCTCGACCTGGAACCCGACACCGTCGAGCGCGACCTGGTCAAGCTGGTGCTGACGGTCGTCGAACTGCTGCGTCAGCTCATGGAACGCCAGGCGCTGCGCCGCGTCGACGAGGGCGACCTGAGCGAGGACCAGGAAGAGCGGATCGGGCTCACCCTGATGCTCCTGGACGACCGCATGACCGAACTGCGGGACCGCTACGGACTGCGGCCCGAGGACCTGAACCTGGACCTCGGGCCGCTGGGACCGCTGCTGCCCCGGGAGTGAGCACTCCCGGGGCAGCAGCCTCGTCACCTGTCGTTCGTCACCCGTCGTTCACCACCGGTACCAGCGGCCCCTGCCGCCGCCGGCCGTCGTCCCGCGGGCCAGGAAACCGATCAGCCACAGGACCAGAACCGCCAGAGCGATCCACCAGAGAATCTTCACCGCGAATCCGACACCGAAAAGGACGATCGCGAGAAGCAGTACGAGCAAAAGCGGAACCATGATGTTGAACCTCCTGCCGTACTGGTTTCCCGATTTTCACCGGACAGGCATCAATCACGCTTCTTTTCGGCACAGGATTTCTCCGTGCAGGACGCTGAACCAGCTTTCCGGGTGCTTTCCCCAGTCCCGCCAGGCCGCCGAGACGGCGCGCAGTCGTTCCGGCGTCGCATGGCCCCCCTCGGTGGCGCGGTCCGCGTACGCCGACTCCAGGGTGCGGTCCGCCCACAGGCCGCTCCACCACTCCCGCTCCCCGGGCGTGCTGAAGGTCCACGTGGCCGAGGTCGAGGTGATGTCGGTGAACCCCGCCTCGAGCGCCCAGGCCTTCAGCCGGCGCCCGGCGTCCGGCTCGCCCCCGTTGGCGCGGGCCACCCGGCGGTACAGGTCCAGCCAGTCGTCCATGCCCGGGGACGCGGGGTACCAGGTCATGGCGCCGTAGTCGGAATCGCGGACGGCGATGATCCCGTTCGGCCGGGCGACCCGCTTCATCTCGCGCAGCGCCCGCACCGGGTCACCCACGTGCTGGAGCACCTGGTGGGCGTGGACCACGCAGAAGGTGTCGTCCGGATAGTCCAGCGCGTGCACGTCCGCGACCGCGAAGTCGGTGTTGCCCAGCCCGCGCTCGGCGGCCGTGGCCCTGGCCCGCTCCACGATCTCCGGCGACCGGTCCACGCCGGTGACGTGGCCGTCCGGGACCAGTTCCGCCAGGTCGGCGGTGATGGTGCCCGGCCCGCAGCCGATGTCCAGGACCCGCATGTGGGGCCGCAGGGAGTCGAGCAGATAGGCGGCGGAGTTCTCGGCGGTGCGCCAGGTGTGCGAGCGCAGCACGGACTCGTGGTGCCCGTGCGTGTAGACGGCGGTCTCATGCGGCTTCGGCATGGTGGATCCCCTCTCCCGGCAGTGGGATCACGGTACGCCCGCCAGCCGCATGGTGAGATACGCGTTTCGCCATATGGACTGACGGAACGTCAGTCGAGCCGGGAGAGGGAGGTACTTACCGGTACCGGGAGAAGGACGGACCGGGAGGGGCGGATCAGGAGAGGAGTCCGCCGCCGGGCAGCGGCCGGTACACCGTGAGCGCCTCGGGCAGCTTCTCCAGCGTCAGGTCGCCCTCCGTCTCGGTCAGCTCACCGTCGAACGCCATCAGCGTGCCCGGCGCGACGCCCGACAGCCGCAGCCGGGGCACCTGCACCGCCGCGTGCGCGGGCGAGCGGGTGAGCGGTCCGGCGAGGGCCGCGGACAGCAGCCGCAGGGCCGGCCTGCGCCCCCCGTGCACCACCCGTACGTCCAGCTGCCCGTCCGCCAGGTCGAGCCGGCGCCCCGAGGCGATGCCCCGGCGGTGGTACGTGCCGTTGCCCGCGAAGAGCATCCACAGCGGGCGCCTGCGGCCGCGCACCTCGGCCTCCAGCGGGTGCCGGTCGGCGCGCAGTACCCGTACGGCCGCGAGCACCCCGGCCGGCCAGCCCCCGATCCGGGGGGACCAGCGCTCCCGCTCGTTGACCAGCTCCGGGTACACGCCGAGGCTGAAGGTGTTCAGGAAGACGCCGCGCCGCCCGCCCGAGGCGAACCGACCCACGTCCACCCGCACCCCCTCGCCCCGCTCCAGCGCCCCGCACAGATCCCGTACGTCCTCCACGCCCAGGTCGTAGGCGAAGTGGTTGAGCGTGCCGCCCGGCAGTACCGCGAGCGGCAGCCCGTGGCGGAGCGCGATCTCGGCCGCGGCGTTCACGGTGCCGTCGCCGCCGCACACACCGAGCACCCGGGCGTGGCCGGCCGCCTTCTCCAGCTCCGCCCGGACGTCCCCCGGCTCGCACTCCACCACCTCCGCGTCGGGCAGCGCGTCGCACAGCGCCCGCACCCGGTCCGAGGTGCCCGAGCCGACGTTGGCGACCATGACCAGCCCCTCGCCGCCGGACAGCGCGGGCACCTCGGCACGCGGCCGGGCCGGCGGAGTGTGCTGGGCGCGGGTCGGCACCATGCCCCGTACGGCGAACGCGGCCCCCGCCCCCAGCGCGGCACCGGCCAGCACGTCGCTCGGGAAGTGGACGCCGGTGTAGACCCGGGACAGGACGACCGCGGCGGCCACGGGGGCCACCGCCGCACCCCACGCCGGGGACTCCAGCGCCACCCCGGTCGCGAACGCGGCGGCCGAGGCGGCGTGTCCCGACGGGAAGGACGTCGTGATCGGCTGCCGCTTCAGCTGCCGGACCAGCGGCACCGGGTCCAGTACCGGGCGGGGCCGGCGCACCGAGCGCTTGCCGAGGGTGTTGATCGCCAGCGAGGCCAGCCCGAGCGAGGCGATCCCCCGGGCGGCCGCGCGGCGCGCCCTCGGGGTGCGCGACGCGGCCAGGGCGGCCGCCGCGGCGAACCACAGCACGCCGTGGTTGGCGCTCCGGCTCAACCGGGGCAGCAGGGGGTCGGCGCCGGGCCAGGTACGGGCGGCGACGGCCTCGAACGCCCGCTGGTCCAGCCGCAGGAAACCGTTGCGGACGGGGTGCGGGCCGGGCGTGGCGGCGGTGAGGTCTACGTCGGGGCTCATGGGTCCCGCCTACCCTGCGGACGGCGTTTCCTGCCGTGGCGCGCCCCACGTGCCGCGGTTCCCCGTCGCGCGGTCGAAAACGGTTTGCCCGCAGCGCGCCCGGAGCCGGAGAATCCGGCCCCATGGGTCACCTCGAAGCAGCGCACCTGGAGTACTCCCTCCCCGACGGGAGGCCGCTCCTCGGCGACGTCTCCTTCCGCGTGGGGGAGGGGGCCGTCGTGGCCCTGGTCGGGCCCAACGGCGCGGGCAAGACCACGCTGCTGCGCCTCCTGGCCGGCGAGCTGAAGCCGCACGGCGGCTCCGTCACCGTCACCGGCGGCCTCGGCGTGATGCGCCAGTTCGTCGGCTCCGTACGGGACGAGACGACCGTGCGCGACCTGCTGGTGTCCGTGGCGCAGCCCAGGATCCGCGAGGCCGCCCGCGCGGTCGACGCCGCCGAGCACGCGCTCATGACGGTGGACGACGAGGCCGCCCAGCTGGTCTACGCGCAGGCGCTCTCCGACTGGGCCGAGGCGCGCGGGTACGAGGCCGAGACCCTGTGGGACATCTGCACCACCGCCGCGCTCGGGATGCCGTACGACAAGGCTCAGTGGCGGCAGGTGCGCACCCTCTCCGGGGGCGAGCAGAAGCGCCTCGTCCTCGAGGCGCTGCTGCGCGGCACCGACGAGGTGCTGCTGCTCGACGAGCCGGACAACTACCTCGACGTGCCCGGCAAGCGCTGGCTGGAGGAGCGGCTCGCCGAGACCCGCAAGACCGTGCTGTTCGTCTCCCACGACCGGGAGCTGCTCGCCCGCGCCGCCCAGAAGATCGTCTCCGTCGAGCCCGGACCCGCGGGCGCCGACGCCTGGGTGCACGGCGGCGGCTTCGCCACCTTCCACGAGGCCCGCCGGGAACGCTTCGCCCGCTTCGAGGAACTGCGCCGCCGCTGGGACGAGAAGCACGCGCAGCTGAAGAAGCTGGTGCTGTCGCTGCGTCAGGCCGCGGAGAACAGCCACGACATGGCGTCCCGCTACCGCGCCGCGCAGACCCGGCTGCGCAAGTTCGAGGAGGCCGGACCGCCGCCCGAGCCGCCGCGCGAGCAGGACATCAGGATGCGCCTGAAGGGCGGCCGCACCGGCGTCCGCGCCGTCACCTGCGAGCAGCTGGAGCTCACCGGCCTGATGAAACCCTTCGACCTGGAGGTCTTCTACGGCGAACGGGTCGCCGTCCTCGGCTCCAACGGCTCCGGCAAGTCGCACTTCCTGCGGCTAATGGCCGGCGACGACGTGACGCACACCGGGAACTGGAAGCTCGGGGCGCGCGTGGTGCCAGGACACTTCGCCCAGACCCACGCCCACCCCGAGCTGCTGGGCCGCACCCTCCTGGACATCCTGTGGACCGAGCACTCCCAGGACCGGGGCGCCGCCATGTCCCGGCTGCGCCGCTACGAGCTGACCCAGCAGGCCGAGCAGGCCTTCGACCGGCTCTCCGGCGGCCAGCAGGCCCGCTTCCAGATCCTGCTGCTGGAACTCCAGGGCGTCACGGCCCTGCTCCTCGACGAGCCGACCGACAACCTCGACCTGGAATCGGCCGAAGCCCTCCAGGAGGGCCTGGAGGGCTTCGAGGGCACGGTCCTCGCGGTCACCCACGACCGCTGGTTCGCCCGCTCCTTCGACCGGTACCTGGTCTTCGGCAGCGACGGGCGGGTGCGCGAGACGACGGAGCCGGTCTGGGACGAACGGCGGGTGGAGCGGGCCCGCTGACGAGCGGGGGGATCACTTCCAGCGCAGCAGCGCCCCCAGGCCGCCCACCGGCGCCTTCTGGGAGGTCTCCGGCGGCAGCACCGGCGTCACCGAGATCGCGGGGGCGCCGGTCATCACCGCCGAGCGCAGCAGGGCGTCGTCCGCCCGGGCCGACCAGGAGTTCTGCTCGCCGAGCGTCTTCAGCTCCGTACGGCGCACCGCCACCTGGTCGGCGTCCTCGCCGATCCACACCTCGCGGTGCGTGTCGGGGGCGTCCGGGATGACCAGCAACTCGTCGATGCGGTGCTCCCGGGCGGCCTCGACCAGCGCCGGCACGCCCTCCGCCGCGCCTGCCCGGCCCTCGTCGTCGGGCGAGCGGGCGGCCAGGAACCGGTCCAGCTCCTCCCGGGCGCGCGCACGGACGTGGTCCTCGCGCAGTCCTTCCACCTCGTCGTCCAGCAGCCTGCTGCCGGCGCCGCGCGAGGCTTCGGCGACCCGGTCCTGGAGCCGCGAGGGCAGCCGCTCGTGCACCGAGCGGCGCTCCCGGTCGTCGCCGACCAGGATCAGCAGGTCGGCGCCCGTCTCCTCCTGGCACACGGCGAGCGCGTCCGCGATCTCCGCCGCGTTGTGCTCCCAGGTGTTCTCCACCCGGAGCTGGAAGTGGCGCTCCGACCAGTCCACGCTGCTCGTGCGGTGCACCGGCCACTGCCTGCCGGTCACGCCGCCCGCGTCGGAACTGCCCAGCGCGGAGCGCAGCTCGAAGTCGGCTCCCTTGCGGTCGATGTACGCCACCACGCACACAGGGTCCTCGCCGGCCAGGTCGAGCAGCGGAGTGACGTGCGGCAGCGGGGCCCAGTCGGCGGTGGTCCCGCCGTACGGGGGCCGGGCCAGCGGCGGATCGAGGACCACCTGTCCGGCGCACGCGAACAGCGCCCGCCCGTGCGGGTCGGTGGCGTGCCGCAACTCGTCCACCGCCTCCCGCACCGCGCGGCAGGTGGCGTCGTCCGCGCCCTGCTCCGCCAGTTCCCGGGCCACCGCGGCGGCCGTCAGCTCACGCTCGTGGGCGGTGTCCTCCGCGTTCCGGGACAGGTCGACGTAGACGGAGGCCCAGGGTCCCTGGTGTTCGTAGAGGGGGTGCAGAAACGCGAGATCCATGTGGCTGCCCTCCCGGGTGCCGCTCGGGGGTGGTAGTGCTCCGGGGCGGGTACCCGGGACGCATGAACGAACACGACACGCGGGACGACACCGTGACCGGAGTGGACCCGGGCCGCCTGGACGACCAGCAGCTGATGAAAGAACTGGAGACCATCCACCGCACGCGCCACGACACCCTGCTGTACGGGTCGAACGACGCGCTGCGGGCCCACAACGACCGCATGGCCCGGCTGGAGGGGGAGTGGCTGCGCCGCAATCCCCGGCGCCCGGTGGCCCCGGGCCGCACCCGCGAGGGCGCCCGGGAACGCGGCTGCGGCCAGGCCGCCGCCCCCGGTGGCTGAGCGTGACGACGGGCCACCCGCGATCCCTCGCCGGTGGCCCGTCCGTCCGTCGCCCGGTTGTCCGCCTCAGCCCGCCGCCTTGGCGAACTCCGCGAGGTAGGTCTCGCAGAACGCCTTCAGGTCGTCCGGCTTGCGGCTGGTGATCAGGACGTTGTCGCCAGCGTCGCAGACCTTCACCTGTTCGTCGACCCAGGTGGCGCCCGCGTTGCGCAGGTCGGTCCGCAGACTGGGCCACGAGGTCAGGGTGCGGCCGCGTACGACGTCCGCCTCGACGAGCGTCCACGGTGCGTGGCAGATGGCGGCCACCGGCCGGCCCTGCGTGAAGAAGTCCTTGACGAAGGCCACGGCCTTCTCGTCGGTCCGCAGGAAGTCCGGGTTGGCCACCCCGCCGGGCAGCACGAGGCCGCCGAACGCGTCGGCGGAGGTGTCGCCCACCACTTCGTCGACGGGGAACGTGTCCGCCTTGTCGAGGTGGTCGAAGCCCTGGACCTCGCCGGACTGCGTGGAGACGAGGACGGGCTCGTGCCCCGCGTCCTTGGCCGCCCGCCACGGCTCGGTCAGTTCCACCTGTTCCACGCCCTCGGGCGCGGTCAGAAATGCGATGCGCATGAAGTTCGTCTTCCCTTCCGGCGCCTACGCGCCCTGCGAACCGGACCGGCCGCTCTCGGTGAGGGCCACCGCCAGCTCCTGGACGTTGTCGTAGCGCGCCTTGTGCGGCAGTCGGTCCAGCCCCTCGACGAGGGCGTCCGGCGCGTTGCCGCGGCGCAGTGCGCGGGTCAGTTCCCGCGGTCCCGCGGGGAAGCTGCCCCGGGTCAGGTTCCGGGCCAGCTCCAGCCGCAGGGCCTCCAGGTACGTCGGTCCGCGGCCCGGTGTCACCGGTCCGTACATGACGTCCGGATCGTCCTCGGCGGCCGGTTCCGGGTCGTTCCACTCCTCGCTGCGGGTGGGGTGCCCGGACCTGAGCAGACCCTGCAGTTCGTGCTTCATCTCGTCGTCGCGGTGGACGCTCATCCGGTCGCTGCCTCGCTGCATGTCTCCCTCCAGATCCTTAAGGGGTGCCGACCGCGTACCCGGACACCGCGGGCCGACACGGATTCCTCCGGACGGGTCCGTTCCGATTTCCGCGGTCCGGGAGCGGATCAGTAATCGAGAAGCGCGGGCAGCCGCGCCCGATCTAGCGTGTGACCACCGAGGCAGTGAGGGCGTCACCTTCACCGGGCCCCCGACAGATGGAGACACGATGAGCAGCGCCAAGAGGCCGGGCACGCAGGGGCCCGGGTCGCACGTCGCCGACAGCCACGACCTGATCCGTGTGCACGGCGCCCGCGAGAACAACCTCAAGGACGTCAGCATCGACATTCCCAAGCGCCGGCTGACCGTATTCACCGGCGTCTCCGGCTCGGGCAAGAGCTCGCTGGTGTTCAACACGATCGCCGCCGAGTCGCAGCGGCTGATCAACGAGACCTACAGCGCCTTCGTCCAGGGCTTCATGCCGACGCTCGCCCGGCCCGAGGTGGACGTCCTGGACGGCCTCACGACGGCGATCATCGTGGACCAGCAGCGGATGGGCGCCGACCCCCGCTCCACCGTCGGCACCGCCACCGACGTCAACGCGATGCTGCGCATCCTCTTCAGCCGCCTCGGCGATCCGCACATCGGCCCGCCCAGCGCGTACTCCTTCAACACGGCCTCCGTGCGGGCCAGCGGCGCGATCACCGTCGAGCGGGGCAACAAGAAGGCGGTGAAGGCGACCTTCCAGCGCACCGGCGGCATGTGCACGAACTGCGAGGGCCGCGGCACCGTCTCCGACATCGACCTCAGCCAGCTCTACGACGACTCCAAGTCGCTCGCCGAGAACGCCTTCACCATCCCCGGCTGGAAGTCGGACAGCCAGTGGACGGTGCAGGTGTACGCCCAGTCCGGCTTCGTCGACCCGGACAAGCCGATCCGCGACTACACCGACAAGGAACTGCGGGACTTCCTCTACGGCGAGCCGGTCAAGGTGAAGGTCAACGGCGTCAACCTCACCTACGAAGGCCTCATTCCGAAGATCCAGAAGTCCTTCCTGTCCAAGGACAAGGAGGCGATGCAGCCGCACATCAGGGCCTTCGTGGAGCGGGCGGTCACCTTCACCACCTGTCCCGAGTGCGAGGGCACCCGGCTCAGTGAGGGCGCCCGCTCGTCGCGGATCGGCAAGATCAGCATCGCCGACGCCTGCGCGATGGAGATCCGGGACCTGGCCGAGTGGGTCCGCGAGCTGGCCGAACCGTCGGTGGCACCGCTGCTCACCGCCCTGCGGGACACCCTCGACTCCTTCGTCGAGATCGGCCTCGGCTACCTCTCCCTCGACCGGCCGGCCGGCACCCTGTCCGGCGGCGAGGCGCAGCGCGTCAAGATGATCCGCCACCTCGGCTCCTCGCTCACCGACACCACGTACGTCTTCGACGAGCCCACCGTCGGACTGCACCCCCACGACATCCAGCGCATGAACGACCTGCTGCTGCGGCTGCGGGACAAGGGCAACACGGTCCTCGTCGTCGAGCACAAGCCCGAGACGATCGCGATCGCCGACCACGTGGTCGACCTCGGCCCCGGCGCCGGCACGGAGGGCGGCACCGTCTGCTTCGAGGGCACCGTGGCGCAACTGCGCGGCGCCGACACCGTCACCGGCCGCCATCTCGACGACCGGGCCTCCCTCAAGGAGTCGGTCCGCAAGCCCACCGGAGCCCTGGAGATCCGCGACGCGCGGACGCACAACCTCCAGGGCGTCGACGTGGACGTCCCGCTCGGCGTGCTCTGCGTGGTCACCGGCGTGGCCGGTTCCGGCAAGAGTTCCCTGATCCACGGCTCGGTCCCGGCCGGCGCCGACGTCGTATCGGTCGACCAGAGCCCCATCAAGGGCTCGCGGCGCAGCAACCCGGCGACGTACACCGGTCTGCTCGACCCGATCCGCAAGGCCTTCGCCAAGGCCAACGGCGTGAAGCCCGCCCTGTTCAGCGCCAACTCCGAGGGCGCCTGCCCCACCTGCAACGGCGCCGGTGTCATCTACACCGACCTGGCGATGATGGCCGGCGTCGCCACCCCCTGCGAGGACTGCGAGGGCAAGCGGTTCATGGGCGAGGTGCTGGAGTACCGCTTCGGCGGCCGGGACATCAGCGAGGTGCTCGCCATGTCGGTGGACCGGGCCGAGGAGTTCTTCGGCGCCGGGGAGGCGCGCACCCCGGCCGCGCACAAGATCCTCCAGCGGCTCTCCGACGTCGGCCTCGGCTACCTCACCCTCGGCCAGCCGCTCACCACCCTCTCCGGCGGCGAGCGGCAGCGGCTCAAGCTGGCCACCCACATGGGAGAGAAGGGCGGCGTGTACGTTCTCGACGAGCCCACCACCGGACTGCACCTCGCCGACGTCGAGCAGCTGCTCGGCCTGCTCGACCGCCTCGTCGACGCCGGCAAGTCGGTCATCGTCATCGAGCACCACCAGGCGGTCATGGCGCACGCCGACTGGATCATCGACCTCGGCCCCGGCGCCGGGCACGACGGCGGCCGGATCGTCTTCGAAGGGACCCCCGCCGACCTCGTCGCCGACCGCTCCACCCTCACCGGCGAGCACCTCGCCGCCTACGTCGGCTCCTGACGGTGGGGACGGCCCAAGGCGCCGGAACCGCTACCGGTGGTCTCCGGCGCTGTGGGATCGTGGTCGGGTGACGACGCTGGAGGACCTGGCCAGGCTGCGCCGGGCCCGCGACCTGATGGACCGCGAGTACGCCGAGCCGCTCGACGTGCCGGCGCTGGCCCGCGTCGCCCTCATGTCGGCGGGCCACTTCTCCCGCAGCTTCCGCGCCGCCTACGGGGAGACGCCGTACAGCTACCTGATGACCCGCCGCATCGAGCGCGCCATGGCGCTGCTGCGGCGCGGCGACCTGAGCGTCACCGAGGTCTGCTTCGCGGTCGGCTGTACCTCGCTGGGTTCGTTCAGCTCGCGGTTCACCGAACTGGTCGGCGAGAGCCCGAGCGCCTACCGGGACCGCGACCACACCGACGGCGCCGCCGTCCCGGCCTGCGTCGCCAAGGTCCACACCCGGCCGGTCCGGAACGGTGACGCGGCCGGGAAGGGTGACGCGGCCGGGAACGGAGAGCCGGTCAGGAACGGAGAAGCGGCGCCCGCGCCACCGCCCGTAGCGTGACGCGCATGGACATCAACCTCTTGCAGTGCTTCATAGCCGTCGACGACCACGACAGGGCGCTCGCCTTCTACCGGGACGTGCTCGGCATGGAGGTCCGCAACGACGTCGGTTTCGAAGGAATGCGCTGGGTGACCGTCGGCTCCCCGGCGCAGCCCGACGTGGACGTCGTCCTCGAACCTCCCCTCGCCGACCCCAACGCGTCGGCCGCCGACCGGGAGGCGATGGCCGAACTCCTGGCCAAGGGGCACCTGCGCGGCATCGTGCTCGCCACCGACGACGTCGACGCCGCCTTCGAGCACGTCCGCGCCGCGGGCGCCGAGGTGCTCCAGGAACCGGTCGACCAGCACTACGGAGTCCGCGACTGCGCCTTCCGCGACCCGGCCGGCAACATGGTGCGCCTCAAGCAGCCGCGCAAGGGCTGAGAATCCGGGTGTTTGCCCCCGGGGACAGGGGGCAGGCGCAAGGTCAGTGCTTCGGACAGGAGGCACGTCCGTGGGAGCGGCGTGACGCCGCCACGGATGCGTCCGCGAGGCCAGGACGCCCTCCCGCGGTGACCGCCCGACCAAGGGCCGTGTCGTCGTACCGGCTCCGTCCGCCCAACGAGTCCGAGGTCGCCCCGACCCCGGCCGCCCAGGGCGGGCCGCGCCGACCGGACCGCCGTCCGGTGCGACGACGGGACCCCCGCGCTCCGAGGGAGTTGCGACGCACCATGCCGATCCACGCCAGTGTGAAGCACCCGCACGACGACGCCCCCGACACCGCCGACGCCTTCCGTCGGCTCGCCACCCTTCCCGCCGGCCCCGAGCGCGACGCGCTCCGGGACCGGATCGTCGAGGCATGGCTGCCCATGGCCGAACGGCTGGCGGGACGGTTCCGCAGCCGCGGCGAGAGCTTCGAGGACCTGCGCCAGGTCGCGGCCCTCGGTCTCGTCAAGGCCGTCGACCGCTACGACCCCGAGCGCGGCAACGCCTTCGAGAGCTACGCCGTGCCCACCATCACCGGCGAGATCAAGCGCCACTTCCGCGACCACATGTGGACCCTGCACGTGCCGCGCCGGGTCCAGGAACTGCGCAACCGCGTGCGCTTCGCCGGCCAGGACCTGTCCCAGACCATCCCGGGCCGCAGGCCCACCGTCGCCGAGATCGCCGAGCGCGCCGACCT
The DNA here is from genome assembly GCA_000720845.1 of Kitasatospora aureofaciens. Lineage (GTDB taxonomy): Bacteria > Actinomycetota > Actinomycetes > Streptomycetales > Streptomycetaceae > Streptomyces. The sequence continues at coordinate 95,136 of JODU01000014.1, read as the reverse complement.
GAGCGAGGAGGACGTCCGGACCGGTCTGGAGGCCCTGGAGAGCTTCACGGCGCTGTCCCTGGACGCCGAGGTCCCGGGCAGCGAGGACGGCTACTCGCTGGGCGACGCGCTCGGCGCCCCCGACCCGGCCCTCGACACGGTCGTCGACCGCGAGGCCGTCAAGGACCGGCTGGCCGCCCTGCCACCGCGCGAGCGCGCCATCCTCTACATGCGCTTCTTCGACGACATGACCCAGAGCCGTATCGCCGAACAGCTCGGCATCTCCCAGATGCACGTCTCCCGCCTGATCACCCGCTGCTGCGACCGGGTGCGGGAGCAGGTGCTGCGGGAACCGGGACCGGGTGCGTGAAACCCCGGGCTCACCCGCCCGGACGTCCCGTTCGCGCGAACGGAGCACGGTGACGGGCGGCCGCGTGCCGGGCGGGCTGTGATGGCCGAGGGGCGCGAGTGCAGTGCCCCGCAAGCCGTCGCTCGAAGGAGCCCGTCCCATGCGCCGCACCGCCCGCGCCCTGTCCGTCGCCGTGCTGGCCAGTGCCGCCCTCGGTCTCTCCGCGGGGCTCGGCGCGGCCGACCCGGGAGTTCCGCCGCCCCCCGCGGGCGCGGGGGAGCCCGTCGCCCCGCCGTCCGCCGACGACCCGGCGGCCGTACCCCCGCCGTCCGCCGAGGAGGCCCTCCCGCCGTCCGCGGGGCAGGCAGCCGCCCAGGTCAGCCCGGCGGACGCCGCCCCCGGCGAGACCGTGACCGTCTCGGTCTCGTGCGGCCCGACCGGCGGCTCCGCCCCGCCGAGCCTCGACGCCACCTCGGCGGCCTTCGAGGAAGGCACCGTCGAGCTGCGCAAGGTGGCCGACGACGCGGGGACGGCGTCCGGGCCGGCCTACCGGGGGACCGCGCGCATAGCCACCGCCGAGGACTTCGCGGCCGAGCCGAGCGCGGGGAGTGCGGGGAGCGCGGGGGACACGACGGACACCGAAGGCCCGGCGGCGACCGAGGACTGGGCGGAGACCGAGGGTGCCGCCGGGAGCACGGAGGACTGGACGGTCGACGGCGCCTGCCCGGATGCCTCGGGCGGGGAGGGAGGCGACCCCTGGAGCGCGACCATGAGCGTGCCGGAGGAGAGCGGTGCCGGTGCCGGTGCCGCCCAGCCGGGATGCCGGGAAACCGCCGCCCCGCGCGCCGGGAACTCCACGCACGGCACGCCCTGCGCCCCCACCGAGCCCGCGTGCCCCGAACCGCCCACCGCCCCTCGCGGTGAGCCCGCCCCCCAGGGCACGTCCTGCGGCGGTGCGACGGCGGAGCACGGGGTGCAGGCGGGCACCGGCGGGACCTTCGGCGACTCGGTGCCCGCCCTGGTCGCCGGTGGTGTGCTGATCGCGGGCGCGTGCGGTGCGGCCGCGCACCGGCTCCGGCTGCGCCTGCGCGGGGAGGACGGCGAGCGCTGACCCCGCGCGGGCCCCGGTCCGGCTGTGACGCGCGCAACCGGAGCGGGAGCCATGGCGGGGCGGCACGGTGGGTACTGGGACCAACGAACGGCGAACGAGCCGATCAACGAACGGCGAGCGAGCACGGGACCGGCCCCGACGGGGTCAGGACCACCCGACAGGGACCAGGTCCGGCGGGACAGGAGCCCTGCCGGCACCGGGCGACGGCCCTGAGGGGGCCAGTGTCCCGGGCGGGGATCACAGTCCCCGGCGGGCGAGGGTCCTCGGCGGGACCAGGGTCCGGGCGGGATCGGGGTCCCGGCGGGACCAAGGCCCTGAGGAGGCCAGGGCCCTCCGCGCGGCCAGGCCCCGGCTCGACGGGGACAGGGCAGGGCACGGACAGGGCACGGACAGGGCACGGCACGGTACGGACAGGCGGCACGGACCGCGCGGAGGTACGCATGCGGCGCACGGACCCCGGGGGCCTGGCCACGGGACCCGCAGGTCACGATCCCGTCGGCCCTGGCGCTGCGGGCCCGGACGCCGTGGGCCACGGTCCCGTCCGCTACGGCCCGCACTTCCCCGAAGACGGGCTGCCGGTGCTGCCCGAACTGTCCGCCGTACTCGCCGCCGCCGCGGGCCGCTCACGCGGGGAACCGGCCGGCGGCGCCCCCGCCCTCCTGGACGCGGCGAGCGGTTACTGGGACCGGCGCGGCCTGACCACCGAACCCGCTCACCTGGCCGCGGCCCCCGGCGCGGGCGCCCTCCTGCTCGCGCTGACCGCCGCGCTGGGCGGCGACGTGCTGGTGCCCCGTCCCTGCGCCGCCTGGTGGGCACCGTACGCACGACTGCTGGGCAGGCCCGTCTTCCACGTCCCGACACCGGCCGAGTCCGGCGGCGTACCCGACCCGTACGCCCTGCTGGAGACCGTCCGCCGGGTCCGCGCCGAGGGCGGCGATCCCCGCCTGCTCGTGCTGTCCGTCGCCGACGACCCGACCGGCACCGTCGCCCCGCCCGAGCTGCTGCACGAGACCGTCGAGGCCGCCGCGGGCGAGGGGCTGCACCTGGTCAGCGACGAGACCTGGCGCGACACCCTGCACGACCCGCACGCCACCGTGATCCTCAGCCCCGCCGAGATGCTGCCCGAACGGGTCACCGTCGTCACCGACCTGGCGGGCGCGCTGCTCCCGCCGGCCTGGCCGGCCGCCGTCGCCCGCTTCCCCGCCTCCGCCGCCGGCAACGGCCTGCACGCACGCGTGCTCGACGTGCTCACCGCGCTCGGCGCTCGCGTCGCGGCCCCCGTCGCCGCCGCGGCCGGGTACGCCCTCGACGAGCCCGAGCCGGTCACCGCCCGCCGGGCCGCCGCCGTACGCCTGCACGCGCGCGTGGCCGCCGCCGCGCACGCGGCCGTCGTCGCCGCGGGCGCCACCGCCCGGCCCCCGCAGGCGGGCCGCCACCTGTACGCCGACCTCGGCCCGCTGCGCGACGCGCTCGGCGCCGAAGGCGTCGGCGACGCCCAGGAACTGGAGGACTTCCTGAGCGCCCGGCTCGGCATGCCGGCCCCCGGCGGCCACCGCTTCGGCGACGAGTTGTCCGCCCTGCGCGTCCGGCTCGCCACCGGGCCCCTGCTCGACGCGGGCACCGACGAACGGCGGGCGGACTTCCTCACCTCCCCGGACCCGTTGGAACTGCCACACGTGCAACGCGCGTTGACCGGTCTGAAGTCGGTCTTCGACGGTCTCCGCGACGCTCAGCGATGGGAGCCCCCTCGATGACGCAGCAGCATCGGTCGACCACGAGCACCCCCGCGTCCGCCGAGGACACCGACGCGGCCGACGCTCGCCCGCCGCTCGCCGAGCCCCGGCCACCGGCCGAGCACCGGGTGTGGCCGCGGACCTTCCACGACCGGCTGACCGCGCCGCTGCCCGGTCTCAAGGCCTTCGCCAGATTCGCCCGCGAAGGCGCGGTCAGACCCGGCCCCGCCGGACTCGCCGACATCCCGCGGCTGCCCTACGCCCCCGGCCCGCTGCCGCGCGTGGACGCGCGCACCGTCGCCGTCACCTGGGCCGGACACGCCAGCTGGGTGGTGCGGATCGGCGGCCTGACCGTGCTCACCGACCCGGTCTGGTCCCGCCGGATCCTCGGCACCCCGCCCCGGGTCACCCCCGTGGGCGTCGCCTGGAGCGCCCTGCCCCGCGTCGACGCCGTCGTCATCAGCCACAACCACTACGACCACCTGGACGCGCCCACCCTGCGCAGGCTCCCGCGCGACACCCCCGTCCTCGTGCCCGCCGGGCTCGGCCGCTGGTTCCACCGCCGCCGCTTCACCCGGGTCACCGAGCTGGACTGGTGGGAGGCGACCGAGCTGGGCGGGGTCCGGTTCGACTTCGTCCCGGCCCACCACTGGTCCAAGCGCAGCCTCACCGACACCTGCCGCACCCTGTGGGGCGGCTGGGTCCTCACCGACCCCGACGGGCGGCGCGTCTACTTCGCCGGCGACACGGGGTACGGCCACTGGTTCGCCCGTATCGGCCGCCGCTACCCCGGCATCGACCTCGCCCTGCTCCCCATCGGCGCCTACGATCCCCGCTGGTGGCTCAGCGACGTGCACTGCGACCCCGAGGAGGCGGTACGGGCCGCACAGGACGTCGGCGCGCGCCACATGGCGCCGATGCACTGGGGCACGTTCGTCCTGTCCGCCGAACCGGTCCTGGAGCCCCTCACCCGCGTACGCGCCGCCTGGCAACAGGCGGGCCTGCCCCGCGACCGGCTGTGGGACCTGCCGGTCGGCGCCTCCCGCGTACTGGAGTGACACCGCCCCGCCCGGGCACGCTCCCGACCGCCCAGGCGCCCTCGTGCCGGTGCGTCGTGGCCCGGGGGCGCGCTCACCCGCCTGACCGCCGGAGGCCTACGCCTTCGCCGGCCCCCGGAAGCGGCGCCACACGCCCGGGGCGGTGCTGACCAGTACGGTGAGGGCGATCGCCGCGGCCACGCCCTCCCACGGCTTGCTGAACAGGGCGCCGCTGAGGACCCCGATCAGCTGGTACGTCAGGGCCCAGGCCAGGCAGGCCGGCAGGTTGCCCCGGGCGAAGCGGCGCAGCGGCCACTTCGCCAGCAGGCAGGCCAGCATCACCGGTATCCGCCCGGCCGGCACCAGCCGGGAGAGCACCAGCACCGCGACATCGTGCTCGGCGAGTTTCTCCTGCGCCTGCTCCAGCCGGTCCTCCGGCGCCCGGGACCGGATCGCCTCCAGCCAGCGCGAGCCGTTCTTCGAGCCCACCCCGCGCCGGCCCAGCCAGTACAGCGCCATGTCCCCGCAGAACGCGGCCAGCGACGCCGTCGCGAACACCATCAGCATGGCGAACGGCAGCGTCTGGTGCATCGCCACCACCGCCGCCGAACTCACCAGCGCGCCCGTGGGCAGCACCGGCACCAGCGCCCCGATCAGCACCAGCAGGAACAGCGACGGGTAGCCGAGCGCCTGCTGCGTCGGCTCCGTCGGTATGTCCAGCGTCGCGGCCGCCAGCCAGCTCACCGCGCGACCTCCACCCGCACACTCTCGCCGTGCCCCAGCCGGTGCACCGCCACGCCCGGCGCGCGCAGCGCCGACAGGCGCACGAACTCCTCGCCCGGCGTGTGGAACTCGTGGGGGCGCACGGCGTCCATCCCGATCGGCCAGTACGTGCCGTAGTGCACCGGCACCGCCGTGCGCGGCGCCAGCCGGGCCAGCGCCTCGGCCGCCCGCCCGGCGTCCAGGTGCTCCGCACCCAGGTAGGGGCCCCAGCCGCCCACCGGCAGCAGCGCCACGTCGACCGGACCGACCTCCTTCTCCATGCCGTCGAACAGGCCCGTGTCCCCGGCGAAGTACGTCCGCGCCTCGCCCTCGACGACATAGCCGAGCGCGGGGGCGCGGTGCCGTCCGACCGGCAGCCGCCGCCCGTCGTGCCGCGCGGAGACCGCCCGTACACGCAGGTCACCGACCGTCGTCTCGTCGCCCGGCACCACCTCGGTCAGCTCCAGGTGTCCGAGCCGGCGCAGCCCCGGCACCGCCCGTCGTGCGCCCCGGGGCACGAGCAGGCGCGTGCCGGGCGCGAGCCGCGCGAGCGACGGCACGTGCAGGTGGTCGGCGTGCAGATGGGAGACCAGCGCCACGTCCGCGCGCCACGCCTGGGGCGGCGGCACCGCGCCCCGCCTGCGGCGCAGATGGGCGAGCCGGCGGACGAACAAGGGATCGGTGAGCACGCGAATGCCCGAATCCTCGACCGTGCAGGTGGCGTGACCCCACCACGTGAGCTCCACCGGCACTCCTTTGCCTCCTTCGCGCGACTCCCCGAAGCCTACGTCCAGGAGTAGGGTCGGCGGCGAAAACGGGAGGTGACGGGAGGTGAGGGGGGACACCATGGGGCCGGTGCGGGTGACGGCGATCGCGAGTCTGACGCCATTGGAACAGCTGGACGACGACCCCTTCCTGGTCGACTCCCGCAGCCAGCACGCGATGTGCGCCCGGTGGGCCGCGGAGCAGGGCTACGTCGTCGCCAGACAGCTGCTGGTGCGCGGACTGCGGCACGACCACGACGCCCTGTGGGACGGAGTGCGCCCCGGGCAGGACCTGTTCGTGGCGCCCAGCCGCCGGGTGCTGGAGAGCGCGCTGTCCTGCGTCGACGACTTCACCGCGGAGTGCGCCCGGCGCGGCGTCCGCGTCGAGACCGTCGGCCGCGCGGAGCCGTCCTACGACGCCCGGATGAAGGCGTGCGTCCACCGCAGGCTGTCGATGCCGACCGCCGGGTACGACGGCCGCTGACGCCGCTGCGGGGTGTGAACCGGACCCGGGGGGACAAACGGGTGCTCCGGAGCGTTGTGGCAGGGTGGGGAAGGCCCGCACGGACGACGGGCCGGGACGTGAGGTGTGCGGAGCGTGGGTGGAGGGCGTTGGCGCCGGGTCGCCAGTCAGATCGGCCGGAGTGTCACGGTGTGGGCCGTCTCCACCGTCACCATGCTCGTGCTCGCCGGGATCCTGCCGGACTTCCGGCTCCAGTCGCCCGACGGGGACAGCGCGACCGACATCGCCATGACCGCCGCGGTCGGCGCCGGAGCCTTCGGCCTGCTCTCGGCCCTGGTCTGGCCGCTCATGGTCCGTCTGCTGCTGCTGGTGCCGGCCCTCGTCCTCGGCCTGCTGGTCTTCTTCCTCAACGGCGGGCTGCTGCTGCTCGCGATCGACGTCAATCCGGCCGGACGCGGCGGTGTCGCCCCCGAGACGGCGGTCGTGGTGGCCGCCGTGATGTCCGCCGTCGCCTCCGCCACCGGCGGTGCCCTGGCCGTGCGCGACGACGACGCCTACCGGCGCCGTCTCTACCGCCTGGCCGACCGCCGCCGCAGATCCGGACCGCCCTGCCCGGCCGGTCCCGGCACCGTCTTCCTGCAACTGGACGGCGTCGGCCACGACATCCTGCGGGACGCCGTCGACCGCGGTGCCATGCCCACCGTCGCCCGCTGGCTCGGCCGCGACGGCGGCTCCGCGACCCACCGGCTCGCCCCCTGGCGCACCGACTGGTCCAGCCAGACCGGCGCCAGCCAGCTCGGCATCCTGCACGGCAGCAACCACGACGTCCCCGCCTTCCGCTGGTACGAGAAGGACAGCGGCGAGGTCATGGTCTGCAACCGCCCCACCAGCGCCGCCGAACTCCAGTACCGAGCCGTGCGGCGTACCGGCGACGGCGGACTGCTCAGCCTGGACGGCGCCAGCCGCGGCAACCTGTTCGGCGGCGGCGCCGACGAACAGGCCCTGGTGCTGTCCATAGCCACCCGCCGCCGCAGCCGCGAGACCCGGTCCAGATCCGGCTACTTCGCCTACTTCTCCGACCCCGCCAACGCCGTGCGCACCGCGATGTCCTTCGTCGCCGAGGTGTGCCGGGAGATCGCCGAGTCCACCCGCGCCCGCGTCCACAAGGTCCGCCCGCGCGTGTCCCGCGGCGGTCTCTACCCCTTCGTGCGCGCCTTCGCGACCGTCGTCGAACGCGACGTGGTCGTCGCCGCGGTGATGGGCGACATGCTCGCCGGCCGTACCGCCGTCTACGCCGACCTGGTGGCCTACGACGAGGTCGCGCACCACTCCGGTCCGGGCGGCCGGGACGCGGCCAAGGTCCTCGGGCGGCTCGACCGGGCCCTCGCCCTGATCGAGAAGGTCGCCGAGCACGCCCCCCGCTCGTACCGGATCGTGGTCCTCTCCGACCACGGCCAGAGCCCCGGCGAGACCTTCCGCGCCCGCTACGGCCTGACCCTCGCCGACCTGGTGCGGGCCGGCTGCGGGCTGCCCGTGCCGCGCAGCGCCCGGCGCACCCGCAGCGGCGCCGAGGCGCGCAACACCGTACGGGCCGCCCTGCACCGGCCCGTGGAGGAGGGCGCCGAGCAGCAGCGGCCCGCCGACACCCCCACCGGGCGCCGCTCCGAGCCGATCGTGCTGGCCTCCGGCAACCTGGGCCTGGTCTCCTTCCCGGACGTGCCGCACCGGATGACCCGCGAGGAGATCGACGCCCGCCACCCCGCCCTGCTGCCGACCCTCGCCAACCACCCCGGCATCGGCTTCCTGCTGGTGCGCAGCGAGGAACACGGCGGTGTCGTGCTCGGCGCGCGCGGCACCGAGGTGCCCCTGGACCGGCTCGACGAGGACCCCGGACCGCTCGCGCCCTTCGGTCCCGGCGCCGCCGACGCCGTACGCCGCACGCACTCCTTCCCGCACACCGCCGACATCATGGTCAACTCCTTCCACGACCCGGCCGACGGCGAGGTCCTCGCCTTCGAGGAGCAGATCGGCTCGCACGGCGGACTCGGCGGCGCCCAGTCGCGCGCCTTCCTGCTGTCGCCCGTCGTCCTGTCCGCGCCGGTCGACGAGGGGGCGGAGATCGTCGGCGCCGAGCAGGTCCACCGGGTGCTGCGCCGCTGGCTGCGCGAGTCCAACGGCCCCCAGGTGCCCGTGGACGATTCGCGGCCGAACGTCGCGGACAGTGCACCTTTTCCCGTCACGGAGGGGTTCGTACAGGACAAAAGCGCCTGATTTGGAACGACGCGGGACCCTGCCCGACCATGGGCGCGTCCGGCGATCCCGGGCACCCGTTCCATGAGAGGCGCACCACCCCATGCACGTCACCGGGACCGTCCCCCCACCGGCTCCGGAACCGCAGGCGATCCCCGCGGCCCCCGACCACCCCGCTCCCGCCGGCCCCGCACCCGGCAACGGCCGGCACGCCCGCCGCTTCGGGCTGCCCGTCGCCACCGCCCTGGTCATGGGCAACATCATCGGCGGCGGCATCTTCCTGCTCCCGGCCTCCGTCGCCCCCTTCGGCACCATCAGCCTGCTCGCCTTCGGCGTCCTGACCGTCGGCGCCATCGCGCTGGCCCTGGTCTTCGGCCGCCTCGCCGCCCGCCACCCGCGTACCGGCGGCCCCTACGTCTACGCCCGCGAGGCCTTCGGGGACTTCGCCGGATTCCTCGCCGCCTGGGCGTACTGGATCACCACCTGGGTGTCCAACGCGGCCCTCGCCGTCGCCGCCGTCGGCTACCTCGACGTCCTGATCCCGGTGAACGACCACCGCTGGACGGCGTGCCTGGCCGCACTGGTCATCCAGTGGCTGCCCGCGCTCGCCAACTTCGCCGGCACCCGCTGGGTGGGTGCCGTCCAGCTGGTGTCCACCGTGCTGAAGTTCGCGCCGCTGCTGCTCGTCGCGGTCGGCGGGCTGTTCTTCTTCGACCCGGACAACCTCGGCCCGTTCAACGCGACCGGCTCCAGCGGCATCGGCGCGGTCTCCGCCGCCGCCGCGATCCTGCTCTTCTCCTACCTCGGCGTGGAGTCCGCCGCCGTCAGCGCCGGCGAGGTCGAGGACCCCCGCCGCACGGTCGGCCGGGCCACGGTCATCGGCACCGCGGGCGCCGCCCTCGTCTATCTGCTGGGCACCCTCTCGGTCTTCGGCACCGTCGCCCACGACCGCCTGGTCACCTCGGACGCTCCCTTCTCCGACGCCGTGAACGCCATGTTCGGCGCCGCCTGGGGAGGCTGGGCCGTCGCCCTGGCCGCCCTGGTCTCGATGACCGGCTGCCTCAACGGCTGGACCCTGCTCAGCGCCCAGACCCCGTACGCGGCCGCCCGGGACGGCCTCTTCCCGGCCGCGTTCGCGCGCAAGCGGCGCGGTGTCCCGACGACCGGCGTCGGCGTCACCGTCGTCCTCGCCTCCCTGCTCACCGTCTACAACTACACGTCCGGCTCGGCGAAGGTCTTCGAGGTCCTGGTCCTGGTCACCACCTTCACCGCCACCGTGCCATACCTGCTGGCCACCGCCGCCCAGATCTTCCACCTGGTCTCCGGACAGGGCGAGAAGGTCGACCGGGCGCGACTGGTGCGGGACGGTGTGATCGCGGCGGTCGCGGCGGCCTTCTCCCTGTGGCTGGTCGCCGGCGCCGGCTACGCGGCGGTCTACCAGGGCGTGCTGTTCCTCTTCGCGGGCGTGCTCGTGTACGCGGTGATGGCGGCCCGCGGGCGGCGCGCGAGCACGCCTACCTGATTCCGCGGGGCGCGCAGCTGCCGTTCACCGCCCGAGGGCCGGTCTTCCGAGTGAGCTGAGCCGTAGTGTGATCGGATGGGGGTGGGAACCCGGACACGGGCTCCCACCACCCCGGTACAGCAAGCGAATTCGAGAGGACCCGCCGTGGCAACCACGCGCTCCGCACACACCGTCTGGGAAGGCAACCTGCTCGAGGGCAACGGTGTCGTCACCTTCGACTCGTCCGGCATCGGCGAGCAGCCGGTGTCGTGGCCGTCGCGCGCCGAGCAGGCGAACGGCAAGACCAGCCCGGAAGAGCTGATCGCCGCCGCCCACTCCAGCTGCTTCTCCATGGCGCTGTCGCACGGCCTGGCCGGCGCCGGCACCCCGCCCACCAAGCTCACCACCTCCGCCGACGTCACCTTCCAGCCCGGCGAGGGCATCAAGGGCATCCACCTCACCGTGGAGGGCACCGTCCCCGGCCTGGACAACGACGCCTTCGTCGCCGCCGCCGAGGACGCCAAGAAGAACTGCCCGGTCAGCCAGGCCCTGACCGGCACGACGATCACCCTGTCGGCCAAGCTCGCCTGACCTCGGCGCCCCGCGCCCTCCAGCACGCGCACGTGCCGTGCCGGAGGGCGCGGCCTGTCCGGCGCGGCCGGGAGTCAGCGCCCGCCGGTCAGCAGCAACGGGCGGGGAAGGCCCGCCCCCTGGTCGTAGCCGACGGCGGTGACGCCCCGTGGGGTCCAGGCCACCGCGGTCAGGTACCGGCTGCCGTCCGTACCGCCCGGTGGCACGGAGGGCTGCGACCAGCGGCCATCGCGCAGCCGCATCACGTATGGTGTGCCGTCCGGCTGTTCCCCGGTGACCGCCACTCCGTCGGGTGCGAGGGCCAGGTCGTTCACGCGACCGGCGTCGGCGGGCGCGGCCACCTGCTTCCAGGAGCGGCCGTCCCAGTGCGCGAGCAGCGCGTGCCCCGTGTCGTCCTCGTCGTTCAGCTTCCGCCCCGCCGCCCAGACGTCGTTCGCGCCGCGGGCCTCCAGGTCGACGAGTTCGCCGTTGACCCCGTCGTAGGGGACCGGTACGCGGGACCAGGACGTGCCGTCGTAGTGCAGCATCGCGGGCCGGTCGTCCGAGGTGTAACCGGAGACCCACACGTCGTCGTCGGCGAGGGCGGTGACGGAATACGTCCACAGCGAGGTGGCGTCCGGTACGGGCACGATGTGCCACGCCTCCCCGTCCCAGTGCTGGACCATCGCCTCGGCGTGCGTCTCCTGGATCATCCCCCCGGGCTTGTCGGGATCGGGTACCTCGCTGTCGATGACGATGAGCCAGCCGACCGCCCACACGTCGTCCGAGGCCCGCGCCGACACGTCCAGCAGCCCGCCGCCGGCGAGCCGCGTCCCCTCGGGCGCCGGCGCGTCGACCACCCGCCACTCGGAGCCGTCCCAGTGCTGGGTGAGGAAGACGCCCCGGGGCTCCTCGTACGCGCCGACCATCCACGCCTCGTCCTCGGACATCGCGTCGATCGCGCTGACCTGGTTGGACCGGTCGGCGAACCCCCGCATCGGGATCTCCCGCCAGGACTTCTCGCCGTCGTCGTGGGCGAGCAGCAGCGGCGTCCTGCGCTCGACCTTGCCCTCCCGGCCGACCCGGACCCCGTAGGCCCAGGTGGTGTCGCCGTCCACCCTGGTGACTCCGGTCAGCGCCGCGTCGCCCACCCGCGTCAGGTCCGCGGCGGACCACCGGGCGTCGGCGTGCGCCGTGGCGGCCGGCACGGTGACCGCGGCCAGGGCCAGGGCCACGGCGGCGGTTCTCGTTCGTAGGCGTGTTCCACTCATACTGGGCTCTCCCGCTGCGTTCTCGGTGTCCGACGTCTGCACTCCTTCTCAATGCGGTGGTGGGGGCAGGACGTTGCGGCGTCCGCCGCCTTTTTCGCTCCCCGATTCGTTGCCCCGGGCCGCAACCAGGAGGGCGGGCCACCGCACTTGAACGGTGAGACCGTCCGCGCGGGCGGGTGGGGAAAGGGGGGCGGGGTGGACCGCGGTGAGGACGCGCTGCACGACTTCGTCCGTGACAGACGCCTGGCGCTCTTCAGGAGCGCCTACCTGATGTGCGGCAACCGCCACGAGGCGGAGGACCTGGTGCAGACGACCTTGGTCAAGGTGGTGCTCGGCTGGCGGCGCCTGCAGAAGCTGGACAACGTCGAGGCGTACGCCCGCAAGACGCTGTTCCACACCTTCATCGAGGGCAGACGCCGGTTCTGGCGGCGTGAGCACGCGTACGGGGAACTGCCCGAACGGGCCGCTCCCGAGTCCGACTCGGAGACCGGGATGGTGGTGCGGGAGGCGCTGGCCCGCCTCACACCGCGGCAGCGGGCGGTGCTGGTGCTGCGTTACTGGGAGGACCAGAGCGTCGAGGCGACCGCCGCGGTGCTCGGAATGCGGGAGAACACGGTGAAGAGCCACACGGCCCGCGGGCTGGCGGCTCTCCGTGACCAGGTGGGGAAGGAGTTCGTATGAGTGACGCCAGGGACGACGAGGTGCGCGACCTGCTCGCCCGGGCCGCGGAGGGGGCCGGCGGTCCCTCGTTCGGCACGGCGGCGGTGTTCGCCCAGGCGGCCGGAGTGCGCCGCAGGCGCCGCGCGGTGCTGGCCGGCGGCGCGCTGGCCGTCACGGCCGGCGCGCTGTTCACCGTGGCCGCCCTGCCCTCGGGCGGGACGGACCGGGCTGCCGCGGCGGCCTCCCCTTCAGCTCCGTCGGCGCACACCGCGCTGACCGGTGGCTCCGGACGGGAACAGCGGCTCGCAGGGCTGCTGCCCGCCGACGCCGGGGAGGTCGAGGAGATCTCCATGGCCGTGCTGCTGAAGGACGCGGATCTGGACGCCGCCACCGGCGAGGAGTCCCAGGGCGCCCTGGACGGCTGGTACGCCGTCCGCCGGGGAGACGGCGTCGGCTACCTCGGGGTCGCCCTGCACGACCAGAGGTACCTGGAGGCCAAGTTCTCCGAGGAGCGGGGTCCTGCCCACGACCTCTGCGGGCCGAGGCCGACCGAGCCCCCGCGCTCCGACTGCGTGCGCGAGGAACTGGCCGGCGGCCGGGTGCTGACCATCTGGCGGCAGCCGCTGGAGCGGACCGAGGACAGCCCGGAGTGGGGGGAGGAACTCACCGGCCGGCTCGTGCTCCCCGACGGCCGGGCCCTGTTCGTCCGCGACAGCGCCGGTTACCGCGGCCACGGACAGCTCGGCCCGCTGCTGCGGACCCCGCCCCTGACCCGTGAGCAGCTCCGCGCCCTGATGCTGCGACCGGAACTGGTGGCGGGGAGGTAGCCGCGCGGGTCAGGAGCCCGCGCGCTCCCAGCCCCGCCGGTCCGGGCGCGGCCCCAGCTGCCTGGGGTCGCGCGACCGGTAGACCACGTACGGCCGGGTCAGGTACTGCAGGGGCGCGCTGAACATGTGCACCAGCCGGGTGTAGGGCACCAGGGCGATCAGCACCATCCCGACCACCGCGTGCACGTGGTACAGCACCGGCACGCCCTCCATCAGCTCCGTCCTCGGGTTCAGCGTGAACAGACTGCGCGACCAGGGGGCGATGGTGCTCCGGTAGTCGTAGCCGTTGCCCGAGGTGTCGGACAGCTTGGCGATCATGCCCAGGAGCAGGGCGCCGAGCAGGAAGACGTACATGACCTTGTCGTTGGCCGTGGTGGCCCGGAAGACCGGCGCGTTGGTGCGGCGCCGGTAGACCAGGATGCCGATCCCGGCGACCGCGAGGATCCCGGCGAGGGTGCCGCCGTAGAGCGAGAACAGGTGGTACGCGTGCTCGTCGACGCCGATCGCCTGCGTCCAGGACGCCGGGACGAACAGGCCGATCAGATGGCCGGCGAGCACGAAGAGGATGCCGTAGTGGAACACCGGCGAGGCGATGTTGAGCAGCTTCGACTCGTAGACCTGCGAGGAACGGGTCGTCCAGCCGAAGCGGTCGTAGCGGTGCCGCCAGACCAGGCCCGCGATCAGCAGCGCGAAGGCGGCGTAGGGCAGCACGCCCCACAGGAAGACGTTCATCGGCGGGCTCCGGTGGGTGCGGGCGGCAGCGTGGCGCACACGGCGTCCAGGACGCACGCGTAGGGCGTGCCGAAGGCGGTGAGCCGGGAGCGCAGCTGGTCGAGGGCGTCGCGGTGCTCGGTGAGCATGGTCATGTCCCCGGTACGGGAGACGAACTCCAGCACCGCCGGGAGGAAGTCCGGCAGTTCCTCGCCGGTGAACTCCAGGCCGTGCGCGCGGTACAGCTCCTTGAAGCGGACCAGGGACATGCCGCGGTTGCGGGTGTCGCCGTCGGTCCACCAGCTCAGGTACAGGCTGTGCCGGTTCCTGAAGTCGAAGACCTCCACGTAGTGCGCCTGGAGCGCGCCCTGCTCGGTCACCGCCGCGTGGTCGGTGAAGCGGCGCAGTTGCGGCGCCGCCTCGCGCAGCAGGGGCAGCCGGGCGCGGAAGTCGTCGTCGGGATACGTCAGACAGAGCGCCGCCGCCTGGTACAGCACCTCGAAGCCGGGCATCGGATCAGACCTCCCTCTCGTCGTCCGCGGTCTGCCGCCTGCGCAGGATGTGGAAGTTCTCCACCGGCACCAGCGGCAGCCGCTTGCGTCCCGAGTCCTGGCCGAAGGGCCCGTCGCCGCCCATGCCCGGCCCGCCGTCGGTGTCGAGGCTGCACGTGTCCGGCAGGGCCGACGCCTCCAGCCGGTGCGCGTCCCCGACGGCCGCCGTCGGGATCACGTACCGCTCCTCGTACTTGGCGATCGCCAGCAGCCGGTACATCTCCTCGACCTCCTCGGGGCGCATGCCGACACCCGCGCAGACGGCCGGGTCCGGGTCCTCGCCCAGGTTCACCGACCGCATGTGGGCGCGCATCGCCGCGAGCTTCTCCAGCGACGCCCGCACCGGCCCGGTGTCACCGGCCGTGAACAGCTCGGCCAGGTACTCCAGCGGAATGCGCAGCGTGTCGATCGCGCCGAACAGGTTGTCCGCGTCCTCGCCGTCGTGCCCGGTCTCCGTCAGCGCGTCCACCACCGGCGACAGCGGCGGGATGTACCAGACCATCGGCATCGTGCGGTACTCAGGATGCAGGGGCAGCGCCACCCGGTACCTGCTGACCAGCGCGTGCACGGGGGAGCGCCGGGCCGCCTCGATCCAGTCGAACGGGATCCCGGCCTCCTCGGCGGCCCGCCGCACCTCCGGGTCCTGCGGGTCGAGGAAGACACCCAACTGCGCTTCGTACAGGTCGCGTTCGTTCGGTTTCTCGGCGGCCTCGGTCACCTTGTCGGCGTCGTAGAGGACGACTCCCAGGTACCTGAGCCGCCCGACGCAGGTCTCCGAGCAGACCGTGGGCTGGCCCACCTCGATGCGGGGGTAGCAGAAGGTGCACTTCTCGGCCTTGCCGGTGCGGTGGTTGAAGTACACCTTCTTGTACGGGCAGCCGGTCACGCACATCCGCCAGCCCCGGCAGCGGTCCTGGTCGACCAGGACGATGCCGTCCTCGACGCGCTTGTACATCGCCCCCGACGGGCACGACGCGACGCACGAGGGGTTCAGGCAGTGCTCGCAGATCCGCGGCAGGTAGAACATGAAGGTCTCTTCGTAGGCGAACCGCACCTTCTCCGAGGCCTGCTGCCGGGTGCGCTCCACCATCGGGTCCAGGTCGCCGTAGGCGGGGGCGCCGCCCAGGCTGTCGTCCCAGTTCGAGGACCAGCCGATCTTCATCGGCTTGCCGTCGAGCTGCGAGACGGGCCGGGCGACGGGGTAGTCGGTGCCGAGCGGGGCGTCGGTGAGGTTCTTGTAGTCGTACGTCCAGGGCTCGTAGTAGTCCTTGATCTCCGGCAGGCGCGGGTTGGAGAAGATCCCGGCGAGCTTCCTGAACCGGCCGCCGGCCTTCAGCCTCAGCGCGCCGCGCCGGTTCAGCTCCCAGCCGCCCCGCCACCTCTCCTGGTCCTCGTAGCGGCGCGGGTAGCCCTGTCCGGGGCGGGTCTCGACGTTGTTGAACCAGACGTACTCCATGCCCCGCCGGTTGGTCCACGCCTGCTTGCAGGTGACCGAACAGGTATGGCAGCCGATGCACTTGTCGAGGTTCATGACCATCGCGACCTGGGCCATCGGGCGCATCAGTACTCGACCTCCTGGGAACGGCGACGGATCACGGTCACCTCGTCGCGCTGGTTGCCCGTCGGGCCCAGATAGTTGAACGCCCAGGACAACTGGGCGTAGCCGCCGATCAGATGGGTCGGCTTGAGGAGCAGGCGGGTGAGCGAGTTGTGGACGCCGCCGCGCCTGCCGGTCGTCTCGGCGAGCGGCACGTTGACCGTGCGTTCCTGGGCGTGGTGCATGAAGACCGTGCCCGGCGGCATCCGGTGCGAGACGATCGCGCGGGCCACGACCACGCCGTTGCGGTTGACCGCCTCGATCCAGTCGTCGTCCGCGACCCCGATCGCGGCCGCGTCCTCGGCGGACATCCAGATGGTCTGGCCGCCCCGGGACAGGGCCAGCATGAACAGGTTGTCCTGGTACTCGGAGTGGATGGACCACTTGTTGTGCGGGGTGAGGTAGCGGACCGTCACCTCGCGGTGCCCGTCGGGGCCGAGCCGGGGTTCGCCGAACAGCCGGTGCATGTCCAGCGGTGGCCGGTACACCGGCAGCGCCTCGCCCAGCTCGTGCATCCAGTCGTGGTCGACGAAGAAGTGCTGCCGCCCGGTGAGGGTGTGCCAGGGCTTGAGGTGCTCGGTGTTGAGCGTGAACGCCGTGTAGCGGCGCCCGCCCGCCTCACTGCCCGACCACTCCGGCGAGGTGATCACCGGCACGGGCGCCGCCTGGGTGTCGGCGTAGGTGATCCGCTTGCCCTCGTGCTCGGCGGCCAGGTGGGCCATCTCCTGCCCGGTCTTCGCCTCCAGGGTGCGAAAGCCCTGGGTGGCCAGGCGGCCGTTGGTGGTGCCGGACAGCGACAGGATGGTGTTGGCCGCCTTCACCGCCGTGTCCAGCGCCGGACGCCCGTCGGCCGGGCCGCCGCGCACGGTGCCGTTCAGGTCCCGCAGCCGCGCCACCTCCTCGTCCGGCTTCAGCGTGATGCCCTTGGCGGGCAGGCCCTTGGCCTCCACCAGCGGCCCGAGCGCGGCGAACTTCGCGCCGATCGCCGTGTAGTCGCGCTCGACGACGACGAGGTTCGGCATGGTCTTCCCGGGCACCGGCTCGCACTCCCCGCGCCGCCAGTCCCGTACGACGCCGCCCGGCTGGGCGATCTCGCCGGGCGTGTCGTGCTGGAGCGGCGCGGCCACCAGGTCCTTGCGGACCCCGAGGTGGTCCACGGCCAGCTCGCTCACCTTCTCCGCGAGGAGCTTGAAGGTGTCGAAGTCGGTGCGCGCCTGCCACGGCGGGTTCACCGCCGGGGAGAAGGCGTGCACGTAGGGGTGCATGTCCGTGCTGGACAGGTCGTGCTTCTCGTACCAGGTCGCGGCGGGCAGCACCACGTCCGAGAGCAGCGTCGAGGAGGTGTGCCGGAAGTCCAGCGACAGCAGCAGGTCGAGCTTCCCCTCGGGTGCCTCCCCGTGCCAGACCACGTCCCGGGGCCGCTCGCCGGGCGCCGCCTCCTCGGCCCGCAGCGAGGACTGGGTGCCCAGCAGGTGCTTGGTGAAGTACTCGGCGCCCTTGCCGGACGAGCCGAGCAGGTTGGCCCGCCACAGGGTGACGACGCGTGGCCAGTTCCGCGGCGCGTCCGGGTCCTCGCCGGCGAACCTGAGCGTTCCCGCCCGCAGTTCGGCCACCGCGCTCGCCACCGGGTCGCCGAAGGTCTCGCCCAGCTCCAGCGGGTTGCGGTCGAAGGTCGGGTACGAGGGCATCCAGCCCGTGCGCGCCGACAGGGCGAGGCAGTCCGCGCCCGCCATCCCCGCGAGCCGCCCCTCGCCCAGCGGTGAGGCGAGGACGTCGGCGTGGAAGCGGTCGTAGCGCCACTGGTCGGTGTGCAGGTACCAGTACCCGGTGCCGATCGCCTGGCGGGGTGGCCGGGACCAGTCCGACGCGGCGGCCAGCGTTGCCCAGCCGGTCACCGGGCGGCACTTCTCCTGGCCGACGTAGTGCGCCCAGCCGCCGCCGTTGCGGCCCTGGCAGCCGGTGAGCTGGAGCAGGGCCAGGAAGGCCCGGTAGATCGTCTCGGAGTGGAACCAGTGGTTGGTGCCCGCGCCCATCAGGATCATGCAGCGGCCCTTGGACCGCTCCGCCGTCCGCGCGAACTCGCGGGCGATCCGCACACAGGCCGCCGCCGGGACCGAGGTGTGCGTCTCCTGCCAGGCGGGGGTCGCGGGCGCGTCGGCGTCCTCGTACGACGCCGGCCAGTCGCCCGGCAGGTCCGGCCGGGCCACGCCGTACTGGGCGAGGAGCAGGTCGAACACCGTGGTCACCAGCGGCCCGGTCGCCCCGCCGAGCCGCGTCGCCGGCACTCCCCGGCGCAGCACGTCCCCGCGGCCCTGCCCGTGCGTGCCGCCCTCGGTGTCGAAGCGGGGGAGCAGCACCTCCACGCCCGACGCCATCTCGTGGCCGTGCAGGCTCAGCCGGGGGCGTACGTCACCCAGGTCCAGGTTCCACTTTCCCCGGTCGGCCTCGTTCCAGCGAAAGCCCAGCGAGCCGTTCGGGACCACCGCGCGGCCCGTCGCGCCGTCCAGGACGACCGTCTTCCACTGGGCGTCGTCACCGCCCTGCCCCAGGTCGGCGGCGCGCAGGAACTTGCCCGGGACGAACGCCCCGTCCCGCTCGGTCAGCGTCACCAGGAACGGCAGGTCGGTGAAGCGCCGCACGTAGTCGTCGAAGAAGGGGGTCTCGCGGTCGACGAAGAACTCCTTGAGCACCACGTGCCCCATCGCCATCGCCAGCGCGGCGTCCGTCCCGGGGTGCGGGTGCAGCCACTGGTCGGCGAACTTGGTGTTGTCGGCGTAGTCGGGCGAGACCACGACCACCTTCTGGCCCCGGTAGCGTGCCTCCGCCATCCAGTGCGCGTCCGGCGTACGGGTCACCGGCACGTTCGTGCCCCACATGATCAGGTACGCGGCGTCCCACCAGTCGCCCGACTCCGGCACGTCCGTCTGGTCGCCGAAGACCTGCGGGGAGGCCACGGGCAGGTCGGCGTACCAGTCGTAGAACGACAGCATCGGGGCGCCGATCAGCGAGTGGAAGCGGGCGCCCGCCGCGTGCGACACCATCGACATCGCGGGGATGGGGGAGAAGCCCGCGATGCGGTCGGGGCCCCACGTGCGGATGGTGTGCACATGGGCCGCGGCCACCATCTCGACCGCCTCGTCCCAGCTCGCCCGGACCAGACCGCCCTTGCCGCGCGCCCGCTGGTAACGCCCGCGGCGCTCCGGATCGCCCTGGACGTCGGCCCAGGCCAGCACCGGGTCCGTCAGCCGGGCCTTCGCCTCCCGGTACATCTCCAGGAGCACCCCGCGCACGTACGGGTAGCGCACCCGGGTCGGCGAGTAGGTGTACCAGGAGAAGGCCGCGCCCCGGGGGCAGCCGCGCGGCTCGTACTCGGGGCGGTCCGGGCCGACCGACGGATAGTCCGTGGCCTGGGTCTCCCAGGTGATGATGCCGTCCTTGACGAACACGTTCCACCGGCACGAACCCGTGCAGTTCACGCCGTGCGTGGAGGTCACGACCTTGTCGTGGCTCCAGCGGTCCCGGTAGAAGGCGTCCGACTCCCGCCCGCCGACCAGCCCGATGCTGTGCAGGTCGGGCGCGGCGGTGCCCGGCCGGAAGAACCGTCCCGCCCGCAGCAGCGCCGCGCCCGGCTCGGTGGGCGGTGTCCGCGTGTCGGTCACGTGCGCTCCCTCGGCTCACCGGTCCCTGGTGCTCGCCAGGCCCTGGTTCCCGAACCTAGGGGCGGGCCCGGGAGCGCACCTGTTCGCGGCGCCCGTACGGGTCAGGGGGCGGGCGACCGGAGGTCAGGGGGAGGGGATGCGCACCGTGCCGGTCAGGGCTTGCGCGCCACCCCCGCGTACACCGGCACGATGCCCTCCGCCTGGGCCGCCACGTCCTCCGGCTCCGGCCGCCAGCCGGTGACCGGGATGATGCCGGGGCCCAGCAGCTCCAGGCCGTCGAAGAAGCGGGCGAACTCGGTCAGGGAGCGCGGGTGGAAAGGGGTGCCGCTGCGGGCGAACAGCTCCGCGGCCTTCCCCACCGCCTCCGGGTTCAGGTCGGGCGTGACCTGGGAGAGGACCAGGAAGCTGCCCGGTGCCAGCACGTCGGTGTACCGCTTGAGCAGGCCGTGCACGTCGTCGCCCTCGGCCGCTTCGCCGAGGTAGTGGGTCAGGGCCACCAGCGACAGCGCGACGGGCCGGTCGAAGTCCAGGGACTCGCCCGCCAGCCGCAGGATCAGGTCCGGGTCCCGGACGTCCGCGTGGACGTAGTCGGTCGCGCCCTCCGCCGAGCCGTGCAGCAGCGCCTCCGCGTGCCTGAGGACGATCGGGTCGTTGTCGGCGTAGACGATCCGGGACTCCGCGGCCACCGCCTGGGCCACCTGGTGCAGGTTCGGCTCGGTGGGGATGCCGGTGCCTATGTCCAGGAACTGGCGGATCCCGGCCTCGGCGAGGGTACGGACCGCCCGGTGCATGAACCGCCGGTTCGCCCGCGCCCCGCGCACCGCCGTGCTGTCCGCCGCGAGGATCCTGCGGGCCAGCTCCTCGTCCACCGGGTAGTTGTCCTTGCCGCCCAGCCACCAGTCGTAGACCCGGGCCGGGTGCGGGCGGCTGGTGTCGAGGGGCGCGGGCTCGGATCCGGTCATGCGGTGTCGTCTCCTCAGGGGCTGCGTGGCGGGCCGTCCGGGGGTGCCCGGCGGGTCGTCGCGGTCAGAAGTTCTCGCGGTACGCGCGCAGGATCTTCTCGGTGCGCTGGGTCGAGGCGGCGCGCGCCGTCATGTGGTCCAGCACCTCGAGGTGCGCCGAGACCTCGGTGCGGGAGTCCAGGTACAGGGCTCCCGTCAGGTACTCGGTGAAGACCATGTCGGGCAGCTCGGGCTCCGCGAACCGGAACAGGGTGAACGGTGCGTACGTCCCCGGGTGCGGCCCGTCCTCGAACTCGGCGACCTGGAGCGTCACCCGGTCCCGGCCGGCGAACTCCAGCAGCTTGTCGAGCTGCTCGCGCATCACCCGGCCGTGGATGCTCACCGGCCGCTTCAGCACCGTCTCGTCCATCACCACCCACAGGTGGGGCGGGTCCGGGCGCTCGAGGAGGCGCTGCCGCTCCATGCGCAGGGACACGTGCCGCTCCACCGCGTCCCCGCCCGCGTTGCCGATGGTCCCGGCCTCCAGGACCGAGCGCGCGTAGTCCTCGGTCTGCAGCAGGCCCGGGACGAAGTGCGGCTCGTAGGAGCGGACGATCCGCGCGGCGCCCTCCAGGCTCACGTACAGGCTGAACCAGTCCGGCAGCACGTCGTGGTACCGCTGCCACCAGCCCGGCTGGTTCGCCTCCTCGGCGAGTGCGACGAACGCGGCGACCTCGTCACCGGCGACTCCGTACGCCGTCAGCAGTATCTGGACATACGGTATTTTCAGCGCGACCTCGGCCATCTCCATGCGCCGCACCGTCGCCGGGGCCACCCGGAGCACCTTGGCGGCCTCCTCGCGCTTGAGGCCCGCCGTCTCCCGCAGTTCCTGCAGCCGTCTGCCGAGGACCACCTGGCCCACGGTGGGTGCGGCCCGCCGCTCGCTCACGCCACGCCTCCCCAACGCGCCCAAGTCTCACCGCAGTCTGTCATGTTCCTCTGTCAGTCTCACAGGGGTGTTCGTGGATCATTCGTGTACCGGACGCATTACCCGCCGGGTAATCGACCGCGCCCCTGCCGGGCGGGATCGTGGAGCCACCGGGTTCCGGACCGGCGCACTCCGGCCCGGGACCCGGCCCACACCCCAGCATGTCCGACCCGACGGAGGCTGACTCGTCATGTCCACGCACCAGCTGGCCGCACTCGCCCGTACGGCCGAGCCGCGGCTGATGCTCCGCCGCTTCCTCGCCCTCGACGCGGCGGTGACCGGCGCCAACGCGCTCGCCTACCTCGCGCTCTCCGGCCCGCTCGGCGACTACCTCGGCGCCGGCTCCGGGCTGCTCCTCGCCCTCGGCGCCTTCCTCGCGGTCTACGCCGGGTGCGTGGGCCTGCTGGCCGCCCGCCCCCGGCCCCGGCCGCTCGCCGTCCGGGCCGTCGTCGAGGCCAACCTGGCCTGGGCGGCCGTCAGCTTCGTCGCGCTCGCCCTCTGGCTCACGCCGACCACGGCCGGAGTGGTGTGGACGGTGCTCCAGGCCGCCGTCGTCACCGGCTTCGCCCTGCTCCAGTACGGCGCCCTGAGGCAGGGTCAGGACAGCAGCGAGTGAAGGTACTCGACCGTCGCCGAGTCGGCCGGGAGCAGCGTCTCGATGGCCAGCTCGGCGACCGTCACGTCCATCGGGGTGTTGAAGGTGGAGATGGACGAGATGAACGACAGGACGTGGCCCTCGTGCTCGATCCGCATCGGCAGCGCGAAGTACGGCACCGGCTCGTCGGGCTCGCCGGCCGGCCCGGTCTCCGGCACCGGATACGCCACCACCTCGTCGTACAGCTCCCGCAGCGGCCGCGAGCGGTGCAGGGCGATCTGCCGCTGCATCTGCTCCAGCAGGTGCCCGCGCCATTCGCGCAGATTGCGGATGCGCGGCGCCAGCCCCTCCGGGTGCAGCGTCAGCCGGATCGCGTTCAGCGGCGGCGCGAGCAGGTGCTCCGCGACGCCGCCCATCAGCATCGCGATCCCCCGGTTGGCCGCCAGTACCTGGTACGTCGCGTCGACGACCAGCGCCGGATACGGCTCGTAGCCCCGGATCAGCCGCTCCATGCCCTCGCGCAGGGCACCCAGCGCGGGGTCGTCCAAGGGGGTTTCCGGGTAGCGCGGGGCGTAACCGGCCGCGAGCAGCAGCGCGTTGCGCTCACGCACGGGGACGTCCAGGTGCTCGGCGAGGCGCAGCACCATCTCCTCGCTCGGCCGGGAACGGCCCGTCTCGACGAAACTGATGTGCCGGGCGGAGGAATCGGCGCGCAGCGCCAGCTCCAGCTGGCTGACCCGCCGCCGCTCCCGCCAGGCGCGCAGCATCGGCCCCACCCCCCGGTCGGTGGCGGGGGCGGTGCCGGACACGAGTGCGGTCATACGCAGCACGGTAGTCGACGCCGGGCCGCGCCGGAGCGGCCGCGCTGTGGCAGGCTGAAGCGCGTCCGCCCGTCGAGAGCGCATCCGTCCGTCGAGCCCACCAGCGAAGGAGCCCAGCACATGCCCGTCGAACCGCTGTCGCCGCAGGAGCTCGAGGAACGGCTCGCCGGACTGCCCGGCTGGTCCCTCGACGCCGGCCGCCTCACCCGCTCCTACCGGCTCGGCTCGCACTTCGCGGCGACCGCGATGGTCGTCCACATCGCCCAGGTGCAGGAGGAGCTGGACCACCACTCCGACCTGACCCTCGGGTACAACACGGTCGCCCTCGCCGTGCACACCCACAGTGCGGGCGGCGCCGTCACCGAGAAGGACGTCGAGCTCGCCCGCAGGGTGGAGGACCTGGCCGCCGGTCACGGGGCACACTGACGATGTGCTCGACTACGACAAGGAAGCGGAACGGTACGACGACTCGCGCGGCGGCGAGCCCCGGGCCGCGGCGGCCGCCCGGGCCGTGCTGAGCCTGGTGCCGCGACAGGCCCGCAGGCTGCTCGACGTGGCCTGCGGCACCGGCATCGTCACCCGGCGGATCGTGGCCGGACGTGACGGCCTGCGGGTGACCGGCGTCGACCTCGCCCCCGCCATGGCCTGCCGCGCCGCCGCCCGGCTGCCCGGCGCCGTCGTGCTCGCCGACAGCCGCCGACTGCCCTTCGCCGACGGCGAGTTCGACGCGGTGTCCAGTGTGTGGCTGCTGCACCTGGCCGGCGGCGCGGAGAACGTGCGGGCCATAGTCGCCGAGTGCGCCCGCGTGCTGCGGCCCGGCGGTACGTACGTGACCACGGTCGACAAGGGCGCCTCGCACAACGTGGGCAGCGACATCGACGCCGTCCTCGCCACCCGCCCGCCCAGCACCGCGCACGACGCCGCCCAGCTCGTCGAGGCGTACGCCCGCGAGTACGGCCTGGTCCCCTGCGGCCGGGCCCGTTTCACCGGCCACGGCCAGGGCCGCAGCCCCCGCCGCACGATCGCGGACCTGCGGCGCGGCTGGTTCGTCACACTGCCGCCGGGCGAGCCGCTCGCCGAGGAGTTCGCCGCGCGGCTGGCCGCCCTGCCGGACCAGGACCGGCCCCGGCCCGACCCGGTCTTCACCCTCACGGCGTTCAGGAAGTCGGCGGCGAAGGGCGGCAACCCGGCTGCCCCGGGCGGCGACTGAGAGGCGGAATCCGTCCGTCCTCCAGGAGGTCCGACCCGTGAGGCACCCCCACACCGGCTCCCGCAGTCCTCGCAGGCACCGCAGACGCCCCCTCGCCCTGGCCGCGGCCTTCGCCGCCGCCGGGCTCGTGGGCGCGGGCCTGACGACGCTCGCCCCCGACACCGCCGAGGCCTCCACGGCACGCCAGGTCGAGGCCCTGGACCGGGGCGTCGTCAGCGTCCACACCGGCGACGGCAACCTGGTCAGCTGGCGCTGGCTGGGCACCGACCCGGACAACGTCTCCTTCAACGTCTACCGGGCCGGCACCAAGGTCAACTCCAGCCCGGTCACCGGCTCCACCACCTACTTCCACGCCGGAGCCCCCTCCCAGGCCGACTACACCGTCCGCGCGGTCGTGAACGGCACGGAGCAGGGCGACTCCGTCCACGCGATCCAGTTCCGCGCCGGCTACAAGGACGTACCGATCAGCCCGCCGTCCGGCGGCACCACCCCCGACGGCGTCTCCTACACCTACGAGGCCAACGACGCCTCCGTCGGCGACCTCGACGGCGACGGCGCGCTCGACATCGTCCTCAAATGGCAGCCGACCAACGCCAAGGACAACTCCCAGTCCGGATACACCGGCAACACGATCGTCGACGGCGTCAGGCTCGACGGCACCCGCCTGTGGCGCGTCGACCTGGGCCGCAACATCCGCTCCGGCGCCCACTACACCCAGTTCCAGGTGTACGACTACGACGGCGACGGCCGCGCCGAGGTCGCCATGAAGACCGCCGACGGCACCAAGGACGGCACCGGCGCGGTCATCGGCAGCTCCTCGGCCGACCACCGCAACTCCTCCGGCTACGTGCTGTCGGGCCCCGAGTACCTGACGATGTTCAACGGCCAGACCGGCAAGGCCATGGGCACCGTGGACTACGTCCCCGCCCGGGGCTCGGTCTCCTCCTGGGGCGACTCCTACGGCAACCGCGTCGACCGCTTCCTCGCGGGCACGGCGTACCTGGACGGCTCCCGTCCCTCCGTGATCATGGCGCGCGGCTACTACACCCGCACGGTGATCGCGGCCTGGGACTGGCGGGGCGGTCAGTTCACCCGCCGCTGGACCTTCGACACCAACTCCTCGACCAACAGCGGCAAGGGCTACGACGGCCAGGGCAACCACCAGCTCTCCGTCGCGGACGTCGACGGCGACGGCCGGGACGAGATCGTCTACGGCGCGATGGCCGTGGACGACAACGGCAACGCCCTGTGGACCACGCGGAACGGCCACGGCGACGCCATGCACGTCGGCGACCTCGACCCGTCCCGCGCGGGCCTGGAGGAGTTCAAGGTCGACGAGGACGGCTCGAAGCCCTCGTCCTGGATGGCGGACGCGCGCACGGGCCAGATCCTCTGGTCCACCGGCGCGAGCGGCGACAACGGCCGCGGCGTCGCCGCCGACATCTGGTCGGGCAGCGCGGGCGCCGAGGCCTGGTCGTCCGCCGAGAGCGGCATCCGCAACCCCAAGGGCACCGTCGTGCACAGCCGCAAGCCCTCCAGCGCCAACTTCGTGTCCTGGTGGGACGGCGACCCCGTCCGCGAACTCCTCGACGGCACCCACGTCGACAAGTACGGCACCTCCGGCGACACCCGCCTCCTCACCGGCTCCGGCGTCGCGTCCAACAACGGCACGAAGGCCACCCCGGTGCTCGCCGGGGACATCCTCGGCGACTGGCGGGAGGAGGTCGTCTGGCGCACGTCGGACAACAGGGCCCTGCGCATCTACTCCACCCCCTACGACACGGACACCCGCATCACCACCCTCCTCCACGACACCCAGTACCGCACCGCCCTGGCCTGGCAGAACACCGCCTACAACCAGCCCCCGCACCCGAGCTTCTTCCTCGGCGCGGGCATGTCCACGGCCCCGAGGCCGTCGGTTTACACGCCCTGATCCTCACGCGGCCTCGTCCACCGGCGGGGGCTTCCCGCCGGTGACCACCGTCCTCACCCACCGCTGCGTCAGCCGCGTCCGGGAGGCGAGCACGTCCACCGGCACGCCCCTCCGGTGCGCGGCGCGCAGGGCGGCGTTGCGCCAGTGCTCGAGTCTTCTCTTGGCGGCCCTGTCCGTGACCGTCCGGTGCAGCAGCACCGCCAGTGCGAGCAGCAGCCGACCCGCCGGCCCCTCCCAGGTCCGTGCCATGCGACGCCCCCTGTCCTTGCCGAGCACTCACTGACACAACGGTCGAAGATGTGCAGCAGGGCCACAAGGGCGCGAAACGGGCGCACTGGTCACGGGGTCGGGAGGGCGCGCCACCGGCTCGCGCCCTCCCGGAGGGTCATGCCCGTTCGCAGGCCTGGTCCTCCCGCGCGAACGAGGGCGGTTCCGCGTTCGCCTCCGACCAGCTCCCCGTGAAGCCGAAGCTCACCGAGGCGCCGGGTGCGACCCCGGCGTTCCAGGAGACGTTCCGCACCGTCACCGCGGTGCCGGACTGGGCGGGTTCGGCGTTCCACATCCGGGTGACCTTCTGGCCGCCGGGGAACGACCAGCCCAGGGACCAGCCGTTCCAGGCCGAGGTGCCGGTGTTGGTCACCCGGACGTCCGCCTGGAAGCCGCCCGGCCACTGGTTCGTGACGGTGTACGTCACCTCGCAGGCACCGGCGGGCTCCGGGTCGGGACCGGTGCCCGGATCGGTGCCCCCGCCGGTGTCCGAGGTGTCGCCGTAGACGACCCCCCGGCCGTTGGTCGCCACGTACACCCGGCCGTAGACCCGCGGGTCGCCGGTGATGGCCGCGCCGGTCCAGCCCCACTGGTGGGCGTCGTCGTTGACCCGGGTCCAGGTCGCGCCCGTGTCGGTGGAGCGGAAGATGCCCCGCACCCCGCCGATCTCCGCGCTGGTGAAGAGGGTCTGGTAGGAGGCGCCCGGGGCCGCCTTGCCGAAGCCGACGGTGTCCGCCGCGCCGACGTTCGCCAGCTTGGTGAAGCTCGCGCCGCCGTCCGTCGAGTGCCACAGCCCGTACGGGCCGTCCGCCGCACCGCCCGCCAGCCAGACGTCGCCCTCCCCGCCCGGCAGCGCCTTGAAGCGGACGCTGTCACCGGCGGGCAGCCCGGTCGCCGCGGACGCGGTGAAGGTGGCGCCGCCGTCCGTGCTGACGTAGAACTTCCCGGACTTGAAGCCGTAGAAGGTCGCGGGGTCCACCCGGTCGGACTCGACGATCGCGCCCGCCGGGATGCCGGCCGACGCCTGCCACGAGGTGCCGAAGCCCGTCGTGTACTGGACGCCCGTGCCCTCCGGGCTCCACACGAAGCGGCTGCCGTCCGCGCCCGCCGCGACCGTGCCGCCGCCGCTCACCCCCGACGGGTCGGTACCGCCGAACCAGTTGGCGCCGTTGTCCGTGGAGAACGCCACGTGCGGGCCGGAGTCGAGGTTGCCCGCCCGGACGACGACGTCCGGCTTGGTCCCGGCGAAGTCCAGACTCGTCGTCGAGGTGAAGTTCGGCGAGGTGTACATCATCGACGGGACCTCGGTCAGGCTGGTGTGCCGGAAGCCGCCGATGTCACCCAGGGCGCTGAGCAGCGGGGCGCCCGAAGGGGGTGACGCCAGGTCGTTGACCGCCGTCTCCTCCAGGCCGCGCACCATCGGCTCGATGGTGAAGGTGCCGCCCTGCCGGTCCCACTCGGTCAGGTTCTCCGTGCCGTAGACGGTGGCGCCCGTGCCGTACATCATCCGGTCCGAGTCGAACGGGTCGATCTCCAGCGCCTCCGTCATCCAGCCCAGCTTCGGCGTCTGCTCGGGCGGCGTGGGGTTCGCGCCCCAGGTGAGCCAGGGGGAGGACGACACGTCCATCGTGTAGCGGTTCTCGCGGTCCGGATACGACGTGTAGTTCCAGGCCTGGGTCCACGTGCCGCCGCTGTCCCTCGACCGGAAGATCTGCGTGTCCGGCCACCACGAGCTGTACGCGGTCGCCATCACCGTCCCTGGGCGCTGCCGGTCGACGGTCAGGCCGCTGAAGCCGTAGTAGGTGTCCGCCTCCGCCGCCGGACTGATGTCCGTCCAGGTGCCGGTCGCGGTCGCGTACCGGTACAGCCGGCCCTTGCCGCCGTCGTACGGGCCGCCGGTGTCGCTGTAGGCGAGGTACAGGTAGCCGTTCTCGGCGTCCAGCACGCCCTTGTGGGCCAGGTAGCCGGTCGGCTGCCCGGCGAGCCGCTCCCAGCTCGCGCCCGCGTCCGTCGAGCGGTAGACCGCGTTCTCCTTGTCGGCGACGCCGACGTAGATCGTCCCCGTCGCCGTGCCCGCGCCGCCGCCCGTGGACTCGTCGAAGGTGACCCAGGTGATGCCCTGGTTGTCGGAGGCGTAGCCGGACGTGTCGGCCGGGTCCTGCGCGTAGTTGCCCGGGTTCGGGAAGGCCGTCACCTCGGACCAGGTGACGCCCGCGTCGGTGGACCGCCACAGGCCGTGCCCGCTGGGCGCGCCCAGGTACAGCACGTCGTTGTCGTGCGGGTCGACGGCCAGGCGCTCGCCCATGCCGCGGCCCGGCATGTTGCCGCCCAGCTTGAACGGCAGATCCGTCTTCTGCCAGCTCGCGCCCCGGTCGGCGGAGCGCAGCACCGCGCCGTTCGTCGGGTCCCAGTCGTTGGTGTACGTGCCGACCGCCGCGTACACCCGGTCGGGGTCGACGGAGTCGGAGGCGACGCTGACCACGCCCGTGTGGCCCCAGTCGTCCCAGCCGACGTGGTCGAGCAGCGGCGTCCAGGTGTGGGAGGACTCCTGCCAGCGGTAGGCGCCGCCGATGTCGGTGCGGGCGTAGGCCAGGTCCTTCTCGGTGCGGTTGAAGACGATGCCGGGGACGAAGCCGCCTCCGTCGATGCGGGCGTTCTTCCAGGTGTAGCTGTCGGCGGCGGCCGCCTTCGGGGCCTGTGCGGCCAGCGCGGTGGGCGGGCTGCCCGCCAGCAGCCCGGCCGCGAGGGCCAGGAGCACGGTGAGGATCCGGGTTCTTCGCACGGTGGGGAACCGTCCTTCCGTCAGGAACAGAACACATGCGAGGACCGGGCGGCCCCGGCGTGGTCGGGGCCGCCCGGTCAGGTGGTCTCGTCGTCCGGTGACAAGACCGTGTACACGGAGCCGTCAGGCGCACCGAGGAAGAGGCGGTGCCCACCGCGCCCCGGCAAGGGGCGCGGGGAACTGCGCGACCAGCCACACACGGCCGGCAGCCGAAACGAACCGCTCAACCCGCGGAGCGCCTCGCGGGGGCTATTCCAGTAGCTCCGCGTACGAACCCATGGCGAGGGCTATGTCCGCCTGGGCCCAGAACCGGTGGTACGTGAACGTGGGCGCGGCGCCGCCCTGGAGGTAGCTCTCGATCTTCGACCAGGCCGGGTCGTCCTGGTAGAAGGAGCGGATCGAGGCGAAGGACGACGAGGCGTCGACCGTGTCGCCGTTCGGCATGGTGCCGGTCCAGCCGTTCGGGACGTAGACGCCGTCGTCGAACCGGTTGTAGTCGGCGCGGGTCTCCGGGACGGCGATGCCGAGCGCGTCCTGGTTGTTCTCCCACATGCCGTCCAGCAGCGCCTTGGCGGTCGAGGCCGCCTCCGGGTCGCCCGAGCGGTCGGCGTAGTACGTCAGGGTCTTGGCGTACGCGGCCGCCACACCGACGTCGTTGGTGTAGTCGGCGACCGTGACGTGCAGGTCGCCGTTGTCACCCGGGGACGAGGCGTTCCAGGTGTCGGGCTGCCCCGACCACTGGAGCGTCGACGGGATCCGGAAGGTGCCGTCCGGGTTGACGGTCGTCTCCGAGAGGGCCCAGTCGACCCACTTGTCCAGGACCGCCTTGGCGTCGGCGTCACCGCTCTGCTGGTAGTACTCGGCGACCCGCTCCATGGACCACGCCTGGAATCCGAACCACTGGTTGGACGGAGGGTCGTGGTACACCGGCTTCTCGTCGTAGTACATGCCGTAGAAGGTCGGCGTACCGGCCGGCGGCGTCGCGTACCGGCCCGCCCAGCTGTTGGTCGCGCCGCCCGCGATGGCACCCTCGTCGGACTGCAGCCAGCGGTAGAACTCCACCTGCCGGTCCAGGGACTTGGCCCAGTCGGACTGGCCCGTCGCCGACTTGGGCTTCAGGTCGGCGTCGGTGCTCAGGGCGTACGCGGCCAGCGGGTTCTGGTAGCCGCCGTGGGTGTGGCTGGAGCCGATGCGCCAGGCCCAGCCCGCCGAGGTGTCCACCGCGCCGCCCCAGGCGTAGTACCAGGACAGCAGGTAGTGCGAGGAGTCCTTGCCGGTGCCGGCCGGGCAGCTCGACGGCCCCACGCAGTTGCCGACCTTCTTGAAGTACTTGTCGAACATGGCGTAGCGCAGGTAGTCGCCCATCTTCGCGGCCTTGTCGAGGGTCGCGGAGATCTCGTCGCTCTTGCCCTGCTCCCCGGCCCAGATGTCCGCCCAGTACGCGGCCTGCACGGCGCGTGCGTCGGCGTCCGGGGCGTTGGTGAACTTCCACTGCTTGGCGTAGGAGGCGTCACCGGTGAACAGGTCCAGGTAGCCGTTCTTGCCGCCGTACTTGAACGCGTCGCAGGTCGGCTGCGGCACCGTTTCCCACACCGACTCCTGCGCGCCGCGCTGGAAGGTGTTGATGTAGGACGGGCCGGTGTCGGAGGGGCCCGCCTCGCACTTGCCGGGCGAATTGCCGTAGCCGTAGGTGTTGTCGACGTCCTGGAGCCAGTGCATGCCGTACACGTCGTCCGTGCCGTACGCCGACTTCAGCTCACCGGCGATCGGGTCCGCGCCGACCGGCACGGCGCCGTCCAGCGGGGCCGGGTACTCGTTCGGCGTGTCCAGTTCGGGCGCGTAGGTCGCCGGCTTCGAGGCGTTGTAGGAGGAGTTGGTCGGCTGGTCGGCGTGGGTGGGGATCATGTACGTCTCCATGATCTCCCAGGCGTTGTTGAACCTCGACCAGTCGCCGGTCACCTTTCCGTACATGGCCTGGAGCCACAGCAGGTAGCTGTACGCCTCCGACGTGGTCTCGTGGCCGTGGTCCGGCGCCTCGACGATGAGGGTCTCCACCGAGTGGTAGGGGATGCCCTCGGGCGAGAAGTAGCCGTTGGCCGGGTCGGTGATCTTGCCGTAGAGCTCCAGGAAACGGGCGTCGTAGTCCTTCGCCGCCGCCAGCTGGGTCACGGTGACGGCGGCCTTGCCGTGGCCGGGGGCCGTCGACTCGAAGACCGCCGAGCCGCTGCCGGAGGCGTCCGCCGATACGGTCACCCGCTGGGCGGTGTCCCAGTTCGACGGGGTGAAGGTGAGGCTCGAACCGCCGGTGAGCGTCAGGCCCGTGTTGCCGCTCGCACGGGAGGTCGTGACGGTCACGTTCGCGGTCGGCTGCTCGGAGAGCTTGACCTCGTACGTGCCCGACTCGCCCTGCTGAACGCCCAGTTGGCCCGGTGACGCGACCACGGTCGGTCCCGCGGCCACCGTGACGCCGACCGGGGTCGAGTCCGCGGAGGCGCCCATGCTGTCGTAGGCCTTCGCCACCAGGGAATGACTGCCCACGGTCAAGCCAGAGGCCGAGTACGTGTAGGGCGAACTGGTGTCGGTGCCCAGCAGTGTGGCGTCGTCGTAGAACTCCACCTTGCTGATCGTGGCGCCGTCGGCGGCGGCCGCCGTGGCCGCCAGCGGCACCGCCTCGCCCTGCGAGTACACGGCGCCCGCCTCGGGGCTGGTCAGCACGGTGATCGGCGGCTG
Source organism: Kitasatospora aureofaciens (assembly GCA_000720845.1). Lineage (GTDB taxonomy): Bacteria > Actinomycetota > Actinomycetes > Streptomycetales > Streptomycetaceae > Streptomyces. Next base: position 63,074 of record JODU01000014.1, on the reverse strand, counting down.
GTGCGCGCCGGTGCAGGAGGTGCCGTTGACGGCGAAGCCGGTCGGCGCGGCGTTGCTGCCGCTGTACGTGAACTGCCCGCCGGTGGAGACGGCGGCCCCGGCGGCGATCCGCGCGTTGTAGGAGGCGTTCTTCACGGTGACGGTCTGCCCGGACTGGGACCAGGTGCCGTTCCAGCCCTTCGTGAGCTTCTGGTTGCCCGCGTAGGAGTAGGTCAGCGTCCAGCCGTCGATGGCGTCCGTGCCGTGGTTGGTCAGCGTCAGCTCCGCGGTGAAGCCGGCGCCCCAGTCGTTGGTCTTGTAGTCCACGCTGCACTGAAGTGCGGCCGCCTGGGCCGGAGTCGAACCTGTGCCCAGCATCGTGAGGGGGAGTGCGAGCGCCGCCAGCGCGGCGGTCCACCATCGCCGCGCGGTGCGGCGTCTGGGTCTGTGTCGTGAGTGCATGGTGCTGGTTCCTCCTTGCGGCTCGGGGAGGGAGTGGGGGAGGAGCAACAAGCCTTGAACCAGTGGGAGCGCTCCCATAGTGGAGAGGGTGCCTGATGCGGTCAAGATGTGTGGAGAGTCGAAAAGATTCGACAGTGCCGGCGGGGAGAAAGTCGGTAACTCCTCTGTTCTTTGCCGTCACTTGGCGCTACCTTCGCTGCACCAGTGGGAGCGGTTCCACCAGTCGACGCGTCTGTCACGGCGCGCCCGAACTGCAAGGAGTCGCTCATGCGCCACCCCCCGCTCCACCCCCCGCGTTCAGGACTTTCAGCCGTTGCCGCAGCCGTGGCCGCTACCTGTCCGACGCCTTGCCGGCCCGTGTGCCGGATCGCTCACCCCTCGGGCTGTTCCACCCTGCCCGCGGGTCGTTCCTGACCTCCGATCACGACGGCACCCCCATGCCGATCGGCAGGGCCGCGCCGACGCGGGCGCGGCCCCGGACGACAGCAGCACCCCCACGAAAGAAGGAACCCGCACTCATGACCCGTACCAGAACCGCGATGCTCGCCGCCCTGACGCTGGTCGCCGGAGCCTCCGGCACGGCACTGGCCGCCCACTCCGCGAGCGCCGGAGCCGCGGCCGCCGCCTGCACCGTCGACTACAAGGTGCAGAACGACTGGGGAAGCGGATTCACCGCTGCCGTGACCGTCACCAACAACGGTGCCGCCACGTCCAGCTGGTCGCTGGGATGGACCTACGCCGGCAGCCAGAAGGTCACCAACGGCTGGAACGCGAAGGTCAGTCAGAGCGGTGCCGCCGTCACCGCGGCCAGCGAGTCCTACAACGGCACCCTGTCCACCGGCGGTTCGGCGAGCTTCGGCTTCCAAGCCACCTACAGCGGGAGCAACGCGATCCCGGCCACCTTCACCCTCAACGGCGTGACCTGCAACGTGGACGGAGGCCCGACCGATCCGACGGACCCGACCGACCCCACGGACCCGACCGACCCCACCGGCCCGTCCGACCGGGTGGACAACCCGTACGCCGGCGCCAAGGGATACGTGAACCCGGAGTGGGCCGAGAAGGCGGCGGCCGAACCCGGCGGCAGCCGGATCGCCGACCAGCCCACCGGCGTCTGGCTGGACCGGATCGCGGCCATCGAGGGCGCCAACGGCGGCATGGGCCTGCGCGACCACCTCGACGAGGCGCTGAAGCAGAAGGGCTCCGGCGAGCTGTACGTCCAGCTCGTCATCTACAACCTGCCCGGACGTGACTGTTCGGCCCTGGCATCCAACGGCGAGCTGGGCCCGACGGAGATCGACAAGTACAAGACGGACTACATCGACCCGATCGCCGCGATCCTCGCCGACCCGAAGTACGCCTCGCTGCGGATCGTCACCACGGTCGAGATCGACTCGCTGCCCAACCTCGTCACCAACGTCTCGGGCCGGCCGACCGCCACGCCCAACTGCGACGTGATGAAGGCCAACGGCAACTACCAGAAGGGCGTCGGCTACGCCCTGAACAAGCTCGGTGACATCGGCAACGTCTACAACTACATCGACGCCGGCCACCACGGCTGGCTCGGCTGGGACGACAACTTCGGCGCCTCGGCCGACATGTTCAAGACGGCCGCCACCACCGAGGGCGCGACCGTCAACGACGTCCAAGGCTTCATCGTCAACACCGCCAACTACAGCGCGCTGAAGGAGGACAACTTCAAGATCACGGACAGTGTGAACGGGACGTCCGTGCGCCAGTCCAAGTGGGTCGACTGGAACCGCTACACCGACGAGCTGTCCTATGCGCAGGCCATGCGCGACAAGCTGGTCTCGATCGGCTTCGACTCCAAGATCGGCATGCTGATCGACACCTCCCGCAACGGCTGGGGCGGCACCCAGCGGCCCACCGGCCCCGGCGCCACCACGAACGTCGACACCTACGTCAACGGCGGCCGCTACGACCGCCGCATCCACCTCGGCAACTGGTGCAACCAGTCCGGAGCGGGCCTCGGCGAACGGCCGCAGGCCGACCCCGAGCCGGGTATCGACGCCTACGTGTGGATGAAGCCGCCGGGTGAGTCGGACGGCGCGAGCAAGGAGATCCCGAACGACGAGGGCAAGGGATTCGACCGGATGTGCGACCCGACGTACACCGGTAACGCTCGCAACGGCAACAACATGTCCGGCGCCCTTCCGGACGCCCCCATCTCCGGGAAGTGGTTCTCCGCGCAGTTCCAGGAGCTCATGAAGAACGCCTACCCGCCCCTGTCGTGAGCGGGCTCCCGCGCACGCCGCGCGGGTGAGCCGTCGGGGTCCGGTCCTCGCGGGCCGGGCCCCGGTGGCCTCCCGTCTTTTTTGCGGGAGCGGCAACTTCGGTTGCGCCCCGCCGGTGAGTCGTCGCACTCTGACGGCACCGCGAACGGGAGGCTGACCGGCATGGCGCACGACCACCATCACCACGACACACACGGCCCCGCCCACGAGCAGGGACACGGGCGAGGACACGGCCACGGCCACACGCACGACCACGCCGACATCGACTGGGCCGAGATGGCCCCGCACCTGGAGGCGCAGGCCGAGCTGTACACGCCGTTGTACCGGCAGGCCTTGGCCTGGCTGGCCCGGGAGGTGACCGAGCCGGGACTGGTCGTCGACGTCGGCAGCGGCCCCGGCGTCGTCTCCTGCCTGTTCGCCGACACCTTCCCCGGCGCCCGCGTCGTCGCCGCCGACGGTGCCGGACCGCTGCTCGAACGGGCCCGCGCCCGTGCCGAGCGGCTCGGGTTCGCCGACCGCTTCGGCACCCTCGCCGGGGACCTGCCCGGCGCGCTGGCCGAGCTGGACTACCCCGCCGACCTGATGTGGGCCAGCCAGAGCCTGCACCACCTGCCCGACCAGCGCGCGGCGCTCGCCGCTCTCGGCGGGCACCTCGCCCCCGGCGGCACCCTGGCGATCCTGGAGGGCGGACTGCCCGCCCGGTTCCTGCCCCGCGACATCGGAATCGGGCGCCCCGGGCTCCAGGCCAGGATCCGCGCCGTGGAGGAGGACGCCTTCGCCGTGATGCGCGCCGACCTGCCGGACTCCGTGGCCGAGACCGAGGACTGGCCGGCGATGCTGACCGCCGCGGGACTGAAGCACACCGGCACCCGCAGCTTCCTCCTCGACCTGCCCGCGCCCCTCTCCGACGCCGCCCGCGACTACGTCGCCACGTCCCTGTCCCGGCTGCGCGAGCGGATCGGGGACGCTCTGGACGCCGACGACCTCGCCACCCTGGACCGGCTGCTCGACCCCGCCGACGAGGCGGGCGTGCACCGGCGCCAGGACGTGTTCGTGCTGGTGGCGCACACCGTGTACACGGCGGTCCGGGCGGTCTGACGCCAGGGCTTGACTTCGAGAGCGCTCCAAGTGATGGACTCCCCGCTGCCAGTGAGACGAGCAGGAACAGACACGCAGGAACAGCCGCGGGGGGACTCATGACCGACACATCCGTCACGCTCATCACCGGGGGCGGCAGCGGCATCGGAGCGGCTGTCGCCCGGCGGCTGCTGGACGCGGGGCAGCGGGTGGCCGTCACGGGACGCGGGGAGGCGAGGCTGCGGGCGTTCAGCGCGGAACTCGGCGACCCGGAGGGCCTGCTGACGATCCAGGGCAACGCCGCCGAGCACGCCGACGTGGTGGCCGCGGTCGAGGCCGCGCTGAAGGAGTTCGGCCGGCTCGACACGGTTGTCGCCAACGCCGGTTTCGCCACCCACGACTCGGTCGCCGAGGGCGACCCCGCGGGCTGGTCCGAGATGGTGCTGACCAACGTGCTGGGCCCGGCCCTGCTGATCAGGGCGTCCATCGACGCGCTCAAGCGGACCCGCGGACGCGTCGTGCTGGTCGGCAGCGTCGCCGGCTTCGTGAACACACCGGGCAACATCTACGGCGCCACCATGGGGGCACCGCCCGCTCGAGCGAAGCCGAGAGCGGGGGAGGGCGGTGACCGGCCTCGCCGAGAACACCCGGCGCGAGGTGACGCAGTGGGGCGTGGGCGTGACCCTGATCGCGCCCGGCCGGGTGGAGACCCCGTTCTGGGACGCCACCGGCGGTCTGCCGCCCGGCGAGCTGCTCACCGCCGACCAGATCGCCGACTCGGTCGTCTGGGCCATGACCCAGCCCGCCGGGGTCGACGTCAACACCGTGGTCGTACGGCCGCTGGGGCAGCCCAACTGACCCGCACGGGACACGGGGAGGGCCCGGCCGCACCCGCGGCCGGGCCCCTCTTTGTGTGTCTCCGCTCAGGAGTTGACGTCCGCCGGGTCCGCGCCCAGCCGCCGGTCCTCGTTCAGCGCGCTGATCGCCGCGAGGTCCTCGGTGTCCAGGGTGAAGCCGAACACGTCGATGTTCTCCTTGATCCGGGACGGCGTCACCGACTTCGGGATCACCACGTTGCCCAGCTGAAGGTGCCAGCGCAGCACGACCTGGGCCGGGGTGCGCCCGTGCTTCTGGGCGATCGCGACGATCGCCGGGATGTCCAGGATGCCCTTGCCGGAGCCGAGCGGGGACCAGGCCTCGGTGGCGATGCCCTGCTCGGCGTGCACCTCGCGGGCGGCGTGCTGCTGGAGGTGGGGGTGCAGCTCGATCTGGTTGACGGCCGGGATCACCGACGTCTCGGCGGTCAGCCGCTCCAGGTGCTCCGGCAGGAAGTTGGACACACCGATGGCGCGGACCCGCCCGTCGGCCAGGAGCTTCTCGAACGCCTTGTAGGTGTCGACGTACGTCCCCTTGGCGGGCATGGGCCAGTGGATGAGGTAGAGGTCGAGGTAGTCCAGGCCGAGCTTCGCCAGCGAGGTGTCGAAGGCGCGGAGGGTGGAGTCGTACCCCTGGTCGCTGTTCCAGAGCTTGGTGGTGACGAAGAGATCCTCGCGGGCCAGACCGGAGGCGGCGATCGCCCTGCCGGTGCCCTCTTCATTGCCGTAGATCGCCGCTGTGTCGATGCTGCGGTACCCGGCCTCCAGCGCCTGGGCGACGGCGGTCTGCGCCTCGTCGTCCGGCACCTGCCAGACGCCGAAGCCCAGCTGGGGCATCTCGACGCCGTTGTTCAGGATGATCGGGGGGACCTTGCTGCTCACGAGCTCTTGATCCTTCGGTTGTGGTCAGGTGGTACTCCCATCGTCAACGATCACGAGTCCCGACGCATTCCTGACCGTGCGACTCACGCGGTGTAAAGCGCCTCGACCTCGGTGCCGTAGGCGTTCTCGATGGCCTTGCGCTTCAGCTTCAGCGAGGGGGTCAGCAGCCCGTGCTCCTCGGTGAACGGCTGGGCGAGGATGCGGAAGGTGCGGATCGACTCGGCCTGGGACACCAGCGTGTTGGCCGCGACGACCGCGCGCCGCACCTCGGTCTCCAGGTCGGCGTCGTGCACCAGGTCGGCCGGCGACATCCGCGGCTTGTTGCGCATCGTCAGCCAGTGCTCGACCGCCTCCTGGTCCAGGGTGATGAGCGCGGCCACGTAGGGCCGGTCGTTGCCGACGACGATGCACTGGTTGACCAGCGGGTGGTCGCGCACCCGCTCCTCCAGCAGCCCCGGGGAGACGCTCTTGCCGCCGGAGGTCACCAGGATCTCCTTCTTGCGGCCGGTGATGGTGAGGTAGCCGTCCTCGTCCAGGGCGCCCAGGTCGCCGGTGGCCAGCCAGCCGTCGTGCAGGGTCTCGTCGGTGGCCTTGGGGTTGTTCAGGTAACCCTCGAAGACGTTGTCGCCCTTCAGCCAGATCTCCCCGTCGTCCGCGATGTGCACGGTCACGCCCGGCACCGGCTGCCCGACGGTGCCGTAGCGGGTGCGCTCGGGCGGGTTGGCGGTGGCGGCCGCGGTGGACTCGGTCAGGCCGTAGCCCTCGTAGATCTGCACGCCCGCGCCCGCGAAGAACAGCCCGAGGCGCCGGTCCATCGCCGAGCCGCCCGACATGGCGTTGCGGATGCGGCCGCCCATCGCGGCCCGCACCTTGGCGTAGACGAGCTTGTCGAAGAGCTGGTGCTGCATCCGCAGCCCCGCCGACGGGCCGGGCCCGATGCCCCAGGCCTTGGCCTCCACCGCCTCCGCGTACTTCACGGCCACGTCGACGGCCTTCTCGAAGGGACCGGCCTTCCCCTCCTTCTCCGCCTTGCGCCGCGCCGCGTTGAACACCTTCTCGAAGATGTACGGCACCGCCAGGATGAAGGTCGGCCGGAAGGCGGCCAGGTCGGGCAGCAGGGCCGCGGCGTTGAGCTGCGGCTGGTGGCCGAAGCGGACCCGGCCGCGGATCGCCGCGACCTCCACCATCCGCCCGAAGACGTGCGCCAGCGGCAGGAACAGCAGGGTCGCCACCTCGTCGCCGCGCTTGGAGTGGAACACCGGCTCCCAGCGCGCGATGACGGTGTCGGCCTCGTACATGAAGTTGCCGTGGGTCAGGACGCAGCCCTTGGGGCGGCCGGTGGTGCCCGAGGTGTAGATGACGGTGGCCACCGACTCCGGGGTGACCGCCTTGCGGTGCCGGTGGACCACCTCGTCGTCGAGGTGGGCGCCCGCGTCGTACAGCTCCTGTACGGCTCCCGAGTCCAGCTGCCACAGGCCGCGCAGGTGCGGCAGCCGGTCGATGACGGTGGCGATCGTCATCGCGTGGTCCTCGTGCTCCACGACCGCGGCCGTCACCTCGGCGTCGTAGAGCATCCACATGCACTGCTCGGCCGAGGAGGTCGGGTAGATGGGCACCACCTGGGCGCCGATGGTCCACAGGGCGAAGTCGAAGAGGGTCCACTCGTAGCGGGTGCGGGACATGATGGCGACCCGGTCGCCGAAGCGGATGCCCTGGGCCAGCAGCCCCTTGGCGAGGGCGAGGACCTCGTCGCGGAAGGCTCCAGCGGTGACGTCCCGCCACTGCCCGGCCTCGTCCTTGCGGCCGAGCGCGATGTGCCGCGGATCCTGCTGGGCATGCTCGAAGACGACGTCGGCCAGACCGCCCACCGGTGGTGCCAACGTCGACGGAGGACTGGTGAACTCGCGCAAACCCCGCTCCCCGCTTTTCGATGACCCCCCGCACAGCGCGGTGAAAGCTACCCCACCCGGCGCGGGGACGGGAGGGGCGCCAAAATCGAACAGGGCTCATGTTCGCGCTGGTCAGCGGGAGAAAATGCGCTCACATGGGGAAGGGTCGGACAGTTTCCTGACGGTTGAGTAAGTTTCGGTGCCGTAATCTCCACCGAATCTGTACGACCCGCTTACCGCCGGTACGGGGCTACCGGAGTGGCCTTCTCCTCTTCCAGCGCGGGCGGCGCGGAATCCGTCACACCGGCGTTCCGGCCGCCGCGGTCGGCCCTGACCAGCACCAGCACCAGCACCCCGGCGACCGCCGCGACCGCGCCCGCGGTCACCGCCGCCGCGTTGAGTCCGGAGGCGAACGCGGCCCGCAGCGCGTGCTCGCCGAACACGCCCCGCAGGGCCCCCGCCGCACCGCCCGCCAGACCGTGCGCCGCGTCGTGCGGCAGCGTGTCCTGCATCCGCGAGGTCAGCACCGTGCCGAACACGGCGATGCCGAGCGCGTACCCGAGCTGCCGGAAGGTGTTGACCGCGCCCCCGGCCATGCCGGACCGCTCCGCAGGGACCGCCGCCAGAGCGGCGCCCGCGATGCCGGGCGACACCAGACCCGTCCCGACACCCACCAGCAGCAGCCCCGGCACCAGCGCGGACGCGGTGGAGCCCGCGCCCAGGAACGCCATGCAGAACTGGCCCGCCGCGATCAGCAGCAGCCCGCCCCCGATGGTCAGCCGCGCCGGAACCCCGTGCAGCAGCCGCCCGCCCGCCGCGGCCACCAGGAACGACGCCAGCGACAGCCACACGAACACCAGCCCGCCCCGCACCGGGCTCATCCCCAGCAGCGTCTGCAGCCATATGGAGGTGTACGCCATCACCCCGAACGCCGCCGCGTTGAAGGCCAGCCCGCCCAGCAGCACGCCCGAGAACGCGGGCCGCAGGAACAGCCGCGGGTCGAGCAGCGGATCGGCGACCCGGTGCTCCACGGCGACGAACGCGCCCAGCGCCAGCACCGCGAGGACGAAGGAGACGAGCGTGCCGCCCTCGGTCCAGCCGTGCGACCCGGCGCGCACCGCCCCGTACGTCAGCGCCCCGGCGAAGGCCGCGAAGGTCGCCGTACCCGCCCAGTCCACGCGGCGTCCGGCCGCCCCGCGGGACTCCGGCACCACGCGCAGCGTCAGCCAGACCGCCGCCACGCTCACCGGCAGGTTCACCCAGAAGATCCAGCGCCAGCCCGGACCGTCGGTGAGCAGTCCGCCGAGCACCGGGCCCACGGCCGCCGCCGCCCCGCTGACCGCGCCCCACACCCCGAGCGCCATCGACCGCCGGCGCCCCTGGTAGACCGAGCCCAGCAGCGGCAGCGTGGTGGCGAACATCGCCGCCGCGCCCACCCCCTGCAGTCCGCGCGCCGCGACCAGCATTCCCGGCCCGGTGGCCAGCCCGCACAGCAGCGACGCCGCCGCGAACAGCACCACGCCCGCCACGTGCACCCGGCGCCGTCCCAGGACGTCGGCCGCGGCGCCCAGCCCCAGCAGCAGCGCGGCCAGCGCCAGCGCGTAGCCGTCCATCACCCATTGCAGATCGCTCAGCGACGCGTGCAGCCCCCTGGCCATGTCCGGCAGCGCGACCACCGCGATGGTCACGTCCAGCAGCAGCATGAACGTCCCCAGGCACACCGCCGTGAGCGGCCCCCATGTACGCATGTTCCGTCTTCTTCCTGTTGCGCTACGAGTCTCCGTGCCTCCGTACGATGGACCGACACCGGCAGATCTACCCCGTCAACGGCGCTCGTGTGACGGAATCCGATGGGAGAGGCCCCGTTGCGGATGGAATCCGACACCTTCGACGAACTCGACCTGCGCGTGCTGGACGCTCTGGAGGTGAACGGCCGCGCCTCCTTCAGCCGCATCGGGGCGGTGCTCGGCGTCTCCGACCAGACCGTCGCCCGCCGCTACCGCAGGCTGTGCGCCGAGGGCGGGCTGCGGGTGGTCGCCGTCCGGGACGCCGAGCGGCTCGGCCAGGACCACTGGACGCTGCGGCTGCGCTGCGTCCCCGACAGCGCACCGGCCATCGCGGACGCCCTCGCCAAGCGGCCCGACACCAACTGGATCGGGCTGGCCGGGGGCGGCACCGAGATCATCTTCGGTACCCGGCCGCGCAGTCCCGGCGACCGGGACGACCTGCTCCTCGGCAAGCTGCCGCGCACCCCGCGCGTCCTGGAGATCCACGCCCACCAGGTCCTGCACCGCTTCTACGGCGGACCCAGCGGCTGGCTGCGCAAGTTCGGCGTCCTCGATGACGACCAGGTCGCGGCGCTGCGGCCGGAGACCGGACCACGCCCGCCGGGGCCCGCCCGCATCGACCCCGAGGACGAGCCGCTGCTCGACGTGCTGGAGCGCGACGGGCGCGCCGGGCTTCCCGAACTCCAGCGCGCCACCGGCCGTTCCGAGTCCGCGGTCAAACGCCGCCTGGCCGCGCTGCTCGGCTCCGGCGCCGTGTACATCGACGTGGAGTACCACGCGGAGATCCTCGGATATCCGACCGCCGCCGTGCTGTGGCTCACCACCAGCCCGGCCGCGCTGCACCGGGTGGGCGAGGCCCTCGCCGCACACGCCGAGATCGCCCACGCCGCCGCCACCGCGGGCCCGTCCAACATCGTCGCCACCGCGGTCGTCCGCAACACCGCCGACCTCTACGCCTACCTCAGCGGTCCGCTCGGCCGCCTGGAGGGCGTCCAGCACGTGGAGGCCTCGCCGTTCCTGCGCCGGGTCAAGCAGCTCACCTATCCGAGGCCCGTGCGCTGAGGCCGGTGCAGCCGGTCGCCGCCCGCCAGGATCGCCGCCGCCAGGGCGTTGGCCGCGCCCTGCGCCGAGGGGCGGCGCCGGCCGTGCACCAGCACGAAGTCGACGCGGCCCAGCTCGGGCAGCCCCGCCCGGTCCGGCACCCGCACCAGCCCGGGCGGGACGAGGCCGCGGGAGTGCGCCATCACGCCCAGGCCCGCGCGGGCGGCGGCGATCAGACCGTTGAGACTGCCGCTGGTGCACGCGACGTGCCAGGCTCTGCCCTGGCGTTGCAGGGCGTCCAGTGCCAGCGCACGGGTGATGCCGGGCGGCGGATAGACGATGAGCGGCACCGGGCGGTCCGGTTCCAGGCGCAGCCGCGGCGCTCCGATCCACACCAGCCGGTCGCTCCACACCGGCTCGCCGCGCGGCTCCTCGGGCCGCCGCTTGGCCAGCACCAGGTCCAGCTTCCCGGCCGCCAGCTGCTCGTGCAGCGTGCCCGACAGCTCCACCGTCAGCTCCAGGTCGACCTCCGGGTGGTCGTGCCGGAAGGTTTCCAGGATCTCCGGCAGCCGGGTCAGCACGAAGTCCTCGGACGCCCCGAACCGCAGCCGCCCGCGCAGCCGGGTGCCCGTGAAGAAGGCCGTCGCCTGCTCGTGCACCTCCAGGATCCGGCGCGCGAACCCGAGCATCGCCTCCCCGTCCTCCGTCAGCTCCACGGAGTGCGTGTCCCGGCTGAACAGCTGCCGGCCGGTGGCGTCCTCGAGGCGGCGTACGTGCTGGCTCACCGTGGACTGGCGCAGCCCGAGCCGCCGGGCGGCCTGCGTGAAGCTCAGCGTCTGGGCCACCGACAGGAAGGTACGCAGGTGGGAGGGGTCGTACATGCCACCAGGCTAGCGGTGGTCATCGGGGATCGTGATGACAGTCAGAGCGGTGTACCGGATTCCCGATCGCCGGGCGGGGGAGCACGATGGAGCGGGGGCCCGTGACCCCGTCGCACGAACAGAACGAGTGAGCAGCGAGCAAGTGGAGCACCGTGAAACGCCTGCGTTGGCCGCGTTGGATGCCGATCGACCCGTACATCCTGCTGCTGCTCGGCACCGTGGGCCTCGCGGCACTGCTGCCGGCCCGCGGCACGGGCGCGGACGTCGCCTCCGGCGCCTCGACCGGCGCGATCGCGTTCCTCTTCTTCCTCTACGGTGCCCGGCTGTCCACCCGTGAGGCGATGGACGGCGTACGGCACTGGCGGCTCCACCTCACCGTGCTGGCCTGCACCTTCGTGGTCTTCCCGCTGCTCGGCCTCGCGTCCCGCGCCCTGGTCCCGGTGTTCCTGACCGACCCCCTCTTCCAGGGCCTGCTCTTCCTCACCCTGGTGCCGTCGACCATCCAGTCGTCGATCGCCTTCACCTCCATCGCCCGCGGCAACGTGCCCGCCGCCATCTGCGCCGGGTCCTTCTCCTCGCTGGCCGGCATCGTCGTCACGCCGCTGCTGGCCGCCGCCCTGCTCGGCGGCAGCGGGGGCGGGTTCTCCGCCGACTCGGTGGTGGAGATCGTGCTGCAACTGCTGGTGCCCTTCGCGGCCGGGCAACTGCTGCGCCGGTGGATCGGAGGCTTCGTCGCCCGGCACAGGAAGGCGCTCGCTCTCGTCGACCGCGGCTCGATCCTCCTGGTCGTCTACACGGCGTTCAGCGAGGGCATGGTCCACGGCATCTGGCACCAGGTGAGCCCGGTGCGGCTGGCCGGGCTGCTGGCCGTCGAGGCGGTACTGCTGGCCGTGATGCTGCTCCTGACCTGGTACGGGGCGAAGGGCCTCGGCTTCGGGCGGGAGGACCGGATCGCGATCCAGTTCGCCGGGTCCAAGAAGTCGCTCGCCGCCGGACTGCCCATGGCGAGTGTTCTGTTCGGGGCCCAGGCATCCCTGGCGGTACTGCCGCTGATGCTCTTCCACCAGATGCAGCTGATGGTGTGCGCGGTGATCGCCAAGCGCCGGTCGCGCGACCCGGAGGCGGTCCCGCCCGAGGAGTCGGCCGCGCCGGCGCGCACCGCGGTCGGCACCGGCGGCCGCTCGGCCTGAGGCGTCCGCACCCGCGCGGTGACGGTCAGCCGCCCGTGGCCGCCCCGGCCACCCGGTCCAGGGGCAGGTGCAGGACCGGGTTCCCGGTGGCGGCGGGCGGATCGCCCGCGGCGATCTCCGCGTCCGTCAGGGCCCGGTTCCACACGCGTACGTCGTCGACGGCGCCGGTGAAGCGGGCCCGGCCGTCCATCCGTTCGCCGATGTGCACCCCGAAGGGCGAGTTCCGGCTGACCGAACCCGGCACGTCCGCCGCGTCCGCCGACGCCGAACCGTCGACGAACAGCGCGAGCCGGCCCCCGCCGCGGCGCAGCGTCAGACGGTGCCACCGCCCGTCGTCGAGGGCCCGGTCGGCGCGCACCCACGCCGAGCGGGGCGCCGCTGCGCCCTCGCGCGCGGTGATCAGCCCCCGCACCCGCCTGTTCCCGGGCTCGGCGCGCAGCCACACCTGGGGCTGGTCCGTGCCGATGCCGCCCATCCACAGCAGCGGCTGCTCCCCGTCGGCCGCCGAGTACCGGAACCACAGCGACGCCGTGAAGTCCCCCTCCCCGAGCGCCAGCCGCCCGTCGTAGGGCAGTCGTACGGCGTCGTCGGCGCCGTCGAAGACGAGCGCGCCGCCCGCCGCGCCGTCCGTCGTCCCGGCGCCGCCGAGCACGGCCGCGGGTGCGGCACCGGGCGCGAGGTCGGGAGTGGTGGGGTCGGCGGGCCGGCGCGGCGCGAGCCGGTCCTCGGTGAACCGGGCGAAGCGGATCTCGTCGCGTGCGTCGGCCGTCCCGGCCTCGTACAGCAGGCCCACGGTGTCCTCGTCGACGCCCACCAGGTCCGAGTAGCCCGACCAGTCCCGGGTGACGACCGTGCCGCGGTCCACGCTGTCCCAGGTCGCGCCGCCGTCCCAGGAGGAGCGGAGGGTCATGGTCCGACGGCGGTCGGGGTCGGCCGGCGCCGACAGCAGGGTGCGGTCGCCCAGGCGCAGCACCGCGCCCTGCACCTGCGGGGCGTACAGGTCGGGCAGGGCCCGGAAGGGCGCCGCGAAGGTGTCGCCGCCGTCGCGGCTGAGGGCCTGGGTGCGGTGGCCGAGGTCGGTGCCGTTGTCCTCCCGGCCGCTGACCAGGAGCGCGCCGTCGGCGCGTTCGGCGAGGGACAGTTCGGAGGGCTTCTGCCGGAAGGTGCCGTCGGCGGCGACGGGCCAGGTGTCGGTGGCGCCGGTCCTCCAGTGCTCGCCGCCGTCGTCACTGACCACGAGGGCCGCGTGGTGGGCGGTGACCCTCCCCCAGTCTCCGGCCGGGGGGACCCCCATCTCGCTTCGCTCGCCGTCCCAGGTCTCGGCGTTGACGCCGACGACGAGCCGCCCGGGGTGGGCGCCGCCGGTGAGCTGGACGCCGTGCCCGGGGCCGGTGGCGTACCAGGAGTTCCAGTCGGGCGGCAGGATCCCGGGGCTCAGGTCGCGGGGCGTGGACCAGGTGCGGCCGTCGTCGTCGCTGTGCTGGAGGTGCGGCGTGCGGGCGCAGGGCACCGCGCAGTTCGCTCCGTCCGTGCGGCCCGCGTTGTACGTCTCCAGCAGGAGGACGCGGCCGGTGGCACGGTCGACGACCGGGGCCGGGTTGCCGTGGGTGTCGCCGCCGCCGTCGTTGACGACCTGGAGCGGACCCCAGGTGCGTCCGCCGTCGGTGGAGCGCTTGAGGACCACGTCGATGTCGCCGGCGTCCCCGCAGTCGAGGACGCGGCCCTCGGCGAAGGCGAGCAGGGTGCCCTCCGTGGTGCGCACGATCGCCGGGATGCGGAAGCAGGCGTATCCGCCGGGGTCGCGGGCCGCGTCGAAGAGCACCCGCTCCTCGAACCCGGGGACGCGGTCGCCGGATCGCGCGTGTGCCGGGAAGGGGGAGGTCACGGCGAGCGCGCAGGACGCGGCGAGCGCGAGCCAGAAGGCACGGGGAGGACGAGGCGGCATGGCGCGGTCTGCCCTTCGGGGCGGCTGGTGGAGAAACCCTTTCGTCCGGACATCAGTACAAGAGCCGCCCTGGGTCCGCGGGGACCGCGTCGTCCCCCGCGTGTCGGACACCGGCGCGGTCGAGGCGGGGCCCCCGGGGCGCAGGGGGCGCTCCCCGCCGACAGGGACCCCGCCGCCGTGTCGCGGGGAGGGGGTCAGCCCTGGGCGGCCGCGGCCCGCAGGGCGACCCGGTCCTCACCCGCGTACACGTTCATGGAGCTGCCGCGCAGGAAGCCCACCAGTGTCAGGCCGGTCTCGGCGGCCAGGTCCACGGCCAGCGAGGACGGCGCCGACACCGCGGCCAGCACCGGGATGCCCGCCATCACGGCCTTCTGCGCCAGCTCGAAGGAGGCCCGGCCCGACACCAGCAGCACGGACCGGGACAACGGCAGGTCCCCGCTCTGCAGGGCGCGGCCGACCAGCTTGTCGACCGCGTTGTGCCGGCCCACGTCCTCCCGTACGTCCACCAGTTCGCCGTCCTCGGTGAACAGCGCCGCCGCGTGCAGCCCGCCGGTCCGGTCGAAGACCCGCTGGGAGGCGCGCAGCCGGTCGGGCAGGTCCGCCAGCAGCTCCGGGGTGACGCGGACCGGGGGAGCGTCGGCGATGGGCCAGCGGGCGGTCGTCCGCACCGCGTCCAGGCTCGCCTTGCCGCACAGCCCGCAGGACGAGGTGGTGTAGACGTTCCGCTCCAGGGTGATGTCCGGGACCCGCACGCCGGGGGCCGTCCGCACGTCGACCACGTTGTAGGTGTTGGAGCCGTCGGCCGTGGCGCCCGCGCAGTACACGATGTTCTGGAGGTCGGCCTGCTCGGCGAGGACCCCCTCGCTCACCAGGAAACCCGCCGCCAGCGCGAAGTCGTCGCCGGGAGTGCGCATGGTGATGGCGAGGGGCTTGCCGTTCAGCCGGATCTCCAGCGGTTCCTCGGCGACGAGCGTGTCCGGGCGGGAGGAGACCGCCCCGTCCCTGATGCGGAGGACCTTGCGTCGTTCCGTGACTCGTCCCATGTTCGTGCCCCTTGCGCCGGTCGGTGTGCCGGTCAGTCCCGGTTCTGTACGTGCTGGTAGCCGAAGCGGCCCTTGATGCACAGGTTGCCGTGGGTCACCGGGTTGTCGTGCGGAGAGGTGACCTTGACGATCTCATTGTCCTGCACATGGAGCGTGAGGTTGCAGCCCACACCGCAGTACGCGCACACCGTCGTCGTCTCGGTCTGCCGCTCCTCGTCCCAGGTGCCGGCCGCCCGCATGTCGAACTCCGACTTGAAGGACAGGGCCCCCGTGGGGCACACCTCGATGCAGTTGCCGCAGTAGACGCACGCCGAGTCGGTCAGCGGGCCGTCGTGCTCGACCGAGATCCGGGCGTCGAAGCCGCGGCCGGATACGGAGATGGCGAAGCTGTTCTGCCACTGGTCGCCGCAGGCGTCCACGCACTTGTAGCAGAGGATGCATTTGCCGTAGTCGCGGACGTAGAGGTCGTTGTCGACGCGCGGTTCCTCGTCGACGCGGGCCGCGTCCGGGCCGAAGCGGTCGGGCTTCGCCTCGTACTCCTCGATCCACTGGGCGGCCGAAGGGGTGGTGGAGAGGTCGACGGAGGAGGCGAGGAGTTCGAGGACGACCTTGCGGCTGTGCCGGGCGCGCTCGGTGTCGGTGCGCACCACCATGCCGGACTCCGCCTCGCGCGAGCAGGCGGGCGCGAGGGTCCTGGCGCCCTCGACGTCCACCACGCAGACCCGGCAGGCGTTCTTCGGGGTGAGCGTGTCGCCCTCGCACAGGGTCGGCACGTCCTTCCCGGCCGCCCGGCAGGCGTCGAGGATCGTCGAGCCCTCCGGGACCCGCGCCTCCTGTCCGTCGAGGGTGAACTCCACCAGGCGGCGCGGCACTCCGAGCGGTATCGCGGTCATTCGTACGCCCCCAGACGGTCGATGGCGGATTCCACGGCGTTCCACGCGGTCTGCCCCAGACCGCAGATCGAGGCGTCCCGCATCGCGCGGCCGACCTCGCGGAGCAGGGCGATGTCATCGGCCGCCGCGGCGCCCGTGCGGTCGGCGATCCGGTGCAGCGCCTCCTCCTGGCGGACGGTGCCCACCCGGCACGGCACGCACTGACCGCACGACTCGTCGCGGAAGAACTCGGCGATGCGCAGGAGCAGGCGGGGGAGCGGGACCGTGTCGTCGAAGGCCATGACGACGCCGGAGCCCAGCGTCGTGCCCGCCTCGCGGGTGCCTTCGAAGGTGAGCGGGATGTCCAGCTCGTCGGGGCGGACGAAACCGCCGGCGGCGCCGCCGAGCAGGACAGCGCGGAGGTTGTCGCGGACCCCGGCGAGGGTGAGCAGCTCGCCGAGCGTCGCGCCGAAGGGGAGTTCGTAGACGCCGGGACGGGCCACGGTGCCCGACACGCAGAACAGCTTCGGTCCGGTGGACGCCGGGGTGCCGATCGCGGCGTACGCGCCGGCGCCCATCGTCAGGATGGGGAGGACGTTGACCAGGGTCTCTACGTTGTTCTCGACCGTGGGCTTGCCGAACAGGCCCTTCTCGACGGGGAACGGGGGCTTGGAGCGGGGCTCGCCGCGATGGCCCTCGATCGAGTTGAACAGGGCCGTCTCCTCGCCGCAGATGTAGGCGCCGGCGCCGCGCCGGATCTCGATGTCGAAGGCGTAGCCCTGACCGAGGACGTCGTCGCCGAGCAGGCCCCGGGTGCGGGCCTGCTCGATGGCGTGGGTCAGGCGGGCGAGGGCGCGGGGGTACTCGCCGCGGAGGTAGAGGTAGCCCCGGTGGGCGCCGGTCGCGTAGGCCGCGATCGTCATCGCCTCGACCAGGGCGTACGGGTCGCCCTCCATGAGGACGCGGTCCTTGAAGGTGCCCGGTTCGGATTCGTCCGCGTTGCAGACCAGGTAGTGCGGGTGGTCGGGCTGGGCGGCCGTCGCCTGCCACTTGCGGCCGGTGGGGAAGGCGGCGCCGCCGCGGCCGGCCAGGCCGGCGTCGGTGACCTCGCGGATGACGCCGGCGGGGCCGAGGGCGAAGGCGTGGCGGAGGGCGGTGTAGCCGCCGTGGGCGCGATAGTCGTCGAGGGAGGTGGGGTCCACGGTGCCGATGCGCTTGAGGAGGGTGAGGGTGGGGTCGCCGGACTGGGGGACGGCGGCTCGGGGGGCCGGTTCGGTGGGGGCCGTTTCGGGGGAGTTGGCCGCTCGAACCGCCCCGTCGGGGGTCGCGGGTGCGCAGACGGCCGTCGTGTGGAGGGTGTTTCGCCCCCGCCGCCCCTTCCCGTTCCCGTCCCCGGGGGCTGCCGCTCCCGGACCTCCGCTTTCGGCCTGGACGGCCTCGTCCTCAAACGCCGGACGGGCTGGAGCGTCCCCCTGTGCCGGACGGGCCGGAGTGTCCCCCTGCGGCGGACGGGCCGGAGTGTCACCCGCTCGGATCACCAGAGCCGCCGGGGCCCGTTCGCACAGGCCCAGGCACGGAGACCGCTCGACCTTGACTCCGCTCTCCGGGCCCAGCCGTGCCTCCACGGCCGCGCACAGCTCGCCCGCCCCCGCCGTCGTGCACGCGAGGTCCGTGCAGACGTGCAGGACGGTCGCCGGGCGGGGGCGGACGGAGAACATGGCGTAGAAGGTGGCCACGCCGTAGGCCTCGGCAGGGGGGACCGTCAGGCGGCGGCACACGTAGTCCAGGGCGCCCTCGCTGATCCAGCCGACCCGGTCGTTGAGCGCGTGCAGGGCCGGGAGGAGCTGGTCGCGGCGGTCCCGGGCCTCGCGGCCGCCGCGTGCCCACCTGAGGTCGGCGGCGTCACTCTCGCCGCGGGTGGCGCCCTCCCAGGAGGACTCGGGCGGACCGAGCAGGGCGTCGACGGCCTCGCGTTCCTCGTCCGTGGGTTTGCCGTCACCGAAGCGCAGGTCCACCGGTGCTCACCTTCTCGATCCGGATCGCCGAGGCCTTGAACTCCGCCGTCCCGGCGATGGGACAGTTGGCCTCGATGGTCAGCTGGTTGGTGTCCACCTCGTCGGGAAAGTGGAAGCTCATGAAGGCCAGGCCCGGTCGCAGGGCCGGGTCGACCCAGACGGGGGCCAGCAACGAGCCGCGCCGCGAGGCCACCCGGACCTCCTCGCCGACCACGACCCCGTAGCGTTCGGCGTCCTCGGGGCAGAGCTCGACGGACTCCCCGCGACGCAGGGGGGATGCGTAACTGCCGCTCTGTACCCCGGTGTTGTAGGAGTCGAGGCGGCGTCCCGTGGTCAGCCGGATCGGGTACTGCTCGTCGGTGAGGTCCACGGGCGGGTCGTGCCGGACGATGCCGAAGGGGGCGAGGCGGCCACGGGCGGCCGGGTCCGGGTCCCACAGCCTGCCGTGCAGGTACGTCGGTTCCAGCCCCTCCGTGCTCGGGCACGGCCACTGGATGCCCTGGTGCTCCGCCAGGCGGGCGTACGTCATCCCGTGGTGGTCGGGGGAGAGGGAGCGCAGCTCGTTCCAGACCGCCTCCGCGTCGGCGTACTTCCAGTCGTGGCCCAGGCGGGCCGCGAGGTCGCAGAGGATGTCGATGTCCTCACGGGCCTCCCCCGGCGGGCTGACCGCCCTGCGCACGCGCTGGACGCGTCGCTCGCTGTTGGTGGTGGTGCCCTCCGTCTCCGCCCAGCCGGCCGTCGCCGGGAGGACCACGTCGGCCAGTTCGGCGGTCTTCGTCAGGAAGATGTCCTGGACCACCAGGAAGTCCAGTGCGCGCAGGCGGCGTACCGCCTGCTGCGCGTCCGCCTCCGACTGGGCCGGGTTCTCGCCGATGCAGTAGACGGCGCGCAGGGTGCCGTCCTCCATGGCTTCGAACATCTCCGTCAGGGTGAGCCCGTGACGCGGCTCGACCACCGTGTCCCACGCCGTCTCGAACTTCTGGCGGACCTCCGGGTCGAGCACGTCCTGGAAGCCGGGGAGGCGATTGGGGATGGCGCCCATGTCACCGCCGCCCTGCACGTTGTTCTGGCCGCGCAGGGGCTGAAGACCGGAGCCGTAGCGGCCGACGTGGCCGGTGAGCAGGGAGAGGTTGATCAGGGCGCGGACGTTGTCCGTGCCGTTGTGGTGCTCGGTGATGCCGAGGGTCCAGCACAGCTGGGCGCGCTCGGCGCGGGCGTAGGCGTGCGCCAGCTCGCGGATGGCGGCGGCCGGTACGCCCGTCACCTTCTCGGCGAGGGAGAGGGTCCAGGGCTCGACCAGGGCCTTGTACTCGTCGTAACCGGTCGTCGCGCGTGCGATGAACGCCTCGTTGGCCAGGCCCGCGTGGATGATCTCGCGGCCGACCGCGTGCGCCAGCGGGATGTCCGTGCCGACGTTCGGCCCGAGCCAGCCCTCCGCCCACTCGGCGGTGGAGGTGCGGCGCGGGTCGACGGCGTACATGCGGGCGCCGCCCCGGATGCCCTTCAGCACGTGCTGGAAGAAGATCGGGTGCGCGAAGCGGGCGTTGGAGCCCCACATCACGATGACGTCGGTGTGCTCGATCTCCTCGTAGGAGGAGGTGCCGCCGCCCGAGCCGAAGGCGGCCGACAGGCCCGCGACGCTCGGCGCGTGACAGGTGCGGTTGCAGGAGTCGACGTTGTGGGTGCCCATCACCACCCGGGCGAACTTCTGCGCCACGTAGTTCATCTCGTTGGTCGCCCGCGCGCAGGAGAACATCCCGAACGCGCCGCGCGCCGCCGCCAGGCCCCGGGCCGTGCGGTCCAGGGCCTCCTCCCAGGTCGCCCGGCGCAGGGGCTCGTCGCGCGAGTCCCGGACCAGGGGGTGGGTGAGGCGGGTGTAGGTCTTGGGGGTTCGGTCGCGTTTCCTCATGCGGCGCTCCTCAGTGCGAGCAGGTCCGACAGGGCGTGCACGGTGCGCAGGGTGGGCACCGGGACCCCGGTGATCTCCGCCAGCTCGACGACGGCCGCGAGCAGCACGTCGAGTTCGAGCGGCTTGCCGCGCTCCAGGTCCTGGAGCGTGGAGGTGCGGTGGTCGCCGACCTTCTCGGCGCCCGCGAGCCGGCGTTCGATGGAGACGCCGACCTCGCAGCCGAGGGCCCCGGCGACCGCCAGCGTCTCGGTCATCATGGTCTCGATGACTTCGCGGGTGCCGCCGTGCCGGCACATCTGGCGCATGGTGGCCCGGACCAGGGCGCTGATCGGGTTGAAGGAGATGTTGCCCAGCAGCTTCAGCCAGATGTCGTTGCGCAGATCCCGCTCGACCGGGCACTTCAGACCGCCCGACCGCATCGCCTCGCTGAGCGCCAGACACCGCGGCGAGACCTCACGGCCGGGCTCGCCGATCGAAAACCGGGTTCCTTCCACGTGCCGTACGACGCCCGGCTGTTCCAGTTCGGTGGCCGCGTACACGACGCAGCCGACGGCCCGTTCGGGCGCGAGCACCGCACTGACCGCGCCGGCCGGGTCCACGCTCTCCAGACGGCGCCCGTCCCAGGGGCCGCCGTGCCGGTGGAAGTACCACCAGGGAATGCCGTTCTGGGCGGCCACGACCGCCGTGGTCCCGTGCAGCAGCGGCTCGATCAGCGGCCCGCACGCCGCGTACGAGTTGGCCTTCAGACCCAGGAACACGTAGTCGACCGGGCCGACTTCGGCCGGGTCGTCGGTGGCGCGCGGGTGCGCGGTGAAGTCGCCGCGCGGGCTGCGCACCCGTACTCCGTACTGCCTCATGGCCGCCAGATGCGGTCCGCGGGCGATGAGATGCACGTCGGCGCCCGCACGGTGGAGCGCGGCGCCGACGTAGGCGCCGATCGCCCCGGCGCCGAGGACTGCGACTTTCATGGCGGGGGAGCTCCGTTCGGTCGAGGGATACCGAGGAACCGGGAAGAAGAGGAACCGGGAAGAAGGGGCCGACGCAGGATCGATGATGTCGACGAAATATTGTCTACAGTATGGAGGTTGAGGCGGCAAGGCTTTGCGCAGCAGTGGTGGTGGTCCGTAGTCGCGTGCTCGTCCTCTGTAGTTGTCTGCTCAACAGTCTTCTCAAGCGCTTTCCGGATCCCTACGGTTGGGGACCCATGAGTCCCCCCGTCGCACCCCCGGGCTGGAGCCGCTGGCTCGTCCCCCCGGCCGCTCTCTCGGTCCACCTCTCCATCGGCCAGGCCTACGCCTGGTCCGTGTTCAAACCGCCCCTGGAGTCCGCGCTCGGACTCAGCGGCACACAGAGCGCACTGCCCTTCCAGCTCGGCATCGTGATGCTCGGCCTGTCCGCCGCGTTCGGCGGCACGCTCGTCGAACGGCACGGACCGCGCTGGGCGATGACCGTCGCCCTGGTCTGCTTCTCGTCCGGCTTCCTGCTCTCCGCGCTCGGCGCGGCGGCGGAGCAGTACTGGCTGATCGTCCTCGGCTACGGCTTCGTCGGCGGGATCGGCCTCGGCATCGGCTACATCTCGCCCGTCTCGACGCTGATCAAGTGGTTCCCGGACCGGCCGGGCATGGCCACCGGCATCGCCATCATGGGCTTCGGCGGCGGCGCCCTCATCGCCTCGCCCTGGTCGGCGCAGATGCTGAAGTCCTTCGGCACCGACAACTCCGGGATCGCCCTCGCCTTCCTCGTGCACGGACTGACGTACGCCGTCTTCATGCTGCTCGGCGTGCTGCTGGTGCGGGTGCCGCGGCCCAGGGAGCGGGCGGACGGGCGGCCCGCACCGCTCGAAGGGGTCCAGGTCTCGGCGCGTTCGGCCGTGCGCACGCCGCAGTTCTGGCTGCTGTGGATCGTGCTCTGCATGAACGTCACGGCCGGCATCGGCATCCTGGAGAAGGCCGCGCCGATGATCACGGACTTCTTCGCCGACACCTCCACCCCGGTGTCGGCGACCGCGGCGGCCGGTTTCGTGGCCCTGCTGTCGGCGGCCAACATGGCGGGCCGGATCGGCTGGTCCTCGGCCTCCGACCTGATCGGACGCAAGAACATCTACCGCGTCTACCTCGGCGTCGGCGCGCTCATGTACACCCTGATCGCGCTGTTCGGCGACTCCTCCAAGCCGCTGTTCGTCCTGTGCGCCCTGGTCGTGCTCTCCTTCTACGGCGGCGGCTTCGCCACGGCTCCCGCCTACCTCAAGGACCTCTTCGGCACCTACCAGGTCGGAGCGATCCACGGGCGGCTGCTCACCGCCTGGTCGCTGGCCGGTGTCCTCGGGCCGCTGATCGTGAACTGGATCGCCGACCACCAGGAGGAGGCGGGGCGGCACGGCTCGGCCCTGTACGGCACCTCCTTTCTCATCATGATCGGGCTGCTGGTCGTCGGCTTCGTCGCCAACGAACTCGTCCGGCCCGTCCACGCCCGGCACCACGAACCCGCGACCACCGTCCCCGCGCCGAAGGAGGGCAACGATGTCATCCGACAGCAGCCAGAGTCCGCCTGAGACGGCCGAGGTGCCCGACCGGCGGCCGCTGGTCGCCTTCACCTGGCTCTGGGTGGGCGCGCCGCTCGCCTACGGGCTGTACGAACTCGTACGGAAGGCGACCCAGCTCTTCACGGGGTGAGGGCGGCCACCGGCGGGCGGACCGGCGACGCGGCGGAGGGTGCTGACCGAAGCCGACAAGCCGGGCGCCGGTTTCCTGTCGTATCACCTGCCGTCGTACCCGTCGGTCACTGATCACACTGGTGGATCCCGTACCCCGAGGCAGCGAGGACTCCACCCATGCACCAAGGCTCCCGCATCACCGCCGTCGGCCACTACCAGCCCGCCCGGATCCTCACCAACGAGGACCTGGCGGGCCTGGTCGACACCAGCGACGAGTGGATCAGGAGCCGGGTGGGCATTCGTTCGCGCCGGATCGCCGGACCCGAGGAGCCGGTCGACGAGCTGGCCGGCCACGCCGCCGCGAAGGCGCTCGCGGCGGCCGGGCTGACCCCCGCCGACGTGGACCTGGTCGTCGTCGCCACCTCCACCGCGATCGACCGCTCCCCGAACACCGCCGCCCGCGTCGCGGCCCGCCTCGGCATCCCCGGCCCCGCCGCGCTGGACCTCAACGTGGTGTGCGCGGGCTTCACCCACGCCCTGGCCACTGCCGACCACGCCGTACAGGCCGGTTCCTCGAGCCGGGCGCTGGTCATCGGCGCGGACAAGATGTCCGAGGTCACCGACTGGACCGACCGCACCACCTGTGTGCTGGTCGGCGACGGGGCGGGGGCCGCCGTCGTCGAGGCCTGCGCGCCGGGCGAGGAGGCGGGGATCGGATCCGTGCTGTGGGGGTCGGTGCCCGAGATGGGCAACGCGGTCCGCATCGAGGGAACGCCGCCGCGGTTCGCGCAGGAGGGGCAGAGCGTCTACCGCTGGGCGACCACCCGGCTGCCCGCCATCGCCCGCCAGGCCTGCGAGCGGTCCGGCCTCGCCCCCGCCGACCTCGCCGCGGTCGTCCTGCACCAGGCCAACCTGCGCATCATCGAACCCCTCGCCGCGAAGATCGGTGCCGTCAACGCCGTGGTCGCCCGGGACGTCGTGGAGTCCGGCAACACCTCGGCGGCGAGCATCCCGCTGGCGCTGTCCAAGCTGGTGGAGCGGGGCGAGATCACCACCGGCGACCCGGTGCTGCTCTTCGGCTTCGGCGGCAACCTCTCCTACGCCGGACAGGTCGTCCGCTGCCCCTGACGGCCCCGGCCCCCCGATGTGACGTGGCCTGCACCCCGGCCGCACGGCCCGAGCGTGCGCCGTAGACTGTAGACGAAAGACAATCAATACTTCGCGTACTGGTTGTGTTCCGGCCGTCGAGGGGGGACCGATGTTGTCCGCAGGACTGCCGCAGGGTGCGGTGCCCAGGCTCGAACGGCCCGGCCCGCTGCGGGACCGTGTCTACGAGGCGCTGCTCGAACTCATCACCACCCGGGCCCTGCGGCCCGGCCAGCACCTCGTCGAGAGCGAACTCGCCGGTCACCTGGGGGTGTCGAGGCAGCCGGTGCGCGAGGCACTGCAGCGGCTCAACACCGAGGGCTGGGTCGATCTGCGCCCCGCGCAGGGCGCGTTCGTGCACGAGCCGACGGAGGAGGAGGCGGACCAGCTCCTGACGGTGCGTACGCTCCTGGAGGCCGAGGCGGCCCGGCTCGCCGCGGCCAACGCCTCCAGTGCCGGCATCGCCGCGCTGGAGGAGCTGTGTGAGGAGGGGGAGCGGGCCGTCGCCGCCGAGGACGTGGACGCCACCGTCGCCGTCAACGCCCGTTTCCACGGCAAGGTCATGGAGCTGGCGGGCAACGCGGTCCTGGCCGAACTCGCCGCACAGGTCGACCGCCGCGTCCGCTGGTACTACACCCCGATCGCCCGGCAGCGCGGCCGGCAGTCCTGGATCGAGCACCGCAAGCTGATCGCGGCCATCGCCGAACGGGACGAGCAGGCGGCGACCCGGCTGATGCGCGAGCACACCGAACACACCCGCCGCTCGTACCACGCGCGCGGAGAATCCTGAGGTCAGAGCCCGTTCGGAGGGCGTTCACAGGCCGCCCGGCACCTCGGCCGGGCGGCCTCGTCGTGTCCGGGTCCGGCGGATGTCGCGCTCTGCTTTGTCCACTCAGAGGAGAAAGTTCGCAGCAATTCGTGCGTGACTTCTTCCCACACCCGGCGCCCGCTGCTACGTTCCCTCCGAAAGCACGCCACGACAGCAAGTCACGGACGTGGCCGGAAACCGGCGGACCCAAGGCCGATTGAGGCGGGGAGGGGCTCGTGAGACGCATGACCGCACGACCCGCGAACGCCCACCAAGCGCGACTGCTCCAGCTGTTGCGCGACGGCGGGCCCAACTCCCGTGCCCAGCTGGGCGACCAGGTCGACCTCTCCAGGTCCAAACTGGCCGTCGAGGTGGACCGGCTGCTGGAGACCGGACTCGTGGTGGCCGACGGGCTCGCCGCCTCGCGCGGCGGGCGCCGCAGCCACAACGTCCGCCTCAACCCCGAACTGCGCTTCCTCGGCGTCGACATCGGCGCGACCTCGGTCGACGTCGCCGTCACCAACGCCGAGCTGGAGATCCTCGGGCACATCAACCAGCCCATGGACGTACGCGAAGGCCCGGTCGCGGTCTTCGAGCAGGTGCTGTCCATGGCCGCCAAGCTGCGCGCCTCCGGGCTCGCGGAGGGCTTCGACGGGGCCGGCATCGGCGTCCCGGGGCCGGTCCGCTTCCCCGAGGGCGTGCCGGTGGCCCCGCCGATCATGCCGGGCTGGGACGGCTTCCCGGTACGGGAGGCGCTCAGCCAGGAACTCGGCTGCCCGGTCATGGTCGACAACGACGTGAACCTGATGGCGCTGGGGGAGCAGCACGCGGGCGTCGCCCGCACCCAGCACGACTTCCTCGTCGTCAAGATCGGTACCGGTATCGGCTGCGGCATCGTCGTCGGCGGGGACGTCTACCGCGGGACCACGGGCAGCGCGGGCGACATCGGACACATCCAGGCGGTGCCCGACGGACGCCAGTGCGCCTGCGGCAACCGTGGCTGCCTGGAAGCCCACTTCAGCGGCGCGGCCCTGGCCCGCGACGCCACGGAGGCCGCCCAGCAAGGGCAGTCGGCCGAGCTCGCGAACCGGCTGGAGGCGAACGGGGGCCTCAGCGCCGCCGACGTCGCCGCCGCGGCCGCCGCGGGCGACGCCACCGCGCTGGACCTGATCAGGGAGGGCGGCCGCAGCACCGGCCAGGTCATCGCCGGCCTGGTCAGCTTCTTCAACCCGGGCCTGGTGGTGATCGGCGGCGGGGTGACCGGCCTCGGCCACAACCTGCTCGCCGCCATCCGCACCCAGGTCTACCGCCAGTCGCTGCCACTGGCGACCGGCAACCTGCCCATCGTCCTCGGGGAGCTGGGACCCACCGCCGGAGTCATCGGCGCGGCCCGGCTGATCAGCGACCACCTGTTCTCACCCGCGTAGTCACCGACCGGTTCCGAGCCCCACCCAGCACAGCGCTCCACCCAGCCCTGCCCTGCTCCGCACCGTCACGCACCGTTTCGCCACACCCTGTTCCGCCACGCCCTGCTCTGCTCTGCCCTGACACCGGCCCGCACGCCCGCCGAGGGGACCTCACATGGCACCAGAACCACCGCTGCTCAGCATGTCCGGCATCACCAAGTCGTTCCCGGGAGTCCGGGCCCTCGACGGCGTCGACCTCGACGTCCAGGCCGGCGAGGTGCACTGCCTCCTCGGCCAGAACGGCGCCGGGAAGTCCACCCTCATCAAGGTGCTGGCCGGCGCCCACCAGCCCGACACCGGCACCATCCGCTGGCGCGGCGAGGAGGTCACCCTGCGCTCGCCCATCGCGGCCATGCGCCTCGGCATCGCCACCATCTACCAGGAACTCGACCTGGTCGAACACCTGTCGGTCGCCGAGAACGTCCACCTCGGTCACGAGCCGACCGCCGCCGGCTTCGTCGTACGGGGCAAGGCGGCCAAGGCGTCGACGGCCGCGCTGCTCAAACGGCTCGGGCACCCGGAGGTCGACCCGGGGCGGCTGGTCGGCGACCTGTCGGCGGCCCAGCAGCAGATCGTGTCCATGGCACGCGCGCTGTCGCACGACGTACGGCTGATCGTGATGGACGAGCCGTCCGCCGCGCTCGACCCGGACGAGGTCGACAACCTCTTCCGCATCGTCGCCGACCTCACCGCCGACGGAGTCGCCGTCGTCTACATCTCGCACCGCCTGGAGGAGATCCGCCGCATCGGCGACCGGGTCACCGTCCTCAAGGACGGCCGGGCGGTGGCCCGCGGCCTGCCCGCCGAGTCGACACCCACCCGCGAGGTGGTGGCGCTGATGACGGGACGCAACGTCGAGTACGTCTTCCCGGATCGGCCCACCGCACCGCCCGCGGGCGAACCCGTGCTGAGCGTCCGGGGGCTGGCCCGGCAGGGCGAGTTCGCCCCGCTCGACCTGGAGGTGCGCCCCGGCGAGATCGTCGGCCTCGCCGGGCTGGTCGGCTCCGGCCGCTCCGAGATCCTGGAGACGGTCTACGGCGCCCGGAAGGCGAGCGCCGGCCAGGTCCTCGTCGACGGACGTCCGCTCCGGCCGGGCAGCGTGCGCGCCGCCGTGCGCGCCGGGCTCGGACTCGCCCCCGAGGAACGCAAGGCCCAGGCCCTGCTGATGCTGGAGTCCGTCACCCGCAACGTGTCGGTCTCCGCCATGTCCCGCTTCTCGCACGGCGGCTGGATCGACCGCGGCGCCGAACTCGGTGCGGCCCGCAAGGCCACCCGCGAGCTGTCCCTGCGGCCCGACAACCCGTCCGTGCCCGTGCGCACCCTCTCCGGCGGCAACCAGCAGAAGGCGGTGCTCGCCCGCTGGCTGCTGCGCGGCTGCCGGGTCCTGCTGCTCGACGAACCCACCCGCGGCGTCGACGTCGGCGCCCGCGCCGAGCTGTACGCCGTCATCCGGCGCCTGGCCGACGAGGGCCTCGCCGTCCTGCTGGTCTCCAGCGAGGTGCCCGAGGTGCTGGGTCTCGCCGACCGCGTACTGGTACTGCGCGAGGGCCGCGTCGTGCACGAGGCCCCCGCCCGCGAACTCGACGAACACCGCGTACTCGACCTCGTGATGGAAGGAAGTCCGGCGTCATGACGCAGCACGTGTCCCCGCCGCGGGACGGCACCGGCAAGGCGGCACCCGTGGACGCTCCGCCCGCCTGGCGGGTCCGGTTGGGCCGCGCCGACGTCCGCACCCTCACCCTGCTCGGCGTGCTCGCCGTCCTGGTGCTCATCGGCGGCATCACCCAGCCCGACTCGTTCCTCGACACCCGCAACCTCCAGCTGGTGCTCACCCAGGCGTCCGTGATCGGCGTCGTCACCGTCGGCATGACCTTCGTCATCGTCTCCGGCGGCATCGACCTGTCGGTCGGCGCCATCGTCGCCCTCGCCTCGGTGTGGGCGACCACGGTCGCCACCCAGGAGTACGGGTTCTTCGGGATCCTCTTCACCGCGATCGTGGTGGGAGTGGGCTGCGGACTGGTCAACGGGGTGCTCATCGCCTTCGGCCAGATGGTCCCCTTCATCGCCACCCTCGCCATGCTGGCCTCGGCCCGCGGCCTCGCGCTCCAGATCACCGACGGCCGTACCCAGGTCGTCACGGTATCCAGCGTCCTGGACCTCGGCGAGCGCGACTCCTACATCCTCGGCATCCCGCCGCTGGTCCTGGTGTTCGCGGCCGTCACCGTCGTCGGCTGGCTGGTGCTCAACCGGACCACCTTCGGACGGCGCACCGTCGCCGTCGGCGGCAACGCGGAGGCCGCCCGCCTGGCCGGCATCGACGTCCGCCGCCAGCGGCTCTACCTGTACCTGCTGTCCGGTCTGTGCTGCGGCATCGCGGCCTTCCTGCTGATCGTCCTGGCCGGCTCCGGCCAGAACACCAACGGCAACCTCTACGAACTCGACGCCATCGCCGCCGCGATCATCGGCGGAACCCTGCTGACCGGCGGCCGGGGCCACATCCTCGGCTCCGTGCTGGGCGTCCTGATCTTCACCACGATCACCAACATCTTCGCCCTGAACAACCTGCAGACCGACGTGCAGCAGATCGCCAAGGGCGCGATCATCGTCGCCGCCGTGCTGGTCCAGCGCCGTACCGCAAGCACGCATTGAGGAAAGGGTTCACCGTCATGACGAAGCTCACGAGTCGCAGAGGGCTGCTCTTCGGAGCCGCCGCCGTGTCCGCCGGTGCCGTCCTCACGGGGTGCACCAGCAACGACCCCGACAACGGCGACGACAAGGCCGCCGCGGACACCCAGCCGGCCGCGGACGACAAGCCCGGCAAGCCGATCACCATCGGCTACGCGGGCCCGCAGGCCGACCACGGCTGGCTCAACGCCATCAACGACAACGCCAAGAAGCGCGCGGAGAAGTACTCGGAGGTCACCCTCGAGGTCACCGAGGGGTCCAACGACACCGCGCAGCAGATCGGCCAGATCGAGACCCTCATCAACAAGAAGGTCGACGTCCTGGTGGTGCTGCCCGCCGACGGCAAGGCCCTCACCCAGGTCGGCCTGAAGGCGATGCGGGCCGGCATCCCGGTCATCAACCTGGACCGCATCTTCAACAGCCCCCAGGCCTACCGCTGCTGGGTCGGCGGCGACAACTACGGCATGGGCCTCAACGCCGCCCACTACATCGGCGAGAAGCTCAAGGACAAGCCGAACGCACGGGTCATAGAACTGGCCGGCATCGACAACCTGGAGCTGACCCAGCAGCGCACCCAGGGCTTCGACGACGGACTGAAGAACTACCCGAACATCAAGAAGGTGGCCCGCCAGGCCGCCGAGTTCACCGTGGAGTCCGGCCAGGCCAAGATGGCCCAGCTGCTCCAGGCCCAGTCGGACTTCGACGCCCTGTGGAACCACGACGACGACCAGGGCGTGGGCGCCCTGCGCGCCATCGAGCAGGCCGGACGCGACGACTTCCTGATGGTCGGCGGCGCGGGCGCGCTCTCCGCCTTCGAGGCCATCAAGGCCGACCGCGGCGTGCTGAAGGCGACGGTGCTCTACCCGCCGACCATGGCCGCCTCGGCGATCGACCTGGCCCGCGCCCTCGGCCAGGGCAAGGGCGTCAGCGGCCTCGCCGAGTTCGAGATCCCCTCGACCGTCACCTGCTACTCGGCCGTCGTCGACAAGGAGAACGTCGACCAGTACATGCCCACGGGCTTCAAGTGACGGACTCCGCCCCGGCGGCGGCCTGACCAGCCGGCCCGCCGGGGCGGGGCCCACCCCACCGCGCCACCACGACGAGGAGGACATCCGCATGGGACAGCCGCAGCAGCCCGAGGGGGCCGGGGCCGAGGAGGCAGCCGCCAAAACCGGCAGCGGGACCGACACCGGGACCGACGCCGGGGCGGCGACGGGGGCGTCCGCGACCAGACCGCCCCTGCGCGTCGGGATGGTCGGCTACGCCTTCATGGGTGCCGCCCACTCCCAGGGCTGGCGCACCGCGGGCCGGGTCTTCGACCTGCCGCTGAACCCGGTACTGGCCGCGATCTGCGGGCGGGACGCCGACGCCGTCCGCCTGGCGGCCGACCGGCACGGCTGGGCGAGCACCGAGACCGACTGGCGGACCCTGGTCGAACGGGACGACATCGACCTCGTCGACATCTGCACCCCCGGCGACAGCCACGCCGAGATCGCGCTGGCCGCGCTCGCCGCCGGGAAACACGTCCTGTGCGAGAAGCCGCTCGCCAACACCGTCGAGGAGGCGCAGGAGATGACCCGCGCCGCCGAGGCGGCCGGGGCGCGCGGGCAGCTGGCGATGGTCGGCTTCAACTACCGCCGGGTGCCGGCCACCGCGCTGGCCCGGCGGATGGTGGCGGAGGGCCGCGTCGGCCGGCTTCGGCACCTGCGGGTGACCTACCTCCAGGACTGGCTGGTCGACCCGAAGGCCCCGCTCACCTGGCGGCTGCGCAAGGAACTGGCCGGGTCGGGGGCGCTCGGCGACCTCGGCGCCCACATCGTCGACCTCGCCCAGTACCTGTCGGGGGAGCGGATCGCGGGCGTCTCCGCCCTCACCGAGACCTTCGTACGGGAGCGCCCGCTGCCCGCAGGCGCCTCCCGGGGCCTGTCCGCGGGCTCGGCGGACGGCGTGACGGGGCAGGTCACCGTGGACGACGCCGCCGTGTTCACCGGCCGCCTCACCTCCGGCGCCCTGGTCTCCTTCGAGGCCACCCGGTACGCCACCGGCCGCAAGAACGCCCTGCGCATCGAACTCAACGGCGAGCGCGGCTCGCTCGCCTTCGACCTGGAGCGGCTCAACGAGCTGGAGTACCACGACGGCACCGAGCCCGGGGAACACGCCGGTTTCCGGCGGATCCTCGTCACCGAACCCGAACACCCCTACCTGGACGCCTGGTGGCCGCCGGGCCACGGGCTCGGCTACGAGCACACCTTCGTGCACCAGGCGCGCGACCTCGTCCACGCCGTGGCCGAGGGCCGCGGGCCCGAACCCTCCTTCGCCGACGGGCTGCAGGTGCAGCGCGTGCTCGCGGCCGTGGAGGAGAGCGCCGAGAAGAACTCCGTCTACACCCCGATCCTGCCCTGAGGAGGCCGGCAGCGACATGCCACGCAACTTCACGCTCTTCACCGGACAGTGGGCGGACCTGCCGCTGGAGGAGGTCTGCCGCCTCGCCCGCGACTTCGGCTACGACGGCCTGGAACTGGCCTGCTGGGGAGACCACTTCGAGGTCGACAAGGCCCTGGCCGACCCCTCCTACGTGGAATCCCGGCACCAGCTGCTCGACAAGTACGGCCTCAAGTGCTGGGCCGTCTCCAACCACCTGGTCGGCCAGGCCGTCTGCGACGCCATCATCGACGAACGCCACGAGGCGATCCTGCCCGCCCGCATCTGGGGCGACGGCGACGCCGAAGGCGTACGGCAGCGCGCCGCCGCCGAGATCAAGGACACCGCACGCGCCGCCGCCCGTCTCGGCGTCGACACCGTCATCGGCTTCACCGGCTCCGCGATCTGGCACCTGGTCGCCATGTTCCCGCCCGCCCCCGCGTCGATGATCGAGCGCGGCTACCAGGACTTCGCGGACCGCTGGAACCCGATCCTGGACGTCTTCGACGCCGAGGGCGTGCGGTTCGCGCACGAGGTCCACCCCAGCGAGATCGCCTACGACTACTGGACCACGCAGCGCGCCCTGGAGGCGGTCGACCACCGGCCGGCGTTCGGTCTCAACTTCGACCCCTCGCACTTCGTGTGGCAGGACCTCGACCCCGTCGGCTTCCTGTGGGACTTCCGCGACCGCATCTACCACGTCGACTGCAAGGAGGCCCGCAAGCGCCTCGACGGCCGCAACGGGCGGCTCGGCTCCCACCTGCCGTGGGGCGACCCGCGGCGCGGCTGGGACTTCGTGTCGGCCGGGCACGGCGACGTCCCCTGGGAGGACGTGTTCCGCATGCTGCGCTCCATCGACTACCAGGGGCCCGTCTCCGTCGAGTGGGAGGACGCCGGCATGGACAGGGTGCAGGGTGCGCCCGAGGCCCTGAGCCGGCTCAAGGCCTTCGACTTCGAGCCGCCCAGCGCGTCGTTCGACGCCGCGTTCAACAGCTGACCCCGCACTCGGCGCAGGTCGGGACGGGGACCGGAGCGTCCGCCGGTCCCCGGTCCGGGCTGCCCGGATCCCGCTTTGTCCTTAGCCGGGCAAAAGTTCAACGAGTCCTGACCCAAGGGGTGTTGGCCCCGGAAGAACGCGGTTACCGTCCCTGAAGTGTTCAGGACATTCACACCTCCGGGGTGACGGCGCACCCCGGCGCCCGCATCGGTTGTCTTCGCACCCATCCCGTACGGCCCACCCGTTCCCGGAGGGACTTCGTGCACAGAACCAGACTCAAAGGCACCAGCACCACAAGGCGCCCCAGGCTCCGCACCACCCTCGCCCTGTTCACCGGCCTGCTGCTGGCCGTGGGCACCCCGGCGACCGTCGCCGGCGCCCACCCGGGCCACCCGGAGCACGACGAGACGGCGGCCGCCGCCGAAGGACAGTTCCAGCAGGTACCGCTCGCCAAGGGCGAGCCCGAGATGGGCGAGCCGATGTCGCTCGCGGTGCTCCCGGACCGCAGCGTCCTGCACACCGCCCGCGACGGCACACTGCGCCTGACCGACCAGGGCGGCGTCACCAAGGTCGCCGGCAAGATCCCCGTCTACAACCACGACGAGGAGGGCCTGCAGGGCGTCGGCATCGACCCGGACTTCGAGAACAACCGGGCGATCTACCTCTACTACGCCCCGCCGCTCGACACCCCCGCGGGCGACGCCCCGGAGAACGGGACCGCCGAGGACTTCAAGAAGTTCGACGGCGTCAACCGCCTCTCCCGCTTCGTCCTGAACACCAACGGCACGCTGGACATGGCCAGCGAGAAGAAGGTCCTGGACGTCGCGGCCTCCCGCGGCACCTGCTGCCACGTCGGCGGCGACATCGCCTTCGACGCCGAGGGCAACCTCTACCTCTCCACCGGCGACGACTCCAACCCCTTCGCCTCCGACGGCTACACGCCGATCGACGAGCGAGCGGACCGCAACCCGGCCTTCGACGCCCGCCGCAGCGCCGGCAACACCAACGACCTGCGCGGCAAGATCCTGCGCATCAAGGTCGCCGAGGACGGCTCGTACACCATCCCGGAGGGCAACCTCTTCGAGCCCGGCACGGAGAAGACCCGGCCCGAGATCTACGCGATGGGCTTCCGCAACCCGTTCCGGATCAGCGTCGACAAGAAGACCGGCACGGTCTACGTCGGCGACTACGGCCCCGACGCCGGTGCCGCCGACCCGAAGCGCGGTCCGGCCGGACAGGTCGAGTTCGCCAAGGTGACCAAGGCCGCCAACTTCGGCTGGCCCTTCTGCACCGGTGACAACGACCCCTACGTCGACTACGACTTCGCCACCGGCGCCTCCGGCGAGACCTTCGACTGCGCGGCCCCGAAGAACACCTCACCGCACAACACCGGTCTCACCGACCTGCCGCCCGCGCAGGCCGCCTGGATCCCGTACGACGACGACTCCGTGCCCGAGTTCGGCAGCGGCTCCGAGTCCCCGATGGGCGGCCCGGTCTACCGCTACGACCCGGACCTCGACTCCAAGGTCAAGTTCCCCGAGGAGTACGACGGCGATTTCTTCGCCGGCGAGTTCGGCCGCCGCTGGATCAAGCGGATCGAGCAGACCGAGGACGGCGCGGTCTCGAAGATCAACGACTTCCCGTGGACCGGCACCCAGATCATGGACATGGAGTTCGGCCCCGACGGCGCGCTCTACGTCCTCGACTACGGCCTGTCCTGGTTCCAGGGCGACAAGGACTCCGCCCTCTACCGCATCGAGAACGCCGCTGACGGCTTCTCCCCGATCGCCGAGGTGAGCGCGGACAAGACGTCCGGCGCCGCCGGCCTGAGGGTCACCTTCACCGGCTCCGCCAAGGACGCCGACTCCCCGGACCTCACCTACAGCTGGGACTTCGGCGACGGCACCAAGGGCGAGGGCCTCACTCCCACGCACCAGTACAAGAAGGTCGGCACCTACTCCGCGACCTTCACCGCGAAGGACCCCGAGGGCAACACCGGTCACGCCAGCGTCCGGATCGTGGTCGGCAACACCGAGCCCAAGGTGACCATCGAGACGCCCGGCAACGGCACCCTTCTCCCCATGGGCGAGCCCATCCCCTTCAAGGTCAAGGTCACCGACCCCGAGGAGACCATCGACTGCTCCAAGGTCAAGGTCGCCTACAGCCTCGGCCACGACTCCCACGCCCACGAGCTGACCAGCGAGATGGGCTGTGAGGGCACCCTCAACCCGCCGCCGGGCGACGGCGGCCACGACCCCAACGCCAACATCTACGGCGTCGTCGGCGCCAGCTACACCGACGGCGGGGCCAACGGCCAGGAGGCCCTGACCGGCACCGCCCGCACCGTGATCCAGCCGCCGCACCGCCAGGCCGAGCACTTCACCACCCAGCAGGGCGTGTCGCCGATCGACAAGACCGGCGCCAACGGCGGCAAGACCGTCGGCGACATCAACGACGGCGACTGGATCTCCTTCAGCCCCTACAAGTTCGACGGGCAGAAGAAGCTCACCGTACGGGCCTCCTCCGGCGGCGCCGGAGGCTACCTCGAGCTGCGCACCGGCTCGCCCACCGGACCCCTGCACGGCTCGGCGTACATCCCGCCGACCGGCAGCTGGGAGACCTTCCAGAACGTCGACGTGCCGCTGCGGGCCCTGCCCAAGAAGACCACCGACATCTACCTGGTCTTCAAGGGCGGCGAGGGCGCGCTGTACGACATCGACGACTTCGAGTTCTCCACGGAGCCGTTCAAGGCCGGCAAGAAGGTCCTGGTCTTCTCCAAGACCGCCGGCTTCCGCCACGACTCCATCCCCGAGGGCATCGCCGCGCTGAAGGAGCTGGGCACCCCGGCCGGCATCTCGGTCACCGCGACCGAGGAGGCCGGACAGTTCACCACGGCCAACCTGGCCAAGTACGACGCGGTCGCCTTCCTGTCCACCACCGGTGACGTCCTCAACGCCGACCAGCAGAAGGCGTTCGAGAACTACGTCAAGAACGGCGGCGGCTACATGGGCATCCACGCCGCCGCCGACACCGAGTACGACTGGGAGTTCTACGGCGGCCTCGTCGGCGCCTACTTCGACTCGCACCCGGCCATCCAGAAGGCCACCGTCCGCGTCGAGGACCACGACCACCCGGCCACCGCGCACCTGGACGACGCCTGGGAGCGCACCGACGAGTGGTACAACTACCGCACCAACCCGCGTGAGCAGGCCAAGGTCCTCGCCACCCTGGACGAGACCACCTACCAGGGCGGGAACATGAAGGGCGACCACCCGATCGCCTGGTGCCAGAACTACGGCGGCGGCCGCTCCTTCTACACCGGCATGGGCCACACCAAGGAGTCCTACGCGGACGAGGCCTTCCGCGGCCACCTGCTCGGCGGCATGCAGTACGCCACCGGCCAGGTCAAGTCGGACTGCAAGCCGGCCAAGGGCTACCGGGACATCTTCAACGGCCAGACGCTGGAGGGCTGGAAGCAGGCAGGACCCGGCAAGTTCAACGTCAAGGACGGCGTCCTGGAGTCCGAGGGCGGCATGGGTCTGCTCTGGTACCAGGCCAAGGAGCTGAAGTCGTACTCCCTCAAGCTCGACTGGAAGATGCGGGGCGACGACAACTCCGGTGTCTTCGTGGGCTTCCCGGCCTCCGACGACCCCTGGTCCGCGGTGAACAAGGGCTACGAGGTGCAGATCGACGCCACGGACGCCGTGGACCGCACCACAGGTGCGATCTACACGTTCAAGGCGGCGAACATCAAGGCCCGTGACCAGGTTCTGCGGCCGCCCGGCCAGTGGAACTCCTACGAGATCAAGGTCCAGGGCGAACGCCTCCAGGTGTTCCTCAACGGAGTCAAGATCAACGACTTCACCAACAAGGACCCCGAGCGGAGCCTGACCGACGGCTACATCGGCCTCCAGAACCACGGCGCCGACGACCAGGTCTCCTTCCGCAACATCCAGCTCAAGGAACTGCCCTCCTAGGGCGAACCCGCCCCTGAGGGGGCGATCCGAACGGCGGCGGGCGGAGGACGCCGGACCTCCGCCCGCCGTCACCCCGCACGGAACACCCCCCGGCCGCACCACCGCTCGTGTGTGTCCGACGCGCTCGACAAGGAGGCTGCCCATGTCCGCGTCCCCCTCTGCTTCCTCCCGCGGCTCCCGTACCGGTGTCTGGCTGATCGGGGCCCGCGGCTCCGTCGCCACCACGGTGGTGGCGGGCTGCGCCGCCATGACCGCGGGGCTGCACCCCCCGACCGGCATGGTCACCGAGACCCCCGACTTCGCCGGCTCCGGACTGCCCGCCCTCTCGTCCCTTGTCTTCGGCGGTCACGACACCGTGGACTGCCCCCTGCCCAAGCGGGCGGAGGCCCTGGCCGCGGGGGGCGTGCTGCCGCACGGACTGCCCTCGGCCGTGGGCGCCGAACTGGCCGCGGCCGACCGCGAGATCCGCCCCGGCGGCCCGCTGCCCGGCGACACCCGTGACGAGGAGACGCTGATCGCCGCGTTCGCCGCGGACATCACCGACTTCGCAGGACGCTCGGGCGTGGACCGGACCGTGGTCGTGAACGTGGCCTCCACCGAACCCGCGCCCACCGGGGACGCCCTTCCCGCCAGCTCGCTGTACGCGGCCGCCGCCCTGCGCGCCGGCTGCCCGTACGTCAACTTCACCCCGTCGACCGGGCTGCACCACCCGGCGCTGTCCGCACCCGCCGAAGCGAGCGCCCTGCCCTACGCCGGCCGCGACGGCAAGACCGGGCAGACCCTGCTGCGCTCGGTACTGGGCCCGATGTTCGCCCAGCGGGCGCTGGCGGTGCGCGCCTGGTCCGGCACCAACCTCCTGGGCGGGGGCGACGGCGCCGCCCTCGCCGACCCGGCGGCCGCCGCGGCGAAGAACGCCGGCAAGGAACGCGTCCTCGCCGACACCCTCGGCGCCCCCGTCGAGGGCGAGGTCCACATCGACGACGTGCCCGCGCTCGGCGACTGGAAGACCGCCTGGGACCACATCGCCTTCGACGGGTTCCTCGGCGCCCGCATGGTCCTTCAGACGACGTGGCAGGGCTGCGACTCGTCCCTCGCCGCGCCGCTCGTCCTGGACCTGGCCCGGCTGGTCGCCCGTGCCCACCAGAAGGGGCTTACCGGCCCGCTGGGCGAACTGGGCTTCTACTTCAAGGACCCGGTGGGGGACGGCCCGTCGTCCCTGGCCGAGCAGTACGGGGAGCTGAAACGCTTCGCCGGGCTGCTGCGGGACGACGCGGACCGCGTCCCCGCCGACGGGGAAGGCCAGGGCAGCGGGGCCGCCCGGACCGACCGCCGAGCCGACGAGCGCGGGGCGGGGCGATGAGCCGCACCGCCGCCACGGCCCTCGGCACGGCCGGGTCCTCGCCCTCGGCGGGCGGTGCGCCGGGGGCGCCAGGAGCGGCCTCCGGGGCCACCGGACCGCGGCATCGGGCCGCCGACGTACCCGCCCATCCCTCCCGCGTCGGCGCCTGGGCCGAACTGCTGCGGCTGCCCGCCCTGTTCACCGTCCCCGGTGACGCCCTGGCCGGCGCGGCGGCGGCCGGTGCCCGCCCAGGCCCCCGCACCCTGCTCGCCATCGGCTCCTCCCTGTGCCTGTACGAGGCCGGCATGGCCCTCAACGACTGGGCCGACCGCGCGGAGGACGCCGGGGAACGTCCGCACCGGCCCCTCCCCTCCGGCCGGATCCGCCCTGCCGCGGCCCTGGCGGCCGCCGGGGTCCTCACCGGCGCCGGGCTGGCGCTGGCGGCCGGAGCGGGACGCCCCGCCCTCGCGGTCGCCGCGCCGCTGGCGGCCACCGTCTGGGCCTACGACCTCGCCCTGAAGCACACGCCGGCCGGTCCGGCGGCCATGGCGGCGGCCCGCGGACTTGACCTGCTCCTGGGCGCGGCCGCCACCGGCGGCGGCACCCGGGCCGCGCTGCCCTCGGCCGCGCTGCTCGGCAGCCACACCCTCGCGGTCACGGCCGTCTCCCGCCGGGAGACCACGGGCGGGTCCGTCCTGGCCCCGCTGGCCGCGCTCGCGACGACGGGGGCGCTGACCGGCCTGGTCGCCCGCCGCCGCACCCGACTCCCGGCAGGCCGGCGGGCAGCAGCCGCCCCCGGCCTGCCGGGCTCCACCCCGGCGCCCGCCGCCACCGACGTCCTCGCGGCCGCCCTGGGCGCCGCCTACGCCGCGACGGCCGCCCGCCCCTATGTCCACGCCGCGCTCAACCCCTCACCCCCGCTCACCCAACGCGCCGTGGGCGGTGGCATCCGGGCCACGATCCCGCTCCAGGCCGCGCTCGCCGCCCGCTCCGGCGCTGGGGCCACATCCCTCCTGGTGGCGGCTCTCGCCCCGGCCGGCCGGCTGTTCGCGAGGAGGTCCGCCATGAGGAAGGTGAGCATCACATGAGCCGGAACCCGGGAGCGGACCCGCGAGCGAACGGAGCCGGGGCCGGGGGCGCCGCGCACCCGCTCCGCTTCGGCTACGGCACCAACGGTCTCGCCGACCTCCGCCTCGACGACGCCCTCGCCCTCCTCGCCGACCTCGGCTACGACGGCGTCGGCCTGACCCTCGACCACATGCACCTCGACCCGCTCGCCGACGACCTCGCCGCCCGCACCCACCGGGTCGCCCGGAGGCTGGACGCGCTCGGTCTGGACGTCACCGTGGAGACCGGCGCCCGCTACGTACTCGACCCGCGCCGCAAACACGGCCCCTCCCTGCTCGACCCCGACCCGGAGGACCGCGCCCGCCGCGCCGGCCTCCTGGTGCGCGCCGTCCAGGTCGCCGCCGACCTCGGAGCCCACGCCGTGCACTGCTTCAGCGGGGTTACCCCGCAGGGAACGGACGAGGACACGGCGTGGAAGCGGCTCGCCGAGGCCCTCGCCCCGGTCCTGGACGCCGCCGCCACCGCGGGCGTCCCCCTCGCGGTGGAGCCCGAACCGGGGCATCTGCTCGCCACCCTCGCCGACTTCCACACCCTGCGCCGCGCCCTCGGCGACCCCGGACACCTCGGACTCACCCTGGACATCGGCCACTGCCAGTGCCTCGAACCGCTCCCTCCCGCCGACTGCGTGCGCGCCGCCGCCCCCTGGCTGCGCCACGTACAGATCGAGGACATGCGCCGCGGCGTCCACGAACACCTCCCCTTCGGTGACGGCGAGATCGACTTCCCGCCCGTCCTCGAGGCCCTCGCCGCCACCGGCTACCAGGGCCTGACCGTCGTCGAACTGCCCCGCCACTCCCACGCGGGACCCCACTTCGCCGAACGCTCCCTCCCGTTCCTGCGCCGGGCCGCACCGGCGCCACGCCGCACCAACCGCTCGGGCGAGCCCTCCGCCACCCACTGAAGGGAGCCACACCATGACGCAGCCGCACGCCGCCCACGTCACCCCCGACACCCAGGACGCGGATGGCACCCCCGCCGGGCAGGTCCCTGCGGGCACCACCCCCGCCGGGCAGGACACCCCGGGCACCACCCCCGCCCACGTCCCGCCCGCCGACCTGCGCGCCGCCCTCTCCGCACAGCTCGGCGGAGCCGCCCGGGCCTGGCTGGACCAGGCGCTGGACGAGGCCGCCGCCCACCCCGGCACCCACGGCCCCATCTCGGTGTGGGAACTGCGCCTCGCCGAGGCCGGCCGCCGCTGCGGGCCCGCTCACGCCGACGCCGCCCGCGTCCTCGTCCTGCACGCCGCCCGCGCCGACACCGACGCCCTGACCCGGGTCTACACCCAGGGCACCGCCGACGAACGCCGCGCCGTCCTGCACGCCCTGCCCCACCTGGTGCCGGGCCCGGACGCCCTCCCGCTCGTCGAGGACGCCCTGCGCACCAACGACACCCGGCTCGTCGCCGCCGCCCTCGGCCCGTACGCCGCCCGGCACCTCGACGCGCACCAGTGGCGGCACGCCGTACTGAAGTGCCTGTTCACCGGCGTCCCCGTGGACAGCGTGGCGGACCTCGCCCGCCGGGCCCGCGGGGACGACGAACTCGCCCGGATGCTCGCCGACTACGCCGCCGAACGCACCGCCGCGGACCGCGCCGTCCCCGAAGACCTGCACCGCGTCCTGGCCCTGACCGACTCCGGACGCCCCGCGCCCGGCACGGCCGACCCCCACGGCAAGGAGTCCTGATGCGCATCTTCGACCCCCACATCCACATGACCTCCCGGACCACCGACGACTACGAGGCCATGTACGCGGCAGGCGTCCGCGCCCTGGTCGAACCGTCCTTCTGGCTCGGCCAGCCCCGCACCTCTCCCGCCTCCTTCCGCGACTACTTCGACGCCCTCCTGGGCTGGGAGCCCTTCCGCGCCGCCCAGTACGGCATCGCCCACCACTGCACGATCGCCCTCAACCCCAAGGAGGCCAACGACCCCCGGTGCCTGCCCGTCCTCGACGAGCTGCCCCGCTATCTCGTCAAGGACCGGGTGGTGGCGGTCGGTGAGATCGGCTACGACTCGATGACGCCCGCCGAGGACACCGCCCTGGCCACCCAGCTCCAGCTCGCCGCCGACCACGGGCTGCCCGCCCTCGTCCACACCCCCCACCGCGACAAGCTGGCCGGCCTGCGCCGCACCCTGGACGCGGTCCGTGAGTCCGCACTGCCCACGGACCGGGTGCTGGTCGACCACCTCAACGAGACCACCGTCAAGGAGGCCAAGGACTCCGGCGCCTGGCTCGGCTTCTCCGTCTATCCGGACACCAAGATGGACGAGGCCCGGATGGTCGCCCTGCTGCGCGAGTACGGCCCGGACCAGGTGCTGGTCAACTCCGCCGCCGACTGGGGAAAGAGCGACCCGCTCAAGACCCGCAAGGTCGGCGACCTGATGCTCGCCGAGGGCTTCACCGAGGACGACGTGGACCGGGTGCTGTGGCGCAACCCCGTCGCCTTCTACGGGCTCAGCGGACGGCTGGAACTCGACGTGAGGTCCGACGAGGCCACGCACGAGGGCAACTCCATCCTGCGCGGCGGGGAGTGAGCCATGCGCTTCCGGCACCCCGACGGCTCCACCGTCCACCTCGCCTACTGCACCAACGTCCACCCCGCCGAGACCCTGGACGGCGTCCTCGCCCAGCTCCGCGACCACTGCGAGCCGGTCCGCAAACGCCTCGGCCGCGACCGCCTCGGCATCGGGCTGTGGCTCGCCCGCGACGCCTCCCACGCCCTGGTCACCGACCCCGCCGCGCTGCGCGGCCTGCGCACCGAACTCGACCGGCGAGGCCTGGAGGTCGTCACCCTCAACGGCTTCCCCTATGAGGGCTTCGGCGCCGAAGAGGTCAAGTACCGCGTCTACAAGCCGGACTGGGCCGACCCCGAACGCCTCGAACACACCACCGCCCTGGCCCGCCTCCTCGCCGGACTGCTGCCCGACGACGTCACGGACGGCACCATCTCCACCCTGCCGCTCGCCTGGCGCACCGCCTACGACGAGACCCGCGCCGACAAGGCACACGCCGCCCTCGTCACCCTCGCCGAACGCCTCGACGCGCTCCAGGAACTGACCGGCCGCTCCATCCGCATCGGCCTGGAACCGGAACCCGGCTGTGTCGTCGAGACCACCCACGACGCCCTCGCCCCGCTGACCGCGATCGCCCACGACCGCATCGGCGTCTGCGTCGACACCTGCCACCTCGCCACCTCCTTCGAAGACCCGCACACCGCCTTGGACGCCCTCACGGCCGCCCGCGTGCCCGTCGTCAAGTCCCAGCTGTCCGCCGCACTGCACGCCGAACACCCCGCCGACCCCGCGGTCCGCGAAGCCCTCGCCGCCTTCGCCGAGCCGCGCTTCCTGCACCAGACCCGCACCACCACCGCGTCCGGCGGCCTGCACGGCACAGACGACCTCGACGAGGCCCTCGCGCACGGCGGCCCGCTGCCCGACACCGCTCCCTGGCGCGCCCACTTCCACGTCCCGCTGCACGCGGCCCCCGCCGCGCCCCTCACCTCCACCCTCTCCGTACTCGAAGCCGTGCTGACGCGGCTGGTGGGCGGCGCACACCCCCTCACCCGCCATCTGGAGGTCGAGACCTACACCTGGCAGGCCCTCCCGCCCGAACTGAGGCCCCGCGCCCGCGCCCAGCTCACCGACGGCATCGCCGCCGAGCTGACCCTCGCCCGCGACCTGTTGACGGACCTCGGCCTGAAGGAACTGCCATGACCCGACCCACCCCCTCCGACGGACCGACCCCCCTTCTGGTCCTGGACGTCGTCGGCCTCACCCCCCGTCTCCTCGACCACATGCCCCACCTCAAGCAGCTCGGCCAGTCCGGCTCCCGGGCGCCGCTCGGCACCGTCCTGCCGGCCGTCACCTGCGCCGCCCAGTCGACCTTCCTGACCGGCACCATGCCCTCCGAGCACGGCATCGTCGGCAACGGCTGGTACTTCCGCGAACTCGGCGACGTCCTGCTGTGGCGCCAGCACAACGGACTCGTCACCGGCGACAAA
The DNA here is from genome assembly GCA_000720845.1 of Kitasatospora aureofaciens. Classification (GTDB taxonomy): domain Bacteria; phylum Actinomycetota; class Actinomycetes; order Streptomycetales; family Streptomycetaceae; genus Streptomyces. The sequence goes on along the minus strand of JODU01000014.1, from coordinate 20,356 downwards.
CTCTGGGACGCCGCCCGCCGCGCCCACCCCGGCTACACCGTCGCCAACATCTGCTGGTGGTACGCCATGGGCGCCGACACCGACTTCACCGTCACGCCCCGTCCCGTCTACTACGCCGACGGCCGCAAGGAACCCGACTGCTACACCAGGCCCCCGGCTCTGCACGACGAACTCACCGACAAGCTCGGCACCTTCCCGCTCTTCCACTTCTGGGGCCCCGGCGCCGACCTGGTCTCCAGCCAGTGGATCATCGACGCCACCCGGCACATCATGGCCACCCGGCATCCCGACCTGACCCTGTGCTACCTCCCTCACCTCGACTACGACCTGCAACGCTTCGGCCCCGACGACCCGCGCTCCCTGAAGGCCGCCGCCGACCTCGACGCGGCGCTGGCCCCGCTGCTCGACGACGCCCGCGCCGAGGGCCGCACCGTCGTCGCGCTGTCCGAGTACGGCATCACCCCCGTCAGCCGGCCCGTGGACATCAACCGCGCCCTGCGCCGCGCCGGACTGCTCGAGGTGCACGCCCAGGACGGCATGGAGTACCTGGACCCGATGGCCTCCCGCGCCTTCGCGGTCGCCGACCACCAGGTGGCCCACGTGTACGTCCGCCGCCCCGAGGACCTCGACGCGACCCGTGCCGCCCTGGACGGACTGCCCGGCATCGAGCAACTCCTCGACGACGAGGGCAAGAAGGCCCAGCACCTCGACCATCCCCGCGCCGGCGAGCTGGTCGCCCTCGCGGAGCCGGACGCCTGGTTCACGTACTACTACTGGCTCGACGACGACCGCGCGCCCGACTTCGCGCAGCTCGTCGAGATCCACCGCAAACCCGGCTACGACCCGGTCGAGCTGTTCATGGACCCGCTCGACCCCTACGTCAAGGTCAAGGCGGCCGGTGCCCTGGCCCGCAAGAAGCTCGGCATGCGCTACCGCATGGCGGTCGTGCCCCTGGACCCCTCACCTATTCGAGGCAGCCACGGCCGCCTCCCCGCGAGCGACGACGACGGTCCGCTCCTCATCTGCTCCACCCCCCGCGCTGTCGGAGACCGTGTCGCGGCCACCGACGTGAAACAACTCCTGCTCCGGCTGGCCGGACTCGGCTGACGCACCACCCGGTGCGCCCGCCGACATCCGACTACTGAGAGTGAAACACACGGCACTGACAACGGCCCGCCCGAGCCGCATCGGCGCAGGCCACGACCCCAGAAGGCAGGCACCCGTGACTTCGTTCACCGACCCCTCCCGCTCCGACGCCGGCACCGGCCCGGCCGCCGACGCCCCGGACGAGGGCCTGAGCCGCGCCCTCGGCGTGAACCGGCGCCGCTTCCTCAGCACCTGCACCGCCGTGGCGGCCGGAGCCGTGGCGGCACCCGTCTTCGGGGCGACGCCTGCCGTCGCCCACGACCGGGGCAGAGACCACGACCACGGCCACGGGCAGGTCCTCGTCCCGGCCGACAAGCGCGGCATCATCCTCTACACCGTGCGGGACGCCACCGCCCGCGACCCCCTCGCCTCCGACCTGCCCTCCGGCTTCCGCGAGGTGTTCAGGCAACTGTCCCGCCACGGCTACCGCCAGGTGGAGTTCGCCGGATACAACCAGCACGCCAACGCGCCGGGCGGCGCCAGCCTGGAATCCGTCCAGGGCGCCCGGCTGCTGCGCTCCTGGCTCGACGACTACGGGCTGCGCGCCCAGGGCAACCACGGCTTCATCCCGTCCTCCTGGCCGCTGACCACGGCGGACAAGGACACCTTCAAGAAGCACCTGGAGATCGCCAACATCCTCGGCATGGACCACATGGGCACCGGCGGCGACCCCACCGGCAGCTCCTACCGCGCCGACTGGGACGTGGCCGCCGACAAGTGGAACGCCCTCGGCGCGATCGCCCACCGGGAGGGCATCAAGCTCTACACCCACAACCACGACAGCGCCTACGGCTTCCTGCTCGACGGCGGCCCGCTGGACGACCAGGGCCGGCCGACCCGCAGTTCGGGCATCCGGAAGCTGGAGTACTTCCTCAAGGTCACCGACCCGAGGGTGGTCTGGCTGGAGATGGACATCTTCTGGGCGCACGTCGCCCAGTACAAGTTCCGCGAGTACACCGCCCACGACGGCTCCACCCGGAAGAACGTCTTCGACCCGGCCGGGCTGGTCGCCCGCAACAACCGGCGCTACCCGCTCTTCCACGCCAAGGACGGCGTCGTCAGCACGACCAACGGCATGGGCTACGACATGGTGCCCTTCGGAACCGGGGTCATCGACTACACGACGTTCTTCTCCCGGGTCGGACAGCGGAACTACCACAACCCGATGGTCGAGGACGACAACTCCCCGAGCGCCACCGACCCCGCGCAGTCGCTGCGGGAGGCCAAGATCAGCTACGACGGTCTGGCCGCCCTGCGCAAGCGCCGCCACTGACCCGCGACACGGACCGGGCGGCCCCTTCCACGTACTGCGGGAGGGGCCGCCCGGTCCGTGCGGAGGAAGGAGCGCCGGTTCACCCCTCCCCGAGCGGCCGGGGGTTGGGCGTGATGCGCTTGTCCTTCGAGCGTCCCGGCGGATGCAGGAACAGGGCCACGAACCCGGCGAAGATCGAGATGCTGCCCGCCAGGCTGAAGGCGCCGTTGTAGCCCCAGACGCCGACGACCACGGAACCCATGCCCGCGCCGAGACCGGAGACGAGCTTGGAGCTGTAGACCATCCCGTAGTTGGTGGCGTTGTTGTTCTCACCGAAGTAGTCCGCCGTCAGCGCCGCGAACATCGGGAAGATGGCACCGCCGCCGAACCCGGAGACGGCGGAGAAGAGCAGGAACAACGGCAGGTTCTTGATCTCGGCCGACCAGATGATGCCGAACTGGGCGAGGCCCAGGATCGCGCACACATAGAGCAGGCACTGCTTGCGGCCGTAGAGGTCGGAGAGCCAGCCGATGACGCCGCGCCCGGTGCCGTTGACGATCGCCTTGAGCGACATCGCGGCGGCCACGATCCCGGCCGCGAAGCCCGCCTCCTCGCCGATGTCGACCTGGAAGGCGATGCCGAAGATGTTCACGCCGGAGGTGCAGGCGAGACAGAACCACATCAGCGCCACCCGGCCGGTCCTCCAGGCCTCCATCGGGGAGTACTGCTTGACGGCCGGGGGGTTCTTCTCCAGAGAACGCCGGGCCCGCGGGTCGGCCGGCGGGTTCAGCGGGTCGATGGCGGCCGGCCACCAGTTCTTCGGCGGGTCCCGGAAGTAGAAGCCGGCGATCGCCACCATCGCCGCGAGGAAGACACCCGCGGAAATCAGCACCCAGCGGAAGTTGGAGGTGTCCATGTAGCCGTGGAAGATGAAGACGAACGGCACCGAGCCGTAGGCGAAACCGCCGTTGACGAAGCCGGTCTTCCCGCCCCTGCGCTCCGGGTACCACTTGCCGACCATGTTGACGCAGGTCGCGTACACCATGCCCGCGCCCATGCCGCTGAACACGCCGAACCCGATGAAGGCGAGCGAGACGTGCGGCGCGAACGCCAGCGACAGGTAGCCCAGCAGCGTGCCCGCCGACCCGAGCATCATCGCCCAGCGCGCCGGCAGCCTGCCGCTCTCCCGCAGCCGTCCCGCCGGGAACGCGACCGCGGCCTGGCAGAACACCCAGGCGGTCATCATCCAGTAGATGCTGCCGCTGGACCAGTGGTGGGCCTCGTGCAGCGTGTCCTCGGCGGACGCGAACGCGTACTCGGCGGAGGAGATGCCCATCATGCCGATCCAGGGCAGGATCACCATCCACTTGCGCTTGCGCCCCATGATGTCGATGTCGGACTCGCCCACGCGGTAGACGCGTCCGTTCCTGTCGGTCACCTCCCGGTAGGCGGCGACCCGTGTGACATCGGTGGTTGTCATGTCGTTTGCACCCCTAGCGTCGAAAGATCTGGCCAGCGCCCCCTGTCCCATGCCTTTCGTGCGCGCGCGGGTCCCCGGGGCCGGCCGACGCGCACCCGTCGGCCGGCCCCTCGCCGTCTCACGTCATGAACCGCCCCCCAACAACCCCGCGGCCCGCGCCCACCGGTACTTGGCGCCCAGCACCGCCACCGGCTTCTCGGTCGTGTACGGATACGCCACGACACCGCGCTCGAAGAGGTACTGGCACGCCTCCTCCACCTCCACGTCGCCCGCCAGAGAGGCCACGACCGGCTTCTCGATCCCGCGTTCGCGGAACTCGGCCACCACGCGCGCGGTGAGTTCGGCGAACACCATGGGCGGTGTGACGATGGTGTGCCAGTAGCCGAGGACGAGCGCGTGGATGCGCGGGTCCTCCAGACCCAGCCGGATCGTCGCCTCGTACGTCGACGGCGGCTCGCCACCGGTGATGTCCACCGGGTTGCCCGCCGCACCGAACGGCGGGATGAAGGCGCGGAACGCCGTGTCCAGGTCGGGCGGTATCTCCATCAGCGACAGCCCGTTGTCCGTCACCGCGTCGGAGAGCAGCACCCCGCTGCCGCCGGCGCCGGTGATGATGACCACGTTGTCGCCCTGGGGAGCGGGAAGCACCGGCAACGCGCGCGCGTACTCCAGCATCTCGTTCAGTCCCGGTGCCCGGATGACGCCGGCCTGCCGCAGGATGTCGTCGTACACGGCGTCGTCCCCGGCGAGCGCCCCGGTGTGCGACCCGGCGGCCTTCGCGCCTGCCGCCGTGCGCCCCGCCTTGAGTACCACGACCGGCTTCCTCGGCACGGTCGCCCGCGCGGCCTCGACGAACGCGCGGCCGTCCTTGAGGTCCTCCAGGTGCATCGCGATGCACTCGGTGTGCGGGTCCTCGCCGAACCAGGTCAGCAGGTCGTCCTCGTCCAGGTCCGACTTGTTGCCCAGGCCCACGATGGCCGACACGCCGGTCTTCGTCGTCCGCGCGAAGCCCAGGATGGCCATCCCGATGCCGCCGGACTGCGAGGTCAGCGCGACGCCGCCCTTGACGTCGTACGGCGTGCAGAACGTGGCGCACAGGTCCTGCCAGGTCGAGTAGTAGCCGTAGATGTTCGGGCCGAGCAGCCGGACGCCGTGCCGTTCGGCGATCGCCACGATCTCGTCCTGGAGGGCGTGCTCCCCGGTCTCGGCGAAGCCGGAGGGGATGAGCACGGCGTTGGGTATCCGCTTGCGCCCCACCTCCTCCAGGGCCGCCGCCACGAACCGCGCGGGGATCGCGAAGACCGCCACATCCACCTCGCCGGGAACGTCGGTGACACTCTTGTACGCCTTGCGGCCCAAGATGTCATCGGCCTTGGGGTTCACCGGGTGGATCTCGCCCGCGAAGCCGCCGTCGACGAGGTTGCGCATCACGGAGTTGCCGATCTTCCCCGGCTCGCCCGACGCACCGATCACCGCCACCGACGAGGGCTGCATCAGGCGGCGCATCGAGGTGAGGATCTCCTCGCGCGTGTACCGGCGCCGCTCCTTCGGCGTGTCGGTCGCCAGGATCACCCTGATGTCGGCGGCGACCGCACCCTCGGGCGTGGCGATCACCGGGTTGAGGTCCACCTCGGCGATCTCCGGGAAGTCGGCGACCAGTTCGGAGACCCGGCGGATCTGCTCCGCCACCGCCCACCGGTCCACCCCGGCCTGCCCGCGCACCCCGCGCAGCACCTCGGCCGCCCGGATCGAGTCCAGCATGGACAGGGCCTCGTCGGCGTCCACGGGCGCGAGCCGGAAGGTGACGTCCTTCAACACCTCGACCAGCACCCCGCCGAGCCCGAACGCCACCACCTTCCCGAACGTCGGGTCGGTGACCGCACCGACGATGACCTCCTGCCCCCGCGGCAGCAGTTCCTGGATCTGCACGCCCTCGATCCGCGCGGAGGCGTCGTACGCGCGCGCGTTGTCGACGATCCGGCAGAACGCCGCGCGCACGTCCGCCGCGCCCTCCACTCCGACGACCACACCGCCGGCGTCGGTCTTGTGGAGGATGTCCGGGGAGACGATCTTCATCACGACCGGCCCGCCGAACCGCGCCGCACATGCCACCGCCTCGTCCACGTCCCGTGCCAGCTCCTCACCCGGTACGGCGATCCCGTAGGCGTCGGCGAGCACCTTGCCCTCCGGTGCGGTGAGCGCGGTGCGCCCCTCGGCCCGTACGGCGTCCAGGAGCCCGCGCACCCGCGACAGGCGGTCCTCGGCCATCACGTCAGATCACCCCGTTCGACTTGAGCAGCCGCAGTTCCTCGTCGCCGAGGCCCAGCTCGCCGACGTAGACCTCTTCGTTGTGCTCGCCGAGCAGCGGCGAACTGGTCACCTGGACGGGGGAGTCGGAGAGCTTGAGCGGGCTGCCCACGGTCACGAACTCGCCCCGCTCGGGGTGCGGGACGGTGACGACCATCTCGTTGGCGACCAGGGAGTCGTCCTCGATGATCTCCTTGGTGGACAGGATCGGTCCGCACGGGATGTTGTGGGCGTTCAGCCGCTCCAGCACCTCCCATTTTGGCAGGGTGGACGACCACTCCTCGATCAGCTGGAACATCTTGTTCAGCTTCGGCAGCCGGGCCCGCGGCGTCGCCCACTCGGGATCGTCCGCCAGCTCGGGCCGGCCGATCAGCTCGCTCAGCGGCCGCCAGCCGACCGGCTGGACGATGACGTACACGTAGTCGTTGGGGCCGCCCGGCGCGCACTTGACCGCCCACCCCGGCTGCCCGCCGCCGGACGCGTTTCCGGACCTGGGAACCTCGTCGCCGAAGTCCTCGTTGGGATATTCGGCGAGTGGACCATGGCTCAGGCGCTGCTGGTCGCGCAGCTTCACCCGGCAGAGGTTGAGCACCGCGTGCTGCATGGCCACGTTCACCCGCTGGCCACGTCCGGTGCGTTCCCGCTGGTAGAGGGCGGCGAGGATGCCCGCCACGACGTGGACGCCCGTGCCCGAGTCCCCGATCTGGGCCCCCGTCGCCAGCGGCGGCCCGTCCTCGAAACCGGTGGTGGACATCGATCCGCCCATGGCCTGCGCGACGACCTCGTACGCCTTGAAGGCGGTGTACGGGCCGTCGCCGAATCCCTTGATGGAGGCGTAGACGATCCGTGGATTGATCTCCTTGACGCGGTCCCAGGTGAAGCCCATCCGGTCCACCGCGCCCGGTCCGAAGTTCTCGACCATGACGTCCGAGCGCCGGATCAGCTCGGTGAGGATCTCCTTGCCGCGTTCGGTCTTGGTGTTGAGGGTGATGCTCCGCTTGTTGCAGTTGAGCATCGTGAAGTAGAGGGAGTCGACGTCCGGCAGATCGCGCAGCTGCCCGCGCGTGATGTCGCCGCTCGGTGCCTCCAGCTTCACGACGTCGGCGCCGAGCCAGGCGAGCAGCTGGGTCGCCGAGGGGCCGGACTGCACATGCGTCATGTCCAGGACGCGGATGCCCTCAAGAGCCTTCGTCGGCGTTCCGGTCGTGCCTGTCATGGGGTCACCTCACTTGTACATCGTCTGGTTCATGGTTCCGGGGGCGTACGCGTCCGGGTCCACCCAGACGTTGATCAGCGACGGCTTGCCGGACTCGCGGGCCCGGCGCAGCGCGGGGCCGATGTCGGCGGGGTCGCGTACCTCCTCGCCGTGGCCGCCCAGCATCCGGGCGAACTGGTCGTAGGGCACGTCGCCGAGCGTGTTGCCGACCCGCTCGCGCTCCTTGCCGTACTTGGCGGCCTGGCCGTAGCGGATCTGGTTCATCGAGGAGTTGTTGCCGACGATGCCGACGAAGGGGAGGTCGTAGCGGACCAGTGTCTCGAAGTCCCAGCCGGTGAGGGAGAAGGCGCCGTCGCCGAAGAGGGCGACGACCTCCTTGTCGGGCCGCGCCTGCTTGGCGGCCAGCACGAAGGGGACACCGACGCCGAGCGTGCCGAGCGGTCCCGGGTCCATCCAGTGGCCCGGTGACTTGGGCTGCACGACCTGACCGGAGAAGGTGACGATGTCGCCGCCGTCGCCGATGTAGACCGAGTCCTCGGTGAGGAAGTCGTTGATCTCGCTGACCAGCCGGTAGGGGTGGATGGGGGAGGCGTCCGACCGGAGCTGGGGCAGCCGCCTGTCCAGCGCCGTCTGCTCGGCCGCGCGCAGCTCGTCCAGCCACTCCTTGCGCTTGGACGCGCCGCCGTTGAGGCGCCCGGACGCGGCCTCGGTGACCGACTTCAGCACCAGCCCCGCGTCGCCGACGATGCCGAGGTCGATGTCGCGGTTCTTGCCGACGGTGCGGTAGTCGAGGTCGATCTGTACGACGGTCGCGTCCGGGGAGAGCCGCTTGCCGTAGCCCATGCGGAAGTCGAAGGGCGTGCCGACGATGACGATCACGTCGGCGTTGGAGAAGGCGTAGCGGCGGGAGAGCTGGAAGTGGTGCGGGTCGCCCGGTGCCAGGGTGCCGCGGCCGGCGCCGTTCATGTAGGCCGGGACGTTGAGCGTGCGGACCAGCTCGACGGCGGCCTCGGTCGCGCGGGTCGTCCAGACCTGGCTGCCGAGCAGGATGGCGGGCTTCTCGGCGTGCACCAGCAGGTCGGCCAGCTTCTCTACGGCCTCCGGGTCGCCGGCCGACCGGGTGGAGGCGCGGTAGGCCCCGGCCCGCGGCACCCGCGCCTTCTCGGCCGGCACCTTGGCGTCCAGCACGTCGCGCGGGATCTCCAGGAAGGACGGCCCCGGCGCACCGTGGTAGCACTCGCGGAAGGCCATCGACACCATGTCGGCGGCGCGCGCGGTGTCCGGCACGGTGGCCGCGAACTTGGTGATCGGCGTCATCATGTCGACGTGCGGCAGGTCTTGCAGGGACCCCATCTTGTGCTGGGTGTGCGCGCCCTGGCCGCCGATCAGCAGCATGGGCGACTCGGCGCGGAAGGCGTTGGCGACCCCGGTGACGGCGTCGGTGGTGCCCGGTCCGGCGGTGACCACCGCGCATCCGGGCTTGCCGGTGATCCGGGCGTAGCCGTCGGCGGCGTGCGCGGCGACCTGCTCGTGGCGTACGTCGACGACCTCGATGCCCTCGTCGACGCAGCCGTCGTAGATGTCGATGATGTGGCCGCCGCACAGCGTGTAGATGCGGTCGACCCCCTCGGCCTTGAGTGCCTTGGCAACGAGGTGGCCGCCGGAGATGACGTCCTGGGTGTCGTCGGGCATGGCGAAGTCCTGTCCCTTCACGAGGGGTCGGGGCGCTCTCGCGGTACATTGCATACAGTCGACGAATACTGTATGAAGCTTGTTATCCCGCATCCGGTGGGTGGTGTCCAGGGGGCGTGCGGCACTTTCAGTCAGGAGCCGAGATGGACCTGTACGAACACCAGGCAAGGGAACTCTTCAAGGAACACGGGGTCGTGGTGCCGAGGGCCGAGGTCACCGACTCGCCCGGCCGGGCCCGGGAGATCGCCCGCGCACTCGGCGGACGCGCCGTCGTCAAGGCGCAGGTGAAGACCGGCGGGCGCGGCAAGGCGGGCGGCGTGCGGCTCGCCGCCGACCCCGCCGAGGCCGAGGAGGCGGCACGGCAGATCCTCGGCATGGACATCAAGGGCCACACGGTCGACACCGTCATGGTCGCCGAACCCTGCGACATCGAGCGGGAGTTCTACGTCTCCTACGTCCTCGACCGGGCCCGCGGGGGCTTCCTCGCCATCGCCTCCGCGGAAGGCGGCATGGAGATCGAGGAGGTCGCCGCCCGGCGGCCCGGGGCCGTGGCACGCATCCCCGTCGACCCCGCCACGGGCGTGCACACCGCGACCGCCGTGCGCATCGCGGACGCCGCGGGACTGCCCCCGCAGACCGTCGACACCCTGGTGCGGCTGTGGAAGGTCCTGGTCCGCGAGGATGCCCTCCTGGTCGAGGTCAACCCGCTGGTCAGGACCGTCGAGGGCAGGATCGTCGCCCTCGACGGCAAGGTCACCCTCGACGACAACGCCCTGTTCCGGCAGTCCCGTTGGGGCGAGGAGCGGCCGGCCGCCGGCGACACCCTGGAGGCGCGGGCCGGCGCCAAGGGCCTCAACTACGTCAAGCTCGACGGCGAGGTCGGCGTCATCGGCAACGGCGCCGGGCTGGTCATGTCGACCCTCGACGTGGTCGCCGGCTGCGGCGCCCGCCCCGCCGACTTCCTCGACATCGGCGGCGGCGCCTCCGCCCGGGTCATGGCCGACGGGCTGTCGGTCATCCTCTCCGACCCCGACGTGAAGTCCGTCCTCGTCAACGTCTTCGGCGGCATCACCGCCTGCGACGCGGTCGCCGACGGCATCGTCCGGGCGCTGGACGAGGTCCGGCTGACCAAGCCGCTCGTCGTGCGCCTCGACGGCAACAACGCCGCCCGGGGCCGGGCCCTGCTCGACGCCCGCGCGCATCCCCTGGTCGAACAGGCCACCACCATGGACGGCGCCGCCCGCCGTGCCGCCCGACTCGCCACCGCGGCGTCCACCGCCGGATAAGGAGACAGGACGACATGGCGATCTACCTCACCAAGGAGAGCAAGGTCCTCGTCCAGGGCATGACCGGTGCCGAGGGCATGAAGCACACCCGCCGCATGCTGGCCGCGGGCACCGACGTCGTCGGCGGCGTCAACCCGCGCAAGGCGGGCCGCACTGTCGACTTCGAAGACCGTGCCGTACCCGTCTTCGGGTCGGTCCGCGAGGGCATCGAGAGCACGGGTGCCGACGTCACCGTCGTCTTCGTGCCGCCCGCCTTCGCCAAGGCCGCGGTCGTGGAAGCCGCCGACGCCGGCATCGGTCTCGCCGTCGTCATCACCGAGGGCATCCCGGTCCACGACGCCGTCGCCTTCACCGCCCACGCCCGGGCCAAGGGCACCCGCGTCATCGGCCCCAACTGCCCCGGCCTGATCACCCCGGGCCAGTCCAACGCGGGCATCATCCCGCCCGACATCACCAGGTCGGGCCGCATCGGCCTGGTCTCCAAGTCGGGCACGCTCACCTACCAACTCATGTACGAACTGCGCGACATCGGCTTCTCCACCTGCGTCGGCATCGGCGGCGACCCGGTCGTCGGCACCAGCCACATCGACTGCCTCACCGCCTTCGAGGACGATCCCGACACCGAACTGATCATCCTCATCGGCGAGATCGGCGGCGACGCGGAGGAACGCGCGGCGGCCCACATCCGCCGGCACGTCACCAAGCCCGTCGTCGGCTACATCGCCGGCTTCACCGCGCCCGAGGGCAGGACCATGGGCCACGCCGGTGCCATCGTCTCCGGCTCCTCGGGCACGGCGCGGGCGAAGAAGAAAGCGCTGGAGGCGGTGGGCGTACGGGTCGGTAGCACGCCGACGGAGACGGCACGGCACGCACTCGACGTACTCGGACAGGGCGCACCCCACGGCGAGACGGCCGACGGCGCGGCCCGTGAAGGAGCCCGCGCATGACGGCCGGCACGCGGGGCGCCGAACCGCTCACCCTGAAGTCCGGCACCTCCTGGGCCGACGCCTGGCGGCGCTGCCGCACCGTCGCACCCGAGGCGTTCCGCGACGACCGCGTCCTCAACCTCTGGGACGCCGGCTGGCGGGCGGACGGCCGGGTCCTGCCGGCCACCAGCCCGGTCGACGGCACCCCGATCACCGGTCCGCCCCGCATCGACGCCGCCACCGCCCAGCACGCCGTACGCGCCTCGCTCGACCAGCACCGGGCCTGGCGCCACATCCCCCTGCCCGAGCGCCGCGCCCGCGTCGCGGCCACCCTCGACGCCCTCGCCCAGCACCGCGAACTGCTCGCGCTGCTGCTGGTCTGGGAGATCGGCAAGCCCTGGCGGTCCGCGCAGGCCGACGTCGACCGCGCCGTCGACGGTGTGCGCTGGTACGTCGACGGCATCGAGGACATGCTCGACCGGCGTGCTCCGCTGGACGGCCCGGTCTCCAACATCGCGAGCTGGAACTACCCGATGAGCGTGCTCGTTCACGCATTGCTGGTCCAAGCACTGGCGGGCAACGCGGTCATCGCCAAGACCCCGACCGACGGCGGCGTCGCCTGCCTCACCCTGGCCTGCGCGCTCGCCGCCCGCGAGGGACTTCCCGTCACCCTCGTCAGCGGCAGCGGCGGCGAGCTGTCCCAGGCACTGGTGCGCGCCCCCGAGATCGGCTGCGTCTCCTTCGTCGGTGGCCGGGACGCGGGCGGCGCCGTCGCCACCGCCGTCGCCGACCTCGGCAAGCGGCACATCCTCGAACAGGAGGGACTCAACACCTGGGGCATCTGGAACTTCACGGACTGGGCCACGCTCGCGCGGGTGGTCCCGAAGCTTTTCGACTACGGCAAGCAACGCTGCACCGCCTACCCGCGGTTCGTCGTCCAGCGGCAGCTGTTCGACGCGTTCCTCGCGGCGTACCTCCCGGCCGTGCGCACCCTGCGCGTCGGGCACCCGCTCGCCGTCGCCGCGCCGGACGCCCCCTTTCCGACGCTGGACTTCGGGCCGGTGATCAACGCGGCCAAGGCCAAGGAGCTCCACGACCAGGTCGCCGAGGCCGTCGACCGCGGCGCCGTCCCGCTGCACCGCGGCAGCGCGGCCGACTCCCGCTTCCTGCCCGGCCAGGACACCTCGGCCTACGTCCAGCCGGTCACCCTGCTCAACCCGCCCCGGTCCTCACCACTGCACCACGCGGAACCCTTCGGCCCGGTCGACACCATCGTCCTGGTCGACACCGAGGCCGAGCTGCTCGCCGCGATGAACGCCTCCAACGGCGCGCTGGTCGCCACCCTGTCCACGGACGACCCGGCGACATACGACCGACTGGCGCCGCAGATCCGCGCGTTCAAGGTCGGCCACGGTGTACCGCGCTCCCGCGGGGACCGCGACGAGCTGTTCGGCGGACACGGGGCGTCCTGGCGCGGCGCCTTCGTGGGCGGTGAGCTGCTGGTGCGGGCCGTGACACGCGGCCCGGCGGGGGAGCGGCTGCCGGGGAACTTCCCGGACCACCACCTCATGCCGTAACGGGGGCCGGGCCGAGACGGCGAACGGCCCACTGGGAGCCCGGCCCGCCGGGTGATCGGGCCCGCCGGGTGACCGGCCCCGAGGGCGGTCCCTGGTCCCGGGCCGGTCAGCCGATGCCCTGGCGGTCCGGCCGTAGTGCGAAGGCACGGTCCGCCGGGGTCGGTGCGGTCCGCTCGACGGCCTGCCGCAGCAGCTCGCGGTGGCGCAGCAGCGGTGCGCGCCGCTCCGGCGGCACCAGCAGCAGCAGGTCGTCGAGACCTGCCACCAGGCGCCGTGTGACCTGCGGCGACCCGACGGCGCAGGCGCGGACCTCGGCGAACCCCAGGTCCACCAGCTCGGCCCAGCCGGGCACGGGCTGCACCAGCCGGACCACGCCGCGCCGGTCCCGGTGCAGCACGGCGTCCAGCGGCCGCCGCGACAGCGTGGCCAGGATCTGCACGACCCGGTCCAGCGCCTGCACGGCGGTCGTCGGATCGTTCACCGCGGGGGACAGGGCACGCAGCCCGATGTCGGACAGCTGGCGCAGCCCGAACGCCAGGTCCTGGTGGAAGGTGCGCTCCACCCCCACGGACAGGGCGTACCGCAGCGCCCGGCGCGGCGGAGCCGCCCCGCCGTGCACTGCCAGGACCGGGGTGCCCGGCACCAGGAAGTCACCGATCCGAGGCACCAGCCGCAGCACCACCCCGTGCCCCCGGGCCACTCGCACCAACCGGGCCACGTGCACGTCCCGCAGCACACCGCCCTGCCCGTCGTGGGCGACCCACGCCGTCACGGGCCCGAGGCCGGGCGCCCCGCCGCCGTCCGCGGGTACGGGCATCAGCGCCGCCACCCGGAAGGACTCGGCGGCGATGCGGGCGATCACATGGCTGACCCGCATCAGCCGCAGGGTGGCGTTCACGTACATCACGAAGAGCAGCAGGCTCAGCGCGACCATGGCCAGGGTGAGCACCGACTGCACCAGCGGGACGGACGTGGCGGTGCGGGGGTCGGCATGGCTGTCGTAGCTGGTCAGCACGAGCAGCGTCAGCACGAAGGTGGCGAGGAAGACGGCGAAGGTCGCCTTGGTGATCCGGCTGCGCACGAAGAGCCGCACGACCCGCGGGGTGAACTGTCCGCTCGCCATCTGCACCGCGACCAGCGAGATGCTGAACACCACACCGATGAAGGTCATCATGGCCGAGCCGACCGCCGACACCACCGTCTTCGCGTCGTCCGCGAAGCGCAGCAGTTCGGCGACCGTTTCGTAGTCGCCGTCGTCCTGGAGCGAACGGACGAGTGCCGCGTCGAGCTCCTGGGCCACCAGCCAGACCACGAGGACACCCACCATGGCCGCGGTGGGCGCGAACCAGAACGTGTCCCGCAGATGCTCCCTGAGCGGCGACAACGCCCGCGGCCGACGCCGCGGGAGCGGGCCCTGCGTAACCATCCAGTCACTCATGGTGCGACCCTAGGCGTCGCGGAGCCGCCGGTCCCGGACCGCCGCTCAGGGAAGGAAACGCAGGTGAAAGGCACCGCCAAACCTTGGTATGGTTGTCCATGTCGCCGCGGGGAGCACCCCCGCACCGCGACAGACACCTGGTCCGGGTGGCGGAATGGCAGACGCGCTAGCTTGAGGTGCTAGTGCCCTTTATCGGGCGTGGGGGTTCAAGTCCCCCCTCGGACACAAGTTCAAGATCGGGCAGACGAGATGCCGGCCGGGAGATGTCCCGGCCGGCATCTCGCGTTCCGGGGCGCGCCGAAAATACGGTGCGGCGTCACCCCGGCCCTTCCTACACTCACCGTGACACCGAGTGAAGCGAGTGAGGGGAGCAGGGCCGTGCGCATCCGCACCGCACCCGTCGTTCCCCCGTCCCGGTACGAGGTGATCCTGGTGTCTTCGGCCGTCCGGTGTCCGCTGCGCGGCCGGCACCGGATGCCCGTGACCGGCATCTGACGTACCGCCACTCCCGCCCCGCCCCGCGTGGGCGCGTGGCCCCGTTCACGCTCCCGTCCCGGGAATCGCGCCGCCCTGTTCACCGATCAGCTCGATCGAGCAGCGAAAGGCCACCGGCCGTGCGCACCCACACCAACGCCCGCACCAACCCGCTCACCACCGTCCGCAACCTGGGCATCCTCGCCCACGTCGACGCCGGCAAGACCACCGTCACCGAGCGGATCCTCTACACCACCGGAACCACCCACAAGCGGGGCGAGGTCCACGACGGCACCACCGTCACCGACTTCGACCCGCAGGAACGCGATCGCGGCATCACCATCTTCGCCGCGGCCGTCAGCTGCACCTGGGCAGGGCACCGGATCAACCTCATCGACACCCCGGGGCACGTCGACTTCGCCGACGAGGTCGAACGTTCCCTGCGGGTGCTGGACGGCGCGGTCGCGGTGTTCGACGCGGTCGCGGGGGTGGAGCCGCAGAGCGAGTCCGTGTGGCGGCAGGCCGACCGGCACGGCGTGCCCAGGATCGCGTTCGTCAACAAGATGGACCGGGCGGGCGCCGACCTCGACACCGCCGTAGCCTCCATCCGCGAGCGGCTGCACCCCGTACCCCTGGTCGTGCACCTGCCCATCGGCACGGAGAGCGGCTTCACCGGCGTCGTCGACCTGCCGCGCATGCGCGCCCTGGTATGGGCCGACGGCGCGGACTCGGCCGAGGAGAAGCCCGTGCCCGAGGCTTTGCGCGAGGAGGCGGCACGCAGGCGGCGGCTGCTGGAGGAAGCGGTCGCCGAACGCCACCCGGGCGCGCTGGAGGAGTTCTGCGACCGGGAGACGCTCACCGCGGCCACCCTCACCGGCGCCCTGCGCGACCTGACGCGCACCGGCGACGGCGTGGTCGTCCTGTGCGGCTCGGCCTACCGCAACCGCGGCGTCGAACCGCTGCTGGACGCCGTGGTGGCGTACCTGCCCTCGCCGCTGGACGTGCCGCCGGTACGCGGCACCCACGACGGCGCGGAGCGGGAGCGGCCCGCCGACCCGGCGGCACCGATGGCGGCACTGGCGTTCAAGGTGAACGCCACCCCGACGGGACGGCTGATGTACCTGAGGGTGTACTCGGGCACGATCGAGAAGGGAGACACCGTGTGGGACGCGGGCACGCGCCGCACCGAGCGCGTCGGCCGCATCCTGCGGGTACGGGCCGACCGGCACGACCCGTTGGAGCACGCGGTCGCCGGGGACATCGTCGCCGTGGTCGGGCTGAAGTCGGCCCGCGCCGGCTCCACCCTGTGCGCGCCGGGCGCCCCCCTGCTCCTGGAGCGCCCGGGCGCGGCCGAACCGGTCGTGCACGTGGCGGTGGAGGCCCGGCGTTCCACCGACACCGAACGGCTGGCCTCGGCGCTCGCCCGGCTGACCGAGGAGGACCCCTCGCTGGCGGTACGGACCGACCCGGAGACGGGACAGACCGTGCTGTCGGGCATGGGCGAACTGCACCTGGAGGTCGCGACGGAGCGCGTACGGCGCGAGCACGGGCTCGAGGTCTCCGTGGGCCGCCCCGGCGTGGCGTACCGCGAGACGGTCGGCGAGGGCGTCACCGGCTTCGTCCACCGGCACGTCAAACAGGACGGCGGCGCCGGGCAGTTCGCGCACGTCGTGCTCGACGTGGAGCCTTGGAAGGAGGAAGCAGACGGGGACGCGGCGGGCGGCGCTTTCGTGTTCCGTTCGACGGTCGTCGGCGGACGCGTGCCGCAGGAGTACGTCCGGGCCGTCGAGGCGGGCTGCCGGGACGCCCTCGCCGAGGGTCCGCTCGGCGGGCACCCGGTGACCGGCCTGAGGGTCACGCTCACCGACGGCCAGACCCATGTGAAGGACTCCTCGGACACGGCCTTCCGCACGGCCGGCCGGTTCGGTCTCCGCGACGCCCTGCGCGCGTCCAGGATGGTCCTGCTCGAACCGGTCGTGGAGGTCACGGTCACCGTGCCCGAGGACGGGCTCGGCGGCGTGCTCGGTGACCTCGCCGCACGCCGCGGCCGGGTCACCGGCTCCGGCACGCGGGGCGGCGCGGCGGTGGTCACGGCCACCGTCCCGCTGGCCGAGCTGTTCGGTTACGCGACCCGGCTGCGCAGCCGCACCCAGGGCCGCGGCACCTTCACCGCCCGGCCCACCGGGTACGCGCCGGCGCCCGGTGCGGCCGCGACGGCCGTGCGGTAGGCGAGGTGGGTGCCCCCGTCCCCCCGGACGGGGGCACCTGCCCGGTCAGGGGTACTGCACCACCTTCGACGGCACGGTGTCCGTCCCCGACGTGGGCGAGCCCGTGTCGTTGATGACGCACTCGTACTGTCCGTTGCCGCCGAGCGACACCACGAGCAGCCCGTGGAAGCGCACTCCGGAACGGTTCGGCGCGGCGAAGCCGTGGTGCTGCACGATGGACGGGTTCACGTTGTAGTAGCAGTAGCTGCCCAGGCCCCAGCCCTCGTGCTCGGTGACGTCGTCCCCGACCTTGTAGGCGGCGTAGCCCTTGATCGAGCCGTTCTGGATCGCGGCCTGGTCGGGGGCGTCGTACGCCTTCTCGTTCTGGAAGAAGACCGTGCGGCCGCGCTCGCCGTTCCACTGCACGTCGTACTTGTTGAAGTGCTCCACGAACAGGCCGGTCATCAGTACGTCGTCCCCGTTGACGACCACGCCGTAGTCGGCCCGGTTGGTCTCCCAGCCGACGCCGTCGCCGTGGTCGGCGCGCCACACCCAGGTGTGGTCGACGATGGTGTGCTGGCTGTTGACGACCAGGCTGGTGGTCGCCTTGCCGGGGCCCGCCCCGCCGATCCGGACGAACACGTCCTGCACCGTGGTCGGGTTGGCCGAGTGGTCCGCCGACGCGCCCTCGGGCCCGATCTCCAGCAGGGTCGCGGAGTTGACCGGACCGGCGTCCACGAGGAAGCCGGCGAGTCGTACGCCGTCCACGTCGGCGACCTTCAGGGCGGTGACACCGTTGTCCGGGATGAGGGTGGCGTAGCCCAGACCCAGGACGACCGTGCCCGCGCGCTTCACGTCCACGGTCCGGTCGAGGTGGTAGATCCCCGGCGTCAGCAGCAGGTGCAGGCCCTCCTCCAGCGCCTGGTTGAGGGTGGCCGCCGAGTCGGCGGGCTTGGCGACGTAGAACTGGGACAGCGGGAGCGAGGTCCCGCGCGGGGTGCCGCTGCCCCAGGAGACGCCGCGGGCGTCGGTGCGCTTGTCCGGCAGGAAGACGCGGTACTCGTCGCCGTCGAGGTGGAGGAACGGCTTCTCCCGGGAGACGGGCGTCGTCTCCAGCGTCGTGCAGGGCGGTTCGGGGAAGCTCTGCGCGGGCGCGCCCTCCACACCGGAGAAGACCATGTTCCAGACGGCGTTGAGCCAGCCGCCGACCGAGCTGTCCCGGGTGTACCACTGCTGCTGGGAGTACGGTCCCACCGTGCCGTCGATCCGGCTGTCGGCGATGTAGCCGCCGCTGGCCCAGCCGTAGCCGTCGGGGGCGAGGTTGAGGCCGCCGCGCACGTGCATGCGCCGGAAGGGCGCCGCCTGCGAGACCGCCCACCGGTTGGTGCCGCTGACCGGGACGAGCGCGAGGTTCTCCGCCGAACGCCAGAAGTTCTGCGTGGCGTTGCCGTCGAACCAGCCGGCATCGACCGTGACGTCGCCGTTGATGGTGGTGTCGTCGGGGGAGAGGCCGAGGCCCGCGATGGAGGTGTAGAAGCCGAGCTGGGCGTTGAGCCCGTCGTAGGTGCCGGGCTTGAACAGCAGGGCGTAGCGGCCGGTGCCGAACTGGGCGGACTCCTGCTGCTTGAAGATCTCGTCCAGTCTGCCCTGGATGTCGGCCGTGGACGGGTCGAAGACGATGACGTTCGGCCCGAGGTCGCCCCCGCCGGGCAGCGCACGAGGGCCGTCGGGTGAGCCGACGGCGGAGGCGGCGGAGGTGCTTGCGGAGGCGGGGGAGGCGGAGGCGGTACCCGCGGTGGCCAGTGAGGCCAGCACGGGCGCCGCCGCGGCCGCTCCGAGGAGGCTGCGGCGGCGTACCCCGGAGGGCTCGGGTGTGGGGGAGTTTGTGGGAGAAGCGGGCATGCGGGCGGCTCTCCTTGTTCGGAAAGTGAACGAAGTGGGGGTGGGGGAGCGCTCTCTGGGTGTGCATGCTTCATCCGCCCGCCACAGGACGTCAAGAGTTGCGACCGTTTCTTGTGCGCCGCGTTCAACAAGTGGGGACACGTGGAACGTTGGGCGTTCGCCCGTCCCTTCTGCCGAATCCCTTGACACCCTCCTCCGCGCCCTCAACACTCCGACTCGGGAGAGCGCTCTCCGAGAATTTCCCCGACCTTCTCAGGAGGTCTCCATGCCACGGAGATCGAAAGTTCTGTCCGGCACCCTCGTCGCGAGCGCGTTACTGCTGACCTCGATCGGCATCGGCACCGTCGCGGCCAACGCGGACACCCCCGCCACCGCCTCAGCCCCCGCCACGCACGCCGGGCACACCATGGCGGTCTCGACCGCCTCCTCGCCCGAGGATCCGGACGGCGACGGCTACATCCCCGCGAACCCGCCGGTCACCGGCGTCACCCCGTCCACGAAGGAGCCGCCGCACCGCTACTTCCACGAGTTCCAGGCCAACTGCGCGGTCAGCCACACGGCGCCCGACGACCCGATCGTGTACGCGCAGCAGCCCGGGAAGTCGCACGACCACACCTTCATGGGCAACACGACGACCAACGCGTACAGCACCACCGCCTCGCTCGACGCCGGGTCCACCACCTGTCTGGCGCCCGGCGACCGCTCGGGCTACTGGATGCCGACCATGTACGACGGCGACCGCCCGGTGCTCCCCGTCGGCCCGCAGACCATCTACTACAAGGCCGGCGTCACCGACTACACCAGCGTGCGGCCCTTCCCGAAGGGGCTGCGCTACGTCGTCGCCAGCCCGATGCAGAGCGCCCAGGAGTTCCGCGACCACCCGGGCTTCGTCGAGGGCTGGGAGTGCGGCGACAGCTTCTTCAACGTCGACTTCCCGACCGACTGCCCCGAGCGCCAGGACGTCCAGGTCAACATCCGCTTCCAGGCGCCCAGTTGCTGGGACGGCAGAAACCTGGACACGCCGGACCACAAGAGCCACATGGCGTATCCGGTGGTCAACCCGGGGACCAACAACAACGTCTGCCCGGCCGACCACCCGGTCGCCCTGCCGATGATCGAGTTCAAGATGGCCTTCCCGGTCAACGGTGACCTCTCCCGGGTGCGACTGGCCAGTGGCGCGAGCTACTCGTTCCACTACGACTTCTTCAACGCCTGGGACGAGCGGACCCTCGACACCATGGTCGGCCACTGCATCGTCGGCGGGCTGCAGTGCGACGCGCGCGGCTACGACCAGACCCACCCGGAGGCCGGAGCGGCGCTCAACGCGGACTACGAGCTGCCCTGACCCTGCCCCTCTCCAGCAGACCGGCCCGGCCGTCCATGCCCCGCCACGGCCGGGCCGCCCCCAAAGAAGAGCGCAAGCCTCCCGCCCCCAACCCCCCAACCCCCAACC
>JODU01000013.1 GCA_000720845.1 Kitasatospora aureofaciens | reverse complement strand
CGAGCAGGGGCAGCGGCTCGGAGGAGGTGACCAGCTCGCGCAGCGGGTGGCGGGCCAGGACCGCGTCCACCTCCGGCGTCAACGCCGCCGCCAGCCGGGTGGCCACGGGCAGCGTGTCGTCGAGCAGGGTCGTCGCCGCGGCCAGCACCACCGCCCGCCCGGCGTCCTTCGGTACTCCCGCGGCGGCCCGCCGGTACAGCTCGGCCCCCTCCTCGAGCACCAGGCCGGCGTCGATGCCGGCCGGGACCTTGATGCGCGCGGTGTGCCGCCAGGTGGCGACGGGGTCGCTCCACGCCTCCACCCGGTACGTCCAGTTCCCCGGCGCGTCCGGGGTGACCTCGGCTCCCCAGCGGTCGCTGCCCGGGGCCAGCTCCCGCATCGGCGTCCAGGGCCCCGGCCGGCCCTCGGGGTCCTTCAGCACGACGTTGGCGGCCACCGCGTCGTGCCCCTCCCGGAACACGGTGGCGGTGACCTCGAACGTCTCTCCCGTCACCGCCTTCGCCGGACGCCTGCCGTTCTCCACCACCGGCTGGACGTCCCGGACCGGGATACGTCCGATCCCCACGGTCGCGCTCATCAGCATCTCACCTCCGCCGTGCTCGGGGGCCGGGCGCGGGCCCGGCCCATTGGGTTGGGCCGATCGGGTCAGACCGCGCCCGAGGGGGCCTTGTGCCCCGACGGGGCGAGCCGCTCCGGCTGTTCCTGCGCATGGGTGACCAGGTTCGTCCGCAGATACCTCTCGGCGGCGTCCGCGGCCTCGCGTGCGCAGCGCTTCCCCATCAGCACGCAGAGGGTGTAACCGGCGTCCTCGAAGGTGGCCCGGACGGTGAGGTCCGTGGGGGACGCCAGCATCGAGCGTTCCCAGGCGCGGTAATGCCGCAGCTGCCGGGCGACTTCGCTCTTCGCGGGGAGCAGCATGGCCGGTCACCTTCCGGACGGTCCGGTGATACGGACGATCGAGTTCTTCACACATGGTGCACGGGTGGTGACGCCCCGTCTTGTTGGATCTTCAACTGCTTTCCGCCGCCCGCTCCGGCCCCGGATTCCGGCCCCCGAACGGTTCGTGTTGCACGAATGGACTACCGCTCCCACTCTGGAGTGACTCAGAAGCGATCAGCGCTCACGCTTCGTGATCGGGGAGCCCGTCCCCCAAGGGACGAGGAGGAGCGAGAGCCTTCGCGGTGAGGAGCCACGACGATGAAGACCGCAGTGCCCTGCTACTACCACCTCGACGTGGAAGTGAGCCCGGAACGGGTCGGACAGGTCAGGCGCATCCTGGCCGCTCACCTCCGGTTCTGGAACCTGGACAACCTCGTCGACCCCGTCTGCTCGGGCGCGGAGATGCTGCTCCGGGCGATCGACGAGCACGCCAGCGACAAGAACACGTCGATCGAGATGTGGTGGAACCACCAGCACCTCATCACGGCCGTGGGGGGCAACGACCAGGCGCTCCGGGTCGACCAGGACCTGCGCACCTGTCTGCAGCACCTCGCCGCCAACAGCGACGGCTGGGGCTGCTGCGCCACCGACACCGGGGCGAAGGTCATCTGGTTCTCGCGCCGCGCCCGCGCCGGCGAACGCGTCCCGCTGGTGGAGAGGTCGCCCGAGCCGATCACCCAGGAGGGGCTGGAAGTGCCGCGAGAGATCATGCCGGTGGCCCAGGTGGCCGGCCGGGCACGTACCCGCGACGGCATTCTGGAGGAGGCCCGGTGACCCGCGCCAGGCCGAACTGGAAGGGGTCGCCCGTGTGGAGCGGGCACCCCTACCCCCTGGGGGCCGTGTACGACGGACAGGGCACCAACTTCGCCCTGTTCAGCGAGGTCGCCGAGCGGGTCGACCTCGTGCTCGTCGACGACGACGGCGGCCACAGCAGCATCCCGCTGCCCGACGTGGACGGCTTCGTCTGGCACTGCTACCTGCCCGGCGTCGGCCCGGGGCAGCGCTACGGCTACCGGGTCCACGGCCCGTGGGCCCCGGCCGTCGGCCACCGCTGCAACCCGGCGAAGCTGCTCCTCGACCCGTACACCCGCGCCGTGGACGGGATGGTGGACAACCACGCCTCCCTCTTCGAGCGGGCCAAGGGCCGGGCCGACCCGGGCGACAGCGCCGGGCACACCATGCTCGGCGTGGTCACCGACCCCTTCTTCGACTGGGGCGACGACCGCCCGCCCCGGCGCCCGTACTCGGAGAGCGTCATCTACGAGGCCCACGTCCGGGGACTGAGCCGCACCCACCCCGACGTGCCCGAGGAACTGCGCGGCACCTACGCGGGCCTCGCGCACCCGGCGGTCGTGGACCACCTCACCTCACTCGGCGTGACCGCCGTGGAACTGATGCCGGTGCACCAGTTCGTCCACGACGGCGTGCTCCAGGACCGGGGCCTCGTCAACTACTGGGGCTACAACACCATCGGCTTCTTCGCCCCGCACAACGGCTACGCCGCCCTCGGCACCCGCGGTCAGCAGGTCACCGAGTTCAAGTCGATGGTCAAGACCCTGCACGAGGCCGGCCTCGAGGTGATCCTCGACGTGGTCTACAACCACACCGCCGAGGGCAACGAGAAGGGCCCCACCCTCTCCTTCCGCGGCATCGACAACGCCTCGTACTACCGCCTGGTGGACGGCGACTGGCAGCACTACTACGACACCACCGGCACCGGCAACAGCCTGCTGATGCGCCACCCCTACGTGCTCCAGCTGATCATGGACTCGCTGCGGTACTGGGTCACCGAGATGCACGTCGACGGCTTCCGCTTCGACCTCGCGGCCACCCTGGCCCGGCAGTTCCACGAGGTGGACCGGCTGTCCGCGTTCTTCGACCTCATCCAGCAGGACCCGGTGATCAGCCGCGTCAAGCTGATCGCCGAGCCCTGGGACGTCGGCGAGGGCGGCTACCAGGTGGGCAACTTCCCGCAGCTGTGGTCGGAGTGGAACGGCAAGTACCGCGACGCCGTACGGGACTTCTGGCGCGCCGGGGAGCACACGCTCGGCGAGTTCGCCTCCCGGCTGACCGGCTCCTCCGACCTGTACCAGCACAGCCGCCGCCGCCCCCGCGCCAGCGTCAACTTCGTCACAGCGCACGACGGTTTCACGCTGCGCGACCTCGTCTCGTACAACGACAAGCACAACGAGGCCAACGGCGAGGACAACCGGGACGGCGAGAGCCACAACCGCTCCTGGAACTGCGGCGTCGAGGGCGACACCAGGGACCCGGCCGTCCGGGAGCTGCGCGGCCGCCAGCAGCGCAACTTCCTGGCCACGCTCCTGCTCTCGCAGGGCATCCCGATGATCTGCCACGGCGACGAACTGGGCCGCACCCAGCGCGGCAACAACAACGCCTACTGCCAGGACAACGAGATCTCCTGGATCGACTGGCGGCTCGGCGACGAGCAGCGCGCGCTGCTGAACTTCGCCCGGCGCCTGATCGCGCTGCGCGCCGACCACCCGGTGCTGCGCCGGCGCCGCTTCTTCCGCGGGGAGACCCGCACGCACGCGGACCAGCCGCTGCCCGACCTGGTGTGGCTGCTGCCCGACGCGCGGGAGATGACCGACGACGACTGGCAGCGCTCGGACGCGCACACCGTCGGCGTCTTCCTCAACGGAGACGCCATCGCCGAACCCGACCCCCGCGGCCGGCCCGTGGTGGACGACTCCTTCCTGCTGCTGCTCAACAGCCACTGGGAGCCGGCCGTCTTCCGGCTGCCCGACGCCACCTACGGCGAACGCTGGACCGCCCTGGTCGACACCGCCGACCCGGACGGCGTCCCCGACGAGGCCGAGCACAAGGCGGGCACCCGGCTGACCGTCGAGCAGCGCAGCCTCGTGCTGCTCTCCCGGCCCTCCCACACCGGCCGGTGAGCCGGTGAGGTCAGCTGCCGAGACGGCGCGCGGTCACCGTGAACTGCGCGCCGTCGGCGTCCCGGAGCACCGCCTCGTCGGCGCTCAGCGAGAGCACGCTGCCGCCGTGCCGCTCCGCGACGCGGGCGCAGGCCGTGACGTCCTCGACCGCGAAGTGGATCTGCCAGTGCGGCCGGACGGCCGGGTCGGGGGCCGCCCCCAGCGCTCCCGACTCGATGCGGGCCACGACCTCGCCCTCGTGGCGCAGGACCACCTCGTCGCCCTCGTACCGGACCTCGCAGCAGCCCTGTCCCGACGCCCACTCGAAGATCTCGCCGTAGAAGATGGCGGCGTCGAAGGCGTCACGGGTGTGCAGCCGGATGAAGGCGGGTCGCTTGGTGCGCCAGGCGTCCCAGTCCGAGAACAGCTCGCCCTCCCAGATCCCGAACGTCGCACCGTCCCGGTCGGCGAGCAGGGCCGCACGCCCCGGCGGCAGGGAGATCGGCCCGACCGCGGTGGTGCCGCCTCGCTCCTGCGCCCGGGACACGGCCTCGTCCGCGCTGCGCACGGCGAAGTACGGCGTCCAGGCCACCGCCATCTGCCACATCGCGGCGACGGCGGCGATCCCGGCGACGGGCACCCCGTCGGCCAGGGCGATCCGGAAGGGCTCGCCCAGCTTGGCGGGCCGCCACCGCCAGCCCAGCACGGCGGTGTAGAAGTCCTCGGTGGCCCGCAGATCACGGCTGGTGAGACTCACCCAGCAGGGGGCCCCGTACACGGAGTGCGTGGACAGGAGGCTCTCCCCGCGGGTGGAGGAGGTCGTGTCGTGGTTCATGGCAGTCGTGTCCTGGTCTCGTCCACCGGCAGCCACCGGCTCCACACCAGTGTCCGGCCGGGAGTGCGGCGGGCGCCTGGCGAGTACCCCGCAGGCGGCGCCGAAACGGTGGCGCACCCGCCCCGGACGGCCCAGTGGCGCGTCGGCGCGCCACTGGTGAGGATGGAGGCCCGGAGGTGACCATGCCCCCCACCGACGTGTGCCCGGGCACCGGCCCGGCTTTCGACCCGGACGAGGTCTTCCGGCTGCAGGAGCAGGTCCGGCAGCTCAAGGAGGCGGTCGTCTCGCACGCCGTCGTCGACCAGGCGATCGGTGTGGTCATCGCGCTCGGCGGGGTGACGCCGGACGAGGGGTGGATCGTCCTGAAGGAAGTTTCCCAGCATACGAACATCAAACTCCGCAATGTGGCGGAAACGATACTCATCTGGAGGCGCACCGGAGTGATGCAGCCGGAGATCCTGGCCGCTCTGGAGGACCGTCTGGGACGGCCCGGACCCGGCGGCCGCTGAGCGGGCCCGCGCTCAGCGGGCCTCCGCCAGGATCTCCTCGCGTATCCGGTCGAAACAGCCGGTGAGCAGCCGGGAGACGTGCATCTGGGAGATGCCGAGCTGCTGGGCGATGCTGCTCTGTGTCATCCCACCGAAGAAGCGCAGGTACAGGATGGTGCGCTCGCGCTCGGGCAGCGCCTCCAGGCAGGGCCGGACGGCCACCCGGTCGACGACCGCGTCGAAGGCGGGATCGGGGCCGCCCAGCGCGTCACCGAGGGCGTACCCGTCGGTGCCGGGCATCTCCGCCTCCAGCGACAGGGCGGAGAAGCACTCCAGGGCCTCCATGCCGGTGCGCACCTCGACGGTGGTGAGCTGTGCGTGCTCGGCGATCTCCTCGACGGTCGGGGCGCGCCCGGGCGTGGTCTGCGCCAGCTCCTTCGCCGACCTGCGGACCCGGTTGCGCAGGTCCTGGATGCGGCGCGGTACGTGCAGGGTCCACATGTGGTCGCGGAAGTGCCGTTTGATCTCGCCGGTCACGGTCGGCACCGCGTACGCCTCGAAGGCGTGGCCCCGCTCGGGGTCGTAGTGGTCGACGGCCTTGACCAGGCCGAGGGCCGCCACCTGATAGAGATCCTCCAGGTTCTCGCCGCGGCCCCGGAAGCGGACGGCGATCCGCTCCGCCATGGGCAGCCAGACCCGGATCAGTTCGTCCCGCAGCGCCTTGCGCTCGGGTCCCTCGGGCAGCCCGGCGAGCCGGTCGAACGCGGCGGCGGTGTCGGGAGCGTCGTCGTGCGGGTGGGGCTGGGTTCTGCCGGCGACACGCATCACGCGCACCTCCCTCAGCAGGGGTGCTGGCAAGTCCTCGTATATATGGATACTGGGCGCGAATGCCCCGAACGGCCACTCGAACGGCTGCGTACCGGTGAACCGGTGCCGCCGCCGTCGCGGGACGTGATGTGCGGCACGCTCCCGGTGATCGCGCGGACCGGCGTCGGCGGATCGTCCCTGGGCAACGCTTGATCACCGATCAAAAGGGACGAAGTCCCTGGCCACAGCGCATTCCGCTCATTTGACAGTGCGCTGAGCGTGCGGATAGGAAGCAGCGTCGAGAGGTCGAGAGGGGCACCGTGTACGAGCCGAACGTCGTCGGGGACTGGCAGGAGTACGACGAGCACGCCGGCCTGCGGGTCCGCGTCCACCGTCTTGAGCCGGCCGAGCCGCCGCGTGGCCGTGACGACGCCGCCGAGGGGCTGACGTACTTCCGGGTCCGGGTGACCGTCGAGAACCGGGGCGGGCGGCAGCTCGGCATCCACCTGGAGGACGGCCAGATCGACGTGCGGATCGGACCCGACGGGGAGAGCGCCTTCCTCGACTGGCGCAACTCGCAGTTCATCGAGGGGTTCGACGTCTACCCGCTGCGCCGGGCCACGGCCGTGCTCTACGCGGCGGGCCCGGAGGCGAGCCTGACCCAGGTGGACGTGCAGGTGCAGCTGAGGGTGGACGAGGAGTGGGCCGACCGCCGGCTGTGGAGCGGCGCCCTCGGGCTGCCCGA
The DNA here is from genome assembly GCA_000720845.1 of Kitasatospora aureofaciens. GTDB lineage: Bacteria > Actinomycetota > Actinomycetes > Streptomycetales > Streptomycetaceae > Streptomyces. The sequence goes on along the minus strand of JODU01000013.1, from coordinate 206,325 downwards.
CGGGGCCGGCGCCACGCCGTGCGGCGGGGTGCGGGACGAGGGCCTCGCCCACCAGGTGAGCGCCTTCCTGCGGGGCCAGTCGGAGGAGGGCTCCGGCTGACCCGCCCGGCGGCCGCCCCTCAGTGCGCGATGCCGTCGATGATCTCCCGGGCGCCCTGCCGCAGCAGGGCCACCGCGACGGAGGTGCCCAGGGTCGCCGGGTCGAGCCGGCCGGCCCACTCGTGGGCGTTCAGCCTGACCTTGCCGTCCGGGGTGAACACGCAGGCGCGCAGGGAGAGTTCACCGCTCCGCTCCACGTGGGCGTACCCGGCGATCGGGCTGTTGCAGTGCCCCTGCAGGACGTGCAGGAACATCCGCTCCGCGGTCGCCTCCCGGTGGGTCTCCGGGTGGCCGAGGCCGCTCACCGCGTCGATCAGGCCGCTGTCGCCCTCCCGGCACTGCAGGGCGAGGATGCCAGCGCCGATCGGCGGCATCATCGTCTCGGGGGAGAGGACCTCGCTGATCACGTCGCTCCGGCCGATGCGCTCCAGGCCGGAGACCGCGAGCAGCAGCGCGTCCGCCTCGCCCGCGGCGAGCTTCGCCAGCCGCCGGTTGGCGTTGCCGCGGAAGGGCACGCATCGCAGGTGCGGGTGGGTGGCGGCCAGCTGGGCGACCCGGCGCACCGAGGACGTGCCGACGCGCGTCCCCTCCGGCAATTCGTCCAGGGTGAGCCCGTCCGGGTGGACCAGCGCGTCCCGCACGTCGTCCCGCTCCAGGAACGCGGCGAACACCGTACCGGCGGGCAGCGGCCGGTCGGCGGGCACGTCCTTGACGCAGTGCACCGCGAGATCGGCCTCGCCCGACAGTAGGGCGGCGTCGACCTCCTTGGTGAACGCGCCCTTGCCCTCCACCTGCGCGAGGTCACCGAGCCACTTGTCGCCGGTGGTCCTCACCGGGACGACCTCGGTGCGCACGCCGGGGTGGAGGGCCGCCAACTCGGCCCGTACGCGCTCGACCTGAGCGAGCGCCATGGGGGAGTCGCGGGAGACGATGCGGATCAGTTCGGGGGCGGACATGCGGACACGATAGTGCCCCGGGGCGCCCGGGGCCGCACGCTTTGCCCGACCGGCACCGGGTCCCGCCTCGCGTCAGGCGTTGGGGTCGAAGGCGATGCCGGCGGGCTTGGCGGCGGCCAGGTGGGAGGCGAAGCTGCCGTCCTTGAGGCCGAAAGTGGCGCTGCCGAAGTCGTAGGCGCTCAGCTTGTCGCGCAGGCCCGCCGGATAGCCGTTCCAGCCCACCAGCGCCGGGTACTGCCAGGTCCCCTGGTGGTTCTCCGGCGGCTCGTCGCCCGCGGTCGCCGGGCGGAAGCAGTGGGTGCTGATGCCGTCCTTGTGGTAGACGATCTTCGGATGGGTGCCGTCGAAGCGGACGGCCGAGCGCTCGTGCACGCTGAACGACCCGTGGTTGGACGTCGACACGTACCGCACGGTGTCGTCCTTCACCCACACCACCACGTGCTCCCAGTCGTGCCGGTGGCCGCCGAGGCTCGTGCCGGGCAGGGCCTGGTCCTTCTCGAAGTAGAGGCCGTACATGTAGGCGCACCAGCCGTTGTCGCACTTGGCGCGCGAGTAGCCGTTGGTGTTGTCCAGGTCGGAGGCGTCACGGCAGTTGCCGTTGAGGGCGCCGGTCGGGTTCAGCCCGCCGTTGACCGCTCCGTCGGCGCCGACGGCCGGTGTGGGGTAGCAGCCGTCGGCGTCGTAGTCGTAGGCGGGCTGGTACGCCCGCTCCAGGCTGTCGGCGTTGCCGGGCAGCCCCGGCGGCGGGGCGGCGAACGCGGTGGCGGGAAAGGCGACGACGAGGGCGAGGGCACCGAGCGGTACGGTGAGCCATCTCCTGCGCGGCGTCGTGACGGTACGTGGGGGCATCGCGTCCTCCTCAGGCTGGGGCAGCCCAACGGCTGTGGGGGGAAGGGGAGTTCAGGTTCCCTGCTTTTCCCTCCCGCGCCAAGGGCGCACAGGCGTCCCCGCGGTGAAGGCCGGCCCAACACCTGACCCGGCGTCACACCCTCACACCAGGTCGTCCGGAACGTCCGCGGCCGACTCCTCGGGGGCCAGGTCCGGGCGCAGCCGGAGCCAGGACGGCTGGCGCAGCATGCCCTCCCGGGTGCGTGTGCTGTAGCGGACCTCGCCGACCAGCCGGGGCACGACCCAGCGCGCGCCCGGCACCCGTGGCACCGGGTCGAAGGGGCAGACGTCCGTCGCGGCGGCGGCCAGCAGCGCGGCCAGCTCGGCGCGCTCGCCCGCGCTCCAGCCGGTGCCGACCCCACCGACGTAGCGCAGCCGGCCCGCGGCGCGCTGGCCGACCAGGACGGCGCCGGGGAGGCCGCCGAGCCGTCCCTTGCCGGGCAGCCAGCCGCCCACCACCACGTCCTCGCTGCGCATGTTGCGGATCTTGATCCAGGCCCGGGAGCGGACGCCGGGCTCGTACACCGAGTCCAGCCGCTTGCACACCAGCCCCTCCAGGCCGTGCTCGCGGGTGGCCCGCAGGGCCTGTTCGCCGTGCCCGACCAGGGCGGCCGGGGTCGACCAGGAGGGCCCGCCGAGACCCAGGTCCGTCAGCCGTTCGCGGCGGCCGGTGTAGGGCAGGCGCAGCAGGGAGCGCCCGGCCAGGTGGAGGGCGTCGAACAGGACCAGGTGGACGGGGGCCCTCGCCGCCCGGTGCGCGGCCCGGCCGGGGGCGTGCGCGAGGCCCATCCGGGACTGGAGCAACTGGAAGTCGGCACGGCCCTGTTCGTCCAGGGCCAGCACCTCGCCGTCCAGTACGGCGGGCGTCTCGCCGAGCGCGGTGCCGAGCGGCGCCAGCTCCGGATAGGCGCCGGTGATGTCCTGGCCGGAGCGGGCGCGCAGCAGGACGCTGCCGTCGCCGGGCAGGTAGACCACCACGCGCTGCCCGTCCTGCTTGGTCTCGTAGGCCCAGCGCGCGTCCTGTCCGGCACACGGCAGGGCGCCGGGGGTGGCGAGCATGGGAGGGATCAGCGGCAGCTCCACGGGTCAGTACTCGACCCGTCCGGGCGCCGTCACGCGCGTTGCCCGCCAGGTTCGCCTGAACGGCGCCGGTCCCCGGGCGGCACCGGCGCCGTCGCGGTCAGCGCACGGAGGCGGGCTCCGTCGCGGTGCCGTCGGCCGGTGCCGGGCCCGCCACCGGGCCGGCCGGGCGGTGCCGGGGGATGAACGACGCGATGGCGAAGGCCAGCAGGGCCGCGCCGGCGCCGATCGCCATGACCACCTTGAACGCGTTCTCCGACGGCAGGGCGAAGCCGCCGAGGTCGATGGTCAGCTGGGCCAGGATCACACCGGCGATGGCACTGGCGACCGAGGTGCCGAGGGATCGCATGAGGGTGTTGAGGCTGTTCGCGGCGGCCGTCTCGCTCGGCGGCACCGCACCCATGATCAGCGACGGCATGGCGCCGTAGGCGAAGCCGATGCCCGCGCTGATGACGCAGGAGACCAGGACCAGGTGCCAGACCTCCGCCATCAGCACGATGTTCAGGCCGTAGCCGGCCGCCACGATCAGGGCGCCGATCATCAGCGTCACCTTCGGGCCCCTGGACTTGGAGACCTTCGCGGAGACCGGGGCGAACGCCATCATCACCAGGCCGGACGGAGCCATCACCAGACCCGTGGTCAGCAGTGAGCGCCCGAGCCCGTAACCGGTGGCCTCGGGCAACTGCAGCAGCTGCGGAAGGACCAGGGACATCGCGAACATCGAGAAGCCGATGGCGACGGACGCCAGGTTGGTGAAGAGCACCTGGCGGCGGGCCGTGGTACGCAGGTCCACCAGGGGCTCCGGGGTGTGCAGCTCCCACCAGCCCCAGACCAGCAGGATCACCCCGGCCGCCGCGAACAGGCCGAGGGTGGTGGCCGAGGACCAGCCCCAGTCGCCGCCCTTGGAGATGGCCAGCAGCAGGCTCGCGAGACCGGCGGCCATGCCGATGCCGCCGAGCAGGTCGAAGCGGCCGCCGGTGCGCACGGCAGACTCGGGCACCAGAGCCAGGACCAGCACCAGGGAGACGGCGCCGAGCGCGCCCGAGAGCCAGAACAGCATGTGCCAGTCGAGCTTGTCCGCGATCAGCGCGGCGGCGGGCAGGCCGAGCGCGCCGCCGACCCCGAGGGAGGCGCTCATCACCGCGGTGGCACCGGCCAGCCGCTCGACGGGCAGTTCGTCGCGCATGATGCTGATGCCGAGCGGGATCACGGCGGCGGACAGGCCCTGCAGGGCGCGACCGGCGACCATCGGGACCAGCGCGTCGCTCAGTCCGCAGACCGCGGAACCGGCGATCAGCAGCACCAGGCTGAGCAGCAGCATCCGCCGCTTGCCGAACATGTCGCCGAGCCGGCCGACGACCGGGGTGGCCACCGCGGAGGCGAGCAGCGTGGCGGTCACCGCCCAGGCCGCGTCCGAGGCCGACGCGTCCAGGAGCTTCGGCAGCTCCGGGATGATCGGGATCACCAGGGTCTGCATCAGCGCGACGACGATCCCGGCCAGGGCCAGTACCGCCACCACGGCGTTCGGCCGTGGTGAGGCGGGGGAAGCGGGCATGGAGGAGCCTTTCGGACGAGGAGTCTTGCGACGGGTGCGGGAAACCGGAACGCGAACTTTTAAGTCAGTCGCTTGAAGTATCGTACGGGGTATGGAGACCGAACGCCCGTCCGGGCCGGACGGTGACCCGGAGCCGCCGCGCCGTAGGCTTTCGTGAGAACCCGCCGCACGACGGCGGACCTGCGACGACTCGAGGGACTGGTCGGCGCGGGCGGTACGGAGAAAGTCCCGGCGCGGTGGTGATCATGGCGGGCAGGGCGGTCCGGACGGAACAGGTCAGCGCGACGCGGCAGCTGATCCTCACCACCGCTGAGCGGCTGTTCGCCGAGCACGGGGTGTACGCGGTCTCCAACCGTCAGGTCAGCGAGGCCGCCGGGCAGGGCAACAACGCCGCGGTCGGCTATCACTTCGGCACCAAGGCGGACCTCGTCCGGGCCATCGCGCAGCGCCACTCGGAACGCGTCGAGGAACTGCGCGCCCGGCAGCTCGCCGCCCTCGGCGACTCGTCCGACCTGCGCGACTGGGTGGACTGCCTGGTCCGTCCCCAGTTCGACCATCTGGCGGCGCTGGGCAGCCCCACCTGGTACGCGCGGTTCTGCGCCCAGGTCATGACCGACCCGGCGCTGCGGCAGATCATGACCGAGGAGTCCCGGGCGTCCCGCTCGCTGCGGGCGATCATCGAGGGGCGCAACCGGTGCATGCCGGCGCTGCCGGACGAGGTCCGCGCGGAGCGGGGCGACATGGCCCGGCACCTCATCGTGCACACCGCGGAGGAGCGCGAGCGGGCCCTGGCGGAGAACCGGCCCACCCCGCGCGCCAGCTGGCAGGACGCGGCCGACGGCCTCGTCGACGCCATCGTGGGCATGTGGCTGGCTCCCGTCACCCGCCGGACGTGAACCGTTCGGCACCCGGTTCTTACCGTCGAGTAATATCGCGCGGCAGGCCCCCCGGAGGAGGAACCGTGCCACGGTCCGAACGCTCACCCCTGCTGCTCGCCGGCCTGCTGGCCACCGCGGGCGTCGCCCATTTCGCCCAGCCCCGCACGTTCGACGCGATCGTGCCGCGCGCCCTGCCGGGCACACCCCGGGCATGGACGTACGCCAGCGGCGCCGCCGAACTCGCGCTGGCCGCCGGACTCGCCGCACCGCGCACCCGCAAGGCCGCCGCGCTGACCGCCGCCGCCTTCTTCGTCGGGGTGTTCCCCGCCAACGTCAAGATGGCCTGGGACTGGCGGCACCGCCCCGCCCCCCAGAAGGCCGCCGCCCTCGGACGGCTGCCCGTGCAGGTGCCGCTCGTGCTGTGGGCCCGCGCCGTCGCCCGGGGCGGCGAGGGCCGGTCATGAGCGCGCTCCCCGCCGCGGGAGACACCGCCGAGGACGCTGCCGGACGAGACCGGCACCCCGCGCCGCCTGTCCGAACTGCCGGGGTCGGCAACAAGGCACCGTCGCCTGGAGCCGGCCTGAGCCGAACGCACCCCTGCCCGCCGAGTTCGCCGCGGTCGGCGCCCGGCCCGCAGGCGTCAGCGGTGACCCCGTCGAAGCCGGAGGCCGTCGGCGGTGAGATCAGGATGAACACGCGCGCCGACCGCGCCCTCGCCGCGCTCCGCGCTCACCGGCCGTGACGGGGCCGCCCGCGCCCCGCCCCGGTTGATACCGCATCGTCCTGGGATGATCCTGGACGGCATGGAGGACTCCTCCGCCGCGATGATCGTCGACGCCCGCGGACTGGTGACGGGCTGGAGCGACGGCGCGCGGCGGCTCACCGGATACGCGGCCGAGGAGGCCGTGGGACGCCCCGCGCGGGACCTGCTCGCGCGGGACGCGCCCGCCCGCCCCCTGGCCCGCACCGCCCCGTCCGGCCTGTCCGGCACCGTCCTGGTCCGGCACCGGGACGGCCACCCGGTGAGCCTGCGGCTGCGGATCTGCCCGCTGCTGGGCGCCGACGGCACACCGGACGGCTACCTGGCGACCGCCGAGGCACCCGGCGGCCCCGTGCCCTCGCTGACCGACGACGCCGTACGGCAGGCCTCCCTGTCCCTGTCCGTCCTCGACCCCGGCCTGCGCTTCGTGCACGTCAACGACTCCGCGTGCCGGATGATGGGCAGATCCGAGGAGGAACTGGTCGGCCGCAGCCTGCCCGACGCCCTGGCCGAGTTCGAGGGCGACGCGCGCAGCTTCCTGCACCACCTGCGGGTGGTCACCGACCGGGGGCGGCCCGTCCAGTACGAGAGCTACGCGCCCGCGCCCGCCGGCAGCCGCCCGCACGCCTGGACCGTGGAGATCTGGCCGGTCCACGACGCCTCCGGCACGCTCACCGCCGTCGCGATGGCGGCGCTGGAGAGCACCGAACAGCACCGGGCCCGGGAGCGGCTGGCCCTGCTGAACGCGGCCGGCGCGGTCGGCAGCACCCTCGACGTCGTCCGTACCGCCGAGGAACTGGTCGGGCTCCTCGTGCCCCGGTTCGCCGGTTTCGCCGGCGTCGACCTGCTCGACTGGGTGCTCGGCACCGACGAACCCCTCGCCGCGCCACCCGGGACCGGCGAACTGCGCCGGGTCGCCCACGCCTCCGCCACCGAGGGCTTCCCCACCCCCGCCGTACACCTCGGCGGGAGCGAGGTCCACCCGCCCGACAGCCCACCCGCCCGGGCGGTGCGGGAGGGCCGCGTCGTCCTCAGCGGCCCCGGCGACCCGGAGTTCGACCGGTGGATGCGCACCCGTGAGGCCGAGGCCCCGCACAACCGCCCGTTCCGCGAAGCCGTCTGCTCGACCCTGTCCGTTCCGCTGCGCGCCCGGGGCACCACCCTGGGCGTCGCGCTCGCCGTCCGGACCGCGCCCCGGGAGCCGTACGCCGCGGAGGACGCCGTACTGGCCGAGGAACTGGTCTCCCGGGCCGCCGTCTCCGTGGACAACGCCCGCCGTTTCGCGCGCGAGCGCTCCACCGCTCTGGCGATCCAGCACAGCCTGCTGCCCAGGGACCTGCCCGGACAGGCCGCGGTCGAGGTGGCCCACCGCTATCTGCCCTCCGCGTCCGCCGCGGGCATCGGCGGCGACTGGTTCGACGTCATCCCGCTCTCCGGCACCCGCGTCGGCCTCGTCGTCGGCGACGTCGTGGGCCACGGCATCCCGTCCACGGCGACCATGGGCCGCCTGTGCACGGCCGTGCGCACCCTCGCCGACGTCGATCTGCCCCCCGACGAGCTCCTCACCCACCTCGACGACCTGGTCACCCACCTCGCGGCCGGCGGCGCGGACGACGGCGCCGAGGCGGAGACCGCGGAGCTGGGTGCCACCTGCCTGTACGCCGTGTACGACCCCGTCTCCCGCCGACTGGCCCTGGCCGCCGCCGGTCACCCCGCGCCCGCCCTCCTCCTCCCCGACGGCACCACCCGTCTCGTCGACATGACCGCCGGTCCGCCGCTCGGCGTGGGCGGACTGCCCTTCGAGGCGACGGAGCTGGAACTGCCGGAAGGCTCCGTCGTCGCCCTCTACACCGACGGCCTGGTCGAGGACCGCGATCGCGACGTCGACCACGCCACCGCAGAACTGTGCCGGGCGCTGGCCGCGCCCGCGACCTCGCTCGACGCGCTGTGCGACGGCGTGCTCAAGGCGGTGCTGCCCGAGGAGCCCGGCGACGACGTGGCGCTGCTGCTGGCCCGTACCCGGGCGCTGGGCGAGGACCGGGTACGCACCTGGGACGTCCGCCCCGACCCCTCCGGAGTGGCGGCCACCCGGCGGTCCGTCGGCGAGCAGCTGACGGCGTGGGGGCTGGACGACACGGCCTTCGTCACCGAACTCGTCGTCAGCGAGCTGGTCACCAACGCGATCCGGTACGGCGAGCCGCCCATCCAGCTGCGCCTCATCCGCCACACCGCCCTCATCTGCGAGGTCTCCGACGCCAGCTCCACCTCGCCCCACCTGCGCCGCGCCCACGCCTTCGACGAGGGCGGCCGGGGACTGCTCCTGGTCGCCCAGCTCACCCAGCGCTGGGGCAGCCGCCAGACCGACACCGGCAAGACCATCTGGGCAGAACAGGCCCTGCCCGCGCGGTAGACCGGCCGCGCGGGCCCCGACTCGCGGGTCCCTACTCCGCGCCGTCCTGTGCCGCCACCCGCGCCAGCGTGCGGCCGGTGCGCGCGGACCGGGCCCGCCGGGGATCCGGGGTGCCGTGCCCGCGTCCGCCGCCGGCCGTCTTCACCAGCAGCCACGCCGCGTCCTCACCGCCGCCGTCCGGGCCGCCGCGGAACCGGGTCAGCGCGTACTCGCCGCGCAGCTTCGCGCCGTGCAGCCGGAACCTGGCGTGTCCGTGCGCCAGCGACTCGGCGAAGTCGACCGGCCTTCCCCGGCGGTCGTGGCTCAGCGGCTCGTAGGTGCCGTGGTCCCACACGATGACCGTGCCGCCCCCGTACTCGCCCGCCGGGATCACGCCCTCGAACTCCTCGTACTCCAGCGGGTGATCCTCCGTCGGCACCGCGAGCCGCTTGTCGCTCGGGTCCGCCGACGGGCCCTTCGGCACCGACCAGGACTTCAGCACGTCGGCCACCTGCAGCCGGAAGTCGAAGTGCAGGGTGCTCGCGTCGTGGATCTGCACGACGAAGCGCGGCGCCCCGCCGTCACCGGGGGCCCGGCCCTCGCCGGCCGCAGGCCCGACTCCGGCGGGCTCCCCGGTCCGGCCGAAGTCCCGTTTGCCGTGGTATCCGCGCAGCCCGTCGCCCTCGCCGTCCACCTGCCGCTCCTTCCCGGGAGACTCGGTCCCCGCCGACCCGGACCGGGTACCCGCTCAGAACTCCTCGTGCACCTCGGGGTCGCCGCCGATCCGCCGGTGGGCGCGGTCGGCCACCGCGCGCAGCTGGCCGGCGTCCAGCTCGAAGCCGAAGACGTCCAGGTTCGCCCGCTGCCGCGCCGGGTCGGCGGACTTCGGGATCGGCACCGCGCCCAGCTGGGTGTGCCAGCGCAGCACCGCCTGCGCGGGCGTCACACCGTGCGCCGCGGCGACCTGGGCGACGGCGGGATCCTCCAGCAGGTCGCTGCCCCGGCCCAGCGGGCTCCAGCTCTCGGTGCGGATGCCCTTGCGCTCGTGGAAGGCGCGCAGCTCGTCCTGCGGGAGGAGCGGGTGCAGCTCGATCTGGTTGACGGACGGCAGGACGCCCGTCTCCTTCTCCAGCCGCTCGATGTGCTCCGCCGTGAAGTTGGAGACGCCGACCGACCGCACGAGACCTTCCTCGCGCAGCCTGACCATCGCCTTCCAGGAGTCGACGTACTTGTCCACGCGCGGCAGCGGCCAGTGGATCAGGTACAGGTCGACGTACTCCACCCCGAGACGGGCGCGGGACTCCTCGAACGAGGCGAGCGTCTCCTCGTAGCCGTGGTGCCGGCCCGGCAGCTTGGTCGTCACGACGATCTCCTCGCGGGGAACACCGGCGGAGGCGACACCGCGTCCGACGCCGGTCTCGTTGCGGTAGTTCGTCGCCGTGTCGATCAGGCGGTACCCCGCCTGGAGGGCCTCGCGGACCGCCCGCTCGGCCTCGTCGTCCTTCATCGGCCAGGTGCCCAGGCCCAGGGCGGGGAGCGTGCTGCCGTCATTGAGCGGGTACGCCGGGATGCTGATCACCGTGGGACCTTTCCTCGACTGTGCGCGGCGGTGTGCCGCCCGTCCAGCCTGGCCCACGCAAGGACCGGTGATCAACCGGACGGCGCGGCGGAGGGTCTGTCACGATCTGCGCATGACGACCCACAGCGCGAAGGACACGGCAGCGGACACGACGACGGGAATCGAGGTGCAACCCGTCGCCGGGCACATCGGCGCGGAGATCCGCGGCGTCGACCTCGCGGCGGGCCTCGACGCGTCGCAGGTCGCCGCGGTGCGGGCGGCGGTACTGCGCTGGAAGGTGGTGTTCTTCCGCGACCAGCGCCTCGACCACGCCGGACACGTCGCGTTCGCCCGCCTCTTCGGCGAACCGGTCGTCCTGCCCCGGCGCGGCAAGGCGTCACCGGCCGGCTTCCCGGAGATCGAGACGACCGACGACCGGCTGGAGCTGGGCGGGCGGTTCGGGATGGAGCACGAGGAGTGGCTGCGGCGCCGGCGCCACACGCTGCTGCGCGGCTGGCACTGCGACCACGGCGCCCGCGTCGACCCGCCGGCGGCCACGATCCTGCGCGCCGAGACGGTGCCCCCCTACGGCGGCGACACCACCTGGGCGAACCTCGCCGCCGCCTACGCCGGACTGTCCGCCCCGCTGCGCGCCTTCGTCGACACCCTGCGCGCCGAACACCGCCTCGGCGTCGGCTACCAGCCCCGGCCCGGCGACGACGCGTACCTCCGGCACCTCCTCGACCACCAGACGGCGACCGTGCACCCGCTGGTCCGCGTCCACCCGGAGACGGGGGAGCGGGTGCTGTTCGTCAACGGCTACTACGTCGAACAGATCACCGGGCTCTCCCGCCCCGAGAGCGCGGCGGTACTGGAACTCCTCGTCGAGCAGGCCACCCGCCCCGAGTACACCGTCCGCTTCCGCTGGGAGCCCGGCAGCGTCGCCTTCTGGGACAACCGCGCCACCATCCACCTCGCTCCCGGCGACCACGCCCACCTCGGCCACCCCCGGACCATGCACCGGGTGATGCTCACCGGCGAGGTACCGGTCGGGGTCGACGGCACCCCGTCCGAGCCGGTCGTCGGCAGCGAGGCGGGCCGCTGGTGAGACGGGCCCCCGGGGAGGCGGGCCGGGCGCCGGTCACACCAGAGGGATCGTCACCTCGTCCTCGACCGGCGGGTCCTCCTCCTGCGCCCGGTTGCCGGTGGCGGCGTAACAGCGCAGCCGGACCGACTCCGGCGTCACGTCCAGGCGCAGGAAGCACTTGAAGAAGGGCGGGCTGTACGTCGCCGAACCCGGCGAGAACACCGACGTGTAGATCTTGCGCACCGGCAGCCGGAACCGCTTGCGGCGCTCGGGCCGCCTGGCGGTGCCGAGCAGTCCGGCCACGATCCGGGTGCGCCGGGTGACCCGCGCGCCGTCCCCCGGGGCGCGGCCGGTGCGGATGCCGAGGCGTTCGGCGATCACGGCCGTCGCCTCGGCCTCCGTGAGGGTGAACAGACGTCGCAGCCGCAGCCGGCGGCCGTACAGGGCGCTGTAGAAGGCCAGCGAGTCGCCGCGCAGCGGGTAGGAGCGGAAGTCGTCCTCGGTGACACCGGCCACCGAGACGCGCGGGATGGTGTGGGTGGCGTGCATGAACGCACCGCCGCCGCCCGCCACGACGTACTGCACGATGCGGCCGCCCACGTCGACCGGATAGCGCTGGTAGTTGTGGATGTCGCCGCCGATCGCCGCGACGTAGTGGTGGGCCGGGTCGCGCACGATGTCGTCGACCGTGCCGCCGCCCTCGACGGCGCACGGGTGGTACTCGCCGTCCACGTACAGGGGCGAGCCGGTGACCAGGATCTTCGGCCGGTCTCCCGCCGACACCTCGCGCAGCCAGGCGCCCTGCTCGGCGTCGACGGTGCCCAGCAGCCCCGTGTCGATGCCGACGATCCTGACCGGCCCGGCGTCGACGGCCCAGTACGGTCCCGGCTGGACGGCCTGCTGGGAGGGAGCGGCGCGCAGCTTGCGCGCCTCGTCCAGGCGGGCGCCGTCGTCCGGGCGCGGCCGGTGCCACAGCAGGGAGCGCAGCCACGCGGCGGTGAACGGGCGTGGCGCGGGTTCCGGCGGCAGGGGCGGGGCGTCGTCGCAGAAGACGCGCATGAAGGCGCCGAGGTCCTCGTACCAGTCGTGGTTGCCCGGTATCGCGTATATGGGTGCCCGGTAGTCGCGGTAGGGGCGGAAGAACTTCGTGCCGTAGTCGTCGGCACTGCCCACCGGGTAGATCACGTCGCTCGCGAGGACCGCGAACCGGGTGTCCCTTCCCGCCTCCAACAGCCCCGGCACGACGGCGTACTGGGGGTCGTCGCCCTCTCCTGTGTCGCCGATGACCAGGAAGGAGAACCGGTCGGGGTCCTCGCGCCGGATCACCTTGTCGGCCGGCGCCCCGGCCGCCGCCCGCTGTGCCGTCCAGCGGGAGCGGGTGCGGCCCGTGGGGTCACCGAACCAGGAGGCGAGCACGCCGTTGCGGGCGGCCCACAGCGTGCTCGGGCTCAGCCAGGACAGCTTCTCGGTGCGCCCCGGCATGAGCGCTCGGTAGGCGCCGGGCTCGGCGGAGCCCCAGCCGGCGCCTTCGGCGGAATCGCGTGAGGAGTTGGACACCCGGGCACGGTAACAACGCCCGGACCCGGGCCCGGACGGGGGGAGGCGCGCGCCAACTCCCGTCCGGTACGGGCCGTTTCGAGGTGGACGGGCTCAGAACGTCCGCTTCAGGAGGTCGAGCAGGGCCGCCCAGTGCCGCTCGGTCGCCTCCGCGTCGTAGGACGCGGTGTCGGCCTGTGTGTAGCCGTGGTGGGCACCGGCGTAGACCTCGCAGCGGTGCCGTACACCGGCCGCCGTGAGGGCCGTCGCCAGGCGCTCCTGCTGCTCGGCGTCCATGCCCGGGTCGTGGTCCGCGTGGGCGAAGTACGCCTCGGCGGTGATGTCCCCGGCCACCAGGTGCGGACTGTGCGGACCGTCCGTCGCCAGGTTCGCGCCGTGGAACCCGGCCACCGCGGCGACCCGGTCCGGATACGTGCCGGCGGTGCGCAGGGCGAGTCCGGCGCCCATGCAGTAGCCGGTGAGCGCGACCGGGCCCGCGGCAGCCTCGGGACGGCCGGCCAGCCAGCGCAGACAGGCGCCGGCGTCCCGCATCGCCCGGTCCGGGGTCAGCGACCGCATGATCGGGACGAGCCGCTGGAAGAGCGCCGGCCGTGTCTGCGAGTCGATGAACTCGGGCAGCTCCACGACGGGCGCCCGTCCGGTGCGGTAGAAGACGTTCGGCACCAGGACGGTGTACCCGGCACCGGCCAGCCGGTCGGCCATCGACCGCAGGGACGGGCGCAGCCCGAAGGCGTCCATGTACAGCAGGACCGCGGGATGCGGTTCCCCGTCGGCCGGGTGGGTCAGGTAGGCGTCTGCGGTGCCGTCGTCGGTGGGGACGTCGACGGCGGTTCCCGCGGTGGCGGTCATGGTGTGGTGTGCCTCTTTCTCTTCTTCCTCGGTCCCTCGGTGGACGCTTCGCTACTCGAACCGGGACGTGTCGCCCGCGCCCCGCCGCACGATCTCCGCCTCGCCGCCGGAGAAGTCGACGACCGTGGTCGGCTCGGTGCCGCAGTCCCCGGAGTCGACGACCGCGTCCACCACGTGGTCGAGCCGGTCCTTGATCTCCCAGCCCTGGGTCATCGGCTCCTCCTCGTCGGGCAGCAACAGCGTGCTGGACAGCAGCGGTTCACCGAGCTCGGCGAGCAGGGCCTGGGTGACGACGTGGTCGGGGATGCGCACGCCCACGGTCTTCTTCTTGGGGTGCTGGAGCGCGCGCGGCACCTCCCTCGTCGCGGGCAGGATGAAGGTGTAACTGCCGGGCGTCGACGCCTTGATCGCCCGGAACACGTCGTTGTCGATCTGCACGAACTGTCCGAGCTGCGCGAAGTCCTGGCAGACCAGGGTGAAGTGGTGCCGGTTGTCCAGTTGACGGATCGACCGGATGCGGTCGATCCCGTCGCGGCTGCCCAGCCGGCAGCCGAGCGCGTAGCAGGAGTCCGTCGGATACGCGATCAGCGCGCCGGAACGGACGCTGTCGGCGACCTGGGCGATGCTGCGCGGCTGGGGGTTGTCGGGGTGCACGTCGAAGTACTTCGCCATTCACCGAGCTTATGCCCGCTCGCCCGCCCCGCCCGACAGGCCCGGCACCGGCCCGGCCGCCGACGCCGGAAGGGGCCCGCGCACAGGGCCATGAGGTAACGTCCCGGACCTGGGCCGGGGACGAGACGAGACGGGGAGAAGGCCGACGTGGCGGGCCGAGAGGACGGCGGACGACAGCGGACGTCCGAGGCCGGTGAGCACGCGGGCTGGGCGCGGGAACTGCTCGAGCACCTGCGCCCGGCCGGACGCGACCTGAACCGGGTCGTGGCCTGGCTCGCCGGCACCGCGGACGCGACCGTCTCGCTGCAGGACGGCACCGGCCGGCTGCTGGCCGGCACCCGCGTGCCGCTGGACCAGGGTCTGGTCGCCGACGTCACGGCCGGCCGGATCGCGTCGGCCGCACTGCAGGACCGGGGCCGCCATCTGCGGCTCGTCCGCGTGGAGGGAGCCCAGCCGGCGCAGGCCGCCGTCCTGACGGTGGCGCGCGAAGCGCCCTTCGACCGGCGCGTCTCCGACATCGTCACGCACACCGCCCAGGTGGTCGAGCTGCTGCTGACCGGCCACGAGTCGGCCGCGGCCGGACACCGGCTGCGGCGCGCCACCTCCGACCTGCGCCTGGCCATCTTGCAACTGCTGATGGTGGAGGACACCGTCTCCGCCCGCCGCGTCGCCGCCGGACTGTGGCCCGGACTCC
Organism: Kitasatospora aureofaciens; assembly: GCA_000720845.1. Classification (GTDB taxonomy): domain Bacteria; phylum Actinomycetota; class Actinomycetes; order Streptomycetales; family Streptomycetaceae; genus Streptomyces. The sequence continues at coordinate 191,303 of JODU01000013.1, read as the reverse complement.
TCGACACCGACACGGCGTGCGTGTACGTCGTGGAGAGCAGCCCCGCCGAACGGGACCGCCTCGCGGAGGAGTGCCTGGCGGTAACGGGCGAGCGGGCGCTGGTCGTGCGGTGTCCGGCGGTGGACGGCCACGTCATCGTGCTCGCCCCGCGCGACACGGCCGGGCAGGAGCTGCGCTCGCTGGTCGCACGCCGCCCGGGCGTGTTCGTCGGCGGCAGCGCGCGGCAGGGCCTCGCCCGCACCGCGGCCGCCTACGGACAGGCCGTCAGCGCCCTGGCCGTGGCCCGCTTCCGCCCGCAGAAGGCGGCCCTGTACGCCGAGCGGACCCGCCCCGAGCGGCTGATGGACCCGGCGCGGCTGCACGACTGGACGGCCGGTGTGCTGAGCCCGCTGGACCGACTGTCGCACCACACGCGTGCCGAACTGCTCGCCACCACCCGGCTCGGCCTGGAGTTCACCGCCGTCAGCACGGCGAAGGTCCTCGGCGTCAGCCGCAACACGGTCCGCGCCCGCATGGACCGGGTCGAGTCGCTGCTGCGCACGGACTTCACCGACCTGACCGTCCGGGCCGCCGTCCACCTCGCCCTGAACACCCAGATGGGCCTCGCCGAGCCCCCGCCGGGGGCCGGCCCGCGGAGCGGCGCCACCCGGCTCACCGACCTGCTGTCCGGGCCGGCGCTGCGCACCTGGGCCGCCGACCTGCTCGGCCGCCTCGACCCGGACGCCCGGGACCTGCGGCGCAGCCTGCGCACCTGGATCGCCGCGGGCGGCAACGCCGAGCGCGCCGCCCAGAAGCTCGGCATGCACGCGCAGACCGTCCGCGACCACGTCCGCAGCGCCGAGCCCGTCCTGGAACGTCAGCTGCTCGCCGCAGGCAGCGACCTGTACGAGGTCGTGCTGGCCCACCTGGCGGCCGGTGACCTCGACCAGCCGGTCCTGCACGGGACGAAACCGGGCCATCCGGACTCACCTGTGCACGAGTGAGTCCTCCGGGCCCGGCAGCGGGCATCGGCACGATTCACAACGGCGCACCGTCCACGTAGGTTCGACGCGACGGGGGCACGACCGGAACGGGGGACCGGTCGCGCCCCCTCGGCCGGTCAGCCGTGGGGCAGGATCACCGCGCGGCCGTTGACCTTGCCCTGGTGCAGCCGCTCGTAGGCGAGCGGGGCGTCGTCCAGGGAGTACGTCTCGGTGTGCACCGACACGGCACCCGAGCGGGCCAGGTTCAGCACCTCGATCAGCTCGCTGCGGCTGCCCCAGTACGGGGCGTTGACCGACACCTCGAACGGCAGTACGCCGAAGCCGACGGGCAGCGATCCGCCGCCGATGCCGACCAGGGTGACATCGCCCTCGACGGCCGCGACGGCCCCGGCGGTCTTCACCGTGGGCGCCACGCCGACGAAGTCGAACACGGCCTCGGCGCCGAGGCCGCCGGTGAGTTCGCGCACGGCGTCCGCGGCCTTCGCGTCCGACAGCACCGCCTCGTGCGCGCCCACCGCGCGGGCGAGGCGCAGCTTCTCCTCGCTGACGTCCAGGGCGACCACCCGGGCGGACGTCAGGGCGCGCAGCAGCTGGATGGCGACGTGGCCGAGACCGCCGGTGCCGATGACCACCGCGGTCGAGCCGGGGACCAGCTTGGGCAGCGACTGCTTGATCGCGTGGTACGGCGTCAGTCCGGCGTCGGTGAGCGGCACCGCAGCGACCGGGTCGAGCCCGTCGAGCGGGACCAGGTGCCGGGGGTCGTCGATCAGCAGGTACTCCGCCATCGAGCCGGGGCGGCCGAGCCCGGGCGGGCGGATGCCCAGCTCGTCGGCGCGCAGGCAGTAGTTCTCCTTGCCCTCCGCGCACTTGGCGCAGGTGCCGCAGCCCCAGGGGCCGTACACGGCGACCGCGTCGCCCTCGGCGAGCCCGGTCACGCCGGCGCCGAGCGCGGCCACGGTGCCGACGCCCTCGTGGCCGAGGGTGAGCGGCAGCTCGTACGGGAAGCCCTCGGCGGGCCAGCTCATCACCGCGATGTCGGAGTGGCAGACTCCGGCCGCGGTCACCTTCAACAGCACCTGGCCGGGGCCCGGTTCCGGGTCCGGGACCGTGACGACCTCGGGCGGGGCCCCGATGGTGCGGTACTGAAGTGCCTTCATGATCGAACTCCTTCGTTCTCTCCCCCCGGGGCGGGTGGGCGCTGGTCAGACGGCGGTGTAGGCGCCGTCGACCAGGTGGTAGCTGCCGGCGACGAAGGAGGCGCGGTCCGACAGCAGGAAGGCGATCAGCTCGGCGACCTCCTCGGCGCGTCCGAGACGGCCGGCCGGGTGCAGGGCGACCAGGCCGTTGTAGGCGGCCTCGTCCATGGTCTTGAGCAGCGGGGTGTCGATGAAGCCCGGGCCGACCGCGTTGATCCGGATGCCCCGGGCGGCGTACTCGGCGGCGGCCGCCTTGGTCAGCCCGACCACGCCGTGCTTGGCGGCGACGTAGGCGGGGGAGCCCGCGAAGCCGACCGAGCCGAGGATGGAGGCGACGTTGACGATGGCGCCGCCCTTGCCGGCCGCCTCGAGGGCGGGCAGTTCGTAGCGCATCGAGTAGAAGACGCCGTCCAGGTTGGTGCGCACGACGCGCTGGTAGGCCTCCACGTCGTACTCGCCGGTCGGGGCGCTGGGGCCGCCGATGCCGGCGTTGTTGACGGCGAGGTCCAGCGCGCCGAACGTGTCGACGGTGAACCCGACGGCCGCCTCGACGGACTCCGGACGGGTGACGTCCAGCTCGACGGCTGCGGCCTCGACGCCCTCGGCCCTCAGGTCGGCGGCGGCCTTCTCGGCGCCCTCGGCGTTGTAGTCGGCGACGACGACCCGGGCGCCGCCGGCGCCGAGCCGGCGGGCGGTGGCCAGGCCGATGCCGGAGGCGGCGCCGGTGACGAGGGCGGTACGCCCGGCGAACTCGGCGGCGTGGCCGTTGGCGGGGGTGGTGCCGGTGGTGCTCATGATGCGGTTCTCACTCTTCGGTGGTGGTGCTGTCGGGGGTCGCGGCCGCGGCCTCCGAGATCAGGGCGTCGTAGGCCCGCTCCACGAGGGCGGCGAGGTCTGCGGGTCCCGAGTTCCCCTCGTCGCCGCGCGCCCACAGGCGCAGGGCGGCGATCAGGACCCCGGCCGCGGCGTCGACGACGGCGGCCGGGCGCACGTCCCGGTCGTCGTCGCCGCCGAGCCGGGCGGCGACGATGCGGATCGACTCCTCCTGGGCGTCGACCCGGAGGCGCTGGTAGGCGGCGAACAGTCCGGGCTCGGTGTCGGCCAGGGCCAGCAGGCGGCGCATCCGCGGACGCACGTGCCACGCCGGGTCCTCCCGGTCGGCCAGCCAGTCCCGCACGGCCCTGCGATAGGCCAGCAGGGGCGGCTCCTCGGCGGGGCGGGAGCGCAGCAGCGCGTTGATCCGGTCGCCGTCCCGGCGGACGAAGTCGAGCGCCGCGTCCTCCTTCCCGGCGAAGTGCCGGCTGAACGTGCGGCGCGTGACGTCCGCGCGCTCGGCGATCGCCTCCACCGTGGTCGCCGCCGACCCGCGTTCCAGGATCAGGTCGCAGGCGGCGGCGGCCAGCGCGTCGCGGGTCTGCCGCGCCTTGCGCTGCCGCCGGTCCTCGGTGGCGGGGGAGGGCTCCGTTGCCGTCATGCCTCCGAGCGTACACCCGGAAATGTCCCAGTGGGACATGTGACCCGTTGGGACATGTGACCCGGTGGGACACCGAGGTGGGGATGCCGAGCACCGCACGGCACAGACGGTGCGTGCCGCTCTCATCCGAGGTGCCGCAGTGCCGCCCGGGCCGCCGCGAGGGCCTGCTCGGCGTAACCGCGGCCGAACAGCACCGCGTGCACGAGCAGCGGGAAGAGCTGGTGCACGCCGACGCGGGCGGACCAGCCGTCGGCGAGCGGCGCGGTCTCCTCGTAGCCCGCCAGGATCCGCTCCAGGTGCGGACAGCCGAAGAGGCGCAGCATCGCCAGGTCGGTCTCCCGGTGCCCGCCGTGCGCGGCCGGGTCGATGAGGTGGACGTGTCCGTCGGTGCCCCACAGCACGTTGCCGTTCCACAGGTCGCCGTGCAGCCGGGCCGGCCGCTCGGCGGGGCCCGCCAGCTCGGGCAGCCGCTCGCAGACCCGCTCGACATCGGCCGCCTCGGCCGCCAGGACGGTGCCGGCGTCGACCGCGAGGCGCAGATACGGCAGCACGCGGTGCGCGGCGTACCAGCGGGGCCAGTCGTCCCCGGTGACATTGCGCATCGGGGCCCGCCCGATGTACGCCTCCTCGGGCCCGCCGGGCGGCGCGGCACCGAACGCCGGTGCCCCGGCGGCGTGCAGCCCGGCCAGATCCCGTCCGAACCGGACCGCCGCCTCCGCACTCGCCGGCCCGCGCGCCACCCGGTCGGTGACCAGCGCGCGCTCGTCCACGCCGTGCACCGCGGGGATCGGCACCGTCCCGGCCCCGGCCAGCCAGCGCAGCCCCGCGGCCTCGGCGCGCGCCGCACCAGGATCCTCCGCGAACTTGACCACCACGGTGCGCCCGTCGTCGAGGCCGACCTCGGTGAGCCCCCCGGACAACGAGCGCTCACCGATCACCGCCCGCCCGGTGAACCGGGCCGCGACGGCCGAGGACGAGCTGAGGGAACACATACGCACGACCCTAGGACCCGGCCGCGCCCGAGTGCGCCCACGCCACGGCCGACCAGGGCCGCGCGGCAGCGGACGGGCGCGTGCCAGGCCGGCCGGCTCGGCCTCGCACGCGGGACGCCGCCCTCACCGAACCGGGCAGGTGCGGCGGTCGGCCGGGGCCGCAGTCAGGCGCGAGGTCGCGTGGCCGCGGCGTGGCCCGGCTGCCGCCGACACGGTGAAATCCGCCCCGTGCGCCGATCGGGCAACCCGGGGGCGGGGGAGCAATGGGACTATGACCAGTTCAGCGTTTCACCGGACCATCGTCCTGCCCGCCTCCGTGTGCCAGCAGGCCGCGCACCATCTCGAACAGGCGGTGCACAAGGCCATCGACGGTGCCGCCACGCCGTGGCGCGCCTTCCGCGGGGCCGACGGCGACGACTTCGCGTTCTCCGTGCCGGTCGTCGAGCAGGCCGCCGGCTGTCTGCTGGTGCTGGCCGCCGAGAGCGCCCAGAGCCTGCGGCCCTCGGCACTGCGATCACTGATCTCCGTCGCCCTCCACCTGCGGGACGCGGCCGAGGCGGTCCGCCGCCCCGCGGTCCCCAGCCCGGCGTGGTGAGCGCGGACCGCACGCGGGGGCGCGGCTGAGAGCGGGACAGGCACCCGCTCGACCGGTGCCCTCCGGCGTCACTTGCCGCTGTAGACCGGGAACGCGCTGTGTTCGCCGTAGTCCACGTCGCGCAGGCCCCGCAGGGCGTCCATGTCGTCGCCGGAGATCTCGAAGTCGACCTCGGCGTTGGCCCGCATGTGCTCGGGGTTCGCCGTCTTGGGCAGCGACACCGTGCCCAGCTGCAGGGTGTAGCGGATGCACAGCTGCGGGACGGACACCCCGTACTTGTCCGCCATCGCCCGGACCTCGGCGTTCTCCAGGATCGCTCCGTGTGCGATCGGCGAGTACGCCTCGACGAGGATCTGCTTGCCCTCGCAGTAGTCCAGCAGCTGCGAGGGGGTGTTGCCGGCGTGGACGAGCAGCTGGTTCACGTGCGGCACGACCTTCGCGTCCCGCAGGACGTTCTCCAGGTCCTCCTGCTGGAAGTTGGACACCCCGATGGAGCGGATCCGGCCGCTTTGGTACGCCTCCTCCAGGGCGCGCCACGCCGCGCGGTTGCCCTCGGCGTAGTCGCCGCCGCGGAAGTCGTCCCACGGCTGCGGACTGTGGATGAGCATCAGGTCGATGTACTCGGTCCCGAGTTTCTCCAGGGACCCGTCGATCGCGTCGACCGCCCGGTCGTAGTCCTTGATCTCGGCGGCGAGCTTGGTCGAGACGAACAGCTCGTCACGGGGCACTCCGGCGGTGCGCACGCCCTCGCCGACGCCGCGCTCGTTGCCGTAGGCCTGGGCGGTGTCGATGTTGCGGTAGCCGATCCCCACGGCCGCGCGGACCGCCTCGGCCGCCCGGTCGTCGTCGATGAACCAGGTGCCGAGCCCCAGTTTGGGGATCTCGACGCCGTTGGACAGCGCGTAGGTCTCGTCCAGGACTGTCATGCGTGCGCTCCGTTCCTCGGCAGCTCGCCGTACGCCTCGTCGGTGACGGGTTCGAGCCATTCGTTGCTGACGTCTTCGCCAGGGGTGATGAAGGCGATGTGGGAGAACCACGAGTCGGCCTTCGCGCCGTGCCAGTGCTTCGTGCCCGCCGGGACGCGGATCACCGTGCCCGGCTCCATGCTGACCGGCTCCTCGCCCTCGGCCTGGTACCAGCCGCTGCCCGCCGTGCACAGCAGGACCTGGTCACCGCCGCCGCCCGTGCCGTGGTGGATGTGCCAGTTGTTGCGGCAGCCCGGCTCGAAGGAGACGTTGCTGACCGGAACGCTCCCCGAGGCGAGCGGAGCCAGGTAGCTCTGGCCGGTGAAGTACTGCGCGAAGGCGTCGTTCTTCTCCCCGAGCGGGAAGATCTGGTCGAATCCGTCGACGGTCATCTCGTTGCTGGCGTCCATGCCTTCCACGCTAAGCCGCGCGGCCGCGGTGAGGGGTGCCCTGCCAGTACGTCCTTCACCGGTGACTCCCTCGTCCGGCCTGTCCGGTGGTGTCCTTGGCCTCGCACCTTCGAGGATGGGTCGACGGACGTCGACCCAGGTAGGGAGAGACCATGGCCGAGAACACGAGCCCCGGCTGGAGCGGCGGGAAGAACGCCTTCGGAGACTTCGCCCCGGGGATGGTCCATTACACCGACAGGGTCCTCTTCGACGAGGTCTGGGAGCGTGAGGGCCTGTCCCGGCGCGACCGCAGCCTCGTCACCGTCGCCGCGCTGACCGCGCTCGGGAAGACGGACCAGCTGCGGTTCCACCTCGCCTTCGCCCGCCGGAACGGCGTCACCGACGAGGAGCTGAAGGAGGCGCTGCTGCACCTGGCGTTCTACTCCGGCTGGCCCAACGGCATGGGAGCGACGAGCGTGCTGAAGGACATCGTCGAGGAACAGGACTGAACGTCCCGGGCGCTGTCGCGCGCACCGGGCTGTCGCGCGTGGAAAACACCGTGTCCCGGACCTGAACGTGTGTTTGGCTCGACGGCATGGAGTTCACCCGCTTCCTCGACTGCCTCGCGGCCGACCACGACCGGCTGCGGGCCGTCGTGGAGACCGACGCCGAGGCCCCGGTGCCGACCTGTCCCGGCTGGACGGTCGCCGACCTGACCCGCCACGTCGGCGAGGTCTACCTGCACAAGGCCGCCGCCGTGCGCGACGGCGCGGAGCCCGAGCCCTGGCCGCCCGAGGAGTTCGCCGAGGTGGCGCCCACGGCGCTGCTCGACCGCGGCTACACCGCACTGCGCGCCGAGTTCGCCACCCGCGCCCCCGAGGACCCGGCCGGCACCTGGTACGGCCCCGACCGGAGCGTCGGCTTCTGGATCCGGCGGATGGCGCAGGAGACCGTCGTCCACCGCATCGACGCCGAACTCGCCACCGGACGTCCCGTCACCGCCGTACCGGACGACCTCGCCGTGGACGGCGTCGACGAACTGCTCAAGGTCTTCGCCGCCTACGCCGTGGCCGAGTGGGGCGACTACTTCGCCGGGATCCTGGACGGCTCGCCGGGCCGTACGTTCCTGGTGCGGGCCGGCGACGACGCGGCATGGCGGGTGCGGACCGGACCGGGGGAGTTCACCGTCACGGACGGCGCGGGCGACGGCACGGCCGACGTGACGCTGAGCGGCACCCCGGAGGGCGTGCTGCGCTCGCTCTGGAACCGGGCGGGAGCCGAAGGGGACCGCGAGGTGACGGTCGAGGGCGATCCCCGGGCCGTGGCGGAACTGAGGCGCTGCCTCGTCGTGGCGACCCAGTGACCGGTGAGCGGACCTCCCGTACGCGGCGGCGCCCCGGGCATCAGGCGCCGATGACGCGCAGCGCCCCCCACAGGGCCACCGTCGAGGCGGCGACCGTGGCCGGCACGGTGAGCAGCCCCAGCGCGGTGAACCGGCCGAGCTCCACCTCCACGCCGTGCCGGTGCAGGATGCGCCGCCACAGCAGGGTGGCCAGCGAACCGACGTAGGTCAGGTTGGGGCCCAGGTTCACACCGATCAGTACGGCGAGGACCTGGCCCGGCCCGCCGGGCGCGGCCAGCGGGAGCAGGGCGAGTACGGCGGGCAGGTTGTTGACCACGTTGGCCAGCACCGCGGCGACCGCCGCCACCGCGAGCAGTGCCGGCAGCGCGTCCCCGTCCGGCAGCAGCCGCCCGAGCCCGGTCGCCGCCGGGCCCGCCACCACCCCCTGCACCACGATGCCGAGGGCCAGCACGAACAGGCAGAACAGCGGCGCGGCGGCGCCCACCAGCTCCCGGGGCCCGACATGGCGCCGGGCCAGCGCCCGCACCCCGAGCACCAGCACGCCGCCGAGCGCCGCCCAGGCGGGGTCCACCCCGGCCGGTGAGGCCACGGCGAACCCGGCCAGGGTCAGGGTCACGACGACCACGGTGAAACGCGGCACGGAAGGCGTGGGCGGCGCGGCCACCGTGCTCGGCCCGCCACCGGCGCCGCCGCCCGGTGCCTTCGCGGCCGAGGGCCCGGCGGGTCCGGCCGGCCCGGGAGCGAGGGGGACCGGCCCGACCCGCGCTGGGGCCGCGGTCACCGGCACGGCCAGGTCCGCGCGGAAGAAGCGGCGGAACACGGCGTACTCGACGGCGATCGCCGCCAGCCAGGGCAGCGCCATCAGCGCGGCGAACCGGGTGAAGGTCAGCCCGCTGGCCGCGAACGCCAGCAGGTTGGTCAGATTGGAGACCGGCAGGAGCAGCGAGGCGGAGTTCGCCAGGTGTGCCGTCGCGTACACGTGCGGGCGGGCCCGCGCCCCGGCCCGGGACGCGGTGGCCAGGACCACGGGGGTGAGCAGGACCGCGGTGGCGTCCAGACTGAGCACGGCCGTGACCGCGCAGGCCACGGCGAACACCCCGGCCAGCAGCCGCCGCGGGCTTCCCCCGCACCGGCGGGCCACGACCGCGCCGACGGCCTCGAACAGACCCTCCTTGGCGCACAGGTACGCCAGCATCAGCACCAGCGCGAGGAAGACGACGACCGGCAGCAGCGTGCGGGTCTGCTCCCACGCCTCGTGCGGGGACACCATGCCGAGCGCCACGACCAGCACGGCGGCGGGCACGGCGGCCACCGCCTCCGGCAGCCCCCGGGGGCGCAGCACCGCGAAGGCCAGGACGCCCAGCAGCAGGACGACGGGCACGGCCTCGGAGAGGACGGTGGTACTCAGGACTTCTCCTCCACACCGGTGAGCCGGGCGGGAACCCGGTGATCGGCGAACGGCATACAGGGTCGCATTCCCGGGCGGGGACGGAATCCGCGGGACGGGGTGTGGCCGAGGCCACGTCCCGGGCGGGAGCCGGACCGTGTTCCGCGCCGCGTGCCGCGGGCTACGGTTTCCACGGACCCCGTGTTCCCCCACGACGAGCAGTTCGGACGGCCCGGCAGTGCACACAGATCTCTCCCCCGTCATCGCGGCGACCGCACAGTGGCTCACCCGCGCCTATCCGGCGTCCGGCGGCGCCCTGGCCGACGCCCTGTGCGAGGCGCAGGCCCGGCAGGCCGTGACGGTCGCGGCCCGGCTGCGCTACCCGACCCCGATGGACGTGGCTCTGCTGGGTGTGGCCGGTCCCGGGGGCTCCGCCCGGCTCGACCGGGTGACCGGCGCCGACGGCGCGACGTCCGCCGACCCGGACGCGGACGCCTGGCGGACCTGGGTGGACGAGGTCGTCGCCAGCTGGGCGGCCTGTCTGCTGGCCGACCCGGCGCTCGCCGGGCCGGCCGTGGCCGCGCTGGCGGAGGGCGGACCGTCGGCCGGGACACCGGCGGAGTTCCGCCGCCTGCTCGCACCGGGCGACGCCGACCGCCGGGCGGCGGCGCTGCTGCGCCACCCGGACCTCGTCGCTCCCGTCGCCGCCCTCCATCACGCCGGGCTCATGGCCCGGCTGGACCCGGGGCAGGCTCTCGTCGCCTGACCGGCGCCGTGCCCGCGCAGGACGCCCGCGCGGGCACGGGCGGGCCTCAGGCAGCCGTCTCCAGGTTCGCCACCGGGGACACCCTCGGCACCGTCGCCCGGCGCTCGCGCAGGAGGTGGCCCGCGCCGATCGTGCCGGCGATGATCAGTCCGCCCGCGATCAGCGCGCCGCGGGCCCCGGCCAGCTCCATCAGGAGGCCCAGCGCGGGCGGCCCGCCCAGGCCCCACACCGTGCCGATGCTGCCCCACACCCCGAGCACCCGGCCCCGCAGGTGTGCGGGCGGGTCGGTCTGGAGCACCGCCGTACCGGCGGTGTCGGAGACGGACTCCACCACGGCCATCGGCAGCACCATCACCAGCAGGAGGGCCAGCGACGGCGACAGCCCCGCCACCACCTGCAGCAGCCCGCCGGCCGCGGCCAGCGCGCCCACCACCCGTACCGAGGGGCGGCGCAGCCGGGCGCCGAGGACGGCGCCGACGATGCCGCCGACCGCCAGCACCGTGGAGACGGTGCCGAAGGACCCCGCGCCGCCCGCGAGCGGACCGGTGACCAGCACGGCCAGGGTCAGCTGGTAGTTGCGTCCGAAGACCGCGCTGACCCCGGTGACACCGGCCAGCGCCAGCAGCCGGGGGCGGCGGGCGAAGAAGGCCAGTCCCTCGCGCACGCTCATGGTGTCCTTCGTGCCGCGGTCCTCGGCCGCCCGCGCATGCTGGATCGCACCGCGGGCCGGGCGCAGGAAGGGGATGACCGAGGCCACGAACAGGAACGACAGCCCGTTGGCGGCGTACGCGGCGGCCGTGCCGAGGAAGCCGACCGTCACACCGGCGAGCGCGGCGCCCGCGAGCCGGCCCGACTGGTGCACCAGGGCCCCCACCCCGATCGCGGAGGGCACGTCCTCGCGCGGGACGAGGTCGTTGCCCAGCAGGGAACACGCCGGGCCGTCGACCGTGGCGATGACGCCGGTGACGGCGGCCAGCACCATCAGGGAGGTCACGTCGAGCCGGTCGAGCGCCACCATGAGCGCGGTCACGAACGCGACCGCTCCGAGCAGCGCCTGGCTGACCGCGGCGGTCAGTCTGCGCGGCCAGCGGTCGACGGCCGCGCCGCCGAACACACTGATCAGCAGCGCGGGCGCGGCCTGGACGGACATCGACAGACCCGTCGCCGCGGCGGAGCCGGTGATCTGCAGGACCAGCAGGTTCTGCACGGTGAGCTGCATCCACGTGCCGGCGTTCGACACGAAGTTCGCGACCGACCACCAGCGCATGCTGCGGTGTCTCAGGGACCGCCACGGCGAGCGGCTCGCCGATCCGGACGGCACGGACGGCACGGGTGATACGGACGGTTCGGGCGCCTCGGACGGCGAGGCGGCAGGGGGCGGCTGGGCGGAGACGGAGGAAGAAGACACAGTGCGCCACTCGAAGGCGGGTCGCGGGACCCGAAGGGGAAGCGGACGGGAACGAGCAGGCCGGCTGCGCTGCGCGGCTGTTCCACCGATCCGGACACGGCGCCGACCATCGTGGCAGAAGGGACCGGCGAGTTGTCGCCGCCGCACGCCCCCGTCCTCGGCCCGGACGGGGCAACCACCGCTGCCCGTGCCGCACTTGGTGACGCGAGTGTGCTTGATCACAGCATTCCGCGGGCGGCCGGCGGACCCGTCGGCCGTGACCGTCGTCACGGAGCGTGGTCCCGGCAGCGGGCGTCCGGGCATGTGAGCGCCCCGGTGGGGGACTCGGGGGACGCTGTTCAGCGCTCCGAGGGAGAAAGGTCGTCCTCATGATGCCGATGGCGGCGTTCAGTCCACGGGGGGAGTCCCGTACGCCCTGGGACCGTGTCCTGGTGACCGGCGGCGCCGGATTCCTCGGCTCCCACCTGTGCACCCGGCTGCTCGACGCGGGGGCCGAGGTCGACTGCCTGGACAACCTCTCCACCGGGCGGGCCGAGAAGGTGGCCCACCTGGCGGGCCGCCCCGGCTTCCGCTTCCTGGAACTGGACATCTCCGCACCCGGCTGCGCTGACGCGCTCACCGGCCCCTACGACCTCGTCCTGCACCTGGCGGGACCCGCGTCCCCGGCCGCCCGGCCGGAGCGGCCCGTCGAGGCCCTCGACGCGGGCAGCCTGGGCACCCGTACCGCGTTGGCCGTCGCCGGCCGGGACGGCGCCCGGTTCCTGCTCGCCTCCTCGCCCCCGGGGAGCCCCGACGCCCGCGGCGATGCCCTTGACGAAGCCGACCCGGTCGGCCCGCACCGCGCGTGCGCCGAGGCCGTCCGGTTCGCCGAGGCCCTGGTCGCCGCGCACGCGGGTGCCCACGGCGCGAACGCCGGGATCGTCCGGCTGTTCGCGGGCTACGGCCCCGGCATGCGGGCGGACGGCGGGGCGACACCGGCCGCCCTCATCGAGCAGGCGCTGGCCGGCCGTCCGGTCACGGTCCCCGGGGACGGCAGCGCGAGGCACCCCCTGTGCTACGTCGACGACATGGTGGACGGCGTACTGCTGGTCGCGGCCGGACGTTCGGTGCGGCCCGTGGACATCGGCGGCGACGAGGAGCCCACGGCCGCGGAGATCGCCCGCCTGGTGATCGAGCTGACCGGCTCCGACTCTCCGCTGGCGTTCGTCGAGGACCCGGGGGACGGGCACGTCGGGCCCCGGCCGGTCACCGGTTTCGCCCGCGAGATCTTCGGCTGGCTGCCGAGCGTGACCTGGCAGGACGGCCTGGAACGCACCGTCGCCGCCTTCCGCGGACGCCGCGAGCCCTTCCCCGCGCCGGGCGGGGAGACGACGGACGGGCGCACGGGGGAGGAGTGGTGGGCGTGAGCGCGCACACCGCCCCGCACCCCACCTGAGCCACCGCCCGCACCCCACCTGAGCCCCCGGCCCGCCACCGGGCGCGCCCGGCACACCGTCTGCGAGGGCCCGTCGCCACGGCGACGGGCCCTCGCAGACGGTGCCGACGCCGGCCGCTCAGCCGGACTTGCCGCGCCCCGACAGGGCGTCCCGCACCCGGTCGACCATGCCCGCGCCGGGGGCGAGCAGCTTGTTCATCGGGGGCTTGTCCGGGGCCGACGGATGCGGACGGGTCGGCGCCGTCTTCTTCGCCTGACGGACCTTGTCGCCCAACTCGTCCAGTGCCTGTGCCGGGCACGCCTCGCGCAGCCGCGGGAACAGGTTGCCCTCCTCGTCGGCGACGTGCTCACGGATCTCGCTCATCAGCTTGCCGATCAACCGGTCGAACTCGGCGTCGTCCGCCGCCCGGCCCTCCAGATCCTTCATGATCTGCTCGGCCTCGGCGTGGTCCTCCAGCTCCTTGTCCGCGAGAGCGCCCCCGTTGGCCACGTGCTCCCGGACCGCCGGGTAGAGATACGCCTCCTCCGCCACCGAGTGCCGGATCAGCTCGATCGTGGCCTGATCGGCGTACAGCTTGCGGTCCTTGTGACCGGGCGGCAGCGCCTCGATCCTGCCGAAGAGTTCCTCGACCTCACGGTGATCGGTCGTCAGCTCGTCGATGACGTTTCCTCCGTGTCCCATGCTCCACCTCCAAAAGGATCGTGGCGGTTGCGGGACCGGCCGCCACGGGCGCCGGGTCCCCCCGCGGGAGGCGGGTTAACGCCCGGTCGGAATCAGACTCCGAGCCTGGCCCGGACACCGCCCGCCCGCGCCGCGGGCCCGGCCGCGGCCCGCACCGAGCGGTGCACCAGGTGGGCGTCGTGCCGCAGGTCCTGGGCGGCGTGCCGGCCGCGCCACAGCAGCGAGGGCGCGCTGCCCGTGTCGTCGGCCGCGATCAGCAGCCCGCCCATCATGGACAGGTTCTTGAGGAAGTGGATGCGCTGCTGGGCGCGGTCGGAGGGGTCCGCCGCCTCCCAGTACCGGTGCGCCGCCAGTGTGGTGGGGACCAGCGTCACCGCGAGGGCCAGCGCCGCCAGCCGCGGACAGCGGCCGAGCCCGAGCATGATCCCGCCGACCACGTGGACGGCACCGTTGAGCCGTACGAGTTGTTCGGTGCTGTCCGGCAGCGCCGGCACGCGGTCGGCCACCGGCCGCACGATCGGCTCGGCCGCCGGTGCCACGTCCTGGGGCCTGCGCAGAGACTGCAGGCCGCCCGCGACGAACATCGAGGCGAGCATCGGCCGGCCGGCCAGACGCAGAAGACTCATGACGTTGTCTCGCTCTCTCCAGGGGGTGAGGGGGGTGCCAACGGGAACACCAGCGGGGTCGTGCCCCACTGGGATCTTCAGGTGCCCCGGCCGGGTGGCGCCATTCGGCGTCCGGCGGCGCACCGGGTCCGTGCGACGCCTCGCCACCCGGGGAACACGCAGGTCACAGGCTGGTGAGGATTTGGGGCGACAAGTTCTTGATCATGGTGTTGGTCCAGCGCATCTGGCGCAGTGTCTGCGGGTGACAGGAGGAGGCGAGCGCCAGCAGCCCGCTGTCCCCCGACGCCTGGGCGGCCTGGGCCAGCATCTCCCAGTGCAGTGAGTTCTCCGCCGCGGCGACGTGCAGCTCCCGCAGGTCGCGCAGGAGGAGCAGGCCCGGCTCCGGCCGGTGCACGACCGCCTCGGACGCCTTCTCGCGCAGGGTCGCGAAGACGCCGTCCGAGGAGTGGTCCTGCGGGTCGCCCAGCTTCACGCCGCGCTCCCCGGCGGTCCCGGCGAGCCGCCGCACGTGCTCGCGGGACCAGAGGGCGAGGTCGGTGGCGACGTGGTGGACCTCGTGCTCGGTACGGTGCCGCTCGGCGGCGGTCACCAGGTCGTGGGCCAGCCGCCGCTCGCCGCGGTGCAGCGTGCGCAGGGTCAGGTCGATGCCGTTCACCGGGCGCCTTCCTCGTGGCCGTGCGGGAACTCCGTGGGTTCCCGCTCCGTCGTGCGAGCCGCCGGTCCGCCCGAGGTGGGCGGGGCGGCACCGGCGGCGACCGGTGCCGACGCGGTGGTGGTCGGTGCCGGGGACGGCCGGCCGTCCCCGCGTTCCACGAGGGTGAGCGCGGCCGTGGCCGTCTTGAACAGCGGCTGCTTGGAGGCCGGGTCCCAGTCGGTGACGGTGGTCTCGTTCGCGGCCCGCCCGGGGGTGTCCGGACCGGGTCCCGAGCCGCCCTCGGTGTCCCAGTAGCCGTAGTGGAACGGCACGAACAGCAGCCCCGTCCGGATGCCGCTCACCCGCAGCCGTCCGCGCAGGGAGCCGCTCCTGCCGGTGACCTCGACCAGGTCGCCCTCGCCGAGGCCGAGCCGCTCCGCGTCCGGGGCGGAGACCTCCACCCACACGTCGGGGGCAGCGTCGTTCAGCTGGGGCGCCCGCCCGGTCTTCGTACGGGTGTGGAAGTGGTAGAGCGTCCGGCCGGTGGTGAGCTGGAACGGGTACTGCTCGTCCGGCTCCTCGTGCGGCGGCAGATAGGCGCCCGCCTTCAGCATCGCCCTGCCGTCGGGGTTGAGGGAGCGGTACTCCACGGCTTCCTGCGAGGCCCCGGTCTCCAGGTCCTTGCCGTAGCTCTCGCACAGGTCGGGACCGGCCCAGCTGATGCCGTCCGTGTAGAGCCGCGCCGTCCCCTCGGGGGCCCGGTCGTCGCAGGGCCACTGGACGCCGCCGGTGTCGCTCAGCCTGGCGTAGGACAGGCCCGTGTAGTCGCAGGGGCGGCCCGCGCTGCACCGCTTCCAGGCCTCGAACGCCGACTCGGGGCCGTCCCAGGTGATCAGCGGGCCGCCGTCCTTGTCCCGGAACTCCATGCGCCGCGCGTAGTCCAGGAAGATGTCCAGGTCGGGCCTGGCCTCGCCGGGCGGTTCGACCGCCTTGCGGGACAGGTGCACCGTCCGGTCCGCGTTGGTGAGCGTGCCGGTCTTCTCGCCCCAGGTCGCGGCGGGCAGGACCACGTCGGCCAGCTGCGCCGTCTCCGTCAGATACAGGTCCTGTACGACCGTGAACAGCCTCTCCTGCGCCAGGATCGAGCGGATGCGGGACAGTTCGGGCATCGAGACGGCGGGGTTGGTGCCGCTGATCCACAGCATCCGCAGCGAGCCCTGCTCGGCGTACCGGAAGATCTGCATCGCATGGGTCGGCGGCGCGAAGTGCGGGATGGTCTCCGGCTCGACGTTCCACACCGCGGCGAGGTCGGCGACGTGCGCGTCGTTCTGCCAGTTGCGGAAGCCCGGCAGGTCCCCGTCGGCCCCGCACTCGCGGGTGTTCTGGGCGGTGGGCTGGCCGTTCATCTGGAGCAGGCCGGCGCCGGGCCGGCCCAGCATGCCGCGGATCAGGTGCAGGTTGTTGACCTGGACGGCGGCGGCGGTGGCCTGGTGGGACTGGTAGACGCCCTGGAGGACGGTGGAGACCAACGCGTCGGCGGTGCCGACGAGTTCGGCCGCCTCCTCGATCCGGGCGGCGGGCACGTCGCAGATCTGCGCGGCCCACTCGGGCGTGCAGTCGGCGACCCGGGCGGCAAGTTCGTCGAAGCCCACGGTGTGCGCGGCGATGAAGTCCCGGTCGATCCGCTCGTGCCGGATCGTCTCGTGCAGCAGCGCGTTGAGCAGGGCGACGTTGGTGCCGATGCGGGGCGCGAGGTGGACGGCGGCGTGTGCGGCGACCCGGGTCGGGCGCGGGTCCACACACAGCAGCCGCGGCGGGTCGGCCCCCTCCAGGCGGTCGAGGAGCCGCATCCACTGCACGGGCTGGGTCTCGGCGATGTTGTGGCCGAACAGCGCGATCACGTCGGCGTGGTCGAAGTCGTCGTAGCTGCCGGGCTGCCCGTCGCAGCCGAACGTCTCCTTCAGCGCCTCCGCGGCCGTGGCGGTGCACAGCCGGGTGTTGCCGTCGAGGTGGTTGGTGCCGACGCCGGCCCGGGCCAGGACGGCGAGCGTGTAGTACTCCTCCAGGAACAGCTGCCCGCTGGTGTAGAAGCCGATCGAGCCCGGTCCGCGGGAGTCCAGCAGGGCGCGCGAGCGGGCGGCCACCAGGTCCATCGCCGTGTCCCAGTCCGTCTCCACCAACCGGCCGTCGCGCCGTACCAGCGGCCGGGTCAGCCGGTCACGGGAGGCGTTGGCCTGCCAGCCGAACAGGTCCTTCGGGCCGAGCCGCCCCCGGTTGACCCGGTCCACGTCCCGGCCTCGCACGCCCACCATGCGGCCGTCGGCCACCGCGATGTCCATGGCGTCGCCGTCCGAGTGCAGGATCGACGCGGACTGCACCCACCGCTGCACCGCGCCCGGCTCCACCCCGTCCGCGAGGAACATGTCCACCCGGGCCGGCCAGGTCTCGTGCCGGCCGTAGGGCACCCGTGCGCCCCACGGCCGCGCGATCCGGTCCGTCGTGTCCTCCATCGCGGGCCTCCCGCCACCGTCCGTCGCATTGCCCGCCGCCGGGTACCCGAGCGGCACCGATCGAAGCGAAGCGCTTGTGGGAGCGCTCCCAAGCGGGCAGGATGCTGCGGTGACAGCGACTGCCCACGTACGCCCCTACCGCCCCGCCGACGCCCCGGCCCTCGACGACATCTGCATCCGGACCGCGCACAACGGCCGGGACAGCCGGCCCGTGTACGCCGACCCGGCCGTCCTGCCGGCCATCTTCGCCGCCCCCTACGTCCACCTGGACCCCGAGCTGGCCTTCGTGCTGGACGACGGCCGGGGACGAGCGGCCGGCTACATCCTCGGTACGGCGGACACCGTGCGCTTCGCCGAGGAGTTCCGGACCAAGTGGCTGCCGCGGGTCGCGGACCGCCACCCGGCGCCGCAGGGTCCGCCCGGCACTCCGGACGAGGTCATGGCCGGACTGCTGCACGACCCGGAGCGCATGATCATCCCGGAACTGGCCGCCTACCCCGCCCACCTGCACATCGACCTGCTGCCCGACTGGCAGGGACAGGGCCACGGGCGCGCCCTGATGCGCACGTTCTGGCGGGCCCTGCGCGCACGCGGCGTCCCGGCCGTCCACCTGGTGATGGCGACGGCCAACACCCCGGCCAGGGCCTTCTACGACCGCCTGGGCTTCCACGAGATCGCCGCGGCGGGCCTCGACCCCGCGGATGTCACCTGCCTGGGACGTACCACCGAGGACACGGACCGGACCTGACGGCCGGACAGTCGGGCAGGCGGTCAGACCGCCCCCAGGCGGTAGACGCTGAAGGCCCGGCGGATGACCGGCTGCGCCACGTTGCGCACCCGGACTCCGCCCGCCGTCATCCCGTGCTCCGTGCCCAGGTGGGCGTGTCCGTGCACGGCGAGGTTGGCGCCGGCCGTGTCGATCGCCTCCGCCAGGAGGTAGCTGCCGAGGAACGGATGGATCTCCGGCGGCTCCCCGGCGAGCGTGTCCGCGACGGGGGAGAAGTGCGTCAGCGCCACTCGCGCCGCGCAGTCCTCCGCCGCCAGCTCCTTGAGCGCGGCGTGCAGACTGTCCGCCGAACGGCGCGTGGTCCGCACGAACTCCTTCATCACCGGCTCACCGAACTCGCCGGCGCTGCGCCCCACGAACCCCCCGCCGAACCCCTTGGTCCCGGCGATCCCCACCCGGCCCCCGGCGCACTCCACGACCGTTCCCTCGCCCTCCAGCACGGTCACGCCGGCGTCCCGGAGGATCGCGGTGACCTTCTCGGGCTGTTCGTCGTGGTGGTCGTGGTTCCCGAGGACCGCCACCACCGGCACCGGCAGGTCGCGCACCTCCCGGGCCACCACCCGCGCCTCTTCCGGGGTGCCGTGCCGGGTGAGGTCCCCGGCGAGCAGCAGCAGGTCGGCACAGTCGGGCAGGGTCTCGAACGCGGGCCGCAGCAGTCCTTCGCTGTCGGGCCCCATGTGGATGTCTCCGACGGCGGCGACGCGGATCATCACAGCTCCTCCGCATGGTCGGGGCGGGTGGTGTCCGCCACCACGATGTCGGCGTGCACGGTCAGCCCGGCCAGCTCCTCACGGGCGACGCGCAGCACGGTCTGCCGGCACTGCGCCGAGGGCACCGTGCCGGTGAGCGCGATCGCCCCGGCCCGGACCTCGGCACGTACGCCGAGTTCCCCGAGTTCCTCCGCGGCGAGCCGGTTCTGCAGGTGGGCCACCCGGTACTCGACGTTCTCGGGCGTCCCGGCCGCGGTGGCGGGGCCGCTCGCCGCGGGGCCCTGGTGTCCGACGGGGTCGCTCATCGCCGATCCTCCTTCGTGGCGGTGACCGGTGGACCGGCCGGAGGGATGATCTCCAGCCGTTCGAGGATGAAGAAGAACGCGGCGGGCATCGGGTCGTCGCCGCAGTCGCGGCGCAGCGCCGCCCAGTCGATCTTCTCCCGCAGGGTGCGGGCGATCGGCAGCACCGCACCGAAGTCGCAGTGGTGCTCCGAGAAGGCCGCCAGCAGGCCGTGCAGCAGGTCGGTCGGCGACAGGACCGGCATCAGCACCGAGTCGACCGACAGGTCCCGGGCCCGGGCCAGCAGTTCCGTGGTGACGGGCTCGTGCGCCAGCTCGAAGATCAGGTCGACCTGCTGTCCCAGGCAATCCGCCTTCAGCAGCCAGTCCTCGGGCGGTGTGTAGACCGTCAGCCCCGCCTCCCGCAGCGTCGCGGCGACGGCGTCCGCGTCCTCGGGCCGGATGCAGAAGTCGACGTCGTGCTGGAGGTTCTGGGTGCCTCCGTGCGCGTACACGGCGACACTGCCGGCCAGCGCGAACGGGTGCTCCGCCTTCTTCAGGGTCGAGCCCACCTGCTTGGCTGCCTGGAGGATCGCCTGGTTGCGGTCGAGCGGGAGATCTTCGTGAGGTGCCTCGCGCCGGGGGAGGGGACCGCGCTCCCCGGCGGCCGGGCGCAACTCGGAGACGCCGGAGCGTCGGCCGGTGGCGTGGTCGTCGGCGGGCTGCCTCATCACTGTCCCCTTCCCGGTTCCCGGGCTGTCGCCGTCGCGGGACGGACCGGACCGGCCCTCCCCCTCGAAAGGGCGGGTACCCGGCGCCGTGGCGCCGACACCGCGGCCCGTGCCGGTGTGGCGCACGCGGGAACGGGGGCACTCGCCCGGCATGAGCGACAAGCGGACACGTCAGGGGACCGGCCCCGCCGGCCGCCGGACCGTGGAACGGCTGGTGGCGGCCTGGCTGGCCGAGACGGAACGGCACGACCCCGAGGCCGCCGGCGAGGCCCGGGACGGCTGGGAACGGGGCGCGCTGTCCGAACGGGCCGCCCAGGACCTGGCCACCTGGGTCACCGCCAGGGTCACGGACACGGGCTTCACCGAGGACGAGGGCCCCTACGTGGCGGGCCCGGTGCGGATCACACCGGCGGACAAGGACACCGTGCACGCCTGGCTGCGCGCCCAGGGGCACGCCGTGTGAGGCGGACACCGGAGCGTCTGGCACCGCCCGCGCCGCCCCGCCCGTCGGGCCGCTCACCCGTCCGGCGCTTCGGTCCCGGCGAAAGGGGCACGCGTCACCTCGTACGACCCCGAGCGCCGAGGAGTGGTGCCGCATGACCGAGTACGAGCGTTCCCGCACCATGCCCGCCCAGCCCGAGCAGGTCTTCGACCAGGCCGCGAACGTCGGGCAGCTGGAGACCTGGTTGCCCCGGGACCTGCACGTCGAGCCGGAGGAGCCGCCCGCGGTCACCGTGCACGAGGACCGCACCGACCAGGACACCTCGGCGCTGCTGAGCGCCCGGCCCGAGCAGATGCGGCTCGAGTGGGGCACCCGCGAGCAGGGCAGCTACGCCGGCTGGCTGCAGGTCGCCGGACTCGACAGCGGGGCCAGCGAGGTCACCGTGCACCTGTCGTTCTTCGACGAGGGGCACGACCCGGGCCGGCGGACGGTGGACGAGGCCCTCGACGGCAGCCTGCGGCGGCTGGAGGAACAGGTGAGGACGCGCACCGACAACGCGGCCGGCTGAGGAGGACGACGAGGACCCGCCGGGTCCGTGACCGGGGAGCCCGCGGCCCCGACCGCGCCGGCGGCCGGGGCGTGCTCACCCTGGCCGCCGTCCGTGTCACGGCCGTCGCAAGCTCCGCCGAACGCCTCCCTCAGCAGTCCGGCACGCCGGCGATCTTCTCGCCGCCCCTGAGATAGAGGTTGCTGACCCAGGCGATGTCACTGCCCGAGAACTCCTGCACGGCCGTCCACCAGTCGTTGCCGCCGACGGCCGGGTCGTTCACGTACTGTCCCCGCTTCTGGCAGACGGCGTCCAGCCAGTAGGCGGAGCGGACCGCGAGCACGTTGGAGTCGGTGGTCGGCTGCTGGCGCAGGCGGACGTTCGTGGCCCAGATGTAGACGTCGGTCAGCGCCGGGTCCCCGCCGCTCGGCGCGGCCGGGGCGGCCTGGGCGCCGGCGGCGAGCGCGCCGACGGTGAGCGCGGCCGCGGCCAGCGCGGTGACGGAGTGACGCATCAGTCGCTTCATGTGTGGTTCCCCCGTGGTCGTGGTCGGTCCGGGTCAGCAGGTGGCCGAGGCGGGCAGGTCGCCGTACGCGTCGCCCTTGAGGTAGACGGCGCTGACGTAGCCCTCGACGAGCTTCACCCAGACGTTGTTGGTGTAGCCGTGGTCGCTGATGGTCTCGCCCCGTGTCCAGCAGTAGGCGCCGCGCGGCTGGCCGGCCGCGACCGAGCCCACCTTGGCGTAGGAACGGGCCGGTCCGGAGCGGACGTTGACGGTCTCGTACGGCTCGACCGCATACGGCGCGGCGAGCACACGGTCGGAGCCCCGGCCGTCGTCGGAGACCGCGACGGCGGTCGTGGCGGTGAGCGGGCCGAGCAGCGCGAGCGCTCCGGCCCCGATGAGCGCGACCCTGGTGAACGGGCGAACGGTCATGTGGTGATTCCCCCTGTGCCGATCGTGCCGCCGGGCGGTACCCGGCTCGCACTCAGCACTCTAGGGACGACCGGGACGCCGGTGTCCCTGACAAATGTCAGGGCGCCCACCGTTCGGGCACCCGGCGGGAGCGGCCCGGTGTCCGTCCGCCCGCCCCGTTCCTCGGAGCGGCTGCGCCGTCACCGGCGTACGCGCCCTGACCGGGCGTCAACGGGCCCGGCGACGACATGTCACGCGACCACCGGTACAGGGCCGGTTGGCTGATCGTTTGCAGCCCTCCGGGTGTGTGTCCCGCCCCGGGCGGCCGAAGCGGTCGTCACCCGAATGGCCCCCGCGCGCTACTGGTCACGGCCGAACCGGTGTCTCCTGGAGGGTGTCAGCGGCGTCCAGGCTGGGAGGCCGATCATGTACGAAATGTGCGTGGGCCCGGAGAAGGCGGGCGGAGCGTTGGTGTGGCACGTACTGTCCAAACAGGCGGCGGCCACACTCTGCGGACAGCAGCTCCGCGAACGTATCGAGGCATCCGACGGTGAACGGGCGCGTCACTGCCCGGACTGCATGGCTTCGTTCGAGAAGTTGATGGCAACCACACCGTGCTGACGGACCGTCCGCAAGCCGTCCGCCCCGCCGCATCCCGCGGCGGGGCGGACGGCGTACCCGTGGCGGCGTGATTGTCGGCTGGGGTCATGGTCATAGGTCTGGGCCGCTTCGGTGATCTTTCGACGGGCAGGGTGCCGCGCTCCCGCTCCTCGTGGTCCGGCGGCCGATTGACTGGCGAACGGCCGGCGCGGCGCGGCGCGACCGAGCGCCGCCGGTTCTCCCTCCCCCTCGTATCCCGCCACCGTGAGGAGTAGTACGTGTCGCAGATCACCGACTCGGCCCCGGCTGGTGCCTTCCCGCGACTGGACTGGGTGGACGACGTGCTGTCCCCCGCCCTGCGGTCCGCCGTCGAGGCGCTGCCGGCCGCGGAGAGCCTCGTGGCCAGGTACCACCGGGGCTGGTGCGAGGCCGACGGCGCGCCCCGCGCGGCCACGTCCGGGGGTGGCAAGACGGTACGGCCCGCGCTCGCCCTGCTGTCGGCGGTGGCCGTGGGGGCGGACCCGTCCCAGGCGGTGCCCGGCGCCGTCGCGGTGGAGCTGGTCCACGACTTCACCCTGCTGCACGACGATGTCATCGACGGCGACGCGCTGCGCCGCCACCGGCCCGCCGCCTGGTCGCTGTTCGGGACCCCCGCGGCCGTACTGACCGGCGACGCGCTGCTGGTGGCGGCGCTGCGCGTGCTGACCCAGGCCGCCCCGGGCCGGGCCGGGGCGGCCGTGCGGGAGCTGGTGGGCAGCCTCCTGGAACTGGTGGAGGGGCAGAGCCACGACGTCGCGTTCGAGAAGGCCCAGGAGGTCTCGGTCGCCGACTACCTGGCCATGGCCGCCGGCAAGACCGGCTCCCTGATCGGCTGTGCCTGCGCCCTGGGCGGCGTGCTGGCCGGCGCGGACAGCGTCCGGGTGGGCGGACTGCGGGAGTTCGGCCGGAGCCTCGGCGTGGCCTTCCAGTGCACGGACGACATCCTCGGCATCTGGGGCCGCAGCGCGCGCAGCGGCAAGCCGGTCGGCGCCGACCTCGCCGCGCGCAAGAAGTCCCTGCCGGTGGTGGCGGCGCTGGCCGCCCGGGGCCCCGCGGCCGAGCGGCTGCGCGAGCTGTACCGCACACCGCACCGGCCAGGGGAGACCGACGTGGACCTGGCCCGTCACCTGGTGGAGGAGGCCGGCGGCCGGCAGGCGGCCGAGGAGGAGGCACGCCGCCACCTGGCGGCAGCGCTGCGGTCCCTGTCCCTGGCCCGGCCGACCGCCGACGCCTACCGCCAACTGCACGACATCGCCTGGGCGATGACCCGCCGCGAGTCGTGACCCCGTCCGCCCGCCCGCGCCCGGCAGCGGCGAGTGGGCCACCCGCGCGTGACCCGGGGCCGGGCGGACCGTTGTCCTGGCGATGACCGCTCCGTTCCCGCACCCCGGCCGTACCGTGGCCGCCCGCCGCGGACCCGATCCGACGAAACAGAGTGGAGCCGTGCAGCACACCGAGCACAGCGCAGCGCCCGAGGGCGACCTCCCGGCCGTGGCCGCCTACGGGCTGCAGGTGGCCCGGGGCACCCGCCCGGTGCTGCGCGACATCAGTTTCACCATCCCCCGCGGCCGGGTCGTCGGGCTGCTGGGCCCGAGCGGCTGCGGCAAGACCACCCTGCTGCGCTGCGTGGTCGGCGTCCAGCAGCCGAGCGTCGGCCACGTCCAGGTCCTCGGCCACACGGCGGGGGCCTGGCCGCTGCGCACCCGCGTCGGCTACGTCACCCAGGCGCCCTCCGTGTACGCGGACCTGACGGTCCTGGAGAACCTGCGGTACTTCGCCGCCGCCCTCGGCCTGCGGGGCTGGCACCGGGAGGACGCCGTGGTCCGCGTCGTGAAGGAGGTGGACCTCGTGGCCTACGCGGACCAGCCGGTCGCCCGTCTGTCGGGTGGCCAGTACTCGCGGGTCTCCCTGGCCGTCGCCCTGCTCAACCGGCCCGACCTGCTGGTGATGGACGAACCGACGGTCGGGCTCGACCCGATGGTGCGGCGCGAACTGTGGCTGGTCTTCCGGCGGCTGGCCGACGAGGGCACCACCCTGCTGGTCTCCAGCCACGTCATGGACGAGGCCGACCGCTGCGACCGGCTGCTGCTGATGCGCTCCGGCCGGCTGCTGGCCAGCGCCGACCGCGGCAGCCTGCTGGAACACACCGGCTGCGACGAGGTGGAGGAGGCGTTCCTGCACCTCGTCACGGCCGCGGCGGCCGCCGAGGCACGGGCCCGCCGGCGCCACCCCGTCGACGGCCTGTCGCCCCATCTCCTCGACCAGGCCGGCGCCCCCGAAGCCGAACGCGCCTTCTTCGCTGCGGAAACCCTCACATGACTGTCACCCACCTGACCGACCGCCTGCCGTTCTCGCCCGGCATCACCGCCGCCACCGCGGTACGCGTACTCCAGCAGATCTCCCGCGACCGGGGGAGCACCGCGCTGCTGCTGGGCATCCCCTGCATGCTCATGGTGCTGCTCAAGCTGATGTTCCACGACGCCGAGGACACCTTCGAGCGGGTCGGGCCCCAGGTCTTCGGCATCTTCCCGGTCATCGTGATGTACCTCGTGGCCTCCGTGTCCACCCTCAGGGAGCGCACCTCGGGAACCGCGGAACGGCTGCTGACCATGCCGGTACGGCGACTCGACATCGTCCTCGGCTACAGCCTCGCCTTCGCGTTCCTCGCCCTGCTCCAGGCGGTGCTGTCCACGCTGCTCTCGGTGGGGCCGCTGGGCCTGGACATCAAGGGCCCCGCCTATCTGCTGATGGTCATCGCCATGCTGGGGGCCCTGCTGGGGCTGGCCCTCGGCCTGCTGGTGAGCGCCTTCGCCCGCAACGAGTTCCAGGCGGTGCAGTTCCTGCCCGCCGGAGTCCTGCCCCAGTTCCTGGTGTGCGGGCTGTTCGTGCCCCGCGACGAGATGCACGGCGCGCTCGCCGCCGTGGCCCGGGTGATGCCCATGACCTACGCCGTGCAGGCGGCGGGTGAGGCGGCCACGCACAGCGGCGTCACGGGGCTGTTCGTCAGGGACGCGGTGCTGATCCTCCTGTGCGTGGTCCTGGTGCTCGTCGCCAGCGCGGCCACGCTGAAACGCGGATGAGGGCCGTCCACGACGGCCCTCATCCGCGTACCGGCTGCCCGGTCGGCTAGCGCGCCAGACCCCAGGAGAAGCCTCCGGAGACACTGCCGAACTTCGGGATCTCGAACGGGCCGAAGTGCATCGGGGGCTCGTGGCGGCCGCCGAACCCGTCGCCGCCGCCCTCGCCGCCCGGGCCCATCGAGGCGACGGCGGGAGCGGGCAGCGGGGCGGCAGCGGCCGCGGACACGGCACCGCCCGCCGTCAGGGCCAGCGCGGCCAGGGAGACCACCGCGGCGCGGCGCAGCGAGAACGACATGAGAAACCTCCTGATGGAATTCCGAAAAAAAGGGGGAGGGGGAACGACTGGAAGCCTAGCGAGGCCAGTTGCCCAATGCCGTGAATGAAAGGCCGAGTTCCCTCGAACGAGGCGGTGGATACACCAGAAGAAAACGCGATGAACGTCACTGAATCAGAAGACGGAAATGGAAAGGCGAATTTCAATATGACCGGGACGCGGCACCCCGCGCCGGCCCCTCGCGCGGTCCTCGGCACCCTCACGGTCCTCACCGTCCTCATGGCCCTGTGCACGGCCGCGGTGCCCGCCTGGGCCGGCCCGCCCCCCGAGCCGAGACCGCCCGCCCCCTACCGGGCACCCCTGTGGCCGGTCCCCGAGCCGGGCCGGTGGCAGCCCGCGCCCGGCCCGGCCGCTCCCGGTGCCCGCGACGCGGGAGGGGGCCGGCCGCACAAGACCCGCCCCGGCACGGCGGACAGCCGTATGGTCGCCGCCGTCAACCGGGAGCGGAGGAAGGCCGGTTGCTCGCCGGTGCGGCAGCACAGGGCGCTGACCCGGGCCGCCCGCGGACACAGCGCCGCCATGGCCCGCTCCGGGCGGCTGACCCACACCGGGGCCGACGGCAGCAGCCCCGCCGACCGGATGCGTCAGGCCGGATACCGCGTCGCTTCGGCGGGCGAGAACCTGACCGCCGGATCGGACGGCGCGGAGGCGGCCGTGGCGGTGTGGATGCGCAGCGCCCCGCACCGCCACATCCTCCTGACCTGCCGTTACACCCATGCGGGCGTGGGCCGGGTGAAGGGCTCCGGCGGTCCCTGGTGGACCCTCGACCTCGCCTCGGGGCGCTGACGCGCCCGTGGTCCCCGGACGTCAGGCGAGGTCCGGGTCCCACCACCAGGCGATGGCCGGTGCGCCCTCCACCGGGCCGGGACGCGTGTCCGACGGCTCGTCGGCCCAGGTCAGCGACGTGTCATCCATCTCGTCCGGCCAGTAGCCGCCGCTGAGATAGCGGGGCACCCGCAGTCCCCACTCGTTGTTGCCGCGGATGCCGTGCCTGAGCCCCTGGAGGTAGGTGCCCAGGTCGGCGCCGGCTGTGGGCCGGACCCGGTCGTGGAGTTCGACGAACCGCAGCAGGACCCGGTCGCGCACGGCGGTGGCGGCCCGGACCGCGTCCTGGAGCGGGCAGGAAAGCTCCTGCATCAGCACCGTGTAGACGTTCTGGTCGGCGTGGCCGCCCGCCAACTCCTTGCGCAGCGAGTGCCGGTCGTTGTCCAGGGCGGCCACGAGGATGGCCATCTCGGTCAGCGCGCGGACGGCCGGGCGGTGCAGCTCGCGGTCCGGTACCTGCGCGCCTGTCGCCAGTTCCAGCAGGGCGAAGGTGGGTTCCCCGCCCGACGACAGCAGCCGCATCGTCAGGAAGTCGTCCAGACCGGGCATGCGACCGGCCGCCTGGTTGCCGATCTGCCAGGCCACGCCGGACAGCCAGGCGCGGTGCGCGTGGGTGAACCGGCTCACCTGCGTGGGCGGGGCGAAGCCGCGGAAGCGGCGCACGATGTCCTGGAGGGCGCCGAGGAACCGGTCCGCGCCCCGGGCCGAGTCCGCCTCGCAGGCCCGTTGCACCTGCCCGGCCAGCGCGTTGAACTGCGCGGGCCGGCTGCTGAGCGGCCCGCTGTCGCAGCGCGCGTCGTCGAAGGCGAAGCCCCAGTACACCCACAGGGCCGCCGCCAGCAGGCGGTCGTCGTCGGCGACCGGGGCGAATCGGGCGAAGAAGTCGGTGCTGTGCGTGGCCACCACCCAGGCCCGTTCCCGTTCCGACGCGCACATGCCGCAGTCGCGGATCCATTCCACGGCCCGTTTCTCGACCTGTCGGACCCGGGGATGAATGGCGGATTCGAAAGGACAGAAGACGGGCGGCAATTCCACTCCGGACACGCGGGACGCGGGGGATCCCATGAAAAACACGCACCTTCCGGTTGGGGGAGGGGATTCGCACACGATCATGGGTAACGGCCTCATCGAACGTCGGCAGACCGGGCCAGCCCGTGGAGGGTGTCAGTCGAAAGGGGGGCTTGGGAGCCGCGGTTGACTCCGGGCCGCTGGCCAGGCACACCCGGGAGCGCGCGGATGGTTCCTGACGATCACTCGGTTGGTGCAGTGTCAGGGTGGGGAGCCGGGGAAGTCGCCGGTCATGCTCCGGCGCGCCGTCCTCCCGCCGGAGCGGCGGGACGCGCCGCGGCCGGGATCCCCGAGTCGGCCGCGGCGCGTCCTCCTCGGACCGCCGGGGCGGCTCCGCACGCCGGGACGATGGGTGTCGGCCGCCGCATCATTTGGGTGTCGTCCCCGATGGCCGTGCGGGGGCCCGGCGTGTGACCGTGGACCGACGCCGCGCCCGGGGGCTTTCCGGGGTGAGGGGCAGAGGCGCGGGCAGATCCGTCCCGCCCGTTCACCGGCGTCGCCGCACGGTCCGTCCCCTCCGGGTGTGCCGTGCGCACCCGCGTGCCGGGGGCGGTGTCAGGGGCATCGGCGCCCCTGGGGCGGCGCATTCGACCGTGTGCCTGCCCGTCTGCCCGTCTGCCCGTCCGCCCGTCTGCTTGTCCGCCGGGCCGTCCGCCCGCCCGCCCGTCCGCCCCTCCGTCCGCCCGTCCGTCCGTCCGTCCGACGACGCATCCCCGAAGAAGGAGAACCCGCATCCATCCCCGTCAAGTGAAGCCCTCCCGAACCTCCGCGCGGTCGAAGGCGGTGACCCGTGGGACACGCTGACACCCTGCTCGCCATGGGCGGTGCCTTCGTCGCCGCCGCGTTCCTCGCCCGCCTCGGCGGGCGGATCGGACTTCCGACGATCCCCCTGTTCATGCTCGCCGGCATCCTGCTCGGCCCCCACACACCGGGCTTCGTCCTGGTCGAGGACGCGCACGACTTCGAGATGCTCTCCGCGCTCGGACTGGTGCTGCTGCTCTTCTACCTCGGTCTGGAGTTCCACCTCGACGACCTCAAGAGCGGTGGCAAACGGCTGCTCACCGCCGGGGGCGTCTACCTGCTCCTGAACGTCGGCGCCGGACTCGGCTTCGGCTTCGTCCTCGGCTGGGGTGTGCGCGAGGCACTGGTGCTGGCGGGTGTGCTCGGCATCTCCTCCTCCGCGATCGTCACCAAGATCCTCATCGACCTGGGCCGGATCGGCCGCCCGGAGACCCGGCTGATCCTCGGCGTCATCGTGGTGGAGGACATCTTCCTCGCGCTGTACCTGGCCGCCCTGCAGCCGGTCGTCTCGGGCGCGCACGGCGTCGCCGACACGGCACTCCAGGCCGGCAAGGCCTTCGGCTTCCTGCTGGTACTGGCCGCCGCCGCCCGCTACGGCACCCGGCTGGTGGGCCGTCTGATCGAAACGCGGGACAACGAACTGCTGGTCATCAGCTTCCTCGGTGCCGCGGTGCTCGTGGCCGGCGTCTCCGAAGTCCTGGGTGTCGCCGACGCCATCGGCGCCTTCATGGTCGGTCTGATCCTCGCCGGCACCCCCTCTGGGCCGCGGATCCGTGAACTGGTGCACCCGCTGCGCGACGCCTTCGCGGCCATCTTCTTCTTCGCCTTCGGGCTCGCCATCGACCCCGGCGACCTCGCCTCCGTCGCCGGTCCGGTCGCCGCGGCGGCCGCCCTGACCGTCGTCATGAACGTCGTCGCCGGGCTGTGCGTCGCCCGGGTCTACCGCTACGGCTCCGAACCGGCCGCGGAGATCGCCACCACCCTCGTCGCCCGGGGGGAGTTCGCGCTGATCCTGGCCGCCATGGCCGCCGGTGCAGGACTCGACGCCCGGCTCGCTCCCTTCATCGCCGGATACGTGCTCGTCCTCGCCGTCCTCGGCCCCGTGGTCGCGGGCCGCGCCCATGTACTCGCCCGCGGGCTGCGAGCCGCCGCCCGGCTGCTGCCCGGAGACAGGGCACCGGTCGCGGCGGCGGGTGGCGGGGCCGGCGAGGAGGCGGAGGCGGACCGGGGGCCTAAGTCCGCCGCGGCGCCGGTGACGGCCAGGGCCGCCCACTCGGGCGGGTCGGCGTCCTCCTCGGAGCACGCCGAGGCAGAGCGCTAGCCGGGGACGGTACGGCCGGGGCGAGAGCGCCGCGGAACGGTGCCTGTGGGTGGCCGGACGTCGCCCCGGGCGGCACGGCACCGAGGTGCCCGGTGGGACAATCTGCCCACAGGGTCGTAGCCCGACACGGTGGTCGGACGCGTCCGGGACCGGAAGGAGCCGTCAGCATGATCGAGTGGGTGCCTCTGGGCAGCGGTGCCAGACCCGTTCCCCGGCCGGTCTCGGCTCCGCTGGTGTGGGCGGGGGCGTTCGGCGGCGCCCTCGGCCTGGTCGCACTGCTCAACGGCACCGTGGGCGTGGGACGTCCGGGACTCGCCCTGGTCGCGCTCTCCCTGCTGGCGGCCCTGCTCGGGCTCTGCGCCCCCTTCGCGGCCGCACCCGGGACGGCCGTGCTGTGCTGGCTGTCCCTCAACGGCTTCGCCATACCGCCGGCCGGCACGCTCACGTGGGCCGGCCGGCGGGACGCGGTCTGGCTGGCCTGTCTGCTCGGCGCCGCCCTCGTCGGCACGGCCCTGGCCCGTCTGGTCCACGCGCGCGCCGCCTACCGTCGGCTGACCACGGCGAGGGGCCTGGACGCGCCGGAGCCCGGGACCGGCCCCGGCGAGGTCTGAGCCGCCCGGCGGGTGGAAGCGACTCCGCCGGGCGGCACGTGGAGGTGACCCACCCGGCCCCTGGCGTCGGCCCGCCCGGCGGCACCAGGCGGTGACCCGGCCTCGGCCGCCGGCAGCCGGGGAGGGCCGGACCACGGACCGGACCGGCCCTCCCCGCCGCCGTGGGGTCAGGCCGTGTGCAGGGTCAGGCCGTAGCGGTTCAGGATCTCGTTGACCGGCTGGAACCAGGTCTCCCCGCCGCTGGAGCAGTTGCCCCAGCCGCCCGAGGTGACGCCCTGCGCCTGGTCACCGCTGATGAAGGAGCCGCCGGAGTCCCCGCCCTCGGCGCACACACTGGTCTTGGTCAGTTGGTGCACCACCGAGCCGTCGCTGTAGTTGACCGTCTCGTTGTGGGCGAGCACGGTGCCGCAGTGCCAGTGCGTGGTGGACCCGGAGCGGCAGACCGAGGCCCCGGCGGGTGCCACGTTCGAGCCGCGTACGAGCTGGTCGGAGACCGTGCCCCAGCCCAGCACGACCGGCACCGTCCACCAGCCGCTGCCCACGCTGACCCACGCGTAGTCGTTGTCGGGGAAGGACGAGCCCTGGAACGTGCCGATGTACGAGCGGTCCCAGCCGCTGACCCCCGCGCCGGCCCGGCCGCAGTGCCCGGCGGTGACGAACCCGCCGTGCACCGAGAAGCCGATGGAGCAGCGGACGTTGCCGGTGTAGTACGGGTCACCGCCGACCGTGCCCGCCGCGAAGGTCCGCGGCGCGGACGCCACCGTCCGCACCGTGACGGGTCCGGCCTCGCGTGCCTGCTCCACGAAGCGCCGGACATCGTTGTCAGCGCGCTCGCCGTCGACCACGTCCACGACCAGCCGGTTGGCCATCTGGTCGACGTGCCAGCCGCTCACTCCGGC
This sequence comes from Kitasatospora aureofaciens, assembly GCA_000720845.1. Classification (GTDB taxonomy): domain Bacteria; phylum Actinomycetota; class Actinomycetes; order Streptomycetales; family Streptomycetaceae; genus Streptomyces. The sequence continues at coordinate 159,909 of JODU01000013.1, read as the reverse complement.
CGGTGCGTCCAGGCGGTCGACGCGTGCCTTGGCCGCGTCCAGCCGCTGTGCGCTGTGCTCCACGGTGCGGACCTGAGCACCGGTTGCGCGGACCGCCCGCAGGGTGGAGGGTGCCGCGTCCGAGGTGACGGCCACGGTCAGTCGTCCGGCCCCGGCGTCGAACCACGAGCCGCCGAAGGCCTTTCCGGCCGCCCGGCGTGCCGCGGGTTCGATGCCGGTGGCCGCGCGTTCGGCCGCGAGCCGGTGCTCGGCCTCGGCCCGGGTGAGGCCGAAGTCCCGCTGCATGGCGTCCAGCAGACCGGCGGAGGCCGGCTCATCGGACGAGGAGGGGGCGGAGGGGGAGGAGGAAGGGGAGTGGGCGGGGGCTTCGGCCGCCGAGGCCGGCAGGGTGCCGACCGCGGTGAGGCTGCCGAGCACGAGGAGTCCGGCCAGGCCGAGGTGCCTGAGTCTGCTGCGTCTCACGGAGTTGCCCTTCGTCGTTCCAGCAAGGTGGGGGTGGAACAGATGGCATGGAACAATCGCGGTTTGAGAGCGCTCTCATCGGGTCGCTTCGAGCTTAGCCAGCTCTCTGTCATCAGGTCCATGCCAATGCACGGCCTTTCCTGCCACCGGCCCGAGCGCCCGGTGACCGCCCCCTTTGGTTGGCCGGTCGCGTCCGGGGCACTCAGGCTGCGTCCTAGCAATGACGGCCGCATGACGGCACCTGACGTGGGAGGCACGCGTGGCGGTTCGGCACAGGCTCATCCAGGCGACCCCGGAGGCGGTCTGGGACGTCCTCGCGGACGGCGACCTGTACGTGGAGTGGGTGGTGGGACCCTCAAAGGTCACCCCCAGGGACGGACAGTGGCCGCAGGTCGGTGCGACGATCGCGTACGAGGTGCGGCTCGGGCCGCTGCGGCTGAACAACGAGTCGGTGGTCAGACGCTGCGTACCGGGCTCCGAGCTGGAACTGGAGGCGAAGGCGGGCAGCCTCGGCACGGCCCGGATCGCCGTCGAACTGCGGCCCTGGGGCGAGCAGTGCCTGGTGATCGTGGACGAACACCCCCTGCGCGGGCCGGGCGGGCTGCTGCACAACGTCGGCGTCGAGGCGCTGATCCAGGTGCGGCACCGGGCCATGCTCGCCAGGCTCGCGAAACTGTGCGCGTCCGAGGCCGGTGACCGGTGCCGTCCCGACCCGCCCGACGCGGTGGGGTCCGTCGAGTACCGGCCGGGAACCGGCCGTGCCTGACGCCGTCGTGATCGGGGCCGGACCCAACGGCCTGGTGGCGGCGAACCTGTTGGCCGACGCCGGCTGGAGCGTGACGGTCCTGGAGGAGCAGCCCGGACCGGGCGGCGCGGTGCGGCACGACGACGAGGTCGCCCCCGGCTTCGTCAACGACCTGTTCAGCTCCTTCTACCCGCTCGCCGCCGCCTCCCCGGTACTCGCCGGACTGCGGCTGCAGGACCACGGGCTGCGCTGGGCGCACGCGCCGCACGTACTGGCCCATCCCCTGACCGACGGGAACTGCGCCGTCCTCGACCGGGACCTGGCGACCACCGCCGCCTCGCTGGACGCCTTCGCCCCGGGGGACGGCGCCGCCTGGGAGCGGCTGCACGAGGTGTGGGACCGCTACCGGGCCGACATCCTGGACGCCCTGTTCACCCCCTTCCCGCCGGTGCGCGCCGGTGCCCGGCTGGCTCTGCGGCTGCGCGGCGCGGGCGGGCTCAGGCTCGCCCGCACCCTGGTCCTGCCGGTGCGCCGGATGGGGGAGGAGGAGTTCCGGGGCGAGGGCGGCAGACTGCTCCTGGCCGGCAACGCCCTGCACGCCGACCTCGCCCCCGAGGCGGCCGGCAGCGGCGGCTTCGGCTGGCTGATGTCGATGCTCGGGCAGACTTACGGCTTCCCCGTGCCGGTCGGCGGTTCCGGCGCCCTCACCGAGGCCCTGGTCCACCGGCTGCGCGCCCGGGGCGGCACCCTGCACTGCGGGCAGCGCGTCGAACGGGTCATGGTCCGCGACCGGCGCGCCGTCGGCGTGCGCACCGCCGACGGGGAGAGGGTCACCGCCCGCCGCGCCGTCCTCGCCGACGTCTCCGTCCCCGCCCTCTACGGCGCCCTCGTCGCCCCGGCGGACCTGCCGGACCAGGTCCTCACCGACCTGCGGCGCTTCCAGTGGGACTTCGCCACCTTCAAGGTGGACTGGGCGCTGGACGGACCCGTGCCCTGGCGGTGCGAGCAGGCGGCGCGGGCCGGCACCGTGCACCTGTCCGACGGCCTCGACGAACTGACCCGGTTCGCCGCGCAGATCGCCATGCGGCAGGTCCCCGACCGCCCCTTCTCGCTGTTCGGCCAGATGACGACCACGGACCCGACCCGCTCACCGCGCGGCACCGAGTCCGCCTGGGCCTACACCCACGTCCCCCACGACGTCCGCGCCGACGCGGGGGACGAGGGCATCACCGGCCGCTGGGACGCCAGGGACCAGGAACTGATGGCCGATCGGGTCGAACGCCAGGTGGAACGCTTCGCGCCCGGCTTCCGCGCACTCGTCAGGGCCCGCCGCGTGCTCGCCCCGCCGACGCTCCAGGCCATGGACGCCAATCTGGAGGGCGGCGCCATCAACGGCGGCACCACCGCCATGCACCAGCAGCTCGTCTTCCGGCCCGTGCCCGGCACCGGGCGGCCGGAGACCCCGGTGACCGGACTCTTCCTCGCCTCCGCGGGCGCCCACCCGGGCGGCGGGGTGCACGGCGCTCCCGGTGCCAACGCCGCGCGCGCCGCACTGCGCCAGCACCGGTTCGCGGGCCTCGCCCGGGTGCAGCGTGCCCTGACCCGGCGGGACCGGGCGGGAGACCGGCGGTGAACGCCCGCGAAGTCCTCCAGGATCCAGGAACCCGCAGGATGCAGGAGCCCGAGGAAAGGGCCGCCACGTGACCGACAGCCCACTGCAGAACCGCACCGTCGTGGTGACCGGCGCCGCGCGCGGACTCGGCGCCGCCCTGGCCCGCGCCTGCGCACAGCGAGGCGCCCGGCTCGCGCTGCTCGGCCTGGAGAAGCCGCGACTGGACGCCCTGGCCGCGGACCTGCCGACCCCGGCGCTCGCCGTCGAGACCGACGTCACCGACCCCGCCGCGCTGGCCGACGCGGCCGTTGAGACGCGCCGGCGGCTGGGGCGGCCGTCGGTCGTGGTGGCGAACGCCGGGGTCGCGCACGGCGGACCGTTCGCCACCTCGGACCCCGCCGAGTGGCGCCGGGTCGTCGACGTGAACCTGACCGGCAGCGCCCACACGGCCCGCGCCTTCCTGCCGGACCTGCTCGAGACCGCCGGGTACCACCTCCAGATCGCCTCGCTGGCCTCGCTCGGCGCCGCCCCCCTGATGAGCGGCTACTGCGCCGCCAAGGCGGGCGTCGAGGCCTTCGCCCACTCGCTGCGCGCCGAGGTGGCCCACCGCGGCGTCGCCGTGGGCATCGCCTACCTCAACTGGATCGACACCGACATGATCCGCGACGCCGACCGCTACCCGGTCCTGCGGGAACTGCGCGCCCACATGCCGCCCCCGGCCCGTCGCACCTTCCCGGCGGACGACGTCGCCGCCCGGCTGGTCCGCGCCGTGGAGCGCCGCCGTACCGCCGTGTACGTGCCGGGCTGGCTGCGCCTGGCGCAGCTGGGGCGTGCGTCCCTGCCGCCCGCGGTGATGCGGCTGTCCCGACGCGAGCTGCCCCGGCTGGAGGCCGAGGGCGCCCTCGGGCAGACCGGCCCGCTGGGCGCGGGCGGCCGGGCCGACCGAGCGGCGGACACGGGCGCGTGACGGGCCTGCGCCGCAACGCCGTACGGGCCACGCGGGTCACGTCGGCCGGGCGGCGGTCGGCGCCCGGTCAGCGTGCCCCGAACCGTCGCGCCAGTGCACGCAGGGGTGCGGAGCGGCCCCGGTCGGGCACCGTCCACAGCGTCTCGCCGCGCACCCCCCACCGCTCCAGCAGGGCGTTGGCGGCGAGGAACCCGGAGGTGGCGGCGCGCTCCATCAGCGCCACGGGCAGATCCGTACGGACCAGGTCACCGGCGACGACGACGGCCGGGTCCGGGGTGCGGACCGTGGGGCGGTCGCGGTAGCCGCCGACGGCGAACAGCGGGCAGTCCGCCCGCCACTCGTGCCGAGCCGCGACGACCCGGGCCCGGCGGGTCTCCGGGTACACCCGGTGCAACTGGTCGACGAGGTGTTTCTCCTGGACCTCCCTGACGGTCCCCGACGGCACGGCGTACGCGTGGAGTTCGACGACACAGCCGCCGGTGCGCGCAGCCCAGCGGGCCGCCTCGCCCTCCCAGTGGGACAGCACGCTGATGTTGTCCAGCCCTCCGTACCCGCTCGTGCCGAGGAAGCCCGGCCGGCCCGGGGCTACCGGGCGGTCCAGCCACAGCCGGGAGACCAGGAACGGCGGAGCGTTCCGCAGCCGTGCCACCCGTGCCCGCCAGGCCGCGTCACCCAGGTGCGGCGACCTGCGCACCACCCCCCGCAGCCCGCCGACGTCCAGGGCGAGCACCACGGCGTCGTACGGCCGCGCCCCGGCGGCGTCGACGACCAGATGGCCGCCGGACGGACCCGGCCGGACGGACTCCACGGCCGTGCTCGTCCGGACCCGGACGCCGTGCCGTGCCAGGTGTCCCGCGAGGGGGTCCCACAGTGCCCGCGGAAACGGCTCCCGGGGCACGTCGAACAGCAGTCCCTCGCTGGAGCCGAGGAAGTAGACGTGGAACATCAGCGCCATCTCGGCGGCCGACAGCTCGCGCGGGTCCGTGAAGAAGCTGCGGGAGAACACCTCGAAGGCCAGGTGCCGCGCGGCCGCGGGAAAGCGCAGCGCGTCGAGGAACTCGTGGGCGCTGACGTCGTCCAGGCGCTCGTGGACGCGGCGGGTACGGACGTCGAGCAGCGGCAGCGCGGCCGAGGGCCGCAGGGCCGTCAGGTCGCGCAGCCCGAAGCTGGGGCTCAGGGCGACGAAGGCCAGGGCGCTGAACGGGGGCGTGCGCGGAATGCGGCGGAAGCTGTCGCACAGTCCGCTGCTGTGGCGCAGCGGGTAGTCCGGCAGGCCGGTCAGCATGCCGAGGTCCGGATCGCAACGGCGCAACAGGCTCCGCAGGTTGTAGTACTGGCGGAAGAAGGCGTGGAAGCCCCGGCTCATCGTGGCCGGTGTGCCGTCCGGCAGGGCGACCGTCCGGCCCCCGACCCGGCCGCCGAGCACGGGCTCGCGTTCGTGCAGGACGACGCGCACCCCGCGTTCCGCGAGGGCGGTCGCCGCCGCGAGGCCCGCGATGCCGCCGCCGACCACCGCCACCGACGGCGGATCGCCCGCGACCCGCTCCTGGCCCGCCGCCGGGCGCAGCACCCGCGCCCGCCGGTCCCTCCCGGGCGGCCGCTCCTCGCCTCCCTGTCCGGCCCCACCGCGCCGGATCATCGCGCATCACCGGCGGGGACCCGGTTGCCTTGCGGGCCGCCGCCCCGCAGCCCCCCGCACCGGGACGCGGTGGCCCGCGTACCGCCGGTGTGCGTGGTCCCGCCCCGGGGCGCCGTCGACCCGCCTGTGCCGGGGCGGTTCACGGGACGGTGGTGGTCCGGGGCGGGGACGGCGGGGCGGCCGCGGCGGGCCGCTCCGTGGCCGAAGGCGGCGATCGGCGCCGTGTCGTGGCGGAAGGGCATCGGTGACTCCCGGGGGTCGGCACTCAGCGGAGGGGGAGGCGGCGGCGCCGCAGCCACGGCAGTTCGGCCGCCGTGCGCAGCATCGGCAGGACGGGGACGCGCACGCCGACCGCGAGGTCCTCGCACGGGCCCGACCGGCCGTCCAGGAAGCGCAGCAGCCGCGCGGCGGGTACGCGGTCGAACAGCCGGAAGAAGAGGTCGGGGCCGTCGACCCGGCCGGTGTCCAACGCACGCAGCAGCACCGCGTCCATCAGCCGGGCCCGCGCCGGATACGGGGGCGGCGGCACCGGCCGGCGGCCCGCGCGCACCGCACGGGCCACGGCCTCGGACTGCCGCTGCACGGCGGCGAACGTGTAGCCGGTGGACGCCCGGGTCGCCCCGCCCGCGACGCCGATCCGGAAGACGCGGTCGCCGTCGCCGTCCTCGGCCCGCCGCCCGAAGTCGGCGTCGGTCATCGGGATCACCCCCTGCTCGGTCGACAGGACCTCCACGGCGCCGGTGCCGAGGACGCGGCGCGTGTAGTCCTCCAGCGCGTCGTCGTACGCGTCGGATGTCAGGGGCGCCGGGCCGAACCCGGTGTACTCGACCAGCGCGGTGTGCCGTCCGGTGGGCAGCACGTAGCCGAAGGACAGACCCCGCGCCGGCTGCGCCGTGCGGAAGTCCATCAGGTCGACCACCTCCGGCTCGAAGACCGGCCGCTCGGTGCGGACGAACCAGCCGCGGAAGTGCTGGAGCAGGCGGGTACGGGCGGCCGGCAGTCGCTCCGGCGGGCGTGAGTCGAAGACCCAGCGGGCGCTCAGGCGGACCCGGGCGCCGGTGGCGTCCGTGGCCGCCACCCCCGCGGTGCCGTCCGGCAGGCCGGTCACCGTGCCGACGGTGGCCGACAGGCGCCGCAGCCCCGGCCGGTCCTTCAGGTCCCGCTCCACCAGCGCCTCGAAGTCGTCCGAGCGGATCATCTTGTAGCGGGCGGGCGCGATGTGCCGCCGGACGACCGCCCCGTCCCGGCCGCGCACCCGCAGCCACTCCCACGACGCCGTCGTCGCCCGGTCGAAGCGTCCGGCCCCGGTCTCCCAGTAGCACCAGGTGCGCCGAGGAGGGCGCAGCGGGCCGGGCGGCGGATCGATCAGGACCACGGAGGGCACCGCACCGTGCGGTGCCCCGGACGGCAGCCGGTGCACCAGGGAGAGCCCCGCGGCCCCGGCGCCGACGACCACGATGTCCGCGTCGAGCGCGCCCGCCTCCCGCACATCCGCGTCGAACACACCGCCTCCTTCCCTTCGGTCCGCCCGCCGGCTCGGTCCCGTTCGGCGGAGTATTCCGCTCCGGTGCCGTCCGCGGTCGCCCGGCGCGCTGGACGCCGCGGGCGCGGAGCTCCGCCGGGGGCCGAGGTTGCGCCGGGCGGGTGACTGCCGGACGGGAACCGGCCCCCGCGGCGTCGCACCCGAGGCGAGCGGGGAAGGCATGACGCCGACCCCACGAGAGGACCCCGCGATGTGCCCCAGCACGGTCCACGACGGCACTCACCGGGCGGGTGGACCGCCCGCCGGCCGGAGCGCGCGATGACGCGGACGGTGCCCGGCCGCACCGACCACGTCGTGGTCGTCGGGGCCGGACTCGCCGGGCTGTCCGCCACCTTGCACCTGCTGGGCGCGGGGCGGCGGGTGACCGTCGTGGAACGCGAACCACTGCCCGGCGGCCGGGCCGGCCGACGTGAACTCGGCGGCTACCACCTCGACACCGGACCGACCGTGCTGACCATGCCGGACCTGGCCGACGAGGCCTTCGCGGCCGTCGGCGAACGGCTGCGCGACCGCGTCGACCTGCTGCCCCTGCACCCCGCCTACCGGGCGTGCTTCGCCGACGGCACCACCCTGGACGTGCACACCGACGCCGACGCGATGGAGGCGGAGGTCGAACGGTTCGCCGGAGCCCGGGAGGCGGCCGGGTACCGGCGGCTGCGCGACTGGCTCGGGCGGCTGTACGCCGTGCAGATGCGCCGGTTCATCGACGCCAACTTCGACTCGCCGCTCGGCCTGCTCACCCCCGACCTCGCCCGGCTCGCCGCCCTCGGCGGCTTCGGCCGCCTGGAGAGCCGCATCGGAGGGTTCCTGACGGACGAACGGCTCCAGCGGATCTTCTCCTTCCAGGCCCTGTACGCCGGTGTCGCGCCGGCCCGCGCGCTGGCCGCATACGCCGTCATCGCCTACATGGACACCGTCGCCGGCGTCTACTTCCCGCGCGGCGGCATGCACGCCCTGCCCCGCGCCATGGCCGACGCCGCCGTCGCGGCCGGGGCCGACCTGCGCCTCGGCCGCGACGTCACCCGCCTCGAGCGGTCCGGCAGCCGCGTCACCGCCGTCGTCACCCAGCACGAGCGCATCCCCTGCGACGCCGTCGTCCTCACCCCCGACCTGCCCGTGGCCCACCGGCTGCTGGGCCGCCGCCCGCGCCGGCCCGTCGCCCTGCGGCACGCGCCCTCCGCCGTCGTCCTGCACGCCGGCACCACCCGAACCTGGCCGCACCTCGCCCACCACACGCTCTCCTTCGGCGCCGAGTGGCGAGGCACCTTCGACGAACTCACCAGGACCGGCACCCTCATGAGCGACCCGTCCCTGCTGATCACCCGCCCCACCGCCCACGACCCCGCCCTCGCGCCCGAGGGCCGCCACCTCCACTACGTCCTCGCGCCCTGCCCCAACACCGACATCGGCCCAGGCGCCCACGCCTGGAGCGACCTCGCGCCCCGCTACCGCGACCGCCTGCTCGCCACCCTGGAACACCGGGGACTGACCGGCATCGCCGCCGCGGTCGAGGAGGAGTGCCTGGTGACCCCCGCCGACTGGACCGCACAGGGGCACGCCGCGGGCACCCCGTTCTCGGTGGCCCACACCTTCGCGCAGACCGGGCCCTTCCGCCCCCGCAACCTGGTGCGCGGCACCGACAACGCCGTCCTGGCGGGCTGCGGGACCACCCCGGGCGTCGGCGTACCGACCGTACTGGTCTCCGGGAAACTGGCCGCCGCCCGCATCACCGGAAAGCGGGCCCGCCCCGCGGCGGCCGGGGGAGGGCACCGATGACGACGCGCGAGCTCGACGCCGCCGGCATCACCGATCCTGAGCTGCGCGCCGCCTACACCCGGTGCCGGCTCCTCAACGCCCGGCACGGACGCACCTACTTCCTGGCCACCCGCCTGCTGCCCGCCGACCGCAGACCGGCCGTGCACGCCCTGTACGGGTTCGCACGCCGGGCGGACGACATCGTCGACGACACCCGGTCCGGCACCACGCCCCACGAGCGCGCCGCCGCCCTCACCCGCCTCGACGCACTGCTGCGGCGGGCGCTCACCGGCCAACGGCCGGCCGCCGAACCCGTGGTGCTCGCGCTGGCCGACACCGCCGACCGGTACGCCATCCCACCGGCGCACTTCACCGACTTCATGGCCTCGATGCGCGCCGACCTCACGGTCACCGACTACGCCACCTACGCCGACCTGCGCGCCTACATGCACGGTTCGGCCGCCGTCATCGGCCTCCAGATGCTGCCCGTCCTCGGCACCGTGACCGACCGCGCCCCGGCCGCCCCGCACGCGGCCGCACTGGGCGTCGCCTTCCAGCTGACCAACTTCCTGCGGGACGTCGGCGAGGACCTGGACCGGGGCCGGATCTACCTCCCCGCCGACCTGCTGGCCGCGCACGGCGTCCACCGAGACCTGCTGCTCTGGAGCAGGCACACCGGCCGCCCCGACCCGCGCATCACGGCCGCGCTGCGGGCCGCAGAGGACCTCACCCGGGCCGTCTACCGCGAGGCCGAGCCCGGCCTCGCCATGCTCGACCCCGTCGCACGGCCCTGCATCCGTACCGCGTTCGTGCTCTACCGGCACATCCTCGACGCCGTCGCGGAGGGCGGGTACGCGGTGCTGCACCGGCGCGCGGTGGTGTCCCGCCGGCGCCGCGCGGCGGTCGCGGCCGACGGACTGGTACGTGTCCTGCACGCCCGGCTCGGTGCCCGTCGCGCCCCTACGTCCGCGCCGGTGCCCTGCGGCGGCGTCCTCGACGCGAAGGAGCCCGGATGAGCACCGGCCCCCGCCCGCGCCGCGGCCGCCTCCCCCTGCGGCTGCGGCGCCCCGCGGTCCCCTGGCGGCACCAGCGGCCGACCTGGCGCGAGGCACGCCCCGCCGTCATCGCGGGCGCCCTCGAACGCGCCCTGGCCCGCCCCTCGGGCAACTGGTACGTCCTCGGCGCGAGCACGGACGTGCGCCCCACGCGCCCGCTGTCCGGCACCGTCGCCGGCGTCGAGACCGTCGTCTGGCGGGACGCGCGAGGGCGGCTGGTGGGCGGCCCCGGCGCCTGCCCCCACCTCGGGGCCCCGCTGGCCGACGGCCCCGTGCGATGCGGCACGCTCGTGTGCCGCTGGCACGGACTCGCCCTGGACGGCGCCCCGTTCGCGGGCTGGGAACCGCTGCCGGTCCACGACGACGGCGTACTGGTGTGGGTACGGCTGGACGCTGTGGGGGAGGAGCCCCCGACCCCGGCTCCTCTCCTGCCCGCCCGGCCGCCCCTGCCGACGGCCTTGACGTCCGTGTGGCGCGGGGTGGGGGCCTGCGAGCCCGAGGACGTCGTCGCCAACCGGCTCGACCCCTGGCACGGAGCCTGGTTCCACCCGTACTCCTTCGTGGACCTCACCGTCGTCGAGGCGCCCGGAGCGAGCCCGCGCTCCGGCGGGACCGGTGCGGGGGACGGCGGCGGAGACGGGGCCGCCGACCGGTTCGTCGTGGACGTGTCCTTCCGGCTGACCGGGCGCCTGGTCGTCCCCGTACGGGCCGAGTTCACCGCGCCCGGACCCCGCACCGTGGTCATGCGCATCACCGAGGGCGAGGGCACGGGGTCCGTCGTGGAGAGCCACGCCACCCCGCTCGGCCCGGACGGGAACGGCCGGCCCCGCACCGCGGTCGTCGAAGCGGTGCTCGCCACCTCGGACCGGCCCGGCTTTCCTCTGGCCCGCCGCCTGGCCCCGGCCCTGCGCCCGCTGATGCGCGCCGCAGCGGGCCGCCTGTGGCGCGACGACCTCGCCTACGCCGAACGCCGAGGGCACCTGCGCGCCCGCGGCCGGTTCCCCGGCTGAACGGAGCGGCACCGGAATGCAGACCTTCCTCCCCCACCCCGGCTTCCGGGACTCGGCACTGGCCCTGGACCGGCGCCGCCTCGGCAAACAGCGCGTGGAGGCGCTCCAGGTGCTGCGCGGACTCACCGTCCCCGGCTACGGCTGGCGCCACCACCCGGCGGTGCGGATGTGGACGGGCTACGAGGAGGCGCTCGTCCGCTACGGCCTGGACGTCTGCCGGGTCTGGCGCGAGCGCGGGCACCAGGACGGCTGCGCGGCCTCACTCGTCGCGGGGCTCGCCGAGGTCCGTCCGGGCGAGCCGGTGCGCGACCAGCCGGAACTGGCCGCCGCCGGGGAACTGCCGCCCTGGCTGGGCGACGAGGCCTTCCACCGCAGCCACCGCTCGGCCCTGGTGCGCAAGGAGCCCGCGGTGTACGCCGAGCTGTTCCCCGGGGTCCCGGACGACCTGCCCTACGTGTGGCCGGATTCGGACCGGGAGCGCGGGGAGGCGGGGAGCCCCGGCGCCTAGGACGTAAGGACGGTCAGGTCCGCCGGTCGGCCGACACGTCGGTGCCGACCGTGCCGCCGTCCTCCAGCCGGGTGCTCCCCCTCACGGGAGCGAGCCGGTCTCCGATTGGTCCCCGACAGCGCACGCCAAGTGGACCCCGTGCCGGGCCGCCGCGCTCTCTAGCGTCGTCGTCATGAACGCCACCACCACGCGCGGGGCCCTGCTCGCCGCGCTCGCCTGTGTCCTCGTCGGAGGGTCCTTCACCGTCAACAGCCTGCTGGGCGACTACCCGTACGCGGGCGGCCAGTTCCTGCGCTACGGACTGGCCTTCCTGCTGCTCCTCCCGCTGGCCGGGCCCGGTGCGGCGACCCGGTTGCGGGCGCTCGGCACCCACCGGTGGCTGCGCCTCGCGCTGCTCGCGGCCGTGGGCATGGTCGGCTTCAACCTGGCCGTCCTCGCCGCGGAACGCACGGCGGAGCCCGCGGTGCCCGGTGTCTTCGTGGGCTGCGCGCCCGTGGTGGTCGCCGTCGTCCTCCCCCTCCTGGACAGGCGCCGTCCGCAACGGACCGTCCTGTACGGGGCGTTGTTCGTGGCGGTGGGGGCGTTCACGGTCCAGGGCTGGGGGCGCACCGACGCCGCGGGCATCGCCTTCTCGGTGTGCGCGCTGGCCGGGGAGGTCGGCTTCGCGGTGCTGGCCGTACCCGTGCTGCGGCCGCTGGGTCCGCGGCTGCTGTCCACCGTGGTGTGCGGCATCGCGGCGGCCGAGTCGGCGCTGGCCGGCGTCCTGGCCGACGGGGCCGGGTGGCTGCGCCCGCCGGACGCGACGGAGGCGGGCGCGCTGCTGTGGCAGGCGGTGGTGGTCACCGTCGTCGGGTTCGTGTGCTGGTACATGGGCATGCAGCGGATCGGGGCCGAACGCGCCACCCTGTACTCCGGGCTGATCCCGGTCGCCGCCGCCTGCACGGCACCGCTCGTCGGTACCGGCTCCTACGGCGCCGCCCAGGCCGTGGGCAGCGTCCTGGTCTTCGCCGGGGTCGCCACCGGGTCGGGCGCGCTCTCGTTCGCACGCGGACGGCGGCCCGCGGCGAGGCTTCAGAGGGCGCCCGAGCGGTCCTTGGAGAAGCTGTAGAGGTCCTTCGAGGTCGTGATGAGCTCGCTCTGTTCCCGCCGGGAGCCGACCATGGGCTGCGAGCCGCGCAGCGGCACCTGGGCGCTCTCGGGCAGGAACCGCACGGTCACCAGGCCGATGGCGCCCGCGACCATCAGGTAGTAGGCGGGCATCAGGTCGTCGCCGCTGATGCTCACCAGCGCCTCCGCGACCAGCGGCGTGGTGCCGCCGAAGGCCGCGACGGCGAAGTTGAAGCCGATGGCCATGGCGGCGTACCGCACGGCGGTCGGGAACAGCGCCGGCAGGGTCGCGGCACTCGGCGCGGCGAAGCAGGCCAGCAGGGTGGACAGCAGCAGGACCCCGGCAACCGGCGCCCACACGCCGTCCGCCTTCAGCAGCAGGAAGGCAGGGACGGCGAGGACGATCATCGCCGCGGCCCCGGTGGCGTAGAGCGGCCGGCGGCCGACGTGGTCGCTGAGCCGGCCGAGGAACGTGATCAGCAGCACGATCCAGACCATGCCGATCAGCACCAGCACGTCCGAGAAGCCGCTGGAGCGGTCCAGGGTCTCCGTCTGGTACGTCGGCAGATAGCCGGTCACCATGTAGTTGGTGACGTTGTAGAGCAGCACCAGGCCCATGCAGACCAGCAGCGGGCGCCAGTGCTCGCGCACGATGGTCTTGAACTCGCTGCCCGCCGACTCCTGGGCCAGCCCCTTCTCGTGCTCGTCCAGCTGCTGCTGGAAGGCGGGCGACTCCTCCAGCTTGAGCCGCATGTACAGGCCGATGACGCCGAGCGGGCCGGCGATCAGGAACGGCAGCCGCCAGCCCCAGGCGAGCATCTGGTCGTCGGTCAGCGACAGGTTCAGGACGGTGACCAGCGCCGAGCCCAGGGCGTAGCCGACGAAGGTGCCGAAGTCGAGCCAGCTGGAGAGGAAGCCGCGCCGCCGGTCGGGTGAGTACTCGGCGACGAAGGTGGTGGCCCCGCCGTACTCGCCCCCGGTGGAGAAGCCCTGGACCATTCGGGCGAGCAGCAGCAGGATCGGGGCGGCGATGCCGATGGTGGCGTAGCTGGGGATCAGGCCGATGGAGAAGGTGCCGAGGGCCATCATGATCATGGTGGTGGCGAGCACCTTCTGCCGGCCGACACGGTCCCCGAGCGGCCCGAAGACCAGGCCGCCGAGCGGGCGTACGACGAAGGCCGCGGCGAAGGTGGCGAAGGAGGAGATGACCTGGGCGGCCGGGGAGGCGCCGGGGAAGAAGACCTTCCCGAGGGTGGCGGCCAGATAGCTGTAGACGCCGAAGTCGAACCACTCCATGCAGTTCCCGAGCGCCGAGGCCCCGACCGCGCGTTTGAGCAGCGGTGCCTCGACGACCTGCACGTCCTTCTCGCGAAAGGCCCGTCCGGTGCGGCGGAGCCGGCGGGTCAGCTCCTCGCGCACCTGCCGCGGCAGGTGCGCGACCGTACTCGGCATCTTCGCCCCGCGCGGAGGGCCGGACCCGCCGTCGGGCTTCGCGTCCACCACGCCGCCGCCTCTCTGTCGCTCCGCCACGATTCGCCTGAGCGAATTCTGTGCCGCAACTCGGGATCGGCGCATGCCGGAGACGGAGCGGGGCCACGGCTCAGGGCTGTACGGGCATGCTCCGGCAGTTGGAGCCGGCGGGCTCGCCGGAGAGCCGGTCGGTGAGCCAGGCGATGGCGTTGCCCTGATCGGTGAGCAACGGGGCGAAGTGGTTGAGCAGGCCGCTGCCCACGCCCGGCAGCAGCACGGGGACGTAGGTCACCTGCCCGCCCTTGGCGCACCAGTCGACGGCCAGCCGGCGGGCCTGGCCGTGCGGGACCAGGTCGTCGCTGACGCCCGTGGCCACACGGACCGGGCTGCCGGGCCTGAGCGTGCCGATGCGCTGCTCGGCGAGGAAGTTCTGCAGCACGGGCTCGGCGCGGATGACGTCGCTGATGGACTGCCCGGTCTTCGTCCAGTCGGTGCTGCTGTCACCGCCGTAGCCGAAGAGCGCGTCGCCCACGCACATGGTCGACAGGTCCTTCAGGGCCTCCTGCCCCGCCTCGTTGATGTACCGGTCGGCGATGGGCCGCAGGGCGGGCTCGGTCTGCAGGAAGCCGTTGAGCGACCAGCCCAGGGCGCCCGCGAGGTCGCCGCCGTCGATCGCCGCCGTCACCTCCGTGAGGTCGGCGGGCGGGGCTCCCGCGTAGGTGCCCGCCAACCGGACGTCCGGGGCGTAGGCGGGCTGGAGCTCGGCCGCGGCCGCCGTGGCGCCACCGCCCTGGCTGTACCCGAACAGGCCCACCCGCGAGTCGGAGGTGACGGACGCCGAGTCGAGGGAGCGCGCGGCGCGTACGGCGTCCAGCACGGCGTGGGCCCCGTCGACCCGGTTGACATAGGTGTGCAGCCGGTCGGTGGTGCCCAGGCCGACGTAGTCGGTGACGACGACGGCGACGCCGCGCAGCAGCAGCCGGTAGACCGACAGGTCCTCGTAACCGACCGAGACCGTCTGGCCGTTGAGCCGCAACGGGTGCTCCAGGGCCATCGAGGCGGCGCACTGGTCGCCCTGGCCCATGGTGCCGGGCGCGACGGCGACCAGAGGGCGCGGCCCGTCGCCGCGCCACTTCACGGCCGGTTCGATGTAGGCGCCGGTCACCGCGACCGCCTCGCCGTTCGCGTCGGTGGACTTGTACATCAGGCGGGTCGCCCGGCCGGGGAGCGGTCCGCCGATGCCCGGCAGGCTCAGCGCCAGGGGGAGCGGCTCGCTGCGGATCAGCGCGCCGTCGGCGCCGGGGAGTTCGGACGGCGGGGTGTAGAAAGCGGGGATCTCGACGCCGCGGGACGTGGTGGGCGCCGAGTCGCCGGCCGGGCCGTCGGCCGCGGCGGCCGGGACGGCCTGGGCACCGAGGGCGAGGACGGCGGCGATCGCCGCGGCGAGCATGCGGGGACGTGGGGGCATGGCGAACCTCCTGGGGAAGGGCCGGATCCGGTCGTCCGCGGTCCCTTGGGGTCAGGGCCGTGGTCGCGCTGCTCCTGGGGGGCTACGGGACCGTAACCGCGCAGGGGTTACCAGCGGTAGCACCTGACTCATTACGGTTCAGTAACTTGACGTCGCGTCTAACAAGAGCCGGGCCAGTCGCCCCGGTCGGCCAGCCGGAGCACCAGCGCCGCGATGTTCCAGGCGTCGTCCACACCCCGGTGGTGCCGTCCCTCCAAGGGCGGGCGATCTCCAGCGCCCGTGCCATGCCGGGGCGTCGGCGCAGCCCGTGGGCCTCGGCGAAGACGGCCTTGGCGTTGGTGTGCGCGCGCTCGGCCGGGCGGCCGAAGGGGTAGGGCACCCCGTCGGCCGCGCACTGGCGGACCAACTGCCTGCGGTCGTAGTCGCCCCAGCTCGCCCAGGGCCGCACGCCCGCGCCGTGTTCACGCACCAGCGTGTCGCAGGCCTGGGCGAGACTCACGCCCCGGTCGGTCTCGGCCCGGGTGATGCCGGTCAGCTCCGTGCAGAAGGGGCTGACGCGGGAGCGGGCGGGCCGCACCAGGATCCGGTGCCGGGCCACCCGCTCCCCGGCGTCGAGGTCGACCACGGCGAGCCCGATCTCGATGATCTCGCTCACCTCGCCGGGCGGCGGCTGCCCGTCCCAGCACGTGGCCTCGAGGTCGATGACGTTCAGCAGGCCCGCGTGGCCCCCGTCCGCGGCGCGCCGGTCCATGACGGCACCGTACGGGGGCACCCGGCCCGCCGGCACCCGGATTTCCCCCTGCGATGCCTAGCGACGGCTCCGTACCAGCAGATACAGGAAGTACGGCGTCCCGATCACCGCCGTCATCAGCCCCGCGCCGAGCTGGGCCGGGGCGATGACCGTGCGGCCGAGCAGGTCGGCGGCGCACACGAGCGTGGCGCCGAGGAGGATCGCGACCGGCACCACCCGCACGTGCCGACGGCCCACCAGGGCGCGTGCCGCGTGCGGGGCGACCAGCCCGACGAAGCCGATGGTGCCCGCGCAGGCCACGGCCGTCGCGCTGAGGACGACGCTCAGCACCAGGAAGCCGAGGCGCCCGGGAGCCAGCCGCAGGCCGAGCAGCCGCGGCGTGTCCTCGTCCAGCGAGATCAGGTCCAGCTCGGTGCGCCGGGCGACGGCGACGCCGATGCCGACGACCAGGGCCAGCGCGACCGGCACGACGTCCGGCATGGTCCGCCCGTAGGTCGAACCCGACAGCCAGGTCAGCGCCTTGTTGGCGTTGAACGGGTCGGTGAGCACGATCAGCAGGCTGATCAGCGCCGCCGTCCCGGAGGCCACGCCGATGCCGACGAGGACCAGCCGGTTCTGCCGGAAACCGTCGCGGGCGGCGAGCCCGAAGACGAGGACGGCGGTGACGGCGGACCCCGCGAACGCGGCCCCCGCCACGCCCCAGGTCCCGGCGGCGGGCACGGTGGTCACCAGGATCACCGCGCCCAGCGCGCCGCCGCCGGTCACGCCGAGGACGTTCGGTTCGGCGAGCGGGTTGCGGGTGACGGCCTGCACGAGCGTGCCGGCCAGGGCGAGCGCCGCGCCCGCGCACAGCGCCGCGAGCACCCGGGGCACCCGGGTGTCCAGGACGAAGGAGACGGTCCGCCCGGCCCGTCCCTGAAGCCAGTTGACCACGTCACCGAGCAGCAGCTTGCTGTCGCCCACCAGCACGGCGGCGATCACGAGCCCCACCAGGACCACGGCCAGGACGGCGAGCGTGGCCAGGAAGACTCCCCGGCCGGGGGTCCGCAGCCGGTCCGGGGCCCCGGCCCCGGCGGTGTCCCGCACCCGCAGCGCCATCGCGACCAGGAACACGGCGCCGACCAGACTGGTGACCACACCCGTCGGCACGGACACCGCACGGGCGTCCGCGACCAGGGCCCGCAGCAGTACGTCCGAGCCCAGCACCAGGGCCGCGCCGGTGAGCGCCGCCGCGGGCATCGCCGTACGGGAGCGGGTGAAGCCGCGGAACCGGCGGGCGAGCGGGCGCACCAGGGCCGGTGCGCACAGGCCGACGAAGCCGATGGGCCCGGCGAGCGTGACCGCCGCGGCGGACAGCAGCGCCGCGAGCACGACGACCGTGACCCGGGTGGCCCGGACCGGAACGCCGAGGCCGCGCGCGGCGTCCTCGCCGAGGGCCAGCGCGTCCACCCGACGGGCCGTCAGCATCAGGCCGGCCAGTCCGATCAGGGCGATCGGCAGCATCTGCAGGACGCCGTCGAAGCCGTTCTGGCCGATGCTGCCCTGGTTCCACTGGTAGAGGCCCTCGGTCTGCTCCGGGAAGAGCAGCAGCAGGCCCTCCGTCATGGAGTTCAGGCCCAGCATCAGCGCGGTGCCGGCCAGCACCAGCCGGACGGTGCCCGTGCCGAGGCCGGACAGCCCGAGCACGACCGCGGCCGCCGCCAGGCCGCCCGCGAAGGCGATGCCGGAGGAGGCGAGCATCGGCAGCGAGACGCCGGTGGCGCCGGCCAGCCCCAGCGCCAGGTAGGAACCGGCGTTCACCGCGAGGGTGTCGGGGGAGGCGAGCACGTTGCGGCTGACCGCCTGGAGCACGGCGCCGGCCATGCCGAGGACGGCGCCGACCAGGAGCCCCGCGGTCATCCGGGGCAGCCGGGAGGCGACGACGACGGACGCGTCGCCCGGATCGGCCTGCCCGGTCAGGGCCTTGAGGACCTCGGACGGTCCGACGGCGGCGGTGCCCTGGGTGATGTCGACGACGGCGAGCACGGCGACCAGCAGGACGATTCCGGCCGTCACCGCGGCCGCGCCCGACCGGGACGTGGGGACCGTCGACGCAGGGGCCGCCGGATCGGTCGCTGGTTCGGTTGCGGTGACGGCCATGGCCCCGCTACTTCGTCAGGGCGCCGACGACGGAGTCGATGTACGCCTCCATCGACCCGGGACCACCGAACATCCAGACGCCGTCGTCGAGCCGGTGCACGTCGCCGGCCTTCACGAACGGCAGGGACTTCCACACCGGGTTCTTGGCCAGCTCACCGCTGAACGGGGTGGCGCTCGGGTCGTCGTCGTTGCCGATGTAGGCGAACTGGGTGTCCTTCGGCAGCTTGGTCAGACCCTCGACGTCGGTGGTGCCGAGACCGTAGGCCTCGTCGCCCTTCACCGTCCAGGCGTTCTTCAGACCGATCGCCTCGTTGACCTCGCCGATGAGCGAGGTCGCGGTGTACGGGCGGATCGAGACCTGGTTGGAGGCGACGTAGCCGTCGGCGAAGGCGAAGTCCTTGCCCGCCATCCCTGCGCCGGCCAGGGCCTTCTTGCCCGCGGCGACCTTGGCCTCGAAGCCCTCGCGCAGCGACCTGGCCCGGTCCGAGGTGCCGGTGGCCTTGGCGATGAGGTCGACGTTCTCCAGCATCCGGTCGATCTGACCGGTGCCGTCGGCGGACTTCACCTCGATCACCGGGGCGACCTCGCGCAGCTGCTTCACGGCCGCCGGGGTGAGGTCCGTGGTGGCGACGATGAGGTCGGGGGCGAGGGAGGCGACGGTGTCCATGCTGGGCTCGCCGCGGGTGCCGATGTCCTTGGGCTCGTTCTTGAGGGGAACGGCGCTGTCCCAGGTGTTGTACCCCTTGACGTCCGCGACGCCGACCGGGTCGACCCCCAGCGAGACGAGGCTCTCGACGACGTTCCACTCGGTGGCGACGACCTTGGTGGCCGGTCCGTCGAGCTTCACCTCGGTGCCCTTGCCGTCCTTGAGCGTGATCGCCTCGGAGGCCTTCTTCTCCGTCTTGTCGGCGGCGGGTTCGGTGGTGCCGCAGGCGGCGAGGGTGAGCGCCGCGGCGGTGGTGACGGCCGCGGTGAGCAGGAGGCGTCTCATGAGGTGGTGCCGAGCCTTTCGGGGGTTCGTATGTGATGGCGGCCGATCGGGCGGGTGCGCAGCCGGCCGGTCAGGGGGTCGGTGTCGACGTCGATCCGGATGCCGTAGACGGCGGTCAGCCGCTCCGGTGTCAGCACCTCCTCGGGCGTGCCGTCGGCGACGATCCGGCCCGCTTCCAGGAGCGTGATCCGGTCGGCGACGGCTGCCGCCTGGTCGAGGTCGTGCAGGACGACACCGACGGCGATGCCGTGGTCGTCCGCCAAGTCGCGTATGAGGTCGAGGAGTTCGACCTGGTAGCGCAGGTCTAGATAGGTCGTGGGTTCGTCCAGGAGCAGTACGCCGGTCTCCTGGGCGAGGCAGCTCGCGAGCCACACCCGCTGCAACTGCCCGCCGGAGAGGTGGTCGGCGCCGCGGTCGGCGAGGCCGTCGACGCCGGTGAGCGCGAGCGCCCGGTCGACGGCGGCCGGGCCGTCCGGGTCGGGCCGCCCCCAGCGGCCCCGGTACGGATAGCGGCCGAACTCGACGACGTCCCGCACGGTCAGCCCGCCGGGCGTGGGACGACCCTGCGTCAGCAGGGCGACGTACCGGGAGAACTCACGGGACGTCAGCGCCAGTCCGTCGGTGCTGCCGTCCAGGCTGAGCACGGCACTGCGGGCCCGCTGCAGCCGGGCGACGGTCCGCAGCAGCGTCGACTTCCCACTGCCGTTGGGGCCCACCAGGACGGTCACTTCGCCGGGCCTGAGCCTGACCGCGGCGTCGTGCACGACATCGACACCGTCGTACGCGACGGTCACGCCCGTTGCCGACAGCTCATGACCGCGCAGGCGCGGGGTGCCGGCTGCGTCTTCACCAGTTCTCACGCAGTGAAGGTTAGCCTAACCTAATAACTGCTGGTAGAGGCGGGGGGCACACGGACTTGGCGGCCGCTGCCCCGTCCGTCGCCCCCCGGCGGCCCGCACGGCTCAACTCGTCTGCCAGGACTGGAGTTTCCACAGTCCCGCCCGGTTCAGGGACATCGGGCAGTGGAGGTAGATCTCGTCGATCTCCAGGAGCAGCGCCAGGTCCGGACGCCTTCCGTCCCATGTCATCGCGTCGAAGAACGGCGCCTCGGTGAGGACGCGGGCCCGGCCGTTGACCCGGAGCACCTGCTTGCCGCCGGGGATCAGGTACAGCAGGCCGGCGTGCGGATTGTCGAGGATGTTGTGGAAGCTGTCCCCGCGCCGGTTGCCCGGGCGGTCCGGCAGGGCGAGCGTCCTGGAGTCCAGGACGTGGGTGAAGCCGGGGGTGTCGCCGCGCGGCGACACGTCGCAGTTGCCGCCCGCGTCACAGGTCGCCAGGAGGCAGAAGGGGGAGCGGGCCAGGATGTCCCGGTCCTCGTCCGTGAGCCGGTCGTGCACCTTGTCGACGACGACGGGCCAGGGTTCGCCCAGCAGCTCGCGCAGCTCCTCCCGTGAGCCGAGTTCGACCCAGCCCTCTTCGGTGACGGTCTCCGGCCGGTCTCCGGTCGTGTCGGTCGTGTGCGGCAAGGCCGGCTCCCAAGTGTGCTCGCGGAACCACCGGACGGGTTGCTTCCGGAGGTTGTTGCACACGAAACATTATCTGATCTTAGGTTCGCCTTACCTAATGCCTGTGGAGGGCCCGCGGGCTGCCCGTCGTTGCCGCGCCCTCCGTCGTGTCAGGCGGCCCGTCGGGGGCATACGCGAGACACGGCGCCGCTCCGGTGCCGCCGATCCGAAGGGATGTACACCGTGCTCGCCATCATCGCGGCGGTTCTGTTCCTCATCGCCTGGCTGATCAACGCGGCCGAGGTCTCGACCAACGACGTCTTCACCTCCACCAACGTGATGCTCATCGGCCTCGCCCTGCTGGCCCTGCACGTCGCCGGGATCGGCAGCGGCTGGGCGACGCGCGGGCGCCGCCGCTGAGCCGCCGCCCCGCACCCCTGCCCACCCGTCAGGGGATACGCGCCACGCCCGCGTAGACACCGCTCTCCTCCGGCGCGGGCGGCTCCTGGCCCTCGCCGTACCACTCGGTGGCCGTGACCAGGCCGGGCGGCACCGGTTCCATACCGTCGAAGAAGCGGGCGACCTCCGCCCGGGTGCGGAAGCCGAGGCGGATGCCGCCCCTGGCGTACTGGGCGATCACCTGCTCCGCCAGCTCGGGGAAGAGGTCGATCGAGGCGTGCGACAGGACCAGGTGGCTGCCCCGGGGGAGGGTCCCGACCAGACCCCGGACGATCCCGTGGGCGTCCTGGTCGTCCGGAACGAAGTGCATGAGCGCGATCAGCGACAGCGCGATGGGCCGGTCGAAGTCAAGGATGCCGCGGGCGTGGCGCACGATGTCCTCGGGCTCGCGGACGTCGGCCTGGATGTAGTCCGTGGCCCCCTCGGGGCTGCCGGCCAGCAGGGCCTGCGCGTGCCGCAGCACGATCGGGTCGTTGTCGGCGTAGACGACCCGGGCGGTCGGCACCGTCCGCTGGACGATCTGGTGCAGGTTGGGCTCGGTCGGGATGCCCGTGCCGATGTCCAGGAACTGGTCGACGCCGCGCGCGGCGAGGTACGCCACCGCGCGGTTCATGAACGCGCGGTTCTGCCGCGCCCCGTCCCGTGCCTCGGGCGGCAGGGTCGCGCCCACCGCCTCGTCGGCCGGGTAGTTGTCCTTGCCGCCCAGCAGCCAGTCGTAGACCCGCGCGGGGTGGGCCCGGCCGGTGTCGATGTGGGGAGGCCGGGTGTGGTCCGTGGTCATGGCAGGCTCCGTGCTCCGGGAGATGACGCTCGGCCGCAGTCCCGGATCATCGTACTGCGCCGACGCCTGTCATGTGCCCGACGTGCAGCGGAAGTTGGCGGTCGACCCGGTCACTCGCCGCGGGCCGGGCCAAGGGTGCGGGGCGGACGGTAGGCCCACTCGCGGTCGGCGTCGGTGATCTCGCGCAGTACCCGGGCCGGCGTCCCGGCGACGACCGTCATCGGGGGCACGTGGGCCGTCACCACACTGCCCGCGCCGACCACCGAGCCCCGGCCGACGGTCACCCCCGGCATGATCAGCGCGCCGGCCCCGATCCACACGTCGTCCTCGATACGCACCGGTGCCGAGAACTGCGTGCCGTCCCGGCGCAGGTCCGGGTGGACGGGGTGCCCGGTGGTGCTGACGGTCACGTGCGGGGCGAACATCACCCGGTCCCCGACGAAGACCTCGACGTCGTCGACGAGGGTGAGGCCGAAGTTGGCATACACGTCGTCGCCCAGGTGCACCCGGTTGCCGTAGGCCACGTGCAGCGGTGGCTCGATCCACACTCCCGTGCCGAGCGAGGCGAGCAGCTCCTTCAGGAGAGCCCGACGGCCCTCCTCGTCCCGCGCGCCGGTCCGGTTGTAGGCGTCGGCCAGACCCTTGCCGCGCAGCCGCTCCTCCGCCAGGGCCTCCAGGCCGGGGGCGCCGTCCGAGTACAGCTCGCGCGCCGCCATTCGGCGGCGGACCTCGCGCTCACGGGGGTCGGTGGTCATGCGGTCTCCTCGGGTCCGTACGGGGCGGGCCGCCGGTCCCGGGCGCACCGTGGCCGACGGTGCGCCCGGGATGAGCGGCAAGGGGAGGGATCAGCCGGCGGACACGTCCGTCAGTGTCCAGCGCTGGTTGGTCCCGGAGTTGGGCGGCCAGGTCGTGACGGCCGCGCCCTCGTGGGTCGCCTGGCCGCCCACTTCGAGCAGGCGCCCGGTGGCCGCGTTGACCAGGGTCCAGGTGCCGTCCCCGGTGCTCGACATGAGCCACTGGGCGGCCTTGTCCCGCCCGCCCGTGTCGGGCTCGGCCACCGGGACGTCGTCGCGTACGGCGAGCCGCGTGCCGTCCTCGGGCCGGGTGAAGACGTAGCGGTCGCGGACCCCGCTGTCGTGGCGCACCTCGCTCAGGCGCCACCGCTGGGCGCGCGTGCCCTCCGCGGCGCCGAGCACCAGGTTCGTGCCGTCCGCGGCCACGGTGACGGCCTTGCCGCTCTGTACGCCGGTCAGTGTGTAGCCGTGCCCCTCGCGCGGCTCGGCGGCGTCCTTCGCGACGCCCGAGACACCCTTGATCTCGAACGAGGTGACGGACTGGGCGGGCACGGTGAAGGTGGCCGCGCGGTCGCTCACCCCGATCGGGTCCCGTCGCTCCAGCTTGCCGTCGGCGCTGGTCACGACCGGGGTGACGGTGGCCCGGCGGCTCACGTCACGGAACTTGGACAGGTCGAGGGTGACCGTGCGGGCCTCGGTGGCGCGGTTGACGTGGACGAGTGAGGCGCCCTTGCCGTCGCGGGTGACGGCGGCGGCGCTGGAGGTGTCGTCCGTCTTGATCAGCCGGTCGCCGGGCTTGATGAAGTGGGTGAAGTTGCGGGCGGTGTCGAACTTGGTGTTGGTCCGGACCGGGCAGGTCTCCAGGGTGTCCCGGGCGGTGCAGTCGAACGGGAGCTGGATGCTGCCCCAGTTGCCGCCCTTCGCGGACTCGCCGCCGGGCTTCATGTTGTCGTAGTCCTCGACGGGCTGCCAGAACACCCAGGCGCGGGGCTCCAGTTCCCGCAGGTCGTCGACGATCTGCTGGGCGAGACCGAGGCCGGGCCGCATGTCCTCGAAGTCCTGGCCGTCGCCCCAGTCACCCCCCACCTCGCTCATCCACAGGGGTTTGTCCGCGGCCTTGGCGAGGTCCCGCACGGTGGTGCGCTGCCCGGTGCCGTAGGTGTGGACGTTCATCTGGCCCACCAGAGCGCGGTCGGCCCCGGAGTAGGCGCTCCAGTTCTTGGCGAAGGTGCCCGGGTTGGTCTCGTCCATCGCCGAGATGTCCGCCTCGACCTTCGCCTTCCTCAGCGCGGGGGCGAGGGCCCGGAGTACCTTGCGCTGCAGCTCGGGGCCCATGTGGGCGCCCTCCTGCCGGCCGCCGACGGGTTCGCCGTCCGCGTTCAGCTGTGTTCCCCAGTAGGGGGTGTTGGGCTCGTTGAACGGGTCGACGGTGTCGACCTCGATGCCCTCGGCCTTCTCCAGCCTGCTGGTCGCCCCGGCGACGTAGGCGGCGAAGTCGTCGACCGACTCGGGCGCGAGCTGGTCGGCGGACGAGTCGAAGCCGCCGGAGACGTAACCGCTGACGGTCATGAACCAGGGCGGTGAGTTGCTGAACGTCTCCCAGTGGTCGATGTCGTCCTTGATGCGCTCGACCCACCAGCGCTGAGTGGCGTCGGCGTCCTCGTTCCAGTCGGCCGGGTCGTCGGCGCTCCACCAGTCGGTGTCCTCGCGCGTGGTGCCCGCGGGCGCCTTCCACCAGCCCTCGACCGCCCCGCCGGCCCGCAGGTAGTCCCGGACGTCCGGCGCGTTGCCGCCGCCGATGTTGTAGCGGGCGATGTTGAGGCCCAGTCCGTCGTCGCCGAACAGCAGGCGGGCCAGCTTCTCGCGGATCTCGGGCGGGTAGTCGCCGGTGGCGTTGGCGAACCAGACCAGGCTGGTGCCCCAGCCCTCGAACGCCTCCTGCTGGTACGAGGGGTCCGGACGCACCGTGACGGAGGCGGCGGCCGCGGCCGGCCCGGCCTGGGCCGGAACGCCGGTCAGGGCGGCGCCCGTCGCCAGGGCGGTCAGGACGGCTGCCCCTACGAGGCGTCTGCTGCGGTTACGGCGTGCCATCGTGTGCTCCCAACGGAAGGTGTGGTCGCTGCGGTGGCCCCTTCCCGCCCGCATTCGGGCAGGAGGGGACGGCCCCGGAGCGGGCCGTGCCGCTCCGGGGAGTCGTGGATGTCGCGTCGGTGTGACTCAGTCGGTGGGCGTGCGCAGGACGGCGACCCCCCGGCCCGCGAGGACGACGGCGCCCTCGTCACCGGTGTCGCCCAGCAGGACCTCTCCGGCGAGTCCGGGGACGGTGACGGCCTCGTCGGTCCGGTTGACCAGGAACAGGAAGCGTCCCCCGGGGCCACGGCGCACGGTGGACTCGACCAGCCCCCGTACACCGGCGGGCAGTTCGCTCCTCACCCCGGCCGGACCGAGGAGCCTCGGCAGCAGCGCGGCGAGCCCCTCGGCGCCGAGCCGGGTGGAGACGTAGGCGGCCGAACCGCTGCCCGCCGGACGCCGGGTGACGGCGGGACGGCCCGCCTGGGTGCCGGTGCGGTAGTGGGCCAGGACCTCCGTCTCCGGCGCGGTCACGGTGATCCGGTCGGTCCACAGGCCCCCGCTGCCCGCGCCGTCCAGCTCCACGGTCTGCCCGTCGGGCAGCGGGCCGAACTCCTCGACGCGGATGCCGAGCAGGTCCCGCAGCGCGCCCGGGTAACCGCCCAGCCAGACGTGGTCGTTCTCGTCCACGATGCCGGAGAAGTACGTGGTCACCAGGTGCCCGCCCTGCTCGGCGTAGCGCGTGAGGTCCTTTGCCAGCTCGGCCGGGACCAGGTGCAGCACCGGCGCGATCAGCACCCGGTGGCGGCTCAGGTCGGAGCCGGTGGTGACGACGTCGGCGCGGATGCCCAGGGCGAGCAGCGCCGAGTACCAGTCGAGGGCCTCCTGGTGGTAGTCGAGCAGCGAGGTGGGGTGCGAGTCCTGCTCGCTCGCCCACCGGGACTCCCAGTCGAAGAGGATGCCGACCTCGGCGGGCTCCCGCTCGCTCCCGGCGACCGGCGCGAGCGTCCTCAGCGTGTCGCCGAGCGCGACGACCGAACGGAACAGGTCGCTGTCCGCGCCCGCGTGCGGGACCATCGCCGAGTGGTACTTCTCGGCGCCGGCCGCCGACTGGCGCCACTGGAAGAAGCACACCGCGTCGGCGCCGTGCGCCACGTGCGTCAGCGAGTCCCGGGCCATCTCACCGGGCGCCTTGGCCAGGTTGACGGGCTGCCAGTTCACGGCACTGGTGGAGTGCTCCATCAGGAACCACGGCCGGCCGCCGGCGATGCCGCTGGTGAGGTTCGCCGAGAACGACAGTTCGTCGCGGGCCTGCGGGTGCGGGACGACGTAGTGGTCGTTGGCGACGAAGTCCACCTCGCCGGCCCAGTCCGCGTAGTTCATGCCCCTGGTGCCGGGCATCACCATGAAGTTGGTGGTGACGGGGACGTCGGGGGTCAGCTCCCGCAGCAGGTCGCGCTCCGCGCGCAGGTGGTCCTTGAGGGCGTCCGAGGAGAACCGCTTGAAGTCCAGCTGCTGGGTGGGGTTCGGGTGTGAGGCGGCCAGCCGGGGCGGCAGGATCTGCTCCCAGTCGCTGTAGCGCTGCGACCAGAACGCAGTGCCCCAGGCGTGGTTGAGGGCGTCCGTCGTTCCGTACCGGGCGCGCAGCCAGTCCCTGAAGGCACGGGCCGCGTCGTCGGAGTAGTCGTAGACGTTGTGGCAGCCCAGTTCGTTGTTGATGTGCCAGGCGACGAGGGCCGGGTGACCGGCGTAGCGGGTCGCCAGCCTGCGCACCAGGCGCAGGGCGTGCTCGCGGAAGACGGGCGAGGTCGGGCGCCAGTGCTGGCGCGCTCCCGGCCACAGCGTCTCGCCCCGGTCGGTGACCGGGAGGATCTCGGGGTGCGCGGTGGTCAGCCAGGGCGGCGGGGAGGCGGTGGCGGTCGCCAGGTCGACGCCGACGCCGTGCTCGTGCAGCAGGTCCATCACCTCGTCGAGCCAGGCGAAGTCCCAGGTGTCCGGGCCCGGCTGGATGCGGGCCCAGGAGAAGATGCCGAGCGAGACGATGGTGACACCGGCCTCGCGCATCAGCCGTACGTCCTCCTCCCACACCTCCCGGGGCCACTGCTCGGGGTTGTAGTCGGCGCCGAAGGCGAGGCGGGGGGCGGGCGCACCGTCCGTCCCGCGGTGCGGGCGGGAGTGGAGGGTGGAGATCATGGCGGTCCTTCCGGTGGGGGCGTGCGCTACTTCTCGACGGTGAAGCCCTGCTCCTCGCCGTACTTGACCGAGGCCTCCTGCCAGGACTTCAGGCCCTCGGCGAGCGTGGTGCCGGAGACGTAGGCCTTGCCGACGGTGTCGTTGAAGACCGAGTTCGCGTAGACCTGGTAGGGCAGGTAGGACCAGTCGTCGGGGACGTCCGCGGCCGACTCGGCGAAGATCTTGTTGGCCTTCTGGCCGCCGAAGTAGGGGAACGCGGTGTCCTGGAACTTCGTGGACTGCAGATCCGCGGTGGTCGCCGGGAAGGCGCCGTTCTTCAGCCGGGTCTGCACGCCGTCACCCGCGTTCGCGTACTCGACGAAGGCGTACGCCAGCGCCTCGTTCCTGCCCAGCTCCGGGAGCGCGAGCGCGCTGCCGCCGTTCTCGGCGCTGACCTTGCCGCCCGCCGTCCACTGGGGCATCGGGGCGACGCGCCAGTCACCGGATGCCGCCTTCGCGCCGGACTCGAGGTTGGCGGGCATCCAGGCGCCGGTCGCCAGCGTCGCTATGGTGCCGTCGCCCAGGCCCTTGTACCACTCGTCGGTCCAGGCGGGGACGGAGGCGAGGAGCTTGTCGTCGATGAGCTGCTGCCAGGTGTCGGTGAAGGTCTTGGCGCCCTGGTCGGAGAAGTCGATCCGCACCTTGGTGCCGTCGACCGTGTAGGGGTGCGAACCGGCCTGCCAGAGCATGCTGGTGGCGAAGCCGGCGTCGCCGTTGTCGGCGGTGATGTACGCCTTCGGGTCGGCCTTGTGCAGGTCGCGGGCGGCGTCCAGGTACTCGGCCCAGGTGGTGGGCACCTCGATGTGGTACTTGTCGAAGACCTTCTTGTTGTAGAACAGCGCCATCGGACCGGAGTCCATGGGCAGCGCGTAGACGCCGTCCGAACCGGCCTTCACCCCGTTCCACGGACCGGGGGAGAACTGGGCGGAGAGCTTGTCGGCGCCGAAGGACTTGAGGTCGGTGAGCTGCTCGGTCAGGGCGAACTGGCCCATCGCGTAGTACTCGACCTGGGCGACGTCCGGGACGCCCTTCTTCGCCGAGATGGCGTTCTGCAGCGCCGTGTACTGGTCCTTGTTGGTCCCGGCGTTGACGAGGTTCACCTTGACGCCCGGGTGCGCCTTCTCGAAGTCGGTGGCGACCTGCTTGAGGGTGGGCTCCCACGCCCAGACCGTGATGGTGCCGCCCTTCTTCAGGGCTGCCTGGACGTCCGCCTCGGAGACCGCCTTCTGGCTCGACCCCCCGTCGTCGGAGTCGCCGCAGGCACTCGCCCCCAGGGCGAGGGCGCAGACGAGGACCGTGCCGCGCAGGAGGCGGCGCGAGTGCTTGGTCAGGTGTGTGGGCATGGGTGTGCTTCCACTTCTTTGTGGCCGGAACCGGCACCTTCGAGGGCCGGCGGGGTTGTCGGTGGTGGGCGGGAGAGGGAGGGCTATTCCTTGACGCTTCCGGCGGCGAGACCGGACTGCCAGTACTTCTGGAGCAGGAGGAACGCGGCGATCAGCGGCAGGATGGTCAGGAGCGACCCGGTGACGACGAGGTTGAAGACGGGCTCGCCGCCCGCGGTCGCGGCCTGCTGGTTCCAGCTGTTGAGCCCCAGGGTCAGCGGGTACCAGTCGGGGTCCTTGAGCATGACCAGCGGCAGGAAGTAGTTGTTCCAGGTCGCCACCATGCTGAACAGCAGGACGGTGACGATGCCGGGCGCCAGCAGCGGCAGGGCGACCCGGAAGAAGGTGCGCACCTCGCCCGCCCCGTCGATGCGGGCGGCCTCCATCAGTTCGGCCGGGATGGCCTCGGTGGCGAACACCCACATCAGATAGAGGCCGAACGGCGAGATCAGGGACGGGATGATCACCGCCCAGGGGGTGTTGGTGAGCCCCATCTCGCTGAACATCAGGAAGGTCGGCACCGCGAGCGCCGTCCCCGGCACCGCCACCGCGCCGATGACGACGGCGAAGACGGCACGCCGGCCGGGGAAGGTGAACTTGGCGAGCGCGTAGCCGCCGAGCACGGCGAGGAAGGTGGCGCCGCCCGCGCCGAGGCCCACGTACAGCAGGGTGTTGAGCAGCCAGCGGGTGAAGACGCCGTCGTCGTAGGTGAACGTCTCGGTGATGTTGTCCCACAGCGCGAAGTCGCCGTCGAACCAGAGACCGGCGGAACGGGACAGGCCCTCCTGCGTCTTGGTGGCGCTGATGGCCAGCCAGACCAGCGGGACCAGGCTGTACAGCAGCACGAGTGAGGTGAGCACGGTCAGCAGCACGCTGCGCCGGGGCTTGTCGGCGGAGTGCCGGCGACGGGGCGTACGCAGTCGGGGCGCGGAGCCCGACGAGCCGGACGGCGCGGGCGCGGAACGGCCGGAAACGGTGGCGACGGGACTGGTCATCGCCGCATCACACTCCCTTGCGCATGCCGCGCAGCTGCACGGCGTAGGCGATGACCATGGTGATCAGCCCCATGACGATGGCGACCGTCGCGGAGTAGTTGTGCTGTTGCCCGTTGAAGGACAGCGCGTACGTGTAGTAGTTCGGTGTGTAGTCCGTGGTGATCGCGTTGCGCGCCAGGGGCTGCAGGATGCTGGGTTCGTTGAAGAGCTGGAAGCTGCCGATGATCGAGAAGATGGTGGCGATCACCAGGGCCCCGCGGATCGCCGGGAGTTTGATGGCGGTGATCACGCGGATCTGGCCGGCGCCGTCGATCTGGGCCGCCTCGTACAGCGAGTGGGGGACCACCCGCAGCGCCGCGTAGAAGATCAGCATGTTGTAGCCGACGAACTCCCAGGTGACGATGTTGCCGATGGAGGCCAGCACCAGGTCGGGGGAGAGCGGGTCGGGCAGCGAGACGCCGAGCGCGCCGTTGATGTCACCGACCAGGCCGAAGCGGGTGCCGTACATGAAGCCCCACATCAGGGTGGCCACCACGGCGGGCACGGCGTACGGCAGGAAGATCGAGATGCGGAAGAAGTCCCGGCCGTAGAGGCGTCCGCTGTCCAGCGCCAGGGCCACGAGCAGCGCGATGCCGAGCATGATCGGCACCTGTACGGCGAGGAAGAGCGAGACCCGGCCGAGCGAGGCCCAGAACCGGTCGTCCCCCAGCGCCTCGCCGTAGTTGTCGAGGCCGACGAAGGTGGTCCCGCCGATCAGCTGGTCGCGAAAGAGGCTGAGGTAGACCGAATACGCGATGGGCGCGAGGAACACCAGGGCGAACACGGCCACGAAGGGAGAGAGGAAGCCCCACCCCGTCCAGGAGCGGCGGTCCCGCCGCACCGGGGGTGGGGCCGGCCGCGGCTCGGCGGCGGCCGGCGGTTGCAGCGTCGTCATGTCGTCCTCGCTCGTCCACGTCCTGGAACCTGATGTTTACGTAAACATCGCGCGCCGCGAAAGGGCGTCGAGCTGTTATGTTTACGTAAACATCTGATGGCGGCATGTCTACACTGCCCCGATGACGACGGTCAAGGGTCCGTTCGCACCAGGACCCGGCAGCGACAGAGAGGCGGCTGACGGCGAGTGAGCACGGCTGAGGAAGTCCCGACGAGCGCACCCGCGCCTGCCCGGCGCGGCCGGGACCGCACGGCGTCCATGGCGGACGTCGCCCGGCTGGCGGGAGTCTCCTCGCAGACGGTCTCCCGCGTCTCCAACGGCTACGCGGGCGTGACCGAGGAGACCCGCCAACAGGTGCTGGCGGCCATGAAGGAGCTGGGCTACCGGCCCAACAGCGCCGCCCGGGCCCTCAAGCGCGGCGAGTTCCGCACCATCGGCGTCATCACCTTCACGCTGGCCACCACGGGCAACGTGCGCACCTTGGAGGCCATCGCGGTCTCCGCGGCGAGCGAGGGGTACGCGGTGACGCTGCTGCCGGTCGCCGTCCCCACCCAGGACGAGGTGCGCGGCGCCTTCTCGCGCCTGGAGGAACTGGCCGTCGACGCCGTCATCGTCATCATGGAGGTCCACCTCCTGGACGCGGCGTCCCTCACCCTGCCGCCGCACGTCCAGGTCGTCGTGGTCGACTCCGACGCCGGCGACACCTACACGGTCGTGGACACCGACCAGGCCGGCGGCAGCCGAGCCGCCGTGCGCCACCTGCTGGACCTCGGGCACGACACGGTGTGGCACCTGGGCGGCCCCGAGGGCTCCTTCGCCGCCCAGCGCCGCACCGACGCCTGGCGGCGGACGCTCACCGAGGCGGGCCGCACCCCGCCGCCGCTCGTCCGGGGCGACTGGTCGGCGGAGTCCGGTTACCGGGCGGGCCTGGAACTCGCCGGCCGCGAGGAGTGCACCGCCGTCTTCGTGGCCAACGACCAGATGGCCCTCGGCCTGCTGCGCGCCCTGCACGAACGCGGCCGGCGCGTGCCCGAGGACGTCAGCGTCATCGGCTTCGACGACATCGCCGAGGCCGGTTCCTTCCTGCCCCCGCTGACCACCGTCCACCAGGACTTCGCCGAGGTCGGCCGGCTGTGCGTGCGGGCCGTGCTGCGCAAGATGCGCGCGGCCGGTCCGGAGCGGGGCACGACACTGGTGCCGACCCGGCTGGTGACCCGCGCGAGCACGGCCCCGCCGCCCGCGTAGGGGCTCGGCGCGGGAGCGGACGAAGGGGACGGACGGCCGGTTTAGGCGCGGCGGGGAGGGTAACCCCACAAGCCGACCGTCGTCCCCCCACGTCCGGGAGAGCTCCATGACCCAAGTCGCCGACTACGTGCTCCAGCGCCTGTCCGAGTGGGGCGTCCAGCGGGTGTACGGCTATCCGGGTGACGGCATCAACGGTCTGCTCGGCGCCTTCGACCGGGCCGACGGCGACCCGGAGTTCATCCAGGCCAGGCACGAGGAGATGGCCGCGTTCATGGCCTGCGGCCACGCCAAGTTCACCGGTGAGGTGGGCTGTTGCGTCGCCACGTCGGGGCCGGGCGCCGTGCACCTGCTCAACGGCCTGTACGACGCGAAGCTCGACCACCAGCCCGTGGTCGCGGTGGTGGGCCAGCAGAAGCGGCTGTCGCTGGGCACCCACTACCAGCAGGAGATCGCCCTCGACCAGCTCTTCGCGGACGTGTCCGAGTACTGCCAGATGGTCGTGCACCCCGGCCAGGCCCGGCACGTCATCGACCGGGCCTTCAAGACCGCGCTGACCACCCGGGGCGTCGCCACCATCATCATCCCCAACGACGTCCAGGAGGAGGAGGCCCAGCCCTCCCCGCCCAGGGAGCACGGATCGGTCTTCTCCAGCGTGGGCTGGAGCCGGCCGCGGGTGCTGCCCGACCTCGACGAACTGCGCAAGGCCGCCGACGTGCTCAACGCGGGCAAGAAGGTCGCCATGCTCGTCGGCCAGGGTGCCGCGAAGGCGGAGGCCGAGGTGATGGAGGTCGCCGAACTGCTCGGCGCCGGCGTCGCCAAGGCCCTCCTCGGCCGCGAGGTGCTGCCCGACGACCTGCCCTACGTCACCGGGCCCATCGGCCTGCTGGGCAGCAAGGCCAGCGACAACATGATCAAGGGCTGCGACACCCTGCTCATGGTCGGCAGCAGCTTCCCCTACTCGGAGTGGCTGCCCGAGGAGGGACAGGCCCGGGGCGTCGAGATCGACATCGACGGCCGCATGATCGGCATCCGCTACCCCATGGACGCCCACCTGGTCGGCGACTCCAGGGAGACGCTGCGCGCTCTCATCCCGATGCTCCAGCGCAAGGAGGACCGCGGCTGGCGGGAGAAGATCGAGAAGGACGTACGGGAGTGGCACGACCTGTGCGACCGCTGGGCGGGCGAGCACTTCGGCAAGACCATCAACCCGCAGGCCGTCGCCGCCGAACTCTCGCCGCGGCTGCCGGACGACGTCATCCTGACGGCCGACTCCGGGTCGGGCACCAACTGGTGGGCGCGCCACCTCCTGCTGCGCGACGGCATGCAGGCCTCGCTCTCCGGCACGCTGGCCACGATGGGCCCGGGGACGCCGTATGCCATCGCGGCGCGGTTCGCCTACCCCGAGCGCCCGGTGATCGCCTTCATCGGCGACGGCGCCTTCCAGATGAACGGCATGAACGAGATGATCACCGTCAAGCGCTACCTGGACCGCCTGTCCGGGTCGGCGCCGCTCATCTTCTGCGTGTTCAACAACCAGGACCTCAACCAGGTCACCTGGGAGCAGCGCGCCATGGCCGGCGATCCCAAGTACCCCGGCTCCCAGGACATCCCCGACGTCCCCTACGCCGCCTACGCCGAACTCCTCGGCCTCAAGGGCATCGTCTGCGCCGACCCCAAGAAGGTCGGCTCCGCCTGGGACGAGGCGCTCGCCGCCGACCGGCCCGTGGTCCTGGAGTTCAAGGTCGACGCGGAGATCGCGCCGATCCCGCCGCACATCATGAAGGACCAGGGCAAGAAGGCCATCAAGGCGGCGCTGCACGACCCGGAGCTGACCGGGATCGCCACCAAGGGCGTACGCCAGAAGCTCACCGAGTACGCCGAGCACCTCCCCGGCCGGGGCAGGAAGTGAGCGGCGCCCGGCACCGGGGGACGAACGGCACCGAGGTCGTCGTCGTCACCGGTGCGACCGGCGGCGTCGGCCGGGCCACCGTCCGGGCGTTCGGCGCCCGCGGGGCCGCGGTGGCCCTGCTCGCGCGGGGCGAGCACGCCCTTGAGCGGGCGGCCGAGGAGGTCCGCGAGGCCGGCGGGCGCGCTCTGCCGCTGGTCGTGGACGTCGCCGACGCTGACGCGGTGGACGCGGCGGCCGCCCGTGTCGAGGAGGAACTCGGCCCGATCGACGTCTGGGTGAACGCCGCGTTCTCGACCGTCTTCGCACCCGTGCCGGAGATCCGGGCCGAGGAACTGCGACGGGCCACCGAGGTGACCTACTTCGGTTTCGTCCACGGCACCCAGGCCGCCCTGCGGCGCATGACACCGCGCGATCGCGGCACCATCGTCCAGGTGGGATCGGCCCTGGCCGAGCGCAGCGTCCCGCTCCAGGCCGTCTACTGCGGGGCCAAGCACGCCATCCAGGGGTTCACCGAGTCACTGCGCTGCGAACTGCTGCACGACCGCAGCGGGGTGCGGGTGACCATGGTGCAGATGCCCGGGCTCAACACCCCCCAGTTCAGCTGGGTCCTCACCCGGCTGCCCCGCCATCCGCGCCCGGTGGCCCCCGTCTACCAGCCCGAGGTCGCCGCCCGCGCCGTACTGCACGCGGCGGACCACCCCGAGCGGCGCATGTACTGGGTGGGCGGCTCCACCGTCGCCACCCTGCTGGGCCAGAAGTTCGCCCCGGGGCTCCTGGACCGCTACCTGGCCCGCACCGGCTACGACGGGCAGCAGACGGACCGGCCCGTCGACCCGTCGCGGCCGGTGAACCTCTGGAAGCCGCCGGACGACACCGCCCCGGACGACTACGGCGCCCACGGGATCTTCGACGACGAGGCGCATCCGCGCAGCGTCCAGTTCTGGATGTCCCGCAACCGCCGTCCGCTGGCCCTGGCCACGGCCGCGACGGGGGCGGTGGCCGCGGCACTCGCGGGCGGACTGCGCCGGCGCGCCGGTTGACGGACCCGAGGGTGCTCGCGTCAGTCCGGCCTGCGGTCGATGTTCCGCGCCCACCAGTGGTGCTCGCAGAACCAGTGCCCGACCATCGCGCCGCCGAAGACGACGAACCCGACCCCGATCAGCCAGGACTCCACCACCAGCACGATGCCGACCGCGCCGTAGCTGAAGGCGTTGTCGAGGATCAGCGGTGTGAAGAAGAGGTACGAGAAGCCGCGCAGGCCGATCAGGCCCACCATCGTGGCGAACGCCCCCGGCAGCAGGTCGCGCCAGCGGACCTGGCCGCCCAGCAGGAAGTGCTGGCCCCACCAGAAGAACAGCATGCCGACGGCGGTCGACAGCGCGATCCGCGCCGAACCGTGCAGCGCGGTCCGCGTCTGCACCTCCTGGTAGAGGTAGGCGGTCAGCATGATCACCCAGGTCATCTGGCGCCAGATGCGGTGCCACGGGCCGGAGGGCAGTTCCCAGATGCGCTCGTATCCGTTCTGCACGCTCGCCGCGAAGGACACGCCGAACACGCCGAGCAGGATTCCACCCCACACGCTCGTCGTGCCGACGACCTTGGTCGGCGGGCTGATGATGTCGGTCAGCACCTTGGCCGACCGCCCGGACAGCCCCATGCCGTCGGCCAGCCACGAGGCGAAGCCCCCGCGTCCCAGCGGGTCGGCCGCGGCCACCACGATCAGCAGGGGCGCCAGCGTGACCAGGGCGAGGGTGGCGAAGCCCATGGCCCTGTGCATCAGCTCCAGGTCCCGGCCGCGCCGGACCAGGGCGGACGCGGCCAACCAGTCCCAGGCACGGTGGAACGGCCGCCACAACCGGTTCACAGGGTGCTCCTCGGGCGTCCTTTCGATGGCTCGCGACGGGGAACTGAGTGACCCGGCCCGCACCCGGACAAACGTCGGTTGACCCGGACGGCCCGCGCATGGACCCGTCGGCGCGGGGAACCGGCCCGGGAACGCGAGGGCGAGGGAGTGCGCGATGGCGTCGGTGACCGGCCCGGAAGCGAGGGCACTGGACGAGTGCGTGGTCGACGCGGTCGACGTGCACGCCTTCGAGATCCCCACCGACGGCCCCGGGGGCCGCGAGCAGGACGGCACCCTGGAGTGGGGCTCCACGACCGTGGTCCTGGTGCGCGTGCACGCCGGCGGCAGCACCGGACTCGGCTACACCTACGGGGACGTCTCGGTGGCGTCCTTCGTGGACTCCGTGCTCAGGCCGGTCGTCGAGGGCAGTCCCGTCTCCTCGCCGCCCGCCCTGTGGGAGCGGATGGGCGCTTCGATGCGCAACGCCGGCCGGCCCGGCGCCGGGGCCATGGCCCGGTCCGCCGTCGACGTGGCGCTGTGGGACCTCAAGGCGCGGCTGCTCGGACTGCCGCTGGTCCAGCTCCTGCCGGCCCACCACGACCGGGTGCCCGTCTACGGCAGCGGCGGCTTCACCAACTACCCCCTGGACCGCCTCACCGACCAGCTCGCCGGATGGGTGCGGCAGGGCATCGGACGCGTGAAGCTGAAGACGTCACGGGAACCGGACGCCGACCCGCGCCGCCTGACCGCCGTACGCCGGGCGGTGGGCGACGGCACGGAGCTGTTCACCGACGCCAACGGGGCGCTCGGCCGCAAGGAGGCCCTGTACTGGGCGCACCGGTTCCGCGACGAGTGGGACGTGCGCTGGTTCGAGGAACCGGTCTCCTCCGCCGACCTCCAGGGGCTGCGGATGCTGCGCGAGCGGGGCCCGGCCCGGCTGGAGATCACCGCGGGGGAGTACGCCTTCACCGCGCAGGACTTCGCCAACCTGACCGAGGGGCCCGCGGTCGACTGCCTCCAGGCCGACGTCACCCGGTGCGGCGGGGTCACCGGCGTGCTGGAGGTCGCCGGTCTGTCCGCCGTCCGGCACCTCGACCTGTCCGCGCACTGCGCGCCCGCGGTGTCCGCCCACGTCTTCTGCGCCGTGCGCCGGCTGAGGCACCTGGAGTACTTCCACGACCACGTGCGCGTCGAGCGGCTGCTGTTCGACGGCACCCTGTCGCCCGAGGGCGGGGCCCTGCGCCCCGACACCTCGCGGCCCGGTCTCGGCCTGGACGTCAGGTGGGCCGACGCGGAGCCCTACCGGGTGCACGGAGTCCGTCCTCCGCACTGACCGCAGGGCTCGCCGGCCTCAGGGGTCGCTGCGCTCCTGTGCCTCCCGCATCCGCTCGTTGTGCCAGGCGACGGCCGCGCGTATCTGGGGCTCCTGGAGGCCCGTCCGGCACCCGAGCTGGTCCATCGACAGGGCCGGCGGGCCGGTGGTCAGGGCCCGGGTCAGCTTCGCCGCCCACAGCTCCTCGTCCACGAAGGGCCGGTGCGCGTACCCGTCCTTGATCACGTCGAAGTGCTCGTCGGAGCACGTGGTGATGAGCCGCAGCCCGTCGAACCACTCGTTGGTGGCGTGCACCGAGGAGGAGTCCGGCACATAGCCGCTCACGGACTCGTCCGCGGGGAAGACCCTGGCACACAGGTCGCACAGCTCCATGGGGACCGGCTCGGCGGCCCGGCGGTCCTTCCTGCCCTTGCGCTTCCACATGGCGACTCCCGGGGATCGGTGTCCGGAATGCCGGAGTTACCCGAGGGATGGGAAGCAAACGCCCCACGCGGTGTTCGGCTTGCACGCCACGGGGACGCGGAGAGGCCGCCGCGGGGCATCTTGTTTCACGTTACATCTAAATGCATCATGCGCTTATGGATGCGCCGACGGAGGGCCCCGGCCGGAACGCCCCGCACCGGATCGACCCGGACGCGGCCCCCGACGACCTGATCATCGCCGTGGAGGAGTTGGTCCGGTACGTGCGGCAGAGCGCCCGGACCGGCGGTCTGAGCACGGCCGCCTCCTCGACGCTGGCCAGGCTGAGCCGCGAGGGCCCCCGGCGGCTGACCGAGCTGGCCCGGGCCGAGGGCGTCTCCCAGCCGAACATGACCCAGCTCGTCACGCGGCTGGCACGCGCGGGCCTGGTCCGGCGCACCGCAGACGCGAGCGACGGTCGCGGCGTGCTCGTGGCGGTGACGCCTACCGGAGCCGAGGTCCTGGCCGCGCGGCGCGCCGAGCGTGCCCGGGCGCTCCGGCAGCTCATGGAGGACATGACCGGGCCGGAGCGGCAGGCCACCGCCACCGCGCTGCCGGCCCTGGCCCGGGTCATCCGCAACCGTCCGCACCCCTCGGAGGAAGACCGCGCATGAGTGCACCCCGTGGAAAGGCCGCCGGCCCCTTCCGGCAGCCCAAGGCCGTCTGGGCCGTCGCCTTCGCCTGCGTCATCTCGTTCATGGGCATCGGCCTGGTGGACCCGATCCTGCCGGCCCTGGCCGACAGCCTCGACGCCACCCCCAGCCAGGTCTCCCTGCTGTTCAGCAGCTACCTGATCGTCACCGCCGTCGCCATGCTCTTCGTCGGCTGGGTCTCCAGCCGCATCGGTGCCAAGCGGACCCTGGTCACCGGCCTCGCCGTCATCGTCGTCTTCGCCGCGCTGGCCGGCGCCACCGACTCCATCAACGGCATCGTCGGCTTCCGGGCCGGATGGGGACTGGGCAACGCCCTGTTCATCGCCACCTCCCTCGCGGTCATCGTGGCCTCCGCCAGCGGCGGCTTCAGCGGCGCGATCATCCTCTACGAGACCGCCCTGGGCCTCGGTATCGCCGTCGGCCCGCTGCTCGGCGGCGAACTGGGCGGCATCAGCTGGCGCGGCCCGTTCTTCGGCGTCGCCGCCCTGATGGCCGTCGCCCTGGTCGCCACCCTCGCCTTCGTCCCCGACCTGCCCAGGCCCGAGCGGGTCACCTCACCGCTCGCCCCCCTGAAGGCCCTGCGCCATCGCGGCCTGCTGACCATGGGCATCATGGCCCTGCTGTACAACTGGGGCTTCTTCACCATGCTCGGCTACGCCCCGTACCCGATGGAGCTGGACGCCCACGAGCTGGGCCTGGTCTTCACCGCCTGGGGCCTGCTGGTCGCCGCCTTCAGCGTCTTCTTCGCGCCCCGGCTCCAGGCCCGCTACGGCACCGCGCCCGTCCTCTACGCCAACCTCCTCGGCCTCGGCATCGTCATGGCCGTCATAGCCGCCGGTGTCACGGACCCCACCACCGTCATCGTCGCGGTCATCGTCAGTGGCGCCTTCATCGGCATCAACAACACCCTCACCACCCAGGCCGTCATGCTCGTCTCGCCGGTCGAGCGCCCCGTGGCCTCCTCCGCGTACGGCTTCCTGCGCTTCATCGGCGGCGGACTTGCCCCGTACGTCGCAGGCAAGCTCGCCGACGCCACCGACCTGAGCGTCCCCTTCTACCTCGGTGCCGCCACCTTCCTCCTCGCCATCCCGGTCCTGGCCGGCGGGCACCGGCTGCTGCGTCGGGCCGAGACGGACACCGGCGAGAAGGAGCCCGTGTCCCCGACGCTGACCCCCGTCGGCGCCCCGGCCACGACCGACGCGCCGCCCGTGGTGGTGGCCGTCGGCGCCCACCGCGAGGCGGCCGCGGTGGTGGACGCCGCGGCACGCCTCGCCCGCGACACCAGGAGCCCGCTCGACGTCGTCCACGTACGGCAGACC
Source organism: Kitasatospora aureofaciens (assembly GCA_000720845.1). Lineage (GTDB taxonomy): Bacteria > Actinomycetota > Actinomycetes > Streptomycetales > Streptomycetaceae > Streptomyces. The sequence continues at coordinate 120,774 of JODU01000013.1, read as the reverse complement.
GCCGTCGTCGAGGAACAGGCCGCCGACACCGAGACCGAAGCCGAGGCGGAGGCCGCCGTCACCGCGCACCTCGACCGGCTGGGCGGCCTCGGTGTGGCCGCGACCGGCCACATCCTCACCGGCGTCGGCGACCACGCCGCGGCGGGCCGCGTCCTGGCCCGGCACGCAGCCGAGGTCGGGGCCCGCACGGTCGCGGTCGGGCGCTCCCCGCGCGGTCCGCTGACCCAGTTCGCCGACGGCAGCTTCACCAGCGCCCTCACCCACGCGGCCACCTGCACCGTCGTCCTCGTCGACCCCGACGCGGAACCGCGCCCCCTGACGGCACGGTCCCTCACGGAGCTGCGTTCCGAGACACGGTGAGCGGTTCAGGCGCCGTCGCCGCCGAGGGACCGCCTCAGCCGGTCGGCGGCCTCGGGGGGCTGGATGCGCATGCCGGGACGCCGGCGGTGCACGGTCAGGTACGTCACCCCGTCCGGCCCGGCGAGGACCTCCCGGGCCGAGCCGTGCGGCAGCCAGGTCAGGACGCCCGCGCGCAGCGGGTGCTCGCCGTCGCTGGAGTCGAGGCGGGCCGCGCCGTCGAGGACGAGGAGCAGGACGTCGAGGTCGGGCTCGGTGTGGGTGCCCACCCGGCCCCCGGCGGGGAGGCGGACGACGTTGGCGTCGAGCTGCCGTCCCGGTTCCGCGAGCTTCCACAGGGCACCGGCCGGCGCGTCGCCCCCCAGGGAGAGGAGTTCCGCCGTGTCGCACAGCACCCGGGGGAGGGCAGGACCCGCCGTGCCCCGGAAGTCGCCGTCCTCCGCTGTCATCAGGTGCCGCCGTTCCGTGTGCCCGATCGTGCCGTTCCCCCGCCCCGTCGAGCGGCCCGTCCCGGGTGCGGGCGTCCAGTGACGCACCGCACAGGGCGGACCGCGCGGGTAAAGGCGAACCTAGCATGCGTATTTGATAGCGTCCCGGTGTGCGGCTGACGAAGTTCACCGACCTGGCGCTGCGTTCGGTCATGCGCCTGGCGGTGGTGAGAGACGGTGACGAACCCCTGGCCACCCGAGAGGTGGCCGAGGTCGTCGGTGTGCCGTACAGCCACGCGGCGAAGGCCATCACCCGCCTGCAGCACCTCGGCGTGGTGGAGGCGCGGCGCGGTCGCGGGGGCGGGCTGACCCTGACCGACCTGGGGCGGCATGCCTCGGTGGGCTGGCTGGTGCGCGAACTCGAAGGCGATGCCGAGGTGGTCGACTGCGAGGGCGACAGTCCGTGCCCGTTGCGCGGGGCCTGCCGGCTGCGCGGAGCGCTCCGCGACGCCCAGGAGGCGTTCTACGCCGCGCTCGACCCGCTGACCGTGTCCGACCTGGTGGCCTCACCGACCGGCCCGGTCCTGATCGGCCTGACCGACCGCACTCCGGGGTGACGGCCGGCGCCCCGGCGGCAATGCCGAGCCGTGACCTAAAACACGAATCTCATCTACCAATTAAGGAGTCGCTGTGCTCTCCGAACAGTCCGTTCCCGTGGTCCGAGCCACTCTCCCCGCCGTCGGAGCGGCCATCGGTGACATCGCCGACCTGTTCTACCGCAAGCTCTTCGACGCCCACCCCGAACTGCTGCGGGACCTGTTCAACCGCGGGAACCAGGCCAACGGTGAGCAGCAGCGCGCCCTGGCGGGCTCCGTCGCCGCGTTCGCCGGCCTGCTGCTGGAGAACCCGGACGAACGCGCCGACGTGATGCTCTCGCGCATATCGCACAAGCACGCCTCACTCGGCATCACCTCCGACCAGTACGTGATCGTCCACCGGCACCTCATGGCCGCCGTCGTCGACGTGCTCGGCGACGCCGTCACCCCCGAGGTCGCCCGGGCCTGGGACGAGGTCTACTGGCTGATGGCCAACGCGCTCATCGCCCTGGAGGCGCGGCTCTACGCGCGCAAGGGCGTCGCGGACGGCGACGTCTGGCGCCCCATGGAGATCGTCGACCGGGTCGAGGAGAGCGCGGAGGCGGTCTCCCTCGTCCTGGGCCCGGCCGACGAGCGTCCCGTCGCACCCTTCCAGCCGGGCCAGTACGTCAGCGTCCAGGTCGAACTGCCCGACGGCGCCCGGCAGATCCGCCAGTACAGCCTGTCCGCCGCGCCCGGCCGTTCCGGCCTGCGCATCACCGTCAAGCGCGTCCGGGCCGACGGGCAGCCGGACGGCGAGGTCTCCTCCTGGCTGCACGCGAACGCCCGCAAGGGCGATGTGCTCAGCGTGTCGCTGCCGGCCGGCGACCTGGCCCTGGCGGAGCACGGCGGCCCGCTGCTGCTGGCCTCCGCCGGCATCGGCGTCACCCCGATCCTCGCCATGCTCGACCACCTGGCCGCCACCGGCTCCACCCGCCCGGTGACCGTCGTGCACGCCGACCGCACCCCCGAGGACCACGCCCACCGGCAGGAGCAGCTCGACCTGGTGCGCGCGCTGCCCGACGCCCGGCTCCACCTGTGGTACGAGGAGCCCGGCGACCGGGCGCCGGAGGCGTCCGCCGGCCGCGCCGACCTCACCGGCCTCGACCTGCCCGAGAACCTCACGGCCTACCTCTGCGGCCCGGTGCCCTTCATGCGCGCGGTCCGCGGCGACCTGCTGCGCCGCGGCGTGCCCGCCGAGGCCGTCCACTACGAGGTCTTCGGCCCCGACCTCTGGCTCGGACGGCAGTAGCGGCGTCCGCGGCCGCCGACGGCCCGCCGCGGAACTCCGGTAGGGGCGTTAGGCCGCCGCGGTGAACGCGGTGCTGATCGCGGTGTCGACGCGGGCGTGCACCACCAGGCGCGGACCCGAGGTGTCGGCGTTGTCCTCCAGCAGCCGCCGGACCGGCGCGCTGTGCGTCACCACGGACATCAGGACACCGAGCCGCCCGCACCACTGATGCGCCCGGAGCACCGCGCTGACCGCGGCATGGCCGCCCGCCCGCTCGGTCAGGACGATGACGACGGGGGTCGGCTGATGGGCGTCGACCAGGTTGGTGATGTGCGTGGTCAGCGTGGCCCGCCCGGCGATCCCCGGGTCCTGGTCCACCGTGATGACCAGGACCCCATGCTCCAGGGTGTGGGACAGCATCGCGGCCTCCGATCCGTCGCCTGGCGGCGAAGTTGTGTTCAGTGAAGGTGCCCTGATCCGGCTCCGCAACGCGCCCCGCGCCCGACCGGTCCGGCGGCGGCCGGGACACCGGCACTGAGTACGATCGTCCGGTCCGCCTCCGACCTTCGCCGATCACCGCTGGGAGCCCGCCCCGTGCCCGCCCTCCTGCCGCCGTCCCGCACCGGGGCCGCCCGCCCGCCGGACCCGGAACACCTGAGGCGGGTGGAGGACGGCGAACGGCTGGGTGCCCTGCTGTGGCGCCCGGGGCCGGGCTGGCGGATGGTCAGCAGCGCGGTGCTGGGCGGCGGGATCGGCGAGCGCGCGTGGGTGCTCAACGCCCAGGTCGCCCACGGCTACCGGCGCACCGACCCCGCACGGCACCTGGCCGGCCTGGCACGTGCCGCCGGCGCCCGCGGCCCCGGCGTGGGCCTGCTGACCGCCGCCGACGTGTCCGCCCACGGCCGGGCACGGGACGGCGGCGCGGAGGCCGTGGCGACCGCCGGCGTCTCGGTACGAGGCTGGGCGGCGGCGCCCGAGGAGTGCGCCGCCGGGGCCGTCCCGCCCGGAACGATCAACATCGTCGCCGCGCTGCCCGTCGCACTGAGCGACGCCGCCCTGGTCAACGCGGTGATGACGGTGACCGAGGCCAAGGTCCAGGCGCTGCTCGACGCCGGTCTCGACTGCTCCGGAACCCCCACGGACGCGGTGTGCGTCGCCGTCCGGGCCCCGCGCGACGGCGAGGACGTGCACGTCTTCGCGGGCCCCCGGTCCGAGTGGGGCGCCCGGCTGGCCCGGGCCGTCCACCGGGCCGTGGGCGCCGCGCTGCCCGCCGCCGGGTGATCCCCGGGACCGGTTTCCGCTACAGGGAGGTCCTGCGCCTCACCGCCGGCACCCGCAGGCCCAGGGTCACGGCGAGCAGTACCCAGGCCACGGCGCAGTACACCCACGCCGTCGCGCCCCGGACGAGATCGACGGCGCTCCACACGGCCCACAGCGCGAGCACCGTGCACAGGGCCGTCCAGGCGATGTCGGCGACGCGACCGCGCAACTGCGCGCGCTGCCTCGTGCCCGGCTCCAGCGCGCTCAGACCGCCGTCGGCAGGTGCCTTCCGCTCGTCCACGTCCCACTCCTTCGGATCTCACAGCAGGGTGAACCACGCATACCCGCGGGGACGTTGCGCAAGCGGAGGGGAAGGGGGCGCGTACGCGCGCGGGGGCAGCCCGGCCGGGCCGCCCCCGCGGTGGTCCGCCGTCGGCGTCAGCGCTGGGAGGTCTTCTCCAGCGCCTTGTCGAGAGCGGCCTGGAAGCCGTACGCCCACAGCTGGTTCACCCGGCCGCGCTCGTTGGCGTTCGGGTAGGGGTTGGTGCAGGACGGGCCGGGGCCGCCGCCGGACATCAGCTCGCTGCACGGCCCGGAGTAGTGGTCGGGCAGGCCGAGCACGTGCCCGGTCTCGTGGGCGGTCACGCGGGTCGAGTCGTACTGCTGGTTCTGCCGGTAGTCGAGGAAGATGTACCCGCTGCCGTGCCCGTCCGTGGAGGCGTACGAGCCGCGCGAGTCGTTGCCCTCGTAGTACGCGAAGTCCGCGCCGGAACTCGACTCCGCGAGCCGCACGTTGGACACCGAGCTGTTCCAGATCTGTGCCGAGCGGGATATCTGTGAACGGAAGCTCGGCGCGTTGGTGGCGCTGTAGTAGACCGTGACGGCCGCGGTGGCCGACGGGTTGGCGGCGCGCTTCTCGGCGACGGACTTGACGACCGCCTCGAAGAACGCCCGGTTGGCGGCCGCGTCCTCGCCCGAGCCGGCCGAGGGCTGGTAGCCGAGCTGGGCCGCCCGGACCGGCTCCTGGGGCGCCGCGGCCGTCGCGGCGGGGCCGGTGCCGAGCACGGCCGCCGTCAGGCCGAGACCGACCGCGGTGGACAGCAGGGGCAGGCTGATACGCATCGATGACTCCTAGAGTGGGGGAGTGGGGAGAAGTCGTCATCGCTGAGTGTGGGGCGCCCGTGAGCCCGCTGTGATGATGGCAACAGGTGATAGGGCCGGGCTATCACCCGCCGTCCGGCCACTCGTAGCGGCTTCGACCAGAGTGCAGAACTCGCCCTGATCCGCCGCCTTTTGTTCACCTGGCGCAACCAACTGTTCCGCTTTACGCTCCCTGCATGGAGCTCGAGGTGAGGCACCTACGCGCGCTGTGCGCCATCGCCGACGCCGGCAGCCTGCACCGGGCGGCACGCCAACTGGGCGTCGCGCAGCCCACGTTGAGCACCCAACTGACCCGTATCGAACAGGCCCTGGGCGGCCCCCTGTTCACCCGGGAGCGCACCGGATGCCGCCCCACCCCGCTCGGCCGGACGGTCCTCGGCCGGGCCCGGCCGCTGCTGGCCGACATGAGCACGCTGGTCCGCGAGGCGCGTGCCGCGGCGGCCGGCGGCGACAGCAGGCTGCGGGTCGGTTCCACGGCCAGCCGCGCCCTGGCCGGCTGGCTGCGCCGGCTCAGACGGCCGGGCCTGGAACCCACCCTGCAGATGGACGTCTCCGCCAACGCGCTGCTGCGCCGGGTCGCCGAAGGGCAGCTGGACGTCGCCTTCGTGCACGAGGTCGAGGGCAGCCCGCTGCACGTCCCGGAGGGCCTGCGGCTGAGCGTCCTGGTCGAGCGCGAACCGCAGTTCGTCATGCTGCCCGCCGACCACCCCGCGGCCGTCCGGCCCGTCGTCCGGCTCGCCGACCTCGCCGACGACCGGTGGATGGTCGATCCCACCGTGGACGGCGAATGGGACGGTGTGCACCGCATGCTGCGTGCCGTCGGCCTCAACCCCCGTGTGCTGCACGGCGACTACCACACCGCCGCCTCGCTGGTCGCCACCGGTGAGGTCGTCACGGTCTGCCAGCCCAGCTCCCAGTCCCGCCCCGACATGGCGGTACGGCGTCTGTACGGCGACCCCCTCGGCGTACGCCTGCTGCTGGCCGCCCGCACCCGGGCCGAGCTGGACGCCGTCTTCCCGGCGCTGGAGGACGCGTACTGGGAGGTCGCCCGCCAGTCCACCGCGTACCGGGAGTGGCTGGAAGGGGGCGGGATCCGGACGCTGCCCCGGTGCCCGGTGACCGCCACGGGCACCGGTCGGGTGGAGTTCGTGCGGGCCCGCTGAAAGCCCCTGTCGGCGCCTCACTGTCCGCGGGGCCGTCACACTCCGGCCAATAGGGTGGTTTTCATGCCGGACCGGTGTGTCTGCGTGACGGAGCGGTTACGGACAGCATCATGAGCTCTGCACGACGACTCCCCCCCTTGCGTTCGCTGGCCGTGACGGGTGCCCTGGGCGCCTCCGTCCTGCTGCTGACGGCTTGCACGAACGCCGATACGAACCGTTCCAGCGTCGCGGAGGCGGCTCAGACCGAATCCCCCTCCGCGTCCGCCACCGATACCGCGTCCGCCTCCCCCTCGGGTTCCCCGTCGGCCTCGATGAACGAGGACCGGACCGAGCGCAAGGACCTCGTCTCGGCGACGAAGGTCACCTGGGACAAGGCCGCCGACACCGCCGTCAAGGAGGTCCCCGAGGGCAAGCTCGTGGACCTCGAACTCAAGCGCACGGAGGCCGACGCCACCGCGTCGCCGAGCGGTTCGCCGTCCGGGTCGGCGAGCCCGAGCATGCCGAACCCCGCCCCCAGTGACGGCGCCCCGGAGTGGGAGGCCAAGGTCGCCCAGTCCGACGGGACCCTGCACCGCATCGACATCGACGCGGTGAACGGCAAGGTCTTCCGGACCATGGTCGACCCGGACCAGGACTCCGACGACAAGACCCAGGTCACCCAGTGGCTGGACAAGGCCAAGCAGACGCCGCAGCAGGCGGTCAAGGCGGCCACCGCCAAGGCCAAGGGCACCGTCACCCACGTCGAACTCGGTGACAATGACGACCAGCAGGTCGTCTGGAGCGTCGACGTGGTCGACAAGGGCAACTGGAACAAGACCACCGTCGACGTCGACGCGGCCAACGGCAAGGTGCTGGGCCAGGAGGTCGACAAGGACTGAGCCGCACCCCTCCGGACACCGACGGGAGCAGTGGGCCGCGCGGCCCCCTGCTCCCGTTCCTCGTGCCGTCAGGGCATCACCCGGCCGGTGCCGCGGGCGCCGCGGCCTCGGCCGGCTCGCCCCCGCCGTCGCGCGGCAGCGTCAGCACGGCCAGGAAGCCGAGGACCGCCACCGCGGCGAAGAAGTAGAAGCCCCACGGATGTCCGACCCCCGAAGCGACCAGCGCGCCGGTGATCGACGGGCCGACGATCGAGCCGATCCGGCCGATCCCGGACGCCGAGCCGAGCGCGGTGCCGCGCACGGACGCCGGGTAGTAGTGCGTCACGTAGGCGTAGACCAGCACCATGGCGGAGAAGACGAACACGCCGGTGAAGAAGACCACGACGTTGAGCAGCAGGTCGCTCTCCATCTTGATGCTCAGACACCCCAGCATGAGCACCGAGACCGCGAACCAGACCATGGTGGTGCCCTTGATGCCCCGCCGGTCGGCCACGAACCCGCCGAGGACCAGGCCGACGACGCCGCCTATGTTGAGCACCAGGAGCTGGGTCACGGCCGTCGGCACGGGGTAGCCGGCGTCGTTCATCAGCTTGGGCAGCCAGGTGTTGAGGCCGTAGACCAGCAGCAGTCCCATGAACGAGGCCACCCAGATGCCGATGCCCGCACGCAGGTACGCCGGCCTCAGCAGCTCGGTGAACGGCACGCGGTGTGCCCCGTCCTGCTTGGCCCGAACGAAGGCTTCCGACTCGGGCAGCTTGAACCACTGGATCGCGGCTATCACGAGGCCGACGACACCGAGCAGATAGAAGAGGATCTCCCAGTTGTCCGTCACCTGCAGCGCCAGCAGCGAGGTGATCACCGCACCGGTGTGGTAACCGGTCATCGTCAGGGTGCTGGCCCGCGCCCGCCGGCTGGCGGGCATGTGCTCGGCCATCATCGTGAGCGACACCGGCATGCAGGCGCCCAGACCCAGACCGGCGAGGAGGCGCAGCGCGGCGAACATGGCGACGGAGTTCGCCAGCGGCACCACGATGGTCAGGACCGAGAAGAGCACGACCGAGCCGATGAGCAGGCGACGCCGGCCCAGCCGGTCGGCCAGCGGACCGACGCAGACCGCGCCGATGGCGACGCCCACGAGCGAGAGCGTCGCGATGGTGGTCGCGTCGCCCGCGGTCATGCCGAGGTGATGGGTCTTGAGCAGGGTGGGGATGATGGCGCCGAGGACGACGAGGTCGTAGCCCTCGAGCAGGACGGTGATCCAGCACAGGACCACCGTCCAGGTGCCGCCGACGGCGCGGCCGGTCTGCGCGGGCGCGCCGGACGTGGTGGTGGAAGCCATGATGACTCTCCCCCCGGGGACGGGTGTGAGTGAGCGGAGCCCGACCGCCGGAGCGGCCGGGTGGGACCGGTACGGGTGACGGAGGGATCAGAACGGGTAGTCGGCGATGTCCGGGCGGACCGTGAGCCACTGGGTCTCGGTGAACGCCTCGACGTTGGCCGCGGCGCCGCCGAACCGGGAGCCGGTGCCGGAGGCCTTGACCCCGCCGAAGGGGGCGTTGGGCTCGTCGCTGACCGTCTGCTCGTTGATGTGCACCTTGCCGGAGTCGATCCGGTCGGCGAGCTTCATCGCCGTGCCGACGTCACCGAGGATGCCGACGGACAGTCCGTACTCGCAGTCGTTGACGATCCGCGCGGCCTCCTCCGTCGTGGCGAAGGAGATGACGGGGGCGACCGGGCCGAAGATCTCCTCGCGCCAGGCCGGCATGTCCGTCGTCAGACCGGTCAGCACGGTGGCGCGGTAGCCGGCGCCCTCGATCTCGCCGCCCGCGGCGACCTTCGCGCCCGCCGCGACGCTGTCGGTGACGATGCCGTGCACCCGCTCCAGCTGCCGCCGGTCGATGATCGGGCCCAGCGCCACGTCCTCCCGGGCCGGGTCACCGACCGGCAGCGCCTCGGCCTTCGCGGCGAGCGCGGCGGTGTACTCCTCGACCAGCGACTCGTGCACGATGTGCCGGCCGGTCGTCATGCAGATCTGCCCCTGGTGCAGGTACGAGCCGAACGCGCCCGCCGAGGCCGCCTTCGCCACGTCCGCGCCCGGCAGCACGACCAGCGCGTTGTTGCCGCCCAGCTCCAGGTGCGCCCGCTTCAGCAGCCGCCCCGCCTGCTCGCCGATCGCCCGCCCGACCGGAGTGGAACCGGTGAACGAGATCACCCGGACCTCGGGCGCCTCCACGACCGCCCGGCCGACCGACCCGTCGCCCGGCAGCAGGTGCAGGACACCGGCCGGAAGCCCCGCCTCCTCGAAGATCCGGGTGATGACGACACCGCCGCTCACCGCGGTGCGCGGGTCCGGCTTCAACAGCACCGCGTTGCCGAGCGCCAGCGCGGGGGCCACGGAACGCAGGCCGAGGATGAGCGGGAAGTTGAAGGGCGCGATCACGCTGACGACACCGGCGGCGCGGCGCCGGGCGAGCGACCAGCGGGCGTCCTCCGAAGTCAGCACCTCGCCCTGGGGGTGCGTCGGAAGTCCGGCGCACTCGAAGCACTCGCCGATCGCCAGCCCCGCCTCGAAGGCGGCCTTGGAGCGCACCGAGCCGGCCTCCCGCACCAGCCAGTCCTCGATCTCGGCGGCGTGCTCGGTGAACAGCTCACCCGCGCGGCGCAGCACGGCGGCCCGCCGCTGCGGCGAGGTCGCCGCCCAGTCGCGCTGTGCCTCGGCGGCTCGGGCGGCGGCGCGGTTCACGTCCTCGGCCGTGGCCAGGCCCACCGTGCCGAGCCGGTCGCCGGTGGCGGGTTCGGTCACCGGCTGCTCGGTGGGGGAGCCCCGCCAGCCGTCGCTGTGGAACTTCCCGCCCCAGACGGCGCTGTCCAGGAGTGTCATCGTCTTCCCTCTCGTCGGGATCTTCGGTCGGGTTCGAGCTGGTTCAGGAGGGCGTGGTCAGCGCCGTGTCCACCTGGATCAGACGGGGGTGGTCCGGGGCCTCGGCGAGCGCGGCACGCAGCTCCGCCTCCCCGCCCACGTGCTGGGCCCGGACGCCGTACCCCTCGGCGATGCGGGTGAAGTCGAGCCCCGGGATGTCCAGCCCCGGCGCGTCCGGCACCCCGAGCAGACCGCCGAACCAGCGCAGCGCCCCGTACGTGCCGTTGCGCAGCAGGACGACGGTCAGCGGGACTTGGTGCTGCGCGGCCGTCCACAGGGCGGTGATGCCGTAGTTGGCCGACCCGTCGCCGATCACGCCGACGACCGGGCGGTCCGGCTGGGCCATCGCCACGCCGACCGCGCCGGGCAGCCCGAAACCGAGCCCGCCGGCCGCCGGGAAGTAGTAGGAGCCCTGGCGGCGCAGGTCCATCTGGCGCCACCACGCCGCGTTGGTCGACGTCGACTCGACGACGTACGCCGTGTCCTGCGGCTGTTCGTCGCGCAGCGCGGCGAAGACCTGCTCGGGGTGGAGCCCCGGGCCCTCGGCGGTGAGCGGTTCGGGCACGGGCCGGTAGGGGTCCGCGGGCCTGTCGGCGGCGTCGAGCGACTCCAGGAGTACGTCGACGACGGCGCCCGGGTCGGCGACCAGCGCCTCGCCCATCGGCGCCCGCGCGGCGGCGGAGGCGTCCTCGGTCACCTGGATCAGCCGGGTGCCCTCGGGCAGGTACCGGCCGGGGAGGTGTTCGTGGTAGCGGAAGACCGGTGCGCCCAGCACGAGCACCAGGTCGTGCCCCTCGAAGGCCGCCGAGACCGGCGCGATCCCGGCGGGAAGCACGCCCCGGAACTGCGGATGCCGGTTCGGGAACGGCAGCCGGAACTGCGAGGGCGCCGCCCACACCGGACCGCCCAGCCGCTCGGCCAGCCGCACGGCGTCGTCGAAGCGGCCGGCCGAGTCGATGTCGCCGCCCAGCACGAGCGCGGGGCGCCGGGCCGCGGCGACCTGTTCCACGAGCCACCGGCGCTGCTCGCCGTCCGGCACCGAGGCCCGCAGCACCCGCCGGTCGAGCACGGCCAGGGCGTTGTCGTCGACCTCGGCCGACCAGTCGTCGTACGGCACGGACAGATAGGTCGGCCGGCGCTGGAGCCGTGCCTCGAAGACGGCCTGGGCGAGCGCGCGCGGCACGTCCCCGGCGCACGCCGGTTCCGCAGCCCAGCCGACCAGCGGCTTCATCAGAGCGGGGGCGTCGACGCTGGCCAGGTTGGCCTCGGGGCCGATGGCGGGGCGCACCTGCTGCCCGGCCACCACCACGAGCGGCGTACGGGAGGCGACGGCGTTCGTCAGGGCGCCCATCGCGTTGCCGGAACCGGAGGCGGCGTGCAGGTTGACCAGCACCGGGCGGCCGGTCGCCTGGGCGTACCCGTCCGCCATGCCGACGACGGCGCCCTCGTGCAGACCGAGGACGTAGCGGAAGCCGTCGGGCAGCTCGGCGAGGAAGGGCAGCTCGTTGGAGCCCGGATTGCCGAAGACGGTGGTGAGCCCCTGGCGCTCCAGGAAATCGTGGGAGACACGACGCACGGATGGCACGGACGTTCCTTTCGAAGTGACGCGGCACACGCTAGGCACCCCACGACATGGGCACCAATAGATGTTTCTCCACTCCGATATAGAGTCAGTCGATATGGGCACCTTCGATCTCAACCTGGCCCGCGTCTTCGTCCTGCTCTACGAGACCGGCAGCGTCACGGCCACCGCCGAGACGCTCCACGTCACCCAGCCCACCGTCAGCTACAGCCTGGGCAAGCTGCGCCGGCACTTCGACGACGAGCTGTTCCGCCGCAACGGACGCGGCCTGACCCCCACCGCCGGCGCGCGGCGGCTGTATCTGCCGCTCCAGCGCGCGCTGGCGGAGATCGACGGGACGGTCCGCCAGGGCGACGTCTTCGACGCCGGGACCATGTCGGGCCGCTTCACCATCGCCCTGTCGGACCTCGGCGAGGCCACGCTGCTGCCGAGGCTCGTGGCCGCCGCCCGCGAGCGGGCGCCGGGGGTCTCCTTCACCGTCCGCCCCTTCGACGTGGAGGACGCCGAGGGACAACTGCGCCGCGGCGACCTCGACGCGTTCGTGGCCACCCCGGTGATCACCTCGCACCTCACCGTGCGCATCCCGCTCTTCCGCGAGCGCTACGTCCTGATGGTCGCCGCGGACCATCCGCGCGTGCGCGGCGACGCGGTCACGCCGGAGGACCTCGCGGCCGAGCACCACGCGACGGTGTTCGGACCGAGCGGCCACGTCACGCCCAGGGCCCTGCTGGGCGCCCACGGGCTCCTGGAACGGGTGGCCGTGGACGCCACCCGCTTCTCGATGCTGCCCTACCTGCTGGAGCAGACCGACCTGGTGGCCATCGTCCCCGAGTACGTCGGCGAGGTCTTCACGACCTCCCACCGGGTGCGCCTGGTGCGGCTGCCGTTCGAGACCGAGCCCATCGAAATCGCCCTGTACGCGCGCCACGAGTCCTCACGCAGCCCGGCCCAGCGCTGGCTCGTGCAGTTCCTGGCGGAGGTGCTGGGCGAGCAGGTGAGCGCGGCCCAGCTGCCGCCGTCGAGCCGTCGTTAGGATCACCGCCATGACGGCACCGGAACCCACCATCCTCGCCACCTCGGGCGGCCACCGCGCGGGCGGCCGGACCATGGTGGCCTTCGACGCCCTGGTCCACCACGCGGTGGACCTCTCGGGCGCGCACGGCCGACGCCCCCGCGTGCTGTACGTGGGCACCGCCATAGGAGACGCCGAGCACTTCACCGCCCGCATGACGGAGGCCGCCCGCGTCGCCGGGTTCGACCTGACACCGCTGCACCTGTTCCCCATGCCCAACGTCGAGGACGTCGAGGAGACCGTGCTCGCCCAGGACGTCGTCTGGGTCATGGGCGGATCGGTGGCCAATCTGCTGGCCGTGTGGCGCGTGCACGGCCTGGACCGGATCATGCGCAGGGCCTGGGAGGCGGGCGTCGTGCTCAGCGGCGTGAGCGCGGGCTCCCTGTGCTGGTTCCGGGGCGGCGCCACCGACTCCTTCGGGCCCGAACTGCGCCCGGTCACCGACGCGTTGGACTTCCTGCCCTACGGCAACGGAGTCCACTACGACGTCGACCCGGGCCGCCGCCCCCTGATCCACCGCCTCGTCGCCGACGGCACCCTCCCGACGGCCCACTGCACGGACGACGGAGTCGGCCTCGTCTACCGCGGCACCGAACTCGTCGAGGCGGTCACGGAGGTCCCGGGCAAGGGCGCCTACGTGGTCGTCCGCGACGGGGACACGGCGGTGGAGGAGAGGATCGAGCCGCGGGAGCTGCCCGCTCCACGACGGTGAACGGGACAACGCCCCGGCGGCGGAGCCCCGTTGGGTGCGCACCGGCCGTCGTCCACTCGGGCGCGGCATCCGCGTTTGCGGACGCGGTGAGGGGCAAGGCGGTGTCCATGAGCGATCCGAGCAAGGACACGAACAAGAAGCCCACCAGCACGCGGACCGCCGAGTCCAAGGCGCGCGGCGCCGCCGAGAAGACGGCCGCGCCCGCCGCACGGGCGGGACAGGCAGCCGCGGGCAAGGCAGGTGACGCCGCGTCGGCCGCCAAGGCCGGTGCCCGGCGTTCCGCCGAAGCCGCGAACGGCGCCGTGCAGACGGCGGCCAAGAGTGTCGCGGCCGGCCGCCAGGCCGTCGCCACCACCTCGGGGCAGGTCGCGGCCACGGCGAAGACCGCGTGGACGGTCGTCGCCCACCGCAAACTCGTCGCCGCCGGCGTGGGCGCGGGCCTCACCGCCGTGACCGCCGCGTCGTACGCGATGGGCCGGCGCGCCGGACGTCACACGCACGGGCCCCTCACCCGCCTCACCGGCGGCCGGATCTGACACGGCCACCACGCACGGCACCACTCGCCGGACAGGGGAAGATGGGATCGCGAGCGAAGTCCCGACCCAAGCGGAGGAGTGGGCGCATGCAGCACGACCGAGCCGGGAAGCCGGCCGGCCCCGAGGACCTGATCGACGTCGCCCGGCTGGTGACGGCGTACTACGCGCTGCACCCGGACCCGGCCGAGCCGGGGCAGCGCGTGGCCTTCGGAACGTCCGGGCACCGGGGTTCGTCCCTGGTGGCGGCGTTCAACGAGGACCACATCGCCGCCACCAGCCAGGCCATCTGCGAGTACCGCTCGGCACAGGGCACCGACGGCCCGCTGTTCCTGGGCGCCGACACCCACGCCCTGTCCGAGCCCGCGAGGGTCACCGCACTGGAGGTGTTCGCCGCCAACGACGTGAGTGTCCTCATCGACAGCGCGGACGGCTACACCCCCACCCCGGCGGTCTCCCACGCCATCCTCACCCACAACCGGGGCCGCACCTCGGGCCTCGCCGACGGCGTGGTCGTCACCCCCTCGCACAACCCACCCGCCGACGGCGGCTTCAAGTACAACCCGCCGAACGGCGGCCCCGCGGGCTCGGACGCCACCTCCTGGATCCAGGACCGGGCCAACGAGATCATCGCGGCCGGACTGAAGGACGTACGGCGCATCCCCTACGCGCGGGCCCTCGCCGCCCCCGGCACCGGCCGCCACGACTTCCTCGACGCCTACGTCCGCGACCTGCCGAGCGTCCTGGACCTCGACGCGATCCGCTCGGCGGGTGTGCGCATCGGCGCGGACCCGCTGGGCGGCGCCTCCGTCGCGTACTGGGGCCGGATCGCCGAGCAGCACCGCCTCGACCTGACGGTGGTCAACCCGCTCGCCGACCCGACCTGGCGGTTCATGACGCTGGACTGGGACGGCAAGATCCGCATGGACTGCTCGTCGCCGCACGCGATGGCCTCCCTCATCGAGCAGCGCGACCGCTTCACCATCGCCACGGGCAACGACGCCGACGCGGACCGCCACGGCATCGTCACCCCCGACGGCGGCCTGATGAACCCCAACCACTACCTCGCCACCGCCATCGCCTACCTCTACGCCCACCGCACCGACTGGCCCGCCGACGCGGGCGTGGGCAAGACGCTGGTGTCCTCCGGCATGATCGACCGGGTCGCCGCCGATCTCGGCCGCCGCCTGGTCGAAGTACCCGTGGGCTTCAAGTGGTTCGTGGACGGACTGGTCGACGGCTCCCTCGGCTTCGGCGGCGAGGAGTCCGCCGGGGCGTCCTTCCTGCGCCGGGACGGCTCCGTGTGGACCACCGACAAGGACGGCATCATCCTGGCCCTGCTCGCCTCCGAGATCACCGCCGTCACCGGGAAGACGCCCTCCGAGCACTACGCCGCGCTCACCGCCCGGTTCGGTGAACCCGCCTACGCCCGCATCGACGCCCCCGCCACCCGCGAGGAGAAGGCTCGCCTCGCCAAGCTGTCCCCGGCCCAGGTCACCGCCGACACCCTCGCGGGGGAGGCGGTCACCGCCGTGCTCACCGAGGCGCCGGGCAACGGCGCGCCCATCGGCGGCATCAAGGTGACCACCGAGAACGCCTGGTTCGCGGCCCGCCCCTCCGGCACCGAGGACGTCTACAAGATCTACGGCGAGTCGTTCCTCGGCGCGGACCACCTCCGGCAGGTGCAGGACGAGGCCAAGCTCGTCGTCCTCGGTGCCCTGGGCGGCTGACGCCGCGGCGCCGACGCCCTGCGGCGGCCCCCGGGCCAGTCAGCCGCGACCGGCCCGGGGGAGCGCCACCGTCAGGTCGCGGACCTCGTACCCGTCGATGGCCTCCTGGAAGACGACGCGCGGCTCACCGCTCATCCGGACGCCGTCGAGGGCGAACAGGCGGCTGAGGAACACATCGGTCTCCAGGAGGGCGATGTGCGCCCCGGGGCACCGGTGCGGCCCGTCGCCGAAGGACAGCCCCGCACCGACCGCCCCGGCGCGTTCTGGGCGGACGAGCAGCGGGTCCTCGCCCACGGCCTTCGGGTCCGTGTTGGCGTCGTCCAGGAGGACCTCGACGTACTCGCCGGGGCACACGGTCACCGGACCGTCGGGGCAGGGCAGCTCCACCGGCTCGGTGGCCCGTCTGCGCAGCCGTCCGATGACGGGTTCCAGCCGCAGCAGCTCCTGGAGGACGGCGAGGCGCCCGGTCTCGTCCGCCGACCGGTAGTGGCCGAGCAGCTCGGCGTCCGAGAACAGGTGCCAGGCGGCCAGGCACACGAACTCCCGCGTGGTGACCATGCCGGCCGCGGCGAACGTCAGGCACTCACCGAGGATCTCGACGTCCGAGCAGCCCTCCGCGATCAGGTGGGAGATGAGGTCGTCGTGCTCATGGCGCCGGTGCGCGCGGACGGCGGGCCGCACGTCGGCCAGGTGGATGCGCAGCCAGTTGGTGTTCTGCCGCACCAGCCAGTACAGGCCCCGCACACTGGTCAGTCCGGGCTCGCCGAACTCCTGCGGGAAGAACCGCTCCAGCCTGCGGCGGATGCCGGGCCTGCTGTAGCGCAGCCCGACGACCTCGCTCACCACGCCGACGGCCAGCCCGAAGGCGAGATCGGACAGCGGGGCCTCGCCCGCCGAGCGCAGGACGGCCAGCTGTTCCTCCGCGATCCGGACCATCAATGCGCGGTAGTGCTCGTCCACCCGGCGGGGAGTGAAGTAGCGGGCGGTCTGCCTGCGGTGCTCCCGGTGCTCGGGGCCGTCCCGGTACAGCACGGGCCGGCGGACGCGCGGCGGGAGCTTCTCCACCGTCTCGACGCCTAGCCCGGCCTGCACGGTGCCCGCAGTGCGCAGCAGCGCCCGCGCGACGGCGAAGTCGTGCACCCGCCAGGTGCCGTCCGCCGCCCGGTCGACCGGGCACGCCGGGCCGGCCCGTCCCCGGTCGGCCTTCCGCGCGGACGCCTGTCCGTCCTGCACCACCGTGGCCACCCCCCCAGTCCGGCCGTGCGGCCCCGGCGACCGCCCACGGCCCGACGACGTGGTCAACAGGATCGGCCACCCGACCGGCGTTGACCAGCCCCGGAATCCGCCTGATCGGACGCCTTCGGACCTGCCGGGGCGCGGCCCGGCGCCGGGGCGGTGATGTTTGCCGGATTCGGGGGTAGACGGGCTGGCGTAACGGTCAAGGCTCAGGAAGAGGGCGGATCGGATGGACGGGGCTGCCCACACGGGGGATCGGCTGAGCGACGTGCCGGTCAAGGTTTCGGCGGAGTACCAGGGCAGGCCCGGCGACATCGCCAGGGGCAGGGAACTGGCCCGGGCGTTCCTGGCGCGCGTGCGCGCGGCCCGGGGGGTCCCGGTGCCCGACCGCACGGTGGAGGTGGTGCAACTGGTGGTCAGCGAGCTGCTGACGAACGCCTGCAAGTACGCGCCCGGCCCCTCGCTGGTCGATCTCGAACTGGCCGAGAACCGGGTGGAAGTCACGGTGTGGGACAGCGCGCCGGTGCTCCCCGTGCCCGAGGCCGCGGACCCCGGCCGGATCGGCCGGCACGGGCTGGAGATCGTCATGGCCGTCTGTCAGAGCTTCGAGGTGCACAGGGAGCCGGTGGGCAAGCGCATGAGGGCCGCGGTGGCCCTCGCCGACGACCTGAACGGCAGGGCCGCCGTAGGCCAGCCCGCCTGACCCACCACCGCACGCGGCGACACCCACCACCGCACGCGGCGACACCCACCACCGCACGCGGCGACACCCACCACCGCACGCGGCGACACCCACCACCGCACGCGGCACACCCACCGCTCTGAGCGGCGCCACGCCACTGCCCTGGACGGCGCCGGGCCTCCGTCCTGAACGGCTCGGCGCTCTCGGCCATCGGTCTGCCCCGCCGACGCATTGGGGTGGCGATGCCGGCCGGCCTGTGCGGCGACGCGTCACTGGTCTGGCGGCAGCATGCCTCCCCGTGTGCGGAGGCAGCGGCCGCACGTCTCCGGCGTGGACGGCGCGGAGGCTCTCGGCCGGTCGTTCTGCCTCGCCGACGCACCGGCGCGACGCGCGGCGATGCGCCGCTGCCCCACCCGCACCGCGCTTCCCCGGGTGGTGACACGCCTTGGCCGTTGCGCGGTGACGGGCCCTTGGCCTGAATGGCGCGGAGGCTCTCGGTATCGGCCTGCCCGCCGACGCATCGGCGCGGCGCGCGGCGATGCCCGTCGGCCTGTGCGGCGACGCGTCACTGGTCTGGCGGCAGCATGCCTCCCCGTGTGCGGAGGCAGCGGCCGCACGTCTCCGGCGTGAACGGCGCGGAGGCTCTCGGCCGGTCGGCCTGACCCGCCGCGCGCGGCAACGCGCCGCTGCTCCGCCCCGCACCCCCGGGGGGCGGTGACACGCCACCCGGGAGTGCGGCGACGGCAACTGGCGCGGAGTCGCCATCTCACCGAGTCGCCGTCCTCCGCCCGAAGCCGCACTCGGCGCAGCACCTGTCAACAGCCCCGGGCGCCCGTCCGTCACCCTGGGGCAGCCCCCGCTGTACGCAGCGGCCCCGGGGCTACCGGCCGTCCGGCCGATGGGCCCCGGCGCGGAGGCGGTACACGACCGAGCGGCGCAGTGGGCTGCCCTCGGGGATCTCCGGGTCGTCGAAGTCGTCGGCCGGGTCGTAGGTCATGCCGAGGCGGTCCATCACGGCCCGCGAGCGCAGGTTGCCGGCCGCGGTCACCGCGAGCACCTCCGGCAGGCCGAGGGCGTCGAAGGCGTGGGTCACCGCGGCCCGCGCGGCCTCGGTGGCGTAGCCGTGGCCCCAGGCCGGGCGGGCCAGGCGCCAGCCCGCCTCCACTCCGGTGAACGGCATGCCGTCCTCCACGGGATCGAGCCCGGCGAAGCCGATGAACTCGCCGGTGGCGGCGATCTCCACCGCCCACCAGCCCCAGCCCCGCCGGTCGAGGCCGGCCTGGAATCGGGCCACGGACGCCTCGCTCTGCGCCCGGGTCAGCACCTCCGGGAAGTACTCGCGGACCACCGGATCGGCGTTCATGGCCGCCCACGGGTCCAGGTCGGAGGTCCGCCAGTCGCGGAGTACGAGACGATCGGTTCGCAGTTCGGGCATCACGCGAAGGTACGGGGTCCGGCCCGGCGGAGCTACCGGATTACTGCCCGGGACCTCCCCCTTCGGCCGCGCTGAGCGGTTCATCCCCGCCCGCCGGGGGAACCTGGCGGGATGGACGGCATCGGAAGGCTGTGAGGCTCGTGACGTCAGGCTGGGCGGGCCACCCGGACGGCGAGGAACCAGGGCACCACGCGGCGGACGGTGCGGACGGCGCACCGGAGCCGGCGGAGCCCGACTTCTCCCGCGCCGTCCTGCGCGCCCTCGGCGCCGGCGTCCTCACCCTCGGCCCCACCGCCCGGATCACCTCGGTGAACCCTTGGGCCGAGCACCTGCTGGGACGGTCGGAGCGGGAGATGCTCGGGCATGACGCGCACGACCTCCTGCACCGGCATGCCGACGGCACCCCCGTGCCTCGCGAGCGCTGCGCGCTGCGCCGACCCCTGCACGGAGTGCCCGCCGAGGAGGGGAGCGACGAGTACTTCCAGCGGGCCGACGGCACCACCGTCCCCATCATCTGGGCCACCACCCCCCTCGTCCGCGGCGGACGGCAGGAAGGCCTGGTGCTCGTCTTCCACGACTTCAGCCTGCACCGCAGCGCCGCCGAGGAGACCGAGGCGCGGACCACCGCGCTGGAGAACCTCACCGCCCAGCTGCACCTGGTCGCCGAGATCTCCACCGTGCTGGTCCCCACCGAGCGCACCTCCACCACCCTGCGCCGCCTCGTGCGGCTGCTGGTGCCGGAACTGGGCCAGTGGGCGGCCGTCGACGTCTGGCCGGGCCAGTCGGGCGTACTGGAACGGGTGGCCGTCCGCAGCAGCGACCAGCCGGACCGGGCCAGACCACTGCGCGGGCCCATGACCTCGCTGCCGGACCAGGCCCGCGCCGCGCTGACCCTGCTCATCAAGGGCGACCGGCCCGTCCCGCTCAGCGCCGAGCAGCTGTTCCACGACCCCGAGCACCCCCTCGCCGCCACCCACCGGGTGCTGTTCGAACGCCTCGGCGGCCACGCGGCCGTGGTCGTCCCCCTCCGTACCCGGCAGCGGTCCTACGGAATCCTGACCGTGGCCCGCGCGGGGGAGCGCCCCGCCCACACCGAGGCCGAGGTCGCCCTGCTGGCCGACATCGGCCGCCGCGTCGGCATGGTCCTGGACCACGCCCGCCTGTACCACGAGCAGCAGAACGTCGCCGAGACCATGCAGCGCCAGCTCCTGACCCCGCTCCCGCAGGTCGACCACCTCCGCATGGCCGCCCGGTACTGGCCCGCCGAGAGCGCCATGGAGGTCGGGGGCGACTGGTACGACGCCTTCCTGCTCGGCGACGGCGTGATGGCCCTGGTCATCGGGGACGTGGTCGGACACGACCTGCAGGCCGCCGCCCACATGGCCGAGGTCCGCAACATGCTGCGCGCCCTCGCCTGGGACCACCAGGAGCCGCCCAGCGTGATCATGCGCCGCCTGGACGAAGCCGTGACCAACACCAGCGACGCGCCCATGGCCACCCTCGTCTTCGCCCGCGTCGAAGGCGCCGAGGGCGGCCCCTGGCGGCTGCACTGGGTGAACGCCGGACACCCCCCGCCCCTGCTGATCACGCGGGAGGGCGCAACGCGCTTCCTGGAGGGCGGCCACGGCCCGCTCATCGGCATGAGCGCCACCCTGCGCCTCGGCCTGGACTGGCCCGACACGCGCGAGGACCTCCCGCCGGAGAGCATCCTGCTGCTCTACACCGACGGTCTGGTGGAGAGCCGGGACCGCCCCATCGACGTGGGCATGGACCAGCTCCGCCACCACGCCGGTGTACTGGCCGGACGGGTGGACAGGTGGAGCGTCGACGACTTCTGCGACGAACTGCTCGCGCGCATCGCGCCCCGCGGGGACGACGTCGCCCTGCTCGCCCTGCGCCTGCCCGCCGCCGGCATGGGCGCCCCCGGCGACACCGAGCCGCCCCCGCCGCCCCAGTCCGGGCAGAGCGAGGCCGCCCCCGAACGGGCCGCTCCCGGCTCCCTGCGCCAGGAGGCCGAGGTGCAGGACCCGACCCACACGGACCCGGGGGAGTAGCCGGACCCGGGGAAGCGGCGGCCCGGGGCACTCCGCCGACGGGGGTGACGGGGCGTCGCGGGGTGACACCCCGTCCGGACCGGCCCAACTCCGCGGCTACCCAGACGTGTTGGTGACCCCCCACGCGGCGTTGCCGGTACCCGGACGGACGGGGTGTTCACCCGGCTGAGCGCCTTGAGTGGTGCGAGACGTGCGGCGGGCTGACGGTGATTCACGTCGGGACCGGGTCACCTCAGCTGACGAAGCACCAGCTGCCCGGTCGTGACGGAAGGAACCACAGATGCGTTCTGCTCGCATGCTCCTGACCACGGCGGCGGCCTCGGCCGTCTTCGTCCTCGGCGCTCCCGGTGCCTACGCGGCGGCCGGTGGCGACTGGGACCACGACGACTCTTCCTACAGCAAGGAGCACGACAACGGAAGCAAGCACGACGAGCCGCGCGGTGGAATGCACACCGGCGGTGGCGCGCTCGCCGCGGTGAGCGAGGGCGACTGGGACGGCGGCGGCAGTGAGTCCGGCGGCAAGGAGCAGGACAACGGCAGCAAGCACGACAACGGAAGCAAGCACGACGAGCCGCGCGGTGGAATGCACACCGGCGGTGGCGCGCTCGCCGCGGTGAACGAGGGCGACTGGGACGGCGGCGGCCGTGACTCCGGCGGCCGCGAGTCCAAGGAAGGCGGCTCGCAGACCTACCAGCAGGACGAGGGCGAGAGCTCCAGGGGCGGTGGCGAGCACGAGAAGCCGCGCGGTGGCATGCACACCGGCGGTGGCGGCCTGTCCACGCCGACCACGACCGCAGGCGGGCTGGCCGTCCTCGCCGTCGCCGCGACCGGCATGTACGCCGTCCGACGCAAGAAGTCGGCTCACGGAGTGGCGTAAGCCGTGCCGGGCGCGATAGCAGCCGGGCCGCCACCCAGGAATCACGGGGCGGCCCGGCTCGCTCCCCCTCGCCCACCGTGTCCGCCCCGCCGCCGTGCCCCAGTGAGGTCGTCCCCGATGTCAGTCCCCCCTTCCGCCCCCGCCGACGACGAGACGACGACCGGTCAGGGTTCCCGCTCGGGCCTGATGGTGCTGTGCGCCGTGGCCCTGCTGATCCTCGCGGTGAGCCTGGTCGGCGGCAACGACACGTCCACCGACTCCGCCCGCCCCCCGCTGCCCGCCCACCCCGGCACGACCGCCTCGTCCGCCCCGCCCGCGACCGGTGCGCCGGGATCCGGCCTGCCCCGGTCGAAACCGGTGCGCCTGCTGATCCCGGAGATCTCCGTCGACGCCCCCTTCACCGACCTCGCCATCGGCGACAAGGGGCAGCTCCAGCCACCGCCGGCCGGCGACACCAACCTCGTCGGCTGGTACGCCAAGGGCGTCTCCCCCGGTGAGAAGGGCACCTCGATCATCGCCGGGCACGTGGACACGAAGACGTCGGCCGCCGTCTTCGCCCGTCTCGACCAGCTCGACAAGGGCGACAAGTTCCAGGTCCGGCGCGCGGACGGGCGCGAGGCGACCTTCGTGGTCGACAGCCTGGAGACCTACGCCAAGGACGAGTTCCCCAGCGACCGCGTCTACGGCGACGCCGACCGGCCCGAGGTACGGCTCATCACCTGTGCGGGCGACTACGACCACAAGGTCAAGGACTACACGGACAACCTGGTCGTCTTCGCCCACCTCGCCTGACGCCGCGCGCCCGGCCGTCCGCGGTGCCGGTCACCCGCGCAGTGCACACCGGTCGCGCGCCGTCGGGGCCGGGCACAGGATCGAGGCAAGCCGGCGTGGCATCACCGCGGCCGACGTTCAGTTCCGCCCCCGCGAAGGAGATGTGCGCAGGATGACCACCACCTCCACCCCCGCTTCCGAACCGCTGACGCGATCGCTGTCGCACCAGGTCTCCCAGTCCGTGTTCGACGGCTCCCGCCTGAGGGTCATCCTGCTGGTGGAGGTCTACGACGGAGCCCAGCAGCAGTTCCTGGAGACGTACGAGAACCTGCGCAGCCACGTCGAGTCCGTCCCCGGACACATCGGCGAGCAGCTGTGCCAGTCCATCGAGAACCCCTCCCAGTGGCTGATCACCAGCGAGTGGGAGAGCGCACCGCCGTTCCTGAACTGGGTGAGCAGCGAGGAGCACGTGCGGATGGTCAAGCCGCTGCACAGCTGTGTGCGGGACACCAGGTCGCTCCGCTTCCACGTGGTCCGCGAGACCGGCCGTCCGGCGGCCGGCGCCGATGCCGCCCGGGGCGGACTGCAGGCCGCGCCGCGGGTCGGCGACGGCGTCATCCGGCACGCGCTCACCTTCACGGTGAAGCCGGGCAGCGAGGAGGCGGTCGGCAAGATCCTCGCCGACTACGCCTCCCCCGAGCCGCGGGTCGACGACACCACGCGCCTGTGCCGTACGTCCCTGTTCCTGCACGGCAACCGGGTGGTGCGGGCGATCGAGGTGCGGGGCGACCTGCTCGCCGCGCTGCGGCACGTGGCCGAACAGCCCGAGGTGCGGGCCGTCGAGGAGGCCATCAACCCGTACCTGGAACAGGACCGGGACCTCGGCGACCCGGAGTCCGCCCGGGTGTTCTACACGCGGGCGGCGCTGCCCGCCGTCCACCACGTGACCGCGGGTCAGCAGCGGGGCGAGGCGCAGCGGCACGCGCTGTCGTACCCGGCCCGGCCGGGCTGCGGCATGCGGCTGGCCCAGCTGCTCGCCGAGCACGACGAGGCGGCGGCCAGAGACGCGAGCAGCCGCGTCCTGTGCAGCACGATCTTCCAGCGCGACGACGTCGTGGTGCGGCTGGTCGACGTACGCGGAGACCTCCACGAGGGCGATCCGGCGGTGGCCCTCGGTCTTGCGGACGCCGGCCCGGTGTCCGAGCTGACGACCCTCCTGGACGGCTTCACGGACGCCGGTTCCCCGACGGGCGGCGGGCTCGTCCGCGCGCTGGAGGGCGCCAGGATGGAGCTGGTCACCGACCGGCGCGCGCCGGACGCCTGAAAGACCCGCGCACGCGTCGGCCGCCGCACCGCCACAGGGCGGTCCGGCGGCCGACGCGTGCGCGTCCTGGGTCGGCTCACTCAGGCACGGTGCAGTCGAAGGCGTGCAGGTACGGGTTGACCGGGCGGATGTCGTCGATGACGAGCCCCGCCTCGGTCAGCCGCCCGACCATGCTGTCGGTGGTGTGCTTGGCGCCGCCGACGTTGAGGAGCAGCAGCAGGTCCATGGCGGTGCTGAACCGCATCGAGGGCGTGTCGTCGACGAGGTTCTCGATGACGACGACCCGGGCGCCCGGGCCGCCGGCCGCCATGACGTTGCGCAGCGCGCGGGCCGTGCTGTCGTCGTCCCACTCCAGGATGTTCTTGATGACGTACACGTCGGCCCGCACCGCAATGGCCTCGCGGCAGTCGCCCGGCACGATGCGGACGCGGTCCGCGAGCGCACCGCCCTCGCGCAGCCGGGGGTCGGCGTTCTCCACCACCCGCGGCAGGTCGAGCAGGGTGCCCTGCATGGCGGGGTACTTCTCCAGGAGGCTCGCCACCACGTGCCCCTGGCCGCCGCCGATGTCGGCGACCGAGCTGCTCCCCGACAGGTCGAGGAGCGCGGCGACGTCCTGGGCCGACTGCCGGCTGGACGTCGTCATGGCGCGGTTGAAGACCTCGGCCGACTGGGGCGCGTCCTCGTTGAGGTAGGTGAAGAACTCCTTGCCGTACAGGCCCTCGACGACGTTGGAGCCGGTGCGCACCGCCTCGTCGAGCAGGGGCCAGGCGTCCCAGGTCCACGGTTCGGTGCACCACAGGGTGATGTTGCGCAGGCTGTGCGGGTCGTCCTCGCGCAGCAGGCGGGACATGTCGGTGTGCGCGAACGTCCCGTTCTTGTGCTCGGTGAAGACGCCGTAGCAGGTCAGGGCGCGCAGCAGCCGGCGCAGCGGCTTGGGCTCGGTCTTCACCGCGGCCGCGAGGTCCTCCACGGCCATGGGGGTGTCGCCGAGCGCGTCGGCGACGCCGAGCCGTGCGGCCGCGCGGAGGGCGGCGGCACATGCCGCCCCGAACACGAGTTCCCTCAGCCGCATGGGCGGGGGTGGGGCAGTCTGTGCGGTCGTCATGTGCCGCTTTCCTTCCTTCTTCGGTCCATGGGCCCTTTGCGGTCCACGGGGGATTACGGCCGGCTCAGCACAGGCCCGCGGGCTTGGAGGCGCCGCAGGTGTTGCCGGTGAAGGTGTTGCTCTTGCCGGTGTCGCCGGTCCCGGCGTTGACCAGGTCGGCGGGGGAGTTCTCGCGCAGCCGGTTGCCGTTGACCTCGTTCTTCGAGTTGGCGGTGCCCACCATGCTCGCGGCCAGGACGATGCCGCCCGACATCGACGACTTGCCCGCGTTGCCCTCGACCGTGTTGTCGGCGACCAGGACCTTCTCGACGCCGGTCAGGACGATGCCGGAACCCTGGAGCGCCTCCAGCCGGTCGGTCTTCGGACACGACTTGTTGTTGCGCACGACGCGGTTGTCCCGCACGACCAGGTCACCGGCCTTGGGCGCGTTCTCGTCGCCGACGACGAAGACGCCGGCGCAGTTGCCGGTGATGTCGTTGCCCGCGACGGCGAGGTTGCGCAGGCGCCGGACGGTGACGCCGATCCGGTTGCCCTCCAGCCGGTTGTGCGCGACGAGGGTGCCCTCGGTGTCGGCGGCGCCTTCCTCGGCCTTGATGTTGTTGGCGAGGAAGACACCCGCGTCGCCGTTGTCGCGGGCGGTGTTGCCGCGGATGATGCCGTGGACCGACCGCTCCTGGGCGATGCCCCAGACGCCGTTCTTCACCGCGTTCACGTTCCGGACCGTCAGCCCGTCGGTGGCCATCGAGAACACACCGGTACGGGTGAACCCGGTGACCGTCAGGTCGGAGACGGTGACGCCCTTGACGTTCTTGTCCTTCGTGCCGATCACGCAGATGCCGTTGCCGCCCTCGGCGCACGTGTTGTCGGCCGCCTTCTGGGTGCTGGGCATGACGACCGTGGAGCGGCCCATGCCCCGCAGGGTGAGACCGGGGGTGCTCACCTTCACGCTCTCGCGATAGGTGCCGGTGGTGACGAGCACGGTGTCGCCCGGCTTGGCGGCGTCGACCGCCTTCTGGATCGATTCCCCGGGGTGGACCAGGTGGGTCCTGGGGACGGAGGACGCCGGGGCCGCGCCGAGCCCCGTCCCGATCATGGCTGCGGTGCACACCAGGTACACGACATGGCATTTCTTCATATTGCGCACGTTATGCCCGAATTATTCGACCGGAGGCGGGATAAGCCATCCGACGGCGTGTCACGAAAGACCGTTGAACCGCCGTCCAGTGGCAACCTGGGCGGCATGGGCAAGACCGCGCTGATCGTCATCGACATGATCAACACCTACGATCACCAGGACGCCGAGTTCCTGATCCCCGCCGTGGAATCCGTACTGCCGAACGTGACCGGCCTGCTGGACCGGGCGAGGCGGCAGGGCGTCCCCGTGATCTACGTCAACGACAACTTCGGGGAGTGGCGCTCGCACCACGGCGAGATCCTCGACAAGGCCCTCTCCGGGCCGCACTCCCGGCTCGTCGAGCCGCTGAAGCCCGACGAGTCCTCCCTCTTCGTGGTCAAGGCACGCCATTCGGTGTTCTTCGAGACGCCGCTGACCTATCTGCTCCACCAGCAGGGGATCGACCGGCTTGTTCTGTGCGGGCAGGTGACCGAGCAGTGCGTGCTCTACTCGGCGCTGGACGCCCATATCCGCCATCTGCAGGTCATCGTCCCGCGGGACGCGGTCGCCCACATCCACGCCGACCTGGCGGACGCGGCGCTGCGCATGATGGAGCGGAACATGGGCGCCCGGGTGTGCGACAGCGGCGAGTTGTGGACGTGAGCCGGCCCGCCGCCGCGACGGCGGCGGGCCGCGCGCCCGGCGTCAGCCGCGCAGGCTGCGTACGGGCAGCAGGATCTGCGCCGCCGAGGAGAGCGTGTCCTCGTGGTTGGCGAAGGCGGCGACCGCCTCGCCGTCGCCGGGCTCGCCCCCGGACCAGGGGCGGGTGGCGAAGATGAGACAGGCGTACCCACGCCGGTCGACCGCAGCACGCCACTGCCCGGTGGGCACGAACTGGGCGTTGACCCCCGGCATGGTGAGAGCCGCCGCGCCCGGTACGACGAGCAGGCCGATCGGCAGGCCGGGCAGGACGGTGGCGTCCAGGACGGTGTCGCCGCCCACCGCCACCCCGGAGCGGCTCAGCAGCCCCTCGACGGCGGCCGGGGTCGCCTCCGGGCCGCCCTCCCCGTCGCCGAGCGAGCAGGCGAGGAGGAAGGGGACGTCGCCGGCGGGCGTCTCACGGCTCCAGGACATGATGACGAGGGTGCCGAGGTCGGCGGTTCGCAGGGGGCGCGGGTCAGTGGAGATCGAGGTCACCGCGAAACGGTAAGCGCGCGCGGCGACGCACCCGCCCGGCCGTCACCCGACTGGACGACACCGTCGCGCTTCTTCACACGAACGAGGGGCGCTCCCCGGGCGGTCAGTGCCGCGACAGCCGCCCGCGGATGTCGTCGAAGTGCCGGTGCACGGCCGTCTCCGCGGCCTCGGCGTCACCCGAGCGCACGGCCTCGACGATCCTGGCGTGCATCCGGGCCAGTTCCTCGCCGTCGGCCGCCGCGCCGAGCCCCCGCGCCTGCGCGCGCACCCGGTGGAAGGCGCTCCAGAAGGCGTCGAGCAACTCGCTGAGCAGGTCGTTGTCCAGCGAGCGGTGCAGCACCCGGTGGAAGGCGCGGTCGGTGCGGGCCGCGATCTCGCCCTCCTCGCGCACCTCCCTGTGCATCGTCTCCACCAGCGCGTCCAGCTCGGCCAGGTCCTCGTCGGGCAGCCGGCCGGCGAGCTGGTGCATGAGCCCCGCCTCCAGTGCCTCGCGCAGTTGCAGCAGTTCGAGCAGGCTGCCCCGGCCCCGGCGGTGCCCGACCACCGTGCGGAAGGCCATGGCCTCCGTCATCGGCTCCAGCGACATGGTCCCGACATAGGTCCCGAAGCCGCGCCGGATCTCGACGATGTGCATGGCCTGGAGGGACTTGAGCGCCTCCCGCAGCGAGTTGCGGCTGACGCCGAAGCGCTCCATCAGCTCCGTCTCGGTGGGCAGCGGGTCGCCCGGGCCGAGGCCCTGTTCGACGATCAGCTCCTTGATCTTCTCCTCGGCGTCGGCGGCGACCGAGCGCATCCGGCGTCCCCTCTCGACCCTTGACATCCCCTGCTCTGCCATGTGTCACTCTAACAGGACGTGGGACATCCTACGTCCCTCGCCACCAGGGCCTAGGCGCGCTGCTGCCCGCCGCCGTCCCGGGACGAGAGCAGCACGACATGGAGTACCGCATGCCCATCCCCACGCCGCTGAGCGGCGTCGTCCCCCCGGTCATCACCCCCCTCACCCCCAAGGGGGAGGTGGACACCGCCTCCGTGCGCCGGCTGACCGAGCACCTGATCGCGGCCGGTGTGCACGGCCTGTTCCTGCTGGGCTCCAGCGGCGAGGCCGCCTACCTCACCGACGCCCAGCGGCTGACCGCGCTGGAGAGCGCCGTGGACGCCGCCGCGGGCCGCGTCCCCGTCCTCGCCGGGATCATCGACACCACCACGGCCCGGGTCCTGGACCGGGCGGCCGACGCGGTCCGGGCGGGCGCCGACGCGCTCGTGGCCACGGCGCCCTTCTACACCCGCACCCATCCCGTGGAGATCGCCGACCACTTCCGACGCGTGCGCGAGGGCGCCGGCCTGCCGTTGTTCGCCTACGACATCCCGGCCGCCGTGCACACCAAGCTGCCCCGCGACGTGGTCCTCGACCTGGCCGGCGACGGCACCCTCGCCGGGCTCAAGGACTCCAGCGGCGACGAGGGCTCCCTGCGCCGCCTGCTGGTCGAACTGCGCCGCCGCACCCCCGGCTTCACCGTGCTCACCGGCTCCGAGCTGACCGTCGACGGCGCGCTGCTCGCCGGCGCCGACGGAGTCGTGCCCGGCCTCGGCAACGTCGACGCCCATGGCTACGTACGCCTCTACGCGGCCGCCCGGGCCGGGGACTGGGCCGGCGCCAGGGCCGAACAGGACCGGCTCGCGGCCCTGTTCGCCCTCACCGACGCGGGCGACCCGGCGCTGATGGGCGGCAGCTCCAGCGCGCTCGGTGCCTTCAAGGCCGCCGCCCACCTGCTGGGCCTCATCGACTGCCCGGCCACCGCCGCACCGCAGGTACCGCTCGACGCGCCCGCCGTCGCCCGGGTCCGCGACCGGCTCACCGAGGCCGGACTCCTGTGACCCCCTCGGGACCGGCCGGGTGACCGCCGGCCCGGTCCCGCCCAGCCCCGTCCCCGACGCGCGTCTTCCCACCCGCATTGGATCGCCATGTCATCTGCGCGCACCACCCCGACCTCCCCGCCCTGGTACCGCGAGATCACCCGGGAGAAGTGGAAGTCCTTCTTCGCCGCCTGGATCGGCTACCTCCTCGACGGCTTCGACTTCGTCCTCATCACCCTCGTCCTGACGGAGATCGCCGACGACTTCGGACTGTCGGCCGTCGAGTCCGCCAGCCTCGTCTCGGGAGCCTTCATCACCCGCTGGCTCGGCGGCGCGGTGCTGGGCGCGCTCGGTGACCGGTTCGGTCGCAAGAGCGCGATGGTGGCCAGCATCCTGCTCTACTCGGTCGGCACCTTCGCCTGCGGCTTCGCCTGGGACTACACCAGCCTGTTCACGGCCCGTCTGCTGATCGGCATGGGCATGGCCGGCGAGTACAGCGCCAGCGCCACCTACGTGCTGGAGAGCTGGCCCGCCCGGCTGCGCAACCGTGCCTCCGGCTTCCTCATCTCCGGCTTCTCGCTGGGCGGCGTCCTGGCGGCCGAGGTCTACGAGCACGTGGTGCCCGGGCACGGCTGGCGCTGGCTGTTCTACATCGGCCTGTTCCCCGTCCTGGTCGCCCTGTGGGTACGCCGGGCGCTGCCCGAGGCCGACGACTGGGAGGCGCGGGTGGGGGCCACCGGTGAACGGCCCAACCCCTTCCGGCCGCTGTTCGCGGGCCGCCGCCGGGCGACGGTCAACACGGTGCTCGCGGTCGTCGCCACCGGCTCGCTCTTCGCCGTGTTCACTCCGCTCGGCGCGGGCGCCGTGCCCGTCCTGTCGGTCCTGGCGACGGCCTGTCTCCTCGCCTTCGCGGTGCAACTGGGCGGCCGCAGGCGATGGGTGCTGTTCGTCGCGCTCTGCGTCACCGTCTTCTGCGCCTTCCTCTACAGCTGGCCGGTCCAGGCACTGCTGCCCACCTACCTCAAGACCGAGCTGGGCTTCACCCCGGCACAGGTCAGCGACGCGCTCTACTACGCCGGGTTCGGCACGATGGCGGGCTGCGTCGTCACCGGCTTCGTCGGCGACCGGTTCGGCACCCGCAGGGCGTACGCCTGCACCCTGGTGGTGGGCATCGCCTTCGTCTTCCCCGTCTTCGCCGTCCGGGACAGCCAACTCCAGCTGGGCATCCTGCTGTTCCTGATGCTCGCGTGCATGCAGGGCATCTCCGGGCTGCTGCCCAAGTACATCGCCGGGCACTTCCCGACCGAGACCCGGGCCGCGTCCCTGGGCTTCACCTACAACGTCGGTGCGCTGGGCGGCGCCGTCGCCCCGGTCCTCGGCGCCAGGCTGGCGTCGACCATGTCCCTGGGCCAGTCGCTCGCCGTACTCACCTTCTCGCTGACCCTGGTGGTGATCCTGCTGATCGGCTTCGACGTCCCGAGCCGCCTGAACCGGCTCGTCGACAAGGAGGCGGTCCCGGACTACCTCGCCGCCCAGGCGGCGGTGCCGGAGGGAGCGGAGCGCGTACGGTCGGCGCCGTGAGACGGGTGACGAACGGGGGACATGTGTGCTCCGACTGGCGCAAGACGCGACCGCCGGTGCGGCGGCGGGCGATCACCTGATGTATCAGTCTTCGTATGATCTGTAGACGAAATGATCGTCAGAGCGACGTGCGCGGTTCGCGTGGCCGCAGGATCCGCACCGCCGCGGTGACCCTGGTCGCCGCGACCGCCCTCGGCACGACCGGCGAAGCGGTGGCCGCGCCGTCGGTGCCGCTGCGTACCGACTGGGACGCCATCGCCGCGTGCGAGTCCAGCGGCAACTGGCAGGCGAACACCGGCAACGGCTACTACGGCGGGCTCCAGTTCGCACGGTCCAGCTGGATCGCGGCCGGCGGCCTCCAGTACGCCCCGCGTGCCGACCTCGCCAGCCGCGCCGAGCAGATCGCCGTGGCGGAACGCCTGGCCCGTATGCAGGGGATGTCCGCCTGGGGCTGCGCCTGACGGGGGAGCGGAGCGGCGGCCCCCTGACGTCGCGTACGCCGAGACGCCCCGGGCCGCCGCCCGCCCTCAGCGGACGAGTTCCGCGGCGGGCCGCGGCAGGCCGTAGTGCTCGCGCAGCGTGGCGCCGTCGTAGGTGGTGCGGAACAGGCCCCGCTCCCGCAGGACCGGCACCACCTGGTCGGCGAAGAGGTCGAAGCCCCCGGTCAGCCAGGGCGGCATGACGTTGAAGCCGTCGGCCGCCCCGTGCTCGAACCACTCCTGGATCTGGTCGGCGACCTGTTCGGGGGTCCCGGTCACCACGCGGTGGCCGCGGGCGCCCGCGAGACGGTGCAGCAGCTCGCGCACGGTGGGCTGTTCACGGTCGATGATGTCCAGGACCAGCCGGAAGCGGCTGCCGTTGCCGCGCTCGCCCCGGGTCTCGATGAGCTGCCGGGGCACGGGACCGTCCAGCTCGGCGGCGCTCAGCTCCAGGCCCAGCAGACGTCGGAGCAGCTGGAGCGAGTACTCGGGCTGGGTGAGTTCGTCGAACTCCTTGTGCAGCGCCCGCGCCTCCGCCTCGGTCGAACCGATGAAGGGGCTGATGCCGGGCAGGACGAGCAGCCGGTCCGGGTCACGGCCCAGTGCCGCGGCCCGCGCCTTGAGGTCGGCGTAGAACTCCTGGCCGCCGCGGAGCGTCTGGTGGGCCGTGAACACGGCCTCGGCGTACGCGGCGGCGAAGGAGCGGCCGTCCTCGGAGGACCCCGCCTGCACGTACACCGGGCGGCCCTGCGGGGAGCGGGGGAGGTTCAGGGGCCCGCGCACCCTCAGCCGGCGGCCCGTGTGGTTGATCTCGTGGATGCGGTCGGTGTCGGCGAACACGCCGGACTTCTGGTCGGCGACGAGCGCCTCGTCCTCCCAGCTGTCCCACAGCTTCGTCACCACCTCCACGAACTCCCGTGCGCGCTCGTAGCGTTCGGCGTGCACCGGGTGCTCTTCGAGGCCGAAGTTCCCGGCGGCCTGCGGGGCGCCGGTGGTGACGATGTTCCAGCCCGCCCGGCCCGAGCTGAGGTGGTCGAGGGAGGAGAACAGCCGGGCCAGGTTGTACGGCTCCGTGTACGTGGTCGAGGCGGTGGCGATCAGGCCGATGCGTTCGGTGGCCGCGGCCACGGCCGACAGCCAGGTGAACGGTTCGAGCCGGAAGCGGCTGGCGTAGCGCACGTTGTCCGCCAGGGACGGGCCGTCGGCGAAGAACACGGCGTCGAAGGCCGCCGCTTCCGCCCGGCGGGCGAGTTCCTGGTAGAAGCCGATGTCCAGGATGCGCCCCGGGTCGGTGCCGCGGTAACGCCAGGCGGCCTCGTGGTGCCCGCCCGGGTAGACGAACAGGTTCAGACGCAGGGTCCGGGCGCTCATGCCGCCTTCTCCTCCTCGGTGCCGTCGGCGTTCTCGGTGATGTCCACTCCCAGGTGGGCGAGCAGCCGGCCGCGCAGGGCCGCGTAGGCGGTTCCGCCGTGGTGGCGCGGTGCCGGGAGCTCCACCGGAAGGTCGGCCGCGATCCGGCCCCGGTCCAGGACCACGACCCGGTCCGCGAGCGTGATGGCCTCGTCGACGTCGTGGGTGACGAGCAGTACGGCGGGCCGGTGCCGCTCGCACAGCCGCCGCAGCAGGGTGTGCATCCGCGTGCGGGTCAGCGCGTCCAGCGCGCCGAACGGCTCGTCGGCGAGCAGCAGTTGCGGCTCGCGCACCAGGGAGCGGGCGAGCGAGACCCGCTGCTGTTCACCGCCCGAGAGCTCCACGGGCCAGGCCCGTTCGCGCCCGGCGAGCCCGACCTCGGCGAGCGCGTCGCGTCCCCGGTCCCCGGCCGAGGGACCGGACAGGCCCAGCACGACGTTGTCGAGCAGCCGCTTCCAGGGCAGCAGCCGTGCGTCCTGGAAGACGACGGACACATGCTCGGGGGCGGTCAGGTCGCCGCTGCCCGCCACCTCGTGGTCGAGCCCGGCCAGGGCGCGCAGCAGCGTGCTCTTGCCGGAGCCGCTGCGGCCGAGGAGCGCCACGAACTCACCCGGCGCGATGGACAGGTCGAGCCCGTCCAGCACCCTGCGGTCGCCGAAGGACCGCACCAGGTTCTCGATGCGGACCGCCGCGCGGTCCCCGGTCGCGTTCAGCCCGCCAGCGTGCGCCGCCATGACAGGGCCCTCCTCTCCACGAGCCGTACGAGTGCGTCGGAGACCAGGCCGAGCAGGCCGTACACGACGAGACCGACGATGATGACGTCGGTCTGCCCGTACGTCCGCGCCAACTCCATCATGTAGCCGATGCCGCTGGTGGCGTTGACCTGCTCCACCACCACCAGGGCCAGCCACGCCGAGGTCACCGCGAAACGCATGCCGAGCAGGAAGCCGGGCAGGGCGCCGGGCAGGACGACGTGCCGGACGAAGGCGAACCGGCCCAGGCGTACCGTCTCGGCGAGTTCCGCGTAGCGGCTGTCGATGGTGCGCAGCCCGTTGTGCGTGTGGATGTAGACCGGTACGAGAACACCGAGGGCGATCGTGACGACCTTCATCGTCTCGCCGATGCCGAACCAGAGGATCAGCAGTGGGATCAGGGCGAGTGAGGGAATGGACCGCTTGATCTGCACCGGGCCGTCGATCACCGCCTCGCCCACCCGGCTGAGCCCTGAGACGAGGGCGAGCACCAGCCCGGCCGCGACCCCGAACAGCAGGCCCAGCAGCGCGCGTTGGGCCGAGGTGCCGAGATGGGACTGGAGCTTGCCGCTGTCCAGGAGGTCCCAGGCGGTGCCGGCGATGGTCCACGGTGCGGGCAGGCTGCGGACGTCGAACAGGCCGAGCCCCGAGCCCGCCGCCCACAGGGCGAGCAGCAGCACCGGTCCGATCGCCCAGCCGTACGGGACGGGCCTGCCGGGGCCCGGGCGCCTGCGGCGGGAGCGGTGGGGACGGACCGCGGCCGGTGCGGGCGGCGGGGCCGGTGGCGCCTGCTTCTCGAAGGTCGTGGTGCTCATGACGACGTCCCTTCACCGGCGACGGCCCGTGCGGCCACCGCCTCGTATCGGCGGTCGAAGAGCAGACCCGCGTCGAAGGGCTCGCGGTCCTGTTCCTCGGCCAGCAGGTCGATGGTCTGCTGCTGCCGGTGGATGGCCTCGGTCCAGTCCGCGGGAAGGTCCGGATGGCCGGCTCGCCGCACGAGGTACTCGCCGTCCTCGCGGTCCAGGCCCTGGTCCTTGACGTAGTAGCCCGTGACCCATTCCGCGGGGTGCTTGTCGATCCATGTCTGCGCCCGCGCCCAGAACTTCACGAGTTCGCGGACGGCCGCCGACTTCTGGGCGTCGGCGACGGAATCGGTCAGCGCCCACAGGTGTGCCGGGTCGTCCCGGAGCCCGTGCTTGATGGTCGAGCCGCCCTCCTTGCCGTAGTTGGCCAGATAGCGCTTGATGTTGACGTCCGCGATGGGAGCGGCGTCCACCTGGCGGTTCCCCAGCGCGGTGGGATAGACGTCACCGGTGCTCGCGAGTTCGACCAGCTCGACGTCCTGCTGGGTGAGCCCGGCCTTCTTCAGGATGCGCAGGACCAGAGCGCCCTGGGCCTGCCCCGGGCTGTAGGCGATCTTCTTCCCGCGCAGGTCCGCGAGGGTCCTGATGCCGGAGCCCGGGGCCGTGCCCAGTTCGTAGATGGGGTTCTTGAGCGGATCGGCGCGGAACTTCACCGCCACGAGCTTGGTGTCGAGGCCCGTCCAGTGGGCGTTGATCGACGGGATGTCCGCGGCCGAGCAGACGTCGAGGGCGTCGGCGCGGAAGGCCTCCGAGCACTGGGGACCGCCGCTGATGTTGGCCCACTTCACCTTGAAGGGCAGTCGGTCGATCTGCCCCGACAGTTCGAGGGCGACCTTGAGGTCGGGCGCCCCGACCGTGAGCGTGGTGTCGCGGGCGACCGCGGCCGGGATCCGCTCGTCCGAGACGTCCCTGCCGTCCGTCGCGGACCGGGCCGGGGTCACGCAGGAGGCGAGGGCGAACGGGAGGGCCAGGGCGGCCAGGACGGAGAGGCGCCGGAATCCGGGCATGGGTGTGCGAGAGGTCATGACGGCCTTCACGGGATACGGGAGAAAGGGGCAGCCGGGCGGTGGAAGTTCAGCTACACACCGCGGTGGCGACGCGCATCAGATCGATGGCGCGCCGCTTCGTGAACTGCCGGGATGTCCGCATGCCGTGGACGCTAACCAGGGGGTGAAACCCGGTCAAGGCCTACCGGTCGGCTCCGCCGGGAGTGCAACGACACCTTCGTGGGCGTGTCATGTTCCGGAAACGCGGCGGCCCGAGTAGGCCGACCAGCGGCCGTCGCGCCGGGCCACCGTGATGTCCCGGCCGAAGCAGGCGGTCAGCAGGGAGTCGGTCAGGACCTCGTCCACCGCACCCCGGGACAGGATCCGGCCCTCGCGCAGCAGCAGGGCGTGGCTGACGGCGGGGAACAGCTCCTCCAGATGGTGGGTGACCGTCACGGTGGCCAGCTGCGGCCTCCCCTCGGCCAGTTGGTGCATCGCCTCGACGAGGTCCTCGCGAGAGGGCAGGTCCAGGGCGTTGAACGGCTCGTCCAGGAGCAGCAGGGCGGGGTCGGCCATCAGGGCCCTGGCGATCAGGACCCGCGCGCGCTGCCCGCCCGAGCAGACGCCGTAGGGCCGGTCGGTCAGCTCCTTGACGCCCAGCTCGGTCAGGAGGTCGCGGGCACGCAGGCGGACCTCCTCGTCGTACGTCCGCCACAGGGGCTGCACGGTGCCGCTGTGGCCGGTGAGCACGACCGCGTGGGCGGTGAGGTCCTGGGGCACCCGCTGGGCGGAGTTGACGTGGCCGATGCGTGCCCGCAGCTCACGGACGTCCACCCGGCCGAGCAGGCTGCCGAGGACCTCGACGGTGCCCGTGGTGGGGTGCATGAGCGCGCCCAGCAGCCGCAGCAGGGTGGTCTTCCCGGCGCCGTTGGCGCCCAGCAGCGCCCAGTGCTCGCCCGGCCGGACCGTCCAGTCGACGGCGTCGAGGATCAGCTGGTCGGTCGTGAAGCGGCGCACGCTCACGTCCTGGAGCCGGAGCACGGCCGCCTCGGGCTCGTCCATCCGGGAGCTGGCTGTCTGACCGGTCATGCCGTGACTCCTTCGCGCGCGCCGCACCCCTCGGCCGTTCACCGCGAACAGTAGATGTACTCACCACACGGCTGCCGGGCCGTCCGCTTCCTGGACGGTGAGCGGCGGTCTCGGAGGCGGTGACGGCACTCGGGGCGACGAGCGCGCGGTCCCGCGCCCGCCTCCGTGGTGACCGGGGCGGGCGCGGGACCGGCGCCGCAGGGCGGGGAGGGGTCAGACGCCCGCCACCGACTGGATCCAGGAGCGGTAGGCGGTCACATTGGTGTAGGCCGTGGTGCTCTGCCGGTCGCTGGTCGAGGCGACGCCCACCTGCACGCCGCCGGCCGTCATCGGACCGCCGGAGTCGCCGCCCGCGGTGATGCCGTCGACGGGACGGGCACATATCGCCTGACCGTAGTAGGCGTCGTAGCAGCCCTGGGTGACGCTCACATTGGCGACCTTGAGGTACTGGGACTGGCAGTTGATCTCCGAGCCGCACCGGGAGGTCGCTCCCCAGCCGTAGACCTGCACGGTCTGGCCGACCCGCACCGTGCCCGGCTGGCCGAGCCGCGCGTAGGAGGCGGAGACGGAGCGGTCGAGCCGGACCAGGGCGAGGTCGGCGGAGGGGCTGGTGACGGTCTGGACGCCGTTCGCCACCGTGCCGCCGGAGCCCTGGTCGAGGCTGCCGATCCGGAACGACAGGTTGCCGCCGCTGACGCAGTGCTTGGCGGTGAGGATCCAGGTGGGGGAGATGATGGTCGAGGTGCAGGTCTGGGTGCCGTTGGAGAACAGCCTGGCCGCCCAGGGCGCGTTCTGCGCGTAGCCGCCGCCGATGATCGGCTGGGGGCCGCCGTCACCGGGCCGGGGCTCCACCGCCGAGGCGGACGGCGCGAGGACGAGGGCGGACAGCAGCGCGGCCACGAGCGCGGCCAGCAGGGTGGGGACGAGTCTCGTTGTTCGCAAGGCTTCTCGATTCCGACGACACGCGCCTGGGCGCGTGCGGGTGTGTGGGGGCGCCCACAGCATGCCGGGCCCGGCCACCGGCCGGACAATCCCGGCTTCGCATAACGCGGCGTTATGCCGGAGGGACGGGACCGGACGGCGCACCGGCCTTCCGGGAGCGGCCGGCGAGGTCCTAGCGGAGCAGCAGTTGCACCAGGGCGACCGTGCCGACCGTCACGACCAGGGCCCGCAGGACCGCGGGAGAGAAGCGGCGGCCCACCTTGGCGCCGACATAGCCGCCGAGGCCCGAGCCGACCGCGAGCAGCCCGACGGCGGTCCACTCGAAGTCCGCGGCGAAGAGGAAGAAGAGGGCGGCGACGGTGTTGACGACGGCGGCGAGGACGTTCTTGGTCGCGTTGAGCCGCTGCAGGGGTTCGTCCAGGAGCATGCCCATCAGCGACAGGTAGATGATCCCCTGGGCGGCGGTGAAGTAGCCGCCGTAGACGCTGGCCAGCGTCAGGCCGGTGAAGAGCAGCGGGCCGCCGTCGCGGCGGGGTGAGGTGCCGTTGCGGGCCCGGCGGCGCTGGACCAGCCTGCCGATCTGCGGCTGGAACGCCACCAGCAGCAGGGCGAGGCCCACCAGGACCGGCACGATCGTCTCGAAGGCGTCGGCGGGCAGCGTCAGCAGGAGCGTGGCGCCCGCGAGGCCGCCCAGCAGCGCTCCGAAGCCCAGTTTCAGCACGCGCCGCCCCTGCCCGCGCAGCTCCTTGCGGTAGCCGATGGCCCCGCTGATGGAGCCGGGGATGAGGCCGAGCGCGTTGGAGACGGTGGCGGTGACCGGCGCCAGCCCGGTGGCCAGCAGTACCGGAAAGGTGATCAGGGTGCCGGAGCCCACGACGCTGTTGATGGCACCGGCCCCGACGCCCGCCGCGAACACCGCGGCCATGGCCTCGGGTGTCACCCCGTACCGCCCCGCGCCAGGCTCCTACGCGGCCGGAAGGCGTCCTGTGCATCGTTCACGGGGCCGACTGTACCCACCGCTCCGGTCGGCCCGTTCGCCGGTCCCAACCGGTCACCTGCAGACACTTCTTGACGTGAATTCAGCTGATCATGCGGTGATACGATCACCGCGTTTGCGGAGCGGGCGGATGGGTGAAAGACGGCATCCCCGACGTAAGGGGCAGCCCGGGCAGCTACCCCCGGTGCGGGCAGTCCACCGGGCCGCCCGCACGGACGGGAATTCAGCAAGCCGGCTGTCAGTCGCCTGAAGAGAGTCTTATGACGGAATACACAGGGAACCCATTGCTCTGGGTCGCCCTCGTCGCCCTCGTCGCCGCCGCCGTGCTCATCAGCCGCCAGCGCAAGGCGGCACGGGCGTTGCGGCAGCAGGTCCAGGGGCTCAGGGATCACTACACCGAGCTGGAGAACGATTACGGGAAGTCCGTGCAGGCCGCCCAGGAGCGCGCCGAGGACGAGACCAAGACGGTGCTGAAATCCGCGATGCGGACCCTTCAGGGCCTCGCCGCCGAACAGCAACTGGTGCTCTCCCGGCTGCAGAACAAGTACGGCGACTCGGCCCTCCTCCAGGACCTGCTGGAGATCGACCACACCAACTCGCAGTTCGGCCGGCGGGCCCAGTCCATCGCCGTGCTGTGCGACGGCTGGCTCGGCGGGCGGCGCGACACCGCGTCCGTCTACGACGTGGTGCGCAGCGCCCAGGGGCGCATCCGGCACTTCCGCCGGGTGGACATCCTCTCCCAGGTCGACTTCGGCATCACCAGCCGGGCCGTCGAACCGGTCGCCCTGGCCCTCGCCGAGCTGCTCGACAACGCCACCAGCTACTCCAGCCCGGACACGGTCGTCGAGATCAACATCCGGACCGTCCCCAAGGGCATCTGCGTCGTGGTCGACGACGCCGGTGTCGGCATGAGCGACGAGGAGCGGGCCCGCGCCGACAAGCTGCTCGCCACCGAGCGCGCCTCGGGCGTGGCGGGGCTCGGCAACCCGCCGCAGTTCGGCTTCGCCGTCATCGGCCTGCTGTGCGAACGATTCGGCTTCGAGGTGTCGGTGGACTCCTCCTCCCCCTACGGAGGTGTGCGGGCGGTGGTCCTGCTGCCGCACGAACTGCTCACCGCCATGCCGGAGAAGAAGGCGCCCGCCACTCCCGCCCCGGCCGCCCGCGGCACGGCCCGGCCGGTCCCGGACGGCGGACCGGAGGCCGCGTCGCTCGCCTCCCCCGAGAGCGGCGACGGTCTGCCCCGGCGCCGCCGCAAGCGGCCGATGGCCATCGTGCCCGGCAGCCCGTCCGCCCCGCGCGCGGCGGGCCGCTCCGACTCCGAGCAGGCACAGGTCATGGGTGCCTTCCAGCGCGGAACGCAGTCCGGCCGGGGCACCGGACCGGCGAGCCCGGACACCGCCGGCCGGACGAGCGACACACCTGGTGCAAGCAGCGAAGGACATGAGGTCTCGTGAACGACGATCTGTCATGGATGCTCGACAGCGCCCTGGAGATTCCCGGGGCCCTGCACGCGGTCCTGATCTCCGCCGACGGCCTGCTGATGGCCCGGACGCAGGACTTCGACAAGGACGACGCCGACCGGGTCGCCGCCGCGATGAGCGGCGTGCAGTCGCTCAGCCGCACCCTCGCCTTCTTCTGTGAGGACCCCAGCCAGACCTGGCGGCAGACCCTGGTCGAGTTCGACGGCGGCTGGGTGTTCCTGATCTCCGCCGGCGAGGGCGCCTACCTCGGCGTGTCCGCCTCCCCGGAGGTCGACATGGCGGACATCACCTTCCGGATGCAGCAACTCGTGGCCCAGCTCGGCAAGCGGCTGACGACGCCGCCGCGCGAGAACCTGGGCTCCCGCTCATGAGCGGCCAGGACGGCTGGCAGCCCGAGGCCCCGGAATTAGTACGGCCGTACGTCATCACCAAGGGGCGCGGCCTGCCCGACGAGGACGACCTCTCCCTCATCACCCTGGTCACCGCCTCCGCCGGACAGCCGCAGCGGCCGGCCCGGCTGTCCCCCGAGGAGCAGAGCCTGCTCGACCTCTGCTCCGCCGGCTACCTCTCGGTCGCCGAGATCGCCGGACACACCCATTTCCCGCTCGGTGTCGTGCGCATCCTGCTGGCCTCCCTGATGGAGGGCGGACACCTCATGACCCGCCCGCCGGTGGCCCGCGCCCGCCTCGCGGACAAGGAGATCCTGGAGGAGGTGCTCAATGGGCTCCGCGCCAAGTTTGGATGAGCGGGACTACGTACGCGGGGGAGCGACCCAGACGGCGGTGAAGATCCTCGTCGTCGGGCACTTCGCGGTGGGCAAGACCACCCTCATCGGCTCCATCTCCGAGATCGAGCCGCTGTCCACCGAGGAGACGATGACGCAGGCCGCCGAGTCGGTCGACGACCTCAAGGGGGTCCAGGGCAAGACCACCACCACGGTCGCCATGGACTTCGGGCGCCTGACCATCAGCGACCGCGTCGTGCTGTATCTCTTCGGCACCCCCGGCCAGCAGCGCTTCGTGCAGATGTGGGAGGACATGGCCCGCGGCGCGCTCGGCGCCCTGGTGCTGGTCGACCCGGAGCGGCTGGCGGACTCCTTCCCCGTGATCGACCTCATCGAGCACTACGGGCTCGACTACGCCATCGCCGTCAACCACTTCGACGGCACGCCGCTGCGCGACGAGCCGGCGCTGCGCGAGGCGCTCGACCTGCTCGACGACACCCCCGTCGTCACCTGCGACGCCCGCGACGAGAAGTCCTCGGCCGCCGCACTGACCACCCTCGTCCGCTACTTGCTGGACCGCACCCGCTAGGAGCTGGGAGCAGACATGAACGCCCACGACACCGCCCCGGTGCCACCGCCCGGCTGCCCGGCCCACGGCTCCGGCGCCCGGGTGCCGCTGCACGGGCCGGAGTTCGCCGCCCACCCGCAGGCGTACTACGAGTACCTGCGCCACTACGGGGCCGCGGCCCCCGTCGAACTGGCCCCGGGCGTCGAGGCGACGCTGGTCACGGACTACGCGGCGGCGCTCCAACTGCTGCATGACTCCGGCACCTTCCGCAAGGACGCGCGCCGCTGGCGGGCCTTCAACGAGGGCAAGATCAGCCCGGACAGCCCGGTCGCGCCGCTGCTGGCCTACCGGCCCAACTGCATGTTCGCCGACGGCGCCGACCACCTCAGGCTGCGCCAGGCGGTCACCGACAGCATGGCGCGGGTGGACACCCGGCGGCTGAGCCGCAGCACCGAGCAGATCTCCGGCTACCTCGTCTCCCAGTTCGGCGCCCGCGGTTCGGCCGACCTGCTCGGGGACTACGCCAAGCAGCTGCCGCTGTTCGTGTTCAACGAACTCTTCGGCTGCCCCGCCGACATCGGCGACCGGGTGCTGTTCGGCATCTCCGGCATGTTCGACGGCGTCAACGCCGAGAAGGCCACCGCGGTGCTCTTCCAGGCTGTGGGGGAGCTCGTCGCGCTCAAGCGGCGCAAGCCCGGTGACGACGTCACCTCCTGGCTGATGCGGCACGAGGCCCGGCTGGACGACGAGGAGATGGTCCACCAGCTCGCCCTGCTGCTCGGCGCGGGAGCCGAGCCCCTGCGCAACCTCCTCGGCAACACCCTGCACCGGCTCCTGACCCACGAGCGGTACGCCCGCGAGGGCGGACTGATCGACGAGGCGCTCGACGACACGCTGTGGGAGAACCCGCCCATGGCCAACTACGCCCCGCACTACCCGGCCGCCGACACGGAACTCGCCGGACAGCACCTGCAGGCGGGCGACCTGGTCCTGGTCAGCTTCGCCGCGGCCAACACCGGCCCGGCGCTCAAGGCCTCCCGCCAGGCGGGCAGCAACCGCGCGCACCTCGCCTGGAGCGCCGGCCCGCACGCCTGCCCGTCCAAGGAACCGGCCCGGCACATCACGGTCACGGCCATCGAGCACCTGCTCAAGGAACTGCCCGACGTCGAACTCGCCGTCCCCGAGGACAGCCTGACGTGGCGTCCGGGCCCCTTCAACCGGGCCCTGGCCACACTTCCGGCCCGGTTCACCCCGGTGCGCGCCGTGCGGCGCGGCGAGCCGGGCCCGGTCACCACGGCCACCGCGGACGCCGAGCGGGAGCAGCCGACCGGTCCGGCCCGTCCGGCCGAACACAAGGGGATGTGGAGCCAGTTCCTCAACTGGCTCACACGGTGATGTGCGCAACACCCTCCCAATCCGCCCCTTTCGCATGAAGATCGAACGGCACGGGTAGTGAGCAACGCGGTATTCAAGTTGCTTACGAGTCAAAGGAGGTGTCGTGGACCACATATCCACGAACGCCGCTTTCCCGGCGCCGAACCCACCGATACCCGCCCCCCGGGGCGGGTATCGCTTTGTGCGGTCCCGGCCTGGGACGGGCCGGTGACCCCCGCACGGACGGGACCGGGCCCGCGGGGCACGCCCACGCTCGGCTCCTTCACCGGCGGTCAGCTCCGAAGACTCGGCGCGGTCGCCGGCCTGTCCCCGACCGACGTCGAGACCTACGCCCACGTGCTGACCGACGTACTGGGCCCGGTGGCCGCGCGGCCACTGAGCCTGGCGCCGCCCGCCCGCACGTTCCTGTCCGACGACCACACCCCCGTCGAGTTCTCCCTCTCCTTCCGGCCGGACGCGGCACCCGCCATGCGGGTCCTCGTGGAACCGGGCTGCGGCGCAGACAGCCTGGTTCACAACGGCCGCGCCGGACTGGAGGCGATCCGGACGATGGCGCGGCGCTGGCACTTCGCCACCGACGCCCTCGACGCGCTCCTGGACCTGTTCCTGCCCCCCGCTCCCCAGGGACCACTCGCCCTGTGGTGCGCGCTGGAACTCAGGCCCGGCGGCGTACCCGGGGTCAAGGTCTACCTGAACCCGGCGGCAGGCGGGGAGGAACGTTCCGCCGCGACGGTGCGCGAGGCCCTGCACCGGCTCGGGCACGGTCGGGCCTTCGACAGCCTGCCCCCGGGCAGCGGGTATCCCTTCCTCGCCCTGGACCTCGGGGACTGGGCGGAACCCCGGGCGAAGGTCTACGTGCGCCACGACAACCTCACGGCCGGTGAGGCCGGGCGCCTGTGCCGAATGGACTCGGGCCCGGGGTCCGCGGCGGTCGAGGGCTTCTTCCGCACGGCCGCGGGCCCCGGCCCCGGCACGGCAGGGCTCCGCGGACGGCCCGGCCTGTCCTGCCACTCCTTCACCGACCCCGGCACCGTACGGCCGAGCGGGTTCACCCTGCACATCCCGGTGCGGGACTACGTACGGCACGACGGGGAGGCCCTGACCCGGGCGTCGAGAGTGCTGGGACACCACGGCATCGACGCCTCCGTGCTCGACCGCGCCCTGGCCGCCCTCACCGAGCGGCGGCCCGAGGACGGGGTGGGCCTGATCGCCTACCTGGCCCTGGCCCACCAGCGGGACCGGGCGCCGCGGGTGACGGC
Source organism: Kitasatospora aureofaciens (assembly GCA_000720845.1). Classification (GTDB taxonomy): domain Bacteria; phylum Actinomycetota; class Actinomycetes; order Streptomycetales; family Streptomycetaceae; genus Streptomyces. Next base: position 76,937 of record JODU01000013.1, on the reverse strand, counting down.
GTACCTCTCCTCGGAGGCGTACGCGGTGCGGCCGCCGCTCGTGGAGACCGTCCGCCAACCGGTGTCGGTGTCCTGACCGGAGTGTCCGCACGCGGCAGGGCTCCCGGTGCGATCCACCGGGAGCCCTGGGCGGGGACCTGGCCGGGCGTCGTCACCGACGACGCCCGGCGGGACGGTCACACGGGCAGCGACTCCCGGAACTCCGCCAGGTACGGACCCACGTCGACCTGGATCGAGGCGCCCTCGGTCCGGCCGTAGCGCTGGACGATGCCGGCCAGGTACGTGCCGATCTCCTCGCGCATCTCCTGCGGCGCGGGCAGCGCGGCGGCGCCGTCGACGAGGCGCGCCACCCACCGCGCCTGGGCCTCCACCAGCCGGGTGATGGCGCCCACGGGGCGCACCAGCCCGACGAAGTACAGCCCGGGCCGGTCCGCCGGGACGACCCGCCGGTACAGCTCGACCGAGCCGTCCGCCGCCACCGGGCAGCCGGGGGGCAGGAAGGGGAAGGTCATGTGGAAGCCGGTGCAGTAGACGACCGCGTCGGCCCGCTCGGAGCCGCCGTCCGTGAACACGACCCGGTCGCCCTCGAACGAGGCGATCGCGGGCTTCGGGGTCACCGCCCCGTGCCGGATCCGGCTCAGGATCTCGTCCGAGAGCGTGGTCGCGGAGGAGAAGACCGGGTGGTCGGGCTCGGGCAGGCCGTAGTCCGACAGTCTGCCGCGGGCCACCAGCAGGGCCTGCTCCACCCACTGGCGCCGCTCGGCGAAGGACATCTCGTTCCACCAGGGGGCTTCGGCGATCTCGTCGACCGACATCCCGAAGAGCTGCTTGGGCACGATGTGCAGTCCCCGGCGCACCGAGAGCAGGGTCCGCTCCGCGTGCCGGGAGAGGTCCGCCGCGATGTCCACCGCCGAGGCGCCGAGGCCCACCACGACGACCCGCTGCCCGGCGAAGTCACGGCCGTCGCGGTAGTCGAGGGAGTGAAGAATCGTTCCGGCGAAGGAGTCCGCGCCGGCCGGGAGGGGGTCGGGCAGGGCCGGGTCGGTGTGGTGCCCGGAGGCGACCACCACCTGCTCGAACCGGCGCGAAAGGTGCGCACCGTCCGCGCCCCGGCTGACGACCGTCCAGGCGCCGTCCGCTTCCCGGCGGACGGAGACCACCTCGGTCCGCAGCTCGACGTGGCCGAGCAGCCCCGCCCACTCGGCGAACGACCGCAGGTAGGCGGCGACCTGGCTGTGCCCGGGGTAGAGCGGGTAGGAGGACGGCATCGGGAAGTCCGCGTAACCGGTCAGCTGCTTGGCGGTGTTCAGGTGCAGGGACTGATAGCCCGGTCCCCGCTCACCGGCCCCCGGCTGCCGCCAGATCCCGCCGACGTCGGCCGCCTTCTCCAGGCAGACGAAGGAGATGCCGCGCTCCTTCAGGGCATGGCCCACCGCCAGCCCCGACAGGCCTGCACCGATCACACACACACGCACGGGATGTCCCCCCAGGATGTACTCAACCTCCCCCGATCATGCCTTTACTGCCCATCCGTTTCTTCTCGCACACCAGCACGACCCACGAACGGACGTGTCCGTGCTCACGTTTCACGCGCCCCGCAGGTCCCACACCCGGCGGATCTTGCCGAGCGAGCGCTCCAGGGTCTCCGGCTCGACGACCTCCACCTCCACGGTGACGCCCACACCGTCCTTGACGCCCTGTCCGATCGCCCTCGCGGCGGCCTGGCGCTGTTCGGGACCGGCGTCGGGCCGGGCCTCGACGCGCACCGTCATGTGGTCCATGCGACCGCGTTCGGTGAGCCGGAGCTGGAAGTGCGGGGCGACGCCCGGCGTGCGCAGCACGATCTCCTCGACCTGGGTGGGGAAGACGTTCACCCCCCGCAGGATGATCATGTCGTCGCAGCGCCCGGTGACCTTCTGCATCCGGCGGAAGGCGGGACGGGCGGTGCCGGGCAGCAGGCGGGTCAGGTCGCGCGTGCGGTAGCGGATCACCGGGAGCGCCTCCTTGGTGAGGGAGGTGAAGACGATCTCGCCCTCCTCGCCCTCGGGCAGCACGGCGTCGGTGAGCGGGTCCACCACCTCGGGGTAGAAGTGGTCCTCCCAGATGTGCAGCCCGTCCTTGGTCTCGACGCACTCCTGCGCCACGCCGGGGCCGATCACCTCGGACAGGCCGTAGATGTCCACGGCGTGGATGTCCATGCGCTCCTCGATCTCGCGCCGCATCTCCTCGGTCCACGGCTCGGCGCCGAAGATGCCGACCTTCAGGGAGCTGCTGCGCGGGTCGACGCCCTGCCGCTCGAACTCGTCGAGCAGGGTGAGCATGTAGGACGGGGTGACCATGATGATCTCGGGCCGGAAGTCCTGGATGATCTGCACCTGTCGTGCCGTCATGCCGCCGGAGGCGGGGATCACCGTGCAGCCGGCGCGCTCGGCGCCGTAGTGCGCGCCGAGGCCGCCGGTGAACAGGCCGTAGCCGTAGGAGATGTGCACCTTGTGGCCGGGCCGGCCGCCGGCCGCGCGGATCGAACGGGCCGTGACGTCCGCCCACATGGACAGGTCGTTCTCCGTGTATCCGACCACGGTGGGGCGGCCGGTGGTGCCGCTGGAGGCGTGCACGCGCCGCACGTCGGCCATCGGGACGGCGAACATGCCGAAGGGGTAGGTGTCCCGCAGGTCAGCCTTGGTGGTGAAGGGGAACCGGGACAGGTCCGCCAGACTGCGGCAGTCGTCGGGACTCACCCCGGCGGCGTCGAACTTCTTGCGGTACAGCTCCACGTGGTCGTAGGCGTGCCGCAGGGTCGCGCGCAGGCGGTCTAGCTGGAGCTCGCGGAGCTGCTCACCGGACAGGCGCTCGGCGTCGTCCAGCAGGTCGTGGGGGAGGGGCTCGCCCGGTCGGGGCGCCGGGGCCGTCCCGGTCGTCGGCTCGCTGCTCATCGCGACTCCTTCGTCGTCGTGCCCGGCGTCTCGCGCGCCGTGTCGTCCCGCGCACCGCGGCCGCGTCCGCCGTTCTCCGCCGCGGGGCCGCGTCCGTCGTCCCGCACGCTGCGACTCCGGCCGCGGAACTCCGCGATCACCTCGTCTCCGCGCCGCACGCTCACGTCGTAGACGCCGCTGCGCCCGTACCGGACGCGTTCCTCGGCGAGGGCCACGAGCACGTCGCCCTCGCGGGCCGGGGCGACGAAGACGATGTCGGCGCCGGCCGCCACCGTCACGGGACCGTGGCTGTTGCAGGCGCAGGCGAAGGCGGTGTCGGCCAGCAGGAACAGGAAGCCGCCGTGGGCGATCCGGTGTCCGTTCACCATCGCCGGGGTCACGGTCATGCGGACCACGGCCCTGCCCGCGCCGTGCTCCACCAGCTCGATGCCGAGCCCCCGGGAGGCCTCGTCCGCGGAGAACATCGCCTCCGTGGGCGATCGATCAGTGGCCTGCGACACCGTACCCACCACCTTGACTCCCGACCGACCATTCGGTTAGCGCGCGGCAAGGCCAAGTAATCCAGCCGCGCGGCGGCGCTGTCAAGAGTGTGACCGGGGGAGGTCCGGCTCTTGCCCGGCGCGCGGAAACGCGTCACACTGACACCGAACGAATGGTCGGTTGGGAAGCTGGTGACGATGACCACGACACACGCCGCCGAGGTGCCGCCCCCGGACGCGCCGGACGGACTGCAGGAGCACTTCGACGCGACGATCGCGCGGGACCAGCGCATCGAGCCGCGGGACTGGATGCCCGACGGCTACCGCAAGACGCTGATCCGGCAGATCGCCCAGCACGCGCACTCGGAGATCATCGGCATGCAGCCCGAGGGCGAGTGGATCACCCGGGCGCCGTCGCTGCGCCGCAAGGCGATCCTCTTCGCCAAGGTCCAGGACGAGGCCGGCCACGGCCTGTACCTGTACTCGGCGGCCGAGACCCTCGGCGCGGACCGCGACGACCTCACCCAGCGGCTGATCGAGGGCCGCCAGAAGTACTCGTCGATCTTCAACTACCCGACCCTCAGCTTCGCCGACGTCGGGGTGATCGGCTGGTTCGTGGACGGCGCGGCGATCTGCAACCAGGTGCCGCTGTGCCGCAGCTCCTACGGGCCCTACGCGCGCGCGATGGTGCGCATCTGCAAGGAGGAGTCCTTCCACCAGCGGCAGGGCTACGAGCTGCTGATGACCATGATGCGCGGCACCGACGCCCAGCGGGAGATGGTCCAGGACGCGGTGAACCGCTGGTGGTGGCCGTCCCTGATGATGTTCGGCCCGCCCGACGACGCCTCGCCCAACTCGGCCCGGTCGATGGCCTGGAAGATCAAGCGGCACAGCAACGACGAACTGCGCCGCCGCTTCGTCGACATGACCGTCCCGCAGGCCGAGAAGCTCGGCGTCACCCTGCCCGACCCGGAGCTGCGCTGGAACGAGGAGACCGGGCACCACGACTTCGGCACCCCCGACTGGGACGAGCTGATGCGCGTCATCAAGGGCGACGGCCCCTGCAACGACCGGCGGATGGAGCGGCGGCGCACCGCCCACGAGGACGGCGCCTGGGTGCGCGAGGCGGCCACCGCCCACGCCGCCAAGCAGGCCGCCCGCGCGGAGAAGGGAGCGGCGGCATGAGCACCGAGGAGACCCGGAAGCCCGAGAAGCGGGGCTGGCCGCTGTACGAGGTGTTCGTGCGCGGCAAGCGCGGCCTCAACCACGTGCACGTCGGCTCGTTGCACGCCGCCGACGACGCGATGGCCCTCACGCACGCCCGCGACCTCTACACCCGGCGCAACGAGGGCGTGAGCATCTGGGTGGTGCGCTCCGAGCACATCACCGCCTCCACCCGCGACGAGAAGGACCCCTTCTTCGCCCCCAGCGCCGACAAGGTCTACCGCCACCCGACCTTCTACGACATCCCCGACGACGTCCCCCACATCTAGGAGCAGGGCATGAGTGACGACCACGTCTACATGACCCTCGCCGAGGGGCACGAGGACGACACCCGCTGGGCCTACGGCACCGGCTTCGAGGACCCGCTGCACGGCGTCGACACCACCGTGCCCGAGGGCGTCGACGCGGGCGCACTGGCCGCGGACTGCGTGGCGCTCGCCGACGACGCCCTGGTCAGCGCCCAGCGGCTCGCCGAGTGGGTCACCCGCGCGCCCGAGCTGGAGGAGGAGGTGGCGCTGGCCAACATCGGCCTCGACCTCCTCGGCCAGGCCCGCCTGCTCTACTCCCGGGCAGGCCAGGCCGACGGCACCGGACGCGGCGAGGACGCGTATGCCTACTTCCGGGACGCCGACGACTTCCGCAACGTCCGTCTGGCCGAACTCCCGGGCGGCGACTTCGCGTTCGCCGTAGTGCGGCTGCTGGTGCTCTCCAGCTGGCGCCTGGCGCACTTCCGGCGGCTGAAGGCCCACCCCGACCCGGTCCTCGCGGCGGTCGCGGCCAAGGGGGTCAAGGAGCTGACGTACCACCGCCAGTACGCCGCCGAGTGGTGCGTGCGGCTGGGCGACGGGACGGAGGAGTCGCACCGCAGGATGCGCGCCGCGCTGGACGAGGTCGCCCCCTACCTCGGCGAGCTGCACACGGCGTACGACGTCCGCGACGAGGTCGCCGACGACCTGCGCCAGGTCACCGACGCCGCCGGACTGACCCTGCCCGTCCACCGGCCGCTGCCCGGATCCGGCCGCGCCGGCCGGCACACCGAACACCTGGCGCCGCTCCTGACCGAGCTGCAGGGCGTCGCCCGCGCCCACCCGGAGGCGACATGGTGACGCGAGAGGCCGCACTCCTTGACGCCCGCCGCGCCCGGCAGGTCGCCGAGCAGGTGCCCGATCCCGAGCTGCCCATGCTGACCCTCGCCGACCTCGGCGTCCTGCGCGACGTGGAGGTGGGCGGGGACGGCACCGTGGTCGCGAGCCTGACCCCCACCTACTCGGGCTGCCCGGCCATGGCCGAGATGCGGGCGGACGTCGCCGCGCGGCTGCGGGCGGCGGGGTACCCGCGCGTGGAGATCCGCACCGTCCTGGACCCGCCCTGGACCAGCGACTGGATCACCGAGTCGGGCCGTCTGAAGCTCGCCGAGCACGGCATCGCCCCGCCCGGGGCCGCACCCCGCGGCCCGGTCTCCCTGGTGCTGTCGCCCACCCGGCCCGCGGTGCCCTGCCCCCGCTGCGGCTCGGCGGACACCGAGGAGACCTCCCGCTTCGCCGCCACGTCCTGCAAGGCCCTGTGGCGCTGCCGGGCCTGCCGCGAGCCGTTCGAGTACGTCAAGGAGATCTGATGGCCCCGACCGCCCCCGTCCCGGCGCCGCCGGTGCGCAGCCGCCGCCGGCCCGCCTTCCACCGTCTGCGCGTCGCGGCCGTCGAGCGGCTGTGCGCGGACGCGGCGGCCGTGAGCTTCGAGATCCCCGACGAGCTGGCCGGGGAGTTCGCCTTCGCGCCCGGCCAGTCGCTCACCCTGCGGCGCGAGGTGGACGGCCGGGACGAGCGCCGCTCCTACTCGATCTGCGCACCGGCCGGCTCGGCGCCGCGCATCGGAGTGCGGGTGGTGCCGGGCGGACTGTTCTCGGCGTGGCTGGTCGACGAGGTGCGGCCCGGCGACATCGTCGAGGTGATGGCGCCCACCGGCCTCTTCACGCCCGACCTGAGCACCCCCGGCCACCACGTACTGATCGCAGCCGGATCGGGCATCACCCCGATGGTGTCCATCGCCGAGTCGGTGCTCGCCGCCGACGAGCGCTCCGCCGTCACCCTCTTCTACGGCAACCGCCGCACCGACACGGTGATGTTCGCCGACGAGTTGGCCGACCTGAAGGACCTCCACCCGACCCGCTTCCACCTCGCCCACGTGCTCTCCCGCGAACCCCGCGAGTCCGAGGTGCTCTCCGGCCGCCTGGACGCCGGACGGCTCGCGGAGCTCATCGGTTCCCTGGTGGACGTGGAGAGCGCGGACCACTGGTGGCTGTGCGGTCCGCAGGGCATGGTCGCCGACGCCCAGCAGGTCCTGACCGGCCTCGGTGTCCCGGCCGGGCGCGTCCACCGGGAGCTGTTCTACGCCGACGACGAGCCCGTGCGGGAGGTGCGCCACGAGGAGAGCGGCCCCGAGGGCCCCGTCAGTGAGGTCACCATCACCCTGGACGGCCGCTCGACGACCGCCTCGCTCTCCCGGGAGCGGTCGGTGCTCGACGGGGCCCAGCAGACCCGCCCCGACCTGCCCTTCGCCTGCAAGGGCGGGGTCTGCGGGACCTGCCGGGCCCTGGTCACCGACGGCAGTGTCGACATGCGCCGCAACTACGCGCTCGAAACCGCCGAGGTCGACGCCGGCTACGTCCTGACCTGCCAGTCGTACCCGGTCTCCGAGAAGCTGACCGTGGACTACGACAGCTGACCGGGCGTCGGTCCGCGCCCCCTCAGAGCCCCCGCACAGCCGGCTCGGGACGGTCTTCGGACCGGGCGGTGACGACAGGCAGAGACCAATGGGGCGTCAAGAGGCCGCGCAGGAAGGCGCGGACGTCCGGGTCGGCGGTGACCGGCGAACACTATGAACGCAAAGGCCCAAGGGGTGGCTCCGGATCCGGGGAATTCCTAGCATCCCCGCTCGCAGCGCAACTTCGCGCAGGTCCGCAGCAGTACAGGAGCCGCACCTTGACCACACCCCCCGCGCCCGGGCACGACATCCGGCCCGACCGCCGCAGAAGCCGCCCCGTGGTGGTCGCCGCCGCGCTCGCCGCCGTCCTTCTCGGCACCCTCGGCAACGTCTCCGCCGCCCCCGCCCCGGCGGCCGGGCAGCCGGTGGCGTCCGACTGTCCGCCGGCCGTCGCCGAGAAGGCCGCCTGCTACACCGGCCGGGACGCGGGCGGCGCCTACTACACGATGGCCGTGCCCCACCGCTGGAACGGGTCCCTCGTCGTGCACGCCCACGGCGGCCCCGACCTCGGCGACGCCTCGGACCCCGCCCGCGGCACCGAGGACCTGGAACGCTGGTCGGTGATGGTCGACCAGGGGTACGCCTGGGCCGCCTCCTCCTACCGGCGGGGCGGCTACGGAGCCCGGATGGCGGCCGCCGACACCGAGAACGTGCGCCGCCTGTTCACGCAACGGTTCGGCCGGCCGGAACACACCTACCTGCACGGCCAGTCCTGGGGCGGGAACGTCGCCGCCAAGGCCGCCGAGACCTACGGCCGGCGCCCCGGCGCCTACGACGGGGTGCTGCTGACCAACGGCGTGCTCGGCGGGGGTTCGCGCGGCTACGACTACCGCGTGGACCTGCGGGTGGTCTACCAGTACTACTGCCACAACCACCCGCGCCCGACCGAGCCGCAGTACCCGTTGTGGCAGGGGCTGCGCCCCGGCTCCACGATGACGACCGCGGGGCTGCGCGCCCGCCTCCAGGAGTGCACGGGCTACGCCTCCGACCCGGCGGACCGCACCGAACCGCAGCAGCGCAACCTCGACGACATCCTCGCCGTCACGGGCATCCCCGAGCGAACCCTGGAGTCGCATCTGCGCTTCGCCACCTTCACGTTCCGCGACATCGTGACCGACCGGCTCGACGGGCGGAACCCCTGGAGCAACCGGGGGGTGCGCTACTCGGGTTCGCACGACGACAAGGCGCTCAACGCCGGCGTCGAGCGCTTCTCGGCCGACCCCACCGCGCGGCGCGACCTGTCCTGGGACAGCGATCTCACCGGCAGGGTCTCCCTCCCCGTCCTCACCCTGCACGCCATCGACGACCCGACCGCGTTCGTGGAGCACGAGGCGGCCTACCGTGACACGCTCCGCGGCGCCGGCCGGGAGCGGAACCTCGTCCAGACCTTCACGCGGGAACACGAGCACAGCTCGCTGAGCGACTCCGAGTACGCCAACTCCCTGTCCGCACTGGACTCCTGGGTGCGCACCGGGCGCAGGCCGAGCCCGCGCTCGATCTCGGACTCCTGCGCCGCCTTCGACGCGAGGTACGGAGAGGGGTGCTTCCACGACCCCGGCTTCCGCCCGTCCCCCTACGCCTCACGGGTGCTGCCCCGGCCGGGCGGTCTCGTCTGGCCCGCCATGACGGCAGCGCAGGAGCGGGCGTGGAGCGGGATCGAGGGCGTGGGGATCGCGCCGTAGGCCGCACGACCCGGCGGAGGGCCGTTGTCCTAGCGGCTCTCCGCCTCCGTCAGCACCGCCCGGATCACATGGCGGGCGTTGCCGGCCATCGCGGGGTTGCTCTTGCGGTAGTACGGCAGCGCGATCAGGGCCTGGGAGAGGGTGCGCCCCCGGCCGCGCCGCCAGGTCGCGTCGTCCACGCCGAGCGCCTCGCGGAAGACCTCCCTCGCGCCGGGCGGCAGCAGGTTCCACGCCGGGAAGAGGTCGCAGGCCGGATCACCCACGCCCATGCACCCGAAGTCGATCACCGCGGACAGCCTGCCGCCGCTCACCAGGAGATTGCCCGGCATCAGGTCCGCGTGCAGCCAGCGCGGCGGCCCCTGCCACACCGGGGCGCGCAGCGCGTCCTGCCACACCGCGGCCAGCGTGTCGCAGTCGACGCCCTCCTCGGGCAGGCCGCGCAGCTCGTCGAGCGCGACCCGGGTCGGCCCGTCCAGCGCGGTGAGCGGCCCACCGCGGTACGCCTCCGGCGCGTCGGGCAGGGTGATGCCGCGCATCGCCGCCACGAAGGCGGCCAGATCCTCCGCCAGCGGCACGGGGTCGGCCAGGGCTCCGGCCTCGGGGTTCTCCCCGGGCAGCCACCGGTAGACCGACCAGGGCCACGGGTACCCGTCGGCCGGCACCCCTTCCCCGAGCACCTGGGGCACGGCGGCGGGGAGCAGGGGCGACAGCCGGGGCAGCCACGCCCGCTCCGTCGCGACGTCCGCCACGCCGCCCTCGACCAGCGGCAGCCGTACGACCATGTCCTCGCCCAGCCGGTACACGGCGTTGACCGTGCCGCCGGAGGGGAAGCGCTCGACGGGCAGCCCCGACCACCGCGGGAACTGCGCGTCGACCAGACGCCGTACCAGACGGTCGTCGACGCGGCACGGGTAGGGATGCGGCTGCCCTGAACTCATGGCTCTCATCCGACCCTTCGACGCGCAAGCGCGTCAAACGCTTTCCCGGCCGACGGCGCTCGCGCCGGGCGAGGTGCGCGGCGGCCCTCGCTCATCGCCGGAAGCCGCGACCGGTCGGAGCGCCGGCCAGAGCCCCGCCCGCCGCGATGCCCGACGCCACCGTCAGCGCGCCCGGCACGGACCACGCGGCGAGGGGACCGGCGACAGCCACGCCCAGGGCGAACGCGGTGATCTTGAGGCTCGCCCCGGTGGTGAAGACCTGGCCCCGCAGGTGTTCCGGGGCCTCCCGGTGGCGTATCGCGAACAGCGCGGTGAGCTGGGGGCCTTCGCCCGCGCCGAGGAGGAGCACGGCGACCACGAGCGCCACCGGCCGGCCCGTCGCCGCTAGGGCCGGCGCGGCGGCCTGGACCAGGGCGCCGGCCCGGACGACCGTGTCCGGGGCGACGGCGCGTGGATGCCGTGCGAGGACGGCGTTGGCCGCCAGGGCGGAGACCGCCGCGCAGGAGAACAGCAGGACACCGCGACCGGCCGCGCCGAGCAGCTGCGCGCCGAGGAGCGGGACGCAGGCCACCAGCATGCCCTGGGCGGCACAGGAGACGACCGAGACGAGGGTCGCCCGGGCGAGGAGCGGGCGCCGCAGGAGGACCCGGAACCCGGCGGCGAGGGCGCCGGTCACCGTTCCCGGCCGGGTGTCCCGGTCAGGGGAGGGGCGCGCCGGCAGCCGCCACGCGGCGGGCACGGCCGCCGTGATCAGTGCCGCGGAGACCGCGACCGCCGTGGAGGCTCCCAGCAGCTCGGCCACGCCTCCGGCCAGGGCCGGACCGGCCAGGCTCGCCACGCCGAAGGTCATCGCGTCCAGCGCGTTGGCCCTGGGCAGCCGTGCGTCCGCCGTCACGCGGGGGAGCTGCGCGGTCCAGCCGCCCGACAGCGCCGGGCCCAGCAGCCCCGTGAGCACCGCGAGCGGGACGGTGCAGGCCAGGGGGAGGCGGCCGAGTCCGGCGAGGACCATCGTCAGCCCCGTCGCGTACAGCGCCAGCGTGCCGGCCAGCAGGCGGCCCGGCCGCACCGCCCGGTCCAGGAGCACTCCGAGCGGCGGCCCGCCGATCGCGGCGGCGACCGTGATGCCCGCGAGCAGGGTCGACGCGTCCGTCGACGAACCGGTGACGGCGAGGCCCGCCAGCAGCAGCGCGGGTCCCGACATCTCGTCCCCGACGCGCGCCGCCGTGGACGCGGCCAGATAGGAGCGTAACGAGTAACCCTTTGACACCGGGGAGACGTTACGGAGGTAACTCAAAACTCCGCAATATGCGTTACATTCGGCTGGTGTCCACTCCTCGCGACGCCCTCGCTCCCGACGACGACTGGCCCACCAGGCACTCCGTGCTGTCCACGGCGCGGCGCACCGCCGCCCTCGTCAACGTGCTCGGCGCGGACGCTGCCGACGCCGGCCGAGGACCCACCCCCGAAGCCGTCGCGGAGGTGCTGCGCGCCTACGGCGAGAGCGACCCGACCGGCCTCACCGTCCGGGACGTGGACGGGATGCGCGAGGCCGCCGCCCTGCTGCGGGACGTGTTCGCGGCGGAGTCCGCCGACGCCGCCGCGCACGTCCTGAACCGTCTCCTCGGCGCGCACACGGGACGCCTGCGCCTGACGTCGCACCAGGGTGCCTCTCCCTGGCACCCCCACCTGGACCACGACGACGACGCACCGTGGCCGGAATGGTTTCTGGCTTCTTCCTGCCTGGCGTTGACGGTCCTGGTCTGGGACCGTCAACGCCCACCCGGCAGGGTCTGCGCCTCCGGCCGCTGCCGGAACGTCTTCATCACCCGGGGCAGCGGTCCGGAGCGCCGCTACTGCTCACGTCGCTGCGCGACCCGGGAGCGCGTCGCGGCGCACCGGCGCCGGGCCGACGGCTGACCGCCGGACCGGCGGGTGGTCAGACGCCGAACTCCGAGGGCGGGATGTTCAGCGCGGTGCAGGCCTCGCGGATCGCGTACTGCTCGGACGGCTCGAAGGACCCGTCGGCCCCGGCGACGACCATGCCGGTCTGGACGACCGCACGGGCCTCCGCGGGCTTCTTGGCGGCCTTGGCGATCACCTGGAGCGCCTCGGCCCTGCCCTGCTCGAAGTTGGCGAGGAGCCGGTCCACGTGCTGGTTGAACCGCTGACGGAGCTGGTCCGCCGGGAAGTTCTGCAGCACCTCGTTGGAGACGATCAGCTCCTCCACGCGCTGCCGCTCGGCCGGCTCCACCCGGCCGTCCGCCGCGGCGACCAGCGCGCACATGGCCATGCTGGCGTCCCGGTAGGCACCGCTCTTGAGCTCGTTCTTGGCCGAGGCGAGCTGGGACTTGAACATCCCGATCAGCTGGGCCTTGGAACCGCCGGAGGACGAGCCCGGCCTGCCGCCCTGCGAGGGTCCGTGCGATCCCTGGCCGGATCCGCTCGCTCCCCGAGTGCCCTGGGACTGCTGGAAGGTCTTGGCCTGGTCCTTGATCTTGTCCCACATCGCCACTCGTGCCACCTCGGCTTCTGTTGCTGCGTATCGGTCTGTCCCCGGTCGCGGTCTCCCGCGGTCACCACGATGAACGCACCCGGGGACCACAGGGTTCCCGATGGGCAAAGAAAAGGCAAAGCGCCTGGTGGGGTCGAGTACGCTGCGTCACCGGGGAGTTCGCGGACCGGTCGACGGGGTGAGGGCGCGTGGTGTGGTCGCGGGAGGTCGGCTGGTTCGTCGCGATCGGTGTCGCGTCGACCGCCGGGCAGGCGCTGCTCTACTGGGGGCTGCGCCCGTGGTCGCCCCCGGCCCTCGCCAACCTGGTCTCCCTCCTCGTGCTGACGGTGCTGAACACCGAGGCGAACCGGAGGGTGACGTTCCGGCACGCCGCCACGAAACCGGCCCGTGCGCACCTCGGAGCGGGCGGTCTGTTCCTGCTCGGCTATCTGGTCACCTCCGGTGCCGTGCTGTGGTTCACGCACCGGCGGCCCGACGCCTCGCCCGCCGCCGAGACCGCGGTCCTCGCGGCCACGTCCGTCGCCGTCACCGTCGTGCGCTTCGTCGTCCTGCGCCTGGCCGTCTTCCGCGGCCCGGACCACCGGCGCGCCGCAGGTCCGCGCGGTCGGGCGAGTCGCTGAACTGCTGGGTCACCAACAGGTTCCCCAGTCACTGAGAAGTGCGTTCTTCCATGTCGGCGGTCGCTCTCCTACGGTTCCCGAGTAACCACAAGAGAGCACATGAGCAAGGAGACCGACGTCATGGCCATCACCCTGGTGAACCCCGACGGGCTGCCCGCGGTCGACGTCTACCGGCAGGTGTCGATCGCGTCCGGATCGAAGCTCGTCTTCGTCGCCGGGCAGGTCGCCTGGGACGCCGACGGCGTCACGGTCGGCGAAGGAGACCTGGCCGCGCAGACCGAGCAGTGCTACCTCAACGTCGCCATCGCCCTGGCGGCGGCCGGCGCCTCCTTCGCGGACGTGGCCAAGCTGAACGTCCACGTCGTCGACTGGACGCCGGACAAGATGCCCCTCCTGCTGGCGGGCATCGAGGGGGCGGCCGCCCGGCTGGGGGTGACCCCGCTCGCGCCGGCCACTCTGCTGGGCGTCGCCGCGCTGGACGTGCCCGGGCACCTGGTCGAGGTCGAGGCCACCGCCGTCCTCGACTGACCCCCCTTGCCCCGCCCAGTCGTACACGACCCGGTCGAGGAGGCTCTGCAGGTACAGGCCGCGTCCGGCGTCGACCGGTGTCGGCGTTCGGGTGCGGACGGCCGTCGCGAAGTCGTGGCGCAGGACGGGCCGGCACTCCTCGTGGTGATGCCGGCCGTGTCGTAGACCAGGGGCTCTGCGGCACCGAAGAGTTCGACGCGGGTCAGCGCGCGGGGGCCGGCCACGGAACCGGACAGCGAGGCCTGGCTCACGGCGCCGTTCTCGTGTGCGCAGGTCGGTCCCACCCAGCGGCGCGGGTCGCCCGTGGCGCGGACGGCGGTGACCGGGCCGACCGCGGCGTCCAGCAGGTCGAGCAGATGGGGGCCGAGGCCGAGCAGGGCACCGTGCTCCAGGCGTCGGCCGGTGGCGAACTCCCCTTGCAGGAAGGCACCGTGGAGGTAGCAGGAGCCGCCCCGGCCGGCTCGAAGGAGCGGGCGGCTTCGAGGAAGGCCCGGGTGGCCGGGTGGTAGCGATTGGTCAGTACGAGCTCGGTGACGACGCCGGCCTCGGCGACCGCGTCGGCCACGCGCCGGGCCGCGGCCGGATCGGGTCCGAGCGGCTTCTGCAGCAACAGGTCCTTGCCCCGTTTCGCCGCAAGCGGCGCCAGCTCGGCCCGGACGGCGGGCGGCACGGCGAACGCCACCGCCTCGCAGTGGTCCAGCAACTCCTCGAAGGGAGGGACTCGTCGCGGCGGCGGCCCATCACGGCCACCGGCTGCCCGAGGTCCTCGCCGGATACGACCGCTCGGCGACCGCCGCGCCGGCTCCCTACCCCCATTCCTGCTCGCCGCATGCCTGGGCCGCCGCCACCCCGGCTGGCCCTGCGGACGGCGCTGGGGCAGGAGCCGACAGGTGCCTGACCCCGCTACTGCGACGCGGGCCGGGCGCGGTCCTGGCCCGGGGCGCCGCTGCGGCGACGGCACTGTGCGTCGTGCCGCGCGCCGAGCGAGGTCCACCAGCGTTCGCAGCAGTCCTCGGGCAGCGGAGCGCGGGAGAGCGAGGGGCGGGCGCACTCCGGTCCGTGCACGACACCGTCGGAATGCCGCCAGAACGCGCAGCACGGCTCGAGACCGTGCGCGAACGGGTCCCGCAGCGGGGGCCGGGCCAGCAGCTCGGCCCGCTGGGCCATGGCGACCCTGCGCCGGTGCTCCGCGCCCTCACGGGCGGCGCACCAGGCGAACACCGCGGCGACGTACAGGCCGGGCAGGGCGAGCCAGGAGTGATGGGTGGCCGCGTACACGGCGGCGGCGGCCAGGAGCACGGCGGCGGCACGGCACGCGCGGGCGGTGCGCAGGCTCGGCGTCACAGGGGACTCCCGTGGGTCGGCGGGGGAGAAGGCCTCGGGACTTGCTTATGCCCCCGGTTCGCCGTCGTACGTCATGCTGTCGCGTCCGGCGGATAATCCGTTGCGGTCACCCGCCGCCGTGCCCGACTCTGCTCCTCATGTCCCCTGCCGACCTGCGGCCGGCCACGCTCGCCGACGCCCCCGCCGTCACCGACCTCCTCAACGAGATAGACCGGATCGAGATCGGCCGCCCCGAGACCGACCAGCACACCGTCGAAGCCGATTTGAAACACCAGCAGAGGGACCTGGCCCAGGACTCGTGGCTCGCCTTCGACGACGGCCGGCTGGTCGCGTACGGGCTGCTGTGGGACGAGTCCGGCGGGGAGCGCGTCGACATCGACCACTACGTGCTGCCCGACCACCAGCGGACCGGCCTGCGCATGCTGGCGGCCATGGAGACCCGCGCCCTGGCCAAGGCCCGGACCAACGGCGCGGAGCGCGCCGTCGTCCACCTCCACCTCAACACCGAGCCCACCACCGACACCGCGCTCCTCGCCGAGCGCGGCTGGGGCGTCGTCCGCACCCACCACGTACTGCGCCGCGCGCTGGACCCGGCGGCCGACCTCCCGCCCGAGGCCCCGGCGGGCGTACGGGTGCGGGCGTGCACCACGGAGGCGGACCGCGTCCGGGTGCACGAGCTGTACCAGCGGTCGTTCGACCGGCACTTCGACTTCCAGCCGCGCCCCTACCGGCTGTGGCTCGACGACATCGACGCCGCGGGCCTCGACTGGTCCCTGGTGTGGATCGCCGGGACCGACGACCTGGGCGATGCCGGGTTCCTGCTCGCCCGGGACGACCGTGAGGCCATGGGCTGGATCCGGAGCATCGGGGTGCTGAGCGAGGCCCGCGGCCGCGGCCTGGGCGGGTTCCTCCTGCGCCACGCCTTCGGGCACTTCGCCGCGCGAGGCCGGGACACGGTGGGCCTCGGTGTCGACACCGCCAACGCGACGGGCGCCCCGCGGCTGTACGGCCGCCACGGCATGACGGTGCACTTCGCCGTCGACACCTGGGAGGCCGTGATCGCCTGACGGCGCCTCACAGCACCATCGCGACCGCCACCGCGCCGAGCAACGCGACGTACGTCCAGGCGTGGGGGCGGTCGGGGATGCGCGGCGGGCGCCGGCGCAGTACGGCGATCACCGGCAGGGCGCCCAGGAGCAGGGCCCCGGCCGCGCGGAGGTCGACGAGGCCCACCAGGGCCGGGTGCGCGTGGGCCCCGGCCGGGCCCGCGGAGCCGCCCAGGAAGACGGCGGCGGCCGGGAGCGCGATCGCCAGGGTCAGCGGGTTGGCCAGCGCGGTCGCCACCTGCATCGTGTGCCCGGCCCGCCGCATCGCGGGGACGGTCATGACGCTGCCGCCCACGCCCAGGAAGGCGGCGACGGCGCCGACGGGGGCACCGACGACGGCCGGCAGCGGACGCGGCGTGCCCGGGGCGACCGCGTCCGGGGCGCGCGGGCGCAGGAAGCCGGGGCGCAGCAGCAGGTCCACGACGGTCAGCGCGACGTACGCGACGAACGCCCAGCGGATCAGCCCGGCCGGGGCGGGACGCGCGGCGAGCGCCCCGGCCGAGGCGCCGACGCCCAGCAGGACGAGCAGCGGGCCGCCGCCCCGGAGGGCGGTCAGCACCCGGCGCGGTGTGACGGCCGTGGCGAAGGCGGCGTTCACCACCATGACCAGGGCCGAGGTGGCCGTCGCCACCCGTATCGCGTCCGCGCCGAGCGCGGAGTCGGCCCACACCACGACGGGGACGGCGACGAAACCGCCGCCGAATCCGAACAGGACGGTGGTCACACCGGTCAGGAGCCCGATTCCGAGCAGAGCCACAAAATCCACACCGGCCACTCCACCAGCCCGGCGCCATGGCCCGCATTCGATGTCCGGCACTCTTCCTTCGCGACCCGGCCAGGACGGCCGTAGGGTGACCTGGTGAAGAACGTCTCCCTGGCCGACGTCGACCACGTGGACCGGGCCGTGCTGCCGATCGGCACCGACTACCCGCCGGGACACGTCCTGGACTGGCACGAGCACCGGCGCGCGCAGTTCCTGTACGGGGCCACCGGAGTCATGGTGGTCGATACCGACGACGGCACCTGGACCGTGCCGCCCGAGCGCGCCGTGCTGATCCCGGCCGCCACCCGGCACCGGGTGCGGATGCTGGGCGTGAGCACCCGCAGCCTGTACATCGAGCCGGACGCCGTCCCGTGGTGGCCCGGCACCTGCACGGTGGTGGACGTGCCGCCGCTCCTGCGCGAACTGCTCCTGGCAGCTGTCGAGTTCGAGGCCGACTACAGCCTGTCCGGGCGCGAGGGCAGCGTCGCCGACCTCCTCCTGCACGAGATCGCGGCGCGCGCGCCGCTCCCGTTCCATGTCAGCATCCCCGCCTCCGCGGACCTGGCGACGCTGTGCAGGGAGTACCTGGCCGCCCCGGACACCGGGGTCACCAACGCCGCGTGGGCGGCGCGGACGAACCTGAGCGAACGGGCCTTCACCCGGCGCTTCCGGGCCCAGACGGGGGACAGCCCCGCCGTCTGGCGGGGCCGCGCGCGCCTGCTCGCGGCGGTGCCGCTGCTGCGGTCCGGTTCGGTCACCGAGGTCGCCGGCCGGCTGGGCTACGCCTCTCCCGCCGCGTTCACCGCCGCCTTCACCCGCACCTTCGGCGTCCCGCCGTCCCGGTTCACACGGGGTCACCACCGGGGGCGGGCCGGCCGAGCCTAGGACCGCTCCTGCGCGAGGTGTCCCAGGGCCGCGCTGCGGCTCGTCGCCAGATGGTGCAGGACCAGTTCCTGGACGCGGTCCACGTCGCGTGCCGCGATGGCCCGGTAGAGGGCGTCGTGTTCCAGGGCGACGGCCATCAGGTCGTCGTGCTGGCCCAGGAGCCAGCGCAGCCGGCTGCGCAGGACCCGTTCGAGCTCGTTGAGCAGCTCGTTGGCGGCCAGCGAGACGACGGTCTCGTGGAAGTCGGCGGCCGCCCGGCGGGCCCGTACCGCGTCGTTCGCGCGGGCCGCGTCGAGTTCGGCGTCCACCGTCGCGCGCAGCCGCTCCAGTCCCTCCCGCGTGTGCCGCTGGGCGGCGAGGCGGAAACCCAGGGTCTCCAGGCCCGAGCGGACCTCGTCCAGGTCGGCGATGTCGCTGGTGGTGAACTCCCGCACCACCGCCCAGCTCCGCGGCCGCGGCGTCACCAGTCCCTCCGACACCAGCGTCTTGAGGGCCTCGCGGACCGGGAGCCGGCTCACGCCGAGGGACTCGGCCAGGTCCCGTTCGACCAGGCGGCTGCCGGGGGCCCGCACACCGTCGATGATCTCGTCGCGCAACCGCCGCGTGACCCGCTCGGACTCGGGCCTGAAGCCCTCTGACGCAGCCATCGCCGTCCCTCGTCGCTCTTCCCGTTCGCGGTCCGCCGACCGCGCCGTGCGCAGCGGCGGTCGGGCGGCCCGTCAGAATACCCCGGGGCCCGCGGGCGGCCCGGGCGGGACGGCGCGACGACGGTCAGCCCGCCTGCGGGGGCCAGTTGACGATGCGCTTGGGGCGCGGGCGGGCGTAGGTGCGCACCTTGGACGTGGACAGACCGAGCCGGACCAGGGACTCGGCGACCGTCACGGCGGCGGCGACCCCGTCGACGACGGGGACACCGGTACGCTCCACCACGCGTTCGGCGAGGCCCGCCATGCCTCCGCAGCCCAGGCAGATCACCTCGGCCCGGTCGTCCTCCACCGCGCGGGCGGCCTGCTCGGTGATGGCGTCCACGGCGGCCTGCTCGTCCCGCTCCAGGTCGAGCACGGCGAGCCCGCTGGCCCGCACCGAGGCACACCTGGCGCTCAGTCCGGCCACCGCCAGCCGTTCCTCGATGAGGGGGACCGTGCGGTCGAGGGTGGTGACGACGGAGTAGCGGCGGCCCAGGTACTGCGCGGTGCTCGCCGCCGCCTCGGTGATGTCGACGACGGGCACGTCGAGCAACTCCTGGAGCCCCTCCCGGCCGTGCTCGCCGTAACCGGCCTGGATCACCGCGTCGAAGGGCTCCCGGTGGGCGCGCACGGCCTCCATCACGGCGACGGCGGCGAGGTAGCTCTCGTAGTTGCCCTCCACGGACTCCGCGCCGAAGGCCGGGGTCAGCGGCACGATCTCGGTGCCCGGAGCGGCCGCGCCAGCCGCCTGCTTGGCGATCGCGTCGGTGATGGACTGCGTGGTGTTGACGTTGACCACGAGGATGCGCATGGGTGGGCCTGGGCCTTCTGCTCGGACGGGGTGTGCCGCGACGGGACGGGTCGGGAGGGCGCGGGCTATTCCGCGGCGACGGCGATGGACTCGCCGTCCACGTCGCGGAACAGCGATGCGCGGTCGGCGATCAGCGCGTACAGCACGGCGGCGATGATCGCTCCGATGAACCAGGAGAACCCGGCCGCGGCGTGGAAGAAGGGGACGAGCGCGACGACGACGGCGATTGCGGCGCCGGGGACGAAGGCGGCGACGGCCCGCGGGTTGTAGCCGCGCCGGTAGTGGTACTCGGCGCCCGCGTCCTCGGTGTAGAGGGCCGGCACGTTCACGCGGGACTTCCGCAGCAGCCAGTAGTCCGCCATGATCACGCCGAACAGGGGGCCGAGCAGCGCGCCGAGCCCGCCGAGGAAGTAGTTCACGACGACCGGGCTGTCGTAGAGGTTCCAGGGCGTGATCACCAGGCCCAGGACCGCGCTCACCAGACCCGCGCGGCGGAAGTCGAGCCGGTGCGGGAAGAGGTTGACCAGGGCGTAGATCGGCGCGACGAAGTTGGCCAGCAGGTTGACCGCCACCGTGAGGGCGATGAGGCACAGCGACGCGACGGCCAGCAGGAACATGTTGGGGATCGTCCTGACGATGTCCGTCGGACTGGTGATCACGTGCCCGTCGAGGGTGAACTGGGCTCCGCTGAGGACGGCCACGATGACGGCGAAGAAGAGCATGTTCACCGGGATGCCGATCACGTTGCCCCGGACGATGGAGCCGCGGCTGCGCGCGGACCGGGTGAAGTCGCAGAAGTTCAGCACGAACGTCCCGTAGATGACCACCCACAGGGCGGCGGCCTGGAGCACCTGGAGCCACATCGCGCCGCCGGTCAGCGGATCGTCGATCGACACGGACACCGAGCCGTCGGCCCGGACGAACATCCACACCGCGAGCGCGCACATCGTCAGCAGGGTGGTGGGTGCGGCGAAGGCCATGTACCGGCGGATCATCTGCATCCCGTAGCTGACGATGAGCACCTGGAGGGCCCACAGCACCAGGAAGGTGATCCAGCCGAGCGTCGACTGTCCGAGCAGGGAGTTCGTGGTCAGGGAGGCCAGGGACGGGAACATGGCCACCAGGAGGGCGCTCAGCACGGCCGAGGCCAGGTAAGTCTGGATACCAAACCAGGCGATGGCCACGGCACCGCGGACGGCGGCCGGAATCTTCGCTCCCTTGATGCCGAACGCGATGCGGCTCATCACGGGGAACGGGACGCCCGTCTTGTGGCCCATGAATCCGGAGAGCGTGAGCAGGAGGAAGAGCAGGACCGAGGCGAGCGCGAAGGCCGCGAGGATGCCCCACACGTTCAGACCGAGGGCGAACAGTCCGATGGCGAAGGCGTAATTGCCCAGGCTGTGCACGTCGTTGGCCCAGAGCGTGAAGACGTTGTAGGCGCCCCAGCGGCGCCCTTCCCGCTTCGTCGGGGCGAGGTCGTAGGTGTAGAGGCCGGAACTGGTGGCGGTGTCGCCGGCCCGGGCGGACGAGCGGCGGTCTTCCAGGGCAGTCATACGGGACTCCTGGGATCAGGTGCGGGGGAGTTGGAGGGTTCCACAAGGCGGAAGCGGCTTTCCGGTGAACAGAACGTAGTTTTCGCCAAACCGCACCGTCAAGGGGTCTGCGGCAAATGGAATACCATTTTTGGCCCCGTTGACAGCCCCGTGAGCCGTCCCTAACCTGACGCCCCGTCGTTACATCGATGTAAAGGCTTCGGGAGAGGACCCCCACGTGCTTCCCAGCCCCGCAACCCGCCCCCGTTCCCGTCCCGGCGCGCGCCTCGGCCCGCTCCTCGCCGCCCTTCTCGCGCTGGTCGTGGGCCTGCTGCCCGGGCTCACCGGACCGGCCACCGCGGCTCCCGCCCCATCCGCACCCCCTGCCGAAGCCGCCGCGGCGGCCGGCACCTTCCGCAACCCGCTCAACAGCGGGCCCGACCCCTTCATGACGCACTGGAAGGGGGCCTACTACCTGACCACCACCCAGGGAGGCAGCATCAGGATGTGGCGCTCCCCGTCCCTGGGAACCCTGGCCACCGCGGACCCGGTCACGGTGTGGACCGACACCGA
Organism: Kitasatospora aureofaciens; assembly: GCA_000720845.1. Lineage (GTDB taxonomy): Bacteria > Actinomycetota > Actinomycetes > Streptomycetales > Streptomycetaceae > Streptomyces. The sequence continues at coordinate 55,561 of JODU01000013.1, read as the reverse complement.
CCCGTCCCGCAACCGCAACATCTGGGCCCCCGAGTTCTACCGCTTCGGCGACCGCTGGTACCTCTACTACACGGCCGACGACGGCGTCGACGACCACCACCGGCTGTACGTCCTGGAGTCGGAGCGCGACGACCCCACCGGCCCGTACCACTTCAAGGCCGAGCTCGCCCCGCCCAACCACGCGGACGACTTCGCCATCGACGCGGGCATCCTCCAACTCGGCGGGCGGCTCTACCTCGCCTACAGCGGCATCAACCAGTACCAGCACAACGGGATCAACATCGCCCCGATGTCCGACCCGTACACGGTCTCCGGGAACGCGGTCGCGATCGACGCGGCGGGCGGCTGCCCCGAGGTGCGGGAGGGACCCGAGTTCCTGTACCGCAACGGCCGGGTCTGGATGACGTACTCCACCTGCGACACGGGCAAGCCCGACTACCAGGTCTGGATGATGTCGATGCCGCTGGACGCCGACCCGCTGGTGCCGGGGAACTGGCACCAGCACCAGGGCCCGGTGTTCTCCCGGGCCGACGACCGGGGCGTGTTCGGGCCCGGACACCACGCCTTCTTCACGTCCCCCGACGGCACCCAGGACTGGATCGTCTACCACGCCAAGACCACCTCGGTGAACACCTACACCAACCGCACCACGCGGGCGCAGCGGTTCACCTGGCGGGCCGACGGCACCCCCGACTTCGGCCGTCCGCTCGCCATGGGCGCCACCCAGGACCTGCCCTCCGGCGATCCCGGCTCGGGCAACTACTGGATCAACGACGACGGCCGTGCCGGCGGCCCCGGCGGCGTCACCTACACCGGTGCCTGGAACTCCGGCACGGGCTGCGCCACGCAGTGCTTCTGGAGCGACGACCACTGGAGCGACCGGGCGGGTGCCACGGCCACCTTCTCCTTCACGGGCACCCGGATCGTCCTGCTCTCCGTCAAGGACACCGGCAACGGCTACGCGGGCGTCAGTGTCGACGGCGGGCCCGAGCAGCGGGTGGACCTCCACGGCCCGATCCGCGTCGGTGAGGCGGTGCAGTACACGAGTCCACGGCTGGCGAACGGCAGGCACACCCTGCGGATCAGGGTCACCGGCGAGCACAACTCCCAGTCCGGGGCGTCCTTCGTGAGCGTCGACCGGGCCGAGGTCTACACGAACTGAGCGTCAACGCCGCTCGCGGCCCTCCGTGCTCTCCCGCAGGACGAGCCGGTGGGCCACGATGCGGTCCTGGGGCGCCTGCACCCCCGACACGGCACCGTCCGGCGCCGTCGCCTCCTCGATGCGGTGCTGGAGCAGCTGTACGGCGACCTTGGCCACCGCCGCCTTGTCCGGCGCCACCGTGCTCAGCGTCGGGACGCTGAACCTCCCGCCCTCCACGTCGTCGAAGCCGATCACCGCGACCTCCTCGGGCACCGACACCCCGTGCTCGTGCAGGGCGCGCAACGCACCCAGCGCCAGCTGGTCGTTCAGGCAGAGCAACGCGTCGGGCCGCGCGCCCTCCTCCAGTGCCCGCGCCACGGCCCGCGCACCGTCGGGCATCCGGAAGGAGCCGACCGGCAGCAGTGCGGCCGGATCGTAGGCGATGCCCGCCTCCGCCAGCGCGGCACGGTAGCCCCGGGTGCGGGCCTCGGCCGTCCCCAGACCCGAGTCGTCGCGCCCGCCCACGGCGAGGATGCTGCGGCGCCCGAGCCCGAGCAGATGGCGGGTCGCCTCGCGCGCGGCGCTCTCGTTGTCGATGGCCACGTGGTCCGCGCCCTCCTCCAGCAGCTCCCCGAGCAGCACCGTGGGCGGGAAACCCGTGCGGTCCCGCAGGTCGTCGGCGGTGAGCGCCAGCGGACTGAGGATGATCCCGTCCACGAACGTGGAGCCGAACCCGGCCAGCGCCGCCAGCTCGTGGGCACGGTCCGCCCCGGACTGGTGGATCAGGACCGTCAGGGACCGCTCCTCGGCCTCGCGGATGACATGCCGGGCCAGCTCCGCGAAGTACGGTATGTCCAGCTCCGGGACGACCAGCGCGATGATGCCGGTTCTGCCCTTGCGCAGATGACGGCCGGCCAGGTTGACCCGGTAGCCGAGGTGTTCGATGGCCTCGCGCACCACCTGCCTGGTCCGGTCGGAGACATGGGCGTAGTCGTTGATGACATTGGACACCGTCTTCTCCGAGACGCCCGCGTGACGTGCGACGTCCTTGATCCTGGGCCGTGCCACCGAGACCTCCCTGCCTCTTCCGCGCTGCCCGAGTCTATGTCCCGGTACAGGGAGGGCTTCGGTACAGGTCCACTTTCCCCCGGCTCTTTACAGCCAATGTACATCGATGTAAAAACTAGCCACCGCATGAGCTCCGGCCGTCGAAAGGTCCGCGATGAGTTCCCGTTTGCCTGCCCAGGGGGCGTTGGCCGTGTCCGACCCGGTGCGCCGCCCCAGCCGCCGTCGGCTGCTGCGCAACGCCATGGCCGGAGCGGGAGCCCTGCTCGCCGCGGGCCCGCTGTCCGGCTGCACCTCACCGGCCTCGGCCTCGGGGGCGTCCGCGCTGAGCGTCTGGGACCTCTTCCAGGGCGGCGACGGCATGCTCATGGACGACATGATCGAGGCCGTGTCCAAGGGGGCCGGGGGAGCCAAGGGCTTCGACGTCGACCGTACGATCCTGGACTGGGGGCCGTCGTACTACACCAAGCTCGCCATGTCCGCGGCCGGCGGCCGGGCCTCCGACGTGGCCGCCATGCACCTGTCCCGGCTGGCGGGCTACGCGCCCGGCGGCCTGGTGGACGCCTTCGACCTGGACCTGCTCGCCGAGTACGGAGTGACGGAGAAGGACTTCACCCCGGCCGTGTGGTCGCGCACCCGGCACGAGGGGACCGTCTACGCGATCCCGCTGGACGTCCACCCCTTCATCGTGTTCTACGACAAGAAGGCCGCCGAGCGGGCCGGGCTCCTGGACCCCTCCGGCGAACTGGCGCCCATGGGCTCGCCCGAGGCCCTGCTGGAGGCCGGCAAGGCCCTGGCAGCGGCGACCGGGGAGTCGGGCATCCTGTTCGGCCACGTCACCGACACGGCACAGAACTGGCGTCTGTTCGCCGGCCTCTACGCGCAGACCGGCGCCGCGTTCGACCTGCCCGACGGCGGCCCCGCGAAGATCGACGTCGACGCCGCCGTACGCGTCGTCACCCTCATGACGCGCCTCTTCGACGGGAAGACCAACCCCAACAACCTGGACTACAACGGCGCGCTGGCCGCCTTCAGCAGTGGACGCGGCGGCATGGCGATGCTCGGCGAGTGGGAGCTGCCGACGCTGAAGAAGTCCGGCCTGGAGCTGGGCGCCGCGCCCTTCCCGCAGGTCTTCGACAAGCCGGCCGTCTACACCGACAGCCACAGCTTCGTCCTCCCGCACCAGGACAGCCCCGACCCGGCCCGGCGCCGCGAGGCCCACCGGTACGTCGCCCAGATCCTCAAGCAGAGCCTCACCTGGGCGAGCGCCGGCCACATCCCCGCGTACCGGCCCGTCCTCGCGAAGCCGCAGTACGCCGCCCTCGAACCCCAGTCCTCCTACGCCGACGCCGCGAAGGTGGCGGTCCTCGACCCGCCCAACTGGTTCGCGGGCGCCGGTTCGAACTTCCAGAACCGGATGTGCCAGCCGCTCCAGTCGGCGCTGCTGGGCAACACCACCCCCGAGAAGGCGGTGCGGCAGATGGTCCGCGAGGCGGACTCGCTGCTGCGCCAGCCCAACCCGGTGGCCTGACCAGCGACAGGAGTGACCGACGTGACCACCACCGCACCCCTCGGCGCCGAGGAGCGGACCACCCCGCCCGCGGTTCCCCCGGGCGGCCGCCGCACCGCCCTCGGCCGCATACGCACCGGCAACGGGCTCGTGTTCGTCCTGCCGTTCCTGCTGGTGTTCGGCCTCTTCATGGTCTGGCCGATCGTGCAGGGGCTCTGGATGAGCTTCACCGACAGCTCGCTCGCCCTGCGCGACACGAGCTTCGTCGGCTTCGACAACTACACCGAGGCGTTCGGCGACCCGGACGTGTGGAGCAGCCTCGGCAACACCGTCTTCTTCACCGTCATCTCCAGCGTTCCGCTGGTGCTGGTCGCGCTCGCGATGGCCCTGCTGGTGCACAGCGGGCTCGCCGGGCAGTGGGCGTGGCGCCTGTCGTTCTTCGCCCCGTACCTGCTGCCCGTGACCGTCGTGACCATGATCTGGACCTGGCTCTACCAGCCGGAACTGGGCATGGCCAACCAGCTCCTGGACACCCTCGGCATGGCACCCGTCGGCTGGCTGTCCGACGAGTCCGTCGCCATGTGGTCGGTGGCCGCCCTCACCGTCTGGTGGACGGTGGGCTTCAACTTCCTGCTCTACCTCGCGGCGCTCCAGTCCCTGCCCACCACCTTCGACGAGGCGGCGGCGCTCGACGGGGCCGGCGCCTGGCGCCGCCTGTGGTCCATCACGCTGCCGCAGCTGCGCCGGACCACCGGCCTGGTGGCCATGCTCCAGGTCCTGGCCTCCCTCAAGGTGTTCGACCAGATCTACATCCTCACCAAGGGCGGACCCAACGGCTCCACCCGGCCCGTCCTCGAGTACGTCTACGACGTCGGCTTCACCGGCTACCGCCTCGGCTACGCCTCCGCCGTCTCGTACCTCTTCTTCGCCCTGATCGTCCTCGTCTCGCTCGTGCAGCTCCGCCTCTTCCGCCGGGAGGACTGACCGTGTCCGCCACCGCCACCGCCCTCCGTTCCCGGCGCCGTCCACCCCGCGAGGCGGCCGGCTCGCCCCTGCTCCTCGGCCACGGAAGACTGCCCCGCGTCCTGGCCGGGACCGCGCTCGTCGTCCTCGCCGTCGTCTGGCTGCTGCCGTTCGTCTGGGCGGTCATCACCTCGGTGCAGAGCGAGGAGGACATCAACACCACCGGGCTGTCCCCGTTCAAGGGCGCCTTCACCCTGGACGCCTACCAGCAGATACTGGAACGCGGGCACGTCACCGTCTGGGCCTTCAACAGCTTCCTGATCGCCGGCCTGGTCACGCTCATCACCGTCGCGGTCTCCACCCTCGCGGCCTACGGCTTCTCCCGCGGCACCTTCCGCGGCCGCCGAGCGCTGCTCGGCGTCACCGTGGCCGCCATCATGGTCCCTCCGCAACTGCTCGTCGTGCCGCTGTTCGACCAGATGACCCTGTTCAACCTGGTCGACACCTACGCGGCGGTCATCCTGCCGCAGGTCGTCGCGCCGATGATGGTGTTCATCCTCAAGCGGTTCTTCGACGCCATCCCCAGGGAGCTGGAGGAGGCGGCCCGGATTGACGGGGCATCCGAGCTGCGGGTCTTCCGGTCGATCGTCCTGCCGCTCTCACGGCCGATCGTGGCCGCGGTGGCGATCTTCGTCTTCATCGGCGCCTGGAACAACTTCATGTGGCCGTTCATCGTCACCAACGACCCCGACCTGATGACCCTCCCGGTGGGCCTGGCCACCGTCAAGGACGCCTACGGCATCCAGTACGCCCAGTCCATGGCCTCCGCCCTGCTGGCCGCGCTGCCGCTGATCGTGGTCTTCCTCCTCTTCCAGCGCCGCATCGTCAACTCCGTCGCCACCACCGGCCTCGGCGGTTCCTGAACCCGACCAGCTGTACCCACGGGCTCGGCGTTCGCGCGCCCGGCCCACCGATCGACTGGAGCATGTGTGCCCACTCACTCCGTACCGCGCCCGGAGTACCCGCGACCGCAGTTCGTGCGCCCCGACTGGCTCAACCTGAACGGTGCATGGCAGTTCGAGACCGACCGCGGGGACAGCGGCCTCGAACGCGGGTTGCTCGACCGCGAGCTGCGTGAGGAAATCCTCGTCCCCTTCCCGCCCGAGTCCGAGCTGTCCGGCATCGGGGACACCGACTTCCTGGAGGCCGTCTGGTACCGGCGGGCCCTCACCCTGCCCGCCGCCTGGGCCGGACGCCGCGTCCTGCTGCACTTCGGCGCCGTCGACCACGACACCACCGTGTGGGCCGACGGCAAGGAGGTCGCCCGGCACCGCGGCGGCTTCACCCCCTTCACCGCCGACCTCGGCGACATCGCCGGGGCGGAGGAGGAGGTCGTGATCACCGTGCGGGCCCGCGACCCCAGGTCCGGCCCGCAGGCGCGCGGCAAGCAGGCGGTCCAGTACGCCAACCACGACTGCAACTACACCCGGGTGACCGGCATCTGGCAGACCGTCTGGCTGGAGCCCGTCCCCGTCACGCACCTGCGCCGCCCCCGGATCACCCCCGACCTGGCCGGCTCAGCCTTCCACCTCGAACTGCCCCTGTCCGGCAACCGCCCGGGACACCGGGTACGCGCGGTCCTCAGCGACGCCGACGGCGAGGTGAGCCGCGCCGAGGCGCGCGCCGACCTCGACCTCGCCCCGCGTCTGCACCTGCCGGTGCCGGACGACCGGCGGCGCGAGTGGGGACCCGAGGACCCGCACCTGTACGACCTGCGCCTGGAGCTGCTCGACGCCGCCGGAGAGGTGGTCGACAGTGCCGAGAGCTACGCCGGACTGCGTGCCGTCGGCCTGCGCGGCAAGGCCGTCCTGCTCAACGGGCGTCCGGTCTTCCAGCGGCTCGTCCTCGACCAGGGCTGGTACCCGGACGGGCTGATGACCGCGCCGAGCGACGAGGCCCTGGTGCGGGACATCGAGCTGGCGATGGCGGCCGGCTTCAACGGTGCCCGGCTCCACCAGAAGGTCTTCGAGGAGCGCTTCCTCCACCACGCCGACCGCCTCGGCTACCTGGTGTGGGGCGAGTTCGGCGACTGGGGCTGCGAGACGGGCGGCTCCTCGGGCGACAACCAGAAGCCCGACGCCTCCTACGTCGCCCAGTGGCTGGAGGCGCTGGAGCGCGACTACTCACACCCCTCGATCATCGGCTGGTGCCCGCTCAACGAGACGTACCAGAAGCTGCACGACCGCATGACCCAGCTCGACGACGTGACCCGCGCGATGTTCCTGGCCACCAAGGCCATGGACACCACCCGCCCGGTCGTTGACGCCTCCGGGTACGCCCACCGGGTCGCCGAGACGGACATCTACGACTCCCACAACTACGAGCAGGACCCCGCCGCCTTCCGGCAGTTGATGTCCGGTCTCGCCAAGGACGCGCCCTACGTCAACGCGCACGAGAGCGGTGCCGCCTACTCCCAGCCCTACCGGGGCCAGCCGTACTTCGTCAGCGAGTTCGGCGGCATCTGGTGGGACCCCGAGGCGGCCGCCGACCGCTCGGGCGAGGACCGCACCGTCTCCTGGGGCTACGGGGAACGCGTGCGGAACGAGGACGAGTTCCACGAGCGGTTCAGCGGACTCACCGGGGTCCTGCTCGGCGACCGTGACATGTTCGGCTACTGCTACACCCAGTTGACCGACGTCTTCCAGGAGCAGAACGGCATCTACCGCTTCGACCGGGGCGAGAAGCTCGACGTCGCCCGGGTCCGCGCAGCCCAGCTGCGCCCGGCGGCCATTGAGGAGCCGGAGGCATAGCGGGGCCGGGGCCGGAGGTGCCCTGCCGCCTCCGGCCCCGGACGCGCGGGATCAGAAGGGCCGGTCGCCCTCGATGGCGACCCGCTCGGCGACCCGCCGCTCGGACCCGTAGTCGCCCACCGCGTAGTGCTGCGTGGCCCGGTTGTCCCAGAAGGCGATGTCGCCGGGCTGCCAGCGCCAGCGCACCTGGTACTCGGGCACGTGCGCCTGCTGGAACAGGAACCGCAGCAGCCGGTCGCTCTCGTCGCGGTCCATGCCGGTGATGTGCGTGGTGAAGGACGTGTTGACGAACAGCAGGCGCCGCCCCGTCTCCGGATGCGTGCGGACGACCGGGTGCTCCACGGGCGGGAACAGGTCCTGGTGCGGCAGCAGCCGCTCGGGTCCGTAGAACCGTGCGAAACCCGGGATGAAGTCGTGCACGGCGCGCGCACCGTCGACGCGGTCCTTCACCTCCCGGGGCAGGTTGTCGTAGGCAGCCGCCATGTCCGCCCACATCGTGTCGCCGCCGAACGGCGGGACCTCGCGCAGCTGGAGCACGGCGCCGAGCGCGGGGCGCTCGCGGAAGGTGACGTCGGTGTGCCACACGTTCTCGTACGTCGGTGCGGCCCCGGCGCCCTTGGCGAACCGGACGACGTCGTCGCTGGAACCGGCGGCGAGCAGCGGGTTGGTCTCCAACTCGCCCCAGTTCCGGGCGAAGTCGCGCTGCTGCTCGGAGGTGAGGTGCTGGGCGCGGAAGAACAGCACCTTCCACTCCAGCAGGGCGCGGTTCAACTCCTCCCGCAGCACCGGGGTGAGCGGACGCGAGAGGTCGACGCCCCGGAGTTCGGCGCCGATGGTGCGCGCCTGCGGGACGACCTCGAAGTGTTCGTAGGGCCGGTCCCGCCAGCCCTCGGGCAGCCGGCGCAGGGTGCGCCGGCCCTCGTAGATCCCGTCCCCCGGGGTGCGCGCTTCGCGCAGGACGGTGCTCGGACCGACGGACGTGACGGACATGGGAGTCCTCCCCTGGAGAGACGGTACGCGTGACATCCGGCCGGGGGGTGCGCGAGGTCACCGCCGGACGGCCGGGGAAACGAGGGTGCTACGGGTGCGACGGGTCGTGGACCCGGAGGCAATGCCGACGGCTACGACGCGACGGGCGTCGGACGGTCGGTGCGAAGAGGGCCGTTAAAGGCCGGAGCGCTCACATCCGGTCCGCTCGGGCACGCGGGGACACTCCGCGATGGTGCCGAACCGGTATGTGGTCATGTCACCGATTGTGTGATCTTCGCCCGTCCGTGTCAACCGGCTCACGGCTGGCGGGGAACGAAGGGGAGCAGGGCGTCCCCCTCCGGCTGGACGACGCCGTAGCTGCTCTCGGGCACCTTGTTCCACACCCCGGGCAGGTCGCCCAGGGGCTCCGACACGATCAGGCGGGTGCTGTCGGAGGCATCCTTGAGGAAGGGCAACGAGGGATGCAGCGCGCGCAGGCTCTCCACCCGGCTGCTGTAGTAGAGCGACCGGGACTGGGCCTGGCTGGAATAGCGGAAGACCCACAGGCGGCGTCCCTCGGTCACGGCCACCGTCATCTGCAGCGGGAACTCCACGCCGTGCTCGTGGCCGATCTCCTCCACCAGCCCCGCCATCCGGGCCACGGCGGCGGGAGGGTCGTCCTGAAGGCCGAGCGTGAGCGCCAGGTAGAACATCATCTCCGAGTCCGTCGACCCCTCGATGTCGAGGAACAGGTGCGGATCGACGGCCAGCGCCAGGTCCCGGCGCAGCCGGTGGAACTCGGCGATCGCGCCGTTGTGCATCCACATCCAGCGGCCGTGGCGGAAGGGATGGCAGTTGGTCTGCTGCACGGGGCTGCCCGTCGAGGCCCGGATGTGCGCGAAGAACAGGGGGGAGCGGACATGGCCCGCGATCTCCCGCAGGTTGCGGTTGCTCCAGGCCGGTCCGACCTCCCGGACGATCGCGGGTGTCTGCATCTCCGGCCCGAACCAGCCGACGCCGAACCCGTCCCCGTTCGTCGTCTCGACGCCCATGCGGGCATGCAGGCTCTGGTCGATGAGCGAGTGCTCGGGCTGGTAGAGAAGGGACTCCAGGAGTACGGGTGTCCCCGAGTAGGCGAGCCATCGGCACATCGCTCCGTCGCCTCCCTAGTGGCCTGTGGCGCCCCGGACGTCAGTCGACCGGCCAGGTGTGGACCGGGGCGTTGAGATGCATGTAGTCCATGTACTGCTGGGTCATCCGGCGCAGCGCCTCGTGGCGGCCGGGCCGGGCGGTGGCGTCGATGTGGTGGAACATCTCCTTCTGCCAGACCGCGCCGTTGCGGCCGGTGACGCAGCGCTGCTCGATGATGCCGAGCAGCGGCTCCCGCCAGGCGGAGTCCATGCCCGACAGCTCCAGTCCCCGGTGCGCCAGCGGCAGCAGCCGGCGCAGGACGAGTTCGGGCACCGTCACCTCGCCCACTCCGGGCCAGTACAGGTGTGCCTCGATGCCGTGCCGGGCGGCGGTGTGCAGGTTGTCCTCGGCGACCGAGAAGGACATCCGCGACCACACCGGCCGTTCCTCCTCCACCAGGGCGCGGGTGAGCCCGTAGTAGAAGGCGCCGTTGGCGAGGGTGTCGGCGACCGTCGGGCCGGCGGGCAGGACCCGGTTCTCCACGCGGACGTGCGGCTTGTCGTGGGCGACCGCGTAGACGGGCCGGTTCCAGCGGTAGATGGTGCCGTTGTGGAGGGTCAGCTCGCCCAGTTCCGGGATGTCGCCGCGGTCGAGGGTCTCGGCGGGGTCCTGCTCGTCGCACAGGGGCAGCAGCGCCGGGAAGTAGCGGAGGTTCTCCTCGAAGAGGTCGAAGACGCTGTTGATCCAGCGCTCCCCGAACCACACCCGGGGCCTGACCCCCTGGGCCTTGATCTCCTGCGGCCGGGTGTCGGTGGCCTGCTCGAACAGCGGGATGCGGCTCTCGTGCCACAGTTCCTTGCCGAGCAGGAAGGGCGAGTTGGCCGCGAGGGCGACCTGGACACCGGCGATGGCCTGGGCGGCGTTCCAGTAGTCCGCGAACTCCTCCGGGGCGACCTGGAGGTGGAACTGGGTGCTGGTGCAGGCGGCCTCCGGCGTGATCGTGTCCGCGTAGGTCCGCAGGCGGTCGACGCCGTCCACCTCGATGTGCAGGTCCTCGCCCCGGGCGGCGAACACCTGGTCGTTGAGCAGCCGGTAGCGCGGGTTCTCCGACAGGGCCGCCTCGCCCACGTCGGACTGGCGCAGTGTGGGCAGGGTGCCGACCATGATCAGATGGGCGCCGACCGACGCGGCGCGGTCCTCGGCGTGGTTCAGGGCGGCGCGGATCTCGGTCTCCCAGGCGTCCGGGCCGCCCGCGGTCAGCCGCCGGGGAGGGATGTTGATCTCCAGGTTGAACCGGCCCAGCTCGGTGGACCAGGCAGGGTCCGCGATCGCTTCGAGGGCGTCACTGTTGCGCATGGCAGGTTCGCCGCGGTCGTCGACCAGGTTCAGTTCGATCTCGAGGCCGACCTGGGGCCGCTCGGTCTCGAACCGTGACTCGCGCAGCATCTGCGCGAAGGCCTCCAGGCACTCCTGCATCTTGATCCGGTACCGGCGGCGGTCCTCGCGCGTGAAGACCAGCGCCGGGACGTCCCGTCCCATCGGTCCTCCCGGGGTTGCCTTCCGCGGACGCTCCTCCACCCCAGCGTCGCACCACCCGGCGCACCCCACCAGACGGAACGGAGCGGGGGCCCACCGCACCGTGTGCGATGGACCCCCGTCGGTTCAGGTCCTCGTGGGCCCGAGCGGCCCTACAGCTTGCCGGACGCGCGCACCGTGATCTTCTTGGAGGTCTTGCCCGCCGGGGAGGAGCCGTAGCCCTCGACCTTGTCCACCACGTCCGTGCCCTCGACGACCTTGCCGAAGACGACGTGCTTGCCGTCCAGCCAGGGGGTGGGGACGGTGGTGATGAAGAACTGCGAGCCGTTGGTGTTCGGACCCGCGTTCGCCATGGAGAGGAGGTACGGCTCGGTGTGCTTGAGCTGGAAGTTCTCGTCCGCGAACTTCTCGCCGTAGATGCTCTTGCCCCCGGTGCCGTTGCCCGCGGTGAAGTCACCGCCCTGGAGCATGAACTGCGGGATCACGCGGTGGAACGGGGAACCCGCGTAGCCGAAACCGTGCTCGCCGGTGGCCAGCTCGATGAAGTTCTTGGCGGTCTTGGGGGTGACGTCCTCGAAGACCTCGAAGACGATGCGGCCCGCATCCTGGCCGTCGATGTCGATGTCGAAGTAAACCTTGGAATTGCTCATCGCACCATTGTGACCTGTGACCCCTGGCGATGCCGAACCGGCTGCCCGTTCAGCGTGTGGCGAGCAGTCCGAGGGTGTCGATCACCCGGTTCGAGAAGCCCCATTCGTTGTCGTACCAGGCGACCACCTTGACGTGCCGGCCGTCCACGCGGGTCAGCGCCGAGTCGAAGATCGACGAGGCCGGGTTGCCGGTGATGTCGGAGGAGACCAGCGGGTCCTCCGAGTACTCCAGCACCCCGGCGAGCGGACCGTCGGCGGCGGCGCGGTAGGCGGCCAGGACGTCCTCGCGGGTCACGTCGCGGGCGACGGTCGTGTTCAGCTCGACGATCGAGCCCACCGGGACCGGCACGCGGATCGAGTCGCCCGACAGCTTGCCGTCGAGGCCCGGCAGGACCAGGCCGATCGCCTTGGCGGCGCCCGTCGTGGTCGGCACGATGTTCACCCCGGCGGCGCGGGCCCGGCGCGCGTCGCGGTGCGGGCCGTCCTGGAGGTTCTGCTCCTGGGTGTAGGCGTGCACCGTGGTCATGAAGCCGTGCTCGATGCCGGCCAGCTCGTCGAGGACGGCGGCGAGCGGCGCGAGGGCGTTGGTGGTGCAGGAGGCGTTGGAGACGACCGTGTGCGCGGCCGGGTCGTAGGCGTCGGTGTTCACGCCGTAGGCGAGCGTCACGTCGGCGCCGCTGGACGGTGCGCTGACCAGGACCTTCCGGGCACCCGCGGTCAGGTGGGCGCGGGCGGCCTCGGCCGAGGTGAAGCGGCCGGTCGATTCCAGCACGATGTCGACGCCCAGCTCGGCCCACGGCAGCCGGGCGGGCTCGCGCTCGGCGAGCACCTTGATGCGGTGCCCGTCCACGACCAGGGTGTCCCCGTCGACGGTCACCGGGCGGCCGAGCCGGCCGGCCGTCGAGTCGAAGGCGAGCAGGCGGGCCAGGGTGGCGGGCTCGGTGAGGTCGTTGACGGCGACGACCTCGAGCTTCGTGTCGCGTTCGAGCAGTGCGCGCAGCACATTGCGCCCGATGCGGCCGAATCCGTTGATGCCGATGCGAGTCATGAGTGGTGTGTCCCTTTCGTTTCGCCACCGTGTCCTTCGCCTTCAGGCTCGCGCACGCCGGGTGCGGGCGGCAGCGGCGTGAGTGCCACGGTTCGCAAGGATCACGCCAGGCCGGGGGAGCCGGGCGTGGTTCGGCTATTCGCCCCGGGAGAAGGTGCGCCGGTACTCGCTGGGGGTGGTGCCGAGGATGCGCTGGAAGTGCAGCCGCAGGTTCGCGCCGGTGCCCAGTCCCACGTCGGCGGCGATCTGCTCGACGCCGTGCTCGGAGCGTTCGAGCAGCTCACGGGCGAGGTCGATGCGCGCCCGCATGATCCATTGCATCGGCGTGTACCCGGTGTCCTCGACGAAGCGCCGGGAGAGGGTGCGCGCCGACACCGCCGCGTGCCGGGCCAGTGCCTCCAGGGTGAGCGGCTCGGCGAGCCGGCGCAGTGCCCACTCGCGGGTGGCGGCGAACCGCTCGCCGAGCGGCTCGGGCACGCTGCGCGGCACGTACTGGGCCTGGCCGCCGCTGCGGTAGGGGGCCGCCACGAGACGGCGGGCCGCGTGGTTCGACGCGGCCACCCCGAGGTCGCCGCGCAGGATGTGCAGGCACAGGTCGATGCCGGAGGCGGCGCCTGCCGAGGTCAGGACGCTGCCCTCGTCCACGAACAGCACGTTCTCGTCGACCCGCACGCGCGGATGCTTCGCCGCGAGGGCCCGTGTGTAGTGCCAGTGGGTGGTGGCCCGCCTGCCGTCGAGCAGGCCCGTGGCGGCGAGCGCGAACGCCCCGGTGGAGATGGCGGCGAGCCGCGCTCCCCGCTGGTGGGCCGCCGTCAGCGCGTCGAGCACGGTCCGCGGCGGGTCCTCGACGTCGGGGGACCGGTACCCCGGGAGGAAGACCACGTCGGCCCACGCCAGGGCGTCGAGGCCGTGGGCGACGTGGTAGGACAGGCCGTCACCGCCGGTCACCAGGCCGGGCGCCGCGCCGCACACCCGTACCTCGTACGGCATGCTCGCGCGGGTGGTGAAGACCTGCGCCGGGATGCCGACGTCGAGCGGTTTCGCGCCTTCGAGCACGAGGACGGCGACGCGACGCAGGCGGGAGGACGGCACGGGAAAAGCGTACGCGGCGAGTCACCGGAGGTCAGCCCAGGCCGAGGACGCTCATCGTGTGCTCGGCCATGCGCCGCTCGCCGAGGGCGTTGGGGTGCACGGGAACGATGCTCTGCCCGAACAGCAGCGGTTCGATCCAGCGGGTGCCGCGGGCCTCGCAGGCGTCGTGGCCCTCGGAGACCGCGGAGAAGTCCACGTAGGTGGTGCCCGTCTCCTCGGCGGCCCGCCGGACCGCGTCGTTGAGGTGCGCCTGGATGGCGCGCAGGTAGGGCACGTCACCGGCGGCGACGGGCAGCTTCACGAAGCAGGACGGGTCGGCGGTGGCGGGGGTGATCCACGGGTAGCCGAGGGCCGCCACCCTGGCGTGCGGAGCCTTGGCGCGCACGTTTAGGAGCGCGTCCTTGAGGGCGGGATAGGTGTTGGCCTCGATCTGGTCGTCGAAGGAGGTGCCGTGGCGGTCCTTGCAGGGGCTGCCCTTGCCACCGCTGAGAACACCCGCCGTGCCGCAGGCCGTGATGGCGTTGATGAAGGTGTTGTTGTCGTTGCCGCCGATGGTGAGCGTGACCAGGTCCGTGCCGGCGTCGAGCGCGTCCAACTGGGGGGCGACGCCCGGGTACTGGGCCTGCGAGAAATGGGCGGTCTGGGCGGCGCCGCAGGTGACGTCCTTGAGACGGGCGCCCGTGGTGGCCGCGATGACGTGGGGGTAGTTGGCCGTCGAGCGCAGACAGAGCAGGTTGGTGGGGTCGACGGGCAGGACGCCCGAGCCGGCGCTGTAACTGTCGCCGAGAGCCACGTAGTCGAGGGTGGCGGGCGTGGCGTGGGCGGTGGCGTCGGTGAGGCCGAGTGCGAGCGCGCCGGCGGCGGCTGTCGCGGACATGACACGGCGAAGGGCATGCTTCGGCATGTGCTCTCTCTTCTTCGGGAGGAGGGGCGGCAGCGGGTTACCCGGCGGTTCTACTTTTAAGTAATGTGCAGGGCCGTTGACTCCAAGTCAACGCTGCTGACGGAACTTCTCGCAGTGGGTGCGGCGATGGCCGTTCGGCGAAGTCGATTGAATTTCGATCGATTCCCATTGAAGATCGATACATGCATCGTCTCCTCATCGCCGCACTCCGGGCCGGCATCGCCGCAGCGATCCTGCTCGGCCTCTTCGGGCAGATCGTCGTCATCCCCACCACGGCGTCCGACGAGGCCGACCGCTTCCCGCCCTACGAACCCTTCGCCGTGCCCTACGCGACGGTGGCGATCGCCGGAGTCGCCTGCGTACAGGTCGTGCTCGGCGCGGTGTGGATGCTGCTCGACATGGTCGAGCGCGACGCCGTCTTCACCCCGCGTGCGTTCCGCTGGGTCGACACCGTCATCGGGGCCACGGTCGTCGCCACGTTGCTGGCGCTCGGGACCGCCGTCCACCTGGCCGTGGCCGAGATCCCCTCGCCCGACGACGGTATGCAGGTGCTCGGCGCGCTGGGCGCCGCGCTCGCGTGCGTCGGTGTCGGCGCCGTGTTCGCCATGCTCGCAGCCGTCATGCGCGGCCTGCTGGGCAAGGCGACCGCGCTGCGCAGCGAGATGGCCCAAGTGGTGTGACGGCTCCGTCGCCGGTGCCCGCCGCCAGGCGCGTCCCGCCCGTTCCGCTCCTTCGCCCACACCCCCACGGAGCCGCCGCCATGCCGCCCACCGAGTCCGAACTGGCCGACGCCGTCCACCGCGCGGCCCGCGCGGCCCTGCTCGACCTGTTCCGCCAACACCCCGACCACCGGTTCTACTACTGCGCGTTGGTGACCTCGGGCGAGGCCTACGGACCCGCGCTGTCCGCCTGGTCCGAGCAGGCCCTGGCCGCCGAGTCGGCCCGACAGGGATGCCCGCCCCTCGACCTCAAGTGGTCGTACGCCGACTCGCCGTTCTGCTGCTACGGCGAGGAGCACCTGGAACCGGTCCGGCCCCTCTTCGAGGCCCGGGGCGACCTCTTCGACCTGCCGGACGACGAGGCGGACGCGGAGTTCGAGCTGCGCCTGCGGGCGATGGAGACGGCCATGGCCCGGCTGGACGCCGAAGGCCTCTTCGGCACCGGCGCCGGCCGGCACGCCGTCGTCGTCACCGTCGAAGTGCCGTCCGAGGAGGGCGACGAGGAGCGGACGCTGCGGCTGAATCCGCCGGAGGCGCTGGCGGACTGGGCGGCGGAGGCCCGCGCGGAGGTCGTCTGACCGGCGGCGACGGCCGCCCGCGCTGTTCTAGAGTTGCCCACACCAGTGCAGACGATTCTCTGGACCTGTGAGGTACGCACCAGCCATGACCACCGAAACGTTTGAGTTCCAGGTAGAGGCGCGTCAGCTCCTGCAGCTGATGATTCACTCCGTCTACTCGAACAAGGACGTGTTCCTGCGCGAGCTCGTCTCCAACGCCTCCGACGCGCTGGACAAGCTGCGCCTCGCCGCCCTGCGCGACGACGCGCCCGACGCCGACGTGAGCGACCTGCACATCGAGCTGGAGATCGACAAGGACGCCCGCACCCTGACCGTGCGGGACAACGGCATCGGCATGTCGTACGACGAGGTCACCCAGCTGATCGGCACGATCGCCAACTCGGGCACCGCCAAGTTCCTGTGGGAGCTGCGCGAGGCCAAGGACGCGTCCGGGGCCGACGGGCTCATCGGCCAGTTCGGCGTCGGCTTCTACTCGGCCTTCATGGTCGCGGACGAGGTCACCCTGGTCACCCGGCACGCTGGCGAGACCGAGGGCACCCGGTGGACCTCGCGCGGCGAGGGCACGTACACCCTGGAGCGGCTCGACGAGGCCCCCCAGGGCACCGCCGTGACGCTGCACCTCAAGCCGGCCGACTCCGACAACCAGCTCCACGACTACACCTCCGCGTGGAAGATCAAGGAGATCGTCAAGCGGTACTCGGACTTCATCACCTGGCCGGTCCGCCTGCTGCCGGAGCCCGGCGGGGACGGCGACGGTATGGACGGCGAAGGCGCCGAGGCCCGCGAGGCCGAGACGCTCAACTCGATGAAGGCCCTGTGGGCCCGCCCGCGCGACGAGGTCTCCGACGACGAGTACCACGAGCTGTACAAGCACATCGCCCACGACTGGCGGGACCCGCTGGAGACCATCCGGCTCCAGGCGGAGGGCACCTTCGAGTACCAGGCCCTGCTCTTCGTGCCCTCGCACGCCCCGCACGACCTGTTCACCCAGGGCTACCGGCGCGGCGTCCAGCTCTACGTGAAGCGCGTCTTCATCATGGACGACTGCGAGGAACTGCTGCCGCCCTACCTCCGCTTCGTCAAGGGCGTCGTCGACGCGCAGGACCTCTCGCTCAACGTCTCCCGCGAGATCCTCCAGCAGGACCGCCACATCCGCATGATCCAGCGCCGGCTCACGAAGAAGGTCCTCGCGACGGTCAAGGACCTCAGGACGTCGGCGCCGGACCGCTACGCCACGTTCTGGCGCGAGTTCGGCGCGGTGCTGAAGGAAGGCCTGGTGACCGACTCCGAGAACCGGGACGCCATCCTCGCCGCCTGTTCGTTCGCATCCACCCACGACGCCGACGAGCCCACGTCGCTCAAGGACTACGTGGAGCGGATGAAGGACGGGCAGGACGACATCTACTACATGACGGGCGAGTCCCGGCAGGCCATCGAGAACTCCCCGCACATGGAGGCGTTCCGCGCCAAGGGTGTCGAGGTCCTCCTGCTCACCGACGCCGTCGACGAGGTCTGGGTCGACGCGGTGGGCGAGTACGAGGGCAAGACGCTGCGCTCGGTGGCCAAGGGCGAGATCGACCTGTCCGGCACCGAGCAGGACAAGAGCGACGCCGAGAAGGAGAAGCAGGGCGAGGAGTACGCCGGACTGCTCGGCTGGATGACCGAGCACCTGGGCGAGGACGTCAAGGAGGTCCGCCTCTCCTCCCGCCTCACCGTCTCCCCGGCCTGCGTCGTCTCCGACGCGGGTGAGCTGACGCCCGCCCTGGAGAACATGTACCGGGCGATGGGCCAGGAGGTGCCCAGCGCCAAGCGGATCCTCGAACTCAACCCCGAGCACCAGCTGGTGAAGACTCTGAACCGGGCCTGGACCGACCGGCGGGACCGCGCGGAACTGACCGAGACCGCCGAGTTGCTGCACGCCCTCGCGGTGCTCGCCGAGGGCGGCCGGCCCAAGGAGCCCGCCCGGTTCGTGCAGCTGATGGCGGACCGCCTGGAGCGCACCCTGTAGCCGGCCGGAAAGACACGGACGGACACGGACGTCCACGGAAGGGCACGGAAAGGCCGGAAAGACCCGGATGTCACGCCGTCCGCCATCCGCATGGCGAGACGGCGTGGCATCCGGAGCGCACTCCTCCGTATATTCGTACGCATGTATGCATCGGCTCCGCTGCTGTGCCTCGCGCTCTTCGCGTGCTCGGCGTGGTGCGTCGACGACGGCCTCTGTCGCCGCTGAGCCCCCGGACCAGCCGCGCCGCCGGTCCGCCAGCGCCCGCCGTCCCCGTGCACACCACCCCGGAGATCCTTCCGTGACCACCGCACCCCCTGCCGGGTCGTCCCCGGCCGCGCCCTCGCGCGCGTCCGCCCCGCTGTTCGCTCCCTCGCCCACCTCCTCGGCGCGGCCCGAGGCCCCGCCCCTGCCGCCGGTGCGGCGCACACCGCTCGCCGTGTCCGGGCTGCTCGCCGCCGCCCTGACCGCGTACGTGTGGTCCGCGCACGGCGCCAAGCCCGGCGTGCTGCTCCTGCTCGGTCTCGGTCTGGGCGTCGCCCTCTTCCACTCCCGGTTCGGCTTCACCTCCGCCTGGCGGCAGCTGGTCGCCGTCGGCAACGGCACCGGGCTGCGGGCGCACGCCCTGCTCCTCGGCACCACGGCCACCCTGTTCGCGCTCGTCATCGGTACGGAGACCGGGCTGTTCGGCTCCCAGCCCGCGCCGTCCGCCGGACCCATCGGCGTCGGCCTGTTCGCCGGGTCGGCGCTCTTCGCGATCGGCATGCAGCTCGGCGGCGCCTGCGCCTCGGGCACCCTCTTCGCGGTCGGCTCGGGACAGACCTCGATCGTGCTGACCCTGGGCGGTTTCGTCGCCGGCGCCACGCTGGCCGCCTGGCAGTTCGACCTGTGGAAGGACCTCCCGGCCTGGGAGCCCGTCGTGCTGTCCGAGCACATCGGCTGGTTCGGTTCCTGGGCCGTGACCGTCGTCGCGCTGCTCCTCGTGGTGCTGGTCAGCCGCCGTGTCCAGGCCCGCCGCAACCCGCCGCCGCTGGGTGCCGTGCCCTCGGCGCGCCGGGCGGCCGTCCGTGCCGTCCGCGGCTCCTGGCCGCTGGCCGTCGGCGCCCTCGCGCTGGCCGTGCTCGGCGCGGGCGTCCTGCTGGTCTCCGGCGGCGCCTGGGGAGTCACCAGCGCCTTCAGCCTGTGGGGCTCGGAGCTGGTCGGCGCGCTCGGCGGCCACCCGGAGAACTGGACCTGGTGGCAGCGGCCCGGCAACGCCGAGATGCTGGCCGGTCCGGTGCTCGCCGACAAGACCAGCCTCACCGACATCGGCATCATGATCGGCGCGGCCGTCGCCGCCTCGCTCGGCGGCACGTGGGCGCTGCACCGGGGCATCCCCTGGCGTACCGCTGTCGCGGCGGTGCTCGGCGGCGTGCTGATGGGCATCGGCGCCCGGCTGGCCGGCGGCTGCAACATCGGCGCCTACCTGGCGGGCATCGCCTCGGGCAGCCTCAGCGGCTGGCTCTGGGGCGTCTTCGCGCTGGCCGGCACCTGGGTGGGCCTCAAACTGCGGCCCCTGTTCGGCCTGGGCAACCCCAAGCCGGGCGACGGCGTCTGCTGACGGGGGATGCCCGTGCGGCGCGGGGGTCAGGCCCGCGCCGCACGGGCTGCTAGGGGGTGTCGCCGCCCCCGGCGTGCCGGTCCGTGGTGGTGATCCGGGCGATGGCCTCCAGGGTGAGGGCGCGGCCGTGCGGCTCCCGGGCCAGGGCGCGGTGCAGCGTCAGGCCCTCGATGAGGGCGTCGAGCTGGCGGGCCGTGTCCGGGTCGAAGTGCTTCTCCAGGTGGACCCGGCTGCGGCGCATCCACTCGTGGGTCAGCTCCCGGTAGGCCGGCTGGCGCGCGGCGAGCGTGTACAGCTCCTGAGTGAGCACCAGGTCCCGCTGGCTGTCCTCGGACAGCTCGTGCACGAGGTCGGCCACCGCCGCCCGGGCCCCGTCGCGGTCGGCGGCGGCGCCGAGATGCTCGTCGAAGACCGCG
Source organism: Kitasatospora aureofaciens (assembly GCA_000720845.1). GTDB lineage: Bacteria > Actinomycetota > Actinomycetes > Streptomycetales > Streptomycetaceae > Streptomyces. The sequence goes on along the minus strand of JODU01000013.1, from coordinate 35,424 downwards.
ACGATGTGGTCGGTGAACCGGCCGAACGCCTCCCGCAGCAGCTGCTCGATGCCGCTGAAGTGATACGTCATCGAGCCGAGCGGCACCCCCGCGCGCTGCGCGATCCGCCGGTGGGAGACGCGGGCGATGCCCTCCTCGGCGATCAGGTCCAGGGTGGCCGCGAGGATGCGCTCCCGCCGCTGCGGGTCCGTGTGTCCGGTTGCCATGGGAGAAGACTCACACGTTCCGTACCGGCCGGGCGGGGTTGCCGACGGCCACGACGTTCGCCGGCACGTCCTTGGTGACGACCGCACCCGCGCCGATCACCGCGTTGTCCCCGATGGTCACGCCCGGCAGCACGATCGCGCCCCCGCCCAGCCAGACGTTGTCGCCGATGACGATCGGGCGGGCGGCCTCCAGCTTGTCCCGCCGGGGGCCGGGCTCCAGGGGATGCGTCGGGGTCAGCAACTGGACGTTCGGCCCGATCTGGCAGTCCTCGCCGATGGTGATCGCCGCGACGTCCAGCGCCGTCAGGTTGTAGTTGACGAAGGTGCGCGCCCCGACGGTGATGTTGCTGCCGTAGTCGACGTACAGCGGCGGCCGCACCTGGGCCTCGGTACCCAGCGAGCCGAGCAGCTCCGCGAGGAGCGGGCGGGCGGCCTCGGCGTCCTCCGCGTAGGCCGCCTGGTAGCGGGCGGCCAGCCGCACGGCCTGCTGCTGCCTGCGGGCGATCTCCGGGTCGTCGGCGATGTAGAGGTCGCCCGCCAGCATGCGTTCGAGATTGGTGCGGGAGTCGCCCGCGAAGTGGTCCGTCGGCATGCGTCCGATCCTATCCCTCAAAGCGTACGAACGTACACTCCTGGACGGGCCGTGTGGCGTGGCCGCGTGGCGGGGCCGTGCGGAGCGGCCGTACGGCTCAGCGGCGCCGGGGCCGGAGCACTCCCGCGCACAGGAGCACGAGGAGCCCCGCGAGCGGCACCACCAGCAGGCCCACCCGCAGGCTCGTCGCGTCGGCGACCAGGCCCACGACCGGCGGCGAGAGCAGGAAGCCGAGCCGCATCAGCCAGGAGACGAGGGTCAGCCCCGACCCGGGCTTGAGGCCGGGCAGTTCGTCGGCCTCGTGCATGGCCGCCGGTACCAGCGTCGCCACCCCGAACCCGGCCGCGGCGAACCCGAGGACCGTGCCCGGCACCGTCGGCACGGCCAGCGCCAGGCCCATGCCGACCGCCGCGATCAGAGCGCCGGAGCGGGCCACCGCGCGCTGGCCGAAGCGGTCCACCAGCCGGTCGCCGACGATGCGGCCGACGAACTGCGCGCCGACCAGGGCGACATACCCGGACGCGGCCAGCGCCGCCGTCGCGTGCAGTGAGTCGGAGAGGTAGAGGGTGGCCCAGGACATGCCCGCGTCCTCGACGAGGGTGCCGGCCGTGGCGATGAGGACGAGCGCGGCCAGCACCCAGCCGGTGCGCAGGGCAGCCGCCGGGGCCCGCACCGGCAGCGGCGCGCGGTCCTCGGCGCCGGTCTCGGCGGCCGGTTCCGTCTCGGTCTCCGGGCCCGGCAGGCAGTAGCGCAGGGCGACGCACGCCGCGATCGCGAACACCACGGCCGAGAAGAGCAGGTGCGGGCCGCGCGAGACGCCGAGCGCGATCGCGGCGGCGGCCATGGAACCGCCGGTGACGGCGCCGATGGACCAGATGGCGTGGAAGGAGTTGATGATGGAACGTCCGTAGCGGCGCTGCACCCGCAGACCGTGGGCGTTCTGCGCGACGTCGGTGAAGGCGTCCATCGCCCCCGCGAGGAACAGTGCCCCCGCGAAAACCGCCACCGAGTCCGCGAGGCCGGCGGCGAGGATGCCCACGCCGGTCAGCAGCGTGCCGCCGACCGCGACCCGCGCCGAACCGAACCGGCGCACCAGGACCCCGGCCGCGAGCCCGGCCGTGATGGCCCCCGCCGGGAACGCCGCAACGGCCAGTCCGTAGGCGGCGTTCCCCATACCGAGGTCCGCCTTGATCTGCGGATACCTCGGCAGCAGGTTGGCGAACAGCGCCCCGTTGGTGAAGAACAGCACGGCGACGGCCAGGCGAGCCCGCCGATCGGCCGGGGCGGGCCGGCGCAGTACGTCAACAGTCATGCGCGGGAGCCTACCCGCCAGGGCGTACGAACGTACACTCCTGATCGGCCGCCGTCTCAGGGGACGCGGGTCAGCGCCGCTCGGCGCACAGGGCCGCGTCCACGGCGCCCTGGAGGTGACGCAGGCTGTCGCCCTCGGCCGCCCAGGTCGTGGTGTAGACGGTCACGGTGCCCCGGCCGCCCGTGGCCCGGCCGCCGCCCACCGAACCGCCGGGCAGATCGTCGCCATGGCCCCAGTAGACGCCGCCGCAGCTGAGCGGGACCGAGGCGAGGCCGTACCCGTAGCGGCTGCCCGCCGGGTAGACGTCGCGGCTGCCGATGTCGGTGGTGTCCCGCGTCATCAGGCGTACCGCCCAGGCGGGCAGCAGCCGGCCGCCGAACAGGCCGTCCCAGAAGGCGTTGAGGTCGACGGGGGTGGACACGAGGCCGCCGGACGCGCCGAACTCGTGACCCGGCAGCTCGGTCACGTCCACCCTGCCGTCCTGCGGGTGCGCGGGATGGACGCCGTAGTTCCGGGCGTGCGGGCCGCGCAGGTCCAGCTCCCCGGGCGCGGGCCAGTAGGTGTCGTCCAGGTGCAGCGGGCGCAGGACCGTGCGCTCGACGTAGGTGCGGAAGCCGACCCCGGACACCTGGTCGATCACCATGCCGAGGACCAGGTAGTTGGTGTTGGAGTAGCCCCAGTCGGTGCCGGGTTCGAAGACGGGGTCCGAGTCGAGGGCCAGGGCCAGGTAGTCCTCGGGCGTCCCCGGCCGGGTCCAGTCCACCAGCGCCGAGTACTCCGGCAGCCCGCTGGTCTGCTTCAGCAACTGCCGTACGGTGATGGTGCTGTCCGCCAGCTGCGGCACGGAGGAGCCCGCGCGGTCGTCGAGGCCGAGCCGGCCGTCCGCCACCAGCCGCATCACCGCGGTCGCGGTGAACGCCTTGGTGTCGCTGGCGAGCCGGAACCGGCCCCGCTCGTCGGCCATCGGCCGGCCCGAGTCCAGGTCCGCGACGCCCGAGGTGCGGGTCGTCCTGCCGTCGTACGCGAGCGCGCCCGGTACGCCGTCGCGTGCGGTGAGCAGGTCCAGTTGACGCTGCACGGGGTCGGGGCGGTGGGCCGGGTGGGCCGCCGCCGCGGGCGCGAGGGCCCCGGTGAGTGCGGCGGCGAGCAGGACTGCGGCGGCGAGGCGCTTGCGGTGCATGGGTCTTCCCCCTGTTCGTGGCCGCCCGACGGCGGCGGGCGGACGGTGTCCGTTCACCGACGACCCTTCCAGGACCCCAAAGGAAGATCAGTGGGACTGGCCCCCGGCCCGGGGGTGTCACCAACACCCCCTCGCACAGGCGCGCGTGGGCTCAGCCGAGCAGGTCGGCGACGAGCGCGGCGAACTCCTCCGGGGTGGCCAGCCGGATGCCCAGCTGCTCCGCCTTGGCCCGCTTCGAGCCCGCTCCCTCGCCCGCGACGACGAGCGTCGTGTTCTTGGAGACGCTGGAGGAGGAGCGTCCGCCCGCCCGCTCGACGAGTTCGTTCATCTCGTTGCGGCTGAGCCGTTCCAGATCTCCGGTCATCGCGCCGGTGACGACCACCTTCATGCCCGCCAGCGGGCCGCCGTCCGCCGCCGCGGCGGGTGCCGCCCCGCCCTCGCCGTCCGCGTCGGCGGGCGGGGGAGGCGTCGCGCCGGGCTCGGTCATGTTGACGCCGGCGGCGGCGAGCTTGTCGATGAGCGGAGCGAGTTCGGCGATCTCCGCGACCACGGAGGACGCCTTCTCCGCCCCGATGCCGTCGACCCGCTGCATGGCCACGGCGTCGGCGGCGCGTATGTGGTCCATGGTGGCGAAGTACCGGGCGATGCGGCGGGACATGGACCGGCCGGTACCCCGGACACCCAGCGCGCACAGCACCCGGGACAGCGGCTGCTCCTTGGCCCGGGCGAGCGCGGCGAGCAGGTTGTCGGTGCTGGTCTCGCCCATCCGCTCCATGGTGAGCAACCGCTCGCGCCCGAGCAGGAACAGGTCGGCCAGGTCGGCGACGAGCCCCGCCTCGACGAGCTGGACCACGCGGGTGGTGCCCAGGCCCTCGATGTCGAGCTGGTCGCGGCCGGCGGCGTAGGCGAGGGAGGCGACCAGGTGGCAGTTGCGGCCCTGCGCGCACCGCCAGCGTTCCTCGCTCCTGTCGATGTCCGAGCCGCAGCGCGGACACGCCTCGGGGAAGACGATGGGCTCTTCCCCGCCCGTCCGCAGATGCGCGACCGGCGCCTCGATGCGGGGGATGACGTCACCGGCGCGGTGCACCATGACGTGGTCGCCCAGCCGCAGGCCGCGACGGGTGATGTCGGCCGGATTGTGCAGCGTGGCGTAGGTGATCGTGGAGCCCTCGATGACGACCGGTTCCAGGACGCCGCGTGGGGCGATGACGCCGGTGCGGCCCACGTTCCACTCCACCCCGAGCAGCCGGGTGATCTTCTCGATGGCCGGGAGCTTGTACGCGATCGCCCAGCGCGGGGCCCGCGAGCCCGACCCGGCGGCCATCCGGTCGGCTGCGAGGTCGGCCTTGACGACGACCCCGTCGATGCCGAACGGCAGCTCGGCACGGAGCGCGGCGATCTCCTGGACCCGGGCCACCACCTGCTCGGGCGTCTCGACCACCACGTCGGGGACCGCGGTGCCGGCGCTGGTGTGCACGCCGAGCCCGGCCGCCGTCCTCATCAGCTCGCCGTACGCCGGCTCGTCGAGCCGCCCGGCGAGCCCCGGGCCGGTGCCGGGCAGGGCCAGCAGGCCGTACCCGAAGAACGTCATCGGCACCGTGTAGGCGCGTTCCCTGGCTCGCAGGGTGCCCGCGGCCGCGTTGCGCGGGTTGGCGAAGGGCTGCCCGCCGTGCCGGATGCGCACCTCGTTGGCGTGCTCGAACTGGGCCGTCGTCATCAGGATCTCGCCGCGCACCTCGACGGTCACCGGCTCGGCCAGCCGCTCCGGCAGCCCCTCCACGGTGCCGATGGCGTGCGAGACGTCCTCACCGGCCGTGCCGTCGCCCCGGGTGATCAGCCGGGTGAGGCGGCCCTCGCGGTAGCGGGCGGCGACCGCGAGGCCGTCCAGCTTGGGGCCCACGGCGAACCGGGTGACCTCGCGACCGACGCGCCGGGCCAGGGACGTCGTCCAGGCGGTGAACTCCTCCGGCGAGAACACGTTGTCCAGGCTGAGCATCGGCACCGAGTGCGGCACGTCCCCCACGGCCGCGCCGCCGGCGACCTTGCCGGTGGGGGAGTCGGGCAGCACCTCGCCCGGGTGCTCGGCCTCCCACGCGGCGATCCCTCTCGCCAGCCGGTCGTAGGCGTCGTCGTCCAGCGGGGAGGAGGCGCCCGCGTAGTAGGCGGCGGCCGCGCGCGCGGCGTCCTCGACCGCCTGGGCGTAGGCGGCCGCGTCGACGATCACTGCTGCGGGAGTAGTCATGGCCGAAATCATGCCGCCCACCACTGACAACGCCTCCGGGCCGCCGCGCGGCGGCCGCTCCGCTTGCGGAGCCGCCGCCCGGGGGTTTCGGTGGAAGCGACTCGCCACCGCCCCAGGAGCTGTCATGTCGATGTCGTCGTTCGGTTTCGGTGCGTCCGATCCCTTCAGTGATCTGTTCAACCGGTTCTTCGGAACGTCGCCCGCCTCCTCGCCCCCGGCGGTGCAGCGCGTGCCGGTCGGCCGGATGCTGACCGAGTCCTCGCAGGAACTCCTCAACCTGGCGGCACGGCGGGCCCTGGAGGACGGGACGTCCGATCTGGACACGGAGCACCTGCTGTGGGCGGCCACCAAGGTCGAGCCCGCGCGGGGACTGCTCGCCCGGGCCGGTGCCGACCCCGACGCGCTCGCCTCCCGGATCGCCCAGATCCTGCCCCGCGAGGCGGGCGAGCCGTCCGCCGAGCCGGGCCTCACCCCGGCCGCCAAGCGCACCCTGGCCACCGCCTACGCCCGCTCCCGGGCGTCCGGCGTCTCCTACATCGGTCCCGAGCACATCCTGGGCGCCCTGATGGCGGACGGCGACACGGGCGCGGCCCGGCTGCTGGGCGCCCAGGGGCAGGACATCGGCAAGCTGGAGGGGCTCACCGAGCAGGTCGCCCGTTCGGGCGGGACACCGGGCGACGGCGCCGGGCAGCCGGCCACGACGCTGGACGAGTACGGACGGGACCTGACCGACGACGCGAAGGCCGGGAAACTCGACCCCGTGGTCGGCCGGGCCGAGGAGATCGAGCAGACCGTCGAGATCCTCTCCCGGCGGTCCAAGAACAACCCGGTGCTGATCGGCGAGCCCGGCGTCGGCAAGACCGCCATCGTGGAGGGACTGGCCCAGCGCATCGTGGCCGGTGAGGTCCCGGACACGCTGAAGGACAAGAGGGTGGTCGCCCTCGACCTGTCCGGCATGGTGGCGGGCGCGCAGTACCGGGGACAGTTCGAGGAGCGGCTCAAGAAGGTCATCGAGGACGTCCAGCAGGCCCGCGGCGAGATCATCCTGTTCATCGACGAACTGCACACCGTCGTCGGCGCCGGGGCCACCGGCGAGGGCTCGATGGACGCCGGCAACATGCTCAAGCCCGCACTCGCGCGCGGCGAACTGCACGTGGTGGGCGCGACGACCATCGACGAGTACCGCAAGTACGTCGAGAAGGACGCGGCCCTCGAACGCCGCTTCCAGCCCGTGATGGTCCCCGAGCCCACGGTCGAGGAGACGGTGCAGATCCTGGAGGGCCTGCGCGACGCCTACGAGGCGCACCACCAGGTCCGCTTCGCCGACGGAGCGCTGACCGCGGCGGCGGAACTGTCCGACCGCTACGTCAGCGACCGCTTCCTGCCCGACAAGGCGATCGACGTCATGGACCAGGCGGGCGCCCGGGTACGGCTGCGCAGCGCGAGCCGCTCCACCGAGGTCGTCAGCCGCGAGGACCGCATCGCGCGGCTGCGCCGGGAGCAGGAGCAGGCCGTCGCCGCCGAGGACTACGACCGGGCGGGCGAGCTGAAGCGCGAGATCGCCGAGGCGGAGGGCGAACTCGCGGGCATCGAGGAGCGCCGCGAGGGCGTCGTCTCCGTCACCGCCGACGACATCGCGGACGTGATCTCCCGCCGCACCGGCATCCCGGTGTCCCAGCTGACGGCAGGGGAGAAGGAGCGACTGCTGCGGCTGGAGGAGGAGATGCACGCCCGGATCGTCGGCCAGGACGAGGCGGTCACAGCCGTCTCGCGGGCGGTGCGCCGCAACCGGGCCGGCATGGGCGACCCCGACCGTCCCGTGGGGTCCTTCCTCTTCCTCGGCCCCACCGGCGTCGGCAAGACCGAGCTGGCCAAGACCCTCGCCGAGCTGCTGTTCGGCGAGGAGAACCGCATGATCCGCTTCGACATGAGCGAGTTCCAGGAGAAGCACACCGTCGCCCGGCTCGTCGGCGCGCCCCCCGGATACGTCGGCTACGAGGAGGCCGGCCAGCTCACCGAGAAGGTCCGCCGGCAGCCCTACAGCGTGGTCCTGTTCGACGAGGTGGAGAAGGCCCACCCCGACGTCTTCAACACACTGCTGCAGATCCTCGACGACGGCCGCCTCACCGACGGACAGGGCCGCACCGTCGACTTCCGGCACTGCGTGGTCATCATGACGTCCAACATCGGCGCCCACCGCATCCTCGACCACCAGGGCGACGTGTCCGACCTCAAGGACGAGCTGATGGGGGAACTGCGGGGCCGGTTCCTGCCCGAGTTCCTCAACCGCATCGACGACATCATCGTCTTCCACGGCCTCGGCGAGGACGACCTCTCCCGGATCGTCGACCACCTCCTGGCCCAGAGCGAACGACGGGTGCACGCCCAGGGCATGACGCTGAAGGTCACGGAGGCGGCCAAGAAGCTGCTGATCGCCCACGGCCACCAGCCGGAGTTCGGCGCCCGCCCGCTGCGGCGCACCATCCAGGCGGAACTCGACAACCGCATCGCCGACCTGCTGCTGGGCGGCGAGGCCGACCCCGGCGACACCATCGTCGCCGACGTGGTCGACGACTCCCTGCACTGCACGGTCGACAAGGCCGGCAGCGCACGACCCGCGGAGGCGAGCGGCACATGAACACCGTCGAGGAGACGATCGAGATCGCCGTACCCGTGCGCACCGCGTACGACCAGTGGACCCAGTTCGAGTGCTTCCCGCGGTTCATGACCACCGTGAAGCGGGTGGAGCAGATCAGGCCGGCCGTGACGCTGTGGGTCGTCGGCCTCGGCCCGGTCTGCCGGGAGTTCGCGACCGAGATCGTGGACCAGGTGCCCGACTCGCACCTGACCTGGCGCAGCCTCGGGCAACGCCACGGCCACCGGGGCGAGGTGACGTTCCGGCCCACCGGGCAGGACCGCACGGCGGTGACCGTGCGGCTGTCGGCCGAGCCGCGCGGTCCCAGGGGCCTGCTCACCGTGGTCCCCGGGGCCGCCGACCGGGTCGTACGGCGCGAACTCGCGCACTTCAAGGCGTACATCGAAGGACACGGTGAGGCGAGCGGCGCCTGGCGGGGGACCATCCGGGGCGGCCAGGTGCGGCCCGGGGAAGCGGAGCCGCCGCGCAGTCGGGTGGCGGTCTGGCCCGTGGGCTGAGAGCCCCGTACGGAAACACGGCGAACGAGAGGCGATCCCCCGATGAAGAAGCCGCCCAGGGAAGAACCCCGGGACGACCTGACCGTCACCCCGCCCAAGACCTGGGCCGCCGGTGTGCCCGCGGTGGTGCACGCACTGGAGTACTCCCTGGAGCAGACGTCCCCGAAGGACACCGCGGTGGACCTGCTGACCATGAACCAGGTGGACGGGATCGACTGCCCGGGCTGCGCCTGGGCGGACCCCGCACCCGGCCACCGGCACCGCAACGAGTACTGCGAGAACGGCGCCAAGCACATCAACGACGAGGCGACCACGCGTCGGATCACCGCCGGCTTCTTCCGCGAACACTCCGTCTCCGACCTGGCCCGGCGCTCCGACCTGTGGCTGAACCAGCAGGGACGCCTCACCGAGCCGATGGTCAAGCGGCCCGGCTCCGACCACTACGAGCCCATCAGCTGGCGCGACGCCCTCGACCTGCTCGCCGGGGAACTGAAGGCGCTCGACAGCCCCGACGAGGCGGTCTTCTACACCTCGGGCCGGGTCAGCAACGAAGCCGCCTTCGTCCTCCAGCTCTTCGCCCGGGCCTACGGCACCAACAACCTGCCCGACTGCAGCAACATGTGCCACGAGTCGAGCGGCTTCGCCCTGCACGAGACCCTCGGCACCGGCAAGGGCACCGTCAGCCTCGACGATCTCCACCACGCCGACCTGATCTTCCTGGTGGGCCAGAACCCCGGCACCAACCACCCGCGGCAACTGTCCGCACTGGAACAGGCCAAGCGCAACGGCGCCCGCGTCGTCGCCGTCAACCCGCTCCCGGAGGCGGGGCTGCTGCGGTTCAAGAACCCGCAGAAGGCGCGCGGGGTGATCGGCCGGGGCGTCCGGATCGCCGACCGTTTCCTGCACATCCGGCCCGGCGGCGACCTCGCCCTGTTCCAGGCGCTGAACCGGCTGCTCCTGGAGGCCGAGGACGCCCGGCCCGGCACGGTCCTGGACGACACCTTCATCCGCGACAGCACCAGCGGCTTCGAGGAGTTCGCCGAGCACGCCCGGCAGGTCCGCTGGGACGACGTGGTCACCACCACCGGTCTGACCCGCGAACAGATCGAGCGGGTCCGCGACGAGGTGCTGCGCAGCAAGCGGGTCGTCGTCTGCTGGGCCATGGGCATCACCCAGCACAAGCACGGCGTGCCCACCATCCGGGAGATCGTCAACTTCCTGCTGCTGCGCGGCAACCTCGGCCGGGCCGGAGCCGGCGCCTGCCCCGTGCGCGGCCACAGCAACGTGCAGGGCGACCGCACGATGGGCATCTGGGAGCAGATGCCGGACTCCTTCCTGGACGCCCTGCGCGACGAGTTCGGCTTCGACCCGCCGCGCGCCCACGGCCTGGACTCGGTGAACTCGATCAAGGCGATGCGGGAGGGCCGGATCAAGGTCTTCCTCGGCGTCGCGGGCAACTTCGTCCGGGCCGCCCCCGACAGCGCGGTCACCGAGGAGGCCATGCGGAGCTGCCGCCTGACCGCCCACGTCTCCACCAAGCTCAACGGGTCGCACACCGTCTGCGGACAGACCGCGCTGATCCTGCCCACCCTCGGCCGTACCGAACGCGACCACCAGGCGGGCGGCGAGCAGTTCGTCACGGTGGAGAACTCGATGAGCGAGGTGCACACCTCGCGGGGACGGCTCAAGCCCGCCTCGCCCCTGCTGCTCAGCGAGGTCGCCATCCTGTGCCGGCTCGCCCGCCGCACCCTCGGCCCGGGCCCCGGGAACGTGCCCTGGGAGGAGTTCGAGGCCGACTACAGCGCGATCCGCGACCGGATCTCCCGGATCGTGCCGGGCCTGCACGACTTCAACCGGCGCGTGTCCCGCCCCGGCGGCATCCGGCTGCCCAACCCCGTCAACGAGGGCGTCTACCGCACCGCCACCGGCAAGGCCATGTTCACCCGCAACACCTGGCGCACGCCCGATGTGCCCGAGGGCCACCTGCTGTTGCAGACCCTGCGCTCCCACGACCAGTGGAACACCATCCCCTACACCCTGAACGACCGCTACCGGGGCATCCACGGCAGCCGCCGAGTGGTCATGGTCAACCCGGACGACCTGAGCGCCCTGTCCCTGACCGCGGGAGACCGCGTCGACGTGGTCGGCGTCTGGCACGACGACACCGAGCGGCGCGCCGAGGGCTTCGAGGTGGTCCCGTACCCCACCGCCCGCGGCTCCGCCGCCGCGTACTACCCGGAGACGCAGGTCCTGGTCCCGCTGGACAGCGTCGCCGACATCAGCAACCAGCCCACCTCGAAGGGCATCGTCGTCCGGCTGGAGCGCACGACGTCGTAGCCGCATCGTGAGACGGGCCCCGCCGCGGGAATGGCGGCAAGCGGGGCCCCGTTGACAGCTGTCATGCCCGACTCTTCCCCACGGCCCGCGGGCGGACGCATGCCGCTCGCCGTCTACATCCTCGGCCTGTCCGTCTTCGCGCTCGGCACCAGCGAGTTCATGCTCTCCGGGCTGCTGCCGCCCATCGCCGACGACATGGACGTGTCGATCCCGCAAGCCGGACTGCTGATATCGGCGTTCGCGATCGGCATGGTGGTCGGCGCGCCGCTGCTGGCCGTGGCGACCCTGCGCCTGCCCCGCAAGACCACGCTGGTCGCGCTGATCTCGGTGTTCGGCGTCGGCCAGGTCGCGGGCGCGCTCGCGACGAGCTACGAGATCCTCTTCGTCTCACGGGTCGCCAGCGCCCTGGCCTGCGCCGGCTTCTGGGCGGTGGGTGCGGCCGTGGCCATCGCGATGGTGCCGGTGACCGCGCGGGCCCGAGCGATGGCCGTGATGATCGGCGGACTGTCCATCGCCAACGTCCTCGGCGTCCCGGCGGGCGCCTTCCTCGGCGAGCACCTGGGCTGGCGGTCGGCGTTCTGGGCCGTGGGCGGCGCGTCCGCCGTCGCGCTCGTCGGCGTGGTGACCCTGATCCCGCGCATCCCGCTGTCCGAGCGGCGCACCCGGCTGCGGGGCGAGCTGGCGATCTACCGGGACCGCCAGGTCTGGCTGTCCATCGTCGTGACCGCGCTCGCCGCCGGCGGCGTGTTCTGCGCCTTCTCCTACCTCGCGCCGCTGCTCACCGACGTGGCGGGCCTCGCGGACGGCTGGGTGCCGACCGTGCTGGCGCTGTTCGGCGTCGGCGCGCTGATCGGCACGACGATCGGCGGCCGGGTCGCCGACGCGCACCTGTTCGGCGTACTGCTCTCCGGCATCACCGCGTCCACGGCGCTGCTGGCCGCCCTCGCGCTGTTCGCCTCCAGCCCCGCCGTCGTGATCGTCCTGTCGCTGCTGCTCGGCGTCTCCGCGTTCTACACCGCACCGGCGCTCAACGCGCGGATGTTCAACGTCGCCGGTGCCGCGCCCACCCTCGCGGGCGCGACGACGACCGCCGCGTTCAACCTGGGCAACACCGGCGGGCCCTGGCTCGGCGGCACGGTGATCGACGCGGACCTCGGGTACGCCGCCACCGCCTGGGCGGGCGGGGCGATGACCCTGGTCGCGATCGGCTTCGTCGCCGTCTCCCTGCGGCTGCACAGCCGGTCGCGCGTCGTGACCGGCGGCATCCCGGCCACCGAGACCGCGGTCGTGGACCGGACCCAGCGGGTGTGACGCCGGGCCCCGGCTCTCACCGGGGCCCGGCGCCGGCCTCGGCGGCCCTGGCGCAGCGGCCGGCCAGCCGGGCGAACGCCTCCTTGAGCGCGGGCGGGCCGACGACCTCGACATCGGTGTCGTAGAGGCAGAGAGCGGCGGCGAGCGACGGCCACGACCAGGAGCCCGTCGTGAGCCGGCAGCGGTCGGGACCGAGCGCCTCGACGGTCCCGTCGGCGGCGTGCGGGCAGACCGCGGAGGCGGGCAGGTGGAGTACGGCCGTGCCGCGGCAGGGCCAGTCCGGGGAGCCGTCGGAGCCGCGGAACCGGCCGGTCAGGAAGGCGGCCACGTCCCCGCCGGGCAGTTCCCTCGGGGTGAAGCGGGGGCCGGTGGGCGTGCGCGGGGTGATCCGGTCGGCCCGGAAGACCCGCCAGTCCTCGCGTTCCAGGTCCCAGGCCACCAGGTACCAGCGCCCGCCCCGGGTGACGAGGTGGTGCGGCTCCACCCGGCGCGGGGGCGGTACGGCCTCGGGCGCGGGGTCCGTGGAGTGGGCCGGGAGGTGGTCGAAGCGCAGTACCTCGCGGGCCTGGACGGCGGCGCTGAGCGCCATCAGGACACCGGTGCCGGCCTGGGGCTGCGGCCGGGGCGCGGACCGTGCGACGGAGGTGACCTGGAGCGCGTCGATCCGGTGCCGCAGCCGGGCGGGCATGACCTGGCGCAGGGTCGCCAGCGCCCGGGCCGCGCCGTCCTCGATCCCGGCGCCGGTGGCGGCCGCGGTGCGCAGCGCGACGGCGAGCGCGACCGCCTGCTCGTCGTCGAAGAGCAGCGGGGGCAACCGCGCCCCGGCGTCCAGACGGTAGCCGCCGTCGGGACCCTTCACCGCCCGGACGGGATAGCCCAGTTCGCGCAGCCGGTCGACGTCGCGGCGCAGGGTGCGCGGGCTGACCTCCAGCCGCTCGGCCAGCACCGCACCGGGCCAGTCCCGGCGGGCCTGGAGCAGCGAGAGCAGGGACAGCAGCCGGGCCGAGGTCTTCTGCATGACCCCCATGCTGCCGCACATAGCGGCCACAACCTGGCCGCTACCCGGAGCAGAGTGGGCACCGCGGGGCCGGACCAGGTCCCGCGGCGGCCCGCCCGTGGGCCGTCCCCGTGATGGCGAGGAGCCTGTCGTGACCGCAAAAGCCGTGACCCACCTGAACTTCCGCGGCGACGCCCGTGAAGCGCTCACCTTCTACCAGGCGGCGTTCGGCGGGGACATGACCCTGGTGACGTACAAGGACGCCGGGCAGATCCAGGACCCCGCCGCGGCCGACCAGGTGATGTTCGGCCAGGTGGCCACCGCCGACGGCCTGAGCGTGATGGCCTACGACGTGCCGGCCGACCTCCCGTGGAACCAGGGCGAGAACGCGTTCTTCGTCTCGGTCCGCGGCGAGAGCGCCGAGGAGATCACCGCGTACTGGGAGAGGCTCGCCGAGGGCGCGACCGTACTGCGGCCCCTCGGCGCCGCGCAGTGGGCACCCCTGTACGGCATGCTGCGGGACCGGTTCGGCGTCACCTGGGTCCTGGACGTGGTGAGCGAGTACCACGCGTGAGCGTGCTCGACGCCCGGTCGCTGAACCGGGCGGCGCTCGCCCGGCAGCTGCTGCTCGACCGCGACGGCCGTCCGGTGCCGGACGCCGTCGCGCACCTCGGCGGTATGCAGGCGCAGGAGCCGCAGGAACCGTTCGTCGGACTGTGGTCGAGGCTGCGCGGCTTCGCACCGCGGGACCTCGACGACCTGCTGACCGGGCGTCGGGTGGTGCGGACCCACCTGATGCGCCGCACCGTCCACCTCGTCACCGCCGAGGATGCCCTGGCCTGGCGCTCACGGCACGACGCCACGCTGCGCGGACGCGTCCTCGGCACCTACCGCCGCGAGCTCGAAGGGGTCGACCTCGACGAGCTCGCGGCGGCGGGCCGGGCGGTCCTGGCCGACGGCGAGCCCCGTTCCATGGGTGAACTCGCGCGGGCGGTGGCCGGGCGGTGGCCGGACGTGGGAACGCGGCCGCTCGGAGAGATACTGGTCGCCGCGCTGATCCCCACGGTGCAGCTGCCGCCGCGCGGGCTCTGGCGCACCAGGGCCGGGGTGCGCAACGCCCCGGTCGCGCACTGGCTGGGCCGCGAGGTCGACCCGCAGGCCCCGCCGGGCACCGATCCGGTCGGCGCGGCGCTCGTCCGGCGCTATCTGGCCGCGTTCGGGCCGGCCGCCTCGGCGGACCTGCGCGCCTGGTGCGGGCTCGCGGGGCTGCCGGCCGCGGTCGCGGCGGTACGCGGGGAGCTGGTCTCCTTCCGCGACGAGCGGGGCCGGGAACTGCTGGACCTTCCCGACGCGCCGCGACCCGACCCGGACACCCCTGCCCCCGTGCGGTTCCTGCCGGCCTTCGACAACGCGGTCCTCGGCTACCAGGACCGCGGCCGTGTCATCGACGACGCGCACCGCGGGCTGTCGGTCACCGGTGCCCGGTTCGTGCTCGTCGACGGCCGGGTCCGCGCGACCTGGACCGTCGAGGGCGGCGCGGTGACCGTCACCCCGCTGCGCCCGCTCACCCGGACCGAGCGCGCCGAGGTCGCCGAGGAGGGACGGGCCCTCGCGTCCTTCCTCTCCGACGGAGACAGCGACCGGGTCAGGGTCGGGGAACCGCCGCCCTGAGCCGCAGGTGGGCCGGACAGGGCGGGGAGGGCGTCACTCGGCGACGACGTCGGCGAGTGACGCAGCTGACGTTCTCGGGACCGCCGGACCCGTCGGCGAGCGCCACCGGTTCGCGGACGGCCCGATCGGGCTCGCCCGGTGCGGCGAGCACCCGGCGGATCTCCTCGCCCGGCACCACGGCCGACAGGCCGTCGGAGCAGAGCAGGTAGGCGCGGATCTCCCCGGCCGCCGCCGCGTCCGGTGAGCACACGTGCCGGATGCGGACCAGCGGCATCCGGCAGGCGTCGCAGCCAGGGCAGGAGCCGGGTCGCTCCACCTGTTCGGGGGCGTAGCGGCGGTAGCCGGTGACCGGGTCGACGCGGGCGGGCGGCAGCAGGCCCGGATCGTCGTAGAGACGCCGTGCCTGCGGCGACAGCCGGGTGGCCTTGGCGAACGCCCTATGGTCAGCAGCTCCGTGTCCACGTGCCCACTCCTCCTCGTGCCGGGCGCGTCGCCCGGCGACTCCGATGCCGCGGCCTGCCCCAGGGTGAGGGTCAACCACCGCCCGGCCGACGGCTGTCGGCCGCGCCGCGCCGCGGTGCGGGCGGCAACGCCACACCGGTCACCGGCTGAGAGACGTCCGCTGCCCGCGGCAACGAAATGCGGCGTACACCCATCTTCGTGATCTACACCCGGGGGTGAGGGGCACGGGGCCCCACTACACCCGCCGCAGTACGCCAGTCCAGACCCAGGGGCGGATCAAACGCCGAGAACTCCGGGCGAGCATGGATGTGTACCCCGGTCAGCGCGTCCGCCTTCCCCCCATGTGCCGGGTCTTCGTCCTGCCCGTAACCCGACGGATTGGTCCAAAAGGTGGCTACGTTTCTTTATCGACTCGGCCGGAGGGCGTTCCGGCGCCGCGGCCTCGTCGCCCTGCTGTGGGTGGCCATACTCGTGGGCGCGGGCGTCGCCTCGTCCGCCGCGCCCGCCCCGCCCGAAGACTCCTTCTCCATGCCGGGCACCGAGTCCCAGAAGGCGTTCGACCTGCTCGACGAGCAGTTCCCGGCCGCCAGCGCCGAGGGCGCCACCGCCCGCGTCGTGATCCGTGCCCCCGAGGGGGCGAAGATATCCGACGCGCCCGGCAAGGAGCGGGTCGAGGGCCTGGTCGCCGACCTGAAGGCCGGTCCGCAGGTCGCCTCGGTGGACGACCCGTTCAAGGCGGACGCCGTCAGCAAGGACGGCACCACCGCCTACGCCTCCGTGACCTACAAGGTCAACGCGATGGAGCTGACCGACGAGGCCCGGGACTCGCTCACCGCCGCCACCGACGGCGCGCGTCAGGGCGGGTACACCGTCGAGACCGGCGGCGACGCGGTCGTGGCCGAGCAGGAGATGGGCGGCACCGCCGAGCTGATCGGCATCGGCGTCGCCGCGATCGTGCTCCTGCTGACCTTCGGCTCACTGGTCGCGGCGGGCATGCCGCTGCTCTCGGCGATCATCGGTGTCGGCATCGGCATCTCGGCCATCGGGGCGCTCGGCAGCACCCTGGAGCTGTCCGCGACGACCTCCACCCTCGCCATGATGATCGGCCTCGCGGTCGCCATCGACTACGCCCTGTTCATCGTCTCGCGGTACCGGGCCGAGATAGCCGAGGGCCGCGCCCCGGAGGAGGCCGCCGGACGCGCGGTCGGCACCGCGGGCTCCGCGGTCGTCTTCGCCGGACTGACCGTCGTCGTGGCCCTCGCCGGACTCGCGATCGTCAACATCCCGATCCTCACCAAGATGGGCCTGGCCGCCGCGGGCACCGTCGGCATCGCCGTGCTGATCGCCCTCACCCTCACCCCGGCACTGCTCGGCTTCGCCGGCAAGCGGGCCCTCAGCCGCAAGGACCGCAAGGCGCCCGCCGGGGCGCGGGCCGTCTCCGGCAAGCCGAAGCTCGGCACTCGGTGGGCCCGCTTCGTCCAGCGGCGCCCGGTCACCGTCCTGCTGACCGCGGTCCTCGGCCTCGGCGTGATCGCCCTACCGGCCGCCGGCATGGAGCTGGGCCTGCCCGACGAGGGCAGCTCGGCCCCCGACACCACCCAGCGCAAGGCCTACGACATGCTGTCCGAGTCCTTCGGGGCCGGGTTCAACGGTCCGTTCATGATCGCCGTCGACGCACGCGGCGCGGACGACCCGAAGGCCGCCGCCGAGACCGTGGGCGAGAGGATCACCGGACTGGGGAAGGCGGCCGCGGTCACCCCGGCCAGCTTCAACAAGGAGGGCGACACCGCCGTCCTCACCGTGATGCCCAAGACCGGTCCGAGCGACGTCGCCACCGAGTCGCTGGTGCACGACATCCGCTCGCTGTCCGGCGACATCAAGGCCGACACCGGCGCGACCATGCTGGTCACCGGCGCGACCGCGATGACGATCGACTTCTCGCAGACCCTGGACGACGCGCTCGTCCCCTACCTGGCGCTGGTCGTCGGGCTCGCCTTCCTGCTCCTGATGCTGGTGTTCCGCTCGGTCCTCGTCCCGCTGAAGGCGGCCCTGGGCTTCCTGCTCTCGGTGACCGCGGCGCTCGGCGCGGTGGTCGCGGTCTTCCAGTGGGGCTGGCTCGCGGACGTGTTCGGTGTGGACCAGCCGGGCCCGATCATGTCGATGATGCCCATCTTCATGATCGGCGTGGTTTTCGGTCTGGCCATGGACTACGAGGTCTTCCTCGTCACCCGCATGCGGGAGGCGTACGTCCACGGGCAGTCCGCCGCCGAGTCCGTCACCACGGGCTTCACCCACGGCGGCCGGGTCGTCGCGGCGGCAGCGATCATCATGATCAGCGTCTTCTCCGGCTTCATCCTGGAGAACGACGCCATGATCAAGATGATGGGCTTCGGCCTCGCGATCGCGGTGCTCTTCGACGCCTTCGTGGTCCGCATGGCCATCGTGCCCGCGGTGCTCGCCCTGCTCGGCACCAAGGCCTGGTGGCTGCCCAAGTGGCTGGACCGCGTCCTGCCGAACGTCGACGTCGAGGGCGAGAAGCTGCACCGGGAACTCGGCGACACCGCCGCGCCTGCGGAGCCCGCCCGTGAGCCGGAGACGGCCGGGGTCTGACACCCCCGCGGACGGCCCCGGTGACCTGGAATCCCAGGCCACCGGGGCCTTCGCGCTAGAGGTCCGACACGGCGTCGGTGAGTGCGCGGTCGAGGACGGCCACGCCGCGGGCGATCTCCTCGTCGCTCGCGGTCAGCGGGGGCGCGATGCGGAAGATCCCGCCCATCCCCGGGAGCTGGACGATGTTCATGTGCAGCCCCAGATCGAAGCAGCGCCGGGTGACGGCGGCGCCGAGGCGGTCGGCGCCGCCGTCACCCAGTACCTGGTCCCCGACCAGTTCCATGCCCAGCAGCAGCCCCCGGCCGCGGACGTCGCCGACGACCTCGTGGCGGGCGGCGAGCCCGTCGAGGCCCTCGCGCAGTGCCGCGCCGAGCTTGCGGGCGCGCTCGTCCAGCCGGTCGCGGACCAGGACGTCGAGGACGGTGTTGCCCACCGCGGCGGGCAGCGGGTCGTTCACGTGGGTGGTGAAGAACAGGAAGCCCCGCTCGTGCGCCCGCCGCTCGATCTCCGCACTGGTCAGCACCGCGGCCAGCGGCAGCCCCGCGCCCAGCGTCTTGGACAGCGTCAGGATGTCCGGGACGACACCCTCGTGCTCGAAGGCGTACCAGTCGCCGGTGCGGCACAGCCCCGTCTGGGCCTCGTCCAGGATCAGCAGCATGCCGCGCTCGCGGCACTTGCCGGCCAGGGCGGCGAGATAGCCCGGCGGCAGCTCGACGACGCCGCCCGAGGAGAGGATCGGCTCGACCAGGCACGCCGCGAGACTGCCGACCGACTGGGCGTCGATCATCTCGAAGCCCAGGTCCAGCTGGCGGCGCCAGTCCAGCTCGCCGTCCGCGCCGATGACGGAGGGCCGGTAGCGGTCCGGCACCGGCAGGGCGAAGTTGCCCGGCGCCGCGGGGCCGTAGCCCTTGCGTCCGGCGCTGTAGGTGGCGTTCGCGGCGGCCTGGGTCATGCCGTGCCAGGACCGGGCGAAGGAGACGATCTCGTGGCGGCCGGTGACGAGCTTCGCCATCCGTACCGCGGCCTCGTTCGCCTCGGCCCCGGTGGTCAGCAGCAGTGCCTTCTCCAGCGGCTCCGGCAGGGTCCCGGCGAGCCGGCGGGCCAGCTCGACGACCGGGTGACTGAGCATGCCGCTGTGCAGGTGGTCCAGGTGCGCGATCTGCTCGCGCACCGTCGAGACGATCGCCGGATGGGAGTGCCCGAGGATGGCGCTCATCTGGCCGGACGTGAAGTCCAGCAGCTCACGGCCGCTCTCCGTGAACACGGAGGTGCCCGCGGCTCTCACGACGACCTCCGGCGAGAAGGGCGCGTGGCCGGAGTAGCGGATCAGGTGGCGCGCCGGGTCGGCGCCGGAACTCTCGGAAGGCATGCGACCGACGGTAGGGACGCACCGCTGCGCGTGTCCATCGCACGGATTCGACGCTGCTGTACGTCAAAACCGTACAGGACCGGGGTGTGCGCCGTACCATCGCCGCGTGCTCAACTCCGGACGACTGCACCTGCTCAGCCAGCTCGACACGCTCGGCACCGTCCGGGCGGTCGCCGACACGCTGCATCTGAGCGCGTCGACCGTCTCCCAGCAACTGGCGGTGCTGGAGACCGAGACCCGGTGCCGGCTGATCGAGCGGACCGGGCGGCGGGTGCGGCTGACCCCGGCCGGGCTCCTGCTGGCCCGCCGGGGCCGGGAGATCCTGGACCGGATGGCCGACGTCGAGGCCGAACTGCGCGCCCTGAACGACGAACCCATCGGGACCGTACGGCTCGGCGTGTTCCAGAGCGCGATCTACAGCCTCGCCGTCCCGGCGGCGAACCGGCTGGCCACCACCCATCCGCACCTGCACCTGGAACTCGTGGAGATGGAGCCGCACGAGAGCGGCCCCGCCCTGCGCTCGGGCGAGGCGGACGTCATCGTCACCACCACCGACTACTCCGGCCTGACGTGGGGCGCGGACCTGGAAGTGATGTCGCTCGGCAGCGACCCGGTCGTCCTGGTGCTGCCGCTCGGCCATCCGCTGGCCTCCCGTACCGCGGTGAACCTCGCGGCCTGCAAGGAGGAGACCTGGGCCTGCGACCGGCCGCAGTCGTACATGGCGGACCTGACCGTCCGGCTGTGCCGCGAGTCGGGGTTCGAACCCCGGGTGGCCTGCCGGTTCAGCAACTACCTCATGCTGCTGCGGCACGTCGAGACGACCGGGTCGGTCGCCCTGCTGCCCGGCCTCGCGGTCACGGCGGACCACGCCGTCGTCACCCGGCGGCTGAGCCCACCGCAGCACCGCAACGTCGCCGTCGTGGTGCGGCACGGCACACCGCGGCGCGCCGCGGTGAACGCGGTCATCGCCGCCCTGCGCGACCACCCCGAGATCGAGGCCCTGTCCGCCCCCGAGCCCTCCCGTGCCGACGGGGACGACGACCGCCTCCCCTGAGAGCCGTCCGCCGTCAGGCGGCGGGAATCCGGCGGTGGACGTCCTCCAGCATCATCCGGACCGAGGTGCGGAAGACCTCCGCCTGGTGGTCGCCGAGGAACGCGGTGTGCCCGAACACCTCCAGGACGACCAGCCCGTGCACATGGCCCCACGCGCTCAGGAAGAGGGCGACCGCGGCGGCCGGCAGGTCTGGCTGGGCGTGCACGGGGAGCCGTTCCAGCTGCTCCCGGTACGCGGGCGAGAGCGGGGGGACGTCGGCCGCGGCCAGCTGCGCCGGGGTGAAGCCGGCGAACAGCTCGCGCTGGAAGATCGCGCCCATCCGGCGGACCGCCTGCGTGGTCGGGCCCTCGGCGGGTGCCGCGTAGTACCGCAGGGGCGTCCCGTAGAGCAGCTGGAAGTGCTCCGGACGCGCGACGCCCCAGTCCCGGTAGGCCTCGGCCACCACGACCGGGCGCGGTGCGCGGGGGTCCTCGCCCACGCTGTCGGCGGCGGCCTGCAACGCGTCGGCCAGGTCGTCGTACGCCTTGGTGATCAGGGCGGTGACGAGGGCGTCGCGGTTCGGGAAGTAGTGGTAGAGCGCCTGCACGGTCATGCCCAGACCGCGGGCGACCGCGCGCAGGGACAGGGCCGCGGGCCCGTGTTGCCCCAGGTGCTGCTCGGCGGCGTCGAGTATCTCCCGGGCCGCGGCGGTCCGGCGCCGCTCGCGGAGGGAGACGGGCGCCGTGGTGGGGTGCCGGTCTGCGGTCATGCGGCGAGCCTAGGGCGGCACGGCCTGATGAGGCGTCAAGAAGCCGAACACTGTTAGGTAAATCTCACACTGCCAAACAACGCGGCGTCTCACTAACGTCGTGGTGCGGCGGCGCGGGCCCCCGAGCGCGCAACTCCGGCCGCATTCCGTCGCGTTCACCGCTTCACCGGTTCATCGCCGCACCGCGCTTCGTCGCGCTTCGTCGCAAGAAAAGGGAGAACGTGCGTGTTTGAACGCATAGCCGAACTGGCGATCCGCCGGGCCCGGCTGGTACTCGTGGTCGCCGTCGTGGCCGTGGCGCTCATGGGTGCCGTAGGTGCCGGCGCGTTCGGCGAGTTGAAGGGGGGAGGCTACGACGACCCGGCCTCCCAGTCCACCAGGGCCGGGAAGGCCATCGAGGAGAAGTTCGGCGGGGAGACGAACCTGGTCCTGCTGGTCCGCGCCCCCGAGTCGCGCGTCGACGCGCCGGACGCCGAACGCGGTGGCCGGGCCCTGGTGGCCGACCTCAGGGACGACCCGAACCTCGACAACGTAATCGCGTACTGGGACGCGAAGGAGCCCGCCCTGCGCTCCGAGGACGGCCGAGAGGCCCTGGTCCTCGCCCATGTGAAGGGCGACGAGACCCAGCAGCGGGAGAACGCCAGGACCGTCGTCGACGACTACACCGGAGCCCACGAGGGCGGGCTCACCGTCCGGGCCGGAGGCGGCGCCGCCGTCGGCAACGACATGGAGACGCAGACGCCCAAGGACCTCGTGCTGGCCGAGGCCATCGCGGTACCGCTGACCCTCCTGCTGCTCCTGGTCGTCTTCGGCAGCGTGGTCGCCGCGCTCCTGCCACTGGCCATCGGGACCATCGCCATCGCGGGCACGTTCGCCGAACTCGCCCTGCTCGGCGGCTCCGTCGACGTGTCCGTGTCCGCGACCAACCTGACCACGGCCCTCGGTCTCGGCCTGGGCATCGACTACGCCCTGCTGATGATCAGCAGGTTCCGGGAGCAGCTCGCGACCGGCTCCACCGTGGACGACGCCGTCCGTCACACGGTCCGCACCGCAGGCCGCACGGTCGCCTTCTCGGCCGCCACGGTGGCCGTCGCGCTCGCGGCGCTGCTGGTCTTCCCGCAGTACTTCCTCCGCTCGTTCGGCTACGCCGGGGTCGGCGTCGTCGCCATCGCCGCCGTCGGCACGCTCTTCGTGATGCCGGCCCTGTTCGTCGTCCTGGGCCACCGGGTCAACAGCGGGCGGCTGCCGTGGGCCAGGCGCACCCGCACCGCCACCCGGGCACCCCTGTGGGGACGGCTGGCCGGCACCGTCATGCGGCGCCCCGCGCTCACCGCGCTGCCCGTGCTGGCCGTGCTGCTGGTGGCGGCGAGCCCGCTGCTCGGCATCACCCTGGGCACCCCCGACGAACGCGTGCTGCCCGAGGACGCGCAGAGCCGCCAGGTCGCCTCCGTGCTGCGGGAGAAGTTCGCCGGCAACGACGCCGCCGCCCTGCACGTCGTCATCGACGCCTCCGTGGACAAGGCACCGCTGGGCTCCTACGCGGCCGAACTGTCCGGTCTCCAGGGCGTGATCCGCGTCGAGACCGGCACGGGAACCTACGTGGAGGGACGGGCCGCGGCCGCCGGACCCGGCAACGCGGCCCTCAGCCGCCCCGACGCCCAGCGCGTCACCGTGGTCAGCGGCCTCACCCCGAGGTCGGACGAGGCCCAGGAACTGGTCGACGCGGTGCGGGCCGTCGCCCCGCCCGCCGGGACCGAGGCGCTGGTGGGCGGCGGGGACGCCGAGCTGGTCGACTCCAAGGAGTCCATCAGCGGCCGGCTCCCGCTCGCCCTGGGCCTGGTCGCCCTGACCACCTTCGTCCTGCTCTTCCTGTTCACCGGCAGCGTCGTACAGCCGCTGCGCGCGCTCGTCCTGAACGTGATCAGCCTGGGCGCGACCCTCGGCGTCATGACCTGGATCTTCCAGGACGGCAACCTGGCCTCGCTGCTCGGCGTCACACCGCAGCCGATGGAGGCGTCCATGACGGTGCTGATGTTCTGCATCGCCTTCGGCCTCTCCATGGACTACGAGGTGTTCGTCACCAGCCGGATCAAGGAGCTGCACGACCGGGGCGCGGACAACCGCACCGCCGTGACCGACGGCCTCGGCCACACCGGACGCATCGTCACCGCGGCGGCCTGCCTGCTCGCGGTGAGCTTCTTCGCCTTCGGCACGGCGAAGATCAGCTTCATGCAGCTGTTCGGGCTGGGCAGTGGACTGGCCATCCTCATCGACGCAGTCGCCGTACGCGGTGTCCTCGTCCCGGCCGCGATGCGCCTGCTCGGCCGGTCCGCCTGGTACGCGCCGCCCTTCCTGCGCAGGTTCCACGGGCGGTTCGGTCTCAGCGAGGGCGGCCCCGCGCCGGTCCCCCCTCCGGCGGCGACGGTCCCGCCGTCCGGGGTGAAGGACTCGACCGGAGTCTGACCCGCTCCGGCCCGTTACTCCGCCCGTGTCCGCGTCCCCTCCCCCGGGAAGCGGGCACGGGCGGGCGTCGGCCGCCCGCGCGGCAGGTCAGGAGCCGACGGCCGCCGGGTCCTCGGCGCCGGCCTCGCCGGCCGGCCGGAACTCCACGGCGACGACGCCGTCCACGCTCCGGCAGTGCTCCTCGAGCAGCGGGGCGGACACTCGGTCCGGGAGCCGGCCGCTGAGCACGACATGGCCGTGCGTCACATCCACCTGCACCGAGGAGGGCGCCAGACCGAGCGCCTTGACCAGGGCCTCTTCGATGATCTCGGTGCGGATCGCGCGGTCCGTGCGCAGGAAGACCCGCAGCAGGTCGCTCCGGCTGACGACCCCGGCCAGCCGCCCGTCCTCGTCCACCACCAGGAGCCGCTTGATGCGGTGCCGCGCCATCACGCGGGCGGCGTCCACGACGCTCCAGCTCTCCCGGGCGCACAGCGCGGGTGAGGTCATGAGCCCGGCCGCGTCCGTGGCGCCCGCCTTGGCGGCCGAGGCCCGGGACCACTCGGCGTGCTCGGGGGAACCATCCGGTTCCCCGCCCCACATCTTCTGCAGGAGGTCGGCCTCCGACACCACCCCCACCGGGCGGTTCTCCCCGTCGACGACCGGCACCGCCGTGATGTCGTACTCCAGCAGCAGGTGGGCGATCTCCTTGAACGGGGTGCCCCGCTGCACGCGGACCACGGCGTCGCTCATCAGATCGCGCACCCTCTGGTGTTTCATGAAGGGTCTTCTCCTCCGCTGCCGGCCCGCTTCGACCGGCGTTCGTCCTTCTTGCCCGTGAAAACGATCGAGTGGCTCCGGGAGTGCCCCGCCGCCCGCGCGGGCGGCCCGACGAGGACCAGGGCGATGTCGTCGCCCGGGGTGGGCGCGTGCCGGATGAGGGTGTCCGCCATGGCGTCCAGGTCCTCCGGGTCGCCGTGCTCCAGGAGCCCGGCGAGGGCCGCGATCGCGTCGTCGAGGTCGACCCCGGGCGCCTCGACGAGTCCGTCGGTGTAGAGGGCGAGCACACTGCCGGGCTGCAGCGGGAAGTCCAGCGCGGGGTACCAGGCGTCCCGCTCGATGCCCAGCAGCAGACCGGGCGGCACGTGCAGGGGTTCGACATGCCCGTCCGCGTGGCGCAGCAGCGGAGGCGGGTGCCCCGCGAGCGCCACGCAGGCGCGGTGCGTGGCGAGGTCGAGGTGGACGTAGGCGCAGCTGGTGAACAGACCGGGGTCCAGGTCGGTGAGCAGCCGGTTGGTGCGGGCCAGCACGTCGTCGGGGGGTGCCCCCACGGTGGCGTTGGCGTGCACGGCGGTGCGGACCTGCCCCATGAGCGCCGCGGCGTCCACGTTGTGCCCCTGCACGTCGCCGATGGTGACGCTCGCGGTGTGCTCGTCCAGCCGGATGACGTCGTAGAAGTCGCCGCCGATGCCCAGACCCCGGGCGGCCGGGAGGTAGCGGGCGGCGACGTTGAGACCCGGCACGTCGGGGAGGGTGTGGGGCAGCAGGGCGGACTGCAGGCGGTGGGCGAGGTGGTGTTTGGCGTCGTAGAGCCGGGCCCGGTCCAGGGCCTGGCCGACCAGTCCCGCCAGTGAGGTGAGGGCGGCCCGTTCGCCCGGCGGGAAGACGTGGGGCCGTCGGTAGGAGAGCAGGAGCGAGCCGATGGGGCGACCGGAGGCGATCAGCGGCAGCAGGGCCCACGCGGCCATACCGTCCTCGTGCGTCATGGCGGGGTAGGCCGCGTGCAGCTCCTCGAAGGTCGTCCAGAATCCCGGGACGCCCGTGGCCATGACGTCGACGCCGGGGAGCGCCGAGGTGAGGGGCGTCCCGTCGAAGTGCCTCAGCAGCTCCGGTCGGTAGCCGCGCTGCCCGACGATCTTCAGGTGGCCGTCCTCCGGGGCCATCACCACCATGCCCTGCGCTCCGAGCGCCGGCATCAGCTGGTCGGCGGTCTGCTCGACCACGTCCTGCACGCTGACGGCCTCGGTCAGGGTGGAGGCCAGGTGCATCAGGTGGTAGAGCACGGTCGCGCGGCTGGGGCCCTGGGCCCGTCCCGACCGGGACGGGGACGCGTCCGCGTCCGGGCTGCCCCGGGTGATGCGCACGCTCAGTCCGGTGGCGTCCGGGTACAGCTCGAAGGACAGCCACGTCTGCGGCGGTCGTAGCACCGTGAAGGCCTGCGGCCTGCGGCTGACCAGCGCGGCGCGATAGCGGTCCTCGACGTGCGGCACGTCCATCCAGGGCAGCGCCTCCCACGGCAGCGCGCCCAGCAGCAGGGCCCGGTCGACGCCGAGCAGCTCGGCCGCCCCGGGGGTGACGAAGGTGAGGTGCCCGTC
Organism: Kitasatospora aureofaciens; assembly: GCA_000720845.1. Lineage (GTDB taxonomy): Bacteria > Actinomycetota > Actinomycetes > Streptomycetales > Streptomycetaceae > Streptomyces. The sequence goes on along the minus strand of JODU01000013.1, from coordinate 9,363 downwards.
CAGGTCCAGTGCGCACGAGCCGCCGGGCAGGCGGTCCACGAACGCGGACAGCGCGGTCGCCTCGGCGGGGGAGGGGGCGCGCGGGGCCGCCGGCGGGAGGGTCCGCGGCCGGTCCGGCGGAACCAGTGGTTCGCCGCGGTCGAGCGCCCGCTGCAGGCTGTCGCCCAGACGACGGCAGCCCGCCCGGATGACGTCCTGCTCACCGGCGCTCAGCCGCGCGGGATGGTTCCCGGACCACAGCAGCACCAGCCCGCCGCGGACGGCGGTGTCCGAGACCAGCGGCGAGGCCGCCAGCCCGAAGTCGTACGGCAGGACGAGCGCCAGCCGCGGGTACTCGCGGGCCATCTCCTCCCGGCCGCCCGCCCACACCAGACGCCGCTCGCGGACGGCGTCCGCCACGGGCATCGGGTCCTCCAGCCCGACCCGCCGCCACGGGGCGGCCATCTCCCGCGGGACCCCCGTGACCAGGACCTGCCACACGGCGTCCTCGCCCGGTGGCAGTACGTACAGGATTCCCCCGAACGCACCGCTCGCCCGCACCACGGCGGCCATCGCGGAGTTCATCAGCGATCCGCCCGCGTCCGCGCCGGCGGGGCCGCCCGACGCCGGCCACCCCGAACACCACCCATATCTGGACACTACGCCCGTACCGCCGCGACGGCATGCGAGAGGCGCAGGCACGGGCGCCGCCGCTGCTCAGGCTCGGTCGCCGGGTCCCTCGGGCCGGCGCTGCACGTACAGCCGGCCGTCCGCCGGGCCGGTCCACTCCAGCCGTACGACGCCGGGCACCGCGGCCTCCGCGACACGCGAGGCACCCGCCCAGTAGCCGGCGGCCGGATTCAGGAAGTACGTCGCCCACAGGCCGCCCCGGTGATCGACGAAGAAGTTGTTGTGACCGGCGCCGACACCCGCGGTGTACCGCTTCGAGTACGGGCCCTCGAACCGGTCGGCCACGGCGACGATCGCGTCGTACTGGTACTGCACCCGCCCCGCGGCGGGCACGTCGTAGGCCTGGCGGACGGTGCCGTCGGCGTTGACGGACGTCCGGTCCCAGACGGCGTGGACGAGGTGGTACTTGCCCCGGTACTTGAACACGTAGGCGCCCTCCAGGTACGGCTCGGGGGAGTAGGGCGTCTGCTGGAACCGGGGCAGGTCCGTCGTCGTGACGATGTCCTCCATGTCGTCCCGGAACTTCGCGTACAGGTCGTTGTGCAGCACGAGCCAGGCGTCGTCGCCCTCGGAGAAGAGGCCGCCGTCGATGTGGTGGTAGGCGCCGGGCTCGATGAACTTGGGGCCCCCGATGAACGAGTCGCCGAAGGGCTTGTCCAGGTTCCCCTCGACCAGCCGGTACGGCCCCTCGACGCCGCCCTCGCTCACCAGCATGAACGAGCCGACCTTGCGCGAGTGGTCGCCCATGCACGCCACGATGTACCAGGTGCCGCGGAAGTGGTGCAGCTCCGGCGCCCAGGCCTGGCCCCGCTTGCCGAACTGCTCGTCGTACCAGTACTCCTGCCAGGGTGCGACGACCGTGCGGCCGGGCCGGTTCTCCCCGGCGAATTCCGGCGACCACACCTTGCCGCGCTCGGCCCCCGGCCGGATGCCGGTCGTGTCGGCCAGCCGCCACGGGCCCTTGAGGGAGGGGGCCAGCCAGACGAAGATGCCGTCGTTCCAGGGGCCGGCGGCATCGAGTCCGGGCACCCGGGTGGTGCCCGTGGCGACGTACAGCGGGCGGCCGTCGACGACGAAGCAGTTGACGTAGGTGTCGCGCATCCAGACCGTGCCGCGTTCCTCGTCACGAGGGCGAAGCTCCAGCGGGAGGACGAACGAGTTGTCCTCCCGCGGCCACAGGTCGGCCCGGGTGTCCGCGGCGCCGTACGGCTCGGGGTCGGGCCAGTTGCGCGGGTACCGCCGGGACGCCCCGGCCGCCGTCGGAGCGGGGGGAGCCGACGGGGGAGCCGCCTGGGCGGCACTGGCGGGCAGGGTGAACGCCGCTCCCGCACCGGCGGCGCCGGCCAGCAGGGATCGTCGGCGGAGTCCGTACTCGGCATCGGTCATCAGTCGGGTTCTCCTTCGTCGTCCCCGTCCGGGAACCGGGGGCGCGGCACACGAGCCGCGTGACGGGGGCATGGCGCACAGCATGCGAACGCCCGCACATTTACGTCAACAGGGCGGACGAATAATCGCGTTGCGGCGCCCCATCCATGCCCCGGCCCACCAGGCATTGTGAACGCTTCATTGCGTCTTTCTGTCGGAGTGTTGACGGAATAATCGCGCCTCCCTACCTTGACCGGCATGCAGATGCCCAGCGGAGTGCACGCACTGGTCAGGCGGACCCACGAAGAGCGCGTCATGCGTGCGCTGCAGGAGAACGGCGCCATGAGCCGGGGCGAGATCGCCCGGGTCGTGGGCCTGTCCCGCACCACCCTCTCCGAGATCACCGGCAACCTTCTCCAGCGAGGCGCCATCGTCGTCGTGGACACCGACGCCTCCCGCCGCGAGGGCAGCGGGCGGCCGGCCGAACGGCTGGCGCTCGACCCGGCGTCGGCTCAGTTCATGGGCGTCGACTTCGGGCACCGGCGGGTCCACGTCGTCGTCGCCGACGCCTCGCACGAGATCATGGTCTCCGGCTCCGTCCGGTACGAGGACACCGCGAGCTGGCGGACCCGCACCGAACTGGCCCTGGAACTGGTCGACCGGCTGAGCGGCGAGGCCGGCGTCCACTACGGGGCGCTGCAGGGCATCGGCATCGGCGTACCCGGCCCCTACCCGGCCCCCGAGGGGGCGGCCTGGCCTCGCGCGACCACCGGGACCACCGTGCTGCGCCCGGCGCCCGAGGGCGTCGACGTGGCCTTCGCCGAACGCTTCGACGCCCCGGTGATCGTCGACAACAACACCCGCCTCGCCGCCCTCGCCGAGGCGATCAGCGGCGCCGACAGCGTCGCCGACCTGGTGTACGTGCGGCTGTCGGACGGTGTCGGCGGCGGTCTCGTCGTCGGCGGCCAGCTGGTGACGGGATCGTCCGGGCTGGCCGGCGAGCTGGGACACGTGACCGTCGAGCCGGCGGGCCGCCCCTGCCGCTGCGGCAAGCGGGGCTGTCTGGAGACCGTGGCCTCGGTGCCCGGGATCCTCGCCGCCTGCTGGGAGTTCGGCCTGCGTCTGGAGAACCTGGACGACCTCGCGGCCGCCGTGCGCCGGGCCCACCCCGTCGTGGACCGGGTTCTGCGGGAGGCCGCGGGGGCACTGGGCCGGGTGGTCGGCGCCGCGACCATGATGCTGAACCCGGCGAAGGTGGTCGTCGGCGGCGAGATCACCCGGCTGGCGCCCGTCCTCGTGGAACAGGTCGCCGCCACCCTCGCCGCCGAGATCTTCCCCACCGCGTCGGCCGGTCCCGTCGTCGCCGCCGCCCGGCTCTCCGACGACGACGGCGCCATCGGCGCGCTGGCCGCGGTCTTCCACAGCTCACCCCTCCTGGCGAGGTACCCCGAAACCGCCGACGTGAAGGGCCGTTCCGATGCACCCGACTCCGCCACCGAAGGAGCCGCCCATGTCCGTCCTTGACAAGCGGGGCGCCGGCCAGCGGCACCCGAGGACCGAGAAGCGGCCCGGGGCCTCGCCCGGCGCCGAAGCGAGCGACAACCCTGCGGGCGGGGCCAAGTCCGCGCAGGAGCAACCGCGTTCTGGCCGACGCGGGGTGCCCCTGGCTCTGAACGCCGTGTCCGTCGCGCTCGGCATCGCCGTCTGGTGGGCCCTCGCGTCCGCAGGTTTCAAACTGCCGACACCACCGGAGGTCGTCGACCGCGCCGGCACGCTGATCAGCGACGGGACGCTGGCCGACGACGCCCTGGCCAGCCTCACCCGGGTCCTCGTCGGCTTCGCCCTGGGCACGGCCGTGGCCGTCCCGGTGGGCTTCCTGATGGGCTGGTACGGCATCCTGCGCGGCCTGATCGAACCCTGGATCCAGTTCTTCCGCACCATCCCGCCGCTGGCGATCATCCCGCTGGCCGTGGTCGCCATGGGCATCGACGAGACACCGAAGATCTTCGTCATCTTCCTCGCCGCGTTCCTGGCCTGCGTGATCTCCACCTTCCAGGGCGTGGTGAACGTCGACCGCACACTGATCGACGCCGCCCGGGTACTGGGCGCGGGCGACGCCACCATCTTCGCTCGCGTGGTGGTGCCGGCGTCCACTCCCTTCATCCTCGTCGGCATGCGGGTCGGCCTCGGCTCGGCCTGGGCCACCCTGGTCGCCGCGGAGCTGATCGCCGCCCAGGAGGGCCTCGGCTACCGCATGCAGAACGCCCAGCTCTACTACGACCTCCCGACCATCTTCGTCGGGCTCATCTCGATCGGGATCCTAGGTCTCCTCATGGACCGCGTCCTCCTCCTCGCCGAACGCAGGCTCACCCGATGGCAGGAACGCCGATGACCAGCACCCCCGCCAAGATCTCCGTCCAGCACGTCACCAAGACCTTCTCGCTGGGCCGGGAGACCTTCACCGCCCTCGACGACGTCTGCCTCGACATCGCCGACCACGAGTTCGTCACCGTCGTGGGCCCCTCGGGCTGCGGCAAGAGCACCCTGATGAACATCCTCGCCGGACTGGAGACCCCCACGGCGGGCCGTGCCCTGGTGGACGGAGCGCCCGTGTCCGGACCCGGCCCCGAGCGCGGCGTCATCTTCCAGCAGTACGCCCTCTTCCCCTGGCTGACGGTGCGTCAGAACGTCGAGTTCGGCCTCAGGACCACGGGCGTGCCGAAACACGAACGCCGGGCCCGGGCGGAGCACTTCATCGAACTGGTCGGCCTGGAACGCTTCGCCGACGCGCTCCCCAAGACCCTCTCCGGAGGCATGCGCCAGCGCTGCGCCATCGCCCGCGCCTACGCCGTCGACCCCTCGATTCTGCTGATGGACGAACCCTTCGGCGCGCTCGACGCGCTCACCCGGGTCAAGCTCCAGGAGCAGCTGCTGAAGACCTGGAGCCAGGACAAGCGCACGGTCCTGTGCATCACCCACGACGTCGACGAGGCCGTGTTCCTGGCCAACCGCGTCGTCGTGATGGCCGCTCGTCCAGGCCGCGTCTACGACGTCGTCGACGTCGACCCCGCCGTCGAGCGCGACGAGGCATTCCGGCTCAGCCCCGAGTTCGCCGCGCTGCGCAACCGCGTGTGGCACTCCGTCTACCACCAGGAAGGCCGCACCGCCGCCCTTTCCGGTGCCCACTTCCCGACGCCATGACCCGGAAGGGACTCCCCGCCATGTCACCCGCCCTCACCCGCAGAAGCCTCACCACCACCCTCGCCGGCGTGGCCGCGATGGCGCTGCTCGCCGCGTGCGGCGGCGGCTCGTCCTCCGGCGGCTCCTCGGACAAGGTGCGCTTCGGATACATCAACGACTTCAACGGCGCCAGCCTGATCGCCATCGCCGAGGCCAAGGGCCTGTGGAAGAAGCACGGGCTGTCGGCGGACGCCAAGGTCTTCACCAACGGGCCGCTCCAGATCCAGGCCCTGGGCACGAACAACCTCGACTTCGGCTACATAGGCCCCGGCGCCATGTGGCTGCCCGCCTCCGGCCAGGCCAAGGTCGTCGCCATCAACACCCTCGGCAACTCCGACCGGGTGCTGGCCCAGCCGGGCATCACCTCGATGCGGCAGCTCAAGGGCAAGACCGTCGCCGTACCCGAGGGCACCTCCGGCGACATGATCCTCTCGCTCGCCCTGGAGAAGGCCGGGATGACCAAGGAGGACCTGAAGGTCGTCCCGATGGACCCGTCCACCATCGTGTCCGCCTTCTCCTCCCGGCAGGTCGACGGAGCGGGCTTCTGGTACCCGGCCGCGGCGACGATCAAGAAGCAGGTGCCCGACCTGGTCGAACTCGCCAAGAACGCCGACTTCGAAGCGGACGTCTCCTTCCCCACCGCGTTCGTCGCGGGCAACAAGGTGGTGGCCGACCAGCCGGAGAAGACCAAGAAGGTCCTCGCGGTGCTCCGCGAGGCCATGACGTTCCGCTCCGAGCACACCGACGAGGCGATCAAGCTCACCGCCGGCAAGCTGAAGATCCCCGTCGCCCAGGTCCAGGCGGACGCCGCGAACAACAAGGTGCTCAGCGTGGCCGAACTCGACAAGCTGACCCGGGACGGCACCGTCGTCTCATGGCTGGAGGGCATGAACGACTACTTCGTCGACGCCGGCAAGCTCAAGAAGCCCGTCGATCCGAAAACCTACTACACCGGCGACCTCTTCACGGGGGCGGGCAAGTGACGCGAGCGAACCAGCCCGGCACCGGGACCGGCAGCCGGTCCGGCGCGTCCCGGAAGAACATCCTCTTCCTCATGACCGACCAGCACCGCGCGGACACCCTCGGCGCCTACGGCAACCCGCTGGCCCACACCCCCGTACTTGACGAACTGGCCGCCACGGGAACCCGCTTCGACCGCTGGTACACCCCCACCGCCATCTGCACCCCCGCCCGCGCCAGCCTGCTGACCGGCCAGGCACCCTTCCGGCACAAACTCCTCGCCAACCACGAACGCAACGTCGGTTACCTGGAAGACCTGGCCGAGGACCGGTTCGCCTTCTCCCGGGCACTGCGCGAACACGGTTACAACTGCGGCCTGTTCGGCAAGTGGCACGCCGGAAACCGCCGCACGGCCGCCGACTACGGCTTCGACGGCCCCGAACTGCCCGGCTGGCACAACCCCGTCGACCACCCGGACTACCTCGCCTACCTCGCCGAACGCGGACTCCCCCCGTACGAGATCAGCGACCGGGTGCGCGGCACCCTGCCCAACGGCGGCCCCGGCAACCTGCTGGCGGCCCGGCTGCACCAGCCGGTCGAGGCCACCTTCGAGCACTACCTGGCCACCCGCGCCATCGAGCGGCTGGAGCACTACGCCGCCGACGCCCACGAGCAGGACCGGCCCTTCTTCCTGGCCCTGCACTTCTTCGGACCGCACCTGCCGTACATCCTCCCGGACGAGTACTTCGACCTGGTCGATCCCGCGGACGTGGAACTGCCGCGGTCGGTGTCCGAGACCTTCGAGGGCAAGCCCCCGGTCCAGCGCAACTACAGCGCGCACTGGACCTTCGACACGATGCCGATCGAGACGACCCGCAAGCTCATCGCCGTCTACTGGGGCTACGTGGCCCTCATCGACCGGCAGATCGGCCGGGTCATGGCGGCCATGGAACGGCTCGGCCTCGTGGACGACACGGCGGTCTTCTTCACCTGCGACCACGGGGAGTTCACCGGCTCCCACCGGCTGCACGACAAGGGCCCCGCGATGTACGAGGACATCTACCGCACACCCGGTCTGCTCCGGGTACCGGGCGCACCCGGCGGTCAGGTGCGCGACGAGTTCGTCAGCCTCCTCGACTGCACCGCCACCATCCTCGAACTGGCGGGCCTGGACCCTGAACCCGCCGTCGACTCGCGCAGCCTGCTGCCCCTGGTGCGCGGCGAGACGGTGGAGTGGGACGAGGACATCGTCTGCGAGTTCCACGGCCACCACTTCCCCTACCCCCAGCGCATGCTGCGCGAGGACCGCTACAAACTCGTCGTCAACCCCGACTCCGTCAACGAGCTGTACGACCTGCACACCGACCCGGACGAACTGCAGAACGTCTACGCGCATCCGGAACGGGCCGAGGTCCGCGGCCGCATGATGCGCCGGCTCTACGACGTCCTGCGCGAACGCGGCGACAACTTCTACCACTGGATGACGTCGATGTACGACGTCGGCGAGGTGGGACACGACCCGACCCTGAGCGGGCTCGACGAGTCCACCTACAAGGCGTAGCAGGCCCGAGCACGCGACCGATTCGAGGACCCATGACCAGCACTCACCGCCCGTGCTGCGCCCCCGCCACGGCACCCGCCGCCGTGGCCGCCCCGCCCACCGCGTTCCCCGCGCGGACGGGGGCCGACGCCGGACCGCGCTCGACCCGTGGACAGGTGCGCCTGCCGGGCGGGGAGTTCGCCATGGGGGACGCCTTCGGGGAGGGCTGTCCGGCCGACGGCGAGACACCCGTGCACACGGTACGTCTGAGGCCCTTCCACATCGACGAGACCGCCGTCACCAACGCCCAGTTCGCCGCCTTCGTCAAGGCGACCGGCCATGTGACCGACGCCGAGCGCTTCGGTTCCTCGGCGGTCTTCCACCTGGTGGTCGCCGCCCCCGGAGCCGACGTCCTCGGCAACGCCGCCGGCGCCCCCTGGTGGATCAACGTGCGGGGCGCCCACTGGCGCCGCCCCGAGGGCGCCCGCTCCGACATCACCGGCCGGCAGAACCATCCCGTCGTCCACGTCTCCTGGAACGACGCCACCGCCTACGCACGGTGGGCCGGCAAGCGTCTGCCCACCGAGGCCGAGTGGGAGTACGCCGCCCGCGGGGGACTGGCCGGCCGCCGCTACGCCTGGGGCGACGAACTGACCCCGGGGGGCCGGTGGCGCTGCAACATCTGGCAGGGCCGGTTCCCCCACGTCAACACGGCCGAGGACGGGCACCTCACCACCGCACCGGTCAAGTCCTACCGGCCCAACGGCCACGGCCTGTGGAACACCGCGGGCAACGTGTGGGAGTGGTGCTCCGACTGGTTCTCGCCCGCCTACTACGCCGAGTCACCGGCGGTGGACCCGCGGGGCCCCGGGACCGGGACGGCGCGGGTCCTGCGGGGCGGCTCCTACCTGTGCCACGACTCCTACTGCAACCGTTACCGGGTCGCCGCCCGCTCCTCCAACACGCCGGACTCCTCGTCCGCCAACCTCGGCTTCCGCTGTGCCAACGACGCGGCCGTCAGGTGCGGAGCAGCCGCTGCGTGATCTCGCGGTACTGCCGCAGGGCGAGCCGGAGTTCCTCGGCATGCGTCTCGGGGTCCTGGTCCTGCCAGCTCTCGTGCAGGGCACGGCGCCGTTCCGCGAGGGCGCCGGCGAGGTGGGCCGCGGCGTCGTCGAAGGCGCCCTCGGCCTCCTCCAGCGCGTCGTGCGGAGCGTCGGCGAAGGTGTTGATGGCCTTGCGGAGGCGGTCCAGGACCGCGTCCCGTTCCGCCGGCGGCAGGAGCGCCTCCGGTGCCGCGGGACGGCGCTCGGTGCGGCGCTGGTCCTGGTCCGAGGGCTGTTGTGCGCGTGTCTGGTCGTACATGTCGTATGCCGCTTTCCTGGGTCGCTTGGATCACCGGGTTCCCCGGAGCGGCATGGCGCTGCGCCGTACGGACAGTCAACGCCCGATGGCGATGTGTGTCAAAGCGCCGGTCTTCCCGTGCCCCGTTACCGCTGGGTGAGGGTCTGGGGGTAGTCGGTGATGATGCCGTCGACGCCGAGGCCGGTCATTTTGCGGATGGCGCCGGGTTCGTCGACGGTCCAGACGTT
>JODU01000012.1 GCA_000720845.1 Kitasatospora aureofaciens | reverse complement strand
CGCCCGGTTACATTTCGAACCCGGAAGCTAAGCCTTACAGCGCCGATGGTACTGCAGGGGGGACCCTGTGGGAGAGTAGGACGCCGCCGAACAATTATTGAAAGGGCTGGTCCCGGAACTTCGGTTCCCGGACCAGCCCTTTTTTGTTTTCCTTTACTTCGAGTTCACGTTGCGCCCCGACCATCCCACATATGGGTACTGCAGCAATGCTCAGGGCCGCCGGCGTGGGCGTCGGCGACGAGGTCGTCGTACCTGCCTTCGGGAACGTCGAGGTCGCCGAGGCCGTGTCCTTGGTGGGCGCGTTGCCGGTCTTCGCCGACATAGATCCGGCGACGTACTGTCTCGACGCCTCTCTGGTGGAGGCCGCGCTGACGCCCCGGACCGCCGCCATCGTCGTCGTGCACCGCTTCGGGCGGCCGGCGGACATGGGCGCGCTGCACCGGATCGGGCAGCGGCACGGGCTGCTCGTGCTGGAGCGAGCCGAGTCCGAGGCGCCGTACGACGAGATAGCGCGGCGCAGGCAGCGGGCGGCCTACCTCGACGGGAAGTTGAGGGGCGTGCGGACCCCCGACGGAGGTGACGGGCACACCTATCAGCAGTACGTCGTGCGGGTGCCGGGGAACGGGCGGCCGGATCGCGACGCGTTCGCCCGCGCGGTGCGGGGGAGGGGCGTCGAGTGCCGGGTGCCGGTGAAGACGCCCGTGCACCGGATGCCTGGATTCAGGCGGTGTGTGTCCCTGCCGGAGACGGAGCGGGCCGTCGACGAGACGCTCGCGCTGCCGGTCGAAGCCGCGCTGACCAAGCGGGACATGCAGCGGATCGTGTCCGCCTGCAATGCGCTCGGTGGGCTGCTGCAACCCGCGCTCTGAGGGGAAGTCCGTGGTTGGGAGCACCGGCTTGTTCGGGGTATGATCTATTCCGTTGCCGCGAGGGAAACCTCGAAAAGCGACAGGCCCCTATAGCTCAGTCGGTAGAGCGTCTCCATGGTAAGGAGAAGGTCAACGGTTCGATTCCGTTTGGGGGCTCCAGCACGAAGGCCCCGCCCGATTGGGCGGGGCCTTTCGCATGCCCTGGGCCGGACACCGGGCCAAGTCCCGGGGCCCGCGGGCTAGTCCGCGTGGGGCTCCGGGACACGCATCGCGAGAATCGCCATGTCGTCGGACGGGGCGTCGGAGGCGAAGCGCTCCACCGCCCGCATGATGCGGGCGGCCACCGCACCCGCCGTCAGGCCCGTGCAGCTGGTGAGGACGTCGGCGAGACCGTCGTCGCCCAGCATGCGCGTCCCTTCGCGGCGTTCGGTGACGCCGTCGGTGACACACAGCAGGACGTCGCCCGGGTCGAGGGTGACCGTCTGCTCGTACAGCTCCAGGTCCTCGATGACGCCGAGCAGGGGCTGCGGTTCGGCGGCGGGCTCGACCGTGCCGTCCTGGCGCAGGCGGAGCGGGAGCGGATGGCCGGCGCAGACCACCTTCAGCTCCGCGCTGCCGTCCTCCTGCGGGCGCATCTCGCCGTACAGCAGCGTGAGGAAGCGGCTGCGGGCGCCCTCGTCGAGGATGGCGGAGTTGAGGCGCTGCAGGACCTCCGGGCCACTGAGGCCCTCGCGGGCCAGCAGGCGCAGGGCGTGCCGGGCCAGGCCCGTGACGGCCGCCGCGTTGGGGCCCGTACCGCAGACGTCGCCGATGGCGAAACCGTAGGCGTCGTCGCTGATGGGGAAGAGGTCGTAGAAGTCGCCGCCGACCTCGTTGCCCTCGCCGGCCGCGCGGTAGATGACGTCGACCTCGACGCCTTCCACGACGGGCAGTTCCGGGGGCAGGAGGCTGCGCTGGAGGGACTGGCTGATGGCCGTGCGCTCCGAGTACAGGCGGGCGTTGTCCAGGGCCAGGGCGGCCCGGCGGGACAGGTCCTCGGCGAGTTCGAGGATCTCCTGGCGGAAGTGGTCGTCGGTGGGCTTGCCGAGCGTGAGCATGCCGATGACGCGGTTGCGGGCGACCAGCGGCAGGACGACGGTCTCGCCGCCGACCGCGGAGGCCGTGGCGAGGGTCGGGCCGATGCTCAGCGACTGTGTCGCGCCGCCGCTGAGGCCGAGGTCGCGCATGGAGGTGCGCAGCGCCGCCTGGTGGGCCATCTCGGCGGGGGCCGTCCACACGCGGGCACCCGGGGTGGGGACCGGGTCGGGCGGGGCGATCTTCGACAGCAGGGACTTGATGCCGTCGATCAGCTCCTCGTCCTCGTGCAGGACGTAGGAGAGGTACGGGTCCGAGGCCTGGTCGGCGATGGTGTAGACGGCGCACCAGGTGGCCAGCGTGGGGACCGTCATCTGAGCCATCAGGGCCAGCGTCTGGTCGCGGTCGAGGGTGCCGGCCAGGAGGTCCGAGGCTTCGACGAGGAAGCTGAGCGACCCGCGGCGCAGTCGCTCCAGCTCGCCCAGGCGCGCCGACTCGACGGCCAGTGCGATGCGGTCGGCCGCGAACTGGAGGCGCAGCGCCTCCTCGTTGGAGTACCGGCCGGGGGCCTCGGTGGCGACGCCGAGCGAGCCGGTGAGGCGGCCCTCGACCTTGAGGGGGACGGTGACGACCGAGCGCATGCCGGTGCTGTTGAGGAGCGGGACGGCGCCGGGGACGGACTCGAGGTCGTCGTGGACGGCGGGCATGCGCGCCGAGCCGTAGCGTCCGCGGCCGGCCTCGACGGGGACCCGGGCGAAACGCTGGCGGGCGGAAGGCAGGCCGGTGGAGGCGCGGACCTCCAACTCCGTTTCGTCGTCGGTCGCCAGGAGCAGGAAGGCGGCGTCGGCGTCGAGCATGTCGCGGGCGCGTTCGACCGTGCGCTGGAGGAGTCCGTCGAGGTCGTCCGGGGCGGGGGAGCCGATGAACACCTCGAAGGGGTCCGCGCTCTGGCCCTCGGAGGACGGGGAGTCGGAGGCCGGCACGCGCAACGGGGTCTGCAGTACCGCGCGTTCGTGGTCGCGGACGAGGAGGCAGACCGTGGAGGGCTCGCCGTCGGCGTCGCGGACGCGCAGATGGGAGGCGTAGACCGGGGTGACGCGGCCGTCGGCGCCCCTTATGCCGTAACTGCCCTCCCAGCGGGAGAGCTGGAGGGCCTCGGCGATGCCGGTGCTGGTGCCGGGGGTGTGCGGCCAGGCGGCGAGGTCGGTCAGCGGCTTGCCGGTGACCTGGTCGGCGGGGTAGCCGAACAGCTCCTCCGCGTCCTCGTTCCAGGACGTGACCGCGCCGGTGCGGTCGATCTGGACGACGGCGACGCGGACCCGGCCGTCGGCGAGCGGCAGCAGGGCGGCCGGGAGGGAGGGGCCGGCCGCGCGGGTGCCGACCGCACGCTCCGGCAGATGGAGGTGGAACCAGACGTTCTTCAGCGTGGGTGTGTACTCCACGCCCCAGCGATCGGCCAGGGCCGCGCACAGCTGGAGGCCGCGCCCGCCCTCGCGGTCGGGGCTGCCCATGGTGGCGGGGGAGCCCTGGAGCGGCACCTCGCGCTCCGGATAGTGGTCCGCGACCTCGATCCGTACGCCGTCGTCGCTGCGCAGGCACACGACGTCGGCGGTGGTGCCGGCGTGGACCACGGCATTGGTCACCAGCTCGCTGGTGAGCACCACGGCGTCGTCGACGATGTCGGCATGGCCCCACCCCTGGAGCGTGTCGCGGACGAAGGACCGGGCGCTCGCCACGGACCGTCCGACGGGCTCGAAGCTGGCGGCCGCGCGCGCGGTGATCACAGAACTCCTCGACCCTCTCTCCCCGTGCACGGCCTCATGGCCGACCGGCTCGCGCCGCTGCTGCGGCAGTCCACCCGTCGGCCCGGGATCCGGGGGCTGCTCCCCCGGGATCAGTCCGGTGGTCATTCCGGCCGCCCCTCCGATGCCCGCTCGTCTCCGTGCCACCGCCCAGACCGGACGGACCGGTTTGGCTGGACAGCCGTATGCAAGGTTACTTACCTCTGCCGTCCATCCGGATGCCGGTCTGCAGTGTTTCCGCCCAGAGGGTGTGCGGACGATGTGCGAAGCTGCCGAACTGTTATGGCCTGGTTCGGCCGGGGTGAAACACTGGGCAAGCTGCTTGTGAAGGTCCGGGCAGGTGAATGCGCGCCGAGTCGGGTGGGCAGCAGCCCTGGAAGCGGTCCGGCGCGCCGGACCGGATCGCCCGGCAGCACGGGAAACAAGCGGCAGAAACCGGTCCGCCGAGCATGGGCGGCCGGGCACAGCGGTATCGGTCGACCCCTGCGGGAGGGACACAGTGGAGTCTGGCGCAGCGACGCGGGCCACGAAGACGCGCGCGAAAGGCGGACAGTCCCTGAGTAACCAGGGCAAATCGCGGGGTGGCGGCGCGCGGAGCGGCAGTACGACGGTGGACACGGCCGCGCTTAACCGGCTGCTCGCGGCGCTGGTGTCCATGCGCGAGGGGAACTTCCGCCGGCGCCTCACGGTGTCCGGCGACGGCGTGATGTCGGAGATCGCGGCGGTCTTCAACGAGGTGGCCGACCGCAATCTCCACCTCACGGGTGAGCTGGCGCGGGTGCGGCGCGTGGTCGGGCGTGAGGGAAAGCTCACGGAACGGCTGGAGACCGGCGCCTGCGAGGGGTCCTGGGCGGCCGCGATCGACCACTCGAACGCGCTGGTGGACGACCTCGTACGGCCCGTCTCCGAGGTCAGCCGGGTGCTGTCGGCGGTGGCGGACGGTGATCTGTCGCCCCGTATGGAGCTGCGGACGCAGAACGACGAGGGCGCAGGGCAGCCGCTGCGCGGTGAGTTCCTGAAGGTCGGCCGGACCGTGAACAACCTGGTCGACCAGTTGTCGACGTTCACGGACGAGGTCACGCGGGTGGCCAGCGAGGTCGGCACCGAGGGCAAGCTGGGCGGTCAGGCCCGGGTGCGCGGAATGTCCGGTTCGTGGAAGGACCTGACGGACTCCGTCAACACGATGGCGTACCGGCTCACCGCGCAGGTGCGGGACATCGCGCTGGTGACGACGGCGGTGGCCAAGGGTGACCTGTCGCGGAAGGTCACGGTGCACGTGGCCGGCGAGATGCTGGAGCTGAAGAACACCGTCAACACGATGGTGGACCAGCTCTCCGCGTTCTCGTCCGAGGTGACGCGCGTCGCCCGTGAGGTGGGCACCGAGGGCGCCCTGGGCGGTCAGGCGCAGGTGCCGGGCGTGGCCGGGGTGTGGAAGGAGCTGACCGACTCCGTCAACACCATGGCCGGGAACCTGACGGCCCAGGTGCGGGAGATCTCGCACGTGACGACGGCGGTCGCCAACGGCGACCTGTCGAAGAAGGTGACGGTGCCGGCCCGCGGTGAGGTCGCGCAGCTCGCCGAGACGATCAACCAGATGACCGAGACGCTGCGGATCTTCGCGGACGAGGTCACGCGCGTGGCCAACGAGACCGGTGGCGAGGGGCAGCTCGGCGGCCAGGCGAACGTGCCGGGCGCGGCCGGCATCTGGAAGGACCTGACGGACTCGGTCAACACCGTCTTCCGGAACCTGACCACCCAGGTGCGGGACATCGCCGCGGTGACGACCGCCGTGGCCAGCGGTGACCTGTCGCAGAAGGTCACGGTGGACGTGGCCGGGGAGATGCTTGAGCTGAAGAACACCGTCAACACGATGGTGGACCAGCTGTCCGCCTTCGGTGCCGAGGTCACGCGGGTGGCCCGCGAGGTCGGTGTCGAGGGTGAGCTGGGCGGGCAGGCCCAGGTACCCGGGGCGGCGGGGACGTGGAAGGACCTGACGGACTCCGTCAACACCGCGTTCCGCAACCTCACCGGTCAGGTGCGGAACATCGCCCAGGTGACGACGGCGGTGGCCAACGGCGACCTGTCGCAGAAGGTCACCGTGGACGTCTCCGGTGAGATGCTCCAGCTGAAGAACACCGTGAACACGATGGTGGACCAGCTCTCCAGCTTCGCCGACCAGGTCACGCGGATGGCCCGGGACGTGGGCACGGAGGGGCGCCTCGGCGGTCAGGCCCGGGTCGACGGCGTCTCGGGGACCTGGAAGGAGCTGACCGACTCCGTCAACTCCATGGCCGGCAATCTGACCTCCCAGGTGCGCAACATCGCGCAGGTGACGACGGCGGTGGCGCGCGGTGACCTGTCGCAGAAGATCGACGTCGACGCGCGCGGCGAGATCCTGGAGCTGAAGAACACCATCAACACGATGGTCGACCAGCTCTCCAGCTTCGCCGAGCAGGTCACCCGGGTCGCCCGCGAGGTGGGCACGGAGGGCCGCCTCGGAGGTCAGGCGCAGGTGCCCGGCGTCGCCGGTGTGTGGCGGGACCTGACCGACTCGGTGAACGGCATGGCCGGCAACCTCACCGCGCAGGTGCGCAACATCGCGCAGGTCGCGACGGCGGTGGCGCGTGGTGACCTGTCCCAGAAGATCACCGTGGACGCGCGCGGGGAGATCCTGGAGCTGAAGAACACGCTGAACACGATGGTGGACCAGCTGTCGTCGTTCGCCCAGGAGGTCACGCGCGTCGCGCGCGAGGTGGGCACCGAGGGCATCCTCGGCGGCCAGGCCGAGGTGCAGGGCGTCTCCGGCACCTGGAAGGACCTCACGCAGTCCGTGAACGGCATGGCCAACAACCTGACCATGCAGGTGCGCAACATCGCCGAGGTGACGACCGCGGTCGCCAAGGGCGATCTGTCGAAGAAGATCACCGTCGACGCCAAGGGGGAGATCCTCGAACTCGTCACCACCGTCAACACGATGGTCGACCAGCTCTCCTCCTTCGCCGAGCAGGTCACGCGCGTGGCCCGTGAGGTGGGCACCGAGGGCATCCTGGGCGGCCAGGCGAGCGTGCCCGGCGTGGTGGGCATCTGGAAGGACCTCAACGACAACGTCAACCTGATGGCCAAGAACCTCACGGTCCAGGTGCGCAACATCTCCCAGGTGGCCGCGGCCGTCGCCAACGGTGACCTGACACGGACGGTGACGATCGAGGCGCGCGGCGAGGTCGCGCAGCTCGCCGACACCTTCAACACCATGGTGCGGACGCTGCGGTCCTTCGCCGACCAGGTGACCAAGGTGGCCCGCGAGGTGGGCACCGACGGCATCCTCGGCGGCCAGGCGCAGGTGCCGGGGGTGGCCGGCACCTGGAAGGACCTCACCGAGTCGGTGAACCAGATGGCGTCCAACCTGACCGGTCAGGTGCGCAACATCGCCATGGTCACCACGGCGATCGCCAAGGGCGACCTGACCAAGAAGATCGACATCGACGCGCGCGGCGAGATCCTGGAGCTGAAGACGACCATCAACACGATGGTCGACCAGCTCTCCTCCTTCGCCGAGGAGGTCACGCGCGTGGCCCGCGAGGTGGGCACCGAGGGCCAGCTCGGCGGTCAGGCACGCGTGCGGGACGTCGACGGCACCTGGCGCGACCTGACCGAGTCCGTGAACGAGATGGCCGGGAATCTCACCCGGCAGGTGCGCGCCATCGCGCGCGTGGCGACCGCGGTGACGCGCGGCGACCTGAACCTGAAGATCGATGTGGACGCCTCCGGCGAGATCTCGGAGTTGCAGGACTACATCAACAAGATGATCGCCAACCTGCGCGACACCACGATCGCCAACAAGGAGCAGGACTGGCTCAAGGGCAATCTGGCCCGGATCTCCGGACTCATGCAGGGCCGCCGCGACCTCCAGGACGTGGCCTCCCTGATCATGAGCGAGCTGACGCCCGTGGTCTCCGCGCAGCACGGGGCGTTCTTCCTCGCGATGCCCCTGGTCGACGGCCAGGAGCAGGCGGGTGCCGAGGGTGACGCGTACGAGCTGCGCATGCTCGGGTCGTACGGCTACTCGATGGGCTCCATGCCCACCTCGTTCCGGCCGGGTGAGGCGCTGGTCGGCACGGCCGCGCAGGAGAAGCGCACGATCCTCGTGGAGAACGCGCCGAGCGGCTACCTGAAGATCTCCTCCGGGCTCGGCGAGGCCCCGCCCGCGCAGGTGATCGTGCTGCCGGTGCTGTTCGAGGGGCAGGTGCTGGGCGTCATCGAGCTGGCGTCCTTCACCCCGTTCACGCAGATCCAGAAGGACTTCCTCAACCAGATCGCCGAGATGATCGCGACGAGCGTCAACACCATCTCCGTCAACACCAAGACGGAGGTGCTGCTGAGCCAGTCGCAGGAGCTGACCGAGCAACTGCGGGAGCGGTCGGAGGAGTTGGAGCAGCGGCAGAAGGCGCTCCAGTCGTCCAACGCCGAACTGGAGGAGAAGGCCGAGCTGCTGGCGCAGCAGAACCGGGACATCGAGGTGAAGAACACCGAGATCGAGGAGGCCCGGCAGGTCCTGGAGGAGCGCGCCGAGCAGCTCGCGGTCTCGATGCGCTACAAGAGCGAGTTCCTGGCCAACATGTCGCACGAGCTGCGTACGCCGCTCAACTCGCTGCTGATCCTGGCCAAGTTGCTCGCCGACAACGCAGACGCCAACCTCACCCCGAAGCAGGTCGAGTTCGCCGAGACGATCCACGGGGCAGGCTCCGACCTGCTCCAGCTGATCAACGACATCCTCGACCTGTCGAAGGTCGACGCGGGGAAGATGGACGTCTCCCCGACGCGCATCGCACTCGTCCAGCTCGTGGACTACGTGGAGGCCACCTTCCGGCCGCTGAGCGCGGAGAAGGGCCTGGACCTGTCGGTGCGGGTGTCGCCGGGGCTGCCCGCCACCATGCACACCGACGAGCAGCGGCTGCTCCAGGTGCTGCGCAACCTGCTGTCCAACGCGGTGAAGTTCACCGACTCGGGCTCCGTCGAGCTGGTCATCCGGCCTGCCCGCGAAGAGGTTCCGCGGGCCATCCGGGAGCAGTTGCTGGAGGCCGGGTCGGTGAGCGACCCGGACGCCGAGCTGATCGCGTTCTCCGTGAGCGACACCGGCATCGGGATCGCGGCCAGCAAGATGCAGGTGATCTTCGAGGCGTTCAAGCAGGCCGACGGCACCACCAGCCGCAAGTACGGCGGTACGGGCCTCGGGCTGTCGATCTCGCGGGAGATCGCGCAGCTGCTCGGGGGTGAGATCCACGCGCAGAGCGAGCCGGGCCGCGGGTCGACGTTCACGCTCTACCTGCCGCTGCACCCGAGCGAGCTGCCCCCGCACGGCTACCAGCAGCCGCTGCCCTCCGCGGAGGCCGGTGAGCTGCCGGCGTCCACGGGTGCCGCGGGCGAGCTGCCGGACGCGGAG
Organism: Kitasatospora aureofaciens; assembly: GCA_000720845.1. Classification (GTDB taxonomy): domain Bacteria; phylum Actinomycetota; class Actinomycetes; order Streptomycetales; family Streptomycetaceae; genus Streptomyces. The sequence goes on along the minus strand of JODU01000012.1, from coordinate 395,983 downwards.
TCCGAGGCGTCGGCCGAGGTGAAGCCGTACCAGGACGCGCGGAACGGCGCGGCGGCGCTGTTCCGGCGCCGGCGCAAGTCGGCCGCGGACACCGAGGACCGGCACGAGCAGCAGGCGGGCGCCGGGCAGGAGTCGGCACCGCACACGAACCGGGCGATCCGGTTCGGCGGGCAGAAGGTGCTGATCGTCGACGACGACATCCGCAACGTCTTCGCCCTCACCAGCGTCCTGGAGCAGCACGGCCTGTCCGTGCTGTACGCCGAGAACGGGCGCGAGGGCATCGAGGTCCTGGAGCAGCACGAGGACGTGGCGGTCGTCCTGATGGACATCATGATGCCGGAGATGGACGGGTACGCGACGACCACGGCGATCCGCCGGATGCCCCAGTTCGCCGGTCTGCCGATCATCGCGCTGACCGCGAAGGCGATGAAGGGCGACCGGGAGAAGGCGATCGAGTCCGGCGCGTCCGACTACGTGACGAAGCCGGTCGACCCGGACCACCTGCTGACGGTGATGCAGCAGTGGATGCGCGAGGAGTGAGCACGAGGAGCCGGGTCCGGCGGGAAGGACCGGTACGTTCGGCCCTCGGGCCCGTAGTACGTTCGGGCACGGTGTCCTCGTACGTACGGGCACCTTCCGTGCGGTCCGCTCGGACGGTGTGCGAACGTGGGGTGTGTGTGAACGGCGGGAAGCTCCGGAGTCCCGCGTCGAGTCGCTGACTCGGCGTGCCCGAAGCCGTGTACCGGTACGGGATTCGGGGAACCTTCTGGTCTCCCGCCGCGTTTCTGCTACGAGCACAGTGACATCACGGTGACAGGGTGTGGCGACAGGCGGGGTGCGGCTACGATGACCGGCACGAGGACGGACGGCGCAAGGGAGTCGTCCCCCGGGGCGGCACCCGCCGGTGCCGTGCCAAGTCCTGTGGACAGGGGAGGCCCCACGCCGGGGCGAGGAGGGCGGGCCATGGTGCAGAAGGCCAAGATCCTCCTGGTCGATGACCGGCCGGAGAATCTGCTTGCGCTGGAGGCGATCCTCTCGGCGCTCGATCAGACGCTGGTGCGGGCATCGTCCGGGGAGGAAGCGCTCAAAGCACTGCTCACGGACGACTTCGCGGTCATTCTGCTGGACGTCCAGATGCCGGGCATGGACGGTTTCGAGACCGCGGCGCACATCAAGCGACGGGAGCGGACCCGGGACATCCCGATCATCTTCCTCACCGCGATCAACCACGGGCCGCACCACACCTTCCGCGGGTACGCGGCGGGCGCGGTCGACTACATCTCCAAGCCGTTCGACCCCTGGGTGCTGCGCGCCAAGGTCTCGGTCTTCGTCGAGCTGTACATGAAGAACTGCCAGCTGCGCGAGCAGGCGGCGTTGCTGCGGCTCCAGTTGGAGGGCAACGGCAAGGCCGAGGCCGGCGAGGTCAAGGAGCCGGCGGGACTGCTCGCCGAGCTGTCGGCGCGGCTGGCGGCCGTGGAGGAGCAGGCGGAGGCGCTGTCCAAGCAGCTCGGCGACGAGTCGACGGACGCGGCCGCGGTGGCGACGGCCGCCCACCTGGAGCGCAAGCTCACCGGACTGCGGCGGGCGCTGGACGCCCTGGAGCCGGGCTCGTCCGGAGGCCAGGCCGCCGTCAACTGACGCCGTGCGCGCCCCTCGCCGCCCGCGTGGCTCGTCGCGGCGGCCGCGCACGCCCATGTCCGCGAAGGTGCTGCGGGACGGTCTGTGAGGACTTGTCAGAGGCTGTAGCGGAAGCGTCAGTTCCGCCCCCGCGCACGGACGACACGAACGGGTGAAGCGGTAGGCACACGTGTCGACCGCCGTCTCCCCCGGTAACCTCACACCCATGGCCTCACGTCCCTCCGCAGCCAAGAAGCAGCCCGCGAAGAAGGCGGCCGCTCCCGCGAAGGGTCCCGCCAAGAAGGCCGCCGCGAAGAAGGCGCCCGCGAAAAAGGCGCCCGCCAAGAAGGCCGCGGCGAAGAAGCCCGCGCCCAAACCGGCTCCGAACCCCACCGGAGGCGTCTACCGACTGGTGCGCGCGCTCTGGCTGGGCCTCGCGCACGCGGTGGGCGCCGTCTTCCGCGGCATAGGGCAGGGCGCCAAGAACCTCGACCCGGCTCACCGCAAGGACGGCGTCGCCCTGCTGCTGCTCGGCGTCGCGCTGATCGTCGCCGCGGGCACCTGGGCCGACCTCAAGGGCCCCGTCGGCGACCTCGTCGAGATCCTGGTGACCGGCGCCTTCGGCCGCCTCGACCTGCTCGTGCCGATCCTGCTCGGCGCCATCGCCGTACGCCTGATCCGGCACCCCGAGAAGCCCGAGGCCAACGGGCGGATCGTGATCGGCCTGTCCGCGCTCGTCATCGGCGTGCTCGGCCAGGTGCACATCGCCTGCGGCTCACCGGCCCGCAGCGAGGGCATGCAGGCCATAAGGGACGCCGGCGGCCTCATCGGCTGGGGCGCGGCGACCCCGCTGTCGTACACGATGACCGACGTGCTCGCCGTGCCGCTGCTCGTGCTGCTCACCGTCTTCGGGCTGCTCGTCGTCACGGCCACCCCGGTCAACGCGATCCCCCAGCGGCTGCGGCAGCTCGGGGTGCGGCTCGGCGTGGTCGGCGAGCCGGAGGCGGACGCGTTCGCGGACGACGACGAGCGCTACGACGAGCAGTGGCGCGAGGCGCTGCCCGCCCGGACCCGCAAGCGCGGAGCACCGGCCGCCGCCGAACCCTACGACCCCGACGCGGCCGAGCAGGAGGCGCTCACCCGGCGCCGCGGCAGGCCCCGGCGGTCCGCCGTCCCGCAGCCCGACATGAACCGTCCGATGGACGCCGTGGACGTCGCCGCGGCGGCCGCCGCCGCGCTCGACGGCGCCGTCCTGCACGGGATGCCGCCCTCGCCGCTGGTCGCCGACCTCACCCAGGGCGTGAGCACGGGGGACCGCGAGTCCACCACCCCGACGCCCACGCCGGTGCCGGCCGCGCGGCCGCAGCCGGGGAAGCTCAGGAAGGACCCCGCCAAGGAGCCCGCTCGGGAACCGGCGGGCGGTGCGGTCCCCGACCTCACCAAGACGCCGCTGCCCAAGGAACGGGACCTGCCGCCGCGCGCCGAGCAGCTCCAGCTCTCCGGCGACATCACCTACGCGCTGCCCGCCCTCGACCTCCTCACGCGCGGCGGCCCCGGCAAGTCGCGCAGCGCCGCCAACGACGCCATAGTGGCCTCCCTGACCACCGTCTTCACCGAGTTCAAGGTCGACGCCGCCGTCACCGGCTTCACCCGCGGCCCGACGGTCACGCGGTACGAGGTCGAGCTGGGTCCCGCCGTGAAGGTCGAGCGGATCACCGCGCTGACCAAGAACATCGCGTACGCCGTCGCCAGCCCCGACGTGCGGATCATCAGCCCGATCCCGGGCAAGTCCGCGGTCGGCATCGAGATCCCCAACACCGACCGGGAGATGGTCAACCTCGGCGACGTGCTGCGCCTCGCCGAGTCCGCCGAGGACGACGACCCGATGCTGGTCGCCTTCGGCAAGGACGTCGAGGGCGGCTACGTCATGCACTCGCTGGCGAAGATGCCGCACATGCTGGTCGCCGGTGCCACCGGTTCCGGCAAGTCGTCCTGCATCAACTGCCTGATCACCTCGATCATGATGCGGGCGACCCCGGAGGACGTCCGGATGATCCTGGTCGACCCCAAGCGCGTCGAGCTGACCGCGTACGAGGGCATCCCGCACCTGATCACGCCGATCATCACCAACCCGAAGCGGGCCGCCGAGGCGCTCCAGTGGGTGGTGCGCGAGATGGACCTGCGCTACGACGACCTCGCCGCCTACGGCTACCGGCACATCGACGACTTCAACCGCGCGGTGCGCGAGGGCAAGGTCAAGCCGCCCGAGGGCAGTGAGCGCGAACTCCAGCCGTACCCGTACCTGCTGGTGATCGTGGACGAGCTGGCCGACCTGATGATGGTCGCGCCGCGCGACGTCGAGGACGCGATCGTGCGCATCACGCAGCTCGCGCGCGCGGCCGGCATCCACCTGGTGCTCGCCACCCAGCGGCCGTCCGTGGACGTCGTCACCGGCCTGATCAAGGCCAACGTGCCCTCGCGCCTCGCCTTCGCCACCTCCTCGCTCGCCGACTCCCGGGTCATCCTCGACCAGCCCGGCGCCGAGAAGCTGATCGGCAAGGGCGACGGCCTCTTCCTGCCGATGGGCGCGAACAAGCCGACCCGTATGCAGGGCGCGTTCGTGACCGAGGAGGAGGTCGCGGTCGTCGTCCAGCACTGCAAGGATCAGATGGCGCCGGTCTTCCGGGACGACGTCACGGTGGGCACCAAGCAGAAGAAGGAGATCGACGAGGACATCGGCGACGACCTCGACCTGCTGTGCCAGGCGGCCGAGCTGGTCGTCTCCACGCAGTTCGGGTCCACGTCGATGCTCCAGCGCAAGCTGCGCGTCGGCTTCGCGAAGGCCGGGCGGCTGATGGACCTCATGGAGTCGCGGAGCATCGTCGGGCCGAGCGAAGGCTCGAAGGCTCGTGACGTTCTTGTGAAGCCTGACGAGCTGGACGGCGTGCTCGCGCTGATCCGGGGGGAGTCTGAAGGGTAGGGATGGGTAAGCGGGGTGTTACGCCGACGGAGGGTCAGGACGGCCGGGCGGCCGATCGTGACTCACCCGTTAGGGATCATTGAGCAACCGTTTCCCCAGGCCCTACGTCAAGTTGAGGGAAGTGACAAAGAGGTAGTCCACCATCGGGGTGCCGGGCCATTCCGATGGCGTAAAGGTCGTACCGCCCGGTTGCCCCACCGGTTTGCACCACCCCTAGACTGAACGCCCAGCACAGGCGGCTAAACGCTCGAAAGGCGCCCCCGTGTCCAACGGCAACTCCCCCGAAGACGAGCGTCCGATCGAAGACGTGTCCCACGACGTCCCCGCGGGTGCTTCCGCGGAAGCCCGCCCCTCCGTGGGCCGCGCCCTGCAGCAGGCCCGGATCGCCGCCGGGCTGACCGTCGACGACATCACCACCGCCACCCGGGTCCGCATCGCCATCGTGCACGCCATCGAGGCGGACGACTTCGCGCCCTGCGGCGGCGACGTCTACGCGCGCGGTCACATCCGCACCCTGGCCAAGGCCGTCGGACTGGACCCGGCCGAACTGCTCGCGCAGTTCGACGCCGAGCACGGGGGGCGCCCGGCGCCGACCCCCGCCGCGCCTCTCTTCGAGGCGGAACGCATCCGTCCCGAGCGGCGCGGACCCAACTGGACCGCCGCCATGGTCGCCGCGATCGTCGCGGTGATCGGTTTCGTGGGCTTCACCTTCGTCAAGGGCGGCGACGACGGCGGCAACGAGGCGAGCGTCGCCGAGGGAGCCCAGCCGTCGTCCGGCCAGTCCGCCTCGTCCGGCGCCAAGCCCGACAAGCCCGCCGACCCCAAGCCGGAACCGAGCGACAGCGCCATCGCCGCCGCGCCCGCGGACAAGGTGACCGTCAAGGTCAGCGCCACCGAGGGCCGCAGCTGGATCTCCGCCCAGGACCACAGCGGCCGACTGCTCTTCGACGGACTGCTCAAGCAGGGCGACTCCAAGACCTTCCAGGACGACGAGAAGGTCAAGCTCGTCCTCGGCGACGCCGGAGCCATCCAGCTCTACGTCAACGGCAAGAAGATCGAGGACGACTTCCAGCCCGGCGCCGTCGAGCGCCTCACGTACACGAAGGGCGACCCGCAGGTCGGATAGGGGACGCCGGGGACGAGTCGGGACGGGGTTGGCCGGGATCGACCAACCCCTTCGACATGGGCTGTCGGCGGGACGAAGTAGTCTTGAGCCCATGCCTGAAAGCCGTACCGTCGCACTCGTCACCCTTGGCTGCGCCCGTAACGAGGTGGACTCGGAGGAGCTCGCAGGCCGTCTGGAGGCGGACGGCTGGAAGCTCGTCGACGACGCCGAGGAAGCGGACGTCGCCGTCGTGAACACGTGCGGCTTCGTCGAGGCCGCCAAGAAGGACTCCGTGGATGCCCTCCTGGAGGCCAACGACCTCAAGGGCCACGGAAGAACGCAGGCCGTCGTGGCGGTGGGCTGCATGGCCGAGCGGTACGGCAAGGAGCTGGCCGACGCCCTCCCGGAGGCCGACGGCGTCCTGGGCTTCGACGACTACGCCGACATCTCCGACCGCCTGCAGACCATCCTGAACGGCGGCATCCACGCCGCCCACACCCCGCGCGACCGGCGCAAGCTGCTGCCGATCAGCCCCGCCGAGCGGCAGGAGGCCAAGGCCGCCGTCGCCCTGCCCGGACACGGCCCGACCGACCTCCCCGAGGGCGTCGCCCCCGCCTCCGGGCCCCGCGCGCCCCTGCGCCGCCGCCTGGACGGCTCCCCGGTCGCCTCGGTGAAGCTCGCCTCCGGCTGCGACCGGCGCTGCTCCTTCTGCGCCATCCCGTCCTTCCGAGGCTCCTTCGTCTCGCGCCGCCCGAGCGACGTGCTGAACGAGACGCGGTGGCTGGCCGAGCAGGGCGTCAAGGAGATCATGCTGGTCTCCGAGAACAACACCTCCTACGGCAAGGACCTCGGCGACATCCGGCTCCTCGAGTCGCTGCTGCCGAACCTGGCCGACGTCGACGGCATCGAGCGGGTGCGGGTCAGCTACCTCCAGCCGGCCGAGATGCGCCCCGGTCTGATCGACGTGCTGACCTCCACCGAGAAGGTCGTGCCCTACTTCGACCTCTCCTTCCAGCACTCCGCGCCGAACGTGCTGCGCGCGATGCGCCGCTTCGGCGACACCGACCGCTTCCTGGAGCTCCTGGACACCATCCGGAGCAAGGCGCCCGAGGCGGGTGTGCGCTCCAACTTCATCGTCGGCTTCCCGGGCGAGTCCGAGGCCGACCTCGCCGAGCTGGAGCGGTTCCTGAACCACGCCCGGCTGGACGCCATCGGCGTCTTCGGATACTCCGCCGAGGAGGGCACCGAGGCGGCGACCTACGGCGACAAGCTGGACGAGGACGTCGTCGCCGAGCGGCTGGCACGTGTCTCCCGCCTGGCCGAGGAACTGGTCTCACAGCGGGCCGACGAGCGCGTCGGCGCGACCGTGCGGGTACTCGTCGAGTCCGTCGACCCCGCCGGCGAGGGCGACGGCGTCCGCGGCCGCGCGGAGCACCAGGCGCCGGAGACGGACGGCCAGGTGCTGCTCACGAGCGGCGAAGGCCTGAGTGTCGGTCGTATGGTCGACGCGAAGGTGGTCGGTACGGAGGGTGTCGACCTGGTGGCCGAACCGCTGCTGGGGTCGCCCGAGTGGAGTGAGGAGGCCGGCAGATGACCGGAGTCCCGGCGTCCGCGGCGGGCGGCTCCTCCAGTGCGCGCAGGGCCGGCCCGCGCGGCGCCTCGGGCGCGGCACAGGAGCCGGGCGAGTGTACGGGCCCGGGGGGCGCCGTGGACCGGGGCACGGCGGAGCGGGGCGCGACCGAGGGCGGTGCCGCCGGGCGCGGTGGCAAGATCACGGCCGCGGCCGTCAACCAGGCGAGTGTCTGGAACGTGGCCAATCTGCTGACGATGCTCCGGCTGCTCCTCGTGCCGGCCTTCGTCGCGCTGATGCTCGGCAACGGCGGGTACGACCCGGCCTGGCGCTCCTTCGCCTGGGCCGCCTTCGCCGTCGCCATGATCACCGACCTCTTCGACGGGCACCTGGCGCGCGCCTACGACCTCGTCACCGACTTCGGGAAGATCGCCGACCCCATCGCCGACAAGGCGATCATGGGCGCGGCGCTCATCTGTCTGTCCGCGCTGGGTGACCTGCCGTGGTGGGTGACGGCCGTCATCCTCGGCCGGGAACTCGGGATCACCGTCCTGCGTTTCGTGGTCATCCGGTATGGCGTCATCCCCGCGAGCCGGGGCGGCAAGCTCAAGACGCTCACCCAGGGCATCGCCGTCGGCATGTACGTCCTGGCGCTGACGGGGCCCCTGGCCACCCTGAGGTTCTGGGTGATGGCCGCGGCGGTCGTCCTGACCGTGGCGACCGGACTGGACTATGTGAAGCAGGCCATTGTGCTGCGGCGCCGGGGAATCGCCGAGCGCAGAGCGGCGGCGTTGGAGGAGAGGGAAGGTTGAGTTCCACGGCCGCCGACGTGGTGCGACTACTCACGGTCAAGGGCGAGACCCTCGCGGTCGCCGAGTCACTGACCGGTGGAATGGTCGCTGCGGCGCTCACGGCGGTCCCGGGAGCGTCCAAGGCCTTCCGGGGCTCCGTGACCGCCTACGCGACGCAACTGAAGCAGGAGCTGCTCGGCGTCGACGGGGAGCTGCTCGCGGCGCGCGGAGCCGTGGATCCGCAGGTCGCCGCCCAGATGGCGGCAGGCGTGCGCACGTCGCTGGGCGCCGACTGGGGCATCGCGACGACGGGCGTCGCCGGTCCGGATCCGCAGGACGGGCAGCCCGTGGGGACCGTCTTCGTGGCCGTGGCAGGGCCTTCCGGGGCCGGGCGGGGTTGCGCCGATGGCGGAAAAGTGGAGGCGCTGCGGTTGAACGGCGACCGCGCGGAAATTCGTATGGAGAGTGTACGGAGCGTACTCGCGCTTCTTCTGAGGGAGCTTGCGAGCGAACAGACCGGGAATGAGCGGGCACAGGATACGGAACGGAACGGGGGGTTTTGATGTTTGCAGCCCTGAGTGAACACGACATCGCTCCCCGCACGGCCGCGGCGCGAGGCGGTACGGTGGGGCGTGAAGGATGCGGTTACACGGTCCGAGGAGGGAGCCACCGATGATTCTGCTCCGTCGCCTGCTGGGTGACGTGCTGCGTCGGCAGCGCCAACGCCAGGGCCGTACTCTGCGCGAAGTCTCCTCGTCCGCCCGAGTCTCACTCGGCTATCTCTCCGAGGTGGAGCGGGGGCAGAAGGAGGCTTCTTCCGAGCTGCTCTCCGCCATCTGCGACGCGCTGGACGTACGGATGTCCGAGCTCATGCGGGAAGTGAGCGACGAACTCGCCCTCGCCGAGCTGGCCCAGTCCGCTGCGGCGACGCCCAGCGAGACCGTACCGGCACCGGTGCGCCCGATGCTGGGTTCCGTCTCGGTGACCGGCGTACCACCGGAACGGGTGACCATCAAGGCGCCCGCCGAGGCAGTGGACGTCGTCGCCGCCTGAGCGCCCGAGAACGTGTGCGTGTGAGACCCCGGCCGGGGGCGCTCCGGAGTACCGGAGGGACGAGGCCGGGGTTTTCGCATGCCCGGGTGCGCCCCGGGTGGGTGGGGCGTGGGTGCCGTCGGCGGTGCGGTCGCCCGGTTTGCCGGTCCGTGGGGGTGCGGTCATCGTGGAGGGAGATGGCCGGGGGGCGAACCGACGGAGGCGTGGATGTACGTCGTGAAGAGCCCGTTGTCCGACGCGGACCTGAAGACCGTCTCGGAGGCGTTGCAGGGCGCCCTCGTCGACCTGGTCGACCTGGCACTGGTGGCGAAGCAGATCCACTGGAACGTGGTGGGCCCCCGCTTCCGCTCCGTACATCTCCAGCTGGACGAACTGGTCGGCACCGCCCGCACCCACTCGGACACCGTGGCGGAACGTGCCTCGGCGCTCGGCGTCTCCCCGGACGGACGGGCCGCGACGGTCGCCGTCGGCAGCGGCATCGACGTGACCCCCGAGGGCTGGGTCGACGACACGACCGCCGTACAGACCATGGTGGACGCGCTGGGCGCGGTGATCGGGCGGATGCGCGAGCGGATCGCGGCGAGCGGTGATCCCGATCCCGTGAGCCAGGACATCTTCATCCAGATCACGGCCGATCTCGAGAAGCAGCATTGGATGTTCCAGGCCGAAAACGGATGACGCGGGATGGTCTCGGCGCGGACGGCTCGCCGGGCTGCCGCGCTGAGCCTCGGCGTGCTGTGGTGGTGGGCCGTGCTGCGTCTGGCGCTGGAGCCCGGCGCCGGGGTGTTCGAAGGGGCGGTCGCGGTCGGTGGCTGGGGGCTGAGTGTGCTGCCGGTGCACTGTGTGCCGGCCCGCCGGGCCGCGGGGGCGCTGAGCGCGGGGCGGTGGCGGCGTGCCCTGCGCGGGGCGGAGCGAGAACCGGCGCCGGCCCGCCCGGACGGGCACTGACCTCGGACGGGGACTGACCTTTGCCGCGGGGCACTGACCTCGGACGGGGACTGACCTTTGCCGCGGGGCACTGGCCTCGGACGGGGACTGACCTTTGCCGCGGGGTGCCCCGCGACACCCGAACGCACCGACCCACGGAAGGACAGAGCCGATGAGTGTCACCAGCCTGGACAAGGACCTCGACACCCTCACCCTCACCCTGGTCGCCGACTTCGCCGCCCCCGCGGAGCGGGTGTGGCGGCTGTGGTCCGACCCCCGGCAGCTGGAGCGCTGGTGGGGTCCGCCGGCCTACCCGGCGACGGTGGAGGAGCACGACCTGACCCCGGGCGGGGACGTCACGTACTTCATGACCGGCCCGGAAGGCGAGAAGTTCCGCGGCTGGTGGCGGGTGGCCACGGTCGACGCCCCACGGTCGCTGGAGTTCACCGACGGGTTCGCCGACGAGGACGGGGTGCCGAACGCCGCGATGCCGACGACCGCGAACCGGGTCACTCTCACCGAGCGCGACGGCGGCACCCGGATGGAGCTGCGCGCGGTCTTCGACACCAGGGAGCAGATGGACCAGCTCATGACGATGGGCATGGAGGATGGCCTGCGCGAGGCGGCCGGCCAGATGGACGCGCTGCTCGCCGCCGGCTGAGCCGCACCCGCGGCTTCCCGGCCTTCCTCAGCGCCGTGCTCGGGCACCGGCGACGCCGCCCGGGCGCGGGGCGGGCCCGCTCTGGCAGGCGGGGCACCAGTAGGTGGGGCGCTCGCGGGAGCCGTCGCCCTGGTCGGCCACCCGGACCGACGTGCCGCAGCGCAGGCAGGGGCGGGACGCCCGGCCGTACACGAACAGGTCCTGGCCGCGCAGGCCCGTGGTGCGGCGGACCGGGCGGTCACGGTTGGCCTCCAGGAGCTTCTTCGCGAGCGTCGGCAGCAACGCGGCCCGGTCGGCGGGCAGCGCACCGACCGGCAGCCAGGGCGTGACGCCCAGCAGGAAGCACAGCTCGCTCTTGTAGACATTGCCGATACCGGCGAGATTGCGCTGGTCCAGCAGGGCCTCGCCGAGCGGGCGGGCGGGGTCCGCGCACAGGTTGTCCAGGGCCCGCGCCGGGTCCCAGTCGGGGCCGAGCAGGTCGGGGCCGAGATGGCCGACGGCGCGCTGCTCGTCACCGGTGCGCAGGATGTCCAGCACCGGGAGACGGTAGCCGACGGCCGTGCGGTCGGCGGTGCCGAGGACCACCCTGATCTGGTGCGCGGGGCCGCCGCTCCAGCGCCGGCCGGGCGCGAAGACCTTCCAGGAACCGTCCATCCGCAGGTGCGAGTGCACCGTCAGGCCGCCCTCGACACGGGTGAGCAGATGCTTGCCGCGCGGGGTGACGTCCAGGACGGCGCGGCCGGTGAGGTCGACCGTGGCGTACCGGGGCACGCGGAAGTCGCTGCGGGTCAGCACCTGCCCCGCGAGGGCGTCGTGCAGCCTTCGCGCCGCCTGCCAGACCGTGTCTCCTTCGGGCATGGCTCAAGGGTGACAGGGTCAGGCCCTGATGCGCAGACCGCGCGGGGTGGCGATGAACCCCGCTCCCTCCAGGAGGGGGCCGAAGGGCGAGGTCAGGGCCGCCGTGCCGTTGACGCGCTCCACCGTGACCGTGCCGAGGGAACCGGCGCGGGCAGCCTCCGCCAGGGCCTCGGCGGCGGCTCGCAGACGCGGGTCCTCCGTGGGCAGCCGGTCGGCGTCGGAGGGCCACAGCAGGAGCGTCTTGCCCCCGCGCTCCATGTAGAGCGCCGGTTCGCCCTCGACGAGCACCACCAGGGAGCCCGCCTTGCGGCCGGGCTTGTGCGTGGCGCCGGCCGGCGGCTCGGGCCAGCCGAGGGCCGCACCGTACGCGTTCGCCGGGTCGGCGGCGGCCAGGACGACGGCCCGCGGACCGTCAGCGCCGCGGGAGCGACGGCCGGGGAATCCGGCGTCGTACCGGCCACGCGGGCCTTCGAAGCCTCCGTGGGCGCCACCCCCGCGCGGGCCGCCGGCGCCCGGCTCGGCATGGTCGCGAGGGGAGATGTAGTCGCCCCGGGAGGGGGAACGACCCAGTCGGTCGGGGTCGGCGAAGACGTCGTCGAAGGGTGCCGGGCCTCCAGGGCCTTCCTGGCTTCCACGGCTCCCATGGCCTCCCGGGCCGCCGGGGGCGGCGAAGTCGGGGAAGTCGGTGTAGGGGGGCGGGGCGGCGGCGGGGTTCTTGGGGCTGCTGCTGGACGCGGGGTCGCCGAAGGGGTCCAGGGGGCCGAGCGGGCCGAAGGGGTCGAGGGAGGAGTCGCCGGTTCCTTCGGCGGAGCCGCCGGGTGCGGGCCGGTTCGCGAAGCCGCCGCGCGTGGCTTCCTCCGGCCCTGCCGGGCCGTCACCGCGCTCGCGCGCGTTCGCCACGGCACGCAGCCGGTCCACGGCGCCCTCCATGGCGAACTGCGCCGCCCCCAGCCCCTCCACCACGTAACCGCGCCGGGCCTGGCCGCTCTCCTCGAACGCGGCCAGGATCCGGTACACCGCCGAGAAGCCGCCCTCGACGCCCTCCGCGGCGACGGCGCCCCGGGTCACCACGCCGTGCCGGTCGAGCAGCGTGCGGGCCAGCGCGTGGGCCCGCACCGTGCCGTCGGCCTCGCGGGCCGGGAGCAGCGACCAGCGGCCCGCGACCGTCGGCGGGCCGGTGCGGGACGCCGGGCGGGCGGCGGCCGTCAGCGAGCCGTACCGCCCGCGGGGCACCGCGCGCTTGGCACGGTGGGCCGTGGAGCCCGCGGTGCGCCCGGAGCCCAGCAGGGAGCGCAGGGGCGCGAGCGTGTCGTTCGTCAGCCGTCCGGACCAGGCGAGGTCCCACAGGGCGTCGGCCAGCTGCGGATCGGTGGCCTCCGGGTGGGTGGTGGCGCGGACCTGGTCGGCGATCTGGCGGAAGAACAGGCCGTACCCGCCCGAGAGCGTGCTCAGCACGGATTCGTGCAGGGCGGTCGTCTCCAGGGGGTGCGGGGGCGGCAGGAGCAGCGGGGCCGCGTCCGCGAGGTAGAGGGAGACCCAGCCGTCCTTGCCGGGCAGCGAACCCGCTCCGGCCCACACCACCTCACCCGCTGCCGTCAGCTCGTCCAGCATCGCCGGGTTGTAGTGCGCCACGCGGGAGGGGAGGACCAGCTTCTCCAGGGCGGAGGCGGGCACGGAGGCCCCCTGCAACTGCTCGACGGCGCGCACCAGCCCGTCGATGCCGCGCAGCGTGTGTCCCTTGCCGACGTGCTGCCACTGCGGGAGGAACTGGCCGAGCGCGGCCGGCGCCACCGGCTCCAGCTCGTGCCGGAGCGCGGCCAGGGAACGGCGGCGCAGCCTGCGCAGGACGGTCGCGTCGCACCACTCCTGGCCGATGCCGGCCGGATGGAACTCGCCCTGCACGACCCGCCCCGTCCCCGCGAGCCGCTGCAGGGCGCCCTCGGTGACCGCCACGCCCAGACCGAAACGGGCCGCAGCGGTGACCGACGTGAGGGGGCCGTGGGTGCGGGCGTGGCGGGCGAGGAGGTCGCCGAGCGGGTCCTTGACCGGCTCCATGAAGGCCTCCGGCACACCGACGGGCAGCGCCGTGCCCAGGGCGTCGCGCAGTCGGCCCGCGTCCTCGATCGCCGCCCAGTGGTCGGCGCCGGCGATCCGCACCCTGATCGCGCGGCGGGCCGCGGCCAGCTCGGGCGCCCACTGCGGCTCGGCGCCCCGCTCGGCCAGCTCCGCGTCGGTCAGCGGACCGAGCACCCGCAGCAGGTCGGCGACGCCCTCGGGGTCCTTGACGCGGCGGTCCTCGGTGAGCCACTGCAGCTCGCGCTCCAGCTCGGTGAGCACCTCGGCGTCGAGCAGCTCGCGCAGTTCCGCCTGGCCGAGCAGCTCCGCCAGCAGCCGCGAGTCCAGGGACAGGGCGGCGGCCCGGCGCTCGGCGAGCGGCGAGTCGCCCTCGTACAGGAACTGGGCGACGTAGCCGAAGAGCAGGGAGCGGGCGAACGGGGACGGCTCGGGGGTGGTGACCTCGACCAGACGGACCTTGCGGGCCTCCAGGTCGCCCATCAGCTCGACCAGGCCGGGCACGTCGAAGACGTCCTGGAGGCACTCGCGGACGGCTTCCAGGACGATCGGGAACGAGCCGTACTCGCTCGCCACCTCCAGCAGCTGCGCGGCGCGCTGGCGCTGCTGCCACAACGGGGTGCGCTTGCCGGGGCTGCGGCGCGGCAGCAGCAGCGCGCGGGCGGCGCACTCGCGGAACCGGGAGGCGAACAGCGCCGAGCCGCCCACCTGGTCGGTGACGACCCGGTCGACCTCGCCCTTGTCGAAGACGACGTCGGCGGCGCCGACGGGAGCCTTCTCGGCGTCGTACTCGAGGCCCGGCTTCGCGGGGTCCTGGTCGAGGAAGTCCAGGCCCATCAGGTCGGCGTCCGGCAGGCGCAGCACGATGCCGTCGTCGGCGTGCATGACCTGCGCGTCCATGCCGTAGCGCTCGGAGAGGCGGGCGCCGAGGGCGAGCGCCCAGGGGGCGTGCACCTGGGCACCGAAGGGGGAGTGGACCACGACCCGCCAGTCGCCCAGCTCGTCGCGGAAACGCTCGACGACGATGGTGCGGTCGTCGGGGACGTGGCCGCAGGCCTCGCGCTGCTCGTCGAGGTACGACAGCACGTTGTCCGCGGCCCAGGCGTCCAGGCCCGCGGTGACCAGGCGCAGCCGGGCGTCCTCCTTGGACAGGGAGCCGACCTCGCGCAGGAACGCGCCCAGCGCGCGGCCCAGCTCCAGGGGGCGGCCCAGCTGGTCGCCCTTCCAGAACGGCAGCCTGCCCGGCACGCCCGGCGCCGGGGAGACCAGGACCCGGTCGCGCGTGATGTCCTCGATCCGCCAGGAGCTGGTGCCGAGCGTGAAGACGTCCCCCACGCGGGACTCGTACACCATCTCCTCGTCCAGCTCGCCGACCCGGCCGCCGCCCTTCTTCGGGTCGGCACCGGCCAGGAACACCCCGAAGAGTCCGCGGTCGGGGATCGTGCCCCCGGACGTCACGGCGAGCCGCTGGGCCCCCGGGCGGCCGGTGACCGTGCCGGCGATGCGGTCCCACACCACGCGCGGGCGCAGCTCGGCGAAGGCGTCGGAGGGATAGCGGCCCGCCAGCATGTCCAGGACGGCGGTGAAGGCCGACTCCGGCAGTGACGCGAAGGGCGCGGCGCGGCGGACGGTGGCCAGGAGGTCGTCGACCTGCCAGGTGTCCAGCGCGGTCATCGCCACCACCTGCTGGGCCAGCACGTCCAGCGGGTTGGCGGGGATCCGCAGGGCCTCGATGGCGCCGCTGCGCATCCGCTCGGTGACCACGGCCGACTGCACCAGGTCGCCGCGGTACTTCGGGAAGACCACGCCCGTGGAGACCGCGCCGACCTGGTGTCCGGCGCGGCCGACGCGCTGGAGGCCGGAGGCGACGGAGGGCGGCGACTCGACCTGGATCACGAGGTCGACGGCGCCCATGTCGATGCCCAGCTCCAGGCTGGAGGTGGCGACAACGGCGGGCAGACGGCCCGCCTTGAGGTCCTCCTCGACCAAGGCGCGCTGCTCCTTGGAGACCGAGCCGTGGTGGGCGCGGGCGATCACGGGCGGGGCGCCCTGGGCGGCGCCCGAGCCGCCCATCAGCTCCGCGGGGGAGTGGTGCTCGTCCAGGGGCTCGCCGGTCGCCCGTTCGTACGCGATCTCGTTGAGCCGGTTGCACAGGCGCTCGGCCAGCCGCCGGGAATTGGCGAAGACGATCGTGGAGCGGTGCGACTGGACCAGGTCGGTGATCCGCTCCTCGACGTGCGGCCAGATCGACGGGCGCTCCGCGCCTTCGTTGCCGTCCGCGACCGGGGAGCCGCCCAGCTCGCCGAGGTCCTCCACCGGGACGACGACGGACAGGTCGAACTCCTTGCCCGACTCCGGCTGGACGATCTCGACCCTGCCGCGCGGGGCGAGGAACCGGGCGACCTCGTCCACCGGGCGGACCGTCGCCGACAGACCGATGCGGCGGGCCGGCTTCGGCAGCAGCTCGTCCAGCCGCTCCAGGGTGAGCGCGAGATGCGCGCCGCGCTTGGTGCCCGCGACCGCGTGCACCTCGTCCAGGATCACCGTCTCGATGCCGGTCAGCGCGTCGCGCGTGGCCGACGTCAGCATCAGGAACAGGGACTCCGGGGTGGTGATCAGGATGTCCGGCGGCCGGGTGGACAGGGCCCGGCGCTCGGCGGCCGGGGTGTCGCCCGAGCGGATGCCGACCTTGACCTCGGGCTCGGGCAGACCGAGGCGCACGGACTCCTGCCGGATGCCGGTCAGCGGGCTGCGGAGGTTGCGCTCGACGTCGACGGCCAGGGCCTTGAGCGGGGAGACGTACAGGACGCGGCAGCGCTTCTTGGGGTCGGCGGGCGGGGGAGTCGAGGTCAACTGGTCCAGCGCGGCGAGGAAGGCGGCCAGCGTCTTGCCGGAGCCGGTGGGAGCGACCACCAGCACGTCCGAACCCTGCGAGATGGCCTGCCACGCGCCCGCCTGCGCGGAGGTGGGCGTGGAGAAGGCCCCCGTGAACCAGCCGCGGGTCGCGGGTGAGAAGCCGTCCAGGGCTCGGTGTGCGGAGCTGACCATGGATCCATCGTGCACCCGACCACTGACAATCGGCCCGAGCCGGACGTACGGGCCGCCCCTCGGCGCTGCCGTGCGTCCGCCCGGCCGGACGCCGGGACCGCAAGTGCGAGCGGGCGTCGGGGGGTGTGCGGGCCGAGGCCGGAGTCGGCGGCCGAGGCCGGGGCGGCACGTAGCGGGGAGTCATCCGTGTCGCCGGGGGCGGGGGCGTGTGCCTCCCGTGCTCCTCAGGCCGCGTGAGCGCGGGGGGCGGGTGGCGTGCCGCGTCGGGGTGTGGTCGGGAGTCCCGAGCCCGTCGCCGGGACGGTGGCCGGAGCCGGGCACCGCCCCGGGCGTTGGTCGCTCCGGGCGTCCGGGGTGGCCGGCCCGTCGGCAGTCCGAGTCGGTCGTCGGGCCTGCCCCCGTCGACGGTCGTCCCGGCCGTCGGCGGGGGCGAGGGTGGCGGAGAATGGGGGCATGGCGGGATCGGGCGAGCGGGCGCGGCACTGGCGGTACGCGGAGCTGCCCGGCGTCGACCTGCTCCGCGCCCAGTACATACGGAAGACCTTCGTGCGCCACACGCACGAGCACTTCGTCATCGCCGCCATCGCCGAGGGGGCGGAGGTCTTCCACCACGGTGGGAGCGACCAGTACGCCGGGGCCGGCTCGCTGGCCCTGGTCAACCCGGACACCCCGCACACCGGGCGGGCCGGGGTGCCGGAGGGATGGCGGTACGGGGCCGTCTACCCGGCGCCCGAACTGGTGGCGGGGATCGCGGCAGAGACGACGACGCTGCGCGGGACGCCGGGGTTCGTGCGGCCGGTGCTCGACGACCCGTACACCGTCGAGCTGGTGCACCGCGTGCTGCGGGCGGCCGACGACGGGAACGCGCTCGCCGCCGACACCCTGCTGCGGGTGGCCGTGACCCGGCTGCTGCGGCTGAACGGCGGCCCGCTGCCCCGGCGCCAGATACGTACGGCCGGGGCCACGACGGCCGCACGCGCGCGTGCCGTGCTGGAGGAGCGGATGGCCGACCCGCCGAGCCTGGAGCGGCTCGCCGGGGAGCTCGGGAGCAGCCCGTTCGCGTTGCTGCGGGCCTTCCGGGACGCCTACGGCATGCCGCCCCACACCTGGCTGACGGACGCCCGGGTGCGTCGGGCGCGGCGGCTGCTGGACACCGGGACCTCCCCGGCCGAGGCCGCCGTCGCCGTCGGATTCACCGACCAGCCGCACCTGAACCGGCACTTCGCGCGGATCGTCGGCGTGCCGCCCGGTGCCTACCAGCGCGAGCGCAAGAACGTACAAGACGCGCGGGGAGCGCCCCTCCTACCGTTCCAGGCGTGACAGAACAGACAGCCCTTCCCGGCACCCCCGGCACGGAGGTCGCCGGTGCCAAGCCGGACGCCGCCGTCGTACGGGACGCCCTCGGGGTCGGAGTCGCCGTCGGACTGTCCGGGTTCGCCTTCGGGGTGACCTCGGCCGGCAGCGGACTCACCCTGGCCCAGACCTGCGCCCTCAGCCTCCTGGTGTTCACCGGGGCGTCCCAGTTCGCGCTCGTCGGCGCCCTCGCGGCCGGCGGCAATCCGCTCACCGCGGCGGCCGGGGCCTTCTTCCTGGGCGTGCGCAACGCCTTCTACGGCCTGCGCCTGTCGCAGTTGCTGGCCCTCCCGCGCGCGGTGCGGCCGTTCGCCGCGCAGTGGGTCATCGACGAGACGACGGCCGTGGCGCTCGCCCAGCCCACGCGCCGCTCCGTCCGGATCGGCTTCACCGTCACCGGACTCACCCTGTACGTCCTGTGGAACCTCACCACATTGCTCGGCGCGCTGGGCGCGGAGGCCATCGGGGACACCGACGCATGGGGTCTCGACGCGGCCGGTCCGGCGGTCTTCCTCGCGCTGCTCGCGCCGATGCTGAAGAACACCACCGAGTGCGCGGTCGCCGCCCTGGCCGTCCTCCTGGGGCTCGGCCTGCTGCCCGTGCTGCCCGCGGGCGTGCCCGTCCTGGTGGCCGCGCTGGCGGCGCCGCTCGTCCTGTGGGCGCGCGGACGCCGCGCGGACGGTGCCGAGGAGAGCGCGGTCCGTGGGGCCGCCGAGGGGGAGGGCGAGCGATGAGCGTGTGGATCGCGATCGGCGTGACCGCGGTGGGCTGCTACGCGGTCAAGCTCCTCGGCCTGCTGGTGCCCGCGGGCGCCTTGGAGCGGCCCCTGGTCCGGCGGCTCGCCGCGCTGCTGCCCGTCGCCCTCCTCGCGGCGCTCACCGCCCAGCAGACCTTCGCCGACGGACAGCACCTCGTGCTGGACGCGCGGGCCGCCGGAGTCGCCGCGGCCGCCGTCGCGCTGCTGCTGCGCGCGCCGTTCCTGCTCGTCGTCGCGGCCGCCGTGGTGGTCACCGCGGGCGTACGGGCCCTGGGCGGCTGAGGCGGCGGGGCGGCCGACCGGCCGGTCAGCCGAGGGGACGGCCGTACGCCCCCAGGGTGCGCAGGGCCTCGAGCGTCACCCGGGCGCGGACCTCCAGGGTCGGGACGGGCGCCCACCGGCGCCGGCGCACCGGCCAGCCGCCGTCGTCCGCCTGCTCGGCCGCGAGGAAGTCGAGGGAGCGGGCCATCTCGTCGTCCGTGAACCACGCGCGGGCGAGCGAACGCGGATCCCGCGCGTAGTCGTGCGGGAAGTGGTGCTCCCCCGGGGCGTGGCCGGGAGGGACCGGATACGCGTCGAGGTCGCCCGGGTCCAGCACGGCGAGGCGCCGTTCGCGTACCAGACGACCCAGCCGGTCGGCGGCGGCCCGCGCGCGCGGCCGGTCCGGAGCGGCGTCCAGGAAGGCCACCGCGGCCGCGACCTCGTACGGCTGCGGGGACACCAGCGACTCGGCCGCCTGCCAGCAGAAATCCGTGGCCCGGAACAGCCAGGCGTGCCAGACCCCGTTGCGGTGCAGCAGCCCGACCACCGGACCGGTGACGAGCAGCTCACCGGGAGGGTCGGCCACGACCGGCACGAAGGGCGCGGCCGGATACCCGTCCCGGCTCGCCCGGGTCACCGGCAGAGCACCGTCGGGCGTGGACACGGAGGTCAGATAGCGGCAGACCCGCTCGGCCCGCTGCCCGCCGCAGCGGCCGACGGCGTCCAGGACGCGCAGGGCACACGCGGTGTGCAGCGGCTGGCTGACCGGGCCGCGCAGATCGGGCTCCAACGCGTGTCCGTACCCGCCGTCCTCGTTGCGGTAGGCCTCCAGCGCGGTCTCCACCGGGTCGGGGTCCCCGCCGCGGAAGTGGTAGGCGAACAGCCGCTGCTCCAGTACGCGCGCGGTGAGCCAGACGAAGTGCTCCGCGCGCGCGAGGGCTGAACGCGAGTCCGGGGTGCGCGGAGTCGCGGGCGGTGGGATCGCGGGGAGTGGGGACGCTCCGGTTTCGGCCATGGGACAGACCGTAGGCCGGAAAGCGGTTCCGGCAGGTGGTCCCGGCTCAGGGCCCACTCTCAGGGGCGGGATACTGGAGGCATGCGGTTGACGGTCTTCTGGGAGCGGATGACGGATCACTTCGGTCCGGGGTACGCCGACACCTTCGCGCGCGATCACGTGATGGCGGAGCTGGGCGGGCGCACGGTGCACGAGGCGCTGGACGCCGGCTGGGACGCCAAGGACGTGTGGCGGGTGGTGTGCACCGTCATGAACGTGCCGCGGGAACAGCGGTGACGGTGCGGGAAGATCGCCGGACGGGGTTCCGCTGTCCGTGGCGTGGGCGAGACTTGCTCCGTGGCATCCACTGACGAGACCGGGCAGGCCGCCCGGCACGCATCCCAGGCCGGCTCCACGCCGCCCTCCGGCCCCCCGTCCGACGGGACCGTCGCCGGGCCGGGCGCCCGCATGCCGCGCTGGCTGCCGCGGGCCATGGTGCTGGCCCTCGCGCTCATCGCCGGCTTCCAGCTGGGCAGCTGGGCCTTCCACCAGCTCACCGGGCTGCTGATCAACGTCCTCATCGCCTTCTTCCTGGCCCTGGCCATCGAACCGGCGGTGAGCTGGATGGCCGGGCGCGGCATGCGCCGGGGGTTCGCCACCTTCCTCGTCTTCCTCGCCGTGCTGATCGCCGCCGCGGGGTTCGTCACGCTGCTCGGCTCCATGCTCGCCGGGCAGATCGTCAAGATGGTCGAGGACTTCCCGGACTACCTCGACTCCGTCATCAACTGGGTCAACGGCCACTTCCACACCGAACTGCGACGGGTCGACATCCAGGAGGGCCTGCTCCGCTCCGACTGGCTGCGCAACTACGTGCAGAACAGCGCGACGGGCGTCCTGGACGTGTCGGCCCAGGTCCTCGGCGGCCTCTTCCAGCTGCTGACGATCGTGCTGTTCTCGTTCTACTTCGCCGCCGACGGCCCCCGGCTGCGGCGCGGACTCTGCTCCGTCCTGCCGCCCGCCCGCCAGGCCGAGGTCCTGCGCGCGTGGGAGATCGCCGTCGACAAGACCGGCGGCTACCTGTACTCACGCGGGTTGATGGCGCTGATCTCCGGCATCGCGCACTACATCCTCCTGGAGATCCTCGCGGTGCCCTACGCGCCCGCGCTCGCGGTGTGGGTGGGCCTGGTGTCGCAGTTCATCCCGACCATCGGCACCTATCTCGCGGGTGCCCTGCCGATGCTGATCGCGTTCACGGTCAATCCCTGGTACGCGCTGTGGGTGCTGGTCTTCGTGGTGATCTACCAGCAGTTCGAGAACTACGTGCTGCAGCCCAAGCTGACGTCCAAGACCGTGGACATCCACCCTGCGGTCGCCTTCGGCTCCGTCATCGCGGGCACCGCCCTGCTCGGCGCCGTCGGCGCGCTGATCGCCATCCCGGCGGTCGCCACGCTGCAGGCGTTCCTCGGGGCGTACGTCAAGCGCTACGACGTCACGGACGATCCGCGCGTCCAGGGACACCGGGTCCGCCGGGCGGTGTCCGGATCGTCCACGCGCCTGCGCAAACTGTGGGCCCGGCGCCCGCAACAGGGACGTCCGGGGCCGGAGGACACGGAGGGCACCGGGGACGGCGGCTCCTCGTGAGGCGCGGCGGGCCCTCCTAGCCCTGCGGCTCCTGGGGCTTGGCGTCGATCTCCCGCAGGCCGCGGTCCTTGGACCCGGTGCGGGTCTCGGTGCGGTGACCGCGGGCGATGTAGTCCCGCACCACCGCCTCGACGGCGTCCTGGGGTGAGCCGACACCGGCCAGGACCATCACTTCCACCACCAGTTCGGCGTCGAGACCGATGCTCACCTTGGCCACGCCGTCCCCCTCTCGTCCCCGCTCCCGGTGTCGCATCCGCATCCAACCACCTGGTTCGCCGACCCGGGGTCGTACGCTCGGAAGTGCCGCGTGGTGCGCTTGACACGAAAATCGAACATCCATTCTTATGGAGGCTCCGGCGGGGCTCGTGACGGGTGATTCGAGTGGGTTCGGGGGGAGATGCACCCGAGTTATCCACAGGCCGGACCCTCATCGGGGCCCATTGTCAGTGGCAGGCATTAGCGTCTTTGACGTGAAGCGATCGAATCAAGCAAACCGGGTGGAACCCATGGCAGGAACCGACCGCGAGAAGGCCCTGGACGCCGCGCTCGCACAGATTGAACGGCAGTTCGGCAAGGGCGCGGTCATGCGCATGGGCGAGCGGCCGAACGAGCCCATCGAGGTCATCCCGACCGGGTCGACCGCGCTCGACGTGGCCCTCGGCGTCGGCGGCCTCCCGCGCGGCCGAGTCGTGGAGGTCTACGGCCCCGAGTCCTCGGGCAAGACGACCCTGACCCTGCACGCGGTGGCGAACGCCCAGAAGGCCGGCGGCCAGGTCGCGTTCGTGGACGCCGAGCACGCCCTCGACCCCGAATACGCCAAGAAGCTCGGCGTCGACATCGACAACCTGATCCTCTCCCAGCCGGACAACGGCGAGCAGGCCCTGGAGATCGTGGACATGCTGGTCCGCTCCGGCGCCCTCGACCTCATCGTCATCGACTCCGTCGCCGCGCTCGTGCCGCGCGCGGAGATCGAGGGCGAGATGGGCGACAGCCACGTCGGTCTGCAGGCCCGGCTGATGAGCCAGGCCCTGCGGAAGATCACCAGTGCGCTCAACCAGTCCAAGACCACCGCGATCTTCATCAACCAGCTCCGCGAGAAGATCGGCGTGATGTTCGGCTCCCCGGAGACCACGACCGGTGGCCGGGCGCTGAAGTTCTACGCCTCCGTGCGCATCGACATCCGCCGCATCGAGACACTGAAGGACGGCACGGACGCGGTCGGCAACCGCACCCGCTGCAAGGTCGTCAAGAACAAGGTCGCGCCGCCCTTCAAGCAGGCCGAGTTCGACATCCTGTACGGCCACGGCATCAGCCGCGAGGGTGGTCTGATCGACATGGGCGTGGAGCACGGCTTCGTCCGCAAGGCCGGAGCCTGGTACACGTACGAGGGCGACCAGCTCGGCCAGGGCAAGGAGAACGCGCGCAACTTCCTGAAGGACAACCCCGACCTGGCCAACGAGATCGAGAAGAAGATCAAGGAGAAGCTGGGCGTCGGCGTGCGTCCCGAGGAACCGGTCACCGAGCCCGGCGCGGACGCCGCCTCCGCCGCCGTCACGGCCGACGCCGCCCCCGCGGTGCCCGCGCCGACGACCGCCAAGGCCACCAAGTCCAAGGCCGCGGCAGCCAAGAGCTGACCCGTGACCCGACGAACCGACTGGGCCGGGTACACGAGCGGCCCCGCCGGGCAGGGCGACGCCGCGTACGGGGCGGCTGCGGCCCCGTACGAGACGGACCCCTCCGCCGTGGGTCCCCGCGAGGACGGCGTGGCGCGTCACGGTGACGGCGAGGCGCGCCACGGCGGCGGGCGGGGCCGCGGGACGGGCGGCGCGCGCGGGCGGCGCAGACGCGAACGTGCGGAGCCGTCCGCCGGAGACGGAGGTGCCACTTCCTCGTCGAGGGCCGAGAAGGGGGAGCCTCCGCGGGACCCGGTCGAGCAGGCACGGGCGATCTGCCTGCGCCTGCTCACCGGGACCCCGCGCACCCGCAGTCAACTGGCCGACGCGCTGCGCAAGCGGGAGATCCCGGACGAGGCCGCGGAAGAGGTGCTGTCCAGGTTCGAGGAGGTCGGCCTGATCAACGACGGCGCCTTCGCGGAGGCCTGGGTGGAGTCACGGCATCACGGCCGCGGTCTGGCCAGGCGCGCCCTCGCCAGAGAGCTGCGCACCAAGGGCGTCGACGCCACGCTCATCGACGCGGCGGTGTCCCAACTGGACAGCGAGCAGGAGGAGGAGACCGCGCGCGACCTGGTCGCCCGCAAGCTGCGCGCCACCCGGGGCCTCGACCGCGACAAGAGGCTGCGCCGCCTCGCGGGCATGCTGGCCCGCAAGGGCTATCCCGAGGGCATGGCCCTGCGGGTGGTCCGCCAGGCGCTGGAGGAGGAGGGCGAGGACACGGAGTACCTCGGCGACGAGGGATTCTGAGCCGGCGTCCGACCCGGGCGCACTCGCGGCAGGCCCGGCAGGCGGGCCGGCGAAGACCGCACAGGGGACCCGCGCGGCCAGCCTCCAAAAGCACCCCGAAAACGGGCCGGGCCTCGCCGTGCGCGGGCCCACCCCCGATCCGGACCCCGCGGACGAAGAAGAGCGGCCCCACCCCGGTCCGCCGGGTCACCGAGGAGCGAGGCAGACACGGCACCCCCGTACTGCCCCGCCGACTACTGGGACGGTGCGGCGGCCACCGGCAGGCCTGCCGCGCGCCAGGCCTGGAAGCCGCCGATCAGATCGGTGGCCCGGTGCAGCCCCAGACGGTGCAGGGACTCCGCCGCCAGAGTGGAGGCGTAACCCTCGTCGCACACCACGACCACCCGCACGTCGTGGTCCGTGGCCTCGGGAAGCCGATGGCTGCCCTGCGGGTCCAGACGCCATTCCAGTTCGTTGCGCTCGACCACCAGGGCGCCGGGGATCAGGCCGTCCCGCTCGCGCAGAGCGGCGTACCGGATGTCGACCAGCAGCGCCGTGCCGGCCTCGGCGGCGTCGTACGCCTCATCCGGTGCGATCCGCAGGTATCCGGCCCGTACGCGCTCCAGCAGGGCGTCGATGCCCGTGGGCCCGCTCACTGCCAGTCCTGCGGGCGCTCGACCTGCTCCAGGCGCAGGATCTGCCCGCTGCGGCTGTAGCGGCGGATCTGCGGCAGGGGCGGATAGTAGGCGTGCACGGACACCGCGTGGTAGTCGGTCGACTCGTTGAGGACCTCGTGCACGTGGTGCCGGCCGAAGGCGCGCCCCTTGCCGACGGTCAGCCGGCGTTGCCGGTCCACACCTTCGCTGAGTTCGAGGGTCTTCCAGCCGTCGGTGGGCAGCCGGGCGGCGAGCGCGTTCTCCTTCAGCTCGCCCGCGGCCGTGACGAAGGCGCCCACGGAGTCGGCGTGGTCGTGCCAGCCGGTGCCCGTGCCGGGCGGCCAGCCGATCAGCCAGGCCTCGCTGCCGCTCGGCCCGGCCAGCCGCACCCAGGTGCGGCCCTCGGGGTCGAGCGGCAGGGAGGCGATCAGTTCGGCGTCGGCTGCGGCACGCCGTACGAAGTCGAGGAGCTCGGCCTGGGTCGGCGCGGCCGTGGGAGCCGGGTCGGTGGAGACGGGAGAAGAGGAGGGGAGGGACACGGGTACCGTCCTGGGAGTTCGCGAGGGAGCGCGCGGCGGCACGTCCGAGCGGCGGCGCGCGCGAAGAAGGGGGAAGGCGAATTCAGCAGGACGGACGACACACGCAGCCCGCATAGCGGACGAGGTCCATATGGACCCTCCGCCACAGGCGCACACAGGTGTCAGTCACGATCCGGAGTAGACCATGACGGTGCGAACCGGTCAACTCAGCGTCACCATGCGGACAGTGCACGCACCGCCGGTGACCGGAGGCAGGAGGCAGAAGGCCGGGGACCGACGGCGGTCGGCCGGGGAGAGGGGGCGGGCGCCCCGCTCAACGCGACCCGGCCGCCGCTCCCGCGCCCTCCTCGGCCTCCTCCGTCGCGGCCCCCGCCGTCGCCCCGCCCAGCGCGCTCTCCGCGGCCGCGTAGAGGTCGGCGGGACGTACCCCGTTCAGCGCCGTGACCAGGTGGCCGTCGGGTCGCACCAGCAGCACCGTGTGCGCCGCGGCACCGGGATAGCTCTCGGTGACCAGCAACTCGGCACGGTGGGGCAGCGCCGTCACCGCCGCCGCCAGCCGGGGCATGATCCCGGCCGTCACCCAGTGCTTGCGCTCCCACACCCCGGTCCCCGGCGCGATCAGCACCACCAGCAGCGCCCCGCGCCCCAGCCGGTCCCGCAGCCGTACGAAGGTGCCGTCCTCCGCCGTGACCCGCACATCGGTGACGGGCGTCCCGGGCGGCGTGCCCACGGACACCTCACCGGCGAGGTTCTCGGGCGCGAGGGGCGAGTCGGCGTAGGTCCCCGGCGCGCCCAGTGTCCCGCGCCCGAGGTGACCGTCCGTCAGCAGCACGTCGTTGCCGCGGGCCGCGCCGGGGACGTAGGAACGCAGTCCGCCGCCGCCGCGCAGCAGCGGGAGCAGCTGGTCGGCGGCGCGCAGCCGCGCGGAGATCGCCGCCCGCCGCTCCTCCTGGTAGCTGTCGAGCAGCGCCTCGCGCGGCCCGTGGTGCCAGGCCAGGGCCAGCTTCCAGGCGAGGTTGTCGGCGTCCAGCAGTCCCTCCTCCAGGCCCTGCGTGCCCAGCGCGCCCAGCAGGTGTGCCGCGTCCCCGGCGAGCAGCACGCGGCCCACCCGCCAGCGGCGGGCGAGGCGGTGGTGGACCGTGTGGACGCCGGTGTCGAGGAGTTCGTATGCCGGGGTCGAACCGTCGGCCGCCCATCCGGTGAGGGTCTCGCGGACCCGGTTCACCAGCAGTTCGGGGGTGACCAGGTCCTTGCCGGGCGGCAGCAGCCAGTCCAGGCGCCACACGCCGTCCGGCAGCGGGCGGCCGACCACCTCACCGGCCCACGGCCCGGTTGTCCGCCACGGCGGCATGCGGTGGAGCAGTGCCTCGTCGGTCCACGGGAGTTCGGTGCGCAGTGCGGCGACGGCGTATCGTTCCACCGCCGTACGGCCGGGGAAGCGGATGTCCTGGAGCTTGCGGACGGTGGAGCGGGGGCCGTCGCAGCCGACCAGGTAGCTGCCGCGCCACCAGGTGCCGGCGGGGCCGCGGGTGTGGGCCGTGACACCGGACTTCTCCTGCTCGATGCCGTCCAGTCGGCTGTCCACGGCGACCTTGACCAGACGCTCGTGGGCGAGGGCCGTGCGCAGGACTCCGGTCAGCTCGTGCTGGGCGATGTGCAGGGGCGCCGGTTCGGCGTCGCCGAAGACGACCTCACGCGTCACCTGCTTGCGCCGCATCGACCGCCATCCGGCCCAACGCGAACCCAGCCCCGTCAGCGGTGCGCCGGTCAGCCGCTCGACGAGTGCGACCGCCTCCTCGCGCAGGACGACGGTGCGCGCGGGGCGTGGTTCGTCCTTGCCCGGGCCCTCGTCGAGGACGACACAGGGCACCTCCTGCCGCGCCAGCGCCAGGGCGAGCGTGAGCCCGACGGGCCCCGCTCCGGTGATGATCACCGGGTCCACGGTGCGGCGCCCCCTGCCCGTGGCGGTGTCCCGGGGGACGTGGGTGAACAGGACATTGGAGCAGGGTGCACGGTCACAGAACGTATGCAACCTATTGCCGGTGCTTGCGTCAAGCGCGACGGAGGCCGTGGCGATCATGCCACGGCCTCCGTCGTTGGCCGGTCGTCGGTCATACGAGATGACCGGGTGTCAGCTGTGTCAGATCTTGCCGACCGTTCCGGCGTCGGCTGTCTCCACGTCGTCCGCGCTCAGTACCGCACCGGTCGACTTCTTCGCCCGCCGCAGCCGGCGCTCCAGCCAGCTCGCGAAGGTGGTGAGGGCGAAGTTGAGCGCGATGTAGATCACGGCGACCACGGTGTAGCTGGCGATCACGTTGGCGCCGTAGAAGCCGCTCATCGTGTTGGCCGACGCGAGCAGTTCGGGGAAGGTGAGGATGGCGCCGCCGAGCGCGGTGTCCTTGAGGATCACGACGAGCTGGCTGACGATGGCCGGCAGCATCGCCGTGACCGCCTGCGGCAGCAGGATCAGCCGCATGACCTGACCCTTGCGGAGTCCGATCGCCATCGCGCCCTCGCCCTGCCCCTTGGGGAGGGCCAGGATGCCGGACCGGACGATCTCGGCGAGGACCGAGGCGTTGTACAGCACCAGGCCGGTGACGACGGCGTACAGCGGGCGGTCGTCCGAGCTGACGTTCGTGTACTCGGCGAACAGCGCGAGGCCGAAGATCATCAGGACCAGCACGGGGATGGACCGGAAGAACTCGACCACGACCGCGGCCGGAACCCGGACCCAGGCATGGTCGGAGAGGCGGGCGATGCCCAGTGCCGCGCCGAGCGGCAGGGCGATGACCACCGCGAGGACCGCGGCCTTCAGGGTGTTCTGCAGACCCGGCCAGATGTACGTCGACCACGCCTCGGTGCTGGTGAAGAACGGCTTCCACAGGGCCCACTCCAGCTGGCCCTTGTCGTTGAGGGTGCTGAACACCCACCACAGCAGGGCGGCGAAGGCGACCAGGAAGACGACCGTGAAGAGGACGTTGCGACGCTTGGCACGGGGGCCCTGGGCGTCATAGAGGACCGAGCTCATCGCTTCACCGCCACCTTCTTGCCCACCCAGCCGAGGATCAGGCCGGTCGGCAGCGTCAACACCACGAACACGAGTGCGATGACCGCGGAGATGAGCAGCAGCTGCGCCTCGTTCTCGATCATCTCCTTCATCAGCAGCGCCGTCTCCGCCACACCGATGGCGGCGGCGACCGTGGTGTTCTTGATCAGCGCGATCAGCACGTTCGCCAGCGGAACGACGGACGAGCGGAACGCCTGTGGCAGAACAACCAGCCGGAGCACCTGGCCGAAGCTCAGGCCGAGGGCCCGGGCCGCCTCCGCCTGGCCGACCGGCACCGTGTTGATGCCGGAACGCAGCGCCTCGCACACGAACGACGACGTGTAGAGGATCAGGCCCAGGACCGCGAGCCGGAAGTTGATCGTCTCGAAGTCATTTCCTCCGCCGAGGGTGACCCCCAGCGTCTGGTTCAGTCCCAGCGACGCGAACAGAATGATCACCGTCAACGGGATGTTCCGCACGATGTTCACGTACGCGGTTCCGAAAGCGCGCATCAACGGAACCGGGCCGACCCGCATGGCGGCCAGCAAGGTGCCCCAGATCAGGGAGCCGATGGCCGAGAGCACAGCGAGCTGCACTGTCGTCCAGACGGCTCCCGCCAGGTCGTAATCCTGAAGAAAGTCGAACACGATCTCCCGCGCTTCCGCGTGTAGGGATGCCCGCCCCGGTGCGCCGCCCCTGTCGTGGGGCGGCGCACCTTGTCAGGCCCGGCCTCAGCTCTTGATGTCGCCGATCTTCGGCGCCGGCTCGTTCTTGTAGTTGGCCGGGCCGAAGTTGTCCTTGACGGCCTTGTCCCAGGCACCGTCGGCGACCATGGCCTCGAGCGCGTCGTTGATCTTGTTCTTGAGGTCGCTGCCCTTCTTGACGCCGATGCCGTAGTTCTCGTTCGTCAGCTTGAAGCCGCCGAGCTTGAACTTGCCCTTGAACTGCGACTGGGAGGCGTAACCCGCGAGGATCGAGTCGTCCGTGGTCAGCGCGTCGATGGCACCGTTCTGCAGGCCGGGCAGACAGGCCGAGTACGTCGGGTAGGGCTGGAGCTGGGCCTTGGGGGCCAGCTTGTCCTTGATGTTCTGCGCCGAGGTCGAACCGGTGACCGAGCAGAGCTTCGCCTTGTTCAGGTCCTCCGGCGACTTGATCTTGTCGTCGTCGGCGCGGAGCAGCACGTCCTGGTGGGCGAGCAGGTAGGGACCGGCGAAGTCGACCTTCTCCGAGCGCTCGGGGGTGATCGAGTACGTGGCGGCGATGAAGTCGACGTCACCGCGCTGCAGCATGGTCTCGCGGTCGGCGCTCTTCGACTCCTTCCACTCGATCTGGTCCTCGGTGTAGCCGAGCTTCTTGGCGACGTACGTGGCGACGTCCACGTCGAAGCCCGCGTAGCCGTCCGGGGTCTTCTGGCCGAGGCCCGGCTGGTCGAACTTGATACCGATGGTGATCTTCTTGCCGTCACCGCCGGAGGAACCGCTGTCCTTGTCGTCGCCGCCGCACGCGGTGGCGGTCAGAGCGAGGGCGAGCACGGCGGCCGAGGCGGCGGAGACCTTGCGAAGCTTCATGGTGAACATCCTTTGGCTGTGATCGAGCTGCGATCGGACGATCAGAGGATCAGGCGATCAGACGCGGCCGTCGACGGCGGGTCGCCACGGTGGGCGACGTGGGACGCCGGAGCCGCCCCGGGAAATCAGTGGTGCAGGATCTTCGACAGGAAGTCCTTGGCACGGTCGCTGCGCGGATTGCTGAAGAACTGGTCCGGCGTGGCCTCTTCGACGATGCGGCCGTCCGCCATGAACACGACGCGGTTGGCCGCCGAGCGGGCGAAGCCCATCTCGTGCGTGACCACGATCATGGTCATCCCGTCCTCGGCGAGCTGCTTCATGACCTCCAGGACCTCGTTGATCATCTCGGGGTCGAGAGCCGACGTCGGCTCGTCGAAGAGCATGACCTTCGGGTCCATGGCCAGCGCGCGCGCGATGGCCACGCGCTGCTGCTGACCGCCGGAGAGCTGCGCGGGGTACTTGTCCGCCTGGGCGCCCACGCCGACCCGGTCGAGCAGGGCGCGGGCCTTCTCCTCGGCCTTCTTGGCGTCGACCTTGCGGACCTTGACCTGGCCCAGGGTCACGTTCTCGAGCACCGTCTTGTGCGCGAAGAGGTTGAAGGACTGGAAGACCATGCCGACGTCGGCCCGCAGCCTCGCCAGCTCCTTGCCCTCGGCGGGCAGCGGCTTGCCGTCGATCGTGATCGAACCGTCGTCGATGGTCTCCAGACGGTTGATGGTGCGGCACAGGGTGGACTTACCGGACCCCGAGGGTCCGATGACCACGACGACCTCGCCGCGGTGGATCGTCAGGTCGATGTCCTGGAGCACGTGCAACGCGCCGAAGTGCTTGTTGACATTCTTCAGGACGACCAGTTCGCCGGTCGCAGCCTTGTCTTCCTTGGCCACCGATACTTCGGTCATCGCTCTCGGGCTCCGTCCTCCTGGGTTTCGCAGGACAGTAGTGACCCGGGACACGTCGCGTCTCTACATCTGAGCGAGATCTGAGCATCACGATCCGATAGCAATCGGACACGAGTCGTAGCACTTGTGAGCTGGGCGCATTTCAGCCGGATAACTTCGAGCGGCCGCGACCGGAAGACTCTTGACTCCGTCCCCCTCCATCGGCGTCACTGCACAGGACGCGCGCGCGCGTGCCCGTCCCGACCCGTCCGATTTCTACCCGCCCCGAGCGTACGGCCGATGAACCGAAGGGAGCCCGGATGAGACTGCTGCTCGTCGAGGACGACAACCACGTGGCCGCCGCCCTGTCCGCGATCCTGGCACGGCACGGCTTCGACGTCACCCACGCGCGCAGCGGCGAGGAGGCGCTCCAGGCGCTCGTCCCCGAGGTCGACGGCTTCGGCGTCGTCCTGCTCGACCTGGGCCTGCCCGACCAGGACGGCTACGAGGTCTGCGGCAAGATCCGCAAGCGCACCAGCACCCCGGTCATCATGGTCACCGCGCGATCCGACGTGCGCTCCCGCATCCACGGCCTCAACCTCGGCGCCGACGACTACGTGGTCAAGCCGTACGACACCGGGGAACTGCTGGCCCGGATCCACGCCGTCAGCCGGCGGACCGTGCACGAGGAGGCAACCGGGAGCACCGAGACGGTCGTCCGCCTCGGCGCGGTCCGTATCGAGCTGCCGACACGCCAGGTGAGCGTGGACGGTTCGGTTGTCCAGCTCACGCGCAAGGAGTTCGATCTGCTCGCCCTGCTCGCCCAGCGCCCCGGTGTGGTCTTCCGCCGCGAGCAGATCATCAGCGAGGTCTGGCGCACCAGCTGGGAGGGGACCGGGCGCACCCTGGAGGTGCACGTCGCCTCCCTGCGCTCGAAGCTGCACATGCCGGCGCTGATCGAGACCGTCCGCGGCGTCGGCTACCGCCTCGTCGCCCCCACCGCCTAGCGGGCCCGGGTGAGCACACGCCTGCTCCCGCTGCTCATCGTCCTGATGGCGGCCGTACTGCTCGCGCTCGGCGTACCGCTCGGCGTCAGCGTCGCCCGCGCCGAGCAGCAGAAGGTCGTCATCGACCGCATAGACGACACGGCGCGCTTCGCCGCGCTCGCCCAGTTCGTCACCGAGGACGGGACGGGGGGCTCACGCCAGACGGACACGGACGAGCGCCTGGAGACCCTGCAGACCGAGCTGACCAGCTACAACGAGGTCTACGGCATCAAGGCGGGCGTCTTCTACCGCAACCACATCCCGATGGCCAACGCGCCCACGACGTGGTTCCTGCCGCAGACCGGAGAGGTCCGCGACTCCTTCGACGAGGCACTGCTCAGCCGCCGCAGCCACGACCCCGAGCAGGTGTGGCCGTGGCAGGACGGCAGGCTCGTGGTGGCCTCGCCGGTGATCCGGGACGGCGACGTGGTCGCGGTCGTCGTCACCGAGTCGCCGACCGACTCCATGCGCTCGGGGACCCTGCGCGGCTGGCTGGTCATCGGCGCCGGGGAGTTCGCCGCGATGCTGCTCGCCGTCGGCGCCGCGCTGCGGCTGACCGGCTGGGTGCTCCGGCCGGTGCGGGTGCTCGACGCCACCACCCACGACATCGCCACCGGCCGGCTCAAGTCCCGCGTCGCGCCGTCCGGGGGGCCGCCCGAGCTAAGACGCCTGGCCCGGTCGTTCAACGAGATGGCCGACCACGTGGAGGACGTGCTGGAGCAGCAGCGCGCCTTCGTCGCCGACGCCTCGCACCAACTGCGCAACCCGCTCGCCGCCCTCCTGCTGCGCATCGAGCTGCTCGCCCTGGAACTGCCCGAGGGCAACGAGGAGATCGCCTCCGTCCAGACCGAGGGCAAACGCCTCGCCCGGGTCCTGGACGACCTGCTCGACCTGGCGCTGGCCGAGCACAGCCAGGCCGACCTGAAGGTCACCGACATCGGCGCGCTGGCCGCCGAGCGGGTGGCCGCCTGGGCGCCGACCGCCGAGGCCAAGGGCGTACGCCTGGTCGGCGACTGCCCGCCGACCACGGGCTGGGCCGACCCGGTGAGCCTGTCGAGCGCCCTGGACGCGGTCATCGACAACGCCGTGAAGTTCACCCCGCGCGACGAGACCGTCCGGGTCGGGGTCTCCTCCACGGGGGACGCGGCCTCCGTCGTCGTCACCGACAACGGTCCCGGACTCACCGACGAGGAGCTCGCGCGCGTGGGGGACCGTTTCTGGCGCAGCGGCCGGCACCAGAACATCAAGGGCTCCGGCCTGGGCCTGTCCATCTGCCGGGCGCTGCTCGCGGCGGGCGACGGCTCGATTTCCTTCGGCCACCACCAGCCGCACGGGCTGGAGGTCACGGTCACGGTGCCCAGGACCGGGACGGCGGCCGCGCAGCCCCGGCAACCGCGTAACTAGGGTTTGACCGACCGGTAGTAGCGCCGGGCGCCCTCGTGCAGCTCCAGGGGGTCGGTGTAGATCGCGGTGCGCAGGTCCACCAGCTGTGCGGAGTGCACGTGCGCGCCGATGCCGTCGCGGCTGTCGAGCACGGTCCGGGTCAGCCACTCGGTGAGCCGGGGATCGACGTCCGCGCGGGTCATCAACAGGTTGGACACCGCCATCGTCGGCACCACCGCGCCGTTCTGGACGGTGGGGTAGGCGGACTCCGGCATGTTGGTGGTGCGGTAGTAGCGGGTCGCGCCGCCCGACTCGTGCAGCTTGGCGACCAGGTCGTCGTCGATCGGTACGAACCGGAAGGCGGAGCTCTCCGCTATCTGCCTGAGGCCGTCGGTCGGCACCCCGCCGGACCAGAAGAACGCGTCCAGCTCGTCGCCGAGCCGCCCGGGGCCGGTGTCGATCCCGTCCGCCCGGGGCGTGATGTCCGTCTCCGGGTCGATGCCCACGGCCTTCAGCAGCCGGGTGGCGATCAGCCTCACCCCCGAGTTGGGCAGCCCGATGGCCACCCGCTTGCCACGCAGGTCGGACACCGACTGGATGTCCGAGTCGACCGGCACGACGAGCTGCACGTAGTC
This sequence comes from Kitasatospora aureofaciens, assembly GCA_000720845.1. Lineage (GTDB taxonomy): Bacteria > Actinomycetota > Actinomycetes > Streptomycetales > Streptomycetaceae > Streptomyces. The sequence goes on along the minus strand of JODU01000012.1, from coordinate 362,141 downwards.
GTCGTAGAGCCGGGTGACCCCGCGCAGCTTCTCGGCTCCCGGACTGCCGGCCAGCTTGTACGTCTCGACGGCGTCGGCGGCGGCGATGGTGAAGTCGGCCTCCCCGGTCGCCACCCGCTCGACGTTCTCCTGCGAGCCCGCGCTGGTCGTCAGCCGTACGTCCAGGCCCGGCATGTCCTTGCGCAGCTCGGTGCGCAGCAGCTCGCCGTACTTCTGGTAGACGCCCGCGCGGGTGCCCGTGCTGAACGTGATCGTCCCGCTCGGCGGCTTCTCGCCCAGCGGCAGCAGCCACCACAGCAGCAGCCCGAGCACGACGGCACCGGCGACCGCGCCCTGGACGGCCCGGCGCCTGCCGATACGGGAGAGCAGCGTGGACATGGGGGCGATCCTGCCAGGCGGCACCCCCACTGACCAGGGCCGGGCTCACACCCGGCGCCGCGGCCCCGGGGCCACGGCCCCCGGGGCGCGGACGCGGGGGCCGGGCCGCGCTCCGCCGAGGGCTCCGTCCTGGCCGGGCCAGGCCAGGCCACGCCTGGTCCCGGCCCGGTCCCCGTGCGCGACGACCCCGGCACCTGCGCGCCGGGGTCGTGCCGTGGCCGTGGCCGTGACCGGGACGGGGGTCAGTCGCCGACCGATGCCTCCGCCTCCGTCGCCCGGGGCGCCTCCTGGGCGGGGGTGCCGGGCCGGTCGGGGTTGTCGCGGCGCCGGAAGAGGCGCATCGCCAGCGGCTCGGTGAAGCGCGCGGTGAGGGGGCCGAGGACGACCAGGATGAGGACGTACGCCGTGGCCAGCGGGCCCAGCGACGGCTCGATGCCGGCCGAGACCGCGAGGCCCGCGATGACGATGGAGAACTCGCCGCGGGCCACCAGCGCGCCGCCCGTCCGCCAGCGGCCCTTGACGGAGATTCCGGCCCGCCGCGCCGCCCAGTACCCGGTGGCGATCTTCGTCACGGCGGTCAGCAGCGCCAGCGCCAGCGCGGGCAGCAGGACCGGCGGAATGCTGGCCGGGTCCGTGTGCAGGCCGAAGAAGACGAAGAAGACCGCCGCGAACAGATCCCGCAGCGGGCTCAGCAGCGTGTGCGCGCCCTCCGCGACCTCCCCGGACAGCGCGATGCCCACCAGGAAGGCGCCCACCGCGGCCGAGACCTGGAGCTGCTGCGCGACACCGGCGACGAGGATGGTCAGACCCAGCACAACCAGGAGGAGCTTCTCGGGGTCGTCGCTGGACACGAAACGGGAGATGAGCCGGCCGTAGCGCACCGCCACGAACAGCACCAGGCCCGCCGCGGCGAGCGCGACCGCCAGCGTGATGCTCCCGGTCATCAGACCCGCACCGGCGACCAGGGCGGTGACGATCGGCAGGTAGACCGCCATCGCCAGGTCCTCCAGGACCAGCACGCTCAGGATCACCGGCGTCTCGCGGTTGCCGACCCGGCCCAGGTCGCCGAGGACCTTGGCGATCACCCCGGACGACGAGATCCACGTCACGCCGGCCAGGACCACGGCGGCCACCGGACCCCAGCCCATCAGCAGGGCGGCCACCGCGCCCGGCACGGCGTTGAGCGCGCAGTCGACGAGGCCGGCCGGATAGTGGGACTTGAGGTTGGTGACCAGGTCGCTGGCCGTGTACTCCAGGCCCAGCATCAGCAGCAGGAGGATGACACCGATCTCGGCACCGGTCGCGACGAACTCCTCGCTCGCGCCGAGCGGGAGCAGGCCGCCCTCGCCGAAGGCCAGACCGGCCAGCAGGTACAGCGGGATGGGGGAGAGGCGGTAACGGCCGGCGAACCGGCCGAGGAGCCCGAGCCCCAGGATGATGGAACCGAACTCGATCAGCAGAACCGCGGAGTGCACCGGCTCACTCCTGCCCGAGTATCGCCGCGGCGGCGTCGACGCCCTCACGGGTGCCGATGACGATCAAGGTGTCACCACCCACGAGCCGGAAGTCCGGTGCCGGCGAGGGGATCGCCTCGGCCCGCCGCAGCACCGCCACGATCGAGGCCCCCGTGTCGGTCCGCATCCGGGTGTCGCCCAGCAGCCGCCCGTTCCAGCGGGAGGTGGCGGCCACCTCGACCCGCTCGGCGACCAGCCCGAGATCGGTGGTGTAGAGCAGGCTCGCGCTGTGGTGGGAGGGCTTCAGCGCGTCGATCAGCGCGCCCGCCTCGGGGCCGGACAGCCGCAGCGAGTGGGCACAGGAATCGGGGTCGTCGGACCGGTACACGTTCACCGTGCGGGCGCCGTCGCGGTGGGCCACCACCGACAGGTGGCGGTGCTCGCGGGTCACCAGGTCGTACTGGACCCCGATACCCGGGAGCGGCGTCGCCCTCAGGCGTGGAGCTGACACGTGCTTTCCCCTCATTCGTCCTGCGTTGCCTGCCGTGACTGTTCGCTGCGTTTGCGCACGTGGGTGACGTGCTCGCGACCTCGCCATGCTGCCATCCGCACGTACGGTGGCGATATGGGTGTCGTGACGGATATACGCAGCCGGTCGCGGTCGGCGAAGCTGACCGAGGGGGCGTCGTGCGAGCAGGCCGGGAGGAGCGGGAAGAGGAACGTGTCGCTGTTCTGGCGGATCTTCTCGCTCAACGCCGCCGGTCTGGTCGTCGCCACCGCACTGCTGCTGGGACCGGTCACCGTGTCGACGCCCGTGCTGGCCGGGGAGGCCCTCGTCCTGCTGGCGGGCCTCGCGGCACTGCTGGCCGGCAACGCGGTCGTCCTGCGTATCGGACTCACCCCGCTGCACCGGCTGGGCCGGGCCATGTCCACCGCCGACCTGTTGGTGCCCGGGACCCGGCCCGAGGTCTCCGGACCGGCCGAGGCGGCACAGCTCATCGCGACGTACAACACGATGCTGGACCGCCTCCAGGCCGAACGCGCCGCCGGCGCCGGACGGGCGCTCCAGGCCCAGGAACGCGAACGGCACCGCATCGCCCGCGAGCTCCACGACGAGGTCGGACAGACCCTCACCGCCGTCCTCCTCCAGCTCAAGCGCGTCGCCGACCGCGTCCCCGGGGAACTGCGCGACGAGGTGACCCTGGCTCAGGAGGCCACCCGGGCCGGGCTCGACGAGATCCGCCGCATCGCGCGCCGTCTGCGCCCCGGCGTCCTGGAGGAACTCGGCCTGGCCAGCGCCCTGCGCTCGCTCGCCGCCGAGTTCACGCACCACGGGCTGACCGTCCAGCACCAGATCCCCGGCGACCTGCCCCCGCTCGCCCCGGAGGCCGAGCTCGTGCTCTACCGGGTCGCCCAGGAAGGTCTCACCAACACCGCCCGCCACGCCTCCGCCGCCCGAGCCGCGCTCACGCTGCGCCCGCTGCCGCCGTCCGAGGGCGGCGGTGTCGAACTGCTCGTCCGCGACGACGGCACCGGCCTCGGCACGGGCGTCGAGGGCGCCGGTATCCGCGGGATGCGGGAGCGGGCCCTGCTGATAGGAGCCGAGATCCACTTCGAACCCGCCCCCGGAGGGGGCACCGACGTACGCCTGCGCGTCCCCGCGCCGCCCGGGGACCGTTCCGCAGACCGAACCGGAGACAGCCCCTGATGTCCGCACGGCCCCCGATCCGCGTCCTGCTCGCCGACGACCACACCCTCGTACGCCGCGGAGTCCGCCTCATCCTGGACGGCGAACCCGATCTGACGGTGGTCGCCGAGGCCGGTGACGGTGCCGAAGCCGTCGCGGCCGCGCGGGCCACCGAGGTCGACCTGGCCGTCCTGGACGTCGCCATGCCCCGCATGACCGGCCTCCAGGCGGCCCGCGAACTCTCCCGCCGCATGCCCGAGCTGCGCATCCTGATCCTGACCATGTACGACAACGAGCAGTACTTCTTCGAGGCGCTCAAGGCGGGCGCCTGCGGATACGTCCTCAAGTCCGTCGCCGACCGCGACCTGGTCGAGGCGTGCCGGGCCGCCGTACGCGACGAGCCCTTCATCTACCCCGGTGCCGAGCGGGCCCTCGTCCGCTCCTACCTGGACCGCGTGCAGGGCGGCGGCGGCCTGCCCGAGCGGCCGATCACCGAGCGCGAGGAGGAGATCCTCAAGCTCGTCGCCGAGGGCCACACCTCCAAGGAGATCGGCGAGCTGCTGTTCATCAGCGCCAAGACCGTCGAACGCCACCGGGCCAACCTCCTCCAGAAGCTGGGCGTGCGCGACCGCCTGGAACTCACCCGGTACGCGATCCGCGCGGGGCTCATCGAGCCCTGAGCCGCGGCTCCGCGCAGGGCTGTGTCCCGTCGCGGCGCCCGCGCGGCTCTCGGGCCCTCGGCGCCGTTCCGCCGCACCGCCGCACCGCCCGATGGGGCGAGCGGTGCGGCGCAGCCGGCCGAGCGGCGGGCCGCCGGCGTGCCCGGAGCGGTGGGCCCGCGGGCGGCCCGGGCCGGCGTCGACGCCGGCGGTCAGCAGCCGATCGGCGCGGAGCCCACGGCCACGTCGTCGAACCAGAGGGTGTCGTCGCCCGTCGCGTAGCTCTCCCAGCCCAGCCGCAGTGCAGTCGGCCGGGGTGCGGTACCGCGGGCGAGCCACTGCTGGTCGACGTCCTGCGTCGGCACCCCGTCGGCGTGCAGGCCGGGGACCTGCTCCTCGCCGAGCCAGGTGTCCAGGTGGCCGGCCGAGGTGTCGACCGCGAACCGCAGGCACTGCCAGCCGTCCGTCGGCAGCGGCCTGCTCAGCGCGACCCCGGCCGGGCTCTGCGCGGGCAAGGTGGCGTCGTCGCTCTCCCGGTTCCATTGCAGCGCGCCGTTCTGGCCGCCCACGCGGAGCGTCCGGCCGCTCTGCGCCGAGTCCGGCATCGACACGAAGGTGACGTGCGAGGTGGGCAGCGCGGTGGTGTGCCGGACCCACATGCGGGCGTACAGCACGGGGCCGACCGACGACAGATCCGCGGCATGGGCGACGAAGGCGTGGTTGCAGTAGCCGGCCCGGCCGTCCACCCGCAGCGACCTGCCGCCCCCGTGTGCCACCGCCGAGTCGACGGCGACCGTGCCCGTGCCCTGGCAGTCGGGGGCGGTGAACCGCCAGTCGCCGGCCGGCTCGGGGCCGGTCTGGTCCTCGAAGCCCGAGCAGATCACGGCGTCACCGCACTCGGCGGAGGGCGGCGGAGTGGTGGCGGGAGGCGTGGTCGGCGGTGTGGTCGCAGGAGCGGTGGTCGGCGGCGTCGTGGGCGGGGTGCCGCCGTCACCGCCGCAGGAGGAGCCGTTGAGCGCGAAGTCGTCCGGCACGGGGTCGGCGGACCGCCAGGTCCCCTGCACGCCGAACTCGGCGGTGCCGCCGGTGGACAGCGCGCCGTTCCAGCCCGCGTCGACGGCGACGACGGACGCGCCGCTCTGGGTGACGGTCGCGTTCCACGCCGACGTCACCTGCTGGTCGCCGGTGTAGGTCCAGGTCAGACGCCAGTCGTTCACCGCGGGACCCAGGTTGGTGACCCGCACCCGGGCGGTGTGGCCGCCCGCCCACGCGTCGACGGTGTAGTCGACCCGGCAGGCGGCCGCCGCCGCACCGCTCGCGGGCATGGCCACCAGGACCGACACCACCAGCGCCACGGCTGCCACCGCGGCGGTCCAGGGTCGGCGCAGTAATCGGAGAAGTCGGGTGCGCACAGGTGCCTCCAGTGCGGGAGAAGGGATGCGTGAGCGCCGTTGCATTGTGGGAGCGCTCCCATGACAGAACAACGGGCCTGACGGTGTACTGTCAATATGTGCGCGGCATCGAGCCCGATCGTGACCGCCTACCCTTGTTGCCATGAGCAGCATCGACCGGAGCCAGTCAGTGGGCGGCACGCGCACCTACGAAGTACGCACCTATGGGTGCCAGATGAACGTCCACGACTCCGAGCGATTGTCCGGTCTGCTGGAAGACGCGGGCTATGTCCGCGCCCCCGACGGTGCCGACGGCGACGCCGACGTCGTCGTCTTCAACACCTGCGCCGTACGGGAGAACGCCGACAACAAGCTGTACGGCAACCTCGGCCACCTCGCCCCGAAGAAGGCGAGCCGCCCCGGCATGCAGATCGCGGTCGGTGGCTGCCTGGCACAGAAGGACCGCGACACCATCGTGAAGCGGGCCCCCTGGGTGGACGTCGTCTTCGGCACGCACAACATCGGCAAGCTCCCGGTGCTGCTGGAGCGCGCCCGCGTGCAGGAGGAGGCGCAGGTCGAGATCGCCGAGTCCCTGGAGGCGTTCCCGTCCACGCTGCCCACCCGGCGCGAGAGCGCGTACGCGGCCTGGGTCTCCATCTCCGTCGGCTGCAACAACACCTGCACCTTCTGCATCGTCCCCGCGCTGCGCGGCAAGGAGAAGGACCGCCGCCCCGGCGACATCCTCGCCGAGGTCGAGGCCCTGGTCGCCGAGGGCGTCAGCGAGATCACCCTGCTCGGGCAGAACGTCAACGCCTACGGCTCCGACATCGGCGACCGCGAGGCGTTCAGCAAGCTGCTGCGCGCCTGCGGGAACATCGACGGTCTGGAGCGCGTCCGCTTCACCTCCCCGCACCCGCGCGACTTCACCGACGACGTCATCGCCGCCATGGCCGAGACGCCCAACGCGATGCCCCAGCTGCACATGCCGCTCCAGTCCGGCTCCGACCCGGTACTCAAGGCGATGCGCCGCTCCTACCGCCAGGAGCGCTACCTCGGCATCATCGAGAAGGTGCGCGCCGCCATCCCGCACGCGGCGATCACCACCGACATCATCGTGGGTTTCCCCGGCGAGACCGAGGAGGACTTCCAGCAGACCCTGCACGTGGTGCGCGAGGCCCGTTTCGCCCAGGCATTCACCTTCCAGTACTCCAAGCGGCCCGGGACCCCGGCGGCCGAGATGGACGGCCAGATCCCCAAGGCGGTCGTCCAGGAGCGCTACGAGCGCCTGGTCGCCCTCCAGGAGGAGATCTCCTGGGAGGAGAACAAGAAGCAGGTCGGCCGCACCCTGGAGCTGATGGTCGCCGAGGGCGAGGGCCGCAAGGACGGCACCACCCACCGCCTCTCCGGCCGCGCCCCCGACAACCGCCTGGTCCACTTCACCAAGCCCGACCAGGAGGTCCGCCCCGGTGACGTGGTGACGGTCGAGGTCACCTACGCCGCCCCGCACCACCTCCTCGCCGAGGGCGCGGTGCTCGACGTGCGCCGCACGCGCGCGGGCGACGCCTGGGAGAAGCGCAACACCGCGGAGCAGGCCAAGCCGGCCGGTGTGCTGCTGGGCCTGCCGAAGATTGGTGTTCCCGAGCCCCAGCCGGCCGTGGCGAGCGGCTGCGGCTGCGACTGACCGCCGGGGGTGCCGCAGGGGGCGGCGGCACGGCGATACGCTGCCGATCATGCTTGTCGCCGCCGCCGTCTGCCCCTGCCCACCGCTCCTCGTACCGGAGGTCGCCGCGGGTGCCGCACCCGAGCTGGACACCGCGCGCGCCGCGTGCACGGACGCGCTGGGGGTGCTCGCCGCGTCCCGGCCGGACCGGCTCGTGGTGGTCGGACCCGCGGACTCCGCCGGGCCCGAGGTCTACCCGCAGGGTGCGCGGGGCTCCTTCCGCGGCTTCGGCGTCGACTTGGACGTGTACCTGGGCGCCGACATCGGCGACGCGGACGGCCCCCAGCTGCCCTACGGGCTGGCCGTGGGCGCCTGGCTGCTCGGGCGGACCGGCTGGACCGGTGTCCCCGTCGAAGGCATCGGTGTGGGGGACGCGCTGTCCGCCGAGCGCTGCGCCGCCCTCGGCCGGGACATCGCCGGACGGGCCGGGCGGACGGCGCTGCTGGTGCTGGGCGACGCAAGCGCCTGCCGCACACTGAAGGCGCCGGGCTACCTCGACGAGCGGGCGGCGCCCTTCGACGCGGAGGCGGGCCGTGCCCTGGGTGCGGCGGACGCGGCCGCACTCGCCGCGCTGGACGTCGTACTGGCCCGCGAACTCAAGGTCTCCGGCCGGGCACCGTGGCAGGTCCTCGCGGGCGCGTCCCGCGGCACGGACCTCGCCGGCGCACTGCTGTACGAGGACGCGCCCTACGGGGTCGGGTACGTCACGGCCACCTGGTCGTAGCACCCAGGCGGCAACGCGCCCTCGGACGACCGCGGCCGACCCCGTCCCGCGGGCAACCGGAGTCGATCCACCGGTCCCGCTCCACGGACGGCGCGCTGGTCCACCGGCGCCGCTCGGCGGGCGGTGCGGCCTGATCCGTCGTCCGGATTTCGCGGACGGGACGGTGCCGGGTCCGCCGGTGCTGTTTCGCGGGGGGGCCCGGAGTCGGACCACCCTTCGGGTTTGCACGGACGGCCCGGGGGCCGGAAGACCGTTCCGGTCCCGGGCCGTCCGACGGTGTACCGAGGTCAGGACGCCGGGGGCGGTCCCGCCGGAGGGGGGCCGCCGTCCGCGTCCCTGCCCTTGTCGTCCTTGTGAGCGAGGCGGTCCATGGCGTCCTTGGCCTTGCCCGTGCCCGTCTGGATCCGGTCGCTGTACTTGCCCTTGGTCCGCTCGTCGACGGTCCGCGCCATCTTGTCGAGACCGCGGTCGATCTTGTCGCCGTGCTGCTGCGCGAGGTCGGAGACCTTGCCCTTCGCCGGTTCGAGTCTGGCCTTCAAGTTGTCCAGGAGACCCATGGTTCGCCTTCCCTCACGGGGCAGTCAGGTGCGGGCGCCCTTGTCGGCCTCGTTGTCGACGGCCTCCCCGGCGGACTGCTGCTTGGGGATGCCCACGCCCTCCGAGTCGTCGGCCTCGGCGGCGGCCCCGCCGGCCTCCGCCGTGTTGCGGGGGCCGGCGTCGGCCGTCTCCGCGGCCTCGGTCGCCTTCACCTCCGCCGCGCCCTCGCTGCCCGGGGTGTCGGCCCGCGCCTGCTCGCCCGACGCCTCCTCGGTGCTCTGCGACCTCCGAAAAAGCCGTGCAAAAACGCCCATATCAACTCCATACGTTACTCGTGCGGGCGAAATCCCGCGGCATCCGGTGCGTCCGTTTGCGTGGCCGGGGCCATAACCCGGTGGTCCGGGGAGCGGGAACCTCGCAACGGGCAACGACCCCGGACGCGGACCGTCACGTAACTCGTTCGAGGGTGAGGTGAGAGGTTTGCGAGACTGGTGCGGTGAGCAGCGCACCCCCCGCCCCCCGCGTCATCGCCGTAGTCGGACCCACCGCGGCCGGAAAGTCCGATCTGGGCGTCTTCCTGGCCGAGCGGCTCGGCGGCGAGGTCGTCAACGCCGACTCCATGCAGCTCTACCGTGGGATGGACATCGGCACCGCCAAGCTGACGCCCGAGGAACGCGGCGGCGTCCCCCACCATCTGCTGGACATCTGGGACGTGACGGTCACCGCGTCCGTCGCCGAGTACCAGCGCCTCGCCCGGGAGCGGATCGACGCGCTGCTCGGCCAGGGGCGCTGGCCGGTCCTGGTCGGCGGTTCCGGACTCTACGTCCGCGGGGCCGTCGACAACCTGGAGTTCCCCGGCACCGACCCCGAGATCAGGGCCCGCCTGGAGGAGGAGCTCGAACTGCGCGGCTCGGGCGCGCTGCACGCCCGCCTGGCCGTCGCCGACCCGGAGGCGGGGCGGGCCATCCTGCCCAGCAACGGGCGCCGGATCGTGCGCGCCCTGGAGGTGATCGAGATCACCGGCAGGCCCTTCACCGCCAACCTCCCCGGTCACGACTCCGTCTACGACACCGTGCAGATCGGCGTCGACGTGGCCCGCCCCGAGCTGGACGAGCGCATCGCCCTGCGCGTCGACCGGATGTGGGAGGCCGGTCTGGTCGACGAGGTCCGGGCACTGGAGGCGCAGGGGTTGCGCGAGGGGCGTACGGCGTCGCGCGCGCTCGGCTACCAGCAGGTCCTCGCGGCGCTCGCCGGCGAGTGCACGCTCGACGAGGCGCGTGCCGAGACCGTCCGTGCCACCAAGCGCTTCGCGCGCCGTCAGGATTCGTGGTTCAGGCGCGACCCGCGGGTGCATTGGCTGAGTGGGGGTGTGGCGGATCGCACGGAACTTCCGCAGCTCGCCCTGTCGTTGGTCGAACGACCGGTTACAGCCTGATCACGTGATGGCATCGGGACGCCCCGGCCGTCATCCGGGCCTCCGGCGGCGTGCCATCATCGAGCTTCGATCGACCGAGTGAGTCCTAGTTGGGAGGGCGCGTGGCGATGGAGGCCGGCCCTCGCGACACCGCACCGAGTACCGAGCACGGCACCGCCGACCCCGGCGGACCGGAGCCGGACGGCGGCGCCCTGAGCCCCGACGGCCCCGACGAGACGCCGGAGGGCGTCGCCGCCGACGGTCCCGCGCCCGACGAGATGTACGGGGACGAGGTCGAGGTCGAGCTGCGTCCCCAGCGCCGTCTGCGGATCTGGCAGCTCGCGCCCATCGTGTGCCTGGCCGCGCTCGGCTCGCTGATGTTCGCCTTCCCGCTCGCCTTCGACTTCGGCGACAGCGGCGCCGTGATCGCGATGCTGGGCCTGCTGATCTGCTCCTGCGCGGCCGGCTGGGGCATGATGGCCGCCCGCCGCGTCGGATACACCTGGCCGGGCCTGCCCCAGCGCGGGTCGGGCCGCCGCGCCGACTGGCGGACGATCCTCGTGTACGCCCTGGCGGTCGCCGCGGTCGTCGTCCTGGCCGTGTGGCGGGTCGCCCGCCTGCGGGGCTGACGAAGCCCGAGCGCCCTGGGCCGTCCTCCGCCCCTCGTCGTCGTGCCCCGCTCACCCCGTACGATCGAGGAATGAGCACGCGGATCGTCTTCCTCAAGGGTCACGGCACCGAGAACGACTTCGTGATCGTTCCCGACCCGGAGAACGCCGTCGACCTGCCTCCCGCCGCCGTCGCCGCCCTGTGCGACCGCCGCGCGGGGCTCGGCGGGGACGGACTGCTGCACGTGGTGCGGTCCGCGGCGCACCCCGAGGCCCGGGGCATGGCCGCGGAGGCGGAGTGGTTCATGGACTACCGCAACGGCGACGGCTCCGTCGCGGAGATGTGCGGCAATGGCGTGCGGGTCTTCGCGCGCTACCTCCAGCGTGCCGGGCACGCCGCCGAGGGCGACCTCGCCATCGCGACGCGCGGGGGAGTGAAGCGCGTGCACATCGCCAAGTCCGCCTCCGACGGCGGCGACGCCGCGGGCGACGTCACCGTCGGCATGGGCCGCGCGGTGCTGCCCGAGGGGGACGTCGAGGTGAGCGTGGGCGAGCGCAGCTGGCCCGCGCGGAACGTGAACATGGGCAACCCGCACGCGGTCGCCTTCGTCGCCGACCTCGCCCACGCCGGCGACCTGTACGCCCCGCCGTCCCACGCGCCCGCCGGCGCCTACCCCGACGGGGTCAACGTCGAGTTCGTGGTCGACCGGGGCCCCGGCCACGTCGCGATGCGCGTCCACGAGCGCGGCTCCGGTGAGACCCGTTCCTGCGGCACCGGCGCGTGTGCCGTCGCCGTCGCCGCCGCGCGCCGGGACGGTGCCGATCCGGCGGTCACCGGTGTCCCGGCGACGTACACCGTCGACGTGCCCGGCGGCACCCTGGTGATCACCGAGCGTCCGGACGGCGAGATCGAGATGACCGGGCCCGCCGTGATCGTCGCGGAGGGCGAGTTCGACTCCGCCTGGCTGGAGGGGGTACGCGCCTGAAAGAGGACCCGGTGTCCCCGGCCGAGGTGAACCACAGCCCGGTCCATGACACTCAGTGCGAAAACGTAAACCCTCGGACCATCGCTCGAATGGGTGATCCGTTTCACGCTCGGCGAGAGGCGGTCGGCCGCACGTGATGGGCTCGATAGCATCAAGCACCGGCCCGGACGGGGGACCGACAGCATCCCCTGAGCCGTGTCCGCCCTGGGATCACCCGTCCGCCGGTCCGCGCAGCCGGAGGTGCCCATGAACGCGGAGGCCGTGAATCCAGCGAGCCCGGGCCCCGTGCCGCCCGCGGCCACCGGTGCCGCCGCGCAGGCGCCCCGCAGAAAGGCCCGCCCCCGGATCGACCTGCGCCGGCTGGGCCGCGCCGCACTGCTCGGCTCCGCCACCCGCAGCCGGGGCCTCCCCGATGCCATCGGCCACGTCGTCGAGGCCCACCGCGCCCACCACCCCGACGCCGACCTCGACCCGCTGCGCCGCGCCTATGTCCTGGCCGAGTCCTCGCACCGCGGCCAGATGCGCAAGAGCGGCGAGCCGTACATCACCCACCCCCTCGCCGTCACCCTGATCCTCGCCGAACTCGGCGCGGAGACCACCACCCTGACCGCCTCGCTCCTGCACGACACCGTCGAGGACACCGAGGTGACGCTCGACCAGGTCGGCGAGGAGTTCGGCGCCGAGGTCCGCTACCTCGTCGACGGCGTCACCAAGCTGGAGAAGGTCGACTACGGCGCCGCCGCCGAACCCGAGACCTTCCGCAAGATGCTCCTCGCCACCGGCAACGACGTCCGCGTGATGTCGATCAAACTCGCCGACCGGCTGCACAACATGCGCACCCTCGGCGTCATGCGCCGCGAGAAGCAGGAACGCATCGCCAAGGTCACCCGCGACGTCCTCATCCCGCTCGCCGAACGGCTCGGCGTCCAGGCGCTCAAGTCCGAGCTGGAGGACCTCGTCTTCGCGGTCATGCACCCCGAGGAGTACGCGCACACGCGGGAGCTGGTCCAGGAGAACGCCGCGCGCGCCGACGACCCGCTCGCCGCGGTCGCCGACGAGGTGCGGGGAGTGCTGCGCGAGGCCGACATCCAGGCCGAAGTACTCATCCGCCCGCGTCACTTCGTCTCCGTGCACCGGGTCTCCCGCAAGCGCGGCACGCTCCGCGGCGCGGACTTCGGCCGCCTCCTGGTGCTGGTCCAGGAGGACGCCGACTGCTACGCCGTCCTCGGTGAACTGCACACCTGCATGACGCCCGTCGTCTCGGAGTTCAAGGACTTCATCGCCGTCCCCAAGTTCAACCTCTACCAGTCGCTGCACACGGCGGTGGCCCGCGCGGAGGACGGTCAGGTCGTCGAAGTCCTCATCCGCACCCACCAGATGCACAAGGTCGCCGAGGCCGGAGTGGTCGCGCTCGGCAACCCGTACGCCCCTCCGTCGGAGGAGCAGAGCGCGGGCGACGGCGAGCGCGCCGACCCGACCCGGCCCGGCTGGCTGTCCCGGCTGCTCGACTGGCAGCGCGGCGCCCCCGACCCCGACACCTTCTGGTCCACCCTCCGCGCGGACCTCGCCCAGGACCGCGAGATCACCGTCTTCCGCCCCGACGGCGGCACCCTCGGCCTCCCCGAGGGCGCGACCTGCGTCGACGCCGCCTACGCCCAGTACGGCGAGGACGCCCACGCGACCATCGGCGCCCGGGTCAACGGCCGCCTGGCCACCATGAGCACGGTGCTGCGGGACGGCGACACCGTGCAGCTCCTGATGGGGCAGGACCCCGCCTCCGAGCCGTCCAGGGAGTGGCTGGAGCACGCTCACACCCCCGCCGCGCGGATCGCCATCCAGCGCCGGCTCGCCGCCCACCCGGAGCCGGCGCCCGAGGCCGAGGAAGCGGCCCGCGGCCCCGTCGCACCCGAGGCCCACGCCCACCCCGACGCCCCGCGCCCGGCCGCGGGCGCCGCATCCACCCGCCCCGCCTCCGCCGACGTCCTAGTCGACCCGCCGGGCGCCACCGTGCGGCTGGCGGGCTGCTGCACCCCCGTACCGCCCGACGAGATCACCGGCTTCGCCGTGCGCGGGGGAGTGGTGACCGTGCACCGCGCCCAGTGCCCGGTGGTGGCGCGCATGAAGAGCGCCGGGCGCGCGGAGGTCGGGGTGCGCTGGGGCGAGAGCACCGGATGCCGGGTGACGCTCCTCGCCGAATCGTTCGGCCGCCCGCACCTCCTGGCCGACCTCACCGAGGCCATGGCCCTCGAAGGCGCCGAGATCGTCTCCGCGACCGTCGAGCCCCCCGACCAGCAGCGGGTCCGGCACAGCTACACCGTGGTGCTCCCGGACGCCGCCCGGCTGCCCGCCCTCATGCGGGCCATGCGCGACGTGGCCGGCGTGTACGACGTCAGCCGGGCCCAGCCGCAGCCGACCGGCGCCTGACCTCCGGCGCCTGCCTCCGGCCTCTGAAGCGGCACACCGCGCGGCCCGCCTGAGCCGGCACACCGCGCGGCCCGCCTGAACCGGCACGCCGCGCGGCCCGCCTGAACCGGCACGCCGCGCGGGTACCCGTTCGGGTGCCCCGGGCGCGCGCCGTCGCCGCGGGGCGGGCGCGCGCTGATAGCCGTGAGGGATGCTGCACACCCCTCACCCCCCGACTCCGCGACCCCGCGCACGCTCCCGGCGCCGGCTCAGGGCCGCGGCGCTGCTCGCCTCCGCCGTCTCCGTCTGCCTGGTCGCCGCGAGCGCCCCGCCGACCCCGCTGGGTGTCGGCGACCGCCTCTTCCCGCAGCTGGGCAACCCCGGTTACGACGTGACGGCGTACGACCTCTCCTTCACCTACTCCGGCGACAACAGCAAGCCCCTGAAGGCCGTCACCACCATCGACGCCCGGACCACCGCCGACCTGGACCGGCTCAACCTGGACTTCGCCCACGGGAAGGTCGACTCCGTCGAGGTCGACGGCGAGCCGGCCGCCTTCGCCACCGCCGGTGAGGACCTCGTCGTGACGCCCGAGGACGCGCTCGACGAGGGCGACCGGACACGGATCACCGTGCGGCACAGCAGCGACCCCGTGTATCGCGAGGACCGCCAGGGCGGCTGGGTGCGCACCGCCGACGGCCTGGCGATGGCCAACCAGGCGGACGTCGCCCACCTGGTGTTCCCCTGCAACGACCACCCCTCCGACAAGGCGCTGTTCACGTTCCGCGTCACCGCCCCCGACGGGCTCACGGCCGTCGCGAACGGCCTGCCGGCCCGCGTGGACCGCACCGGCGGCACGACCACCTGGACCTACCGCAGCGGGCACCCGATGGCCACCGAGCTGGCCCAGGTGTCCATCGGCCGCTCCACGGTGCTGCACCGCGCCGGTCCGCACGGACTGCCCGTCCGGGACGTCGTGCCCACCAAGCACCGCGCGGCGCTCGAACCCTGGCTGGAGAAGACCCCCGGCCAGATCGAATGGATGGAGCAGAAGGTCGGGCGCTACCCCTTCGAGACGTACGGCCTGCTCATGGCCGACGCCACCACCGGCTACGAACTCGAGACCCAGACGCTCTCCCTCTTCGAGCGGGAGCTGTTCACCGAGCCCGCCTACCCCAAGTGGTACGTCGAGTCGATCATGGTGCACGAGCTGGCCCACCAGTGGTTCGGCAACAGCGTCAGCCCGGGCACCTGGTCCGACCTGTGGCTCAACGAGGGGCACGCCACCTGGTACGAGGCGCTCTACGCGGAGGAGACCGCGGACAAGACCGTCGCGGCGCGCATGAAGGCCGCCTACGGGGCCTCCGACCGCTGGCGCACCGCGGGCGGGCCGCCCGCCGCCCCCAGGCCGCCGAAGAACGGCAGCAAGACCGGGATCTTCCGCTCCAACGTGTACGACGGCGCCGCGCTGGTGCTCTACGCCCTGCGCCAGGAGATCGGCCGCACCGCCTTCGAAGGACTCGAGCGCGCCTGGGTCGCCCGCAACCAGGACGGCACGGCGACGACCGCCGACTTCGTCCGGCTCGCCTCCGAGATCTCCGGCCGCGACCTGGGCGGCTTCTTCCAGGCCTGGCTGTACGGAGAGAAGACCCCACCGATGCCCGGGCACCCGGACTGGAAGCAGGCCCCGGCCGAGAAGGCGCCCGCCGAGGCTTCGCAGAAGGCACACGGGGAATAAGCCGGTGACGAGACGGCCCGTGCCGTGCGACCATCTTCCGGACGGCGCGGTACGGGCCCCGGGAATCTCCCCGGCGGCTCGCACGTTGTACAGAGTGCTGCGGCGCCTGCCGCGCCCACTCTCTTCCGAGCTACGTAAGGATCCAATGACCTCCTCTTCTTCCCCCTCCCAGGACACCAAGCGTCTCGCGCAGACCTATCCCGAGGGCCTCCGGGCCGATGCCCTGATGGAAGAGGACGTCGCCTGGAACCACGAAACCGACTCGCGGTGGGACGGCGAGCAGTTCGACCGCTCCGACCGTGCGGCCCTGCGCCGGGTGGCGGGCCTGTCCACCGAGCTCGAGGACGTCACCGAGGTCGAGTACCGCCAGCTGCGGCTGGAGCGGGTCGTCCTCGTCGGCGTCTGGACCTCGGGCACCGTGCAGGACGCGGAGAACTCCCTGGCCGAACTGGCCGCCCTGGCGGAGACGGCGGGCGCGCTCGTGCTCGACGGCGTCGTCCAGCGCCGCGACAAGCCCGACGCCGCCACCTACATCGGCTCCGGCAAGGCCGAGGAACTGCGCGACGTCGTCCTCGACACGGGCGCGGACACCGTCATCTGCGACGGTGAGCTGAGCCCGGGGCAGCTGATCCACCTCGAGGACGTCGTCAAGGTCAAGGTCATCGACCGCACGGCCCTGATCCTGGACATCTTCGCCCAGCACGCCAAGTCCCGAGAGGGCAAGGCGCAGGTCGCGCTCGCGCAGATGCAGTACATGCTGCCGAGGCTGCGCGGCTGGGGCCAGTCGCTGTCCCGGCAGATGGGCGGCGGCAAGGGCGGCGGCCTCGCCACCCGCGGCCCCGGTGAGACCAAGATCGAGACCGACCGGCGCCGGATCCGCGAGAAGATGGCGAAGATGCGCCGGGAGATCGCGGAGATGAAGACCGGCCGCGAGATCAAGCGCCAGGAGCGCAAGCGCCACAAGGTGCCCTCCGTCGCCATCGCGGGCTACACCAACGCCGGCAAGTCCTCGCTGCTCAACCGCCTCACGGGCGCGGGCGTGCTGGTGGAGAACGCGCTGTTCGCCACCCTCGACCCGACGGTGCGCCGCGCGGAGACGCCCAGCGGCCGTCTGTACACCCTGGCCGACACCGTCGGCTTCGTCCGGCACCTGCCGCACCACCTGGTCGAGGCGTTCCGCTCCACGATGGAGGAGGTCGGCGACTCCGACCTGATCCTGCACGTGGTCGACGGCTCGCACCCCGTCCCGGAGGAGCAGCTGGCCGCCGTGCGCGAGGTGATCAGGGACGTCGGCGCCACCGGCGTACCCGAGATCGTCGTGATCAACAAGGCCGACATGGCCGACCCGCTGGTGCTCCAGCGGCTGCTGCGGGTCGAGAAGCGGTCCATCGCGGTCTCGGCGCGCACCGGGCAGAACATCGACCAGCTGCTCGCGCTGATCGACAACGAGTTGCCGCGTCCCTCGGTCGAGATCGAGGCGCTCGTGCCGTACACCCACGGCAAGCTGGTGGCTCGCGCCCACGACGAGGGCGAGGTGATCTCCGAGGAGCACACCCCGGAGGGCACCCTGCTCAAGGTGCGGGTGCACGAGGAGCTGGCGGCGGAGTTCACGCCGTACGTTCCGGCGCCGCTCGCCTGAGACCCGCGCGGCCGTACGACAGGCCGACGACCGACGGCCCGTCCCCTGCCTCGGCAGGGGACGGGCCCTCGTCACATCGTCACAGGCGGCTCACCGACCGCCGTACGTCTTGCTCATGCTCTGGTACATCGCCTCGGCCGCCCGGCCCAGCTGCGGACCCGCCAGCCAGGTGTTCTCCAGCGGGCCGATCGAGGTGTTGGAGACCAGCTTGGTCTCCCCGTCCACCACCCGGAACCAGCCGCCGCCCGACGAACCGCCGGTCATGGTGCAGCCGATGCGGTACATCGTCGGCAGCGCCGGGCTCAGCGACAGCCGGCCGGGCCGGTCGACGCACCTGAACATCTCCAGGCCGTTGTACGGCGGCGCCGCCGGGTAGCCCCAGGCGCCCATGCTGGACACCTCCGTCGCCGACGGGGCCGAGAAGTCCACCTCCAGCGCCGCGCCGACGGTCTCCTCCAGCGACTTGCTGCCCTGCTCCGGCTTCACGTGCAGCACCGAGTAGTCGTACGCGGCCCCGTCGCCACCGCTCTCCGAGCCACCCTTGATCCACTGGTCCGAGGTCGACGCCCAGTCGGCCCACCAGGTGCCGTACGGCGCCATCTCGGTGGTCGTCGCGTTCGCCAGCTCCGCCTCGGACTTGCCGTAGTCGTTGTACGACGGGACGAAGGCGATGTTGCGGTACCAGCCGCCGCTGCCGCCGGCGTGCACACAGTGGCCCGCCGTCCACACCAGGTTGGACTTGCCCGGGTGGTTCACGTCCTTGACGACCGTGCCGGAGCAGACCATCGAGCCCTCGGGGGAGTCGAAGAAGACCTTGCCGACCGGGGCCGCGTTCTCGTGGTACGGCTTCTTCTCGGCCACGGCCTCGACGGGCGCGGGCTCCGGGTCGGTGGCGCCCTGGTCGGCGGACGCGTCCTTGGTCGTGACGGTCTTGTCGGCCTCCTTCGCGGACTTCATCCGGTCCGGCTTCCACAGGCCCTCGATCACCGGGTTGACGAAGTCCTTGGCCTCACTGAGCCACTTGTCCTTGTCCCAGTTCTTCCATCCGCCGTCCTTCCACCGGTCGACGTCGATGCCGTGCTCCTTGAGCCGGTCCGCGAGGCCGGCCGGCAGACCGCTCTCACCGCCTCCGGTGTCGTCGGTGCCGGCGGCCTGGGAGCTGCCACCACCGGGCTTGGCGTCGGCCTTGTCCTGCTCCGCCCCGCAGGCGGTGGCGGTGAGCGTGAGCGCGGCGACCAGACCGGCCGCGGCGAGTGCGGTGCGCCGTCCGCGCCGTGGCGCGGCGGACGCAGGTGTGGAACGCATGGTGCGAGAACCCCCGTTGAAACGTGTGAATGTCCGATGAGGCGCGTGAACGCCCGAATATGTCTGAATGTCTGCTGCTGCCTGCTGCCTGCTGCCTGCTGCCCGCTGCCCGCTGCCCGCTGCCTGCTCAGTGCGGCGCGCGGCGCGTGATCACTGGCCGGTGAACTTCCCGCTCACCGCGTCGAACACGCCCTTGGCCTCCTTGCCCAGGCGCGGACCGGCCAGCCAGCCGGCCGTCACCGGGCCGATCGAGGTGTTGGAGACCAGCGTGGGCTTGCCGTCGGAACCGGCGGCGACCCAGCCGCCGCCGGACGAGCCGCCGGTCATGGTGCAGCCGATGCGGTACATCGTCGGGTCGGAGGCGTTGATCGACAGCCGTCCGGGCTTGTCCTGGCACTGGTACAGCTTCTGGCCGTCGTACGGCGGCGCTGCCGGGTAGCCGATCGCCTTCATGCTCTCGATGTCCGGCACGGCCGGGGCGTCGAAGTCCACCGGCAGCGCGGCGCCGACCGTCTCCTCCAGCGACTTGCCGCCGCTGCCCTTCTCCGGCGTCACATGGATCACGGCGAAGTCGTACGAGGCGCCGTCACCGCCGGTCGAACCGCCCTGCTCGATCCACTGGTCCGAGGTCTGCGCCCAGTCGCCCCACCAGACACCGTAGGGAGCGATCTCCTCCTTGGTGGCGGTCTGCAGTTCCTCGGCCGACATGTCCGCGTCGTTGTAGGACGGGACGAAGGCGATGTTGCGGTACCAGCCGCCGCTCTTGCCGGCGTGCACGCAGTGGCCGGCCGTCCACACCATGTTGGACTTGCCGGGGTGGGCCGGGTCTTTCACGACCGTGGCCGAGCACACCATCGAACCCTTGGGGGAGTCGAAGAGGAGCTTGCCGGCCGTGGCGGCGTTGTCGTGGTACTTGGCCGGTACGGCCTCCGCCTCGACGGGGGCGGGCTCCGGGTCGGTGACACCCTGGTCACCGGAGATGTCGTTCTCGTCGACCTCCTGGTCCGGCTCCTCGGCGTCCCGCATCCGGTCCGGGTCCCACAGGCCCTCGATGATCGGGTTGACGAAGTCCTGCGCCTCGCGCAGCCAGTCGTCCTTGTTCCAGTTCTTCCAGGCGCCGTTCTTCCAGTCGCCGACGTCGATCCCGTGTTCCTTGAGCTTGTCCTTGATGTGGTCCGGGATCCGGATCCCGCCGTTGCCGTCGTCCGCGGCGGACGCGGAGGCCGAGGCGTCGCCGGCCGCCTCGGGGTCGCCGTCCTCGCACGCGGTGGCGGTGAGCGCGAGCGCCGACACGAGCGCCACGGCGGCGGCCGCGGAGGAGGTTCCGCGCCGCCCGCGCCTGTGTCCGCGCACGGTGAACGACGGCCGTATGGATCGCATGGTGTTGACTCCCCCTGCTGTGAACGAACGTGGTGCCGCGGTCGAACCGCCGAGCGACGGCGACCGGGAACGGCACCACACACTATGCGGTGGCTGTGGGGGAGTTCCGACGGAACGGCAACGGTTCGGATACAGCCGCCTGACCAGGCACGCGCCGCCCACCGGTAGGCGAGGCCGGGCCGCGCGGCCGGAGCACACCGCGAAGACCCCACCCTCGCAACGATCTTCGGGCAGACCGTAACCCCGTGAACGGTCCTCGGTTGTAGCGGTGGGGGGCCCGCTGTCCGGACGGGGTCCCCCATGCCGGGAGCGCCCGGCACGTCGCATCGTGTCCGGCGGCGGGAGGTCGACAAGCCGTGGCGGGATCCCCGTACGGGAGCTGTGCGTCCGGAGGCGGGAAGGCCGGGCCGGTGGTGACGCGGGAGCCCGCGGGCGGGGCGTCCACGCGGGCGCACGCCGGACACGAGGGGGTCGGCCGCGGGAGCACTGCGGTACGGAGCGGCGCTTCGGGGCGCCGGCAGGCGCGTGAACCCGCCGCGCGTACCTACGCACGCGCCCTCCCGGTCGTACCCGTCCGGGCCCGGGGACTCACCATCGAGGCCGCCGACGGCCGCCGTTACCTGGACTGCGTCTCCGGTGCGGGCACCCTGGCCCTCGGCCACAACCACCCGGTCGTCCTCGCGGCGATCCGCACGGTCCTCGAATCGGGCGCCCCCTTGCACGTCATGGACCTCACCACCCCCGTCGAGGACGCCTTCGTCACCGAACTGCTGCGCACGCTGCCGCCGGGACTCGCCGACCGCGCGCGGGTGCGGTTCTGCGGCCCGACCGGCACGGACCCGGTCGCCACCGCCGCCGCGCTGGTCCGCGCCGCCACCGGACGGACCCGGGTGGTCACCCTTGCCGACGGCCACGAGCCGGTTCTCGACGCCCTCGAGCCGGGGCAGGCGCCACCCGCCGGGCTCCTCCTGGAACCGGTCCGGAGCGAGGCCGGGGTGCACCCGACGCCGGACTCCCTGGTACGGCACGTGCGCGCCCGCGCCGCCGAACGGGCCGTCCCGCTCATCGTCGACGAGACCGGGACGGGCGTCGGCCGGACCGGTGCCTACTGGGCCTTCGAGCACAGCGGAGTCACACCCGACGTGCTGATCCTCGCCAAGGCGATCGGCGGCAGCCTGCCGCTGGCCGTGGTGGTCCACCGCGACGACCTGGGGGGCCCGGACCGGCACGATGGAGCCGGTGCGGGCGCCTTCCGCGGCAACCAACTCGCCCTGGCCGCGGGCGCCGCCACCCTCGCCCACGTCCGCGAACAGCGGCTCGCCGAACACGCCGCCGCGCTGGGCGGCCGGATGCTGATGCGACTGCGCGCCCTGGCCGCGGAGTTCGGGTGCGTGGGCGACGTGCGCGGGCGGGGCCTGATGGCCGGGATCGAGCTGGTGGCGCCGGACGGTGCGCCCGACAGCCCCGCCCACGGTGCCCGCCCCGGCGCCTCCGCCGAACTCGCCACCGCCGTCCGTCAGGAGTGCCTGCGCCGCGGGCTGATCGTGGACGTCACGGGCCCGCGCGCGAACGTCGTACGGCTGCTGCCGCCGCTCATCGTCACCGAGGGGCAGATGTCGGCCGTCCTGGACCGACTCGCCGACGCCGTACGGGCGGTGGACCGCCACCACCCCGGCGACCCTGCCCCGTTACGCGGGGAGCGCACCCCGAGATGAGACCCACCCCCAGGACACGGCCCGCCAGGAGGACCCGCGTTGCACACCGACTCCGCCCCCGAACCGGCTCCGGCGGCCGCCTCCGCACCCGGCGCCCCGGCCGCTCCCGGGTCTGCTGAACCTGCGCAGGGAGCCTTTCCCGGCCCGCGTTCCGCACCGCTCGCCCGCCACGGCACGGCCGACCCCTCGGCCCACCTCGAACCGTACGCCGTCGCGCAGGCCGCGGGCACGGAGAACCTGATCCGCTGCTGGGCCCGCGAGGCCGACGTGTCCGCCCCCGACGACGGCGTCCTCCGCGTTCCGCTCCCGGCCTCCGGTACGGCCCTCGTCGTTCCCGTGCACTACTGGTCCCCGACCGGCCGGCACCGCTTCGGCCCCCCGCGGCTGACCGGCGCCCCCGACGCGGCGCCGCCCGTGGACGCGGTCACGCTCGCCGCGCTGCTCGCGCGCGAGACGGCCGGTGCCCCGGGGCCCGACGGTCCCGACCTCGTCGCGCGCGTCGCCGACTCCGTCCGCCGCACCGCCGTATTCCTCCGGGACCGTGCGGAAGGAGCCGCTCCCGAAGGTCACCGCGACGGTCCGGGAGACCGCAGCGGACCCGACCGCTTCCTCGCCGCCGAGCAGGCGCTTCTCCTCGGACACCCGCTGCATCCCACCCCGAAGAGCCGTGAGGGCCTCACCGAGGCCGAGGCCCACCGGTACTCACCGGAACTGCGCGGGTCCTTCCCCCTGCACTGGCTGGCCGTCGCCCCCTCCGTGCTCGCCACCGACTCGGCCTGGACCGAACGCGGGCGCCCGGTCACCGCTCCCGCGCTCACCGCACGCCTCGCCGCTGACGGGCCGGCGTCGGCGGACGGTCCGGTGCCGCCGGACGGGTTCGCCCTCCTGCCCCTGCACCCCTGGCAGTTCCGCGCGGTGCTGCACCAGCCGGACCTCGCCGGTCTGCTGGACGCCGGTCTGGTCAGGGACCTCGGCGCCGGAGGCGCGGCATGGCACCCCACGTCCTCCGTGCGCACCGTCCACCGCAGCGGTGCCCCCGCCATGCTCAAGCTCTCGCTGGCCGTGCACATCACCAACTCCCGGCGGGAGAACCTCCGCAAGGAGTTGCACCGCGGCGTCGAGGTCCACCGGCTGCTGCGCCGCGGCCTGTCCCGGCAGTGGAGGGCGGCCCACCCGGACTTCGACATCGTCCGCGACCCGGCCTGGCTCGCCGTCGACGGACCGGACGGCACGCCCGTGCGGGGCCTCGACGTCGTGGTCCGGCACAACCCCTTCCGGCCCTCGGACGACGTCTGCTGCGTGGCCTCTCTCGTCGGGCCGAGGCCGCACACCCGCGCGGAGGACGAGGCCCCGGGGCACCGCGGAACCGGGAACGGCGGGTCCGGCACCGCCGCGCGCACCCGGCTGGCCGAGGTCGTCACGCGGCTCGCCGGACGGACCGGCCGCCCGCGCGAAGCCGTCGCCGTGGAGTGGTTCCTGCGCTACCTCCACCGCGTCGTACGTCCCGTCCTGTGGCTGGACGCCCGCGCGGGCATCGCCCTGGAGGCGCACCAGCAGAACACGCTCGTCCTGCTGGACGCCGACGGCTGGCCCGCGGGCGGCCGCTACCGCGACAACCAGGGCTACTACTTCCGCGAGTCCCGGCGCACGGAACTCGACGCCCGGCTGCCCGGGATCGGAGCGCGCAGCGACACGTTCGTGGCCGACGAGGTCACCGACGAGCGCTTCGCCTACTACCTCGCCGTCAACAACGTGTTCGGTCTCATCGGCGCCTTCGGTTCCGAGCGTCTCGCCGGGGAGGGAACGCTGCTGGCCGCCTTCCGCCGCTTCCTCGGCGAGCTGGCCTCGGGGCCCTCACCGCTGGGCGGCCCGCTCCCGGCGTACCTCCTCGACTCGCCGGTCCTGCGCTGCAAGGCGAACCTGCTGACCCGGCTGCACGGCCTCGACGAACTCGTCGGCCCGGTGGACACCCAGTCCGTCTACGTCACCATCGCCAACCCCCTGTACGCCTGAGCGGGCCGCCCTCCCGAAGGAGCGACACTGTGAATCCGACCGACGCGAGCGCCGAGGACACCCTGGACCTGCACCTGCCCGAGGAGTTCGTCGCCCTCTTCCGCACCGCGGGGAGCGACACCGCAGGGAACAGCCGGGTGGAGACGGAAGCGGCGACGGAAGCGGCGACCGCACGCGCGCGTGAGGACCTCCTGGACGGCCTCGCCGACTGGGGACCGAGCGACACCGCCGCGGGCGTCTTCCACCTGGTCCCCGTCGACGTCGACCGGGACGTGGCGCTCATCGCTCGCTGGATGAACGACCCCGCCGTCGCCGCGTACTGGGAGCTGACCGGACCGCGGAGCGTGACCGCCGACCACCTACGGGCCCAGCTGGCCGGGGACGGACGCAGCGTCCCGTGCCTCGGCATGCTGGACGGGGTGCCGATGAGCTACTGGGAGATCTACCGGGCCGACCTCGATCCGCTGGCCCGGTGCTGCCCCCTCCGGCCGCACGACACCGGCGTCCACGTGCTGATCGGCGAGGACGCCGACCGCGGGCGGGGACTCGGGACCGAGCTGATCAGGGCCGTCGCCGACCTCGTCCTCGCGGGGCGCCCCGCCTGCACACGCGTGCTGGCCGAACCGGACGTGCGCAACCGGTCGTCCGTCGCGGCGTTCCTCGGCGCCGGGTTCCGGCTGGCGGCCGAGGTGGACCTGCCCGCCAAGCGCGCCGCCCTCGTGATCCGCGAACGGGCGGCGCGGGAGTCTCCGTGACCCGCCGAGTCCTTTCGCGCCTTGCCTCTGCGGTGCCGCCGGCCGCCTCTGCGGTCCCGTCTGCCGCCACTGCCGCCCCGCCACCGCCTCTGCCGCCCCAGCAGCCGCCCCGTTCAGCCGGGCACCCGCCCCAGGAGCCACCCTTGCCCCGCCTGTCCCCACCGTCGCTCCCGCCCCACGCACCCGCCTTGCCGACCCGTTTGTCAGTCCCGGGCCGTAGGGTGGTCGCGCTATGACGAAGCCCTCACTCCCCGAACTCCTGCACGCCGCCGTCACCGCCGTCGGCGGCACGGAGCGTCCCGGCCAGGTGGCCATGGCCGAAGCCGTCGAGGAAGCCATCGACGGCGGCTCGCATCTGCTGGTCCAGGCCGGCACCGGCACCGGTAAGTCGTTGGGCTACCTGGTGCCCGCCCTGGCGCACGGGGAGCGGGTGGTCGTGGCCACGGCGACCCTGGCCCTGCAGCGCCAGCTGGTCGAGCGGGACCTGCCCCGCACGGTGGATGCGCTCCACCCGCAGCTGCGCCGCCGCCCGGAGTTCGCGATGCTCAAGGGCCGGTCGAACTACCTGTGCCTGCACCGGCTGCACGAGGGCGTCCCGCAGGACGAGGAGGACGGCCTCTTCGACCAGTTCGAGGCCGCCGCCCCCACCAGCAAGCTGGGCCAGGACCTGCTGCGGATGCGCGACTGGGCGGACGAGACGGAGACGGGCGACCGCGACGACCTGACGCCCGGCGTCTCCGACCGCGCCTGGGCGCAGGTGTCGGTGTCCTCCCGGGAGTGCCTGGGCGCCTCGAAGTGCGCCTACGGCGCCGAGTGCTTCGCCGAGACGGCCCGTGAGCGGGCCAAGCTCTCGGACGTCGTCGTGACCAACCACGCGCTGCTCGCGATCGACGCCATCGAGGGCGCGCCCGTCCTGCCGCAGCACGAGGTGCTGATCGTCGACGAGGCGCACGAGCTGGTCTCCCGGGTCACCGGGGTCGCCACCGGCGAGCTGACCCCCGGCCAGGTCAACCGCGCGGTCCGCCGCGCCGCCAAGCTGGTCAACGAGAAGGCCGCCGACCAGCTCCAGACCGCCGCCGAGGGCTTCGAGCGGCTGATGGAGCTGGCGCTGCCGGGCCGCCTGGAGGAGATCCCGGAGGACCTGGGCTACGCGCTGATGGCTCTGCGGGACGCCTGCCGTACGGTCATCTCGGCGATCGGCACCACCCGTGACAAGTCCGTGCAGGACGAGGACGCGGTCCGCAAGCAGGCGCTGGCCTCCGTGGAGTCCGTGCACGACGTCGCCGAGCGGATCACGAACGGTTCCGAGTGGGACGTCGTCTGGTACGAACGCCACGACCGGTTCGGCGCCTCGCTGCGGGTCGCTCCGATGTCCGTCTCCGGACTGCTGCGCGAGAAGCTCTTCACCGACCGCTCGGTGGTCCTGACCTCCGCGACCCTGAAGCTGGGCGGCGACTTCAACGGCATCGGGGCGTCGCTCGGCCTCGCTCCCGAGGGCACCGAGGGCGACGACGTGCCCCAGTGGAAGGGCGTCGACGTGGGCTCGCCCTTCGACTACCGCAAGCAGGGCATCCTCTACGTCGCCAAACACCTGGCCCGCCCCGCCCGGGACGGCGACCGCGGCGACATGCTCGACGAGCTCACCGAGCTGATCCAGGCGGCGGGCGGCCGCACCCTGGGCCTGTTCTCCTCGATGCGCGCGGCCCAGCTGGCCGCCGAGGAGCTGCGCTCGCGGATCCCCGAGTACCCGATCCTCCTCCAGGGCGAGGAGACCCTCGGCGAGCTGATCAAGAACTTCGCCGCCGACCCGCGGACCTGCCTCTTCGGCACGCTGTCACTGTGGCAGGGCGTCGACGTGCCAGGGCCGAGCTGCCAACTGGTCGTCATGGACAAGATCCCGTTCCCGCGTCCGGACGACCCCCTGATGAGCGCCCGCCAGAAGGCGGTGGAGGAGGCCGGGGGCAACGGCTTCATGGCGGTCGCCGCCACGCACGCCGCACTGCTCATGGCCCAGGGCGCGGGCCGGCTGGTCCGCGCGTCGGGCGACCGCGGGGTGGTCGCCGTACTGGACCAGCGGCTGGCGACGGCCCGGTACGGCAGCTATCTGAAGGCGTCGCTGCCCGACTTCTGGTTCACCACGGATCGCCACCAGGTCCGCAAGTCGCTGGCCGCGATCGACGCGAAGGCCAGGCAGACCGAGGACGCCGAGCAGGCCGAGGACGACTGAGCGCGGCCCACGCTCCGGGCAGCCGTCCCCCTCCGGGACCGTCCGACTCCGGACAGCGCTGGGCCCCGGGACCGGCGCAGAGGTCCCGGGGCCCGGTCGGATCGGCGGGGCGCTCTCGCGCGTACCCGCCCGCCGTGGCGCTCAGACGCGACGCAGTACGGCCACCACCTTGCCGAGGATGGTCGCGTCGTCACCGGGGATCGGCTCGTACGCCGAGTTGTGCGGGAGGAGCCAGACGTGGCCGTCCTCGCGCTTGAAGCGCTTGACGGTGGCCTCGCCGTCGAGCATGGCCGCCACGATGTCGCCGTTCTCGGCGACCGGCTGGCGGCGGACGGTGACCCAGTCGCCGTCGCAGATCGCGGCCTCGATCATCGAGTCGCCGACGACCTTCAGGACGAACAGCTCGCCGTCACCGACCAGCTGCCGGGGGAGCGGGAAGACGTCCTCGACGGACTCCTCGGCCAGGATCGGACCACCGGCGGCGATACGGCCGACCAGCGGGACGTACGAGGCGGCCGGCTTGCCGGCGGTGTCCGTGGGCTGCACCGAGGCGGCCTGGTCGGAACCGCGCACCTCGTAGGCGCGCGGGCGGTGCGGGTCCCGGCGCAGGAAGCCCTTGCGCTCCAGTGCCATCAGCTGGTGCGCCACCGACGAGGTGCTGGAAAGGCCGACGGCCTGGCCGATCTCCCGCATCGACGGCGGGTACCCGCGGCGCTGCACGGAGTCGCGGATGACCTCGATCACCCGGCGCTGGCGGTCGGTGAGTCCCGAGCTGTCCGCCCGGATGCCGGGAGGTCGCCCCGGCAGGGAGCGCTTGTGCCCCTCGGGATTCGCGGCGTCGCTCATCGCGTGCACCGGCTCAGGTCGGCCCTGGGGGCGTTCCTGGGCAGTGATGGTGGCACTGTCGGCGGTGGTGGTCACGTCGGCCCCTCTCGATGGTCTCCCTGCTGCACAACGGTAGTAGCTTTCGAAAGGTTGCGCCAAACACACGTTCGAGTGAAAAAACGCGAATCGCTCGCTCGTCTTGCATGTCTGGGTGTATGGCTACCGTGGCGCCTGGCGGACAAAAGGGCTCATTGCTGTACTCTTCACCGCCGTGGTGACAACCTCCGGGATGTCGCTCCAGTCTGCCATCCGGCATCCCGTTCGACGGCGCGGGTCTCCCATCTGTTGCGGTAGCCCCACGTCCCCTCCCCGCGGTGCCCACGGTATCTCCGCATGCCTCCGGGCGATACGGCCGCGACACGGCCGTGCGAGGCGTGGAGCGGCCAGGGTGGCTGCGCACGCACAGGCGCGACACGCGTGCAGGGCGTGTATGTATGGGCCAATCCCCACATCTAGTGGTTGGATAGCGAGAGCAGCCCACAAGTTGTGGTCCCCCGGGTCTTCGAGCCCGCCGCGATCGCCTATGCTGGGGGCTGCTTCGAGGGGCCTGAAGGGCCTTTCGAGGCTGTTGAGTCTGCTGTGAGGAGGGTTCGGAGTCCATGCACTGCCCCTTCTGCAGGCACCCCGACAGCCGTGTCGTCGACAGCCGTACGACCGACGACGGCACGTCGATCCGCAGGCGCCGCCAGTGCCCTGACTGCTCCCGTCGGTTCACGACCGTGGAGACGTGCTCGCTCATGGTGGTGAAGCGGTCCGGGGTCACCGAACCGTTCAGCCGGACCAAGGTGATCAACGGTGTGCGCAAGGCCTGCCAGGGCCGGCCCGTCACCGAGGACGCGCTCGCCCAGCTCGGCCAGCGGGTCGAGGAGGCGGTGCGGGCCACCGGAAGCGCCGAGCTGACCACCCACGACGTGGGGCTGGCCATCCTCGGACCGTTGCAGGAGCTCGACCTCGTCGCCTATCTGCGATTCGCCTCCGTCTATCGGGCGTTCGACTCGCTCGAGGACTTCGAGGCCGCGATCGCGGAACTGAGGGAGACGACGGGGCACCCCGGCGAAGACGACGACGCCGGCGCGGGGAGCCAGGAGAACGACCGCGGGTCCACGGGGGCAGGACAGGTCCCCGAGCCCGCAGGCGCCGCCGACTGATCGGCGGGCCGGACCCGGACTTCGGCGCCCGGGCCCGGCCGGACGGCGGCGAGTGAACAAGACCTGTTGCGGGCGGCGCGAGAGATGCCCGCAACACCAGACAGAACACCGTGCCCACGGGAACAATCGGGGCACTTCAGGGCGTTTTCGCCCGTACAGGGAGGCGGCATGACAGAGACGGCGAGCGGTCCGGCACGGAGTTCCCGCGCCAAGGGCACCAAGGCGGGCAAGGGACTCCGCGTCGAG
The DNA here is from genome assembly GCA_000720845.1 of Kitasatospora aureofaciens. Classification (GTDB taxonomy): domain Bacteria; phylum Actinomycetota; class Actinomycetes; order Streptomycetales; family Streptomycetaceae; genus Streptomyces. Next base: position 333,129 of record JODU01000012.1, on the reverse strand, counting down.
CGCGTCCACACCACTCCCGGCGTCCACCCCTACGACGAGGTGGCCTGGGAACGCCGTGACGTCGTCATGACCAACTGGCGCGACGGCTCGGTCAACTTCGAGCAGCGTGGCGTCGAGTTCCCCGAGTTCTGGTCGGTGAACGCGGTCAACATCGTCACCAGCAAGTACTTCCGGGGCGCCGTCGGCACCCCGCAGCGCGAGGTGAGCCTGCGGCAGCTCATCGACCGCATCGTGAAGACGTACCGGAAGGCCGGTGAGGACAACAAGTACTTCGCCTCGCCCGCCGACGCCGAGATCTTCGAGCACGAGCTGGCCTACGCCCTCCTGCACCAGATCTTCAGCTTCAACAGCCCGGTGTGGTTCAACGTCGGCACGCCCCAGCCGCAGCAGGTCTCCGCCTGCTTCATCCTGTCCGTCGACGACTCCATGGAGTCGATCCTCGACTGGTACAAGGAAGAGGGCATGATCTTCAAGGGCGGCTCGGGCGCCGGCCTGAACCTCTCCCGGATCCGCAGCTCCAAGGAGCTGCTCTCCTCCGGCGGCAACGCCTCGGGACCGGTCTCCTTCATGCGCGGCGCCGACGCCTCCGCCGGCACCATCAAGTCCGGCGGCGCCACCCGCCGCGCGGCCAAGATGGTCATCCTCGACGTCGACCACCCCGACATCGAGGACTTCATCCAGACCAAGGTGAAGGAAGAGGAGAAGATCCGCGCCCTGCGCGACGCGGGCTTCGACATGGACCTGGGCGGCGACGACATCACGTCCGTCCAGTACCAGAACGCCAACAACTCGGTCCGGGTGAACGACACGTTCATGAAGGCCGTGCAGGACGGCGGCAAGTTCGGTCTGACGTCCCGCATGACGGGCGAGGTCATCGAGGAGGTCGACGCCAAGGCGCTCTTCCGCAAGATGGCCGAGGCCGCCTGGGCCTGTGCCGACCCCGGCATCCAGTACGACGACACCATCAACGCCTGGCACACCTGCCCGGAGTCCGGCCGCATCAACGGCTCGAACCCGTGCAGCGAGTACATGCACCTGGACAACACGTCCTGCAACCTCGCCTCGCTGAACCTGATGAAGTTCCTGAAGGACGACGGCAAGGGCAACCAGTCCTTCGACGCCGAGCGCTTCTCCAAGGTCGTCGAGCTCGTCATCACCGCGATGGACATCTCCATCTGCTTCGCGGACTTCCCGACCCAGAAGATCGGCGAGAACACCCGCGCCTTCCGCCAGCTCGGCATCGGCTACGCCAACCTCGGCGCCCTGCTGATGGCGACCGGCCACGCCTACGACTCCGACGGCGGCCGCGCCCTGGCCGGCGCCATCACCTCCCTGATGACCGGCACGTCGTACCGCCGCTCCGCCGAACTCGCCGCGATCGTCGGCCCGTACGACGGCTACGCCCGCAACGCCAAGCCGCACCTGCGGGTCATGAAGCAGCACTCCGACGAGAACGCCAAGGCCGTCCGCATGGACGACCTCGACACGCCGATCTGGGCCGCCGCCACCGAGGCCTGGCAGGACGTGCTGCGCCTCGGCGAGAAGAACGGCTTCCGCAACTCCCAGGCGTCCGTCATCGCCCCGACCGGCACCATCGGTCTCGCGATGTCCTGCGACACCACCGGCCTCGAGCCCGACCTCGCGCTGGTCAAGTTCAAGAAGCTGGTCGGCGGCGGCTCGATGCAGATCGTCAACGGCACCGTCCCGCAGGCCCTGCGCCGCCTGGGCTACCAGGAGGAGCAGATCGAGGCGATCGTCGCCCACATCGCCGAGCACGGCAACGTGATCGACGCCCCCGGTCTGGCGCACGAGCACTACGAGGTGTTCGACTGCGCGATGGGCGAGCGCTCCATCTCCGCGATGGGCCACGTCCGCATGATGGCCGCCATCCAGCCCTGGATCTCCGGCGCCCTCTCCAAGACGGTCAACCTGCCGGAGTCGGCGACCGTCGAGGACGTCGAGGAGGTCTACTTCGAGGCGTGGAAGATGGGCGTCAAGGCGCTCGCCATCTACCGCGACAACTGCAAGGTGGGCCAGCCCCTCTCCGCCAAGACCAAGACGGTCAAGGACACGGAGAAGGCGGAGATCACCGAGAAGACCGAGGCGGCGATCCGCGAGACGGTCGAGAAGGTCGTCGAGTACCGCCCGGTCCGCAAGCGCCTCCCGAAGGGACGCCCCGGCATCACCACGTCCTTCACCGTCGGCGGCGCCGAGGGCTACATGACCGCCAACTCCTACCCGGACGACGGTCTCGGCGAGGTCTTCCTCAAGATGTCCAAGCAGGGCTCGACCCTCGCGGGCATGATGGACGCCTTCTCCATCGCGGTCTCCGTCGGCCTCCAGTACGGCGTGCCGCTGGAGACGTACGTCTCGAAGTTCACCAACATGCGCTTCGAGCCGGCCGGCATGACGGACGACCCGGACGTGCGGATGGCGCAGTCGATCGTCGACTACATCTTCCGTCGCCTGGCGCTGGACTTCCTGCCCTTCGAGACGCGCTCCGCGCTCGGCATCCACTCCGCCGAGGAGCGTCAGCGCCACCTGGAGACCGGTTCGTACGAGCCGTCCGACGACGAGATGGACGTCGAGGGCCTTGCCCAGTCGGCGCCGCGGGCCCAGGAACTGAAGGCCGTCGCCACGCCGAAGGCCGAGGTCGAGGCCGCCAAGCCCGCTCCGCAGCAGGCGCACACCAGCGCCGAACTGGTGGAGATGCAGCTGGGCATCCAGGCCGACGCCCCGCTCTGCTTCTCCTGCGGCACGAAGATGCAGCGCGCCGGCTCCTGCTACATCTGCGAGGGCTGCGGCTCGACCAGCGGTTGCAGCTGATCTGTGGGTTGACCTGCGGGTGACCTGCGCGTGATCCGCGGGTCCAGAAGGGGACCGGCCATCGGCCGGTCCCCTTCTGCGTGTGCCGGGGATCCGACCACACTCACCTCCGGCACACGGTTCACCCGTGAGCGATGACTTCGGGCGCCGGATCGGGTCTGCACTGTGACACACCCGACCCACGACACCTTCCGGGGTTCCGATGGCAACAGTCAGCGTCAATGAGATCGCCTTGGGCATCGAGTCGTTCGGTGACGACGACGCGCCACTCGTCCTGCTCGTCGGCGGGACGACGATGCTCTCGTGGCCCGACGCGCTCTGCGAGCGCCTCGCCGCCGGCGGGCGCCGCGTCGTCCGCTACGACCTGCGCGACAGCGGAGAGTCGACCACGGCGGACCCGGAGGCGCCCACCTACACCCTGCGCGACCTCGCCGCCGACGCGGCCGCCCTACCCGACGCGCTCGGCTCCGGGCCCGCGCACCTGGCCGGCATCGGCGTCGGAGGAATGGTCGCGCAGGTGGCCGCGCTCGACCACCCGGGCGCGTTCACGGCGCTCACGCTGGCCGGCACCCGCCCCGTCGCGCCCGGCCCGCCGGACGACGACCTTCCCGACCACGACCGGGCGACGATGAGGCGTCTGTTCGCGCGGCCGAAGCCCGACTGGACCCACCGCGAGGCGGTGGCCGAGTTCGCCGCCACCGGCGCCGAGGTCCTCGGCAACGACCCCGCCGCCGCGCGCGCGACCGCCGCGCGCGTCTGGGACCGCACGCCCGGCACCGCCGTCCCGGTCCAGACGGCCAACCAGCTGGGCATGGTGTTCTCCAGGCTCGACTGCGCACCCCGCTGGCGTGAGCGCCTGCCCGAGATCGAGATCCCCACGCTCGTCGTCCACGGTCGCCGCGACCCGTTCTTCCCCGTCGGCAACGGCGAGGCGATCGCGCGCGAGATTCCCCGGGCCCGGCTGCTCGTGCTGGAGGAGGCCGCCACCGCGATCCCCGAGGCGGCGGTCGGCGAGGTCGCCGAGGCGATGCTTGCGCTCGGCCGCGGGACGGGCGGAACGTGACGGGACGCCATCCCAGCGCACATGGGCTTGCACGAACGCGCGAGCGCATGTGTAAGGGGCGCTCGCCCTGGCGAGGCGCCCCTTACCTACGTCCGTGCGCCGTCACGGCCGGCGCGCCGTTCCCATCACCCTGGTGAACGTCGCCGGGTCTCCCTCGAAGCCGTGCACGCCGGCCCGGAACTCCCACGCCCCCGACTCGTCCCGGACGAACTCCGCGACCGTCGCCGCGGTGGCGCCCGGGACGCCGGCGAAGTCCTCCGCGGCCAGGTCGGTGTAACCCTCACGGATACGCAGGCCCGGGTTGACCACGTCGCCGAAGGACCGGTCCTCGGTGTGCTGCTGTATGGCGACGCCCACCACCACGCGCGAGTACCGGGCGTCCAGCCGCTCCAGCTCCAGTGTCATGACCTCGTCGAAACCGAAGCCCTTGCCGTCCTTGCTGTCCCGGTTGAGATAGATCGTGCCGTCCGGCGAGCGGCTGTCGAAGTGCACCACGTAGGCGGGGGCGCCGTGCGGATCGTCGGCCGGATAGGTCGCGGCGACGAGATCCAGGTCGGTGGGCGGCTGTCCCGCCGGACTCGGGTCCCACCGCAGCGCGACCTCGACCTTGCCCATGCCCTTGCTGAGGCCGTTCACAGACTTCCCCTTCCCAGGTCCCCCGCCCTGCCCGGCCTCCTGAACTGCCGGACGATGACGGCCGGTTGTCCATCCTGCCACGCACCGGGACGAGGGCGCGGGCAAGCGGTCCTCCGGAGAGCGACCGGCGCCGGGTTCCTGGCCTTACCATGGCGCGGTGCTGGTCAAGTGGATTCGCTGCACCGTGGTGGACCGCCGCGGTTTCGAGCGGGGGCAGCGGAAGTGGGCGGGGCTTCCGGGGGAGCCGGGTTTTCGGGGGCAGGGGGGTGGCTGGAGCCGGGGGCGGCCGGACGTGGCGCACGTCTTCGCCTTCTGGGAGAGCCGTGCCTTCTACGACTCCTTCATGGCCCGCTCCCACGACAGGCTGGCCTCCGCGCAGGCGGGCACCTTCAAGGACGCCCAGGTCAGGCTCTTCGACTACCGGTTCGACGTGAAGACCGGGTTCGAGCCGCGCTTCACCGACGCCGACCTGCTGCGGGTGGCGCTGTGCCGGGTCCACGAGGAAAGGGCCGAGCACTACGTCCTCATGCAGGAGAAGGTCTGGAACCCGGCGATGGCCGGCTCGCCCGGCATGATCCGCGGCCTGTTCGGCGAGGCACCGGGCAACGGGTACAACGAGTACCTCGTGCTGTCCATGTGGCTGTCGGCCGCCGAACACGGGAAATACCGCACCGAGCGGGTGGAGCGGCTCGCCCTGCGCGCCCAGACGGAGGCCGACATCTCGGCGCTGACGGGCGACATCGTGCAACTGGAACCCTCCTGGACCGTTTGAGACCCGGACCCGCCCCGACTCGCCCAGGTGTGGAAACTGTGTGACGTACGCCGTACGGGGCCCGTACGAGTGCTTGGTTCCGGCGGTCTCGATCTAGGGTTCTGGCATGGCACGACCACGGCGCATCGTTCTTGTCCGGCACGGCGAGTCGACCGGCAACGTCGATGACACCGTGTACGAGCGCGAACCCGACCACGCGCTCGCCCTCACCGACCGGGGCCGGGCGCAGGCCGAGGAGACCGGGAAGCGCCTGCGCGAGGTGTTCGGCCGCGACCGGATCAGCGTGTACGTCTCCCCGTACCGCCGCACCCACGAGACCCTCCGCGCCTTCCGCCTCGACCCGGATCTCATACGGATACGCGAGGAGCCCCGGCTGCGCGAGCAGGACTGGGGCAACTGGCAGGACCGCGACGACGTGCGCCTGCAGAAGGCCTACCGCGACGCCTACGGGCACTTCTTCTACCGCTTCGCCCAGGGAGAGTCCGGCGCCGACGTGTACGACCGGGTCGGCGGCTTCCTGGAGAGCCTGTTCCGCAGCTTCGAGGACCCCGACCACCCGCCGAACGTGCTGCTGGTGACGCACGGGCTCGCCATGCGGCTGTTCTGCATGAGGTGGTTCCACTGGACGGTCGCGGAGTTCGAGTCGCTGGCCAACCCGGGGAACGCCGAGATGCGGATGCTCGTTCTCGGTGAGGACGGCAGGTACACCCTTGACCGGCCCTTCGAACGCTGGCGAGATCCGGAACCGTACGGGATCACCGGATAGAGTGGCAGGGCGATGACCGCTCATTCTTCTCCTGACGGGCGCCTGGACCGGGCCCTGGCCAGCCTGCGCGGACTGTCGGTGGGGGACGCGCTGGGCTCGCAGTTCTTCGTTCCCGCGAACTATCCGCTGCTCATGCGCCGCGAGCTGCCGCCCGGCACCTGGCAGTGGACGGACGACACCGAAATGGCGTGTTCCGTGGTGTCCGTCCTGGCCGCCCACCACCGCATCGACCAGGACGCCCTGGCGCTCTCCTTCGCCCGGCACCACGACTTCGACCGGGGGTACGGTCCCGCGGTCAACCGGTTGCTCCGGCTGGTCCGGGAAGGCGGCGACTGGCGCGAGCTCGCCGCGGCGCTGTTCAACGGGCAGGGCTCCTGGGGCAACGGCGCCGCCATGCGCGTCGCGCCGCTCGGTGCCTGGTACGCGGACGATCCGGAGCAGGCGACGCACCAGGCGGAGATCTCGGCCTACCCGACCCACCAGCACCGTGAGGCGGTGGTCGGCGCCATGGCCGTCGCGGCGGCCGCGGCGCTGGCCGCCGATGCGGCCGGTCCGCCCTCCGCGCACGCGCTCCTCGACGGTGTGATCGCGTTGGTGCCGAAGAGCGCGGTGGGCGCCGGACTGCGCCGCGCCCGGGACATGCTCGACTACGGCGACGCGACGACCGTGGCGGCGGTCCTGGGCTGTGGCCGGCGTACGACCGCGCATGACACGGTCCCCTTCGCCCTCTGGTCCGCGGCCCGCGCCCTCGGGGACTACGAGACCGCGTTCTGGACGACCGCCCAGGTCGGCGGGGACGTGGACACGACCTGCGCCATCGTGGGCGGAGTGATCGCGGCCGGCAAGGCGGGGGCGCCCCCGGCCGAGTGGGCGGGGCGCGTCGAGGCGTGGCCCGCCTGGATGACGGCGTCGGCCTGACACGCCCCGCCAGGAAACTCTCCGTATGCGAAGGGAACTCTGCGTGACCGCTCGCGCGTTGTCGTGACAACCGCTGTGCGGGGCACGGGCCCCGGGCAGGTCCGGAAGGTCCGGTGGCCGTGGGGGTGGGTGGGACGTGGAAACGCTTTCGGTGTTCCTCGCGGTGCTGTCCGGCGCACTGCTGCGCCTCGTGCCGCCCCTGGCTCCGCACGCCCGGCTGACCGGCCGGGTGCCGCCGGACCGGCGGCGTGGACCCCGGCGGGCGTGTGGGACGCCCACCGGTGGCCCCACACGCCCGGCCCGGTGCCCCGAGGGGTCAGCCCATGCCCGGGCCGGCCGTGCCGGACAGGGCGTCCAGGTCGCTCTTGCGTACGCGTATCACCAGCCACGCCGTGGCCAGGGCGAGTACGGCCATGGCGGCGGCCGGGATGAAGGCGGCCGAGATGCCCTGTGCCAGCACGTCGTGCGACCAGGGCGCGGGCAGCTGATGGGTCTGGGCGAACTCCGCCTTCTGCTCCGGCGAACCCGTGGCGAGGAAGTCCGGCACCTGCTTCTCCGCCTCGTCCCTGCTGGCCGTGCCGAAGACCGTCGTCAGGATGGCGAGACCGATCGATCCGCCCACCTGCTGCATGGCGTTGAGCAGGCCCGACGCCGCACCCGCCTCGTGCTGGGCGACCCCGGAGACCGCGGTCAGCGTCAGCGTCACGAAGTTCAGCCCCATGCCGAAGCCGAAGATCAGCATCGGTCCGAGGATCCCGCCGACATAGGAGCTGTCGGAGCTGATGAGGGCCTGCCAGCCGAGCCCGAGCGCGGCGAGCGCCGAGCCTGCGATCATGAACGGCTTGGGGCCGAAGACGGGCAGGAAGCGCTGCGACAGACCCGCACCGAGCGCGATCACGACCGTGACCGGCAGGAAGGCCAGCCCGGCCTCGATGGGGGTGTAGCCGAGCACGTTCTGCACGAACAGCACGATGTAGAAGAACATGCCGAACATCGCCGCGGCCAGGCTCAGCATGATCACGTACGTGCCGGAGCGGTTGCGGTCGGCGAACATCTTGAGCGGCGTGATCGGTTCCTTGGCACGCTGCTCGACGAGGACGAAGCCCAGCAGCAGGACCGCGGCGGCCGCGAAGGAGCCGATGGTCAGGCTGTCCCGCCAGCCCTCGTCGGCGGCGCGGATGAAGCCGTAGACGAGAGACGCCATACCCGCCGTCGAGGTCACCGCACCGGCGATGTCGAAGCGGCCGGAGTGCCGTTCGGACTCGTTGATGTAGAGCGGCGCCAGCACGGCGATCAGCACACCGATCGGCACGTTGACGAAGAGCACCCAGCGCCAGTCGAGCCACTCGGTGAGCATGCCGCCCGCCAGCAGGCCGATGGCCCCGCCACCCGCGGAGACGGCGGCGAAGACGCCGAAGGCCCGGTTGCGCTCCGGCCCCTCCGGGAAGGTGGTGGTGATAAGGGCCAGCGACGTGGGCGACGCGATCGCGCCCCCCATGCCCTGCAGGACGCGCGCCGCGAGAAGCTGCCAGGGTTCCTGGGCGAAGCCGCCGAGCAGCGACGCGAAGGTGAAGAGCAGGATGCCGGTCATGAAGACCCGGCGCCTGCCGAGGATGTCACCGGCTCGGCCGCCGAGCAGGAGCAGGCCGCCGAAGGTGAGCGTGTAGGCGCTGACGACCCAGGTGAGGTCGGTGGTGCTGAAGTTGAGCGCGTTCTGGATGTGCGGAAGCGCGATGTTCACAATCGTCGCGTCGAGTACGACCATGAGTTGGCAGGCCGCGATGACGGCGAGTGCGATGCCGGGATGCCCCTCCCGGCGGGCTGCTCCCGGCTTCTGGTCTTTGAGCAGAGAAGAGGTTGTCACTATGTGTCCCCCACGAACGACTTAGTGAACGCTTGCGTTCACTGTTGCTTCAACGTTAGTGACACGGAGACAGTGAACGCAACCGTTCACTTGTCGTGTCGTCGCGCGTCCGGTCCCCCGTCGCGGTCGTGCGATGTACGCCTTGTCCCCGAATACCCGTTTTCATCGCTTTCTGGAGACCTCCGACATGGTTGCTTCGCACTGGGTGGCCGCCTCCGCCCAGACACCCTCCCGCCGGCGTGGCGCGGTCCTGGAGCGCGCCATCCTCGAAGCCGCGCTGGATCAGCTCGGCACCGTGGGCTGGAACGGCCTGACGATGGAGGGGGTGGCCGCGGGCGCGCAGACCGGCAAGGCGGCCGTCTACCGGCGCTGGCCGTCCAAGGAAGATCTCGTCGCGGACGCGCTGCGCTCCGGACTGCCGGACTTCGACACGGTCCCCGACCTCGGAAGCGTGCGCGAGGATCTGCTGGAACTCTGCCGCAGGGCGCGCGACGCGATGTACAGCCGCCCCGGGTTCGCCCTGCGTTCCGTGATTCACGAATGCGACACCATGCAGGCCGAGCGCTTCCATGCGGTGATCATCAAAGGCGTGGTCGAGCCGACCCTCAAGATGCTGTGCGAGGTCATCAAGCGCGGAATGGAGCGGGGAGAGGTCCGGCAGGACGCGGCCAACGGATACGTCTTCGACGCCATCCCGGCGATGATGATGTATCGCTCGAAGATTTGTGGAAGTGAATGGACGGACCGCGAGCTGGAGGAAATGATCGACCAGCTGATGGTCCCGCTGCTGCGGCCGGACGGCCCCTGAGCCCGGCCGGCGAGGAGCCCCGTTCCGTTCGGGCAACCGGGGTGTCGCCCGGGGATCGCGGCGGCGTAGGCTAGACGCGCCATGCCGTACGAACCACCTACTCACACCGTCGAGCGCTCTCTTCGCGCCACGACCGGAGCGAAGGTCATTGCCGGTGTCGACGAGGTGGGGCGCGGCGCGTGGGCCGGCCCGGTCACCGTCTGTGCGGCGATCACCGGACTGCGCCGACCCCCGGCCGGACTGACCGACTCCAAGCTGCTCACCATCAAGCGGCGCACCGAACTTGCCGTCGAGTTGCGGACGTGGGTCACGTCCTACGCCCTGGGACACGCCTCCCCGGAGGAGATCGACGCGCTGGGCATGACCGCCGCGCTGCGCCTGGCGGCGGTGCGTGCCCTGGAGACCCTGCCGGTCCGTCCCGACGCCGTCATCCTCGACGGCAAGCACGACTACCTCGGCGCCCCTTGGCGGGTCCGTACGGTGATCAAGGGCGATCAGTCCTGCGTCGCCGTCGCGGCGGCCTCGGTGCTCGCCAAGGTCCAGCGCGACAAAATGATGGCCGAACTGGGCGTCGACCATGCAGACTTCGGTTTTGCGGACAACGCCGGGTATCCGTCGCCCGTGCACAAGGCCGCACTGGCGGAGCGGGGCCCCACCCCGCACCACCGGTTGTCGTGGGCGTATCTTGATGCGCTGCCCCAGTGGCGGCACCTCAAGAAGGTCCGCAGTTGGGTGGACGGAAGCGTTCCGGAAATCGAGGGTCAGCTCGGATTCGATTTCTGACGGTTCCGCTCGCAGGTATGTGCCACCCGCCGACGCGAGCCGCACCAACGTTTGATAAATATCAGCTCATGCCTCTCATTCCCGAGGAGCCTCAGATTCACGAGAAGGCCCAGGGTCCCCGCGCCACTCCGGCCAGCGGCCGCACCGCGCCGACCCCCCGCCCCGTACCCGGCCCCCGTCCCGCGGCTCCGCCGCGCCCCGGCCGTCCCGGCCCGGTGCGGCCGGCACCGCCGGTGCAACGCGCGTCGCGCGACACGGCCGCGGCCCAACCCGGACCCTCGGGTCCGGCCACCCCGGCAGCCACCTCGGCCGCCCCGCAGATCCAGTTGATCCCGGCCACGCCCGACGGTGCGCTCGACGCCGCCGAAGAGGCCGTGGACCTGCTGCTGGACTCGGGTCGTACCCCCGGTGACGTGCTGGTGATCACCACCGGCGACCCCCACCCGTGGGCGGCCCACGAACTGTCCTTCGGCGATGCCGCCTACTGGGCGCAGCACGACGCGGGCGACGACGTCTTCTATGCCGACGCCGCCGTCGCGGACCGTGCCACCTCGCGGGCCGTGGTCGTGGTCGCGCTCAACGGCGGCCCCGAGGCCGCCGCTGTCACCGCCCTGACCGCGGCCCACTCGCGGGCCGGCGCCCTGCTGATCGTCTGCGGCGACCCGCAGCGGATCAACTCGGTGCTGGGCGCGGGCGTCTGAGTCCGTTCCGACGGTTGCGGCGCACGCCGGTACGACCCCGGGGCGTCTGTCCGGAGCCCCCGCCGCACGGAGGCGGCTTCGGCGTGCCCGGGTACGCCGACAACGTCGTGCCGTAGCGGATCGGGCCCGAAGGAGGGGCCGGTGGGTGCTCCGACCATAAGGACTCGGGCGAGGTGCGGCGGTACACGCGTCGCCGGATCCGGCGGGCCGGACCGGAAGGCCGGACCGGGGGGCCGGACCGGTGGCGCGCGCCGGTCGGGTCGCACCGAGTCGTCTCACCGTCCGGGTCACGGACGAGTCGGCACGCCGCGCGGGCGGGCCCGCCGTGGCCCAGTGCCGGGACCGGGATCACCGCTCGGGCAGGTCCGTCATGGCCGCCGAGCCGGGACCTCCGCGGCGCTCAGCGGGCCGCGGCGCGGCGCAGCACGTCCGAGGCGACCCCGCCGGTGCGTGGCGGCGGGGGCGGCGACTCCGCCGTGGCGAAGGGCTCCGGCTCGGACGCCGCGTTGGGCCGACGCCCGCCGCGGCCCTCGCCGAGGACCTGCCAGCCGTCCCGGGTCAGCGTGATGTACGCACCGCAGCGCAGTCCGTGCAGTGTGCAGGCGTCCCGCAGCCCCCACATCCACGCGCCGTCCTCCTGCGTCCAACGGGCGTCGCCCTCACGGCAGTAGAGCAGCACGGCGGTGCGCACCGGAGTGCGGCGTCGCAGATCGTGCGGGATGACCCGGCGCAGCTGGGAGAGCAGCGCGTTGCGGAACATCCATCCGTCGGCGGGGGAGCGACGGCTGGTGAACGAGGCGCTGGCGCGCAGTCGTTCGTCCGGGTCGAGCACGGCCACGACCGCCGTCGCCGGTTCGGGGCGGTGCCGCGAGTGCAGTCCGGTGACGACCTCGCGAGGATTGCGCAGCAGCGGTATCCCGGCGGCGGCCCACTCCGCCGGTTCGAGCATGCGAGTGGCGGAAACGGCGGACGACGAAAGCGAGGCCGCCGAGGACGGAGCGAATCCGAAGGTCACGTTCCTCCCTTCGGCTACGCGCCCACACTGCGGGCAGGGTCGGATTCGGGGAGCGCGCACCACAGCGAAGCCCTGCCGGGTCACGGAGGGGCCGTGCGGGGAGCGGACTTCAATTCTTCCTGTCGAACTGGGATGCGGCAACGAGCAATTGAGACCGGGGACCCATATCGGCTGATGTGCGCTCTATATCCCTACCCGGAGTGTCACCGGGCGACGCATGGGGCACGGCACGCGTCACGGTCCGTTCCGGATTCGCCGATTGTCAGTGGCATCGGGTTGCATGGGGGTATGGACCACGTGGAACTCCGGACCGAAGCCGACGCCGTCCTCGCCGAGCTCGTCGGTGATCGTGCCGGCTCGGCACGGCTGCGGGAGGATCAGTGGCAGGCGGTCGCGGCCCTGGTGGAGGAGCACCGGCGTGCTCTGGTGGTGCAGCGCACCGGCTGGGGCAAGTCGGCCGTGTACTTCGTCGCCACCGCCCTGCTGCGTCGGCGTGGCGCGGGGCCCACGGTGATCATCTCGCCCCTGCTGGCGCTGATGCGCAACCAGGTCGAGGCGGCCGCGCGGGCGGGGATCCGGGCGCGCACGATCAACTCGGCGAACCCGGAGGACTGGGAAGCGATCTACGGCGAGGTCGAGCGGGGTGAGACCGACGTCCTCCTGGTGAGTCCGGAGCGCCTCAATTCCGTGGACTTCCGCGATCAGGTACTGCCGAAGCTCGCGTCCACCACCGGCCTGCTCGTCGTCGACGAGGCGCACTGCATCTCCGACTGGGGCCACGACTTCCGCCCCGACTACCGCCGGCTGCGCACCATGCTGGCCGAGCTGCCGGCCGGAGTGCCGGTGCTGGCCACCACCGCGACCGCCAACGCGCGGGTCACGGCCGACGTGGCGGAGCAGGTGGGCACGGGGGGCGGGGACGCTCTGGTGCTGCGGGGGCCGCTCGACCGGGAGAGCCTGCGACTGGGGGTGCTGGAGCTCCCGGACGCGGCGCACCGGCTGGCGTGGCTGGGGGAGCGGCTGGGGGACCTGCCCGGTTCCGGGATCATCTACACGCTGACGGTCGCGGCGGCCGAGGAGGTCGCGGCGTTCCTGCGGCAGCGCGGATATCCGGTGGCCTCCTACACGGGGAAGACGGAGAACGCCGACCGGTTGCAGGCGGAGGAGGACCTGCTGGCGAACCGGGTGAAGGCGCTCGTGGCGACGTCGGCGCTGGGCATGGGCTTCGACAAGCCCGACCTGGGCTTCGTCGTGCACCTGGGGTCGCCCTCGTCCCCCATCGCGTACTACCAGCAGGTGGGGCGTGCGGGGCGTGGGGTGGACCACGCGGACGTCCTGCTGCTGCCCGGGCGGGAGGACGAGGCGATCTGGGCGTACTTCGCCTCGGTGGGCTTCCCGCCGGAGGAGCAGGTCCGGCGGACGCTGGCGGTGCTGGAGGAGGCGGGGCGGCCGATGTCGCTTCCGGCGCTCGAGCCGTTGGTGGAGCTTCGCCGTTCGCGGCTGGAGACGATGCTCAAGGTCCTGGACGTGGACGGCGCGGTCAAGCGCGTGAAGGGCGGCTGGACCGCCACGGGACAGGCCTGGGCGTACGACGCGGAGCGGTACGCGTGGGTGGCCCGACAGCGGCAGGCGGAGCAGCAGGCCATGCGGGACTACGTGGCGACCACGGGATGCCGGATGGAGTTCCTGCAGCGGCAGCTCGACGACGAGAAGGCCGCCCCCTGCGGTCGCTGCGACACCTGTGCCGGGCCCTGGCTGGACCCGGCCGTCTCCGCCGCGGCCCTCGCGGCGGCGAGGGGCGAGCTGGACCGCCCGGGCGTGGAGGTCGAGCCGCGCAAGATGTGGCCGACCGGGCTCGCCGCGGTCGGGATGGACCTCAAGGGCCGCATCCCCGCGGGTCAGCAGGCCCTCACCGGGCGGGCGCTGGGGAGGCTGTCGGACATCGGCTGGGGCAACCGTCTGCGGCCGCTCCTGACGGCGCAGGCGGCGGACGGCCCGGTTCCGGACGACGTGCTGCGCGCCGTCGTGACGGTGCTCGCCGACTGGGCCCGCTCACCGGGCGGCTGGGCCTGCGGCTCTCCCGACGCGGTGGCGCGGCCCGTGGGTGTCGTCGCCATGCCCTCCCGCACCCGCCCGCATCTGGTCGCCTCTCTGGCCGAGGGAGTGGCGCGGGTCGGCCGGCTCCCGCTGCTGGGCAGCCTCGCCCACACCCCGCACGCCGACGAGTACGCCGCCCACCGCAGCAACTCCGCCCAGCGGCTGCGCGCCCTGGCCGAGTCGTTCACCGTGCCCGGTGAACTCGCCGCGGCCCTGGCCGGCACCCCCGGCCCCGTCCTGCTCGTCGACGACTACAGCGACTCCGGCTGGACCCTGGCCGTGGGCGCACGTCTCCTGCGCCAGGCCGGTGCCGGCGAGGTGCTCCCGCTCGTCCTGGCGCTGGCCGGATAGGGCTTCGGGTCCCCGGAGTTGTCCCGGGATCGCCAAGGTGACGTGCCCCTGCCGACAGTTATCCACAGGGCAAAGCGGAACTTTCCGATCCGCGAGATCGTCGAGCCATGACGAACCACAGCGAAACGACCGGCCCCTCCGAGAACGGCGACATCTCGCAGGCCCCACGGCCGGGCCGGACTCCCCGCGCCCCGCACGAGAGCGCCGGAGACGAACACCAGGTCACCCTGCGGACCCCCGGCGAACTCGCCGACGCCCTGCCGTACCTGCTCGGATACCGCCCCGAGGACAGCATCGTCCTGGCCGCCCTGCGTGACAGGGACGGGCGGGGCCGGTTCGGCGGCCGCGCACGGCTCGGCATCCCGGCGAGCCCGGACGACTGGGCGGGAGCGGCCGGGCAACTGGTCCACGGGCTGGTGACCGGAAGCGAGCGGCGCGGAGTGCGGCCCGAGCAGATGGTCGCCTACCTCTGCCAGGAACCGGGCAGGGGTGAGACCGGCCGGGACGTGATGGAACGACTGCGGCCGCTGGCCCAGAAGCTGCGCGTCGAGTGCGGTGCCCTCGACATCCCCGTCGTCGAAGCACTGTGCATCTCGGACGGGCGCTTCTGGTCGTACTGCTGCGACGAAGAGGCCTGCTGCCCTGCCGAGGGCCTCTCCATGGGACTGCCGGGTACGTCCGTGCTGGCCGCGGCGGCCACCTACGCCGGTGTCCAGGTGCGCGGATCCCTCAGCGAGCTGCGGGCCAGGATGCTGCCCAGGGAGGGCGCGGGCGTGATCGCGCAGGCGGCGGCCCTGGACGCGGCCGCCGTGCCGCTGGTCTCCCGGATCCTCGACGCCGAAGGCCGCGCGGAGGTGGCCGAGGAGACGCTGGAGGCGGCGGAGCGGATCATGCGACGCCTCGCCGAGGCCCCGCCCGTGTCCGGCGTTCCGGCCCAGGACCTGCGTGACGACCAGTTGCTGGGACACGACGAGGCGGCGGCGCTGATCCTGGGACTTCAGGACCGTACGACACGCGACCGCGCCGCCGCGTGGATGGAGGGCGACGCGGCCGCCCCCGCGATGCGCCTCTGGCGGGCCCTGGCCCGACGCTGCGTCGGCCCGTACGGCGAACACGCGGCCGCGCCCCTCACCCTCGCGGGCTGGGTCGCCTGGTCCACCGGTGACGAACTGGAGGCGCGGGAGGCGCTGGCCATGGCCCTCGGCGCGGATCCCGACTACCTCTTCGCCCGGCTCCTGCACCAGGCGTGCAACGAGGGCCTCGACCCCGAGTCGATCCGCCGCTGCCTGCGCGAGGGCGGGGAAGGCGGTGGAGGCGCGGGAGACGCCGCCGCGGACGACGACGCACACGGCGGCGGACCGTCCGGGGAGCCCGCCCGGGCCCCGGCGGCCTCACCGCCCGGCAGCCGGAGCCGCACTGCTTCGCTCGCCCCGCCGCCCCACGCCGTCCCCCGCCGCGTGCGGGCACAGGGCCGCGAGCCGGGCAACGGGGTCATGCGTCCCCGCACCCCTTCCGGTGCCCGCCACCCTGGGGCCGCACGGGCGGACCGGAGGCGCCCGCACACCTCGGGGACACCGGCCACGGGCCGGAGCACGGGCCGGAAGGGGACGCGTCCGGACGGGGCGGGTACGGCGGAGCACGGGAGCCAAGGAGGGAGCGAATGCCCCTGAGACGGGTGGCCGCGGCCTTGGGAAGGTACGCGGGTGCCACGGGGCGGCCACCTTGCCGACATCACCTGCCTGACCTGGTGCGACGCCCCCTCGCGCGGCCCGCGGGAACGAGCGGCGGGACGCAGGTCGGAGAGAAGCGGATCCGTCCCCCCGGTGGTTGGCGAAGGGAGTGTTTATCGTCAGGCAGACGACTATGATCGCCGCATGCCCTACGACCCGTCAGCCTTTCCCCCCTTTGCCGTCACTGTGGACCTGGTCGTGCTGACCGTGCGTCGCCACTCCCTGTGCGCGCTGGCGGTGCGCAGGGGTGAGCCTCCGTTCCAGGGCCGGTGGGCCCTGCCCGGCGGGTTCGTACGGGCCGACGAGGACCTGGCGCAGGCGGCGGCGCGGGAGCTGGCCGAGGAGACCGGGCTGTGCGTCCACGACCCGGCCGCGCCGAACCAGGACAACGGCGCCCACCTGGAGCAGCTCGCGACATACGGAGACCCAGGGCGCGACCCCCGCATGCGGGTGGTCAGCGTCGCGCACCTCGCGCTCGCCCCGGACCTCCCCGCACCGCGAGCGGGCGGTGACGCCAGCAACGCCCGCTGGGCCCCGGTCGAGGAACTGCTGGAACAGAGCGGCTACGGCCGTGCCGGCGAGGGGGCGGCCCCGCTCGCCTTCGACCACGCGCGGATTCTGGCCGACGGGGTGGAGCGAGCCCGCTCCAAGATCGAATACTCGTCCCTGGCCACCGCCTTCTGCCCGCCCGAGTTCACCGTGGGCGAGCTGCGCCGTGTCTACGAGGCGGTGTGGAGCGTGGCGCTCGATCCTCGCAACTTCCACCGGAAGGTGACGGGCACTCCGGGCTTCCTCGTCCCGACCGGCGGGACGACCACCCGCCAGGGCGGCCGTCCCGCCCAGCTCTTCCGTGCGGGCGGCGCGACCCTCCTCAACCCCCCGATGCTCCGCCCCGAGGTATGACGCCGGGCTGGTGCGATGCCCGAAAAAACGGATATCACACGCTATTCTGCTACAGGTGATCCAGGCCTTCGGACTGACCAGCAACCCTCGCAAGGAGCTTCCGCCCGCCGTCGACGACGTCTCGTTCGAGGCGCGCGCGGGCCGCGTCACCGCGCTGCTCGGAGCATCGGGCGCCGGCAAGACGACGGCACTCAGGCTCATGCTCGAACTCCAACAGGGCCGTGGTCTCACCTACTTCAGAGGCCGCCCCCTGCACCGCATCGCCCACCCCTCGCGCGAGGTGGGCGTGCTGCTGGGGGACGTGCCGGGCCACCCCGCCCGTACGGTGCGCGGCCATCTCCGCATGCTGTGCGCGGCGGCCGGCGTATCCGTCGGCCGGGCGGACGAGGTGCTGGAGTCGCTCGATCTCCTGAACCTGCGCGACGAACGCCTCGGCACCCTCTCCCGCGGCATGGACCGACGCCTCGGACTGGCCTGCGCGCTGGTCCCCGACCCGCACACCCTGATCCTCGACGACCCGGCCGGCGCACTCTCCGCCCAGGACGCCCGACGGCTGCACGGCGCCCTGCGCGCCCATGCCGCCCAGGGCGGCACGGTCCTGTTCAGCACGGCGGACCCCAAGGAGGCCGCGCGCAGCGCCGACCACGTCGTCACGCTGGAGCGGGGCAGAGTCGTCGCCGACCAGGAGGCGGCGGAGTACTCCCGTACCCGGCTGCGGCCCCGCGTCGCCGTACGCAGCCCGCACGCCGCCCGCCTCGCCGCGCTGGTGACGAAGGAGGCCCGCACGGCACGCCGCTCCGTCGAGGTGGTCCGCGAGGGCGGCAACCGGCTCGCGGTCTACGGCAGTACGTGTGCCGACATCGGTGAAACGGCTTTCCGGCACGGGATCCTCGTCCACCAACTGGCCGACGAGGTCGGTGACATGGGTCCCGGAGCCGGTGAGATCCCAGCGGCCCGGCAGCAGGAGCGACGCGAGCCGGACGGCGACCACGCTCAGGACACCGAGACGCTCAGTACGCCGCGTCCGTCGTCCGTGACGGAGCAAGGCCCAGCCGCGGACACGGCCGGGGACCCGGACGGCTCCGCACCCGGGACCGTCCTGCGCAGAACCCCCGGCCCCCGCCAAGCCCTCGTCCCCGTCCGCCACCCCGGGCCTTCCGGGCCTCCCGGGCCTCCCGGGCCCTCCGCGCCCGACGCCGCCCCGCACCCAGCACCGCGCCCGTCCAGCGGCCTCGCCTCCGGCAGGGCGACGGCCCGGGAAGCGGCCGCCACGCTTCCGCCCCCCATCTCCGTCCGCTCCGCTCCCAGCCCGCTCCGTCCACTGCGCTACGAACTCCGTCGCGCGACGGGTATCCGCACCGGGTTCGTCACCGGTGCGGTCGTGCTCCTCGTGTCCGCCGTCACCGCCGTGGTCCTCGCCCGTGTCGGACACACCCCGCAGCCGCGGCTCCTGGCCGCGTGGCCGCGGGAGCTCCCGCTGCCGCCCGCGGCGCTCGGCGCGGGGCTGCTCGGCGCCCTCGCCTTCGGTGACGAGTTCCGTCACCCCGCCCTGGCGGCGGACCGCGGCACCGTCCCCCGCCGCATGGGGCTGCTGACCGCCAAACTCCTCGTCTCCGCGGCGGCCGCACTCCTGCTGGCCGCCCTGACGGTGGGCTGCGACGCCGAGGTGCTCCGTCTCCTCTACGGTCCGGAGCTCGCGGAGGTCCCCGCGGACTGGCCCGCGCTGAGCGCCGGTTGGCTCGGGCTCGTCGTCGGGTGTGCCTGGTCCGGAGTGCTCGCCGCGGGTGTCTTCCGGTCCACCACCGCCGGGCTGGCGGCCGTGGTCGCCGTCCCGGTCGTCGTCGTACCGCTCGTACAGAAGGTCTGGGCGGGTCCGTCCGTACGGACGGCCGCCGGGTTCCCGATGCGGGTGCGCGAAGTCCTGCTGACCCAGTGGCCGTTCGGCGGTGAGCGGTACCTGGCCGAGGTTCTGCGCCTGATCGCCCAACCGGTCGGCGGTGCAATGACGTTGTCGCTGACCGCTCTGCTCTGCGCCTATCTGCTGATGACCCTGCGCAGCAGGGTTTGAGGGCGCCTGCCCCACCTTCCGTTCCGACCGTGTGCGCAACTCCCCGGGGAAAGCCCATTTCTTTCCGATAAGGCGTCAATTGCGACGGGGTGAGCGATCACCCTTTCGTGTGCTTTTCACCAAAGACCTCAAGGGAGTTGGGGCGAGCGCCGACAAAGGATGCGTGAGTACCCTTGCGCACACCATGATGACCGCCGCCCGTTCCGCCGACTCCGGCCTCGCGAACCCGGGCGAACTCGACCGCTACCCGTACGCGGAGACGCCCGCCGTCGACCGCGTCGGTGCGCCCTCCTGGGAAGGGGTGGAGCCCGAGCTGGGCCGCGTGGGCCGGCGCACCGCGGGCAACCGTGGCCGCGGACTGCACGGGCAACTCGTCCAGCAGCTTGGCCAGATGATCGTTTCCGGCGACCTGGGTGCAGACCGCCCACTGGTGCCCGAGGAGATCGGACAGCGCTTCGAGGTCTCCCGCACCGTAGTGCGTGAGTCCCTCCGCGTGCTGGAGGCGAAGGGGCTGGTCAGCGCCCGCCCCAATGTCGGTACCCGGGTGCGTCCCGTCAGTGACTGGAACCTCCTGGATCCGGACATCATCGAATGGCGTGCCTTCGGCCCGCAGCGCGACGACCAGCGCCGCGAGCTGAGCGAACTGCGCTGGACGATCGAGCCGCTCGCCGCGCGACTGGCCGCCGGGCACGGACGCGAGGACATCCAGCAGCGGCTCTCCGACATGGTCGGGATCATGGGCCACGCCATGGGGCAGGGCGACGCGCTCACCTTCTCGCGCGCCGATGCCGAGTTCCACTCCCTGCTCATCCAGATCGCGGGCAACCGCATGCTGGACCACCTCTCCGGGATCGTCTCCGCCGCCCTCCACGTCTCCGGCGGCCCGGTCACGGACTGTGACCGGCCGAACGACGTGTCGATCGCGCAGCACGGCAGGATCGTCGACGCCCTCGCCACCGGCGACGGCGCGGCGGCCGAGGCGGCCATGCGTCAACTTCTGACCGTCCACCCCGAGGTGGAACGCGTGGTGCCCGCCCCTCGCGAGCACTGAGCGCCTCCGCCGGAACGGCGCGGTCCGGGCACGCCAAACCCCTCCTGTGGCAGTGGCCGGACGCCGCCGTCACCGTCGGACCCCGCGGAACCGCTCATGGTTCCGCGGGGTCCGACGGTGTGATGAGAGGCTGAGCTCCTTGGCTGAGCTCCTTCCCGGTGTGGCCGGGACGCATGAACCGATGACCTTGTTCATCCATATTTGACCGATTTTGATCGTTTACGGGGTGTGACTCGGGCCACGCGGATTGGGCGTAACGCTCTTGGGAACAACACGATGACCTAAGAGGTGACAGCCGCGGAGGGAATACGGACGCCGTTCACGGCGCTGTGCATCTCCCGGCCCGCCCGCACCGTCGGCCCATTCCCAAGCCGGTGGTCGGCTCCTGTCCGCCGTGGACGGGGCCGGAAGCCGTTTTTCAACGTTCCGAGAGGTTGTTCGTGTCGGCCAGCACATCCCGTACGCTCCCGCCGGAGATCGCCGAGTCCGTCTCTGTCATGGCGCTCATTGAGCGGGGAAAGGCTGAGGGGCAGATCGCCGGCGATGACGTGCGTCGGGCCTTCGAAGCTGACCAGATTCCGGCCACTCAGTGGAAGAACGTACTGCGCAGCCTCAACCAGATCCTCGAGGAAGAGGGTGTGACGCTGATGGTCAGTGCCGCAGAGCCCAAGCGCACCCGCAAGAGCGTCGCAGCGAAGAGTCCCGCCAAGCGCACCGCCACGAAGACGGTCGCGGCCAAGACGGTGACCAGCAGGAAGGCGACCGCTCCCGCCGCCCCGGCGGCGCCCGCCACCGAGCCCGCCGCCGAGGAAGAAGAGACTCCCGTCAAGAAGGCGGCGGCCAAGAAGACGACCGCCAAGAAGGCGACGGCGAAGAAGGCGACCGCCAAGAAGACGGCGGCCAAGAAGACCACGGCCAAGAAGGAAGACGGCGAGCTTCTCGAGGAGGAGACGACCGAGGACCCGAAGGCCGCGACGGAGGAGCCCGAGGGCACCGAGAACGCGGGGTTCGTGCTCTCCGACGAGGACGAGGACGACGCTCCGGCCCAGCAGGTCGCCGCGGCCGGCGCCACCGCCGACCCGGTCAAGGACTACCTCAAGCAGATCGGCAAGGTCCCGCTGCTCAACGCCGAGCAGGAGGTCGAGCTCGCCAAGCGCATCGAGGCCGGTCTGTTCGCCGAGGACAAGCTGGCGAATGCCGACAAGCTCGCGCCCAAACTCAAGCGCGAGCTGGAGATCATCGCCGAGGACGGCCGCCGCGCCAAGAACCACCTGCTGGAGGCCAACCTCCGCCTGGTGGTCTCGCTGGCCAAGCGCTACACCGGCCGCGGCATGCTCTTCCTGGACCTCATCCAGGAGGGCAACCTCGGTCTGATCCGCGCCGTGGAGAAGTTCGACTACACCAAGGGCTACAAGTTCTCCACGTACGCCACCTGGTGGATCCGTCAGGCGATCACCCGCGCGATGGCCGACCAGGCCCGCACCATCCGTATCCCGGTGCACATGGTCGAGGTCATCAACAAGCTCGCGCGCGTGCAGCGCCAGATGCTCCAGGACCTGGGCCGCGAGCCCACCCCGGAGGAGCTGGCCAAGGAGCTCGACATGACCCCGGAGAAGGTCATCGAGGTCCAGAAGTACGGTCGCGAGCCCATCTCGCTGCACACCCCGCTGGGCGAGGACGGCGACAGCGAGTTCGGTGACCTCATCGAGGACTCCGAGGCGGTCGTCCCGGCCGACGCGGTCAGCTTCACCCTCCTGCAGGAGCAGCTGCACTCCGTGCTCGACACCCTGTCCGAGCGCGAGGCAGGCGTCGTCTCCATGCGCTTCGGCCTCACCGACGGTCAGCCGAAGACCCTCGACGAGATCGGCAAGGTGTACGGCGTCACGCGTGAGCGCATCCGCCAGATCGAGTCGAAGACCATGTCGAAGCTGCGGCACCCGTCGCGTTCCCAGGTGCTGCGCGACTACCTCGACTAGACCGCGGTAGTCGGTACGAGCGTCGTACGAGCGACGAGGCCCGGTTCCGCCAGGTGCGGAACCGGGCCTTCGCGCTGGGCAGCGGGTGCGCGACACGGCGTACTGGATCACTCTGGGTGTCCCATGACCACCTAGGAGTGAGGAGCCCGCATGCGTCGTCTCTTTGCCCGGACACTGGCCCGGCCGCTGGTGCTGGCGGCCGCGGCGACCGCGATACCGCTGGGGTCCGCCGCCCCCGCGGCCGCCGACAGCATCGTCGTCGGAGGATTCCCGGTAGAAGTGTCCGACAGCCCGTGGACCGTCGCCCTGTCCAGTCGTGACCGGTTCGGGGGTACGAGAGCGGGGCAGTTCTGCGGGGGAGTGGCCGTCGGCCGGACCACCGTTCTCACGGCGGCCCACTGCCTGGGGGAAGAGGTGCTCGGGTCGCCGCCGGACCAGGTGGGCGACCTGAAGATCATCGCCGGCCGCACCGACCTGCTGTCGGACCAGGGCCAGGAGATCCCCGTCCGCTCCGTGTGGGTGAATCCGGGGCACGACGACAACAGCAACGCCGGCGACTTCGCGGTGCTCACCCTCTCCGAAGCCCTTCCCGCCGGCTCGGTCGTAGGGATGGCGGCGGAAGGCGACCCCGCGTACGCGCCGGACACCGGGGCCCTGGTCTACGGCTGGGGCGACACCTCCGGAGCCGGTGACTACGCGAACGGCCTGCACGCGGCGCGTGTGCGCGTGCTCCCCGACGCGTCCTGCGAGCGGGCGTATCCGGGGAGCGACGACGGACGGTATCTCCGGAGCACCATGCTCTGCGCGGGGGAGGAGACCGGCGGCCGCGACGCCTGTCAGGGGGACAGCGGAGGACCGCTGGTCGGCCAGGGGAGGCTCATCGGCCTGGTGTCCTGGGGGAGTGGCTGCGGGCGCCCGGGCAGTCCAGGGGTCTACACGCGGGTCTCCTCGATACTGCGGACCCTGGGCTGGGACGGCGCGGCAACGGGGCAGCGCGGGGGCGTCTGACGGCCGCTGAGGGCCTCTGGAGCACGAGCACGGGCGGCCGCCTCCAAGTTCTGGAGGCGGCCGCCCGTTCATCGGCCTGTGCCGATTCGGCTCGTCGTCGGGCGCGTTGGGTCAGCGCTCTTCCTCGGCGGAAGAAGCCGGAACGGCGGTCAGCCGCTCCGTCTCGTCCTGTATCTCAGCGGCGATCTTCTTGAGTTCCGGCTCGAACTTGCGCCCGTGGTGGGCGCAGAAGAGCAGTTCTCCGCCGCTCAGCAGGACGACGCGCAGATATGCCTGGGCGCCGCAGCGGTCGCAGCGATCGGCGGCCGTCAGCGGGCTTGCGGAAGTCAGAACAGTAGTCACGTCGCCTCTTCTCTAGCTCGACGAGCTGTCGTACCAGGGTCAACATCCAACCAGCCCCAAAACGTTCCCGCTCGTGGCTTTTCCTCGAAAAAACTTTCCGAGGGGCCGGCTGTTGCCGATTGGCGGCGAATGTGCCGTATTGCGTGTCTGTGTGTCGTACGGGTTCGCGCAGTCGGTCAGTGTCGGTCCCGCCGGCTGGGTTGCCGGTTTGTTCATGAGGACGTGCCCGGAGCCTAAATGGTTCATGCCTCGAAGGGAACGTGATGTGTACTTCACCCCATCGAGGGATCGAACAGGCATGCGACCCTGGACTAGGGTGAGTGCGCGACGAGGGTGGCGTTACAACGGCTCTACCAGGCCTCGGTACCCTCTGACCGGTGAACCGAGCCACGCCCTTACCCAGCGGGGCCCCATCTGAAATTCAGCGAGGAGCGAACCGCGTGACCGCCGAGACATCCGTGCCGTCCACTGCGCTGCTGGCAGGAGCAGACCGGGACGGGTCCAACTACACCGCGCGGCACCTGCTCGTCCTCGAGGGGCTCGAGGCCGTGCGCAAGCGTCCGGGCATGTACATCGGATCCACCGACAGCCGCGGTCTGATGCACTGCCTGTGGGAGATCATCGACAACTCCGTCGACGAGGCCCTGGGCGGTTACTGCGACCACATCGAGGTGATCCTCCACGACGACGCCTCGGTGGAGGTCCGGGACAACGGCCGGGGCATCCCGGTCGACGTCGAGCCCAAGACCGGCCTGTCCGGCGTCGAGGTCGTCATGACCAAGCTGCACGCCGGCGGCAAGTTCGGCGGTGGCGCCTACGCCGCTTCCGGTGGTCTGCACGGTGTGGGCGCCTCCGTGGTGAACGCCCTGTCCGCCCGCCTGGACATCGAGGTCGACCTCGGTGGGCACACCCATGCCATCAGTTTCCGCCGGGGGGTCCCGGGCGCGTTCGCGGGAGCGGGCCCGGACGCCAAGTTCGACGCCGGGAGCGGGCTGCGCAAGACCAAGAAGATCCCCAAGAGCCGCCGCGGTACCCGTGTGCGGTACTGGGCGGACCGGCAGATCTTCCTCAGGGACGCGAAGCTCTCCCTGGACACCCTGCACCAGCGGGCCCGCCAGACCGCCTTCCTGGTGCCCGGGCTGACCATTGTGGTGCGGGACGAGTTCGGTCTCGGTGACGGCGGCAGCAAGGGCGAGGAGTCGTTCCGCTTCGACGGCGGCATCAGTGAGTTCTGCGAGTACCTGGCCAGTGACCGGCCCGTCTGCGACACCCTCCGCTTCAGCGGGCAGGGCAGCTTCAAGGAGACGGTCCCCGTGCTGGACGAGGACGGTCAGATGACACCGACGGAGGTCACCCGTGACCTGGGCGTCGACGTCGCGATGCGCTGGGGCACCGGTTACGACACCACGGTCAGGTCGTTCGTCAACATCATCGCCACGCCCAAGGGCGGCACCCACGTCGCCGGCTTCGAGCAGGCGGTGGCCAAGACGATGAACGAGGTGCTGCGCACCAAGAAGATGCTGCGCGTCGCCGAGGACGACATCGTCAAGGACGACGCCCTGGAGGGCCTGACGGCGGTCGTCACCGTCCGGCTCGCCGAGCCGCAGTTCGAGGGCCAGACCAAGGAGGTCCTCGGCACCTCGGCGGCCCGCCGGATCGTGAACAACGTGATCACCAAGGAACTGAAGGCGTTCCTGACCTCGACCAAGCGCGACGCGGCCCAGCAGGCGCGGGTGGTCATGGAGAAGGCCGTCGCCGCGGCCCGTACCCGTATCGCCGCACGCCAGCACAAGGACGCCCAGCGTCGCAAGACGGCCCTGGAGTCGTCGTCACTGCCCGCGAAGCTCGCGGACTGCCGCAGCGACGACGTCGACCGCAGTGAGCTGTTCATCGTCGAGGGCGACTCCGCGCTGGGCACGGCCAAGCTCGCCCGCAACTCCGAGTTCCAGGCGCTGCTGCCGATCCGGGGCAAGATCCTCAACGTCCAGAAGTCGTCCGTCACCGACATGCTGAAGAACGCCGAGTGCGGGGCGATCATCCAGGTCATAGGGGCGGGTTCGGGCCGCACCTTCGACATCGACGCGGCCCGCTACGGCAAGATCATCATGATGACCGACGCCGACGTGGACGGCTCCCACATCCGCACCCTGCTGCTGACCCTCTTCCACCGCTACATGCGGCCCATGGTCGAGGCCGGCCGGGTGTTCGCCGCGGTGCCCCCGCTGCACCGCATCGAGCTGGTCCAGCCGAAGAAGGGCCAGGACAAGTACGTCTACACGTACTCGGACCGTGAGCTTCGCGACAGGCTCATGGAGTTCCAGAGCAAGAACATCCGGTACAAGGACTCCATCCAGCGCTACAAGGGCCTGGGCGAGATGGACGCCGACCAGCTGGCGGAGACCACCATGGACCCGCGCCGCCGCACCCTGCGCCGGATCAACCTGACCGACCTGGACTCCGCCGAGCAGGTCTTCGACCTGCTGATGGGCAACGACGTCGCACCCCGCAAGGAGTTCATCTCCAGCTCGGCGGCGACGCTGGACCGGTCGCGCATCGACGCGTGACCACACTCAGTCGACGGACCGGGCCCGGGAGCGAGAACCGGGCCCGGTCCGCCGCATGTGCGGCCCGCGTCCCACGCCGCCGCCCGGGCCCGTCGCCGTCTCCACCCCTGGGTGGAGCGTCCCGCCGAGCGCGGCTCCACCCATGATCCACCCGGGCTCCGATCCCGTGACCTCGTACGTTCCGTAGCGTCGAAGTCGTCGGCGGGAGCGCCGCCGGCATCACCCTTCTTCCGCTCACGGAGGCATGATGTCCGGGCTCCTGGACGCGTTGGTCGTCACGGCGGTGATCGGCCTGGTGATCACCCGGCAGTTCCGCCCGAGCCGGATCGACACCGGCCGACGCTGGTGGGTGCTGCCCCTGGTACTGGGCATCGTCGCGCTGCGTGAACCGGGCATGATCGACGCCCATCACCGGACGGCCGCGGTGCTGCTGCTCGCCGCCGAGATGATCGTCGGCCTGGCCACCGGGGCCGGCTGGGCCTGGACCACCCGGATATGGGCCGAGGCGGACGGCGCCGTGTGGAGCAGGGGCACCCGGGCGAGCGTCGCGGTGTGGGTCGCCGGCATCGCGCTGCGCGTCGGCCTCTACGGGGTCGGTGCCGTCCTGGGGGTGCGGCAGGACGGCTCCGCCCTGCTGCTCGCCCTCGCGGCGACCCTGCTGGTCCGGTCCGGCGTCCTGGCCTGGCGCGTTCAGGCCCCGCGCCCTTCCCGAGCACCCGGTGCCGCGTACCGTGACGCCGTGGCCCGGCCCACCTGGAAGGAGCCCGCGTGACGGAGAACGTCTGGACGAGGTGGCCTTCCAGGGAGGCGCTCCTGCCCGAGAGCGTCTCGCGGCCCCGCCGGCTGCTCGCCCTGGCGGTGCGGCTGCTGGTGTTCGGGATGCTGCTGTGGGGCGCGTTCACGAGCAGCCGTCTGCACGGATGGGGCTCGGTCGCGGCGGCCGTCGGCCTGATGGGCGCCGTGTGCGCGGCTTGGGCCTTCTTCCGGACCACGCTCGCGCACCGGTTGTGGCCGTCCCTGGCACTCGTCGCCGTGCTGCTCGCGATCGCGGTGGCCGCCCGGTCCGTCGGCTTCACAGTCCCCGCACTGGTCATCTGGTGCGGCTGTGCCGTCGTGGCCCTCGAACGGCTGCCCGTCGCCGCCGCGCTGCCCGTGGCCTCGGTCGCGCTGGCCTCCTACGCCGCCGTCAGCGACGACGCATGGCTGACCACGGCGGCGACGGCGGGCGGACTGGCACTGGCCGGATACGTCCTGCGACTCGACGCCGAGGCACGGGGGAGCGCGCAGCGGCTGCTGGCTCAGGAGCGGGCCGCTCGGGCGGCCGAGGCGGAGTCCGCGGCCCTCGCGGAGCGGGCCCGTATCGCCCGGGAGATCCACGACGTGCTGGCGCACAGCCTCTCGGCGCAGATGGTGCACCTGGAGGCGGCCCGGCTGCTGATCGAGCGGGACGCGGACCGGCAGCAGATCCTGGACCGGGTGGTGGCGGCACGGGGGATGGCCCGCGACGGACTCGCCGAGACCCGGCAGGCGCTGTCCGCGCTGCGGGGCGACCTGACGCCGCTGGAGGACTTCCTGGCCCAGCTCGTCGAGACGGCGGAGGGCGCCGCGGAGGTCACCATTACGGGGGAACGCAGACCGCTGCCGGCCGAGGCGTCGCAGGCCGTGCGCAGAGTGGCCCAGGAGGCGCTGACGAACGCCCGCAGGCACGCCCCCGGCGCCGGTGTGCGGGTGCGGCTGGACTACGGCGCCCACGAAGTGACGCTGGACGTACGGGACTCGGGAGGCCCGTCCCGCGAAGTCACCGGCAGCGCAGGTGGGTACGGTCTGCTGGGCATGCGGGAGCGTGCCGAGTTGCTGGGCGGCTCGCTGCGGACAGGGCCGGGCGAGGAGGGGTTCGTGGTGACGTTGAAGGTGCCCGTATGACGCAGGAGCACGGGGAAAGGCCCGCGCGGGTGGTGGTCGTGGACGATCAGACCGTCGTGCGGGAGGGGATCGTGATGCTGCTCGGGCTCCTGCCCGGTGTCGAGGTCGTGGGCGCCGCCGGTGACGGCGAGGAGGCGGTCCGGCAGGTCGCCGAACTCGCGCCGGACGTGGTGCTGATGGATCTGCGCATGCCCAGGTGCGACGGGGTGGAGGCCACCCGCCGGATCCGGTCCGAACACCCGGGGACGCAGGTCGTCGTGCTCACGACGTACGCGGACGACGAGTCGGTGTTCCCCGCGTTGCGGGCGGGGGCGCGCGGCTACCTCACCAAGGACGCGGGCGGGGAGGAGATCGTCCGGGCGGTGCACGGCGTCCTGTCCGGAGACGCGGGGCTGGCCCCGAGCATCCAGCGGCGGCTGCTGGAGCGCCTGTCGGAGTCCGAGCCGCGGCACGCGGGACCGCCCGAACCACCGGACGGTCTCACCGCCCGGGAGACCGAGGTGCTGGTGCTCATCGCCGATGGGCTCACCAACCAGCAGATCGCGAGCCGGCTGCAGGTCTCCACGGCGACGGTGAAGACCCACATCAACAACCTGTTCGCCAAGACGGGCATCAAGGACCGTGCGCAGGCGGTGCGTTACGCCTACGGGAAGGGGCTGGTGCGGCCACCAGGGGGATGAATCACCTGATGGGGTGAAGTGCCTGGGGAAGGAGAGTCGGGGATCTTCCCGTTCTGTCCATCCTTGGGCATGCAGTCAAGCAACGATCGGTCCCGCGGTGCCGGGGGCGGTCCCGAAAGCGCGGCCAACCACCGCGCGGTGCCGGGCAGGGCCTACGTCGAGACGGCCCCCGGCGCACCGTACGAGGATCCGCGGTACGACGACCCCTGGTACGACGCCCTCGCCTCCGGCTGGGGCGAGTCGGCCGGTCCCGGAGCCACCGGGCCGGCGGTGCCGCCGATGCGCCGGGACGCCCCGACCGTGCCGTCCCGGGCCGCGGCCGACGTGTACCTGGAGGTGCAGCGCAGCGCGGCCTTCCAGGAGGTCCGCAGCCGGTACCGGCGGTTCGTGATGCCGGCCGTCGCCGCCTTCTTCCTCTGGTACGTCGCCTACGTGGTGACCGCCACGTCCGCACCCTCCCTGATGGCCCGACCGGTGGCCGGAGCGGTGAACGTGGCGATGGTCGCCGGGCTGGGTCAGTTCCTCACCACGTTCCTGCTCACCTGGGCCTACGCCCGGCACGCCCGGCTGCGCAGGGACCGGGCCGCGCTCGAACTGCGCTGGGACACCCAGGAGCTGACGCGCGGGGCACGGGGTGGTGCGTCGTGACCGGCGACCATCAGACGCTGGCCCTGCTGCTGTTCAGCACGTTCGTCGCGGTCACACTCGGGATCACCACCTGGGTGGGCCGCCACCGGCAGGGGTCCGCGGAGGAGTTCTACGCGGGCGGCCGCCTCTTCTCGCCGATGGAGAATGGTTTTGCCATCTCCGGCGACTACATGTCGGCCGCGTCCTTCCTCGGCATCTCGGGGCTCATCGCGCTCTACGGCTACGACGGCATGCTCTACTCGGTGGGTTTCCTGGTGGCGTGGCTCGTGGTCCTGTTCCTCGTCGCCGAACTGGTCCGCAACTGCGGGCGGTTCACCCTCGCCGACGTGGTCGCCGCCCGGATGAGGGAGCGGCCGGTCAGGATCGCCGCGGGCACCTCCTCGGTCACCGTCTCCGTCTTGTACCTGGTGGCGCAGATGGTGGGTGCGGGCAGCCTGGTCGCGCTGCTGCTGGGCGGGACGAGCGAGGCGGCGCGCACGTGGACGGTCATCGGCGTCGGTGCCCTCATGGTGATCTACGTGTCGCTGGGCGGGATGCGCGCCACCACCTGGATCCAGATCGTGAAGGCGGTGCTGCTGCTCGGCGGCACCGTGGCGCTGACCACGCTCGTCCTGGTGCGCTTCCACGGCGACGTCGACCGGCTGCTGCGCACGGCGGCCGAGCGCAGCGGCCACGGTGAGTCGTTCCTCGCGCCCGGCCTGGCGTACGGCGGGGACTGGGTCTCCCGCTTCGACTTCATCAGCCTGGGGCTCGCCCTGGTCCTGGGCACGGCCGGGCTGCCGCACATCCTGTCCCGCTTCTACACCGTGCCCACCGCCCGGGCGGCGAGGCGGTCCGTGGTGTGGTCGATCGGTCTCATCGGCGGCTTCTACCTGATGACGATCGTGCTCGGGTTCGGTGCCGCCGCCCTGGTCGGCCCGGACACCGTACGCGCGTCCAACGCGGCCGGGAACACGGCGGTGCCGCTGCTCGCCCTCGACCTGGGCGGCGGCGCGCAGTCCACCGGCGGTACGGTCCTGTTCGCGGTCGTCGCCGCCGTCGCGTTCGCCACCATCCTCGCGGTGGTGGCCGGCATCACCCTGGCGTCCTCGGCGTCCGTGGCCCACGACCTGTACGCGTCCTTGCGGCGCCGGCACTCCAAGCCGCGCAGCGAGGTCGCCGTGGCGCGGGTCGCCGCCGTCGGCATCGGCGCCGTCGCGATCGGCCTCGGTCTATTCGCCCGCGACCTCAACGTCGCCTTCCTGGTGGGCCTCGCCTTCGCCGTGGCCGCCTCCGCCAACCTGCCGGTGCTGCTCTACTCGCTGTTCTGGCGCGGCTTCACCACGCGCGGCGCGGTGTGGGCGGTCTACGGCGGACTGGTGCCGTCCGTGGTGCTGGTGCTGCTGTCACCGGTCGTGTCCGGCAGCCCGCAATCCCTCTTCCCGGGCCTCGACTTCCGGTACTTCCCGCTGCAGAACCCGGGGCTCGTCTCGGTCCCGCTGGGCTTCCTCGCGGGCTGGCTGGGCACGGTCACCTCGCCGGAGGAACCGGACGAGGCCAAGCACGCCGAGGCCGAGGTGCGGTCGCTGACCGGGGCGGGGGCAGTCTAGGCAGGGGGCCGGCCCCCGCCCGGGCCCCGGCGTCCGGTGGCCGTGTCAGGCTCGGGTCGCCCACGCGTAACGGTGCTCGGGGCGGCCGGCCTCGCCGTACTTGAGTGTCAGGACGGCCCGTCCGGTGCGTTCCAGCAGCTTCAGATAGCGCTGCGCGGTCTGGCGGCTCACACCGGTCCGTTCGGCGATCTCCTGGGCGGACAGCGGCCCGTCGGCCTTCAGCAGACACTGGCGTACCAACTCGGCGGTGGTGGGGGAGTGGCCCTTGGGCAGCCCGGGTTCGGAGGGGGCCGACAGGGCGCCGAAGATGCGGTCGACCTCGGCCTGTTCCGCCTCACCGCCCCCGTCGAGGGTGCGGCGCAGTTCGGCGTACGCCTCCAGTTTGGCGCGCAGACCGGCGAAGGCGAACGGTTTCACCAGGTACTGGAGCGCACCCTGGCGCATCGCCGCCTGCACGGTCGACACGTCCCGGGCGGCCGTCACCATGATCACGTCGGTCTGGCGTCCCCGTCGGCGCATCTCCTGGACGACCTCCAGACCGGTCCGGTCGGGCAGGTAGTGGTCCAGCAGGATCAGGTCGAGGCGGGGCAGCCTGTCCACCGCGTCCAGTGCCTCCAGCGCGCTGTATGCCTCACCGGCGACGTGGAAGCCCGGCACCTTCTCGACGTACGCGGCGTTGACGCGCGCGACGCGCGTGTCGTCGTCCACGACCAGGACCTCGATCATCGGGACTCCTCCTCGGCGGCGGTGGTCACGGGGGCGGTGAGGGCGGGTTCGGGGGCCGGTTCGGCCAGTGCCTCCGGGAGGACGACGACGAACTCCGCGCCCCCGCCGTACGCCTCCGAGACGGTCGCGCTGCCGCCCTGCCGTTCGGCCAGGCGACGCACCAGCGACAGGCCGATGCCGCGCCCGCGGTGGGCCGGCGGCTCCTTGGTGGACCAGCCCGGGGTGAACACCAGTTCCCGGTGGTCCGCCGGAATCCCGGGGCCCGTGTCGCGCACGGTGAGCGTGGCGGCGCGCCCCTCGGCACGCAGTTCGACCTCCACGCGCGCGTGGGGCGTCCCCGCGGCGGCGTCGAGGGCGTTGTCGACCAGGTTGCCGACGATCGTCACGAGCCCTCGGGGATCGACCAGCCGGTCCGGCAGCCGGGTCCGGTCCGAGACCCACAGGGCGACTCCGCGCTCGGCCGCGACCGTGGCCTTGCCGACCAGCAGGGCGGCGAGAAGCGGGTCCTGGATCCGCTCCGTGATCTGCTCCGCGGTGACCCGGTGGTCGCCGACCACCTCGCCGACGAACTCCACGGCGTCGTCGTACATCTCCAGTTCGAGCAGCCCCAGCAGGGTGTGCATGCGGTTGGCGTGCTCGTGGTCCTGCGCGCGCAGCGCGTCGATCAGGCCCCGTGTGGAGTCCAGCTCCCGGCCGAGCTGCTCCAGCTCGGTGCGGTCGCGCAGCGTGGCGACGGCCCCGCCGTCGTCGGTGGGCATCCGGTTGGCGACCAGGACCCGCTGGCCGCGCACGGTCAGCAGGTCGGTGCCCGTCACCCGGCCGGCCAGGACGTCGGCCGTGCGCCCGGCCCCGAGCGCCTCGTCGGGGGAGCGGCCGACGGCCTCGCCGCCGATGCCCAGCAGGCGCTGCGCCTCGTCGTTGAGCAGGCGCACCCGGCCGCCGCGGTCGACGGCGACGACGCCCTCCCGGATGCCGTGCAGCATGGCCTCGCGCTCCGCCAGCAGCCCCGCGATGTCCGAGAAGGCGAGGTCCCGGGTCTGCCGCTGCACCCGGCGCGAGATGATCCAGGAGGCCAGGGCGCCGACGGCCAGCGCGCCACCGGCGTACGCGAACAGGCCGGGGATGGCGTGGATCAGCCGCGCCCGGACGCTGTCGTACGCGATGCCCACCGAGACCGCACCGACGATCTCCCCGTCGCTGTCGCGCAACGGCACCTTGCCGCGGGCGGAACGGCCCAGGGTGCCGTTGTCGATCTCCATGACCTCGTGGCCGGACAGGGCCTGCCCGGGGTCGGTCGAGACGACCTGGCCGATCCGCCGCGGGTCGGTGTGCGACCAGCGCACGCCCTCGCGGTCCATCACGACGACGTACTCCGCCTGGGTGGCCTCGCGGACCCGTTCCGCCTCCCGCTGCACCGGGCCGGTCGCCGTCGGCCGGGTGGTCCGCAGGTCCCGTGCGACCTGCGGCTGCTGCGCGGTGGTCTGCGCGATCGCCAGCGCCCGGCGCATCGCCTGGTCGTCCAGCTGGTCGCCGAGCGGCGCCAGGAACAGCCCGGTCGCGAGCACGGCGACGCCCGCGGCGATCGCCAGCTGCATCAGCAGCACCTGTGAGAACACCCGCCGCGGCAGGCCCAGGCGCAGTCGGCGTACGGGGGGAGTGGAGCTCATGGCCATGACGGTACGTGGGGCCGGTGGCATGCCGTAGGGGGGTGTGGCGCGTATCTCCCGTGGGGTGGCGGGTGTCTCCCGTGGGGGTGGCGGGTGCCTCCCGCGGGGTGTCAGCTCGCCAGTGCCGCCGTCACCGGCAGGGCGCGCACCGCGGTGACCTCCATCCGCGCCGGCGAGCCCAGCACCGACGCCCCGCAGCTCTCCGGCCGGGGTGGCGCCGACGCCCCCTGTACGACGGTGACCCGCCAGCGCCGGCCGTCGCGGTGGGCCAGGGTCACCTCCCAGCGAGGGGCGACGCCCTCCGTCCGTACGACGGTCAGAGCCTGGGCAGTGTCCTCGCCGAGGGCCGAGCGCAGGGCCAGCTCGGCGGCCTGGCCCGGGCGCTCCCACGCGGAGTTCCCGCGGCAGTCCTCGACGACGATCCGGTTCTCCCGCGCGCTGTGCAGGATCTCCTTGACGGCATGGGCCTGGACCCGGCCGTAGACGTACCCGTGGGGCAGCACGAGCACGGTCGGTGAGAAGCGGTGACCGCCCAGGTGGGTGACTTCCCAGACGCCCTCGGCACCGGAGGCGGCGAGTTCGGCCGCGAGAGGTCTGCCGAGGAGGGCGCAGCACCGGTCGCGCTTTCCGTTGGTGCACACGAGGGCGAGCGGATCGCCCGTGTGGGGGCGGCCGTCCAGCACCGAGTCGAAGGTGTGGTGATCGCCCCGGCCGAGTGCCGCGAAGTCCAGGTCGAGCAGCCGACGGGGGTCCTTGATCGTGGTGCCGTGCAGCCACACGTTTCCCGGCACGGTGTGGGCCGCGTACACGGTGCGTTCGGCGGACGTGCCCGGGTCCGCGTGGCGGCCGGGGCGGCGCACGAGCGCGACGCGCACGCCCGTGCCCTTCACCGCCGCGTCGAGGGCGCGCCCCAGCGCGGAGTCCAGGTGGCTCGCGGTGAGCGCCTTGGCGCCCCACGGGCCGGGCTGTTCGAGCAGCAACCAGGTCCTCGCTACGGGCGCGGTGCCCGCAACGGGCTCGTCGAGGTCCCGGGAGACGGCTGAGCACGTACTCACAGAGGTGAGCCTAACCTGACTTGGCCCGTGACGACTTCCAGCCGCGCCTGAGCACTACTCCGGCAGGGGCTGCGGCGGCTTCGAGCCCGAGTACAGCCCACTCGGCCGCATCCGCAGCGGGCGCTCCCCGTACTCCTCCAGCGCGTGCGCGATCCAGCCGGCCGTGCGGGCCACCGCGAAGATCGTCTCGGCCGCGGTGGGGGCCATGCCGGAGGACACGGTGAGCACGGCGAGCGCCAGGTCGACGTTGGCGTGCAGCGGGGTGTGGCGGGCGGCGGTGGCCTGGACGTCCCGGGCCGCCGCGAGTGCGGGTGCCGCCCGCGGGATGTCCTCCAGGAGCGCGAACAGGGCACGCGCGCGTGGGTCCTCGCCCGGGTAGAGCCGGTGGCCGAGCCCGGGGATGCGCCGGCCGGCCCGCAACTCCTCCGCGACGACCGGCGCCGCGCTGCCCAGGTCGAGGACCTCCAGCAGCATCCGGTGCGCGAGTCCTCCGGCGGCGCCGTGCAGGGGCCCCTCGATCACGCCGAGTCCGGCGGACACGGCCGCGTAGGCGTGCGCCCGTGCCGATGCGGCGACGCGCACGGCGAGCGTGGAGGCCGCCAGGTCGTGGTCGACGAGGAGGCAGAGCGCCGTGTCGAGGGCGCGCAGGGACGGTTCGTCGGCGTCCTGCCCGCTGAGCCGGGTCCACAGCCGGCGGGCGATCGGGTCCCGGACGTCTCCGTCGCGCAGTACGGGCGGCAGCGCGGCGACGAGGGTGGGGATGAGGGAGCGCGCCGTGCCCAGTACCGCGTCCTCGGTGAGGTCGAAGCGGAGCGGGTCCGTGACCGCCGCGGCGATCGCGGCGACGCGGAGCCGGTCGGCGGGGCCGGCGTGTTCGGGCAGGGCGTCGACGGCGCGGCGGGCGACGGCCACGGCGGATTCGGGGGCCGGGAAGGCGGCGTCGGGACGCAGCTGCCCGGTCCACAGCCACTCCGCCACCTCCTCGTAGGTGTGGCGGGCGGCGAGCTCGACCGCGTCGACGCCCCGGTAGTAGTACCGGTCGCTCTCGATGAGTGTGAGGCGGGTGCGCACCGTCAGCTCCTGCCCGGCGGCCGGGGCCGTGCCGCCGTCGCGCCGGTTGCGCCGGGCGAGGGCCCGCACCTCGTCGGCGTCGAAGGTGCTGCCCCGGGAGCCGGGCGTGCGTCGGCTGGCGAGCTGGCCGCGGCTGACGTACGCGTACACGGTCTCGGGCTTCACCCCGAGCAGTTCGGCCGCCTCCCTGGTGGTCAGGCGCCGCTGGCGGTCGGCGGGGTGCTCGGGCTCTTGATCGCGCATGGGGTCACCGTATCGATCGGGGGCGGTTCGTGTTGAGTCCTTGTGACGCTGTGTATTGATTCAATCAATATTGACAGATCTTAATCAAGTATGGACAGTAGAGTCAAGTTCGAGGAGGTAATCATGTCCGTCAACAGAACCGCAGACGCCGCAACGCTCGTCCAGGTGCCGCGCGGTCTCGCCGGTGTGGTGGTGGCCGACACCGAGGTCGGCGACGTACGAGGGCTGGAGGGCTTCTACCACTACCGCCAGTACTCGGCCGTCGAACTCGCGCAGAGCCGTTGCTTCGAGGACGTCTGGCACCTCCTGGTCCAC
This sequence comes from Kitasatospora aureofaciens, assembly GCA_000720845.1. Taxonomy (GTDB): domain Bacteria; phylum Actinomycetota; class Actinomycetes; order Streptomycetales; family Streptomycetaceae; genus Streptomyces. Next base: position 296,970 of record JODU01000012.1, on the reverse strand, counting down.
GGTGAACTCCCCGACGCGCGACGCGGGGCCGCCTTCGCCGCCGAGACCGCGGCGCTGCGGCGACTCCCCGACGCGGTGCGGGCCGCCCTGCCCGCCATCGCCGAGGCGGGCGGACGCTCCGGCCCGCTCGCCGGGATGCGCACGGGCCTGTCGCTGCTGGGCGCCGCCCTCGGCCTCCGGCCGGTGTTCGACCTCTCGGCCGACCAGCGCCGGCATGACACCCTGGTGGCCGCCGCGGCCGTGCCGACGCTGCTGACCGCGCTGCACCGGTTGGGGAGGGGGCAGGAGCCGGTGGACCCCCGCGAGGACCTGTCGTACGCCGCGAACTACCTCTACATGCTGACCGGTGAGGAGCCGGACGAGGCTCGCACCCGGGCGATCGAGCAGTACCTGATCTCCACCATCGACCACGGGTTCAACGCGTCGACCTTCACCGCGCGGGTCATCGCGTCGACCGGTGCGGACGTCGCGGCCTGTCTGGCCGGTGCGGTCTCGGCGTTGTCCGGCCCGCTGCACGGCGGCGCGCCCAGCCGGGCACTGGACACCCTGGACGCGATCGGCACGCCCGACCGCATCGACGCGTGGATCCGCGAGCGGGTGCTCGCCGGTGACCGCATCATGGGCTTCGGCCACGCGGTCTACCGCACGGAGGATCCGCGCTCACGGATGCTGCGTGAGGTGGCGCAGCGGTTCGGCGGCCCGCGCGTGGAGTTCGCGGTCGAGGTGGAGCGGCAGGTCGAGGCGATCCTCGCGGAGCTGAAGCCGGGGCGCGAACTGCACACCAACGTCGAGTTCTACGCGGGTGTGGTCATGGAACTGTGCGGCCTGCCCCGTGAGATGTTCACGCCCACGTTCGCGGCGGCACGGGTGGTGGGCTGGAGCGCGAACATCCTGGAACAGGCACGCGACTCGAAGATCATCCGGCCGGCGGCGCGGTATGTCGGGCCGGGGGCCCCGGTGGGCGTACCGGCTCCGGCCTGAGAAGCACGAGCGGCCTGGTGCCGTTCGGGCGCCAGGCCTGGTCGGGGAGCGTCGAGCAAGGACGGGGTGCCGGGTTGCTCGCCGGGGGTGGGTCCGTGCGCCGTCGTCGGTGGGAACGGCCGGAGACACGGTGACGTCAGGCGTCCGGGATGTCCGCCTTGGCCCGGATGAGGGTCTCCCTGCTGACGACCACGATGCGCTCGTAGTCGGCACGGGAAGCATCGGCGGGAAGTTCACCCTCCAGGGTCTCGGTCGCTTCGGTGCCGATGACGGCGAAATTGCCGTCGCTCAGCTCGAAGAGGTCCGGACAGCTGGCTCCCGAGGTACTGCCGCGCGAGCTTGGAGGCACACCGATGCGGCGCACGATTTTCAAGGGGTACCGGTCCTTCTGGGTTGGCCATTGTGCTGGGAGCACGTTACTGGGATCCGCGGGCCCGGCGTGCCCCACAGGGCGAAGACACTCCCGGGAAGGGTGACCCGCGGACGGCTTCCCGGACGGAGCCTCAGCCGGACGCAACGGGGCCTCGGCCGGACGGAACGGAGCATCAGTCGGACGGAGGGGTGCCCACCACCCACCACTCGTCCGTGTCGGCTTCGTCCAGGTCCTTGAGGAGTCCGTCCACCATGGTGCCGACACGTGACTCGACGGACGTGGCCTTGAACGACGCCCGCTGCTCCCTCGACGCCTCCCAGTACTCCCGCATCAGGGGGGTCTGGAAAAGCTCGCGCAAGTGTCCGAACAACTCCTCCTGATCCAGGATCCCGGCCTGGTGGAGGTGGTACAGGTTGACGTACCAGGCGTTGGCGTAGAAGAACTGTCGTCGTTTCTGCGCCGGGATGTTCTTGTCGTAGGTGTCGATGACCTCCGCCAGCGAAGGGTCGTCGAGCGCCCTGTTCAGCAACTCCCAGTGCATGCGCTGCTGGTGCCGCAGCGCCTCGCGCCGGAGCGCCAGCTCCTCCAGCCGCAGCCGACGTTCGTGCAGAAGTGCCCTGTCCAGCCGTCGCTGTCGCGCGGCCAGCAGCATGCCGGCCGCGGCGGAGCCGAACCTCCCCGTGATGTTCTTCCGTATGACCATGTCAACCCCCGAATCAGGCGGCCGCCCGCCGGTCGTCGAGTGCGGGTCGGCTGACGGGGACCGGCGAGCGATGGGCGGCGCTTGCCGCCTCCAGAGTGCCGAGCGGCGCTGATCGACGGGGAGGCGGAGAGGAGGCGCACGGAGGGAAGCGAGGGTCGCACGGTCCGGCGCCTTGGAAAACGTCTGCCCCGCGCACGCTGCTAACAATCGTTCACTCCGTGCCGACCGCGGCGGACCGTATCCTGAGCAGGCAATTCCGCACGCGTGGGTGAGAGAGAGGTCGCACGGTGGGGCAGCGCCCGACTCCGCAGCAGATCCCGGTCGTCGTACTCGCCGGATTCCTCGGCTCCGGGAAGACCACGCTGCTGAACCACCTCCTCCACCGCAGCGGAGGCAGCCGGATCGGCGCCATCGTCAACGACTTCGGATCGATCGAGATCGACGCGATGGCCGTCGCGGGCGCCCTCGGCGACTCCACCGTGTCCCTCGGCAACGGCTGCCTGTGCTGTGCCGTCGACGCGAGTGAACTCGACGGGTACCTGGAACGGCTCGCCCGCCCCGAGGCCGGCATCGACGTGATCGTCATCGAGGCCAGCGGCCTGGCGGAACCGCAGGAACTGGTGCGCATGCTGCTCGCCAGCGAGCAACCGGGGGTCGTCTACGGCGGGCTCGTCGAGGTCGTCGACGCCGCCGAGTTCGACGACACCCGCGCCAAGCACCCCGAGGTCGACCGGCACCTGGCCCTGGCCGACCTGGTCGTGGTCAACAAGACCGATCGGGCCCCGGACGCCGAGCGCGTGCTCGCCCTCGTGCACTCGCTCGCCGACGGCGCCGCCGTCGTGCCCGCGACCTACGGCCGCATCGACCCCGAGTTCCTCTACGACTGCCGGCCCAGCGCGGAGCGGGTCGGGCAGTTGTCCTTCGACGACCTGCACGACCACGCGGAGGGCGGCGCGGGCTCCGGGCACCTGCACGCCGCCTACGACACGCTGTCGTTCGTCTCCGGCCTCCCGCTCGACCCGCGCCGGCTCATGCGCTTCCTCGACAGCAGACCCGAGGGCCTCTACCGGATCAAGGGGTACGTCGACTTCGGCCCGTACGACACGCGGAACCGGTACGCCGTCCACGCCGTCGGACGCTTCCTGCGCTTCTATCCGGAGCCCTGGGCGTCCGTTGACGCCGACGCCGACGCCGACGGTGCCCGCCGTACCCAGCTCGTCCTTATCGGCTCCGGCATCGACGCGGCGGCCCTCGGCGAGGAACTCGACGCGTGCCGCCGGGACGCCGACGCCCCGCCCGCCGACGAGCACGGCATGTGGGGCGTCCTGCGCTACGTACCCGACGGCGAGGACCCCGACGCCGACGACCCCCGGGGCCAAGGCGCTGACGCCGAGGAGCCGCCGCCCGTCTTCTAGGCCGGGCCCGCCACCACCGCCACCGTCTTCGGCAGCGACACGCCCGAGCCGTCGCGGCGCGGGTCGACGTCCGGGAGCTGGGCCGGCGCCCCGTTCTTCTGCGCGGCGAGGGCCGGGGTGGCGCCCGCCCAGGCGAAGGCCAGGCAGTCCTCGCCCTTCAGGAACCGCTGGCAGCGCACACCGCCCGTGGCACGGCCCTTGCGCGGATACTGGTCGAACGGCGTGAGCTTGGCCGTGGTCTGTACGGAGTCGTCCAGGGTGCCCCGCGATCCGGCCACCGTGAAGACCACCGCGTCCGCCGCCGGGTCCACCGCCGTGAAGGAGATGACCTTCGCGCCGTCGGCGAGCTTGATGCCCGCCACACCGCCCGCGGGACGGCCCTGCGGGCGGACCTGCGAAGCCTGGTAGCGCAGGAGCTGGGCGTCGTCCGTGATGAAGACCAGGTCCTCGTCACCGGTGCGCAACTCGGCCCCGCCGACGATGCGGTCGCCCTCCTTGAGCGTGATGACCTCCAACTCGTCCTTGTTGGACGGGTAGTCGGGCACCACCCGCTTGACGACGCCCTGTTCCGTGCCGATCGCGAGCCCCGGAGAGGACTCGTCCAGCGTGGTCAGGCAGACGACGTCCTCGTCGTCCTCCAGGGACACGAACTCCGCCAGCGGCGCGCCGCCCGCGAGGTTCGGCGTCGGCATGGACTCCGGGAGCTGGGGCAGGTCCACCACGTTCACCCGCAGCAGCCGCCCCGCGGACGTCACCACGCCCACCTCGCCGCGCGCGGTGGCCGGCACCGCCGAGACGATCAGGTCGTGCTTGATCCGCTTGGCGCCCGCCTCCGTGACGAGGGGCTCGTCGTTCGCGGTGCGGGCCAGCAGGCCCGTCGACGACAGCAGTACCCGGCACGGGTCGTCCGCCACCTGGAGCGGCACGGCGGCCACCGGCGCGCCGCCGGACTCCAGCAGCGTCGTACGGCGGTCGGTGCCGAACTTCTTCGCCACCGCCGCCAGTTCGGCCGAGACCAGCTTGCGCAGCTCCGCGTCCGAGTCGAGGATCCGGGTCAGCTCCTCGATCTCCGCGTTCAGCCGGTCCTTCTCGGACTCCAGCTCGATGCGGTCGAACTTGGTGAGCCGGCGCAGCGGCGTGTCCAGGATGTACTGCGTCTGGACGTCGCTCAGCGAGAAGCGCTCGATCAGACGCTGCTTGGCCTGCGCCGAGTTCTCGCTGGAGCGGATGAGACGGATGACCTCGTCGATGTCGACCAGGGCGGTGAGCAGGCCCTCCACCAGGTGCAGCCGGTCGCGCTTCTTGCTCCGGCGGAACTCGCTGCGGCGCCTGACGACGGTGAAGCGGTGGTCGAGATAGACCTCCAGCAGCTCCTTGAGGCCCAGGGTGAGGGGCTGGCCGTCCACCAGCGCGACGTTGTTGATGCCGAAGGACTCCTCCATGGCCGTCAGCTTGTAGAGCTGCTCCAGGACCGCCTCGGGCACGAAGCCGTTCTTGATCTCGATGACCAGGCGCAGTCCGTGCGCGCGGTCGGTCAGGTCCTTGACGTCCGCGATGCCCTGGAGCTTCTTCGAGCCGACCAGGTCCTTGATCTTCGAGATGACCTTCTCGGGTCCGACCGCGAAGGGCAGCTCGGTGACGACGAGGCCCTTGCGGCGGGCCGTCACCGTCTCCACGGACACCGTCGCGCGGATCTTGAACGTGCCGCGCCCCGTCTCGTACGCGTCCCGGATGCCGGGCAGGCCGACGATCCGGCCGCCGGTGGGCAGGTCCGGGCCCGGTACGTGCTTCATCAGCGCGTCCAGGTCGGCGTTCGGGTACCGGATCAGGTGCCGGGCCGCCGCGATCACCTCGCGCAGGTTGTGCGGCGGCATGTTCGTGGCCATGCCGACCGCGATGCCCGAGGCGCCGTTGACCAGCAGGTTCGGGAAGGCGGCGGGCAGTGCCACCGGCTCCTGCTCCTGGCCGTCGTAGTTCGGGGCGAAGTCGACGGTGTCCTCGTCGATGGACTCCGTCATCAGGCCGGCGGCCTCGGCCATCCGGCACTCGGTGTACCGCATGGCGGCCGGCGGGTCGTCGTTGCCCAGCGAGCCGAAGTTGCCGTGGCCGTCCACCAGGGGCACGCGCATCGAGAACGGCTGTGCCATGCGCACCAGCGCGTCGTAGATCGACGCGTCGCCGTGCGGGTGCAACTTGCCCATGACCTCGCCGACGACACGGGCGCACTTCACATAGCCGCGCTCGGGCCGCAGGCCCATCTCGTTCATCTGGTACACGATGCGCCGGTGCACAGGCTTGAGGCCGTCGCGGGCGTCCGGCAGCGCACGGGAGTAGATGACCGAGTACGCGTACTCGAGGAAGGAGCCCTGCATCTCGTCCACGACGTCGATGTCGAGGATCTTCTCCTCGTACGAGTCGTCGGGCGGCGGGGTCTTCGTACTACGGCGGGCCATCGCTGCCGGCTCCTTGCTGAAGCGTGAACGGTGATCTGACGCCGTCCATTGTGGACTGCGGCACTGACAGCGACCGACCAGGACCCGTCACGGGCTGCCCGGCCCGGCGCTGCCCGCAGAGTACGCCCTCGCCCGGCGTCGCCGTCCCCGGCGGCCCGTCAACCGCGTTCTCGCTCTCGGCGTACGGGGTCCGGGAACTCCACCGGTGGCCCGCACGCTTGCATACAGTGGCAGGATCGACGGAATTCCGCAGTTCCGCCCACTGATTCCACCAGGTGGTTCACCCCGTGACGCCACCAGGATCTCGCGATCGAAGGGACGTACATGCCCATGGGTCACACGGCCACAGCCCAGGCAGGCTCCGGCGGCCTGACAGCGACCGAGCACCGCCTGGCCAACGGCCTGCGCGTGGTGCTCTCCGAGGACCACCTGACCCCGGTCGCGGCGGTGTGCCTCTGGTACGACGTCGGCTCGCGCCACGAGGTCAAGGGGCGCACCGGCCTGGCTCACCTTTTCGAGCACCTCATGTTCCAGGGCTCCGCCCAGGTCAAGGGCAACGGTCACTTCGAGCTGGTGCAGGGCGCCGGCGGCTCGCTCAACGGCACCACCAGCTTCGAGCGGACCAACTACTTCGAGACCATGCCCGCCCACCAGCTGGAGCTCGCCCTCTGGCTGGAGGCCGACCGCATGGGCTCCCTGCTGGCCGCCCTGGACGAGGAGTCGATGGAGAACCAGCGGGACGTCGTCAAGAACGAACGCCGCCAGCGCTACGACAACGTCCCCTACGGCACGGCCTTCGAGAAGCTGACCGCCCTCGCCTACCCGGAGGGGCACCCCTACCACCACACGCCGATCGGTTCGATGGCGGACCTTGACGCGGCGACCCTGGAAGACGCGCGCGCGTTCTTCCGCACCTACTACGCACCGAACAACGCGGTGCTGTCGGTCGTCGGCGACATCGACCCGGAGCAGACGCTCGCCTGGATCGAGAAGTACTTCGGCTCCATCGCCTCGCACGACGGCAAGCAGCCTCCCCGGGACGGTTCGCTGCCCGACGTCATGGGCGGTCAGCTGCGCGAGATCGTCGAGGAGGAGGTCCCGGCCCGTGCCCTGATGGCGGCCTACCGCCTGCCGGAGGAAGGCACACGCGCGTGCGACGCGGCCGACCTGGCCCTGACCGTCCTGGGCGGCGGCGAGTCGTCCCGCCTGTACAACCGGCTCGTACGCCGCGACCGCACGGCCGTCGCCGCCGGGTTCGGTCTGCTGCGGCTCGCCGGGGCGCCTTCCCTGGGGTGGCTGGACGTGAAGACGTCCGGTGACGTGGAGGTGCCGGTCATCGAGACGGCCATCGACGAGGAGCTGGCCCGGTTCGCCGAAGAGGGGCCCACGGCCGAGGAGATGGAGCGCGCCCAGGCCCAGCTCGAGCGCGAGTGGCTGGACCGACTGGGCACGGTCGCGGGCCGCGCGGACGAACTGTGCCGGTACGCCGTCCTGTTCGGCGACCCGCAGCTCGCCCTCACCGCCGTGCAGCGGGTCCTGGAGGTGACCGCGCAGGAGGTCCAGGAGGTCGCCAAGGCCCGCCTGCGCCCCGACAACCGCGCGGTGCTCGTCTACGAGCCCACCACCCCCGCCGACGAGACCGACGCCACCGACGAGAACGCGGAGGCGGCCAAGTGACCGAGCTCGCCACCATGGAATTCCACGCCCAGCCCCAGGCCGGCGAGCCCAAGCCGTGGGCGTTCCCCGCCCCCGAGCGCGGCAGCCTCGGCAACGGCCTCACCGTGCTGCGCTGCCACCGCCCCGGCCAGCAGGTCGTCGCCGTCGAGGTGCTCCTCGACGCCCCCCTGGACGCCGAGCCCGCCGGTCTCGACGGCGTCGCCACCATCATGGCGCGCGCATTCTCCGAGGGCACCGACAAGCACTCCGCCGAGGAGTTCGCCGCCGAGCTGGAGCGCTGCGGCGCCACCCTGGACGCGCACGCCGACCACCCCGGCGTCCGGCTGAGCCTCGAGGTGCCCGCCTCGCGCCTCGCCAAGGCCCTCGGCCTGCTCGCCGACGCCCTCAGGGCGCCCGCGTTCGCGGACGGCGAGGTCGAACGGCTGGTGCGCAACCGGCTCGACGAGATCCCGCACGAGCTGGCCAACCCCTCCCGGCGCGCCGCGAAGGAACTCTCCAAGGAGTTGTTCCCGGCCGACTCCCGCATGTCGCGCCCGCGCCAGGGCACCGAGGAGACGGTCGCTGCCATCGACTCGGCGGCCGTCCGCGCCTTCTACGAGCGGCACGTCCGCCCCGCCACGGCCACCGCGGTGGTAGTCGGCGACCTCACCGGCATCGACCTGGACGCGCTGCTCGGCGACACCCTGGGCGCGTGGACCGGTTCGGCCGGCGAGCCGCGTCCCGTGCCTCCGGTGACCGCCGACGACCGGGGCCGTGTCGTCATCGTCGACCGTCCCGGCGCCGTCCAGACGCAGCTGCTGATCGGCCGCACCGGCGCCGACCGGCACGACCGCGTGTGGCCCGCGCAGGTGCTCGGCACCTACTGCCTCGGCGGCACCCTCACCTCGCGCCTGGACCGCGTCCTGCGCGAGGAGAAGGGCTACACCTACGGCGTACGGGCGTTCGGCCAGGTCCTGCGGTCCGCGCCGGACGGCACGGGCGCCGCGATGCTCGCCATCAGCGGGTCCGTCGACACGCCCAACACCGGTCCCGCCCTGGAGGACCTGTGGACGGTGCTGCGCAGGCTCGCAGCGGAGGGACTCACCGACGCCGAGCGCGACGTGGCCGTGCAGAACCTGGTGGGCGTGGCGCCGCTGAAGTACGAGACGGCGGCGGCCGTGGCGAGCACGCTGGCCGACCAGGTCGAGCAGCACCTGCCCGACGACTTCCAGGCCATGCTCTACCGTCAACTGGCCGCCACGGGCACCGTGGAGGCCACCGCGGCGGTCGTGAACGCCTTCCCGGTGGACCGCCTCGTGACTGTCCTCGTCGGCGACGCTGCGCAGATCAAGGAGTCCGTCGAGGCCCTCGGCATCGGCGAAGTCACCGTGGTGGCGGCCGAGTAGCGGCACGCGCGTGTGGTGGCCCTGGTGACCGGAGTGTCACCAGGGCCGCCGTTTGTCCGGATTGCGGGAGTGGTTGCCTGTCTGCCCTGTGGCGTGCGCTACAAAAAGCCTGTTGCGTTTGAGGATTGAACGCAGCCGCGTTTAGCGTCTTCCGGGCTGTTCGTCAGGCAGTGCGCCGCACCCGCGGCACCGGACAGTCATCGCCGAGTCCCCGTACGGCGCGAGCCAGGGGAGCCGGGGACCCAACGCAGTCCCTGGGGTGAATCGGACGCCCGCGCGCAGCGAGGGGGTCCGTAGGAGACCTTCCACCTCCGAACCCGTCAGCTAACCCGGTAGGCGAGAGGGAAGGAAAGGACAAGCCTCTACATGGCGTTCACGCGCGCCACCGGGAAGCACCGCCGTCCCAGCAGGGTGCACCGCACCACCGCCCGCGCGGCGGGAGTCGCGGCCCTCGCCACCACCGGCGTCGTCGGCACCCTCGCGGCTCCGGCGCTCGCCGCCGAGCCCGAGGTGGAGCAGAGCGGGCTCACCCCGGTCGTCACCATCGGTGACTCCATAGCCGACGAGATCGACGCCCAGGCCCTCGCCCAGCGGCAGGCGGCCGCGGACGCCGCCGCCCGCGAGGCGGCCCGGGAGGCGGCCCGCGAGCGGGCGGCCGAGGCGGCCAAGGAGGCACGCGAGGCCAAGGAGCGTGCCGCGCGGGAGGCGGAGCGCAAGCGCCTCAACACCTTCGTCGCGCCGATCACCGCCTCGTACGTCTCCACCGCGTACCAGGCCGGCAGCTCCCTGTGGTCCTCCGGCAGCCACACGGGCATCGACTTCCACGCCTCCAGCGGCACGACCGTGCACGCCGTGGGCGTCGGCACCGTCGTCGAGGCCGGCTGGGGCGGGGCGTACGGCAATCAAGTCGTGATCAAGATGCACGACGGCACGTACACGCAGTACGGGCACCTGTCGTCCATCGGCGTCTCGGTCGGCCAGTCGGTCGAGCCGGGCCAGCAGATCGGCCTCTCCGGCGCCACCGGCAACGTCACCGGGCCGCACCTGCACTTCGAGGCCCGTACGAGCCCCGAGTACGGCTCCGACATGGACCCCGTCGCCTACCTCCGCTCCCACGGCGTGAACGTCTGACACAGAGGCGTCCGAAAGCCCCGGCTTCCCGAGCCGGGGCTTTTCGCATTTAATATCGCTTGATTGGCCCGGGGTTGGGCAACGCACGTCAATCACCGGCGTTTCACGGGGGTCAAGGGGAGGTCGCTCATGCGTATTCCGGCGCATTCGGTGTGCACGGCGATCCGGGACGACATCGTCACCGGCGTACACGGCCGCGGGAGCCGGCTCACCGAGGAACTCCTCGCCCGCCGCTACGGCGTCTCCCGCGTCCCCGTCCGCGAGGCGCTGCGCACGCTGGAGGCCGAGGGCTTCGTGGTCACCCGGCGGCACGCGGGCGCGTGCGTGGCGGAGCCGACCGAGCGGGAGGCCGCCGACCTGCTGGAGACGCGCACGCTCCTGGAGCCGCTCGGGGCCTCCCGGGCCGCCCGGCGGCGCAGCGAAGCCCACCTGAAGGTGTTGCGCGGCCTGGTCCGGCTGGGGCAGGAGCGGGCCAGGCAGGGCACCGGTGAGGAGCTGCGCTCACTGGGCGGCTGGTTCCACGAGACCCTCGCCCGGGCGGCGGACAGCCCCTCCCTGGCAGCGCTGCTGACCCAGCTCCGCCACAAGATCGCGTGGATGTACGTCGTGGAAGCACCGGTCGGCCCGGTGGAGTACTGGGCGGAGCACGGCGCGATCACCGATGCCGTGGCCCGGGGCGACGGCGACCGCGCGCGGGCGCTCATGACCCTGCACATCGAGCGGTCGGCGTCCGCGCACCGGCTGCGCTTCGCCTCGGGCGGCGGATCGGCGGAGCGTGTGAGGAATGCGCAACATTCCGTAAACACGGCGGGACCCCGTCGGTAACGCGGAGGCCGTATACAAAGGACGGGGAATTCCGGCCGGTGTGCCGTGAACGGATGTACCGACGGGCGGGCCGAAAAGGAGCGGGCGAGCCGAAAGGGCTGAAAGAAAAGAAACGAAAGGCCCGACCGGTGTCCCGGCGGGCCTTTCGGATGGTGCTGTCCGCCGGGGCTCAGACGGTCTCGGGAAGCTCCTCGAGCCCCTCGGCGACCAGCTTCGCCAGCCGGTCCAGAGCGGCCTCCGCGCCCTCGGCGTCGGAGGCGAGGACGATCTCCTCGCCGCCCTGGGCGCCGAGGCCGAGGACGGCCAGCATGGAGGCCGCGTTGACGGGGGACCCGTCGGCCTTGGCGATCGTCACCGGGACGCCTGTGGCCGTGGCGGCTCGGACGAAGATGGAGGCGGGACGGGCGTGGAGACCCTCGGCCCAGCCGACGTTGACGCGGCGCTCAGCCATGTGATGCTGCCCTTCAGGTGTTCAGAGGGTTGTCGTTGTCTAGACCAGTGTTGTCTAGACCAGTTTCCCACATCGTGAAGCACGCCGGGACGACCGTGTGCGCCGTCCCGTGCGGTGCTCGGACCGCGGCCTCGGTCCGAGCTGGTGTCCCACAGACTGCCCCGCGCCGTTGTCGTACGCGAGCCGTACTCTGGGGCGCATGCAGACCTCGTCGGACCGGCACGAGTATCCCGCCCACTGGGAAGCCGACGTGGTGCTGCGCGACGGCGGCACCGCGCGCGTCCGCCCCATCACCGTTGATGACGCCGAGCGCCTGGTCAGCTTCTACGAGCAGGTGTCCGACGAGTCGAAGTACTACCGCTTCTTCGCGCCGTACCCTCGCCTGTCCGCGAAGGACGTCCACCGCTTCACGCACCACGACTTTGTGGACCGGGTGGGACTCGCGGCCACCATCGGCGGCGAGTTCATCGCCACCGTACGCTACGACCGGATCGGGGCCGGCGGAACACCCGCCACCTCCCCGGCCGACGAGGCCGAGGTCGCCTTCCTCGTCCAGGACGCCCACCAGGGGCGGGGCGTCGCCTCGGCCCTCCTGGAGCACATCGCCGCCGTCGCCCGCGAGCGGGGCATCCGCCGCTTCGCCGCCGAGGTGCTGCCCGCCAACAACAAGATGATCAAAGTCTTCATGGACGCCGGGTACACCCAGAAGCGGAGCTTCGAGGACGGGGTGGTCCGCCTGGAGTTCGATCTCGAACCCACCGACCGCTCGCTCGCCGTGCAGTACGCGCGCGAGCACCGCGCGGAGGCCCGTTCCGTCCAGCGGCTGCTGCAGCCCGGCTCGGTCGCGGTCGTCGGCACCGGACGCACCCCGGGAGGGGTCGGCCGCAGCATCCTCGACAACATCCGGGACGCGGGGTACACAGGCCGCCTGTACGCCGTGAACAGGGCCTTCCCTCAGGACCAGAAGCAACTCGACGGCGTCCCCGCGTGCCGCTCCGTGCGCGACATCGAGGGGCCCGTGGACCTCGCCGTCGTCACCGTGCCCGCCGAGCACGTTCCCGACGTCGTCACCGAGTGCGGCGAGCACGGCGTGCAGGGGCTGGTGGTGATCTCCGCCGGTTACGCCGACAGCGGTCCCGACGGACGCGAGCGCCAGCGTGCCCTCGTACGGCAGGCGCGCACGTACGGCATGCGCATCATCGGGCCCAACGCCTTCGGGATCATCAACACCTCCCCACAGGTGCGGCTCAACGCCTCCCTCGCCCCGGAGATGCCGCGCACCGGCCGGATCGGCCTGTTCGCCCAGTCCGGCGCCATCGGCATCGCCCTGCTCTCCCGGCTGCACCGGCGCGGCGGCGGGGTCACCGGCGTCACCGGCGTGTCCACCTTCGTCTCCTCCGGCAACCGCGCCGACGTCTCCGGCAACGACGTCCTCCAGTACTGGTACGACGACCCGGACACCGACGTCGCGCTGATGTACCTGGAGTCCATCGGCAACCCGCGCAAGTTCACCCGCCTGGCCCGGCGCACCGCGGCCGCCAAGCCCCTGGTCGTGGTCCAGGGCGCCCGGCACGGCGGCGTGGCACCCCAGGGGCACGCCGTACGGGCGACACGGCTGCCGCACGCGACGGTCTCCGCGCTGCTGCGGCAGGCCGGCGTGATCCGGGTCGACACCATCACCGACCTGGTCGACGCGGGGCTGCTCCTCGCCCGCCAGCCGCTGCCCGCCGGGCCGAGGGTGGCCATCCTGGGCAACTCGGAGTCGCTGGGACTGCTCACCTACGACGCGTGCCTCTCCGAGGGCCTGCGCCCGCAGCCCCCGCTGGACCTGACCACCGCCGCGTCGGCCGACGACTTCCACGCGGCCCTGGCCAGGGCCCTGGCCGACGACACGTGCGACGCGGTCGTGGTCACCGCCATCCCGACGGTGGGGGAGGGCGCGGCCGGGGACGCCGCGCTGGCGGAGGCGCTGCGCTCGGCGGCGGCCGCGGTCCCCACCAAGCCGGTCCTCGTGGTCCACGTCGAGCTGGGCGGCCTGGCGGAGGCCCTGTCCGCGGCGGCGAGTACCGCGCCACAGGCAGTCGCCGGCCCCGCGGAGGAGGCCCCGCCCGCCGCCCCGGCCCAGCCGCCGTCCGCCGCCCCGGCCCCGGACGGAGCCCACCTCATCCCCGCCTATCCCGCCGCCGAGCGCGCCGTCCGCGCCCTCGGCGAGGCCGTCGCCTACGCCCAGTGGCGGCGCGACGCCGCCGATCCCGGCAAGGTCCCGGAGTACGAGGACATCGACGAGAAGGGCGCCGCCCAGCAGATAGCGGGGTACCTCGCACGCGGTCAGGGGCTCACCCTCGGCCCCCAGGAGACCTGCGAGCTGCTGGGCAGGTACGGCGTCCACGTCCACCGCGCCCTGCCCGCCCCCACCCCGGACGACGCCGCGGCCGCCGCGCGGACCATCGGCTACCCCGTGGCCCTCAAGGCCACCGCCCCGCACCTGCGTCACCGCGCGGACCTGGGCGGCGTACGTCTCGACCTCGCCGACGAGGAGCAACTGCGACGGGCCTACGCCGAATTGACCGAGCTGTTCGGGGCGCCCGCGGAGCTGCGCCCGGTGGTGCAGGGCATGGCCCCGCGCGGCGTCGACACCGTCGTACGGGCGGTCATCGACCCGGCGGCCGGCTCGGTGCTCTCCTTCGGCCTCGCCGGCGCCGCCACCCAGCTGCTCGGCGACATGGCGCACCGGCTGATCCCGGTCACCGACCGGGACGCCACCTCGCTCATCCGCTCCATCCGCACGGCGCCCCTCCTCTTCGGCTGGCGCGGTTCCGCCCCCGTCGACGCCGCCGCCCTGGAGGAGCTGCTGCTGCGGGTCTCCCGGCTGGTCGACGACCACCCGGAGGTCGTCGCGGTCACCCTGGAACCGGTGGTGGTCGCTCCGCACGGCCTGAGCGTCCTCGGCGCCTCCGTCCGCCTCGCACCCCCTCCCGCCCGCGACGACCTGGGCCCGCGGACCCTGCCGGCGTACTGACCCGCCCGCCCCCGCCGTGCCCGCCCGGCCCGTGCCGGGACAGCTCGGGGCGGGTACCGCGGGAGCGTCTCCCGCAGTCAGTGGGTCCCCGTAGGATGGACGGCATGGCCAAGACCAGTACGACGACCCAGGGGCTGCGAGCGGCGATCGAGCGCAGCGGCTACTACCCGGCCCTCGTGGCCGAGGCGGTGGAAGCCGCCGTGGGCGGCGAGCCCGTGCGGTCGTACCTGGTCCATCAGGAGACGACGTTCGACCAGAACGAGGTGCGCCGGCACGTGACCGTGCTGGTCCTCACCGGCAACCGGTTCATCGTCAGCCACACCGACGAGCAGGCCGCCGACGACACCTCCCCGACGCCGTACGCCACGACGTCCACGGAGTCCGTCAAGCTCGGCCGGATCTCGTCCATCGTCGTCAGCCGCGTCGTCGCCAACCCGGAGCAGTACAAGCCGGGCACACTGCCCCGCGAGATCGTGCTGACCATCGGCTGGGGCGCCGTCTCCCGGCTCGACCTGGAGCCCGCCGCCTGCGGTGACCCCAACTGCGAGGCCGACCACGGCTACACGGGCAGCTCGACGGCCGACGACCTCAGTCTGCGCGTCAGCGAGGCCGGGGACGGCCCCGAGACGGTGCGCCAGGCGCTCGCCTTCGCCCAGGCCCTCTCCGAGGCGACCGCGGACTCCGCCCGCTGATGGTGCAGCACACCGCCTGGGACACCCACCCGGAACCGCTCCCCGTCGACTCCGCCCCCGTACCCGAGTACGGCACGGGCTCCCTCGCCGATCTGCTGCCCACGCTGGCCGCCGGCCTCGGCGTCCCCGGCATGACCGCGGGGATCACCGAACTGACCCCCGCCGACCGCAACTGCGTCTTCCTGATCGACGGCCTCGGCTGGGAGCAACTGCGCGCGCATCCGGACGACGCCCCCTTCCTCAGCTCGCTGCTGGGCAGCTCGCGCGGCGGCACCGGACGCCCGATCACCGCCGGCTACCCGGCGACCACGGCGACCTCGCTCGCCTCCGTCGGCACCGGTCTGCCGCCGGGCGCCCACGGCCTGCCCGGTTACACGGTGCGCGATCCCGCGACCGGCGCCCTGATGAACCAGCTGCGCTGGCAGCCGTGGACCGCGCCGGGCCCCTGGCAGCCGTATCCGACCGTCTTCAGCCTCGCCCACGACGCCGGTGTGCACGCTGCCCAGGTCTCCTCGCCCACCTTCGCGAACACCCCGCTGACGAAGGTCGCGCTCAGCGGCGGCCAGTTCCACGGACGCCTGTCCGGCGAGGACCGGATGGACTGCGCCGCCGAGCAGCTGGCCGGCGCCGACCGCGCCCTCGTCTACACGTACTACGCCGAGGTCGACGGCGCGGGCCACCGCTTCGGCGTCGACTCCGACACCTGGCGCGGCCGGCTCGCGCACGTCGACCGGCTCGTCCAGCGCCTCGCCGAGCAGCTGCCGCCGCGCAGCGCGCTGTACGTCACCGCCGACCACGGCATGGTCGACGTGCCCTTCGACGAGGAGCACCGCATCGACTTCGACGAGGACTGGGAGCTGAAGGCGGGCGTCGCCCTCCTCGGCGGCGAGGGCCGCGCCCGCCACGTCTACGCCGTCCCCGGCGCCCACAACGACGTGCTGACCTGCTGGCGCGAGGTGCTCGGCGAGCAGTTCTGGGTCGCCTCGCGGGACGAGGCGATCGCGGCGGGCTGGTTCGGGCCCCGCGTCGACGACCGGGTCCACGGCCGCATCGGCGACGTGGTCGCCGCGGCGCGCGACGACGTGCTGCTCATCGCCTCCGAGCGCGAGCCCAAGGAGTCGGCGATGGTCGGCAACCACGGTTCGATGACCCCGGCCGAGCAGCTCGTCCCGCTGCTCGAAGTACGCTCCTGACCCTCCGCAAGCCCCTCCTCCGCCGAAAGGTGCCCAACCCCTCATGCCCGAGCTGGTGTTCTTCTCCGGAACGATGGACTGCGGGAAGTCGACACTGGCTCTCCAGATCGAGCACAACCGCTCGGCGCGCGGACTGGCAGGCATGATCTTCACCCGCGACGACCGCGCGGGCGAGGGCAAGCTCTCCTCCCGCCTCGGTCTCGTCACCGACGCTGTCGAGGTCGCGGACGGCCAGGACCTGTACGCCCACGTCGTCGACCACCTCTCGCAGGGCGGCCGGGTGGACTACGTGATCGCGGACGAGGCGCAGTTCCTCGCGCCGGACCAGATCGACCAACTCGCGCGCGTGGTCGACGACCTCGAGGTCGACGTGTACGCCTTCGGCATCACCACCGACTTCCGCTCCAAGCTCTTCCCCGGCTCCCAGCGGCTGGTGGAACTCGCCGACCGCGTCGAGGTGCTCCAGGTCGAGGCCCTGTGCTGGTGCGGCGCCCGCGCCACGCACAACGCCCGCACCGTCGGCGGCGTCATGGTCGTCGAGGGCGCCCAGGTGGTCGTCGGTGACGTCGCCCACTCTCCGGACGAGATCGGCTACGAGGTGCTGTGCCGCCGCCACCACCGCAGACGGATGACGAGCGCGACGTCGGGGGCGGCGGCGCTGTCGCCGGACGTCCTGCCGGTCACCGCCGACTGACCTGGGCGGTACGACCCTCGGGTGGAGTGTCGCCCCGGCCCGTCCTGCTCACCGTTCGCCGCGCAGCAGCGTGAACCGCGCCCCCTCCGGATCCGCCACCGTCGCCGCCCGGCCGTGGGGCGTGTCGTGGGCCGGGGTGAGGACGTGCCCGCCCAGATCGACGAGGCGTGCCACGGACTCGTCCGTGTCGGCCACTTCGAAGTACGTCACCCAGTGCGGCCCCCGCTCGCGCGGCAGGGCGTCGCCGACGCCGTGGATGCCGGCGACGGGGCGGCCGCCGAGGCACAGGGTGACGTAGTCGCGGCCGGTGGAGGGCTCCGGGACCAGTTCGAAGCCGAAGACGGTCTCGTAGAACTTGGCGACGCCCGCCGTCTCGTACGTCAGCAGCTCGTTCCACGCCGGTGTGCCGGGGACTCCGGCGATGGCCGTGCCCAGGTGCGCGGCAGCCTGCCAGACGCCGAAGACGGCACCGGTGGGGTCGGAGCCGAGGGCCATGCGGCCTGCCTCGCCCGCGTCCAGGGGGCCGACGCCGACCGTGCCACCGCACAGGCGCACCGTTTCGGCCGTCACGTTGACGTCGTCGGAGGCGAAGTAGGGCGTCCATGCGGTGGGCAGTTGCCGGTCCGGGGGCAGCTGCCCGATGCCGGCCACCTCCCGCCCGTCGAGCAGGGCCCGCGCGTAGGGGCCCAGTTGCTGGGGGCCGGGCCGGAACTCCCAGCCGAACAGGGCGCCGTAGAAGTCGTGGATGGCGGCCGGTCCGTGCACCATCAGACTCACCCAGCAGGGTGTGCCGGGCGCGCGCCGGGCGTTCGTCTCGCCGATCCGGCTGTCCGATCCCCGTGCGTCGGTCATCGTCACCCTCTTCTCGGCCCTCCGTGGGCCGTGCGTCCGCTTCCGCTCCGACGGGCCCCGGCACCGATACCGGCGCCGGGTTCCGGCGCGTGCTTCGGTGCGAGCTTCGGGCGTGGTGTCGCTCGTGGGGCAGTCCGCAGGCCCGGGCAGTACAGCATGTGCCCGAACCGGTACGCCTCGTGATCGGTACTGTCCGGCGGGCAGAGTAGCCCGACATCGACGCCTCGGCCACTCGGTACGCCAGGATGGGGCCATGAACGCCATCATCTCCGCATCCGGACTCGCCGACGAACTGGCCGGCGCCAGCCCGCCCGTTCTGCTCGACGTCCGCTGGCAACTGAGCACGGCGAAGGCGGCCGGGGCCCCGCCGTTCGACGGCCGCGCCGAGTACGCGGCCGGGCACCTTCCCGGCGCCGTCTATGTCGACCTGGACCGGGAGCTGGCCTCCGCGCCCGGTGTGAACGGTCGGCACCCGCTGCCCGACGTCGGGGAGTTCGGTGCGGCGATGCGCCGGGCGGGCGTGTCGCGGGAGCGGCCGGTCGTCGTCTACGACGGCGGGCAGGGGTGGGCGGCGGCCCGCGCCTGGTGGCTGCTGCGCTGGACGGGTCACCCGAACGTGCGGGTCCTCGACGGCGGATTGCCGGCCTGGGAGGCGCCGCTGTCGACGGACGTCCCGACGCCCGCGGAGGGCGACTTCACGCCGTCGCCGGACGCGCCGGGGCTGCTGGACGCGGACGGGGCCGCCGCGCTGGCCCGGTCCGGTGTGCTGTTCGACGCCCGCGCGGGGGAGCGTTACCGGGGCGAGGTCGAGCCGATCGATCCGGTCGGCGGCCACATCCCGGGCGCCGTGTCCGCGCCGACGGCCGACAACGTGGCCCCGGACGGGCGCTTCCTGCCCGCCGAGGAACTCCGGGCACGCTTCAAGGCGCTGGGCGCCACGGAGGACGGCGCGGTCGGTGTGTACTGCGGCTCGGGCGTGTCGGCTGCCCACGAGGTGCTCGCGCTGGCCGTGGCGGGGATTCCGGCGGCGTTGTACGTGGGTTCGTGGTCCGAGTGGTCCTCGGACCCGGCCCGGCCGGTCGCGGTGGGGCCCGACCCGCAGTAGCGCGCCGCGTGGGGCCCGTCCCGCAGTAGCGCGCCGCGTGGGGCCCGTCCCGCAACAGGGCGCCGCGCCGGGCGCGGGTGGCGGCCTCGCACGGGTTGGCCCGCGCCGCCGTGCTGAAAGGCCGCCCTGTGTGCGAAGGGCGGCCCCGCAAGAGGGCCGCGCCCGCGAGCAGGGCCGGTGCGGTGGCGAGGACCGGCCCGCACCCTCGCCGGGGCATCGCCGCACGCGGGCCGTTCCCGGGGCGGGCCGTGCCGCGGGCCGGACCCACCGTGGGCCGACGTGACGAGGGCGGGGCCGCACCCACCCGGGTGCGGCCCCGCCCTCGTCACGTCACTTCGGCGAGGCTCGGCTACTCCTGCTTCTTGCGCCGCGTGCCGAACACGATCTCATCCCAGCTTGGCACCGCCGCGCGGCGGCCCGGCCGGACGCCGTCCGCCTCGGCCTGACGGTCGGTGGAACCGGTCAGGCGGTCGCGGTGGCTGGCCACCGAGCGCGGCATGAGCACGTCGGCGTAGGCCGAACCGGCCGACGCCGCGGGGGCGGGAGGCTCCTCCACCTCGGGCACCTCGACGGGCTCCTCCACCGGTTCCGGAGCGCGCTCGGGAACCACCAGGTCGCCGCGGAAGCTCGGTACGGCCTCCAGCAGGCTGGTGAGCGAGTCGCGTTCGCGTTCGGACGAGGCGGTGGCCGCGGTGTCGTCGGCCGGCTCGGACGGCGGCGGGGGCAGGCTCGGCCGCTCCCGCTGTTCCCGGTCGAGGGTGCGGTCCAGCGGCCGGTCGCGCGGCAGCCGGGCGATGCGCGGCACGAACGGGAAGCTCGGCTCGGGCGCGGCGAGGTCGTCGGACTCGCCGATCAGCGCGCGTGCCTCCGCGTCCACGGCCTGGACGAGCCGCCGGGGCGGGTCGTACGTCCAGCTCGCCGAGTGCGGTTCACCCGCGACCAGGTAGACCAGCAGCACTTCCCAGGTGCCGTCGTCGCGGCGCCAGGAGTCCCACTGGACGGTGTCCTTGTCGGCGCCGCGCAGCAGCAGCCGCTCCTGGACGGCCTCGCCGAGGGGCGGACCGGAGTTCTCGCCGGGACGGCGGACGGGGGTCTTGCGAGCCCGCTCCGCCATGAAGGCGCGCTCGGCCAGCACGGGGCCCTCGAAGCGCCGTACGCGATCGACGGGGATGCCGGCCATCTGGGCGACCTCTTCCGCGGTCGCGCCGGCACGTATGCGCGCCTGGATGTCGCGGGGGCGGAGATGGCTCTCCACCTCGATCTCGATCTGGCCGAGGCGGGGACGGTCGCCGCGCACGGCGGCCCGGAGCCGCTCGTCGATCGGAAGCGTGTACTCCGTGCTGTCCGCAGCCTTCAGCACCAGCCGTGTGCCGTCATTCGAGACGGCCACGACACGCAGTTCGGGCATGGGGACCTCCCGGGTGGTGCCTGCCGACGTCACGTGCGTCGCTGCTTCCGCTCTGTCGAGTGTGGCCTGCCCGGGTGCAGCCTGCCACAACCTTGCCGAGTTGCCCGGCGTGTCGGGCACGGGCCCTGGATCGCCGTTATGGCACGGTTACCTATTCGCAACGCTAAGTGACCAACTCGGTCACCCTGTGCAACTAGCCCCCTCCCGGCGGTCCTTCAAGGTGCCGGACCCCCGCTCGGGAGACCAGCTCCAGGGCTCGCAACAGTACTCCATTCGGGCCACGTGCGTGGATTGGCACGCCGCCCAACTTCTGGCAAGAGGTGACGCTCGGCCGTCCCCGGTGCGATTTCCGCGATCTTGGACGTGGCGTACTTCACGCAATCACCAGAAACGGAACTAATGGTTTCGGCCGCACGTCCCTTTCTCGTGCAGTTGATCGATCCCGTACGGGAAAGGCAGGCAAGGTCCGACAATGCGTGAAAGGTCCGAGGGCACGGGTGAGGCGGACGTGGGTTCGAAGGGGGAGTCCAGGCGAATCGACCTGAGCGTGCCCCAGGTCGCGGGCAGCGCCCTGGCCGCGGTGGTGGCCGCCAAACTCGCCTCCTCCTTCGGTGTCTACGGCACGATCGCCGGTGCCGGTCTGATCAGCGTCGTCGCCACCTGCGGGGGCTCGGTGCTCCAGCACTTCTTCAAGCGCACCGGGGAGCAGATCCGGGTGAAGCGCACCGTCGCCGGCGTGCCGACCGCGTCGGTGCCGGCCACGCTCACCGGGGCCTCCGCCTCCGCCTCCGGTTCGGTTCCCGCGGCGGCGTCGGGTGCGGCTTCGGCTTCGGGCGAGTTCACCGCAGGCACCGTCTACCGCGCGCGGACCAGGGGCTGGCGCCGCCCGTTGGTCGCGGCGGCCCTCGTCTTCGGCGTCACCATGGCCGGGATCACCGTCTACGAGGTCGCCTCCGGCCAGAACCTGAGCGGCGGCCACAGCACCACCGTCGGCAGCGCCTTCACGGGGCACAACAAGTCCGCGGCCGATTCCGGGGAGCCGGGCGACTCCGACGACTCCGACGACTCCGGGAGCACGCGGGACGGCCGGGACCCGGGCGGCTCCGGTGACCCAGGTGACGCCAAGAACTCCGGTTCCGGGAACGACACCCCGTCCGCCACCCCTTCCGGAACCCCGGACGGAACCGGCGACGGCACCTCGCCCGACGGCGGCTCCACCGAGGACGGCGGTACGGCGTCCAGCCAGGCCCCCGCCCCGGACGCCACCGGTGATGACGGGGCCGGTGACACCGGGACCCCCGACCCGGACACCTCGGCTACGGCCCCAGAACCCGGCGCAAGTAGTCGTTCTGGAACAGACGCTCCGGGTCAAGACGGTCCCGCAGCGCCGTGAACTCGCCGAAGCGCGGATACACCCGGGAGAAGTACTCGGCGTCCCGGGTGTGCACCTTGCCCCAGTGCGGCCGGCCCTCGTGCGCCGTGAAGATGCGCTCGGCGGCGGTGAAGTACGCCTGGTAGGGCGTTCCCCGGAACATGTGCACGGCGATGTACGCGCTGTCGCGGCCCGACGCGGTGGACAGCGTGATGTCGTCGGCCGGGGCCGTGCGCACCTCGACCGGGAAGCTGATCCGCAGCCGTGACCGGTCGATCATCGCCCTCAACTCGCGCAGCGCCTCGACGACGGCCCCGCGTGGAACGGCGTACTCCATCTCCACGAACCGCACCCGGCGCGGGGATGTGAAGACCTTGTAGGGAGTGTCCGTGTACGTCCGCGCGGAGAGCGCCCTGCTGGAGACCCGGGCGATCGCCGGGATGGTGCCGGGCGCCGCTCGGCCGACCCAGTTGACCGCCTGGAAGAGGCCGTTGGAGAGGAACTCGTCGTCCAGCCAGCCCTGGAACCGGCCCACCGGCCGCTCGGGACCGGCGCTGCGGTTGTTGCGCTTGGTGTTGGTGCTGCCGGTGTGCGGGAACCAGTAGAACTCGAAGTGCTCGTTCTCCGACCACAGTTCGTCGAAGTCGGCCAGGACACGGTCGAACGGCATCGGCTCCTCGCGGGCCGTGAGCAGGAAGATCGGCTCCACGGCGAAGGTGATCGCGGTGACGACGCCCAGTGCCCCCAGGCCGATCCGGGCCGCGGCGAACACCTCGGGGTTCTCGTCCGCGGAGCAGGTCAGCACCGAGCCGTCCGCCGTGACCAGTTCCAGGCCCCGTATCTGGGCGGCGATCGAGGCCGAGTCGCGGCCCGTGCCGTGGGTGCCGGTGCTGGTGGCCCCGGCGACGGTCTGCTCCATGATGTCGCCCATGTTGGTCAGCGACAGGCCTTCACGTGCGAGCGCCATGTTGAGCCTCTTGAGCGGGGTGCCGGCCTCGACCGTGACCGTCATGGCGTCCCGGTCGATGCCGCGGATGCCCGTCAACAGTTGAGGGCGGATCAACACACCGTCCGTCGCGGCTATCGACGTGAACGAGTGCCCGGTGCCGACCGCCTTGACCCGCTGCCCGTCCTCGGCCGCCCGGCGGACGGCGCCGGCCAGTTCGTCGACGGAGGCGGGAGTGACCTCCCGCGCGGGACGCGACGAGACGTTGCCGCCCCAGTTACGCCATGTGCCGTTCCGGCCGCTCGTCCTGCCGCTCGCCGTGCGTGTGCTGCTCAACGGTCCCTCCCCGACGCGGTTCCGGCCGCTTGAGCCGGCGGTACCCGAGGAAACCGACCGCGACCGCGACGGCTCCGGCCACCGCCGGAACCCCGTATCCGGCACGCGCCCCGGAAGCGTCGATCACCCAGCCGCCCGCGGAGGAGCCGAGGGCGACTCCGACCGCGAGTCCGGTGCTCACCCAGGTCATGCCCTCGGTGAGCTGCGTGCGTGGTACGTGCTCTTCGATGAGGGACATCGTCGTGATCATCGTGGGAGCGATGGACAGACCCGCAACGAACAGCGCCGCGGCCAGAAACGGCAAGTTTCCGACCAGTAGGAGGGGGATCATACTCACGGCCATCGCACACACGCCCAGGAGCCAGCGGCGTTCCGGCGGTCCGGCGAAGCGCAGCAGCCCGAAGACCATGGCCGCCGTGCACGATCCCGCCGCGTAGAGGGCGAGGACGAGGCTGGCGGCGGCCTTGTGCCCCTCCTCCTCGGCGAACGCCACGGTGACGACGTCGACGGCCCCGAAGATCGTCCCCGTGGCCGCGAACGTGCCGACCAGGACCTGGAGCCCGCGCGAGCGCAGCGCCGTGCCGCCGTCCTTGCGCTCACGCGGGTGCGGTTCCGGCTCGGTGTCGCGCTGCGAGGTCAGCCAGAAGACGCCGGCCGCCAGGAAGCAGGCGGCGAGCAGCGGCCCGGCCTCCGGGAACCAGGCCGTGGACAGGCCGATGGAGATGATGGGGCCGAAGATGAAGCAGACCTCGTCGACCACGGACTCGAAGGAGTACGCGGTGTGCAGGTGCGGCGTGCCCCGGTACAGGGCCGCCCAGCGGGCCCGGACCATCGCCCCGAGGCTCGGCACACAGCCGATGCCGACGCAGGCCACGAACAGCACCCAGTCCGGCCACCCGTAGTGCGCGGCGGGCAGCAGCACCGCCGCCGCCGTCAGCGACACCAACGTCGCAGGGCGCAGCACCCGGCGCTGCCCGTACCGGTCCACCAGGCGGGAGACCTGCGGTCCGGCCACGGCGGCGGCGAGCGCGATGGTGGCCGACAGGGCCCCGGCCAGTCCGTACCGCCCGGTGAGCTGCGAGATCATCGTCACCACGCCGATGCCCATCATCGACAGCGGCATCCGGCCGAGAAAACCCGCGGCGGAGAAGCCCTTGGTGCCGGGGAGGGCGAACAGGGCGCGGTAGGGGCTGGCCAACGAGGTCTCCGGAAGCGGCTCGGTTACGGCGTCGTAAGGTGCGAATGCAGTCGATACAGATTACTCGCCCCCATGTTCGGAAACACCCCCTCGGACCTGGTGAAACGCACGGTCGGTACCCCACCGTTTCCTCGCTGTCAGTGCCGGGTGGCAGGATCGAGGCATGCCAGACGTGCTCGATGCCAGCCCCTACGACGCCCTGCTCCTGCTCTCGTTCGGCGGCCCGGAGGGCCCGGACGACGTGGTCCCGTTCCTGGAGAACGTGACGCGGGGGCGCGGCATCCCCAAGGAACGCCTCAAGGAAGTCGGACAGCACTACTTCCTCTTCGGCGGCGTCAGCCCCATCAACGACCAGAACCGGGCGCTGCTGGACGCCCTGCGCAAGGACTTCGCCGAGCACGGCCTGGACCTGCCGGTCTACTGGGGCAACCGCAACTGGGCGCCGTACCTGACGGACACCCTGCGCGAGATGGCCGGCGACGGCCGCCGCCGCGTCCTGGTCCTCGCCACCAGCGCCTACGCCTCCTACTCGGGCTGCCGCCAGTACCGCGAGAACCTGGCGGACGCCCTCGCCGCCCTGGAGTCCGAGGGGCTGGAGCCGCCGCAGGTCGACAAGCTCCGGCACTACTTCAACCACCCGGGCTTCGTCGAGCCCATGGTCGACGGGGTCGTCCGGTCCCTCGCCGAGCTGCCCGAGGAGGTCCGGGACGGCGCGCACATCGCGTTCTGCACCCACTCGATCCCCGTCTCCGCCGCCGACACGTCCGGCCCGGCCGAGGAGCACGGCGACGGCGGGGCGTACGTGCGCCAGCACCTGGATGTGGCGCAGCTGATCGCCGACGCCGTGCGCGAGCGCACCGGCGTCGACCACCCCTGGCAGCTCGTCTACCAGTCGCGCTCCGGCGCCCCGCACATCCCGTGGCTCGAGCCCGACATCTGCGACCACCTGGAGGAGCGGCAGGCGGCCGGTGCCCCCGCGGTGGTGATGGCCCCCATCGGGTTCGTCTCCGACCACATGGAGGTCCTGTACGACCTCGACACGGAGGCCACCGCCAAGGCCGAGGAGCTGGGGCTGCCGGTGCGCCGCTCGGCCACCGTGGGCGCCGACCCGCGCTTCGCCGCGGCCGTCCGCGACCTGGTCCTGGAGCGGGCGGGCGTCGAGCGCGGGCAGGAGGTCACGCCCTGCGCGCTCGGCGCGCTCGGCGCGAGCCACAACCTGTGCCCGGTCGGCTGCTGCCCCGCCCGTGCCCCCCGGCCCGCCGCCGCGGGCGCCGACAGTCCCTACGCGTGAGGAGCCCCGTGACCGACGTGACGCCCGATCCGCTCCATGCCGGCCTGCTGAAGATCGCCCAGGAGGCCGCCCACCGCGCGGGCGAGCTGCTGCGGGACGGACGCCCGGCCGACCTCGCGGTCGCCGCCACCAAGTCCAGCCCGATCGACGTGGTCACCGAGATGGACATCGCGGCGGAGAAGCTGATCACCGGGCTGATCGCCGACCGCCGCCCCGACGACGGCTTCCTCGGCGAGGAGGGCGCCGCCACCGAGGGCACCAGTGGCATCCGCTGGGTCATCGACCCGCTGGACGGCACGGTGAACTACCTCTACGGCCTGCCCACCTGGGCGGTCTCCATCGCCGCCGAGCAGGACGGCGAGCGGGTGGCCGGCGTGGTCGTGGCCCCGATGCGGGGCGAGTCCTACCATGCGCTGCTGGGCGGCGGCGCCTGGGCGACGGGCGCCTGGGAGGGCGAACGCAGGCTCGCCTGCCGGTCCGCGGCCCCGCTGGACCAGGCGCTGGTCTCCACCGGCTTCAACTACGTCGCCGACGTCCGCGCGGAGCAGGCCGAGATCGCGCGGCGGCTGATCCCGCTGGTACGGGACATCCGGCGCGGCGGCTCGGCCGCGATCGACCTGTGCGACGTGGCCGCGGGGCGCCTCGACGGCTACTACGAGCGCGGGCTGCACCCCTGGGACCTCGCGGCGGGCGACCTGATCGCGCGTGAGGCGGGCGCCGTGACCGGTGGACGCCCCGGTGAGCGCCCCACCGGCGCCCTGACCATCGCCGCGACCCCGGCCGTCTTCGAAGCCCTCCAGCGGCTCCTGACGGACTTCGGGGCGTAGGCCTCCGGCGGAGAACGGAGGGGGCGCCCGCGACACGGGGGAGTGCCGTCGGTGCCGCTCCCCAGGGGCGGTGAGTCGGCCACTCACGCCGCTGCGGGCGGCTCGGCGGCAGGCGCACGACGAGGCCCCGGTGCTGGATCCCACCGGGGCCTCGTTCTTCGCGGGCCGATCAGGCGTTGGTCGCGCTGACCTCCACACCGTGCTCGGCAGCGAGACGGCGCAGATCGTCGAGCTCGCCCAGCTCCACCTCGACAAGGAACTCGTCGCCCTCGTCGCGGGCCCGGGACAGGTCGGACTCGGTCGTCTTTATGCGCTGCAGAAGTCCTGCGGTGAAAGCGTCCATGCTGCGCCCCCTCGTCCTGGGTCGTGGGTCGTTGGCACGGGGGTGTGCCGGTCGGAAGGGACGATCACGTCTCCGGTGGAGTGCCCAGCGCAGCCCCACCGGGCGGCGACGGTGCCGGACACCCACGCCCGCTCTGCGGAAGCGGACCGCGGCGTACCGCGCGGTAACGCGGTACAGGCAGAGCGTGATCGCGGGGTGTAAAGCCGTCCTCCCCCAGCTCCCCTCCGCGGAAACCTCAACCTCGCCAGAAAATCTCGCATTCCCGCTTCCGCGACCTTTCGTCGGCGTTTCCGCGGCCTTCTCCGTCACCGGCCCCTCACCCGGCTTACAGCCGACTTATGGCCGAAAAGGGCAGGATGGAGGCAACACACCCACCAGCCCCCTGCCCTCGTGCGTCCGAGAAGCGCTACGCGGGTGGACACAGGAAGGACAGCGACGTGCGCGTACTCGTCGTCGAGGACGAGCAGCTGCTCGCCGATGCGGTGGCCACCGGACTGCGCCGGGAGGCCATGGCCGTCGACGTCGTGTACGACGGTGCGGCCGCTCTGGAACGCATCGGCGTCAACGACTACGACGTGGTCGTCCTCGACCGCGACCTCCCCCTCGTGCACGGCGACGACGTCTGCCGCAAGATCGTCGAGCTGGGCATGCCCACGCGCGTGCTCATGCTCACGGCCTCCGGCGACGTCAGTGACCGGGTCGAGGGCCTGGAGATCGGCGCCGACGACTATCTGCCCAAGCCCTTCGCGTTCAGCGAGCTGATCGCCCGCGTGCGCGCCCTGGGCCGGCGGACCAGCGTGCCCCTGCCGCCCGTCCTGGAGCGCGCCGGGATCAAGCTCGACCCCAACCGCCGCGAGGTCTTCCGTGACGGCAAGGAGGTGCAGCTCGCCCCCAAGGAGTTCGCCGTCCTCGAGGTCCTCATGCGCAGCGAGGGTGCCGTGGTCTCCGCCGAGCAGCTGCTGGAGAAGGCATGGGACGAGAACACCGACCCGTTCACCAACGTCGTGCGCGTGACCGTCATGACCCTGCGCCGCAAGCTGGGCGAGCCGCCCGTCATCGTCACCGTCCCCGGCTCCGGGTACCGGATCTGACCGGCCGTGGCGACGACACCCGCGCCTCCCGGGGCGCCACCCAAGCCCACGTGGGACCCCCGCTCGGCCACGCCGCTGCCGTGGCTGCGCCCCACCATCCGGATAAGGCTCACGCTGCTGTACGGCGGCATGTTCCTGATCGCCGGCATCCTGCTGCTGTCGATCATCTACCTGCTCGCCGCCCAGGCGGTGCGCACCGGCAACGAACCGCTGTACAAGATCGTCGACTTCACCGACCTCAAGGTCTCCAGCAGCGACTGTCCCGTCGTCGACAACGGCAACCTGTCGCTGTCCGACTTCAACGCGGCGATCAGCGAATGCATGGACCACCAGCGCAAGGTCGCCCTGGACAACCTGCTGAGCCGTTCGCTGCTGGCGCTGCTCGGCCTCGCCGTGATCGCCTTCGCCTTCGGCTACGCCATGGCCGGACGCGTCCTGTCGCCGCTGGGCCGGATCACCCGCACCGCGCGCGCGGTGGCCGGCTCCGACCTCTCCCGCCGTATCGAGCTGGACGGCCCGGACGACGAACTGAAGGAGCTGGCGGACACCTTCGACGACATGCTGGAGCGGCTGCAACGGGCCTTCACCGCACAGCAGCGCTTCGTCGGCAACGCCTCCCACGAGCTGCGCACGCCGCTGGCGATCAACCGCACCCTCCTGGAAGTGCATCTGTCCGATCCCAACGCGCCGGTGGAGCTCCAGCAGCTCGGCAAGACGCTGCTGGCGACCAACGAACGCAGCGAGCAGCTGGTCGAGGGCCTGCTGCTGCTGGCCCGCAGTGACAACCAGATCGTCGAGCGCAAACCGGTGGACCTCGCCGAGGTGGCCGGCCAGGCCATCGACCAGGTGCACGCCGAGGCCGAGGCCAAGGGCGTGGAGATCCGCGGTACCCGTGAGGCCGCGGTGGTCCAGGGCAACGGCGTCCTGCTGGAGCGGATCGCCCTGAACCTGGTCCAGAACGCCGTGCGCTACAACGTGGCCGAACAGGGCTGGGTGGAGGTCACCACGGCCGTGGAGAACGGCCAGGCGGTCCTGGTGGTCACCAACACGGGTCCGGTCGTACCGGCGTACGAGGTGGACAACCTCTTCGAGCCGTTCCGGCGGCTGCGCACCGAGCGGACGGGCAGCGACAAGGGTGTCGGGCTCGGGCTGTCCATCGCGCGGTCCGTGGCCCGGGCGCACGGCGGGCACATCTACGCCCAGCCGCGCGAGGGCGGAGGGCTCGTGATGCGGGTGACGCTGCCCGTCTGAGATCATGACCCCGACATCGCACCGAGACCCGAGGATGTTCGCTTTGAGCGGAATTTCCAGGCCACTGGCCCCGGAGTCGCGTGTGTGATCGATCACAGCGGCGGCTTTCCCGCCCTCTACTCTCCGTGATCATGCACCCTGTCGGAAAGCCGGGAAAATCCCGGTTTTCAGGGGCCCTGATCACGGGAAGTACACGGTGAGACGCCTTTGAAGTGCGGCATTCGGACCGTGTACGGTCCCCATCGCCATCCAAGCCGATCACTCATGAGGAGTCCGGTTGGGTGTCGATTGAGTAACAGACCTTGATGTGAGGCAAAATCTCCGCCTCAGGTCGGGCACAAGTCCGGCCTCTCACGCGTTACGTGCGCTGAAGACACCGCAGACACCCAGAGGGGGAGAGCGACCATGGCAACCGATTACGACACTCCACGCAAGACCGACGACGACGTCGACTCGGACAGCCTCGAAGAGCTGAAGGCCAGGCGGAACGACAAGTCCGCCTCCGCCGTCGACGTCGACGAGTTCGAGGCCGCGGAAGGCCTCGAACTTCCCGGCGCCGACCTCTCGAACGAGGAACTGGCCGTCCGTGTACTGCCGAAGCAGCAGGACGAGTTCACCTGCATGAGCTGCTTCCTGGTACACCACCGCAGCCAGCTGGCCCGGGAGAAGAACGGCCAGCCGATCTGCCGCGACTGCGACTGAGGAGGGGTCGGCCGTGACCGGCTCGACCCCTCCCTGGAAGCGCCGTTTCTCCCGACGAGGAGCGGACCAAGGGCCGTCCGACGGCCCCTACAGCGCGCGTGACGAGCGGGGCCCGACCGATACGGGGAAGGCCCCGCTCGAGCCCGTGGCCGGCCGGAGTGACCTCCCGGCGACCACGCGGCCGCCGGTGCCCGCTGCCCGGCGCCGGGCAGCGGCGTTCCGGGAGAAGGCGGGACAGGGTGTCCGCAACGGCGGCGCCCGCGCCAGGGCCGCCCTGGCACACCTCGCCGACCGGGTCATCGACCTGGCGCCCCGGGTGCCCGTACGGGACCTGGCGACGCTGCGCAGGCAGTTCCCCGGCCTCGGCCCCGAAGAGCTCGCCGACCGGCTCGTGGCCGGCGCCGCCAAGGGCACGGCGACCGTGGGAGCGGGCATCGGAGCGGCGGCGATGCTGCCCGTGCCACCCGCGATGCCCACGGAACTGGCCGCCGAGATCACCGGCGTCGCGGCGATCGAGCTCAAGCTGATCGCCGAACTCCACGAGGTCTACGGCGTGCGCCCGCCCGGCAGCCTCGCGCAGCGCAGCACCGCGTACCTGAACTCGTGGTCGGACGAACGCGGCGTCGACGTGTCCAAGCCGTCGACCCTCGGCTCGGCGATGAACGGCCCCATGAAGCGCCAGCTGCGCCAGCAGATCATGAAGCGAATGGTGCGCGACCTGCCGAACCTGATGCCGTTCATGGTGGGTGCGGCCGTAGGCGCCGTCATGAACCGCCGGGACACCAGAAAGCTGGCCGCCAGGATCCGCACCGACCTGCGCAAGAGCCAGGTCGCCTGGAGTGCCCTGGACGACCTCCCCGCCCTGGAACGCCCGCAGGACGCCCTGGACATGGGCGAGATCACCAAGGGCATCGGCCCCGGCCACCTCGGCCGCGGGGAAAACTTCGGCAAAGACGCCCGCTGACCGCGGCCGCCCCGCGAGGTCGCACAGGTCGCACGGGCCGGTGCCGCAACGGCCAGCTCCGGCTCCGGCTCAGCTCCGGAGCCGACGACGAGCGGCCCTGGCGCGACCCCGGCCGGCCGGGCAGGCGCTACGCGGCCGCGGCCTTCGCCGCCTTCAGGGCCTCGATCAGCCGCTCCGGCTCGCGCGTCGACAGGTACAGGTACGGAGTCGGGTCCTGCGGGTCCGTGACCAGCACCCGCACGGCCCGCGGGATGTAGGCGCGCAGCAGCAGGAACGCCCGGGTGTCGGCCTTGTACGTGCGCCAGGCGCGGGCCTCCTCAGGGTCGAGGATCTCCGCCTCGCCCAGTGCCGAGAGCGGCACCTTCGCCTCGCCCGCGATCAGCGAGTCGCCCACGATCCGGATGCGGACCGCGCCGTACGAACTGGCCGCCACCGCCGCCACCGCAATCCCGCCCACCAGGCCGCCCAGCATCGGCAGCGTGCCGAAGGGCAGCAGGATCAGCGCGAACGCCAGCCCCACCAGGAAGGAGACCAGCCACCAGGTGCGGGGCGCGGTGAGTCGTTCTTCGTACGGGGCCGTGGAGAGCTGCATGAAGCAAGCTTGGCACGGTATCGGTGTTCGGCCGACGCGCGGGTAAGGTCTGCGCCTGTGAGTGGTACTTCCCCAGGTCTTGAGCCCCCCGCCGACGCCGTGAAACCCGTACGGCACCCCGACGCGCCCGCCCCCGGCGAGCTGCTCGGCGCCCACTACGGCCAGTGCTTCGGCTGCGGCGGCGACCAGCCCCACGGGCTGCACCTCCAGGCGCGGGCGGGTGAAGGCGTGTCGATCACCGCCGAGTTCACCGTTCGCCCCGCCCACCAGGGCGCTCCCGGCCTGGCGCACGGCGGCGTGCTGGCCAGCGCCCTGGACGAGACGCTGGGCTCGCTCAACTGGCTGCTGCGCACGATCGCGGTGACCGGACGGCTGGAGACCGACTTCCGGCGTCCGGTGCCCGTGGACACGACGCTGTATCTGGAGGCCGAGGTCACCGCGGTGGCGGGCCGGAAGATCTACTCCACCGCCACCGGCCGGATCGGCGGGCCCGACGGCCCCGTGGCGGTCCGCGCCGACGCCCTCTTCATTGAGGTCAAGGTCGAGCACTTCGTCCACAACGGCCGCGAGGAGGAGATCCGCGCCGCCATGGACGACCCCGACCAGCTCCGCCGAGCCCGCGCCTTCGAGGTGAACCCGTGAGCCGTGCCGACCTCGAGGTGCTGATCCGGCGCGTCGACCCCGACGTGCCGCTGCCGGCGTACGCGCAGCCCGGAGACGCGGGTGCCGACCTGCGCACCACCGTCGACTGCGAGCTGGCGCCGGGTGAACGCGCCGTTCTGCCCACCGGCGTGTCTGTGGCGCTCCCCGAGGGGTACGCGGCCTTCGTGCACCCACGTTCCGGACTGGCCGCCCGCTGCGGTGTCGCCCTCGTGAATGCCCCGGGGACGATTGATGCCGGGTACCGTGGGGAGATCAAGGTGATCGTGGTGAATCTCGACCCGCGCGAGAGCGTGCGGTTCGAGCGCTTCGACCGGATTGCCCAACTGGTCGTCCAGCAGGTCGAGAGGGTCCGCTTCCGTCAGGTCGCGGAGCTTCCCGACTCGGCGCGGGCCGAGGGGGGCTTCGGGTCCACCGGCGGCCACGCCGGGTTGGACCGTGCAAGCGGCACAAGCGGTCAGGTCGCCGAAGGCGGCCCGACGGGTGGGAATCGATACGCTTCGGTCGTATCCGACCGGGAAGGACAGTGACGTGTTCGGACGTCGCAAGA
Organism: Kitasatospora aureofaciens; assembly: GCA_000720845.1. Lineage (GTDB taxonomy): Bacteria > Actinomycetota > Actinomycetes > Streptomycetales > Streptomycetaceae > Streptomyces. Next base: position 264,490 of record JODU01000012.1, on the reverse strand, counting down.
AGAGGGATGCCGCCGAGGACGCGGCCGGCGAGACCGAGCAGGTCGTCGACAGCGTCGACACCGAGGCGGACGAGGAGCGCGAACGCGTGCGGCTCGAGCCCGAGCCGCGCCCCGACGGGCCCTGGGACAGCACCGAGGTCCGCGACCCGGGCGAGGGCCGGGTCGACCTGGGCGGCCTGTTCATCCCCGGGGTCGACGGCATGGAACTGCGGGTGGAGGTCGCGGGCGACGCGATCGTCGCCGCGACCGTGGTCCTGCGTGACAGCGCCATCCAGCTCCAGGGCTTCGCCGCGCCCAAGCGCGAGGGCATCTGGGGCGAGGTGCGCGAGGAGATCGGCTCCGGCATCACCCAGCAGGGCGGCATCGTCGACGAGGTCGAGGGTCCGCTGGGCTGGGAGCTGCGGGCCCAGGTCCCGGTGCAGCTGCCGGACGGCACGGGCGGCTTCCAGGTCGTGCGGTTCGTCGGTGTGGACGGGCCCCGCTGGTTCCTGCGCGGCGTGATCTCGGGCCAGGGCGCGGTGCAGCCGCAGGCCGCCGGTCTGCTGGAGCAGATCTTCCGGGACACGGTCGTGGTCCGCGGCGAGGGCCCGATGGCCCCGCGTGACCCCATCGTCCTGAAGCTGCCGAACGACGCGCAGATGGTCCCCGAGGGTGTCCAGCAGGAGGAGGGCTCCCGCTTCGCCGGCGGCATGGGCCAGCTCCAGCGCGGGCCGGAGATCACCGAGGTTCGCTAGGCGGGTTCGGTACGGCTGTTCGCCGTACGTGCGCCACGAGGGCCGCGTCGCCAGGGCGACGTGGCCCTTTCGCGGTACAGACCGGGGCGCTCGCGCCGGACGGTCGGGCCGCGGCCGTTGAATCCGTCCGCCCGCGGTGGTGATACTGGCGCCCGGTTGACGGGGCACGACGGGGGAGGGCACAACATGAGCCGGGTGGTCACGCAGACCATGGTGCGCGTCCAGGACGTGCGGAAGTCGTACGGCAGGGACAGCGCCGCCGTACACGCACTGCGCGGCGTCTCCTTCGACGTGCCGTGCGGGGAGCTGGTCGCCCTCAAGGGACGGTCGGGGTCCGGGAAGACCACCCTGCTCAACATCGTCGGCGGCCTCGACACCCCGGACGCCGGGCGGGTCGAGGTCGACGGCCGGGACCTCGCGGAGCTGGACGAGGACGGGCTGCTCGCCCTGCGCCGGGACCGGGTCGGCTTCGTCTTCCAGTCCTTCGGGCTCATCCCGATCCTCACCGCCGCCGAGAACGTCGGCGTACCGATGCGGCTGCGCCGGGCCGCCCCGCGCGAACGCGAGGAACGCGTCGAGCTGCTGCTCTCCCTGGTCGGCCTCGCCGACCACGCCGCCCAGCGCCCCGGTGAGATGTCCGGCGGGCAGCAGCAGCGGGTCGCCATCGCCCGCGCCCTCGCCAACGACCCGGCGCTGCTGATCGCCGACGAGCCCACCGGCCAGCTGGACGCGGAGACCGGTCACTCCGTGATGGAGCTGCTGCGGGCCGTCGTACGCAGCGAACGGGTCACCGCCCTGGTCGCCACCCACGACGCCACCCTGCTCGACCTCGCCGACCGGGTGCTGGAGCTGCGGGACGGGGAGATCGTCGAGCAGTGACGCCCCGGCGTCAGAGTTCCGTCAAGGACGACCGGCATCCCCGCCCCCGCCCCTTTTGCCGCGATCGCGGGTCGTAGGGTCGACGCTGCGCAATCAGCGGTGACCGGAAGACAATGAGGCCATGGGACGCGGCAAGCTTCGGATCTACCTCGGTGCGGCACCCGGCGTCGGCAAGACGTACGCGATGCTGTCCGAGGCACACCGGCGCGTCGAACGGGGCACGGACTGCGTGGTGGCCTTCGTCGAGCACCACGGCAGGGCACGCACCGAGGTGATGCTCCGCGGCCTGGAAGAGGTGCCGCGCCGGGAGGTCCAGTACCGCGGCGCGGCCTTCACCGAGCTGGACCTGGACGCGGTCCTGGCCCGCCGCCCCCGGGTGGCACTGGTGGACGAGCTGGCCCACACCAACGTCCCCGGCGTGCGCAACGCCAAGCGCTGGCAGGACGTCGAGGAACTCCTCGCCGCCGGCATCGACGTCGTCTCGACCGTCAACATCCAGCACCTGGAGTCGCTCGGCGACGTCGTGGAGTCCATCACCGGCGTACGGCAGCGCGAGACGGTGCCGGACGAGGTGGTGCGGCGCGCGGACCAGATCGAACTGGTCGACATGTCGCCGCAGGCGCTGCGCCGGCGCATGGCCCACGGCAACATCTACCAGCCGGACAAGGTCGACGCGGCCCTGTCCAACTACTTCCGCCCCGGCAACCTCACCGCCCTGCGCGAGCTGGCGCTGCTGTGGGTCGCGGACCGGGCCGACGAGTACCTCCAGCAGTACCGCAGCGAGCACCGGGTCTCCAGGATCTGGGGCTCGCGCGAACGCATCGTGGTCGGCCTGACCGGCGGCCCCGAGGGCCGGACGCTGATACGGCGGGCCGCGCGCCTCGCCGAGAAGGGCGCCGGCGGCGAGGTGCTGGCGGTGTACATAGCCCGCAGCGACGGGCTGACCTCCGCCTCCCCGAAGGAGCTGGCGGTGCAGCGCACCCTGGTGGAGGACCTCGGCGGCACCTTCCACCACGTGCTCGGCGAGGACATACCGGCCGCACTGCTCGACTTCGCCCGCGGCGTCAACGCCACCCAGATCGTCCTCGGCTCCTCACGCCGCAAGACCTGGCAGTACGTCTTCGGCCCCGGCGTGGGCGCCACCGTCGCCCGCGAGTCCGGCGCCGACCTGGACGTTCACATCGTGACCCACGAGGAGGTCGCCAAGGGGCGCGGGCTGCCGGTGGCCAGGGGCGCGCGGCTCGGCCGGTCCCGGAGCGTCTGGGGCTGGTTCGCGGGCCTGGGCGGTCCGGTGCTGCTGTCGCTGCTGCTCAGCACCGTCCACCTCGGGCTCGCCAACGACGTGCTGCTCTACCTGGCGCTGACCGTCGCGGCGGCCCTGCTCGGCGGGCTGTACCCGGCGCTCGCCTCGGCCGCGGTCGGGTCCGTGCTGCTGAACTGGTTCTTCACGCCCCCGGTCAACCGGATCACCATCGCCGACCCGAAGAACATCCTTGCGCTCGCCATATTCGTCGGCGTCGCGCTCTCCGTCGCCTCGGTGGTCGACGTCGCGGCCCGCCGCACCCACCAGGCCGCCCGGCTGCGGGCCGAGTCGGAGATCCTGTCCTTCCTGGCCGGTGACGTGCTGCGCGGCGAGACCAGCCTGGAGACGCTCCTGGAGCGGGTGCGCGAGACCTTCGGCATGGAGTCGGCCGCCCTCCTGGAGCGGGAGGGCGACGTGGCGCCCTGGACCTGCGCGGGGCGCGCCGGGTCGGGACCGCCGATTGACCGCCCGGAGGACGCGGACGTGGACATGCCCGTCGGCGACCACATGGCCCTCGCGCTGACCGGCCGGGTCCTGCCCGCGGAGGACCGCCGGGTGCTGGCCGCCTTCGCCGCCCAGGCCGCCGTCGTCCTGGACCGGCGTCGCCTGCGCGAGGAGGCCGACCAGGCCCGCGCGCTGGCCGAGGGCAACCGCATCCGCACGGCGCTGCTGGCCGCCGTCAGCCACGACCTGCGCACCCCGCTCGCCGGGATCAAGGCGGCCGTGACCAGCCTCAGATCCGACGACGTGGCCTGGTCCCAGGAGGACCAGGCGGAGCTGCTCGAAGGCATCGAGGAGGGCGCCGACCGCCTCGACCACCTGGTGGGCAACCTGCTCGACATGTCCCGCCTGCAGACCGGCACCGTCACCCCGCTGATCCGCGAGATCGACGTGGACGAGGTGGCGCCGATGGCGCTCGGCGGGGTGCCCGAGGGCAGCGCCGAACTGGACATCCCCGAGACGCTGCCCATGGTCGCCGTGGACGCCGGGCTCCTGGAGCGGGCGCTGGCGAACCTGGTGGAGAACGCCGTCAAGTACAGTCCGGACGACCGCACCGTCCTGGTCGCCGCCAGCGCCCTCGCCGACCGCGTCGAGGTACGGGTCGTGGACCGGGGGCCGGGCGTGCCGGACGAGGCCAAGGACCGCATCTTCGAGCCCTTCCAGCGCTACGGCGACGCCCCGCGCGGGGCCGGGGTGGGACTCGGTCTGGCCGTGGCCCGCGGTTTCGCCGAGGCGATGGGCGGCACCCTGAACGCCGAGGACACCCCCGGCGGCGGCCTCACCATGGTCCTCACCCTCCGCGCGGTGGGCTCCTCCGGTGCGTCCGGGCCGGCCCACCACCTGGCCACGGCAGAAAGGCAGGCCGCCCGATGACCCGGGTGCTCGTGATCGACGACGAACCGCAGATCGTGCGGGCCCTCGTGATCAACCTCAAGGCACGGCACTACGAGGTCGACGCCGCCCACGACGGAGCCACCGCACTCCAGCTCGCCGCCGCCCGTCACCCCGACGTGGTGGTGCTGGACCTGGGCCTGCCCGACATGGACGGCGTCGACGTGATCAGGGGACTGCGCGGCTGGACCCGGGTGCCGATCCTGGTGCTGTCCGCCCGGCACTCCTCCGACGAGAAGGTCGAGGCGCTCGACGCGGGCGCCGACGACTACGTCACCAAGCCCTTCGGCATGGACGAGCTGCTGGCCCGGCTGCGGGCCGCCGTCCGCCGGTCCGAACCCGTCCCGGGCGGCGAGGACGAGGTCGTCGTGGACACCGCCGAGTTCACCGTCGACCTGGCCGCCAAGAAGGTCAACAGGGACGGCAGGGACGTACGCCTGACACCCACCGAGTGGCACCTGCTGGAGGTGCTGGTGCGCAACACGGGGCGCCTGGTCAGCCAGAAGCAGCTGCTGCAGGAGGTGTGGGGGCCGTCGTACGGGACGGAGACGAACTACCTGCGGGTCTACATGGCCCAGCTGCGCCGCAAGCTGGAGGCGGACCCCGCGCACCCGCGGCACTTCATCACGGAGCCGGGCATGGGCTACCGCTTCGAGAAGTGAGCGGGGGCGCACGGGAAGTGAGGGGGACGTGAGCCTCGCCATCCCGCCCCGACAGGGGTGCATGGCTGTCGGCGTGCCCCGGTACGCTTCAGATATGAGTGCTGCTCCGCGTTCCGACAAGCCGGTGGGCCGGTTCCGGCGCATGTTCGACCGGCTCTCCTCGTCACAGGAGGACCTGGAGTCGGAGGAACTGCGCGAGGACGCCGACACCGCCGGCTGCACGCGCATCGGAGACTGTCAGGACCGGCAGGTCGTGTCGGTTACTGGTACCTTGCGCACGGTCACCCTGCGACCGCGTGCGGGTGTTCCGGCCCTGGAGGCCGAGCTGTTCGACGGTTCCGCCGCCCTGGACGTGGTGTGGCTGGGCAGACGCTCCATCGTGGGCATAGAGCCGGGGCGCAAGCTCATCGCATCGGGCCGGATCTCCATGAGCCACGGCCGCCGGGTGCTCTTCAACCCGAAATACGAACTGAGACCCCTCGGACGGGAGTAGCCGGTGACGTCGCTCGACAAGCCGACCGAAGAGACGACAGAGGCCGACGACGCCCGGGCGGTGACGGAGGCCGCGCTGTTCGAGGCGTTCGGCGGCGTGCGGGGCATGATCGAGACGGTGCTGCCGGGCCTGCTCTTCGTCACCATCTTCACCCTCAACAACGACCTGCACATGTCGGCGATCGCGGCACTGGCCGTGTCGGTGGTGCTGGTCGTCGTCCGGCTCGTGATGAAGGACACCGTCAAGCACGCGTTCAGCGGGGTCTTCGGCGTCGCCTTCGGCGTGGTCTTCGCGATGATGACCGACAACGCCAAGAACTTCTATCTGCCGGGCATGCTCTACACCCTGGGCCTGGCGCTGGCGTACATCGTCACCTCGCTGGCCGGGGTGCCGCTGATCGGCCTGATCCTCGGCCCGGTCTTCAAGGAGAACCTCTCCTGGCGCACCCGCAACCCCGGCCGCAAGAAGGCGTACACCAAGGCCAGCTACGCGTGGGGCTTCATCCTGCTCGCCAAGTCCGCGATCCTCTTCCCGCTGTACTGGTGGGCGGACACCGAGCAGCTCGGCTGGGTCCTGGTCACCCTGAAGATCCCGCCCTTCCTGCTCGCCGTCTGGCTGACCTGGGTCTTCCTGGCCAAGGCGCCGGCGCCCATCGACGTCTTCGCGGAGATGGAGGCGGCGGAGGAGGCCGAGAAGGCCGAGCGGGACCGGCGTGAAGGCGAGCAGGCGGGGGCCGACGGCGCCCTGCCGGGGCCGGCGTCGTCCGAGGCCGGCGGGGAGGCCGCGGACCTGCGCGGTGGCAGGCACCGCAAGGCCTGACCGGCGAGACGGAGCAGTAAGGCGGTGGGGCGCCCGGATCTTCCGGGCGTCCCACCGCCTTGGACGTGTCTTCGTCCGTCTTCGTCCGTCGTCGGTCAGACCACGCCGTCGGGCCCTCGGCGGGCCGACAGCAGGTCCTCCAGCTGCTCCTCACGGGCCTGCGCGGCGACGAAGAGCAGTTCGTCGCCCGCCTCCAGGGAGTCCTCCCGGGACGGCGTCAGCACCCGGGTGCCGCGGATGATCGTCACCAGCGAGGTGTCCTCGGGCCACTGGACGTCGCCGACCTGGGTACCGGCCAGAGCCGACTCCTCCGGCAGCGTCAGCTCCACGAGGTTGGCGTCGCCGTGGCTGAAGCGCAGCAGCCGGACCAGGTCGCCGACGCTCACCGCCTCCTCGACCAGGGCCGACATCAGCCGCGGAGTGGAGACGGCCACGTCCACGCCCCAGGACTCGTTGAAGAGCCACTCGTTCTTCGGGTTGTTCACCCGGGCGACGACACGCGGAACGCCGTACTCCGTCTTGGCCAGCAGGGAGACGACGAGGTTGACCTTGTCGTCGCCCGTCGCGGCGATCACGACGTTGCAGCGCTGGAGCGCCGCCTCGTCCAGGGACGTGATCTCGCACGCGTCGGCGAGCAGCCACTCCGCCATCGGGACGCGCTCGACCGAGATGGCGGTCGGCGCCTTGTCGATGAGCAGGACCTCGTGGCCGTTCTCCAGCAGCTCGCCCGCGATCGAACGGCCGACCGCGCCGGCTCCGGCAATGGCGACCCTCATCAGTGACCGCCCTCCTCTTCGGGACCCTTGGCGAACGCCGCCTCGACCTTGTGGACCTCGTCGGTGCGCATCATCACGTGCACGAGGTCACCCTCCTGCAACACCGTCTGCGAGGTCGGCAGTATGGCCTCCCCGAGCCGGGTGAGGAACGCCACCCGCACGCCGGTCTCCTCCTGGAGCCGGCTGATCTTGTGACCCACCCAGGCCGAGGAGGTGTGCACCTCGGCGAGCTGGACACCGCCGGTGGGGTCGCGCCACAGCGGCTCGGCTCCCGAGGGCAGCAGCCGGCGCAGCATCTGGTCGGCCGTCCAGCGGACGGTGGCCACGGTGGGGATGCCCAGGCGCTGGTAGACCTCGGCGCGGCGCGGGTCGTAGATGCGGGCGGCGACGTTCTCCACGCCGAACATCTCGCGCGCCACGCGGGCGGCGATGATGTTCGAGTTGTCGCCGCTGGAGACGGCCGCGAAGGCGCCGGCCTCCTCGATGCCCGCCTCGCGCAGGGTGTCCTGGTCGAAGCCGATGCCGGTGACCCGGCGGCCGCCGAACGAGGAACCGAGGCGTCGGAAGGAGGTGGGGTCCCGGTCGATCACCGCGACCGTGTGCCCCTGCTGCTCCAGGGTCTGGGCGAGCGCGGAGCCCACGCGGCCGCAGCCCATGATGACAATGTGCACGACTTACACCACTCTTCTTCTCTGCCCTCTGACCGCGGTGAACATCCCGTTCATCTTCCTCTTTCGGCTCGACGGGCAAACATCTGCGGCCCCCCACCGAGGGCCGCAGCCACCATCATGCCGGTCCACCGCCGTCGCACCCCGGCGGGGTGGTTCGTTCGCCGTCGTTCGGCCGCCTCGACGACGCCACCGGCTCCGGCGCCGACCGCGGGCGTACGGACGTCGTCGTGGGCACCTGCCTCGGCCTGGACCGGCGGTACGCCAACGCCCTGCGCGTCGACGGCGCCCGGTACGCCCGGGACCTGACGGAGGTCCTCGCGGACGGCGCCCGGTGCGACACCGGCATCGACGCGCGGGCCGCCGGGCGGGAACGCCCTGGACAGCCTGTGCCGCGGGGACGCTCCCGTCCTCGCGGAAGAGGCGGAAGAGGCGGAAGACACGGGGGACGGACGAGAGAGAGCGAGAGCGAGAGGCGTACGGCGGGTACGACGCGTCGACCGGCCCCAAGACCCTGGTGACGGCCTTCGACCGGCCTTCCCGCTGCTGCTCGGCGTGCTGGGCCCCCGGTTCGTCTCGGGCCCGCGGCTCCCCGTCCGTCCCGTCGGGGGCGGCCCCGCGTCAGCTCCCCGCCGACGATCCCCGGCGGCAGATGCTGCGAACGCTGGCGAAGGCCAGGACGGCGAGGCCGACGAGCGTGACGCCGCCGCCGACCAGCTCCGCGGACAGATGCATGGGATCTCCCTCAGGGGACGACGGGCGGTGATGGTCATATAGCCATGCAAGCCCGGCCGCCAGCCCCATCCGCAGCCGTTCCGCCCCGTGAATTCACCCGTAGAGCAGACCGGGGCGGCCGGGGAGGGGTGGCGGTTGGGCGGTCGCCCGTTCGAACGCTTACGATCCTCTGTTGTGTCCAAACTGACCGACGTGCCCAAGCGGATCCTCATCGGGCGCGCACTGCGCAGCGACCGGCTGGGCGAAACGCTCCTGCCCAAGCGCATCGCCCTGCCGGTGTTCGCGTCCGACCCGCTGTCCTCCGTGGCGTACGCGCCCGGCGAGGTGCTGCTCGTCCTGTCCATCGCGGGCGTGTCGGCGTACCACTTCAGCCCGTGGATCGCGGTCGCGGTCGTGGTCCTGATGTTCACCGTGGTCGCCTCCTACCGGCAGAACGTGCACGCCTACCCGAGCGGCGGCGGCGACTACGAGGTGGCCACCACCAACCTCGGACCCAAGGCCGGTCTGACCGTCGCCAGCGCCCTGCTGGTCGACTACGTCCTGACCGTCGCGGTCTCCATCTCCTCCGGCATCGAGAACCTCGGCTCGGCGATCCCCTTCGTCGTCGAGCACAAGGTCCTGTGCGCGGTCGCCGTGATCCTGCTGCTCACCCTGATGAACCTGCGCGGGGTCAGGGAGTCGGGCACCCTGTTCGCGATCCCGACGTACGTCTTCGTCGCGGGCGTCTTCATCATGATCGTGTGGGGCGCCTTCCGCGGCCTGGTCCTGGACGACACCATGCGCGCCCCGACGGCGGACTACGAGATCAAACCGGAGCACGGCGGCCTGGCCGGTTTCGCCCTGGTCTTCCTCCTGCTGCGGGCCTTCTCCTCCGGCTGTGCCGCGCTCACCGGCGTCGAGGCGATCTCCAACGGCGTCCCGGCCTTCCGCAAGCCGAAGTCGAAGAACGCGGGGAACACCCTCGCGATGATGGGCCTGCTCGCCGTCACCATGTTCTGCGGCATCATCGCGCTGGCCGCCGCGACCGACGTGCGCATGTCGGAGAACCCGGCCACCGACCTCTTCCACAACGGTGTCGCCGTCGGCTCGGACTACGTCCAGCACCCGGTGATCTCGCAGGTCGCCGAGGCGGTCTTCGGCGAGGGAAGCTTCCTGTTCATCGTGCTGGCCGCCGCCACCGCGCTGGTCCTCTTCCTCGCCGCCAACACCGCCTACAACGGCTTCCCGCTGCTCGGCTCGATCCTCGCCCAGGACCGCTACCTGCCGCGCCAGCTGCACACCCGCGGCGACCGGCTGGCCTTCTCCAACGGCATCGTGCTCCTCGCCGGCGCCGCCATGCTCCTGGTCGTGGTCTACGGCGCCGACTCGACGCGTCTGATCCAGCTCTACATCGTCGGCGTCTTCGTGTCCTTCACGCTCAGCCAGATCGGCATGGTCCGGCACTGGAACCGCAACCTGGCCACCGAGCGGGACCAGTCCAAGCGCCGCCACATGATGCGCTCCCGCGCGATCAACGCCTTCGGCGCCTTCTTCACCGGCCTGGTCCTGGTGGTGGTCCTGGCGACCAAGTTCACCCACGGCGCCTGGGTCGCGCTCCTCGGCATGTGCATCTTCTTCGCGACCATGACGGCGATCCGCAAGCACTACGACCGCGTCGCCGAGGAGATCGCGGCCCCGGAGGACCCCGAGGAGGCACAGAGCGACGACATGGTGCGCCCCTCCCGCGTCCACTCGGTGGTCCTGATCTCCAAGATCCACCGCCCCACGCTCCGCGCCCTCGCCTACGCCAAGCTCATGCGCTCCGACAGCCTGGAGGCGCTCAGCGTCAACGTCGACCCGGTCGAGACGAAGGCCCTGCGCGAGGAGTGGGAGCGCCGCGGCATCGCCGTGCCCCTGAAGGTCCTGGACTCGCCGTACCGCGAGATCACGCGGCCGGTCATCGAGTACGTCAAGAGCCTGCGCAAGGAGTCCCCGCGCGACGCGGTCTCGGTCATCATCCCCGAGTACGTGGTCGGCCACTGGTACGAGCACCTGCTGCACAACCAGAGCGCCCTGCGCCTCAAGGGCCGCCTGCTGTTCACACCCGGCGTCATGGTCACCTCCGTCCCGTACCAGCTGGAGTCCTCCGAGGCCGCCAAACGCCGGGCCCGCAAGCGCCAGAACTGGAGCGCGCCCGGCGCGGTCCGGCGAGGCCCGGCCCAGCACCAGCACCCGGACCGTGACCGTACGAAGGACTCCTCCTCGTCCACGTAGACTGGACGGCTGTTGTCCTTTGTCGTCCCCCGTTCTCTGGAGTCACCCCGCCATGCAGGCAGAACCGAAGAAGTCGCAGGCGGAGTCCCGGGCGAAGCCCCAGGCGGTCTCGCTGGTGGGGGAGGAGTACGAGGTCGAGGTCGGCCCCGTCGCCCACGGCGGCCACTGCATCGCCCGCACGTCCGAGGGGCAGGTGCTGTTCGTCCGGCACACGCTGCCCGGTGAGCGGGTCGTCGCCCGGGTGACGGAGGGCGAGGAGGGCGCCCGCTTCCTGCGCGCGGACGCGGTCGAGATCCTGGACCCCTCCAAGGACCGCATCGAGGCACCCTGCCCCTTCTCGGGCCCCGGCCGCTGCGGTGGCTGCGACTGGCAGCACGCCAAGCCGGGCGCCCAGCGCCGCCTGAAGGGCGAGGTCGTCGCCGAACAGTTGCAGCGCCTGGCGGGCCTGACCCCCGAGGAGGCCGGCTGGGACGGCACGGTGATGCCGGCCGAGGGCGACAAGGTGCCCGCCGGCCAGGTCCCGTCGTGGCGCACGCGCGTGCAGTACGCGGTGGACGCGGAGGGCCGCGCGGGCCTGCGCAAGCACCGCTCCCACGAGGTCGAGCCGGTCGACCACTGCATGATCGCGGCGGAGGGCGTCAGCGAGCTGGGCATCGAGGCGCGGGACTGGACGGGCATGGAGTCCGTCGAGGCGATCGCGGCCACCGGCTCCCAGGACCGCCAGGTCATCCTGACACCGCGCCCCGGCGCCCGCCTGCCGATCGTCGAACTGGACCGCCCGGTCTCGGTCATGCGCGTCGGCGAGAAGGACGGCGGAGTCCACCGCGTCCACGGCCGCCCCTTCGTCCGCGAGCGCGCCGACGGCCGCACCTACCGGGTCGGCTCCGGCGGCTTCTGGCAGGTCCACCCGAAGGCGGCCGACACCCTGGTGACCGCGGTCATGCAGGGCCTGCTGCCCCGCAAGGGCGACATGGCCCTGGACCTCTACTGCGGCGTCGGCCTCTTCGCGGGCGCCCTGGCCGACCGCGTCGGCGACCAGGGCGCGGTCCTCGGTATCGAGTCCGGCAAGCGTGCCGTCGAGGACGCCCGCCACAACCTCGCCGCCTTCGACCGGGTGCGGATCGAGCAGGGCAAGGTCGAGGCCGTCCTGCCGCGCACCGGCATCGACGAGGTCGACCTCATCGTCCTCGACCCGCCCCGCGCGGGCGCCGGCCGCAAGACGGTCCAGCACCTGTCCTCGCTGGGCGCCCGCCGTATCGCATACGTGGCCTGCGACCCGGCCGCGCTGGCCCGGGACCTGGGGTACTTCCGGGACGGGGGGTACCGGGTGCGGATGCTGCGGGTGTTCGACCTGTTTCCGATGACGCACCATGTGGAGTGTGTCGCGATCCTTGAGCCTGCCGATAAGGGCCGTTGACCTGCGGCTTTACTCGGTGTGCGGGATGTGCGCTATGCGCGTTACGGGCGAAATCTTGACGCTCATTTGACGCTCGTTCTGATGGCGCGTCAGGTGCATTTCGGGATGCCGTGACCTGGGCTGCAGCGTGGGCTGAGGACGTGCGTGGGCGGCCACGGTCCTGCCCGAGGGGTAGCGCGCCTCGGATCGTCGGGTGGGTTCGCTTGTCGGCGCGTACGGTGTGTGCCGCGTCTGACCGTGTACCTGCGCCGTTCGAGGAAGGTGGCGATGCCGCCGTGCCGAGCGATTCACCGTCGCCTTAAGCCGCCCGCCGTCGTCCCCCTCGTCTGCACGCTCATTCGCAGGCGTCGCCTCAAGACGGCGCGCTCTTGATCCTTTACGAACTCCACAGGGCGCAGCTCGCTGGCCTTCCGGGCGGCATTCGCTGTACCGCGACATGGCACGCACGCTGCCAGCCCTTTAGGGAAGCCGCAGGTCCCGCAGCTGTCGCCGGGAGGTGATGCCCAGCTTGCGGAAGATGCTGCGGAGGTGGGCCTCAATGGTGCGCGGGCTCAAGAACAGCTGTGCGCCGACCTCCCGGGAGGTCGCCCCGGTAGCTACCAGCCGGGCGATCGTCAGCTCCTGTGCGGTGAGCGCGTCCGAGGGCTGGGCGGACCGGCTGCGTGGGTGCTCGCCGGTGGCGCGCAGCTCGCGGGCGGCGCGCGCGGCGAACGCTTCCGCACCCATGTCCGACAGCATCTGGTGGGCGGTGCGGAGCTGCTGGCGGGCGCCTTGACGGCGGCCCTGGCGGCGTAGCCACTCGCCATAGACGAGATGAGTCCGGGCCAGCTGGGTGGCCACTCGGCAGTTTCGTAGCTGCTCGATCGCCTCGCGGTAGTACTCCTCGGCGGCCGGGCCGGTGCTGACCAATGCCCGTGAGCGCGCTGCCAGCCCGAGCCCCCACGGGGTGCCGCTGGCCAGCGCCCGTGAGCTGAGCTGGTCCAGCGCAGCGGTCGCATGCTCCGGCCGGCCGCTACGGCATGCCGCTTCAATGAGCTCGGAGTGTGCCAGGTTGCTGTGGGTCAGCTCGTCGGACTCGAAAGCCCGCGTCGCAGCGACCAGAGCCGCCGGGTAGTCGCCCAGACCGTTGTGCAGCACCGCCATGGCGTACTGCGCCAGGAAGTCCTCAGTTCGGCGCCCACGTCCAGCCGCTTCCCGGACCATGGTCGCGTGGATCTCGGTGGTCTCGTCCGAGCGGCCGCGCCAGGCAGCCAGGATGAGCTGGCCGTGGAGCACGGGCACAGTTCTGGTCGCGGCCGCGATCGCGGTCTGTTCGGCGGCCCGGGAGAAGTCACCAGAGAGCACCAGCATGACGGACTGGACGAGCAGTGCTGCCGGGAGCGTGGCCAGCGCGCCGGCTTCCCTGACCAGCCGGACATGACGAGCGGCCAGCGCGTGCACCATCTGGTCGTCGAAGAGCGACATCGCGGTCCGGCCGGCCAGCCACAGCCAGCGGCGGTCGTCGCTGTCGTTCACGGCATGATCGTCCCGCTCGTGACGATTGAAGGCGTCCAACGCCCGCCGCAGGCCGGGCACTCCTGCCGCGTAGCCCTGCGTGAACGTCGTCACCAGCCCGTCGAGCAACAGATCCACGGGCCTCGGCGTCTTCGGTGGTGCGGGCGCGGCCCGGGCTGCGTCGGCCACCGTACGCACGCCGCCGGGTCCGCGGTCGCCGGTAACGATCGCCGCATCGAGCGCGTCCAGGTAGGTCTCCCGGGACAGCGCCGGGTCCAGCGGGGCGAGGGTCTTGGCGGCGTCCAGCAGCATCCGTGGCCCCTCGCCGCCCCTTGCCCCGTGGAACGCGATCCGAGCATTCAGCAGCTGTAGGCGGGCCTGCGCCACGGCGTCCAACGGCCCGGCCGCGGCGACTGTCAGCAGCTCCAGGGCTTCGGACGCACCTGCCTCGTGCTTGGCGTGCGCAGCTTCCAGGGCCCGTTCCGCCCGGACGGCCGGCCTGGGGGTCAGCTCGGCCGCACGCTTCAGGAACGCCGCCGCGGCGGCCAGCCCGCCGCGGGCGCGGGCCCGTCCGGCCGAACGCTCCAGCTCCGCGGCGGCGTCCTCATCAGTGCCCACCACCGCCTGCGCGCGGTGCCAGGCACGCCGGTCCGGATCGACCTGCTGGTCGGTGACGGCGGCCAGCGCGCCGTGCGCACGGCGCCGGTCGGTCGGTGTGGCCGCCCGGTAGACCGCCGAGCGCACCAGCGGGTGCCGGAACCGCACACGGAAGTCGAACTCCAGCAGCCCGGCGGCCTCCGCGGGCGCAGCCGCCTCGCGGGCGATCCCCAGCTCCGCGGCCGCGCGCCACAGCAACGCCGCGTCCCCGGTCGGCTCGGCCGCGGCAACCACCAGCAGCATCCGCGCGTCGGCAGGCAGGCTGTTCGCGCGGCGCCGAAAGCCGTCCTCGATCCGGCGCGGAACGCTCACCACATCCGGCAGCTCGAACCCGCCCGCGAACTGCACCGCCGGAGCACCCCGGGGTAGCTCCAACAACGCCAGCGGATTGCCGCGCGCCTCGGCTACGATCCGGTCGCGCACCACATCGTCCAGTGGTGCGCGGACCGCGGTAGCCAGCAGCGTCTGGGCATCGGAGGCCCCCAGCCCCGCCAGGCGCAGTTCCGGCAACCCGCTGAACGCCTCGACGTCGGTCACACCGGGATCGCGCAGCGCAAACACCATCACCACCCGCTCGGCCCCCACTCGCCGGGCCACGAAAGCCAGAACCTGCGCAGACGCCTGATCGAGCCACTGCGCATCATCGACCACACACAGCAACGGCCCGTTCTCGGCCAACAGGCTCAGCACCGCCAACCCCACCAGGAACCGGTCCGGCGCAGCACCCTCGCGCAGCCCGAACGCCACCCCGAGCGCGGCCTGCTGCGGCTCGGGCAGCTCGACCGCCCGCGCCAGGAACGGGGCGCACAACTGGTGCAGGCCCGCGAACGCGAACTCTGCCTCCGCCTCCACCCCGGCCGCGTCGTGAACCCCGAATCCCGCCGCCACGGCGGTCTCCCGCATGTGCTGCAGGAGGGCGGACTTGCCGATGCCGGCTTCCCCGCGCACCACCAACACTCCGCTGTCGCCGCCCTGCGCCTGAGCCAGCAGCTGCTCGAGCGCCGCCTGCTCGGCGCGCCGTCCCACGAGCATCGCCTGGTCCTCCCCTGGCGCCGACACGGCGTCTATCCGGTAATTGTCACCGACGCGAAGCGCGCGGGCAGCACCGGGTCGTCAAGATGCCAGCCCTCCCCGCGCCAGGGTCGGTGACGGGGTAAGGGATTCTTACCGACGCGGACCAGGCGCCTTTCCCGCGACTCTGAGAGCCCTCAGCAGAGCGACCGGGAAGGGAGCGACCACCGTGATCAGCACCGAGGTGTTCTTCCCCGCCGACGAGGAGTCCTCCCGCTACGGCAGCATCGCGAGCGGGTCGCCGTCCACGCCCTGGCCCACCGGGAGCTGCACGGCGGTGGGGCGGGCTGTCGGAGGCCGATCGCCGGCGCCGGCTCACGCACCCCTGACCACGCCGAAGACATCTGGGCCGACGACACGTCGGTCGACGACACCTGAAGGGAACAGCCGTGGCCTGGAGACCCCGCCAACTCGCCGAACTCGCCGGCACCACTGTGGGTGCGGTGCGGCACTACCACGACGTCGGCCTGCTGGAAGAGCCGCCGCGGCGCGCCAACGCCACAACACGGCGAGGAACCTGCCCCTCGACCTCCTCGGCGGACCGACCGCCGTGACCGCGTTCGCCCCCGGCCTGGATGACGCGACCACCCGTTTCGACCGCAACGAGCCACAGCTCAACGTCTCCACCGGCCCGGACGACGAGCGCGACACCACCACACCGACCGCCATCGTCGAGAGCATGCGGGCGGTGCCCCTCGGTGGCGGCCTGCAGCCGGCCGGCCGCGAGCGGCTCACCACCTCGCTCGTCGCGAACACCACCGGCGACGCCACCCTCTGGGCCGGCGTGCCAGCCGGGTGGCTGATCGGGGACAGGACCGGGACCGGAGCACAGGGCGAGCGCAACGACGTCGGGATCGTGCTGCCCCCGGACCGCGCGCCGCTGGTCTCGCCGTCTACGCCGACCCGGAGTCCACGGCCGGCAACGCCACCATCGCGGAGGCGACAACGATCGCGGTACGGCGGCTCGTCGGTCAATAGCAGGCAGACCACCCTCGGAAAGGAAAGATCATGGGACACGTAACCATCGGGAACGAGAACAGCACGCCGGTCGAGCTCTACTACGAGGACCAAGGCGCGGGTCAGTCCGTCGTCCTCATCCACGGCTACCCGCTCAACGGCCACAGCTGGGAGCGTCAGACACGCGAGCTGCTCTCCGCCGGCTACCGCGTCATCACCTACGACCGCCGCGGCTTCGGCCGCTCGTCGAAGGTCGGCACCGGCTACGACTACGACACCTTCGCCGCCGACCTGAATGCCCTGCTGGAGACCCTGGACCTGCGCGATGTCGTGCTCGTCGGGTTCTCGATGGGCACCGGCGAACTCGCCCGCTACATCGCTCGATACGGCCACCAGCGGGTCGCGAGGCTCGCCTTCCTGGCCTCCCTGGAGCCCTTCCTCGTCGCTCGGGACGACAACCCGGACGGCGTGCCCCAGGACGTCTTCGACGGCATCGAGGCCGCGGCCAAGGGCGACCGCTACGCCTGGTACGAGCAGTTCTTCTCCAACTTCTACAACCTCGACGAGAACCTGGGCAACCGCATCGGCCAGGAGGCGGTCACAGCCAGCTGGAACGTCGCCATCTCCAGCGCCCCCGTGGCCGCCCACGCCGTCGTCTCCTCGTGGATCGAGGACTTTCGCGCCGACGTCGAGGCCGTCCGGGCCAGCGGCACGCCGACCCTGATCCTGCACGGCACCGCCGATCGGATCCTCCCCATCGAAGTCACGGCCCACCGCTTCCGCCGGGCCCTGCCCGACGCGCAGTACGTGGAGATCGACGGCGCCCCGCACGGACTGCTGTGGACTCACGCCGACGAGGTCAACGCCGCCCTGCTCGCCTTCCTGGGAGACCCCCTCCCTACGGGCGTCCGCCCCGGTTCGGAGGAGTCGCCATGACCACGGCCACCGGCGCCTCGCCGCGCGGCGCCGACCTCGGCGTGCGCCCGCGGCGAGCGCCTCGTCCATACGCTGCCCGTGCCGTGGCAGCGGTTCGGCGTGCTCGATGGGCAAGCTCGTCGTCGGCGATCGACGAACGGGTCCCGACCCTACCCGCGGCAGCGGGGCCATCGGTCAAGGTACTCGGGCCCGTGGTCTGCGGGCCTAGAAGCACCTGCGGCAGGCCGCTGAGCATGCGCACACCATTCACGGTCAGGTCGGCACCACCGAACGGGACCCGGCTCGGTGGGGTGGCACTGCCGCAGCAGGGGCCCGAGGATGCGCTCATCAGGATCCGAGCGGGGCTCACCGGCATCGCGCTCGTGCACGGGGTCGGCGTCCTCGTCGGGGCGTCGGACGATCCCGCCGGCCTCGGACGGTACGGCACGGACTTCTGGGGCCGGAAGATGGTCACGGCTGAGGGGACGCGATGAGGGCAACCGGTGCTCCGGCCCCGCTCGTCGGACGACAGGCAGAGATCGCTGCCGTGACCGAGGTGCTCGACCGAGCCCGCCGTGGCACGGGTGGCGCCCTGGTGCTCTGGGGTGAGCCGGGCATCGGCAAGACCGCACTTCTCGACCACGTCACCGCGGCGTCTCCCGATTTCGCCCCGCTGGCGGTACAGCCCGCACGGTGCGAGTCCGGGACCCCCTTCGCCGGCCTGGACACGCTGCTCCGGCCGGTCGAGCACCTGATCGCGACTCTTCCGGTGTCCCAGGCGGCAGCGTTGCGAGGCGTGCTCGCGGGCGAGGTCACCGGAGCGGGCCGGTCACTCACCGCCGTGGCGGTCCTGTCCCTGTTGGCGACGCTGGCAGTCGACCGCCCGCTCCTGATCGTCGTGGACGACGCACATCGGCTCGACGCGGAGACCGCGTTCGTGCTCGGATTCGTCGCCCGGCGGGTGGGGACCGATCCGGTGGTGGTCCTCGTCGCCGGCCACGACGCGCCTGTCGGCGGATCGTGGGAGGGGGTCGATCCGCTCGCGGTGAGTCCTCTCGCTGACGACCACGCCGCCCAACTGGTCGCCGCCGCTCACCCCGGCCTCGACGGCCCCGAGGTCACCCGCGCGGTGCAAGCAGGTGGGGGCAACCCGCTGGCACTGCACGAGCTGCCTGTACCAATCGACGATCTTGCCGCCGGCACGGTGCCCGTGGGGCCCCGGCTGCGTACGGCCTTCGCCGAGCGCCTGCAGACCATGCCGACCCCGGCACGCGAGTTCGTCGTGCTCATGGCCGCGGCTCGTGCCGACGGTGATCAGCTCACGCTCGCACGGTCAGCACGTTCCCGCGCCGCCGAGGAGCCGCTCTGGGAGGAGACGATCCGGTCGGGTCTGCTCGCCGGGACGCCCGACCGGCCTGCGCTACGGCACCCGGTGGTCCGGGCCGCTGTCTACGCGAGCGCCTCCCCGTCTGAGCGCAGGAACGCCCACCGGACCCTGGCCGCCGCGCTTCCCCCGGGCAGTCGCGGGCATGTCTGGCACCGGGCCGCGACCGTTCACGACGTCGACGAGGAGATCGCCGGGCTGCTCGAGCAGACGGTGCCCTCGGGCGCCGGCGCGGTACCGATTCTGCGGCGGGCCGCCGAGCTGTCCGCCGACCCGGCCGCTGCGACCCGCAGGCTCGCCGGCGCGGCCGTGGCCGCCTGGCACGGCGGCGACGCCACGATGGCGCGTCGGTTGCTGGCCGATGCCCGGAGCCTGACCGACGAGGTTCTGGCCACCCGCGCCAGCCGCGGCCTGCGCGGGGTACTCGAACTCGCCGAGGGGTCTCTGGAACGAGCCCACCGATCGATCAGTCGCGACATCGCCGCGTTCGATGATCCGCGCATGAGAGTGGAGCTCGGCGCCGCTGCCCTGCACGCGGGATGGTCCGCGGCCCGCGACGACCTCGTCGGCGAGACCCTCACTCGTCTCGCGGGGCTGACGACCCCTGGGCTGCCCGAGGTCCTCCCGATCGTCCGGACGTGGTGGGGGCCAGCGACGGACCCGGCACGGGCAGCGTCGTCGGCAGAACTCGGTGACGTCATGGCGCACATCTCCCGGGTGGAGTCGCAGCTGCTCCCGGCGTCGCCGCTCGGACTGGTGTGGGGCCTCGACGAGCCACTCGCCGATGCTGTGCACGCCCTTGTCCGCAGGCACCGCCGTCACGCCGATGGCACCTCGCTTGCTGCGGCGCTGGCTCGGATCGCGCGACTCGACATCGCCGCGGGCCGGTGGGGCGCTGCGGAGGACGCCGCGGCCGAGGGGCTCGCGTCGGCCGAGCGGATCGGTGCCGAGCACATCGCTGCGGAGTGCCGGAACTGCCTCGGATGGCTCGCCGCCGCCCGCGGTGACGGCCGCAGCGTCGACCATCTGACCGTTCGGACCCTGCAGCTGGCCGGGCCGCGCCGCGACCGTGCGGTCAGCGCCTCGGCCCACTGGAACCGTGGAATGGCCGCTCTGGCGGCCGGTCGCGCCGATGCTGCACTCGACCTGCTCGCCCGCTTGGACGAGCACGGGCACGAGGCAGCACATCCGATCGTCGCTCTGCTGGCAAGCCTGGACACGATCGAGGCCGCCGTGCACGCGCGGCGGCCGGAGATCGGCCGGCGCCGCGCCGAGGCGCTCGACGCCTGGGTACGGCGCACCGGCGCGCACTGGGCGAGATTCACAGCACACCTGGCACGCGCACTGCTGGACGAACCGGCCGCCGAACGGTCCTACCGGGCGGCGCTGGACGTGCCCGGTGCGTCCCGGCGCCCGTTCGACCACGCACGGGCCCGGCTGCTCTACGGCGAGTGGTTGCGGCGACAGCGGCGGCGCCGAGACGCCCGCCAGCAGCTCGACGCCGCTGCCGAGACGTTCCACGCACTGGGAGCGCGCCCGATGCTCGAGCGGGCCCGGCGTGAGCAGCGTCTGATCATGGCGCCCGCACGCCGTGACACTGCCGTCGGCACGGGCATGGCAACGCTGACGGCACAGGAACGCCGAGTGGCCCAGCTTGCCGCCGGCGAACTGACCAACCGGGAGATCGGGGCCCATCTGCGGATCAGCGACCGCACCGTCGGGCATCACCTGTCCAACGTGTTCGCCAAGCTGGGGCTCTGCTCACGGCGCGACTTGGCGGCCACCGGCATCGCAGGACGGAGATGATTCCGGCTCGGTCGCGACGCCTCACCGCCTACCGTGCACAAGCTCGTTAGAGGGCATCTGATCTATGTAGTTGGTAGTTGGGGAGGATCTTGTGACTACCGGTGTCGGCGGTCTTGGGCGGAGCGTGAGTGGCCGAGACCAGTCAGGGCATCGAAGCCGGCAAGAAGATCAAAGGACGCAAGCGGCACGTCATCACCGACACCCTCGGCCTGGTCCTGGCCGTCCTGGTCACCGCCGCGTCCGTGCACGACACCACCGGCGGCAAGCTCCTGCTCGACGACCTGGCCGCGGCCCACCCCACCGTGTCGAAGGTCTGGGCCGACGGCGGCTACCCTTCAGAAGGCCGACGGCCCCGACTGGTTCCTGGCCGCGGCGGCCGTCATCCCGGTTCCGGCAGACGAGGACGACGGTGTGGTGCGGCTGGTGGACGACGACGAACTCGGCAAGCACCCCGACCCCGCGGCCGTCCTGCAGTCCTGGCTCGACTTCCCCGCCACCGGGGAGATCCTCTCCCGCTCCGAGGTCTACCGCGCCGTCGCGAAGTCCCGCTACCGCACCCTGGAGCACCTACGCCAGATCCCCGCCGACGAGGTCCTCGCCAACCACGAACCCGACGTCGCCCTGACGATCCTGCTGGACCGCTGCGGGCGCAGCACCGACCGGTGGGGCACTCGCCGCTGCCATGACCTTCGACTACGACGACGAGAAGATCACCTTCGGGGAACTCCTCGACTCCTTGGACCCGACGCCCGCAGAGGCGCAGACATCCTGACCGTCGGGAGAACTGTAGGTTCTCGCGATTCGTGTCATACGACGCTGCTGTGACCTCGGGCTCGGCGGGTGTCTCAAGCCATGTCTGAGGCGGTCAGTCTCATGGTCGTGTCGGAATCCTCTCCATCGCCGGACGCAGCCACGGCTCATCACCGTCTGTAGTGCAACGAAGCGCCGCGAGCTCACAAAACTGTTCCTGAACCCCACAAGATCAACGTGCAGTTCAGCGCGAACAGGTGAGAGCTGCCACTGCCCGCAGGAATACGACGGCAACGGAATAGGTGCTCTGCGCCGGTACGGCGTCCGTCGCCGTCGCCGTAGTGGACCGGGACCGGTCGGCAATGGCGTACCGCATTGACGATGGTGAGCAGGACCTCGGAATCCGGATAGTCCGGTTCACGGGGCTCATCTCTGAGGGTGAGTTCGGAGATCCGTTCCACGTACGGTTTGCCGGAGCGCTGAGGTTCACTCTGCGCACGGCTCCAGGCCCGCGTCGCGGGCCAGGAGCGCCGCTTGGACCCGGTTGTCGCAGTCGAGCTTGGTCAGGACGCGGCTGACGTAGGTCTTCACCGTCGCCTCGCTCATATGCAGGCGGGCGCCGGCGGCCGCGTTGGACAGTCCTTCGCCGAGCAGGGCCAGAACCTCGCGTTCGCGACCAGTCAGCCCGGCCAGGCGGCGGCGCGCCTCCTCGCCACGCACGGTGGCGGCGGGGGAAGCGAGGGTGTCCACTACGTGGCGGGTGGCGGCCGGGGACAGGTAAGCGTTGCCGGCCGCCGCCGCGCGGACTGCGTGGATCAGCTCCTGCGGGGCGGTGTCCTTCAGCAGGAAGCCCGCACTGCCGTGGCCGAGCGCCCGCAGGACGTTGTCGCGTTCCCCGAACGTCGTCAGGATCAGCACCCGTACCCCCGGCGCGGCACGGCCCAGTTCGGCCAGCGCGGTCAGCCCGTCCATCACGGGCATCTGGATGTCCAGCAGGGCCACGTCGACCGCGGTGCTCCGAGCGGTGTCCACCGCCTCCCGGCCGTCCCGTGCCTCGGCGACGACCTCGATGTCCCCGGCGGAGGTGAGGATCATTCTGATGCCTGCTCTGATGAGCGGCTCGTCGTCGGCGATGAGAACCCGGATCATGCGATCTCCTGCGCGGGATCGGTGTGACAGGCGGACACAACAGGCCAGCTCATCATGCCCGATCCGGCCGGGAGCGCGGTCACAGACCTCGGGTCAGGGGCTCCACGTGTAGGACACTTTGGAGGCGAGCTTCCCGTCGCGGAAGCAGAATCGGTAGACGATGTCCTTCTCGTCGTCCACGAAGTGTTCGCAGGCCGCGTCATCGGGCAGCGCAGGCCCCTGCTTCTCCACGCCGTCGGTGAGCAACGAGCCGCCTTCCGGCAACTTCCCGCGCAGGTCCGCCTCGGCCTCGCCGACTCGAGCCGACTCGTACACGCTCGCCGGTATGGCCCCCTTCTCCAACTCGTCGATCCCTTTCGACACCCCCCACACCAGAAGGGCGCCGACGCCCACGACGAGGACCACGGCGGTGGCGGCGCATCCCAGGGCGGCGTTCTTCTTGCTGCTCATGATGGCGGTGAACTCCTTGTGCGGTACGACGCGTTCGAGGACGCCACCACCATTTCCCGCCGAGGCCCCGCCGATCTGCCCTCGGAAGTCGTCGTCCGCAGCCACCGAAGTCGCGCCGCCCGGAGGGGACTGCCGCTCGCCACCGGCGTACGGCAGCACACCGGCGAGGCGGAAGCCCCCGCCGGGGGTGAGGCCGGTGTGCACCATGCCGCCGACCAGACGGGCCCGCTCCCGCAGGCCCGTCAGCCCCTGTTGGCCGCTGATCGCGGGGGGTGCGGCCGGAACCCCGGCCGGTACTGGGCCGTTCGCCACCTCGACTACGAGGCTGTCCGGTTCGTAGCGCAGCGCGACCGTGATCGGGGCGCCCGGCGCGTGCTTGTGTGCATTGGTCAGTCCCTCCTGAGCGATGCGGTACGCCGCCCGGTCGACAGCGGGGGTGAGGGGTCGCTCGGCGCCGGAGCGGTGCAGTTCCACTGTCGCGCCCGCCGCCCGCGACGACGCGACCAGCTCGTCGACAGAAACCGCGGCACGGTCCGAGGAGGGCCCGGCTTCCTGCGGACCGGGCCCGGACATCTCCGCGTCGTTGCGCAGGATGCCCACGGCTTCGCGCAGCTCCCGCATCGCCGATCTGGATGCCTCCCGGAGGACGCCCACACCTTCCCGCTGGCGGCCATTGAGCTCCGGGTCCACCTCCAGCGCCCCCGTGTGCACGGCGATCAGGGCAAGTTGGTGGCCAAGGCTGTCGTGCATGTCCTGGGCGATGCGCTGCCGCTCCAGCAGCCGGGCCTGGCGCGCCACCATCGCCCGTTCGCGCACCAGTTGGGCGTTGTGCCGCCGCAGGGCGTCCAGCAGGGCGTGCCGCTGGGCACGGTATCGGGCGGCGAAACCGGGCACCACCGCGAGCACCAGGAACGGCCCCCCGGTAAGTGCGACGGTCACCAGCACCGACAGTCCGAGGTCTTCATCTGGTGCGCTGGCCACGCCGGCGACAAGGTGGAGCACGAAACCGGCCGTGAACGCGGCCAGTGCCCGCGCCGGGCGCTCGATGCGGCTGCCGGCGGACCATCCGGCGCAGACCAGCAGGACGAACGCACCGAGAAAGGTGCCCGCCAGGGCTGACGCGGCCAGCAGTACCGACGCCGGCAGGGCGCGACGCGCCAGGGACAGTACGGCGACGACCAGGGCCAGTGCCCCGCCCTGTACCAGGGAGCCGGTCTCCGCCGTGCGAAGGATGCCTGCGATCCCGGAGAGCACTGGGGTGAGCACGGCCTCGCCGACGATCCGCCGCCGGGGCCAGGCGGAGGCGGCGGCGAGACGGAAGCGGAACGACGGTCCGGTACGGGGAGTTTCTGCAGCATCCACGCGCAGACGATAGACGGCTGCCCTCTGACGCCCGCATCCTTCCTTCGGTGCGGTCGCGCGCGACGAAGGGGGGTCGGGGAGGCCTCGGTTCCTGGGATTCCTGCCCTCTTTGGTCGTTACGGGTGACGACTTATGGAGACTGCCGCAGGGGCGGGCGGTCCGGTGACGATGGCTCCGCCGGACGCACTCAGCGGCGGCACAGGGAACGACGGCTTCGGGAGCGGAACAGTGGACAGTGCGGGACAGTGGACCGGCAGACGTTTCACCGTCCGGCAGGAGAACCGTCTCAAGGCCGGCCGTTACACCGTGAGCGAGCTGATGCCGGACGGCTCTGAGGGCGAGGTCGTGGCCTGCGCCGAGGTGAAGCGATTCTCGCTCAAGGAGAAGATCACCTTCCACACCGGCCTGTCCGGGACCCGCGTGCTGTTCAGCATCGAGGAGCGCGGCCTTCGCGGCGCCGGTGATGGCTACGACGTGTGGGACGCGGAGGGCAACCTTGTCGGCGGTTTCGAGGAGAAGGACGTCGCCTCCCTGGTGCGTTCGACCTGGGTGCTGGACCAGCCCGGATTCCCGGCCGCCGTCGGCCGGGAGCGTAACCGGTTCGTGGCTGTGCTCCGCCGCGCCTGGGACTTCCTGCCGCTGGACCTGCCGTTCCTGTGGCCGTACCACTTCGACTTCGAGACGGGAGGCAAGCAGGTGCTGAAGGTGGACAGGAAGTGGGGTCTGCGGGACCGTTACGTGGTCGACATCCTCACCCCCGGACCGGACCCCCGCCTGGCCGTCGCCCAGGCCGTGGCCCTGGACACGTTCCAGGACCGTTGACCCGAAGAGACTGGCGCCGACGGCGGGCAGGTGGGCCATGTCGCCGGTGGGAAAGCTCCAGGCCCATGGCCGGATACCTCCGGACCGACCTCGAACAGCCCCGGGCCTCGGTATCCAGCCAGGATGGGCATGTTCTCCAGTTCTGCGGGCGGCAGCGAGACGAAGTCGGCGTTGTCCTCCAGGGCGCCGGAATCGCGCAGGTCGCTGAGGTAGGGCCTCTTGTCCGTACGGTGTTCGGGCCCGCGTTGAGGGTGGAGACGGCGATGACGGGGATCTCGAGTTCCTTGGCCAGATTCTTCAGGCTGCGGGCGACCTCGGAGACCTTTTGGCAGCGGGATCCGAGAGGGCGGGTGCCGTAGTTGAGCAGCTGCAGGTCGTCGACGGCGATGAGCTTCAGGCCGTGCAGGCGTCGGCAGTGCGCGCGCATCTTGGTGAAGTTGGCGTAGGCGTCGTCCTGGAGGTAGAGCGGGGCTCCGGAGACCGAGGGCATCCCTTTGGCGAGGCGGCTCCAGTCGTCGTCGGTCATGGTGCCGGAGCGCATGTGGTGCAGGGCGACGCGGGCCTCGGCGACCAAGAGCCGCATGGTGATGTCGGTGCGGCGGGACTCCAGTGCGAAGTAGGCAGCGGGCAGGTTGTGCTTGACGGCCGCGGAGCGCAGCAGGTTCAGGGCGAGGGTGGAGGTTCCCGTGGTCGGGCGGCCGGCGATGACGATGAGCTGGCCGGGGTTGGCTTTGTTCACGGGTAGCGACAGCAGTTGTTCACGGGTTTGGGTTCTGGCCCATCGGCCGCGGACCGGATCGGCCGGCATCAACGGCTTGATCCGGTCCCACATCGCATCCGTGATCACCAGCCGGACGGACATATCCGATCGAACAAACGGATCAAGGAGACACGCTCTAGTAGTGCTTCGTTAGGTTCTGGGCTGTCTGCGTCGGCTGCGCGGGTTGGCTAGAGGTCGTCCGCAGGTGGTGCAGGTACCGGTCCAGCACCTCAGCAGGTCTTGGAGGAGATCAAGAACCTGGTAGAGGGTCAGGCCGGTGTGTGGGCTTTTGGGTCGAGCCGCCTGAGGGTGAGGAATGCCTGGGCTGCGGTGACGAGGGTGACGTGGTGGTGCCAGCCGCGCCAGGTGCGGCCCTCGAAGCGGTCCAGTCCCCGCCAAGGTTCGCGGGGTTGGCGGTCGCGACGGTTGGATGTGCGGTGGCGTCCATTCGATCGCCGGAGGCGCGGTGGCTGAGCCTGTCGTGTACGCAGACTGATCGACCAGGAGGGGCAGAAGCTGCAGCAGATCGTGTGCCGGGGCAGCACGAGTTCGGTGCGCTATCGGCGCGCGATGATGCTGCTCGCGTCGCTGGGTATGACGGGTGTCAACGGAGAGTTCAAGAACCTGATCTTTGCCGCTACCGGTCCAAAGCCTGAGATCGTTCTATGCGACGCGGTCAACAACCGCCTCGACATCGTCCGTAACGCCCAGTACTGCCTGACATACACGCGGCCTCTCGGCACCGCCGGCCTGTCCTGGGCAGAGCTCGTGAGTTGGTGGCAGGAGACAAATCCCGCCGTCGGTGATCAGGCTGCCGCCTCCGCGGATCTGTGGATGCGGGCGGCCGTCAGATCGTGGGAGCGGCCCGTCAGTGCCGGCGACAGCCAGAGGACCTCCCCGGCCGGGTCGGTCGAACAGCGTGGGCCGCAGCTCGGGGGCGAGGTACCAGTCCCGCCGCGCCCGCCAGCCGCGCGCCCACGGCCAGATGCACCGTCGCCGGGTCGGTGCCGTGCAGCGCGACCAGTGATGCGGCGACGTCCTCCGGGCTCCCCGCCCGCGCGGCCCCCACCAGCCGCTGGCGCAGGGCCAGCCGGTGCCGCCGCTCGGCCGTCCTGATGTGCCGTCGTCCGTCGTCACCCATGCAGGCCCTCCGCCCGTCGTCCGTCCGCGGCGTGTTCGGCAGGTGCGCTTGGTGCGTGTGCTCGGTACCTGTGCCCCGTCCGACATCGTGCCCGACACCACTGACAGCGGGCCTCCCCCGAGGGCCGGCTAGGGCGTGCCGTCCGCCGACAGGCGCTGGGTGATCCGGTCGAACAGGTCCGTCAGCGGCTCCCCGATGTCCCGGCCGAACCCGGTGAGCCCGTACGTGACCTGCGGCGGCGTCGTCGGCTCGACCTTCCGCCAGACCCTGCGCGTCCTCGACCAGGACGCGCAGGGTCTGGGCGAGCATCTTCTCGCTCATGCCCCGGATGCTCTCGCGCAGCTCGTAGAACCGGAGGTCGTTGCGCCGCAGGGCGATCAGCACCCAGATGCCCCACCTGCTGGTCACATGGTCGACCACGTCGCGCGCCAGGCAGTCGGTGTGAAACACGTCATACCGCTCGCCGGTCCCGACCCGTCTGGCTGCACGCCTTCCGTCATGTCATGAGCTTACCTCCAGGTATGCCCTTACCAGAAGTTAGTCCTCGCTCCTAGCGTGCAGGTCCACAGAGGACATCCGAGAAGGAGCTGGACATGATCGTGGTGACCGGGGCGACCGGGAACATCGGGCGGCCGCTGACGCGGGCGCTGGCAGCGGCGGGCGAGCAGGTGACGGCGGTGTCGCGGCACCCGGCGGCGGTGCCAGTGCCCGCCACCTGGTGGCCGACCTCGCCGAGCCGGCCGGCCTGCGGCCCGCGCTGGCCGGGGCGAAGTCGCTGTTCCTGCTGCTCTCCGGCGATCTGCACGCCCTCGGCGCCAGCCCCGCCGACATCGTCGCCGAGGCCGCGGACGGCGGGGTCCGCCGCATCGTCCTGCTCTCCACGCTCGGCGTGGTGACCAGGCCCTTCGGGGCGACGCGGATCGCGATGCGCGAGCTGGAGGACAAGGTGCGGGAGTCCGGCCTCCAGTGGGCTCTGCTGCGGCCGGGCGGCTTCGCCTCCAACGCCCTGTGGTGGGCCGAGTCCGTCCGTGAGCGACGGGTCGTCGCGGCGCCCTTCGGCGATGTCGGGGTGCCGGTGATCGATCCGGCCGACATCGCGGCGGTGGCGGCGGCCTGTCTGCTGGAGGACCGGTACATCGGTGGCGCGTACGAGCTGACCGGCCCGGAGGTGATCACTCCGCGCGGGCAGACGGAGGCCATCGCCGCCGCGCTGGGGTCGCCCGTGGCGTTCCACGAGCTGACCCGCGACGAGGCCAGGGCCGCGATGGCGCGGAGCATGCCGGCGGAACTCGCCGACGACACCCTGGACATCCTCGGCAACCCGAGCCCGGCCGAGCTGCGCGTCAGCCCGGACGTCGAGCGCGTCCTCGGCCGCGCCCCGCGCCCCTTCGCCGACTGGGCCGCCCGCAACGTCACCGCGGTCCGCTGAGACCGGCCGCACCGGGGCGCCGTACCGGGGCCAGGCGCTAGAACACGTCGCGCAGGGTCTCCAAGAGGCGGGCGATGTTCGCCTCGTCGCGGCGGTAGTAGGTCCACTTGCCGCGTCGGGTGGCGACCACCAGCCCTGCCTGCCGCAGCATGGTGAGGTACTGGGAGGTGGTGGACTGTCCCAGGCCCATGCGCCGCTGGATGTCGGTCACGCAGACGCCGATCTCGACATCCTCGGCCTCCTGGCCGGGGAAGCTCATGGGGTCCTTGAGCCACACCAGCATCTGGCGGCGGGCGGGGTTGGACAGGGCCCGGAATACGGACAGCAACTGCTCTTCCGAGAACACGGCGTGATCGTAACCCATTCTCATATTGACGATTCGCGATACGACGATTTATCTTCGCCGTATGTCCTCTTCGATGCGTGTGATGGAACTCGTCCGTTTCGGTGGGGCGGACACCGCGTTCGCGGCACGGGAACTGCCCATGCCCAGCCCTGGGCCCGGCCAGCTGCTGGTGAGGGTCATGGCCACCTCCGTGAATCCCCTGGACCTGCAGACCCGCCGCGGCGACTACCGCGACCAGGTGGCGCTGCCGGCGGTGATCGGCAACGACGTGTCCGGCGTGGTGGTCGAGACCGGCACGGGGGCGGGCGACTACCGGCCGGGCGACGAGGTCTGGTACTTGGCGCCGGTGTTCACCGGTCAGGGGACCTATGCCGAGTTCCACGTGGTCGACCAGGCCCTGGTCGCCCGCAAGCCCTCCCGCTTGTCGCATGTCGAGGCCGCCGGTCTCGCTCTCGTGGGGGTGACGGCGTGGGAGGCGCTGGTCGAACGGGCCGGAGTGCGGGCCGGGGAGCGGGTCCTGGTGCACGGCGGCGCGGGCGGGGTCGGTTCGGTCGCCATCCAGGTCGCACGTGCGCTGGGGGCCGAGGTGGTCACCACCGCGCGGGCGAGGGATCACGACTTCGTCACCCGGCTGGGAGCGGACGTCACGATCGACTTCTCGGCCGGTGACTATGTGCCGCAGGTGCAGGCCCTGGGCGGGGTGGACGTCGTGCTGGACACGGTGGGCCGGGACACCCTCACCCGCAGTCCGCTGGCTCTGGCCGACCGAGGCCGCGTGGTGTCGATCGTGGACATTCCCGAGCCGCAGAACCTCCTCGCCGCTTGGGGCGTGAACGCGACCTACCATTTCCTCTTCGTCAGTCCCGGCCGGGCGAAACTGGAGGCCCTCGGCCGTCTGGTCGACCAGGGCGAACTCCGGCCGGTGATCGGCGCCGTGCTGCCGCTGGCCGACGTCGCCCACGCCCACAGCCTCTTGGAAGGCGGCTCCGCCGACGAAGGACGCCAACGCCCGCGCGGCAAGATCGCTCTCGCCGTGCATCCCGTGGACGAGACCCCGCACGCGGCGGCGGCCCGTACCTGAGGAATGGGGCGCCTCGCGCACCCGTTGTCTCCTCGTATGACCGAAACAACTGCGGTAGTGGCGGGCGCCTATGGCGGTCCCGAGGTCCTGTCGGTGATCGATGTCGCCGTCCCGGAGCCGGGGCCGAACGAGGTGCGGATCACGGTCCGCGCGGCCGGCGTCAATCCCTTCGACTACAAGTCGTACAGCGGTGCCTTCGGTGTCGATCCGGGGAGACTGCCGGTCCGGCTCGGTGTCGAGGCGGCGGGCGTGGTGACAGCGGTCGGTGCCGACGCGATCGGCCCCGCGGGTCCGATCGCGGTGGGTGACGAAGTGATCACCTACTCCGCGCCGGGTGCCTACGCCGCCGACATCGTCGTGCCCGCCCCGTCCGTGGTGCCGAAGCCCGTCGCCCTGTCCTGGGAGCAGGCCGGCGGGCTGCTGGCCGCCGGGGTCACCGCCGTACACACGCTTGAGGCGGTCGGCCTGGGCAAGGGCGAGACGGTGCTGATCCACGGTGCCGCGGGAGGCGTCGGTCTCGTGGCCGTCCAGCTCGCGGTGGCACGCGGCGCGACTGTAGTGGCCACGGCGAGCCGGGCCAAGCACGACCTCCTGCGCGAGCTGGGAGCGATCCCGGTCGTCTACGGGCCGGGGCTGGCGGACAGGGTGCGCGCGGTGGCGCCGGAGGGCGTGCACGCGGCCGCCGATCTCGTGGGCACCGAGGAGGCGGTGGACGTCTCCGTGGAGCTCGTGCCGGACCGCTTGCGTATCGCCACCATCGCGGGCCACGAGCGCGGGGCTCGCGCGGGAATCAAGCTCCTGGGTGGTGTGCCGGGCGCGGATCCCGGTACTGAGATCCGCCAAGCCGCCCGCCTGCAGCTCACGGAAGCCGCGACAGCAGGCCGCCTGCGCATCGTGATCGCGGACAGCTACCCCCTGCGCGAGGCCGCCACCGCCCACCGCGAGATCATGGCCGGCCACACCACGGGAAAGATCGTCCTGGTCCCGTAACCCGTTCCTGTCCCCGCACCGCTGAAGCCGCACCGCGAGCGGCCGCCCGCGCAATCACCGGTCCCGGTACGCGACGGATCGGGTGCGTGGGCGGCAGGCGACCAGCTCGTCAGGTGCCCATGTCCTCGTTCTTGGCGCTCCATTCGATCAGCGGATGCAGGACACGCATCAGGCTGGCGCCCCGTTCGGTGGGCCGGTACGTGATCTGGACCGGCGTCGTCGGTACCACGAGCCGCTCAATGAGCCGGTGGCCCTCGAGCTCACGCAGACGCTGGGACAGAAGGTGGTTCGAGATGCCGGGGATCCGCGCTCGGTAGTCGACGAATCGGCGCGCGCCCCGCATCGCCGCCAGGAGCACCGCGGCGCTCCACTTCTTGCCCACGATCTCGACCGAGCGCTGAAAACTGCGGCACACGTCGTCGTCGATGTGTTCATAGCCCGCTTCCGGGCGGCTCTGGCCCGCGGTGGCGGAGGAATCATCGGGCTGTCGAGGACCGGTCATACGGTCACGATACTGGAGCGTGTCACTTTTGATGACCTGGTCATGCCCCGCTTGTCGCCTGTGATCATCGCCGTGCAGCCTTGGCCCATGAACGCACACTCGGCCTTTCACCACGCGCTATGAACTACGGGCACCCGCTGAGATTCGGGCTGCACCTGCCCTCCGACGCCGACTGCGGACCCGGCCGGTTGGTCGAAGTGGCGGGCCTGGCCGAGCAGTGGGGGCTGGACTTGCTCGTCGTCCCGGCCGGAACCGCCGGCGACGATCTCGAACCGTCGACTGTGGCGGCCTGGATCGCCGGGGCGACGGTCTCTCTCGGACTGGTGCTGGAGGCACGCCCCGACACCCTCCATCCGGCGATGCTCGCGCGAGCCGTCGCGGGCCTGGACCGGCTCACCGAAGGCAGGGTCGAACTGGCTTTCCGGGCGGGCCCGTCAGCCGCCGCGTCCGGGACAGCCGATTCGGTCGCGGCACTGGGTGAGGCGATCGCCGTCGTCCGCGAGCTCTGGAATGTCCTCGACCGTGGCCTCGGCCGGTTCACCGGCCGCTTCTACCGTCTTGCGGGAGCCGAGAATGCCGCGCCCGCGCACGACGTGCCGATCTCCGTGGACGGCCAGGGCCAGGGCCAGGACCTGCTCCGGCTGGTCGGACTGCGGGCTGACGAATGGTCGACGGGGTGCGACGCCGCCACGCTGACGCAGGGCAACCGCGCAGTCGACGAGGCGGCGCGAGGGGCAGGCCGCGATCCCCGCGAGATCCGCAGACGGGTCACGATCCGCGGTGGCTTCGGCGAGCGGACAGGCAGGTTCACCGGGACCGCCGCGGACTGGGTGAACGACCTGCTGCCACTCGTCGTCGAGCACGGGGTGGGCACCATCGTGCTGGACACCGAGGAGCGAGACGTCGCGGCATGCTTCGCGAGCGAGGTCGCCCCGGCCCTGCGGGCGGCCGTGGACGCGGTGCTTTTGCGCGGATGGTCGGGCGCGCGGGTCCGGCGGTCCGCCGTGCGCGCCAGGCGCCTGCCGGGGATCGACTACGAGAGCGCTCCGCCGGAGATGGCCGAGGTCGTCGAGCCCGGTGATCCGGCCTACGCCCGGCTGCGGTCCGGATACCTGCGCGGTGGTGCGCCCGGCATCATCCTGCGGGCGGCGACGAACGAGCAGGTGACCCAGGCGCTCGCGTTCGCCCGCCGGCATCCCGGCGTGGCCCTGTCTCGGCGAAGCGCCGGACACGGGGTCTCCGGCCGCTCCACCAATGACGGCGGGATCGTCATCGACGTGTCACTGATGAATGCGATCGAGGTGCTCGACAGGAAGACACGCCGGGTGCGCATCGGCCCGGGTGCGCGCTGGGCCGAGGTGGCGGCCGCACTGGAGCCCTACGGCTGGGCGTTGAGTTCGGGCGACTACGGGGGCGTCGGGGTGGGCGGCCTCGCCACGGCGGGGGGCATCGGGTACCTCGCGCGCGGGCACGGACTGACCATCGACCGCCTGCGGGCCGTGGAGATGGTGCTCGCGGATGGCTC
Organism: Kitasatospora aureofaciens; assembly: GCA_000720845.1. Taxonomy (GTDB): domain Bacteria; phylum Actinomycetota; class Actinomycetes; order Streptomycetales; family Streptomycetaceae; genus Streptomyces. Next base: position 231,768 of record JODU01000012.1, on the reverse strand, counting down.
CGTCGTGCGGGCCGACGATGCGGAGAACCCCGATCTCTTCTGGGCCGTGCGAGGGGCGGGCGCGAATTTCGGGATCGTCACTGCCTTCGAGTTCGAGGCCGACGGCGTGGGCGCGGTCGCCTTCGCCCGGCTCACCCAGGACGCGAGCGACCTCGAGCGCTACCTCGTCGAGTGGGGCCGGGTGGTCGAGGACTCACCGCGGGACCTCACCAGCTTCGTCATCGTGCCGCCCCCGCGCGGCGGACGTCCGGCGCTCGCGGTGAGCCACACCATGGTCGACTCCTCGGACCCGGAGACCGTGCGCGCCCGGCTGGAGCCACTGGCCGCGATCTCCGCGATGTACGCCCAGGACATCGTCATCACCTCCTACGCGGCCGTGATGGACAACGCGAGCGACGACCCACCGGTCTCCCACGGTGAACCGGTCTCACGCAGCGGGCTGCTCCGGCACGTGACCCCGCAGTTCGCCGCGGCGGCGGCTCAGATGATCCGCAGCGGCGCGATCGGATGGTTCCAGCTCCGCTCGGTCGGGGGCGCCGTCGCCGATGTTCCCGCGGACGCCACGGCCTACGCCCACCGCGACGCGAACTTCTCGCTGGTGGTGATGGGCGGTGCCGACGAGGTGGTCGACCGGGCCTGGGCCCGGCTGAGCCCTTTCCTCGACGGCCTCTACATCAGCTTCGAGTCCAGCCTCCGGCCCGAGCGGATCACCGCGGCCTGGCCTCCACGGACCCTCACGCGTCTGCGTGAGCTGAAGAGCGTCTACGACCCCGAGGGTGTGTTCGGCGACAACTTCGCCCTCACACCCGCCGCGAACCACCCCGGAGGAAGCACCCCATGAGCGACTACGGCCACGAACTGTGGTTCGGCAGCTTCATCACCCCCACCGCCCACCCGCCTCAGGCGCCGGTCGAGCTGGCCCAGACCTCCGAGAGGGCCGGCCTCGACCTGGTCAGCTTCCAGGACCACCCCTACCAGTCGGCGTTCCAGGACACCTGGACCCTGATGTCGTACGTCGCCGCACGCACCGAACGGATCCGGATCAGCGGCAACGTGCTGAGCCTTCCGCTGCGGCCCCCGGCCGTGCTGGCCCGCGCCGCCGCGAGCCTGGACCGGCTGACCGGCGGGCGAGTCGAACTGGGCATCGGCGCGGGCGCGTTCTGGGACGGCATCGTCGCGATGGGAGGCCGCCGGCTCGAACCGGCCCAGGCCGTGCGGGCGGTGGAGGAGGCCGTGGGCGTGATCCGGGGTCTGTGGGCCACCGACGAGACCGGTCCCCTCCGTGTCACCGGGGAGTTCTACACCGTGAACGGCGCCAAGCGCGGCCCGGCACCCGCCCATCGCATCCCGATCCGCATCGGTGCCTACAAGCCGCGCATGCTCCGGCTGACGGGCAGGATCGCCGACGGTTGGCTGCCCTCCCTGGGTTTCCTGCCCGAGGGCCCGGCATCGCTGCGCGCGATGAACGAGCAGATCGACGAGGCCGCCTCCGCCGCCGGTCGGGAGCCCGCGGCGGTCAGCCGCCTGCTCAACCTGAGCGGCCGATTCACGTCCGGCGCCGGCGGCGGCCTGTTGCAGGGGACTCCCGGCGACTGGGCCGAACAGATCGCCGACCTCGCCCTGCAGTACGGCGTATCCGGGTTCATCCTCGCCTCGGACGAGCCTGCCGACCTGAACCTCTTCGGTCACGAGGTCGCGCCGCGCGCCCGCGAACTCGTCCAGTCCGAACGCGTGACGTGATGTGGTGCGCGCGTGGCTGGCCCGGTGACGGAGCTGCGACAGGGGCAGCGCCGACGGAGCTGTTCGGACGCCGCGAGGAGACCGCTGTTCTCGACGGGCTGCTTACGCAGGCCCGCGGCGGGAGCGGTGGCGCGCTCGTGGTGTGGGGCGAGCCGGGTATCGGCAAGTCAGCTCTGCTTCGCCACGTGCATGGCCAGGCCGCGGACTTCGTCCGGCTGAGTCACTCGGCCACCCGGCCCGAGTCGGACCTGGCTTTCGCGGGGCTGCACGGGCTGCTGCGACCGCTGGCCGATCGTGTCGAGCTGCTGGCGACGGCCCAGGCAGCCGCTGTGCGTACCGCGCTCGGGCTGAGCGGTGAGCCGACGGACCGCCTGGTGGTCGGGGCGGCCGTGCTGTCGCTGCTCCGCGGACTCGCCGAGCGGCAGCCCGTGCTCGTCGTGGTGGACGACGGGCAGTGGCTCGACGAGGCCACCGCGCTGTGCCTGGGGTTCGTCGCTCGACGCGTAGGAGCGCATCCCGTGATCGTCGTGCTCGCCGATCACAGCGATCCGGCCGCCCGGCCCTGGGAAGGCGTGGCCGACGTGCGGGTCGACGGCCTGAGCGACGAGAGCGCGTGGCAGCTTGTGGCGGCCGTGGCGCCGCTCACCGACGAGGCGACGACGCGGAACATGGTCCGGGAGGCCGGGGGCAACCCCTTGGCGCTGCACGAACTGGCCACGCTCGGGGGCGACCTCGACGACGCCGAGCATCGCCGGAAGCGAGGACGACCGCCCCTCGGGCCGTGCCTGCAGCGGGCTTTCCGTGCCAGGATCGAGGCCCTGAGCCCTCCGGCGCAGTTGCTGACCGTGCTCGCGGCGGCCGAGGAGCACGGCGACCGGCTCACGGTGCAGCGGGCCGGCCGTGCGTCGGGGGCCGGTGACGCCGTCTGGGAGGAAGTGACCAACGCGGGCCTGCTCCACGTGGCGGGCAACCGCGTCGGTTTCCGGCACCCCGTCGTGAGCAGAGCCGTCTACGAGGGCTGCGGTGCCGCGACGAGGCGCCGGGCTCACCGCGCCCTGGCCGCCACGATGCCGGACGAGGCGGAGGAGCGCGCATGGCATCTCGTCGCCCTGGCCCACGGACGCGATGAGGACGTCGCGCGGCTCCTCGAACGGACCGCCGTCCGCTCCCGGCTCCGCGGGGCCACGAACACGGCTGCACGGGCGTGGTGGCGGGCCGCCGAACTGTCGGCCGCACCGATCGACGCCTCACAACGTCTTGCCGAGGCTGCCAGGGCTTCCTGGGACGCCGGGTGGGCAGCCACGGCGGAGCGCCTGCTCGATGACGCGGAACGGCTGGCCCCCGGTGCTCACGTCGCCCGGCGGAGCCGGGGTCTGCGGGGGATCATGGAGTTCGCCCGGGGCATGCCCGAGATGGCGCACCACTTCCTGATCACCGACATGAAGCGCGTCCCGGAACCGGGAACGGCGCTGGAACTGGGCACGCTGGCCATGCGCGCCGCCTGGTCCGTCGGACGCGGCGACCTGCGGGACAGAGCGCTGGAGCTGCTGCTCGAAGAGGACGTCGCGGGCCGGAGCGGATTACCCGGCACGCTTGCCTGGTGGAGCGACGACGTGTCCGCCGACGCGGCGCCGGCGGACACCCCCGACCTCGGTGATCCCGCCGCGCGGGCCCGTACGACCATCCTGCCGTTGCTGCCGCCGACACCCCTCGCCCTGGCCTGGGGGATCGACAAGCCGATGGCGGATGCGCTGCGCCGCCGGTTGCCGCACCTGCGGCGGCGCAGCGAGCACGCTCGGCTCGCCGCCTTCCTGGCCCAGACCGCGATGCTCGACAACGCTGCCGGCCGCTGGCCGCAATCGGAGTCCTCGGCCGCGGAGGGACTGCGGCTGGCCCAGGACCTGGGTGCCGACCACATCGCCTCCCACTGCCTCACCAGCCTGAGCTGGCTCGCCGCGGCGCGTGGTGACGAACGTGCCGTTGCGGAGGCCACCGCCAGGACTCTGGAGACGTCACTCCCGCAGGGCGTCCGCGCGCTGAGCGCCACCGCGTACTGGAACCGCGGCATGGCCTTGCTGTTTCGCGAGCGTCCCGAGGAAGCGCTGGACATCCTGGTGCGCCTGACCGAGCCGGGCCATGGCGCGGAACACCCGACCTTCGCGCTCCTGGCCGCTCTCGACACGGCCGAGGCGGCCGTGCGCGTCGGCAGAAGCGACCTCGCGGACGAACGGGTACGGGTGCTCGAAGCCTGGGCGCGGCGCACGGGAGCGCCGTGGGCCCGCTGTGCCGCGCACGTCACGCGCGGGCTCCTCGGCGGCGCCCGGGCCGAGGGTGCCTTCCGAGCCGCCCTCGACGTGCCGGTTGCCCGATCCCACCCGCTGCTCTACGCGCGCGCTCAGTTGGCCTACGGCGAGTGGTTGCGACGGGGCCGCCGGCGGACCGATGCGCGCGTCCGGATCGGCGCCGCCTTGGAGGCGTTCGACCGGCTCGGTGCCGAGCCGCTGCGCCAACGCGCGCAGCGCGAGCAGGACCTCACCGGAGCGCCGGGACGCCGGGGAAGCTCGGACACCAGGGCGATGAACCGGCTCACCGCCCAGGAACAGCGAGTCGTCGAACTGGCCGCCGAACAGCTGACGAATCGCGAGATCGGCGTCCAGCTGCGGATCAGCCACCGCACCGTGGGCCACCACCTCGGGAACGTGTTCGCCAAGCTCGGCATCAACACCCGAACCGAGCTGAGCGACCTCCACGCCGGTTGTGAGCCACCGTGAGCACAGGGAGGCCGCGGCGGAGCGGGCGCGCGACGCCTCCGGCGGAAACGACGGATTGCCCGCCCGATTCGCTCACCGGCCCTGATTTGTAGCGTCGCTGACGTTGTCCCGCGTACCCGCGGCGAAACGCCGTGCGACGCATGACGAGAGGTCACCTCATGCCCAAGTCCGAGACCCTGCCCCACACGCGCCACTACATCGACGGGCAGTGGCAGGACTCCAGCTCCCGCGGCGAGTCCCGCAGCCCCGCGACCAACGGCCTGCTCGGCACCTTCGCCGACGGCGGTGCGCGGGAGGCGAAGGCCGCCGTGGCCGCGGCCCGAAGGGCCTTCGACTCCACCGTCTGGTCCCGCGACCGTCACCGGCGTGCGGCAGCGCTGCACGAACTGGCCGACCGGCTCGAGCAGCGCAAGGACGAACTGATCACCCTCCTGGCGCGGGAGAACGGGAAAGTGCTTTCCGAGGCGGCCATCGAAGTCGAAGGAACCATCCCCAAGCTCCGCTACCACGCGGCGCTGGCCCTCACCGACCACGGCAGGGCCGGCGAAGTACGGCCCGGCATGTACTCGATGACCCTGCGCGAAGCCGCGGGCGTCGCCGCGGTGATCGTGCCGTGGAACTCACCGGTCATCCTCTCGGTGCGATCCTTCGCACCAGCCCTGGCGGCCGGCTGCACCGTGGTCATGAAGATGCCGGCGCAGACCGGCCTGGTCAACGGAGTGCTGAGCGAGATCATCGCCGACACGCCGAGCCTGGACCCGGGCGTGTTCAACGTCTTCACCGAGCGCGGCAACGCCGGGGCTCCGGAGCTGGTCTCCTCCCCGGACGTGGACGTGCTCAGCTACACCGGCTCCACCGCGGTCGGCCGCGTGATCATGGAACAGGCCGCCCCGACGCTGAAAACGCTGTCCATGGAGCTGGGCGGAAAGACGCCGATGCTCGTCTTCGACGACGCCGACTTGGACGCCGCCGTGCCCGTGCTCACCAAGGCCGTCACCATGTTCGCGGGCCAGTTCTGCATGACGGGCAGCCGGATACTGGTCCAGCGCGGCGTGGCCGACGAACTCCGGCGGCGGCTTGTCGCCGCCCTCGAAGCGGTCCGGGTCGGGCCCGGCGACGACCCCGCCAGCGAGATGGGCGCCATGATCGACGAAGGAAACGCCCAACGGGTCGAACAGACCGTGGCCGCCGCGGCCGACTACGCCACCGTCCTCGTGCGGGGCAAGCGGGATCGGGCGCTCCTCGGCCCGTCCCTGATCGAGGTCGCCGACGTGTCCTCGCCGATCGTGCAGTGCGAAGTGTTCGGGCCGGTCGCCACCTTCGAGGTGTTCGACTCCGAGGCCGACGCCGTGGCGCGTGCCAACGCCACCGAGTTCGGCCTGGCCGCGAGCATCTGGACCCGTGATGTCGACCGCCCCCTGCGCGTCGGCCGCGAACTGCAGGCCGGGACCGTCTGGACCAACACCTGGGCCATGATCCACGACCAGTTCGAGGAAGGCGGCTTCAAGCAGTCGGGAGTGGGCCGCCTGAACGGCATCCGCGGGATCGAGGAATTCCAGGAGACCAAGCACCTCGTGCATGTGGCACCGCAGCTCTGACAGCTCTCGACGGCGGAGTGAGAATCGATGACCGAGACGGACGACGTCGGCCCGGCCGACGTCACCCTGCTGACCGCGCGCGCTGTGGAACCCGGCTACGAGCAGGACTTCCGGGAGTGGTTCGGGCGGGTGACCGACACCGCCTCAGCGTTTCCCGGACACCTGGGGGACGGGTTGTTCCGGCCTGCCACGGCCGCCGGGCCATGGGTTCTGATCCACCGGTTCCGCGACCAGGAGTCCGCGCGGCACTGGACGACGTCACCTGAGCGGGCCGCACTGTTCGACCACTGCGAGGGCCATCATCAGAGCGAGGTGGGGCGTCGCGAACTCTCCGGAATGGAGACCCTGTTCACCACTGCGCACGACACGCCCACGACGGCGCCGCCTCGTTGGAAGATGGCGCTCGCCGCCTTCGCGGCCGTACTCCCGATCTCCCTGATCGGCAACGGTCTTCTGGGGCCGGCGCTCCGTGCTTGGCCGCTTGTGGCGCGGGTGCTGATGCTCGCGCTGCTGTTCAGTACGTTGATGACGTATCTGATGATGCCGGCTGTGACCCTCGTCCTGCGCCGTTGGCTCTATGCCGGCACCTCGACCGCGCGCGAGGGACCGACGCGATGACGCGGCCCCGGGGCGGACCGCGCCGTTTTGCGGCTCGGCTTTCAGCGGGACAGTTCCATGATCTCCGGCACGGATCTCCCGCAGCGGCTGGTTGATCACGGTGGCGGGGTCGCATGCGGAACCCCGGACGGGCACCGCGACGGGAAGTACGCCGTCCGCGCGGCGGGCCACCCGGCGTGCGCAACTCGACGAGCGCGGCCGGGACGCCGCCGGCGAGGGCGTTGATCACCGCTTGCGTGGCCTTCTTCCCCAGGGAGCGGTCGGGCTCGCGGTAAGCGGCGATCATGCGCTGGTGGATGCCCCAGGTCGCCTCGACCTCGACGTGCTCGAAGATGGCGAACAACGCCTCGAGGCGCGCGTGCTGGCAGAGTCCTTCGACACGGTGCGGGTCAGCTCTGTGTGATCAAGTCAGGGCTGGCTCGCGGATCGCCATCTCCTCGGGTCCTGCGGCAGTGCCTCTCCCGGGTTCAAAGAGGGGAGTTCATTCGGTCGGGCGGGACAGATGCTGCCGATGACCTGTTTCAGCGGCCCGTATGATCGCCTCGAGTACCCGGTGGCGATCGCGTGCGACCGTGAAATCCGGCGCATCGGCGGTTCCGTCGCGGAGGTCGGCGGCGAACTGGGCGTAGAGGCGGGCGACCCCCGCTGCGGGTGCGTCGAGTTGCAGGTCGGGAGCCGCATAAGCGGGGGGGACCTGTAGCACTTGGACAGGCTCGCTGCCGCGGCTCAGCGTGATGGTGAGATCGGTGAAATGGATGTAACCCGACGCCGACTCCACACGCACACTGCCCTCGGTGCCCTGGATCTCCCATACCAGCGCCGAGCCGGCAGACTGCCCGGCACTGTAGTGCAGCGAAGTGACGATCCCGCCATCGAGAACGCCGGCGACGACGATCTCATCCGGCGCGTCCTTCAGCAGCGTCGCGCCATCGGACAGGCGGACGCCGTCACCGCGCTGATTGGCGACGACGGCGGACAGACTCTCGAACGTGCCGAGCACGCGCGCAAGCGGTTCGAGCCCGTGGCCGAGCATGATGCTCAGCAGCGTGGCGCCATTCTTTGCGTGAGCCATGTACTCGACCGGCGGGTCATATCGGCCGGCCCACATGTCGTCGGACAAATGCGCTCGGATGCTCGTGCTGAGCGGCTTGCCGATCACGCCTTGCGCGATGAGGTCGCGAAGGAAGAGGATCGGCGGGTGCAGGCCGCCCTGCAACCCGACAACCGTCCGCAGCCGCCGCTCGCGGGCAAACCCCTCCAGCGCTTCGGCCTCCGAAAGGTTTCTTGCGAGCGGCCATTCGCAATAGACCATCTTGCCCGCGGCCAGCGCGTCGGAAACAATCTGCCTGTGATCCGGCACCTTGACCGCAACCACCACCAGGTCGACTTCCGGTCGCACGACCAGAGCCTCATGAGTGTCGAAGGCGAGATCGGCGCCCAGCCGACGAGCGGTCGCGTTCGCGCTCTCCATACGAGTCGTACTGACGGCGCGGATCTGGAACGCGTCGAGCGCCTGCAGCGCCGGGACGTGAGCAATTCCGCCCCAACCCCGATCGGCACTGGCCCCGATAATACCGACGCCGATCTGGGTATGTGCTGAATTCGTCATGAGGATGCTCCTGCCATGTGCAGCCCGGAAACGCTCTCCGGGCTGCGTCACGATGATTCGTTTCCGGACACATGCGTGGGCACTCGGGCTCACCATGGCGAGCGAGCAATTATTGCCGTTCGCCATGGTGAGCCCGAGTGACCCAAGCGCAGGTTTTACACGTGAGCCCAGTGGGCCTCGAGTTCGCGCGCGACATCGGCCGCACGCTCTATCATCGGCCAGTGCGAGCTGCGCAGCTTGAAGACGGCACGTGCGCGTGTGGCATTACCGAGCTCGTCGGCGAAGCGGTGAGGAAGGAACGGATCGTCCAGGCCCCAGATCACTAGCGCTGGTGCGGTCACCTTGCTCAGACCTGGCTTCCACTCCGCCCCGACCTCGATCGCCGAACGGTAAAGGGCGAGAATGCTTGCCCTCATAGTGGCATCGATATGCCGGACCGCTTCGTCTGCCGCGTCGCGCGGCATCTGCGCCTCGTTGAGACTTGCTGCGAACTCCGCGAGGTCGAGGTCCGCCATCCATTTCTCGCCCTCGCCCGGCGTCTGCCAGATCTTGGCAAGATAGTGCCACGGATACTCCGGATCGATGGGGCCGCTGATGCCTGTCCATGTCCGCACCAGTTCCGGTCGGACAGACGCGAGACGGCCCGTGAGCAGAGACCCCCAGTCATGACCGACCAGGTCGACGGGTTCGCCGATTTCCTCGATCCTCTCAATGAGCCAATCGAGATACTCTTCCTTCGTCGACGTGAATCCCTCTGGCAGGGGTACGCCAAACCCGGGGAGATCGATCGTCAAAATATCTTCGCGCTGAAGATGGGAACGGACGGTGTCCCAAAGCCGGTGGGTATCAGGTACACCATGGACGAGGACTGCAGGCATTTCGGATTCTCCAGTTGTTTGTTGTCGTGGTTGAAATGGTCGGTCGGCCGAGTCAGGGAAGGAGGATGACTTTGCCGTGGGTGTGGCCCGTGGCGACGAGGCGATGAGCGTCCGCGGCCTCGTCGAGTGGGAAGCTCCGGCCGATGCGTGCGGTCCATGCGCCGGCGGCGATCAGATTCAGGGCTTCCTGGACAGGGCCGCGGTCGCGGTTCCAGCTGCCTCCGGGGCTGAATACGACGCCGTGTTGTGCGGCATCGGGGTCGGCGAGCGTCACGATCCGGCCGGGGCCGCCGAGAAGATCGACGAGGGCGGGAACGAGCCCCTTGCCGACGGTGTCGAGCGCGGCGTCGACCCCGCCCGGAGCGGCGGCACGGATGCGATCGACCAGGCCCGGGCCGTGGGCGACAGGGGTCGCTCCGAGACTCCTGACGAAGTCGGCGTTGTCAGTTCCGGCGACGCCGATCGCCGTCACACCGCGCTGTCGCGCGAACTGCACGGCTGCGCTGCCCAGAGCACCGCTCGCGCCGGTGACCACGAGCGTTTCACCCGGGCGAATGTTCAGAAGGCCGAGAGCCCTCGCCGCGTTGTCGGCGCCGATGACAGTGGCCGCGGCCTCCTCGAAGGAAACGCCGTCGGGGATCGTCGCGAAGTTGCTGCTGACCGTGTACTCGGCGTAGGAGCCCTGGGTGGCGGAGTCCGGCCAGCCGGCGACGCGGTCGCCGACCACGCCCTCGTCGACGCCCGGGCCGACCGCCTCGACGACGCCGGCGAACTCGAATCCGAGGATGGCGGGAGCACGCAGGCCGAACGCTCCGGCGCGTGCCTGGATCTCCGCCGGGTTCACCCCGGCGGCGTGAACCCGCACCAGTACCTGACCCCGGCCCGGCACCGGTCGCGGAGCCTCCGCAACCCGCAACACGGAGGGTTCGCCGAACGAGGTGATGACGACGGCTTTCATGGTGATCCTTCTCGTATACAAGGGGCATTTGCTCGCACCGTTGGGAACGGTGTCAGGTCAGGAAGACCGGGGGATTCTCGCCCCGCAGGGGGCCGTTCGAGGCGGATCGATTCCAGTACGGTGTACGCGTGGTACTTGGTCTGGGTGGTGGCTCCTGCCAGCCGTTCCCACCAGAGCCGGCCGTCGCTCGTCTCCTTCTCGAGGACGTGGCGGGTGGTGTAGTTCGCCATGGAGCTGATCCAGTTCTCGGTACCGACGAAGATCCTGTTCCAGCCGGTGCCGGTCACGATGTCGGCGAGCGCATCCGAGCGGCTGAACCGCTCGACCGCCGCAGTCGCCCCCTCGAGCACGTCGGCGAAGTACTCCACGCACAGCTTCACCTGCTCGTAGGTGCCGTAATGCATGTGGTGCCCGCCGACGAAGTAGTCGAAGTCGTATTCGAGGATCTGGGACTGAGCCTCGTACCAGCCGGAGATGTTCTGCGAGGCGTCGCAGTGCATGAACGTGACGCTTCCCGGACTGACGATGTCCACGGCCGTGAGCACCTTCTGCCGCGGTGCGTAGATGAAGATGTTGCCGGGGCAGTGATTCTCCCCCTTGTAGGAGAGCTGCAGGCTCACGCCGCCCACTTCGAGAACGATTTCGTCGTCGAACGTCCTCGTCGGCAGGGGACGCTTCGGGTCGGGGAAGCGCTCCAGGAGTTCCTTGGTGATGCGGTGGGCGACGATCTCGACGTCGGGACCGAACACGGAGGCCGCGCCGATGTGATCGGCGTGCCAGTGGCTGTAGATGACGTGGGTGACGGGTCGGTCGGTGACGTCCTCGATCGCCGCCAGCATGTTCTCGCCCAGCGTCGGGGGTGCGTCGATCGCGACCACGCCCTCCTCGGTCACCACGAATGCGGCGTCGTAGCCGGCACTGGTGACCCAGTAGAAGCCGCCGCGCAGTTCTTCCACGTGGTAGCCGTACTTCTGGAAGTGCTCGCTCTGGAAATAAGGGGGGTAATATCCCTCGGGGTCCAACGGGTCGTCCGCCCCCGCGCGGGGGAATCCATAGTGGTCGATGCCGTAGAAGCTCGGGGTTTCTTCGACGCTGATGGGTACCTGACTGCTCCGGCACATCGGCGGGACGCCTTTCTGTGTTCTTGGGAAGCCGTAGAACGGGTGGTCTATCCCGGTGACGTGAATCGAAGGACCGCCTTGGTGACGCGGCCTGAGCCCGCATCCTCGAACGCGGTGTTGATATCGGCGAAGTCGTAGAAGGACAGCAGTCGGTCGATGGGGAACCGGCCCGCTCGATAGAGCTGGGCAAGGTCATTGATCAGGAGCGACGAGACGGCGTCGCCCTGGATGATGCCCTGAAGCGACTGGCCGAGCGTGAGCCGGCCGGCGTCGAGCACGGCGCCCGCTCCTTCGTGGAACGCCACGAAGCCGAATCGGCCCATCGGTGCCAGGGCGCCGACCCCGGCATCGAGGTTCTCCGCGCGGCCGCTCGTGTCGAGGACGTACTCCAGACCGCGTTCGTCGACGGCGCGGAGCGCGCCGGTCAGATCCTCGACCCGGCCGGGGTCCACGAGGTGCGTCGCTCCGAGATCGCGGGCCAGATCGAGGCGGCCGGCGTCGACGTCGACGGCGACGATGGTGGTGGCACCCGCGACATGTGCCGCCATGACCGCCGCCAGGCCCACCGCTCCCACACCGATGACCGCGAAGGACGCTCCCGCCGGCACGGCGAGGGCCTTGAGTACGGCCCCCGCGCCCGTCTGCAGCCCGCACCCCAGCGGAGCCATGACGTCGAGGGGCAGATCGCGGGGGACCTTGATCGTGTTCCGTTGGTGGGTCAGGGCGTGGGTGGCGAACGAGGACTGGCCGAAGAAGTGACCGTGCGGCTCAGCACCGCGGGCGACGTGGAGACCATTCGAGCCGTCCAGGCGGGCACCTGCGAAGTTGGCCGCCCAGACGTTGTCGCAGTAGGCCGCGTGAGAGGACATGCACGGCTTGCAGCGGCCGCACGAGTGGTAGGAGAGGACGACGTGGTCACCGGGCTCGACGGTGGTGACGGCGGCCCCCACGCGTTCGACGACTCCTCCTCCCTCGTGCCCCAGCACCACTGGCAGCGGCGTCGCCATTCTCTGCGCCCGCACATGAGCGTCGGTCGCGCATATTCCGGTCGCGACCATGCGAACGAGTACCTCGTCGGACCGCGGGTCCTCGATCTCGATGTCGCGGAACTCGAAGGGCCCGTCCTGCGCTTCGAGAACAGCGGCGCGCGCGGAGGTGGTCATACGCCGTGAGCCTGCCGCGAAGCGCCGCGATGGCCATGGTGACGAGGGACTGAAATCATCAAGGACTCCCAGATCGGGGGGTGGGCCTCAGGAACCCCTTCAGCGAGTCCGAACCTATGTCGGCCGCCCGTGCCCGCGGATCGGTCGCCGTATCCGTCACGGCAGTAAGGCACGGTGCCGCGAGGTGCGGTGGCGTCACTGCCGGACGCCGGTCCGGGCGGCTTGTTCGACTCGGGCTATGAGGCGGCTGTTGTGGGCGGCGTGCTGGAATCCCGGGGTGTGGTGGGTGCCGTTCGTGATGTCGCGGGCCAGGCTGGCGTAGACCTCGCCGACGTTGATGGAAGCGCCCGTCCAGATGTCGGCGGCGGTGGGTCCCGTGCCGGTGGCGACGGGACTGTCGGGCGCGGTGAAGTCGACGCTCGACGAGAGGGTGAGGTCGCCGACCTGAACGCCCGCGGGGTGGTCGCCCGTCAGCTTCAGCCAGCCCTCCGATCCGCGTACCTCCAGGCTGAAGTGAGCGTCGGGGGCGGGCACGCCCGCCAGGATCTGCACTCCGACCGGCGCCCCCGAGGAGGTCTTGGCGATGGCGTCGAGGTGATCCGGGACCTCGCGGACGGATATCGCGCCGGTGTCGACCAGCTTCACCTGGGGCCAGAGGAGTTCGGTGCGGGCGTCGATCTCGGTGATGTCGCCGAGAACGGCTTCGACCACATCCAGGACGTGGCCCGCGGCGATGGTGAGGAAACCGGCTCCGGACGCTGCCTTGTCGAAGTATTCGTACGCACTCACCGACTCCGGGCCGTTGCCGAAGGTCGTCGCGGCGACTCGCGCCGAGAGCAGCCGTCCGAGCCGGCCCTGAGCGATGATCTCCGCTGCGCGGCGTACCGAGGGGTTGAGCCGGCCCTGAAGGCCGATCGCGGTGTGCAGTGAGCCGACCGCGTCAGCCATCTCTTCCGTCTGCGCAACGGTCGCGCCCAGCGGCGACTCCGAATACACGGCCTTGTTCGCCGCGAGGGCCGCCAGGACGAGCTCGCGGTGAGCCGGGACCTTCACCGCGACGGTGACGAGGTCGATCGAAGGGTCACCGATGAGCGCGTAGGGGTCCGCGAACCAACGCTCGGCGCCGAATGCCTCGGCAGCGCCGCGCGCGCTCTCCTCGTGCCGCGTCGCCACACCGGCCAGGTGGAAGTCGGGCTGTGCCGCCAGCGCGGGTATGTGCGATGCGCCCGCCCAGCTCGCCTTCGTGTCCGCGCCGATGATGCCGACCCGGATGAGATTGCTTGACATGATGTGGTGTTCCATTTCTTTCGCTGAAGCAAGACGTGGTGTGGTGCGCGGGGCGAATCGGCGCGTTCGCGCTTCTCTCACTGGTCGACGGCGGCCATGTCGGGCTCGGCATGGCGTTCGCCGGACGCCGGTGTGAGGTTGTTCAGGCGGGCGATCTGGCCCGGGGTGAGTCGGATGCCGTCGGCGGCGCTGTTCTCCTTGAGGCGGTCGATGCGTTTCGTCCCCGGAATGGGCGCGATGCCGTCTCCTTGCGCGAGCAGCCAGGCCAGAGCGACCTGCGCGGGCGTGGCCCCGACCTCGTCGGCGACCTCGCGCACCTGGTCGACGATGCGCAGGTTGCGCGTGAGGTTGTCGCCGGTGAACCGGGGATTGGAGCGACGCCAGTCGGCGGCGTCCAAGCCGTCCAGAGTGCGGATGTCACCGGTGAGAAAGCCGTGTCCCAGCGGTGCATAGGGAACCAGTCCGATGCCGAGCTCACGCAGCGTGGGCAGCACCTCGGCCTCCGGGCCCCGCGTCCACAGCGAGTACTCGCTCTGGACAGCGGCCACGGGATGGACCGCATGGGCCCGGCGGACGGTCGCCGCTGCCGCCTCCGACAGTCCGATGTGGAGGACCTTGCCCGCCTCCACCAGCTCGCTCAGCGCCCCCACCGTCTCCTCGATGGGAGTGCTGGGGTCGACCCGGTGCTGGTAGTAGAGGTCGATGCGGTCGGTTCCGAGCCGCCGCAGTGAGCCGTCGACAGCCGTGTGAATGTTGGCGGGGGTGCTGTCCGGGCCCGGCCGGCCGGTGTGGGAGACGAGGCCGAACTTGGTGGCGAGGACGACTTCGTCCCGGCGGCCCTTGATCGCGCGACCCAGCAGTTCCTCGTTGACGTAGGGGCCGTACACCTCGGCGGTGTCCAGATGGGTGACACCGAGGTCGACGGCGCGACGAATGGTGCGGATCGACTCGGTTTCGTCCCGGCCGGCGCCGGTGTAAAAGGCCGACATCCCCATGACACCCAGGCCGATGCGCGGGACATCGAGCCTGCCGAGCGACGTGGACTGCATCTGTTGTCCATTCCGTGTGGGGCGGGCCTCAGCGCCGCAGCGAACTTGACGCGTCAAGTTCTACTCCTTCGAACTTGACGCGTCAATAAGTGGGTCTAGGATGTCCTCATGGCGAGCACGGCAGATGACACGAACGGTCGGCGCCGTCGGCGTCCACGGAACGGGCCGACATCCGAGGCGACGGCTCGTGCCGACGAAGGCTCCGGCTCGGGGGCGTCCACCGGTCCGGTTGCCGGGACGCGATGGCTGAACGGCGACGAGCTGGCGGCGTGGCTGGCCAACTCCGCGATCATGATCAGCCTGCCGGCCGCGCTGGATGCGCGCATGCAGCGCGAGGCTCAGCTGACCTTCTTCGAGTACATGGTGCTCTCGGTCCTCTCCGAGCAGCCGGACCGCACCATGCAGATGAGCGCCCTGGCCGCGCGAACGGCTGCGTCACTGTCGAGGCTGTCCCATGTCGTCGGTCGGCTCGAGAAGCGCGAACTGCTCGCACGGAAGCGGATCCCCGGTTCCGGAAGGCGCACCACCGCGACGCTGACCGAGGCCGGTTGCGACGTAGTGGTGGCGGCGGCGCCGGGACACGTCGCCGCAGTCCGCGAGTACCTGATCGATGATCTCGGTCCTCAGGAGCTGGCGGCACTGCGCCGCATCGGTGCGGCGGTGGACGCGGCCATCAAGCGCGGGCAACCCGACGCGAGCGCTGCGGCTTCGCCTCCGGGGGACGGTGCGGTGGACGGCCAGTAACCCACGATTCATCCTGCTTCACAGCCTCCGGCCGACACCTTGATCGTGACTCCCCGCGAGCCCGCCGGCCAAGAGTCTGACCAGCCCTGACCGGCGGGCGTGAATGAGGTCCGCGCAGCTTGCGGGCCGTGCTGGGCTGCACCACAGCATGCGACCTTCACCGTCCGTGACGACCATCGACTTGACGGCGTTCTGCCAGTTTTTGCCGGAGATGAACTTGCATACCCAAAGCGGATGTGAGCCGGAATGCGAGGGCGGCTCGGCAGGGGGCGTGTCGCCATCGCCACCCAACGAGGCGTTGGGCGGCTGGCCCAAGATCTTCATCGGACGCGCCTGGCTCTGTCGACGTTGAAGAGCAGCGTCTCGCGCCGTTCGGGAGGCACCTCGGCTGCCAGTTCGGGCAAGCAGCGAACAGCGGAACAGCGGAGGCATGTGTGAGTCGTCCGCGCTCTTCGTCGGCGAGGGCAAAGCGCTGGCTACAGGGCATAACAACCGTCTCCCGAACTCGTCGGCATCGGCTTTCCTCGAGCCGCAGGTGTCTGCCGTGGTTGTCGACAACTGCTGTCGCAGGACATCGAGAAAGCCATGCCAGCCGCACGCCTCTGCGGGGCCGTGGTCCGCCGGTCGGCGGCCAGCGCCATCCTCCGCCACTGAGCCCACAGCGCGCCGAGTCAACTCCCTGCTCGCCGATTCCATCCGACTCGGTCGAGATCCTGAGGAAGTGCCCCGTTCGTGGTGGCCTGCGCGTTCCTCCCCGTCGTCCGGGAGAACACCACCGTGCTGCGACTTCTCCGCCTCGCCCGCGTCTTGCGCCCCGCCCGCTTCCTGCCCCAACTGCGCATCGTGCTCGTCGCGGTGGGCCGCAGCCTGCCCGGCACGGTCAGCTTCCTGCTCCTGGGAGGACTCCTGCTGTACGTCTACGCGATGGTGGGCTGGGTCTTCTTCGCCCGCGCCGACCCCGAACACTTCGGCTCGATCGGCCGCGCCGTCCTGACCCTGTTCCTGCTCATGACGCTCGACGGCCTCGGTGACGCCGTCCGCGCGGGCCTGGAGATCTCTCGCTGGAGCATCCTCTACTACGCCAGCTACGTCCTCATCGCCTCCTTCGTTCTGGTCAACGTCCTCATCAGTGTCGTCATCACCTCCCTTGAGGAGGCGCGGGCCATGGAGCAGGCCGACGACCAGGAGCAGACGGACCCAGGCCCGCCGTCCGCGCCCAGGCCGCTGTCGGAACAGGAGCTACGGGAGCGCATCACGACGGCGCGCAGAGCACTCGACGAGTTGGAGGAGAGCCTGGCGATCCTCTCCGTGCCCCGCCCGACTGGCACGGAAGCTACTGCACCGCCGCTGCGGGGGAACCCGTAACTCGACAGCTGTCTCGAACCGTCGGGTCAAGGAGAGGCTGACGGGCATAAAGATCTCGGGCATCTTCACCGCGATCGTGATCGGAGTCCTGGGCCGCCTGGTCATCCCCGGCCGCCGGCGCATCGGCATCTGGTGGACGATCCCGGTCGGCATCGTCGCGGCCCTGGCCGGCACGGCCATCGCCCGCACGGTCAACGGCACCGAGCACAGCGTGCGTGACATGGGCCTCCTGGTGTCGGCGATCGAACGGCCCCGGACGAACGTGTTCGGAGCCGAGCTGTACTCCACGCCGCACGAGAAGGCCGCGGCACTGCTGCACTCCGTCGCCCGCAATCACGCGCTGATCGACGGCAACAAACGCACCGCCTGGCTCGCCATGCGCGTCTTCCTGCGGTTCAACGGCGTCAGCGCCGGTACCGCTCCGCCGCCCGTCGCCGTGGCCGGTCCGTTCGTCGAGGACGTCGCGCAGGACAACATCGATGTACCGGTCATCGCCAAGCGGCTCTTGAGCTGGTTCCCCGTGTCCTGACGTTCGACGTCGTGCGGCTGAGGTGGCGGGGCAGGCCGTCGCGCAGGCCCTCGTGCAGGACCGTCTGCCAGGTGCAGCGGCAGATCCACGACGCCGTGGGTCCGGCCGTGCACTCGTCCAGCGACTCCGGCAGACGCCGCCGGAACTTCTCCCGGTACAGCGCGAGGTCCTCGGCGACCCCGGCGGGGCGCTTCCCGTCTCGCCGGCCGTCGTGGACTACGGCGCCCGGCAGAGCGTGGCCCCGGACGGCAAACGGAAGGTCGCCTCGGTGGCCGCCGGGCTGGTGCGGCCCGGCGGCGTGGTGATCCTCGACGGCGGTACGACCGCCCTGGCCGTCGACCACGCGCTGCCGCGGGACCTGGCGTGCACCGTGATCACCCACAGCCCGCCGATCGCCGTCGCACTGCTCGACCACCCGCAGGCCGAGGTCTTCGTGCTGGGAGGCCGCCTCTTCAAGCATTCGGCGGTCGCCTGCGGCGCGGCCGCGGTCGAGGCCGCGCGGAACGTCTCCGCGGACCTCTTCCTCCTCGGCGTCACCGGCGTGCACCCCGAGGCGGGACTCACCACCGGCGACGCGGAGGACGCGGCGATGAAGCGCGCCCTCGCGGCACGGGCCGCGGACACCTACGTCCTCGCCTCCTCCGAGAAGATCGGCACCGCATCCCGGTACCGCGTCCTGCCCTGGGAGGAGATCAGTGGACTCATCACGGACGAGACCCCGCAGGACCCGGTGATCGAGCGGCTCGTGGAGAGCGGGGTCGACGTGCTGCCGGCCGCCTGACGGCTAGGTCAGGACCATCCATTTGCGGCCGTCGAGGAGTTCACGTGCCGCGTCGAGGTGGCCGGCATGGCAGGCGGTCTCGGTGATGACGTGCAGCAGGACGTCTCGCAGGGTGTGCAGGTGCGGCTCGCCGAAGAGGTGGTGGGGCCACCAGGCCAGGGGAGCGTCCGCAGCGGTGGCGCTGATGACGGTGTCCGCGAGGGCGGCCTCCGTGCGGTACCGCTGGAGGATTTCGTCAGCCTCCACCTCCTGGTCCACCTGCCAGGCGTCGCCGTCGTCACCCAGGGACTCGATGACATCCTCTTCGCCCACGGCCACCGCGCGGAACCAGAACCGTTCGACGTCGAGGGCGAGGTGCTGGACGAGGCCGAGGCAGTTCCATCCCGACGGCAGCACGGGCCGGCGCAGGGCGTCCGTGTCGAGGCCGTCGAGTATGCCGAGGACGTGGCGGCGCTGTCCGTGCAGGAACGACAGGAGTGCCCGGATCTCGGGGTCCGGCGGGGCAGTCACTGGGCGATTTCCCAGATGTGGCCGCCGGGATCGCGGAAGCTGGCGGTCCGTATGCCCCAGGGCCGGTCCATGGGGCCGTTGAGCAGTGTGACACCGCGGGCTGCCAGTTCCTTGCACATCGCGTCCACATCGTCCACCGGCAGGGTGAGCTGGAGACGGGAACCGGCGTCGGCCCGGGCCACCCGGGCGGGTGCGACGAGATCGGGCGCCGCGGTGGTCTTCAGCAGGTTGATGATGGTGTTGCCGAACTCGAAGACGGCTGAGTTGTCGTTCTCGAAGGCCACTGGCAGTCCGAAGACCTCCCGGTAGAACCGCTTCGTGGCGTCGAGATCCTCGGTGAAGAGGGTGATCGCGCCGATGCCCGTGGCCCATGAGGGGGTACCGCCGGTGTCTGTCACAGTTCCCAAGGATCTACGAGCGGGAGAGTCACGTACAGAGGTCGGATCGAGTGAACGATCGCACGGGCCGCCGCCGTGGTGGCGGCGACCCGGGATCGGCGGGCCGGCCCGTCAGGTGCGGGTCCAGCGTTGGTTGCTGCCGTTGGAGCAGGTGTAGAGCTGGAGCAGGGTGCCGTTGGCCGTGCCGTTCCCGACGGCGTCGAGGCAGAGGCCGGACTGGACGCCGACGATGGAACCGTCGGAGTTGAGGCGCCACTTCTGGTTGTCGCCGCCCCAGCAGCCGTAGATCTGGACCTTGGCGCCGTTGCCGGTGCCGGCGGCGTCCAGGCACTTGTCGCCGTAGACCCTCAGCTCGCCCGCGTCGGTGGCGGCCCACTGCTGGTTGGTGCCGCTGTGGCAGTCCCACAGCTGGAGCTGGGTGCCGTCGGTGGTGCTCGCGTTGGGCACGTCCAGGCAGCGGCCCGAAGCGACGCCCTTGATCTGCCCGCCGTCCGTAGGGGGAGTGGTGGTGCCGCCGTTGAGGGCGTTGAGGACGGCCGTGTAGGCGGCCTTCTTGCTGCCGTCGTTGTTGAACAGCAGCGGCGTCTGCTCCGATCGCCAGGAGTCGCTGTCGCGCACACCCCAGACGGTGATGCCGAGGCAGCGCTCGACGGCCAGGCAGTCGTTGGTCACGTTGGCGTAGGTCGAGGCCGAGGCACCCTGGATGTCGAGTTCCGTGATGGCCACGTCGACTCCGAGGGCGGCGAAGTTCTGCAGGGTGGTGCGGAAGTTGCTGTTGTAGGGGCTGCCGCTGTTGAAGTGCGACTGGAAGCCGACGCAGTCGATCGGCACGCCGCGCTGCTTGAAGTCCCGCACCATGGCGTACATGGCCTGGGTCTTGGCCCAGGTCCAGTCCTCGACGTTGTAGTCGTTGTAGCAGAGCTTGGCGGAGGGGTCGGCGGCGCGTGCGGTGCGGAAGGCGACCTCGATCCAGTCGTTGCCCGTGCGTTGCAGGTTGGAGTCCCGCCGCGCTCCCGAACTTCCGTCGGCGAAGGCCTCGTTCACCACGTCCCACTGCGCGATCTTGCCCTTGTAGTGGGCCATCACGCCGTTGATGTGGTCGATCATCGCCTGGCGCAGTGCGCTGCCGCTGAGGCTCTGCATCCAGCCGGGCTGCTGGGAGTACCAGGCCAGGGTGTGGCCGCGCACCTGCTTGCCGTTCTGCACCGCCCAGTTGTAGACACGGTCGGCGGCGGAGAAGTTGAACTGACCCCGCTGCGGTTCGGTGGCGTCGATCTTCATCTCGTTCTCGGCCGTCACCATGTTGAACTCGCGGTTCGCGATCGACGTGTACGCCGAGTCGCCGAGCTTGCCCGAGGCGATGGCGGTGCCGAAGTAGCGGCCGCTCTGCGCCGCCGCTGCACCGAGTGTGCTCTCGGCGGCGTGTGCGGTCGGCGGTGCCACCAGCGCGGTGGCCGTGCCGAGGACGCCGACGACCAGCGCCAGCAGCAGGCCACGCGCCTTCCGGCGGATGTCGGGTCTGGGAAGGGCGTATGAGCCCATGGCTGTGCCTCCAAGGTGTTCGGCATATCGATCTGCGGCCGGTTTCCCAGACAGGGATGATTGAGGGTTGACGATGCTCGGTCAATACTTGTGTCAAGAAAAGTTTCTGTTCTCGGTCGAAAGTTTCGCTGGCGTCTTTTTCGTTGGCCATACTGGCCCAGGCCGGGGCATGGGATGGGGGTGTGCCCTAGTGGCTATCGGGGTCACCTGTCAGAGTTCGGCCAAAAGTTTCGAAATGTCGAGCGATACATGCGAGAGGTATTGACGGCATCCGTCGGCTCCCTAGGATGCGGAGCGCTCGACACTCCGACCGATGTTCGATATTGCGAACACGCGGTGTCGCTCCATTCAAGGGAGTTCCCATGCACAGAGGAAGTTTCCGCCGTGGGCACACGTCCGCGGCGCTCGCCTCCGTGGTCGCGGCCCTGGCCGCGTTGGCGGCGATGCTCGTTGCCGCCCCGGCCCAGGCAGCCGCCAGTGGTGCCCTGCGCGGTGTCGGCTCGAACCGGTGCCTCGACGTGGTGGGCGGCAGCCAGACCGACGGCGCGCCGGTGCAGCTGTACGACTGCTGGGGCGGGGCCAACCAGCAGTGGACGTCGACGGACGCCAACCAGCTGACCGTGTACGGCGACAAGTGCCTGGACGTTCCGGGGCACGCCACCGCGCCCGGTACGCGGGTGCAGATCTGGTCCTGCTCCGGCGGTGCGAACCAGCAGTGGCGGGTGAACTCCGACGGCACGGTCGTCGGAGTCGAGTCCGGGCTGTGCCTGGAGGCCGCGGGCGCCGGTACGGCCAACGGCACGGCGGTGCGGATCGGGACGTGCGGCGGCGGCAATGACCAGAAGTGGACCGGCCTGACCGGGACGCCGCCGACGGACGGCCCGTGCGCACTCCCCTCCAACTACCGGTGGACGTCGACGGGCGTGCTCGCGCAGCCGGCGAACGGATGGGCGGCGGTCAAGGACTTCACCACCGTCACGCACAACGGCAAGCACCTGGTCTACGCGTCGAACGTGTCGGGCTCGTCGTACGGCTCGATGATGTTCAGCCCCTTCACCAACTGGTCGGACATGGCGTCGGCCGGCCAGACCGGGATGAACCAGGCCGCGGTGGCGCCCACGCTGTTCTACTTCGCGCCCAAGAACATCTGGGTGCTGGCGTACCAGTGGGGCGCGTGGCCCTTCATCTACCGCACGTCCAGCGACCCCACCAACCCCAACGGCTGGTCCGCTCCGCAGCCGCTGTTCACCGGGAGCATCTCCGGCTCGGACACCGGACCGATCGACCAGACCCTGATCGCCGACGGCCAGAACATGTACCTGTTCTTCGCCGGTGACAACGGCAAGATCTACCGGGCGAGCATGCCGATCGGGAACTTCCCGGGCAACTTCGGCTCGTCGTACACGACGGTCATGAGCGACACGAAGGCCAACCTGTTCGAGGGCGTGCAGGTCTACAAGGTCCAGGGCCAGAACCAGTACCTCATGATCGTCGAGGCGATGGGCGCCAACGGGCGCTACTTCCGCTCCTTCACCGCCTCCAGCCTGAGCGGCTCGTGGACCCCGCAGGCCGCGAGCGAGGGCAACCCCTTCGCCGGCAAGGCCAACAGCGGTGCCACCTGGACCAACGACATCAGCCACGGTGACCTGGTCCGCGACAACCCCGACCAGACCATGACCGTCGACCCCTGCAACCTGCAGTTCCTCTACCAGGGCAAGTCGCCCACCGCGGGCGGTCCCTACGACCAGCTGCCGTGGCGGCCGGGAGTCCTCACCCTGCGGCGCTGACCTCGGGTTCCTGGAGCTTCACGGCCTCGCGGTCGCCTTCGCCGGACTCGGTGAGTCGTTCGAGTCGATCCCGTGGGAACCTTCGGCCGGGTGCCGGACACGGATGGAGCATGGAACTGAACGACGCTGGTCCCGACGAACCGGTCGGCGGGACGTCCGACCGGGAGCTGTGGGCGAGGGCCGTCGACGGCGATCGCGAGGCGTTCGGCCGGATATTCGACCGGCATGGGAAGGCCGTCTACAACCACCTGTTCCGGCGGACGGCCGACTGGTCCGAGGCCGAGGACCTCACGTCGACGGTGTTCCTGCACGCCTGGCGACGGCGATCGGAGACGGTGCTCGACCGCGACTCGGCGCTGCCGTGGCTGCTGGGCATCGCCAACGGCCAGTTGTCGAACACCAGGCGGCGGCTGAGGCGGGCCGAGGCGTTGCTGCACCGGCTCGTCTCGCACGACGAGCCGGTGGGCGACCACGCGGACCGTGTCGCCGGCCTGGTCGACGACGAGCGCCGCATGTCGGAGATCCACCGGGCGCTGGCCCGGCTGCCGCGGCACGAACGCGAGGTCGTCGAGCTGTGCGTCTGGTCGGGCCTGGACCAGCAGGCGGCCGCCGCGGTGCTGAAGGTGGCGGTCGGAACGGTGAAGTCCCGGCTGCACCGGGCGCGGCGCAAGCTCGGGGCCGACCTGGGCGGAGCCACCGCTCCGCCGCCGTTCAGTTCCAGGAATCCCGTCAACGCGAAGGAGGTCGCACGATGAATGACGCGCAGGGCATTCCCGCGGCTCCTTCCGATCGTGATCTGCCGGACCACCGGCGGACCCGAGAGGAACTACTGATGAAGATCGGTCCACAGGACAACGGGACCTCGCTGCGACGCAGGTGGGGAGTGCCGTTCGGGGTCGCCACCGGGGTGACGGCGGTGAGTGTCGCGGCCGTGGTCGCCCTCGGGGGGAGGGGGGACGCCGGTCCGAGTGCCGCCGATCCGGCGCACGGGGGCGGGCGTCCGGCCGGTTCCACGGCGGCACCGAGTCCGAGCGCGCCGTCCTCGTCCGGCGGGGCCTCGGCCGAGGGCGGCTTCACCATCACCGACGCGACGACGACCCCGATCGACGCCGCGACCGTCACCAGGATCCTCTCCTCCTGCCTGGGGCCGGACGCGTCGCAGTACCAGCCCGTCGTCGCGGTCCGTACGCCGGTGGCCTCGGCGGACTCGGACGGTGTGGTCGTCGCCGTG
Organism: Kitasatospora aureofaciens; assembly: GCA_000720845.1. Lineage (GTDB taxonomy): Bacteria > Actinomycetota > Actinomycetes > Streptomycetales > Streptomycetaceae > Streptomyces. The sequence goes on along the minus strand of JODU01000012.1, from coordinate 208,089 downwards.
AACTCCGCCGACCAGTACGTGCAGTGCCAGTCGAAGGGCGACAAGGGCACCAGCCCCGACTCCCCGCCCACCTTCATCAACGACCGTCTGTGGGGCACCGGTCGGGTCATCGAGTACTTCGACTCCATGATGGAGCCCGTCGGCAAGGGCAAGTACCTCATGCTGGGCGCCGGGCACTACTCGTCCGCGGTCTCCAGGATCACCGTCAGCTTCGGCGACGACCCGAAGCAGTACCCGGCCCGCATGGCGGGCGGCGCGTTCGTCTACGGGGCCGCGCTCTCCCCGGACACGCCTCCCGGCCCGCGCTACATGGGCCCGAGCCCGTACGTCCACGCCTACGACGCGGCGGGCAAGGAGATCTACAACCAGGCCGAGGACCCGAAGTTCACCGACGAGCAGTAGCCCGACGGTGGTCCGGGCCGGGCGCCCCACCCCCTACCCCGGTATCACCGCACGTTGGCTCCCGGGTATGACGCCCGGCCCATGGCCGTCCCCTCACTCTGCACTTCGCCGCCAGGCACCACCGAAACCGCGTCGGTGCCTTCCTACGGGCGGCCCATGAAGTGAGGGACGTTCATGACCACAACCCTGGCCCCCTCGGTCCCCGTCGGGAAGGCCGCTGTCGGGGCGCTGGGCGTACTGGCGCTGTCCACCGGTGCCCTGGAGTCGGTGGTGTCACCGACGATCCCGCTCCTGGAACGCGAACTGGACATGAGCCAGTCGGAAGGGGCGCTGCTCAGCATCGTCCTGCTCATCACCGGCGCGCTCATCACCCCGCTGGCGGGCAAGTTCGGCGACCGCTACGGCGGGAAGAAGGTCCTGATCCGCCTGATGGCGGTGGTCTCGGTCGGTGGCACGGTGTCCGCGCTGGCCCCGAACCTGCCCGTGCTGCTGCTCGGTCAGGTGTTGCAGGGCGCGATGATCGGCGCGCTGCCCCTGTCGTTCATCGTGGTCCGCAGACACCTGCCACCCGGAGACTCCAAGGTGGCCATCGGCGTGGTCAGCGGACTCTTCGTCGGCGGGTCGATGGTCGGCATGCTGTCGGCCGGCCCGGTGGCGGAACAGCTCTCCCGCCACTGGATGTTCGCGCTGCCGACGATCGCGGTCGCCGGGTCCACCCTGCTCGTGAACAGGCTGATGCCCGGCGATCCGCCCGGCCGGACGGACGGCGCCGGGATCGACTGGCCCGGCCTGCTGCTCCTGAGCGGGATGCTGACCACCCTCATGCTCGTCCTCGCGCTGGCGCCCGAGGCGGGCTCGCAGCCGCTCGCGCTCCTCGCCCTCGTCGTCCTGCTGGCCGCATGCGTCACGGCATGGGTGAGGGTCGAACGGCGCGCGGTCGCGCCGATGATCGATCTGCGCATGCTGGCACGGCCCGCGATCTGGAAGGCGTGCGTGCTGACGTTCGTGATCTGCCTCGGCGCCACGACGGCGGTCTACCTCGTGCCGCAACTGCTCGACGAGCGCGGCGACGGCTACGGCTTCGGCGCCAGCGCCACCGAGATCGGCTTCTACCTGCTGCCCGGCGCCCTCGCCGCCACGCTGGCCGGGCCGCTCGGCGGGATCGGGGACCGGCGGTTCGGCTCGCGTGCCGTGGTCAACACCGGCGTCGTGATGATGACCGTCGGCCTGCTCGCCGTGGCCGCCGTACACAGCGAGATCTGGCACCTCGTCGTCGGCAAGGTGCTGATCGCGCTGGCCAACGGCCTGTGCGTCACGGCCATGATGACCAGCACCGCCACCGCCGTCGACCAGAACGACACCGGCATCGCCACCAGCCTGATCCTGGTCAGCCGCGTGCTCGGCTCCGCCGTCGGCGGGCAGCTCGGCGGCGCGCTCCTCACCGCCGGAACCCCCTCGGGGTCGGAGGTCGCGGCCGAATCGGCCTACGTCACCGGCTTCGTCATCGCCGGCGTCGTCGTGTCGCTGGCCCTGTTCGTCACCCGCACCATGAGCAAGGGAGTCAAAGCATGACCCGCACCGCACCGAGGCGCACCGTCCTGATCTCCGGGGCCAGCATCGCCGGTCCCGCCCTGGCCTTCTGGCTCAACCGCCACGGATACGAGGTCACCGTGGTGGAGAAGGCCGGCACACTCCGCAGCGGCGGCTACCCCGTCGACGTACGCGGCACCGCACTCGACGTCGTGGAGAAGATGGGGCTCCTGCCGCGACTGCGGGACGCGCACATCGACCTGCGCAGGCTCACCTTCCTGCACGGCGACGGCAGCGAGGTGGCCTCGCTCCACCCGCACGCCGTCACCGGCGGTGCCACGGGACGGGACCTGGAGATACGGCGCGGAGACCTGACCGACGCGCTGTACGCGGCCGTCCGGGACGACGTGGAGTTCCTCTTCAACGACTCCATCGCCACCCTCGACCAGTCCGAGCACGGCGTCGACGTCACCTTCCGCGGCGGCGGCAGTCGTACCTTCGACCTGGTCTTCGGCGCGGACGGCATGCACTCGCGCACCCGGGAGATGCTGTTCGGCCCCGAGGAGCAGTTCCATCGCTACCTCGGTTACTGCTTCGCCGTGTTCACCATGCGCAACACCCTCGGCCTCTCCCACGAGACGGTCATGTGGAACACCCCGGGCAGGGCCGCCGCGCTCTACGCCGTGGGAGACGAGGACGAGGTGCACGCCTTCCTCAACTTCGCCCAGCCCGACCCGCCCTACGACGCCTTCCGGAACCCCCGGGCCCAACGCGACCTGATCGCCCAGGTCTTCGCCGACGCCGGATGGGAGGTCCCGGGCATCCTGGCCGCCCTCCACGACGCGGACGACGTGTTCTTCGACGCGGTCGGCCAGATCCGCATGCCCCGCTGGTCCAAGGGCAGGGTCGCGCTGCTGGGCGACGCGGCGCACGCGCCCTCGTTCCTCACCGGGCAGGGCACCAGCCTCGCCCTCATCGGTGCCTACCACCTCGCCGGTGCCTTGGCCGAGGGGGACCACACAGAGGGCTTCGCCGCCTACGAGCGGGCCGCGCGCGACTTCGTGACCCGGACCCAGGACCGGATCGGCGAGGGCGGCGGCACGCTCTTCCCGACCACGGCCGGTGCCCTGGAACAGCGCAACGAACGGCTGCGCGGTCTCAGCGCCCGAGGAATCCCGCCCACGCCTCGCGCGACACGCGGATGACGGGGCCGGTCACGGCCTTGGAGTCCCGGACGAGCACGGATTGCGTGCCCGCGGCTATTTCAAGGCACTGGCCGCCTTCGGCCCCGCTGTAGCTGCTCTTGATCCATGCGAGACCGGACGGGATGGCTGAGGATTCAGAGCTGTTCATAGCGATCTCAGCAACCTTTCCACGAAGTCGAATGACTCTCGGGACGGGAGAGCCTGCGATCGGATGATCCCATAACGAGCGGCGGCGAGAGTCGTCTGCTCCGGTTGGGTCTGGAGGGCGCTGGTGCCCTGGGCTTCGGTGTAGACGAACCTCATCCCGTCCTTGCGCGTGATCACAGTGAACGCGCCGTCCACACCGGCGTTGTGCTCGCGGTCTGTCGGCATCACCTGCAGCTCGACGTTCTGCTTCTGGCCGACGAGGAGCAGCTGCTCCAACTGGCCGCGATGCACGGCTCTGCCTCCCCAGGGGTGTCGCAGGGCCGCCTCTTCGAGTACGAAGCTGAGCAGCGGCGCAGGCCAGCGTCCGAAGATGTCCTGCCGTGCCAAGCGGGCCACCACACGCTGTTCGACGGTCTCCTGGTCCAGGACCGGGCGACGCATGTCGAGTACTGCCCTCGTGTACTCCTCTGTCTGAAGCAGCCCGTTGAGTACGTGGGTGTCGTACGCGAGCAGCTCAACGGCCTCCTTCTCCAGCGTCGCCATCCCCTGGAAGAACACCGGATACTGCGCCCGCTCCACCTGCTCCTTCCACACCGTCAGCAACCCGCCCGCGTCCAGGACCTCGTCCGCCCGCTCGATGGTCCTGGGCGACGGGATCCGACGCCCCTGCTCGTACGACGCGACCGTGGCCGCCGAGTAGCCGATCCGCCGCCCGAACTCCTCGCGTTCAAGGCCCGCCCGCACCCGCAGCGTCTTCATCGTCTGGCCGAACGCGGCGACCACCGTCTGCCCGGACGTGTCCGCACTCTCGCTCATCCCCACCGCCTCCCTGCCCCAACGCCGCCCCCGCGGACCCGTCACGCCGCGCGACTCGTACCCGTAACGACACCCGCGCGTACAGCGGGCCGCGTCGGTGCGTCACCACTGGTCACGCTACGCGACCGGGGTCACCGTTGTCGGCATGACGAACCAACCCGTCCTCGCCGACGGCAACTTGAGGCGCACGTTCGAGATGCGCTTCACCTCCACCCCGCGCGGCGCACGCCTCGCCCGCCGACTGGCCGCGCACCGGCTGGACGCCTGGGGCCTCCCGTACGGCACCCGCCCGCACGAGGGGATCGTGCTGGTGCTCGGCGAGCTGACCGCCAACGCCGTGCGGCACGGTCACGTCCCCGGCCGCGACTTCCAGCTGCTGCTGTACGCGGTCGCGCCGTCCGGCCGGGTGCGGATCGAGGTCACCGACAGCCGTGGCGAGAGCACGCCCCCGGACCCGGAGGAGCTGTGTGCGCCCGGCGACGAGGACACCGGCGGCCGGGGGTTGCTGCTGGTCGCCGCCCTCGCCGAGCGCTGGGGGTGGCACCCGCGCTCTGGAGGGCCGGGCAAGACGGTGTGGGCGGAGTGCGCGTCCATCGGCCAAGACGGGCTTTAGGCCCTGTCGGTGCGCGTCCGCAGGAAGAGCGCGGCGACCGCGACTCCGAGGAGGACCAGGGCCGCGTTGACCGCGATGGCCGTCGTGACCCCGTGGTGGACGGCGCCGGCGGTGGTGGCGCCCGCGGTGCCGGCGGTGACCACGGCGGACATGACGGGCGTTCCCATGGTGATTCCGACCTGCTGGGACATCGACGCCAGGCCGGTGGCCAGGCCCTGTTCCGCGTCCGGCAGCCCGCTGGTGGCCGTGACCATGAAGCCGACGATGACGAGCATGTTGCCGACCCCGCCGATGAAGGTGGCGGGCAGCAGCAGGGCGAGGGACGCGCCGGTGGTCGTGCCGAGGAAGAGCAGCGCCGCGTGGACGAGACCGCCCCCGACGAGGACGGTCACGGTGGACGTCCTGGCGAGCAGGCGGGGGGCGAGCAGCCCGCCGACGACGGTGCCCGCGCCGAGGACGCCGAAGGAGACGCCGGCCGCCAGGGGGGAGAAGCCCAGGGTCTTCTGGAGGTACAGGGTGAGCAGATAGACCAGCGAGGTCTCGGTGGCGAAGGCGAGCAGGCCCAGCAGGTTGCCCCAGGCCACGTTGCGGCGTCCGAGCGTGGCGAGCGGTATCAGCGGCGCGGCCACTGTGCGCTCGATCAGGAGGAACGCGGTGAGGAGGAGCACGCCTCCGGCCAGCCCGCCCAGTGCGAGCGGGTGGGTCCAGCCGTGCTCTCCGGCCTGGGTCATGCCGTAGACGAGACCGAGCAGACCGAGGGTGACGGTGAGCGCGCCGGGCAGGTCGAGGCGGGGGCGGGTGGCGGGCCGGGACTCCTTGATGACGGCCGGGCCGACGAGCACGACGGCGAGCGCGACGGGCACGTTGACGAAGAACGCCCAGCGCCAGGAGAGCAGGTCGGCCAGGACGCCGCCGAGGATCGCGCCGGTCGTGAAACCGGCCGACATCAGCGCACCGTTGATGCCGAGCGCCTTCTGCCGTAGGGGGCCCTCGGGGAACGAGGTCGTCAGCAGGGACAGACCCGCCGGGGTGGCGGCGGCGGTGGCCAGGCCCTGGGCGACCCGGGCGGCGAGCAGGACCTCGGGGCTGGTGGCGAGGCCGCCGAGCAGGGAGGCCAGCCCCAGCAGGGCGAGACTGCCGATGAAGATCTTCTTGCGGCCGATCAGATCGCCGATGCGGCCGAAGAACAGGGTGAAGCCCGCCGCCGACAGGGCGAACGAGGTGGCCACCCATTGCAGGTCGGCGAGGGAGAAGCCGAGTCCGTCACCGATCGCGGGCAGCGCGACGTTCAGGATCGAGAAGTCGACGGCCAGCATGAACTGGGCGACCAGCAGGACCGTGAGGATCAGTTTCGAACGGCCGGTCAGCCGCCGCGGATCGGTCTCGGCGGTGGGCGGGCCGGAGGCCGGGCCCGGACGTGCGGTCGACCGTGACACGTGTTCGGTGATGGACATGGCGTTCCTCTCGCAGTCGCTAATGGGTCTGTTGTTCCATTACGGCTCGGAAGGTAGCACGGTGGGGGCAGTAAGGGAACCGTGGTTCCGATAAGCTGGGTCTCCGCTGTGGTGACAGACAAGAGGGAGCCGTCATGCCGGACACAGCCGCCCCCGGGACCCAGCGCCCCGGAGGCCGCACCGCCCGTATCCGCGAGGCCGTCCTCCGCGTGGCGGGCGACATGCTCGCCGCCGACGGCTTCGACGCGCTGGACCTGGGGGAGGTCGCGCGCCGCGCGGGTGCCGGCAAGACGACGGTCTACCGCCGCTGGGGGAGCCCCGGGGGTCTCGCCGCCGACCTGCTGGCCGACATGGCGGAGCAGTCGCTGCCCCGGGCCGACACGGGCACGCTGGAGGACGACCTCCGGGCGAACGCGCGCCTCGTCGTCAAGACGCTCAACGACCCCCGCCAAGGCCGCCTCTTCAAGGCGCTGATCGCGGCATCCCTCTGCAACGAGCAGGCCGCCGAAGCCCTGCACCGCTTCTACGCCGTACGCGTCGACGAATGGGCCGGCTGCGTGCGGGACGCCGTCGCGCGGGGCGAAGTCCCGGACGGCACCGATCCGCACGGCGTCGTGTCGGCCGTCTCCGCTCCGCTCTACTACGCGCTGCTCAACACCGGTCGGTCCCTCACCGAGGCCGACGCCGACCGGGCGGCCCGCGCGGCGGGCGCCGCCGCGCGCGCGGGCGTGTGGGTGGCGGGGTGACCGACGAGTCTCCGGTGCGCGTGGAGATCAAGGTCAGGGCGTGATTTCCGCCCGGCGGGAAACCTGAGGCGGCATGGCGAGACTCGGAACACCACGGTCGGCGGACACCCCGGACACCCCGGCGCTCAAGCGCGCGCTGACCACCCCGCTGCTGTACTTCTTCATCCTGGGCGACGTGCTCGGCGCGGGCGTCTACGTGCTGGTCGGGCAGGTGGCCGCCGACGCCGGGGGAGCGGTGTGGGTCCCGCTCGCGGTCGCGCTGCTGCTGGCGATGCTGACCGCCGCCTCCTACGCCGAGCTGGCCACGAAGTACCCGCGGGCGGGCGGCGCCTCCCACTACGCCACCCGCGCCTTCGGACCGTTCGCCGGGTTCGTCGCGGGCTTCTGCATGCTGGCCGCCGGCATCGTCTCCGTGGCCGCGCTGGCCCGCGGTTTCGGGGGCGACTACCTGTCCGCCTTCGTGTCGCTTCCGGTGGGGCTCGTCGCCGTGCTGTTCCTCGCCCTGCTCGCCCTGGTCAACGCCCGGGGCATCAAGGAGTCGACCCGTGCCAACGTCGTCGCCACCGTCGTGGAGGTCGGCGGCCTCCTCGTCATCGTCGTCCTCGGTGCCTGGCTGCTGCTGCGCGGCGACGGCGACGTGGGCCGGCTCGGGCAGCTCGGCACGCCGGAGAAGGGCGCGGCGGCGGCCGTGCTGAGCGGCTCCGTTCTGGCGTACTACTCCTTCGTCGGCTTCGAGACGTCGGTGAACGTCGCCGAGGAGACCCGCGACCCGCGGCGCTCCTACCCGCGTGCCCTGTTCGGTGCCCTCGCCACCGCGGGCGCCGTGTACGTGCTGGTGGGCCTCGCCGCGTCCGCCGCGGTACCGACGGACCGGCTGGCGGAGTCGAGCGGGCCGCTGCTGGAGGTCGTCGAGGAGGCCGGTGGCGTCCCGACCCGGCTGTTCAGCGCGATCGCCCTCGTCGCCGTGGCCAACGGGGCGCTGCTCACCGGCATCATGTCCTCCCGCCTGGCCTACGGCATGGCCCGGGACGGGCTGCTGCCGGCCGCGCTGACCCGGGTGCTGCCGGGCCGCCGTACGCCGTGGGTCGCGATCGCCGTCACCACCCTGCTGTCGATGCTCCTCGCGCTCACCGGCAGTGTCGCCACCCTGGCGTCCACCCTGGTCCTGCTGCTGCTCGTCGTCTTCCTCATGGTCAACACGGCCGTACTCGTCCTGCGTCGCGACGCGGGCGAGGCGGACCACTTCCGCGCCCCGACCGTGCTCCCCGTCCTGGGCGCCGCCTCCTGCGTCGCGCTCGCCACGCAGATCGAGGCCGAGGTGTGGCTGCGCGGCCTGCTCGTCGTGGCCGTGGGGACGGTGCTCGCCGCGGTCGCCGCCGTACGGCGGAGCAGGGTCAAGGACGCGGCCAGGGGTGTGTAGCGCTCCGGGCCGACGCGGGCTCGCCCCGCTCGGCGTCCCGCAAGTGGCGCCCCGTGACAGAATGGACGGCCCGCACCCGCACTCCCCCTCGCACCCCTCCCCGCATCGTCCCGCCCCGAGGTTCCCGTGACCAAGCCCGCCGCCCGTGAGCCGCAGCGCCGCAACGCGCGGTCGAACCGGGCGCGCATCCTGGCCACCGCCCGCCGGGAGCTGGGGCGGAACCCGGACACCACCCTGGAGGAGCTGGCCCGCGCCGCCGGTGTCGTACGGCGCACCCTCTTCGGCCACTTCCCGGGGCGCGCGGCGCTCCTCGAAGCCCTCGCCGAGGAGGCGTCCGAGGTGCTGCGGGCCGCGATGGCCGAGGCGGCGGGCCCGGACGAACCGGCCGACCGGGCGCTCGCGCACTTCACGCTGCTGATGTGGCCCGTGGGCGACCGCTACCGCATGCTGCTGGCCCTGGCTCGGCACGACCTGGGCGAGGAGCGCGTGTCCGAGATCCTGGCCCCGGCCCGCGCGGTGGTCACCGCCATCCTGGAGCGCGGCCGGCGGGACGGCGTCTTCCCCGGCCACCTGCCCTCCGCCGTGCTCAGCGCCGGACTCGAGGCGATGGTCGTCGCGCTCCTGGAGCAGGTCAACACCGGTGCGCTGGAGGACGACGGCACCCGGGCCGCCGTGGCCATCCTCATCGCGGCCGGGGTGCCGGAGCGGCACGCGCGGGCCGTGGTCGAGAGCATGGGCCCGGCGGGGCTCGCCCCGCCCGTCCCGGCCGAATAGGCCACCTCCCACCCGATCAGCAGGCGCCCTCGTTTGGGGGCGCCTTATTTGCACGCCTGTGTGCAACAAACTACCCTGCTCTTGTCTGCTCATCTATGGGCAATTAACTTGTCCTCGCTTGTCTCCGGGAGCCCTCCATGCCCCTACTGGCCACCACCCCCGTCGATAAGATGCCCGGGCCCTACGCCCGGCGCTGGTGGGCTCTCCTGGTGCTCTGCCTGAGCCTGCTGATCGTCGTCATGGCCAACACGTCCCTGATCGTGGCCGCCCCGGACATGACCACCGACCTGGGCCTGAGCAGCAGCGACCTGCAGTGGGTCATCGACGGCTACACCGTCCCGTACGCCGCGCTGATGCTGGTGCTCGGCGCGATCGGCGACAAGTACAGCCGTCGCGGCGCCCTGGTCACCGGTCTGGTGATCTTCGCGGGCGGTTCGGTGATGGGCAGCCTGGTCCACGAGACGGGGCTGGTCATCGCGGCCCGCGCGGTGATGGGCGTCGGCGCCGCCGTCGTCATGCCGGCCACGCTGTCCCTGCTGGTCGCGGTCTTCCCGAAGGGGGAGCGGGCCCGCGCCATCACGGCCTGGACCGCCACCTCCGGACTCGCCATCGCGGTCGGGCCGCTGGTCGCCGGATGGCTCCTGGAGGACCACGCCTGGGGCTCGACCTTCCTGGTCAACGTCCCCGTCGCGGTGCTCGCCGTCGTCGGCGCGCTGGTTCTCGTACCGCCGTCCCGGGCGGCCGGCATGGGCCGCATCGACTACGTCGGCGGCCTGCTCTCCATCGTCTCCGTCGGCAGCCTGGTCTACGCGACCATCGAGGGCCCGCACTTCGGCTGGGGCGCGGGGCCGGTCGCCGCGGCCGTCGTCGCCGGGGCCGGCCTGGTCGCCTTCGTGGCCTGGGAGCTGCGCCACCCGCACCCCATGCTGGACGTGCGCAGGTTCCTGCTGCGGCCGTTCAGCGGCTCCATGCTCGCGGTGCTGTTCTTCTTCTTCGGCACCTACGGGGCCATCTACTACGCCACGCAGTTCCTGCAGTTCGTGCTCGGCTACGGCGCGCTGGAGACCGGCGTACGGCTGCTGCCGCTGGCCGGTGCGGTGTTCGTCGGCGCGGCGGTGACCGGGCGGCTGACCCCGAGGCTGGGCGTGCGGGCCATGGTCGGCTCGGGCATGGCCATCGGCACCGTCGGTGTCTTCCTGCTGGTCCTGATCGACCAGGGCTCCACCTACGCCGACTTCCTCGCCCCGATGCTGCTGCTCGGCCTCGCCATCGGCCTCAGCGTCTCCCCGGCCACCGACACCATCATGGGCTCCTTCCCGGAGAGCGAACTCGGCGTCGGCGGCGGCGCCAACGACACCGCGCTGGAACTCGGCGGCTCGCTGGGCATCGCCGTCCTGGGCTCCCTGCTCGGCACCTCCTACCGGGACGAACTGTCCGGCCTGGTGGGCGACCGGCTCCCGGGCGCCGCGCTGGACACCGCCCAGGACTCGGTGGGCGGCGGACTGGCCGTCGCCGAGCGGCTCGCCACCGACCCGGCCGCCGGACCCGAGCAGGCACAGGCCCTCGCCGACGCCGTGAACAAGGCCTTCGCCCACGGCGTCGCGACGACCAGCCTCGTCGGCGGCATCATCATGGCGGCCGGCACCCTGATCGTCCTCGCCGTGCTGCCCGGCCGCCGGGCCCGCCGCAAGGCCGAGGAGGAGGCGACGGAGGGCGCGGCTCAGGACCGGGAGGCCGAGCTGAGCCGCGCCCAGGGCTGAGCCGCCCCGTCACTCGGCCCGCGCGGCCAGTGCCGCCAGCTCCTCCGCCGTGCGCGGGCCCGTCGCCGAGTCCGCCAACAGGCCCCGCGCCCGCAGCAGTCCGGCCGCCGCGACGCCCCAGGGGAGCCGCAGCCCGGCCCGCCGCAGCAGGTCGGTGCGGGCCAGCGTCGCGGCGGTCGGGCCGGTGCGCACACCGTCCGGGGTGAGCAGGGCGGCGTCGTCGGACCAGCGCAGGGCGAGGTCGACGTCGTGGGTGGCCATCACCACGGTGGTGCCGCCCGCGCGCAGCCCGTCCAGGGTGGCGAGCAGCCGCTCCTGCCCGTCCGGGTCGAGCCCGGCGGTCGGCTCGTCGAGGATCAGCACCCGGGGCCGCATCGCGACCGCCCCGGCGATCGCGGTGCGCTTGCGCTGCCCGTACGACAGCAGGTGCGTGGGCCGGTCGGCCAGCGCCGCGATGTCCAGCGCGGCGAGTGCCTCCCCGACCCGGGACCTGACCTCCGCGTCGGGCAGCCCCAGGTTCAGCGGACCGAAGGACACGTCCTGGCCGACCGAGGCCGCGAAGAGCTGGTCGTCCGGGTCCTGCACCACCAGTTGCACCGTGGTCCGCAGCCGGGTCAGCCCCTTGCGGTCGTAGGACACCGGCTCCCCGCCGAGCGTCAACGTCCCCGCACGCGGCCGCAGTCCGCCGCTGAGCAGCCGCATCAGCGTCGTCTTGCCGCTGCCGTTGCGGCCGAGGAGCGCCAGCGCCCGCCCCTCGCGCACCGCGAAGTCCAGGCCCCTCAGCACGTCCGGGCCCTCCTCGTACCCGAACGACGCGCCCCGCAGGGCGACCAGGGCCACTTCCGGTGACTGCGCCGGATCGCTCACGACAGGGGTCCTTCCAGTACGAGGGTGAGGCCGGCCAGCGCCGCCAGCAGGGCGACGCTCACCGCCGTGAACGGCACCGAGACACGGGCCTCGGGCACCAGCACCCGCAGGGTGCCGTCGTAGCCGCGCCCGGCGAGCCCCGACTGGAGCCGCGCCGCCCGGTCGAAGGCCCGCACGAACGCGGTGGCGCCGAGCCCGCCGAGCGAACGCCAGGACGCCGCCCGGGTGGTGTGCCCGAGCCGCGCGGCCTGCGCTTCCCGGATGCGGCGCACGGAGTCCAGCAGCAGGAAACTCATCCGGTACGTCACCAGCGCCACGTCCACGACCGGCGCGGGCACCCCGGCCCGCACCAGGCGCGGCAACAGGTCGGACATCGGTGTGGTGAACGCGAACAGCAGCACCCCCAGCGACGCCGCCGAGGTGCGCAGCAGCAGCTCACCCGCGCGCACCGCACCGCCGTCGGCCGCCGTCAGGAACCCGTCCGGGCCGCCGACCTGCACCAGCAGCGGCAGCGCCCCCGTCACACAGAAGCCCAGCGGCACCCGGTAGGCCCGCCACAGCCGGCGTCCGGGCACGCCCGCCGGGCCGAGCAGCACCGTCAGCGCCGTCACCAGCACCAGCGCCGCACCCGGCCAGGGCGGCAGCGAGATCGCGAGCACGGTCAGGCCGAGACCGAGCACGGCCTTGTCCACGGGATGGCGGCGCCGCCAGCGACTGGCGTGCGCCGCCGCGTCGATCGGCAGCACTCAGTCCCCTTCGGGGGTGTCCCGCGGTGCCGCCGCGGCCTCGGAAGACGCCGCCGCCCGCTGCTCGCCCTGCCGCCGGCCCCGGCGCAGCCCGAAGTAGTACGCCAGCACGCCCGCGCCGAGCGCGGCCTGCAGCGCGAACAGCGCCGACTCGACCTCCCCGGAGGGGGGTTCGTACAACGGGGAGAACCACGGCTCGTAGTCCGGTTCGATCTCGGTGATCGCGGTCTCCGCCTCCGCGTCGGCCCCGGTGAACGGCTCCTCCTTGTGGTCCCCGAGCCCCAGCACCAGCGGCAGCACCGCCAGCGCGGCCACGGCGAGCAGCAGCAGGGTGTTGATCTTCGCGTTGCGGCTCATCGGGCCACCGCCTCCGGCTTCCGCTCGCCGGACCGGGTCAGCAGCACGCCCAGCCGGGTCAGTTCGCCCTTGCTGGACTGCACGAGCAGCCGCATCACGATCACCGTGAGCAGGCCCTCGCTCACCGCGAGCGGGAGCTGCGTGACGGCGAAGATGGACCCGAACTTGCCGAGCGCGCCCAAGAATCCGCTGCTCGGGTCGGGGAAGGCCAGCGCCAGCTGCACGCTGGTGACGCAGTACGTCGACAGGTCGGCGACGAACGCCCCGAAGAACACGGTGACCATCAGCGGCACGTCCCAGCGGCGCAGCAGCCGGTAGACGCCGTACCCGGCCCAGGGGCCGACGATCGCCATCGAGAAGACGTTGGCGCCGAGCGTGGTCAGCCCGCCGTGGGCGAGCAGCAGCGCCTGGAAGAGCAGGGTGATGGTGCCCAGGACCGCCATGACCGGCGGCCGGAACAGGATCGCGCCCAGGCCGGTGCCGGTGGGGTGGGAGCAACTTCCGGTGACGGACGGCAGTTTCAGCGCCGACAGGACGAACGTGAAGGCTCCGGAGGCGCCGAGGAGCAGTGTGCTCTCCGGGTGCTCCCTGACCTCACGGGTGAGTGACCGGACTCCGTGGACGACGAACGGCGCGGACGCGACACCCCAGGCGATCGCGTGCGCCGGTGGCAGAAAGCCCTCGGCTATGTGCATGGCTCAGCAGACCCTCTCCAGCACCTCGTGGATGGACGACGCGCCTTGGCCGGTCTCCTGGCTTACGGGTACCACCGCCCGTGCTCCGCCTTCCCGGACCGCAAGCGGTCCAGTGGCTGCCCCTGAGGGCCGGAGCCGGACTTCCCGATTCACAGTGGCGAGGGCCGCACCGGCATCACACCGGATTTCCCGTTCACCAAGGCGTGGCGACAGTAGTGCGCCCACGGGGGTGGACACAAGCAGGCCTCGGTCCTGCGCAAACGCCCGCCGCCGTGCGCGGGGGCCGCGCCGCCGTCAGTGGGAGCGGCCCCGCCCGGGCCGTCGGAGCACCATGTCCCGCATCCGGGTGGTCAGCGCGGTGGCGGCGGCGGTGAGGAAGACGAAGCGGTACGTGATCCGCGGGACGGTCACCACCCGCGCGGCCTGGCCCCGCGGGGCGATGTCCCCGTACCCGACGGTGGCGAGCGTCACCACGGTGAAGTACAGCGCGTCGATCCTGGTGTGCGGGCCGTGGAACTCGCCCGGCGACTTGGCCAGTGCGTGGTACGTGGCGGAGAAGACGCGCACGGACAGGACGATCAGCAGCGAGATGAACACCCCCGGGCCGGCTGTCCGGGTGGTCGAGGGGGAGCAGGAAGCAGGCCACGACCACGGCGGCCGCGATCCCTGCCCGTACGAGCCAGGGCCGTACGGCGTCCCAGCCGGTGCGGGGGCCGGCCCGGGGCGGGGCGCGGGGGCGGATGCGGGGCCCGGCGGTCCGTCACCGCGCCGCTCCCGCTTTCGACGCCCCGCCCGCCCCGGACTCGGTCCGGCGCACCAGTTGGGCGACGATGAAGGCGACCACCGAGGCCATGACGATCAGCGGCGTCTGGTCGTGGGCGTCCCGGCCCATCAGCAGCACCGCCAGGACCGAGCTGGCCAGCGGCAGCCCCGTCACCGCGGCCGCCGCGGCGGCGATGCCGAGGGCGAGCGCCGGGGCCGTGCCGAAGCCGGGCAGCCCGGAGCAGGCCAGGGCCGTCGCCGCGCCCAGCAGCACGGACGGGAAGATCGGGCCGCCGCGCAGCGCACCCAGCGCGATGCCCCAGGCCAGCCCCTTGCACACGACCAGCGCGACCAGGGCCCCCACGGACCAGGCGTGCGGGTGCGCGGCCAGTTGGGCGAGGGTGGCCTGCCCGGACAGCGCCGCCTCGGCCGGTGAACGGCCGGTGATCAGCGCGTACGCGGCGACGCAGACGCCGACCGCGGTGGCGCAGGCGACGGTGCGCGCGGCCGTGCGGTGCCGGGTCCAGGTGACGGTGCGCCGGCCCAGCTCGCGGGCCAGCGTGACCAGTACGGCGATCAGGGCGGCGGTGGGCAGGCCCCACAGGAAGTCGCCCGCGTCCGGACTGGCCTGGGGCGGCAGGTCGGGCAGGGCCAGCGCGCCGATCTCCAGCCCCGTCCACTGACCGAAGCCGGTGAAGACCAGGGCACCCGTCGCGCTGGCCAGCAGACAGGGCAGCAGCAGCGCGACCATCCGGGCGCCGGCCAGTCCAGCCCCCTCGATGAGCAGGACCGCCGCCGCCACCGGACCGCCGAGGATGATGGAGATCGCGGCGGTGGAGCCGGCCGTGGCCAGGATCGCGCTCGCCCGCCGGTCGGCGCCCGCGCCCGCCCGCCGCACCGCCAGCAGCGCCAGCCCGCTGCCGACGGCCATGAGCGGCGCCTCGGGACCCAGCACCACGCCGAGCGGCAGCGTGGCCAGCGCGGCCAGCACCGCGCCGGGCAGCGCGCGGGGGCCGACGGGCGCCCCGCCCAGGCCGTTGACCGGGAGGTGGCCGCCGCCGCCCGGCATCCGGGTCACGATCGGCGCCAGGACCAGCCCGGCGAGGACCAGCGCGGGCAGCGGCCACCACCAGGGCGGGGTGTCGTAACCGGCCGCCTCGGGCAGCGAGGTCCACACCCAGTGCTGCAACTCGTGCTGGAGCCCGACGAAGAAGAAGCAGGCCAGCGCGATCGGAACGCCCAGCAGCACACACAGCAGCAACAGCCGCCGATAGCCGGGGCTGAGCAGAGTCTCCCGCAACGACTGCTCGGCCCGCTCCGGAGCAGCCCCCGCCGGCGCGGTCACGGACGCCACCCGCACGGACCCCACCGGGCCGGCGACCCGTGCCGGGCAAGCGGGTTTCGCCGGCGCAGTGGCCCCCGCCGGGACGGCGTGGCGCGGCGGAGCAGCGGTCGCCGGCGGGGCGGTGAGCCGTGGCGGGGTCGCGAGCCCTGCCGGGGCAGCGGCCGACTTGTCACACGCCCTCCTTCTTCCGCGCCGCGGGCCGTCGGTCGCCGGGGGCCGCGGGTGTGGCTCAGTCAACGCGAGGCCGCTGCCGCCCGCATGCGCACGCCCGGCGCGCGGTTCACCCGTCCGGCGGACCCGCCTGGCCGGGGAGCGCGGGCGCCCGCAGGCTCTAACCGACCTGGCGGTGCCGACGGCACCGGCGGGCAGCAGCCCCGTACGGGGGACACAGAAAGGACTCCGCTCATGAGCCAGCACGCCGAACCCTCTCCCGGCCGGCCGTCCCACGGCGGCGACGCCTCCTGGGCCCAGCGCTCGGGCGGCCGCACCAGCGGCTGGGTGACCGGCGGTGTCGTCTTCGCGGGCGTACTGCTGCTGCTGAACGGCGCGCTCGCCGTCCTCCAGGGCATCGCGGCCATCGCCGAGGACGACGTGTACGCCCGTATCGGCACCTACGTCTACGAGATGAGCCTGACCGGCTGGGGGATCGTCCACGTCATCCTGGGCGCCCTCGTGTTCGTCACCGGATTCGGCGTGCTCAAGGACATGGCCTGGGCGCGGGTGGCGGGCATCGTCCTCGCCTCGCTGAGCCTGATCGCCCAGTTCCTGTTCCTGCCGTACGCGCCCGTCTGGTCCGTGATCATGATGGCGATCGACGTGTTCGTGATCTGGGCCCTGGCCAGTCGCCAGGACCACCCGTCCCGCGCCTGAGGCTCCACGCCCACGACGACGGTCACCCCGCGCCCGCGGTGGTGACCGTCGTCGTGTCCGGGCTCAGCGGCGGCGCAGGCTCCGGGCCAGTGCCGTCGCCGCCGCCGCGGCGCCCACGGCGGCCGCACCCGTGGCCGCGAGGGCCAGGGCCCGGGCCCGGGGCCCCGGCGCGGCCGGACGGGCGCCCGGCGCGGTGCCGTACGCACTGCCCGGCGTCCCGGCACCGGCCGCGGGGGCCGGCAGGGCCGAGGCCAGCAGCTCCGCCAGGTGCACGCCCTCGTGGCCGCCGCTGTCGAACTCGTGGATCTGGGTACGGCAGCTGAAGCCGTCCGCGAGGACGACGGTCGACGCGTCCTCCTCCCGCAGCCGCGGCAGCAGCACCCGCTCCGCACACGCCTCACTGACGTCCAGGTGACCGCGCTCGAAGCCGAAGTTGCCGGCCAGCCCGCAGCACCCGGAGTCCAGCCGTTCCGCGTCCACCCCGGCCCGGCGCAGCAGCTCCTGGTCGGCCTCCCAGCCGAGCACCGCGTGCTGGTGGCAGTGCACCTGGGCCAGCGCCCGCGCGGACCGGTCAGGGACCCGCGGCGGCCGGTAACCCGGGGAGTGCTCGGTGAGCAGCTCCGACAGCGTCACCGTCCGCTCGGCCAGCCGCAGCACGTCCTGGTCGCCGGGGAACAGCTCGGCCGCGTCCGCCCGGAACACCGCCGTGCAGCTCGGCTCCAGAGCCACCACCAGGCCGCCCGCCCGCACATGGCCGGCCAGGGAGCGCACGGTGCGGGTGAGAACCTTCTCCGCCGTCCCGAGCTGACCGGTGGAGATCCAGGTCAGCCCGCATCCGCGAACAGCGGCACCTCCCGGTCCGCCACCCCCGCCACCAGCACCGCGGCCTTCGACAGCAGGGGCGCGTGCGTGAGCGCGTTGACGACCGGGGCCAGCCGGGTGCGGCCCACCACCTGCGCGAGCGCCGGCAGCCAGCCCATCGACCAGTCCGAGCGCGGCCTGCGCCACGGCCGGCCCTCGTAGTGGTGGGACAGGAACTCCGCCTTGTACGTGGCCATGTCCACGTCCGCCGGACAGTCCTTCTTGCACCCCTTGCAGGCCAGGCACAGATCGAGCGCGTCCTTGACCGCATCCGAGCGCCAGCCGTCCCGGATCGCGCCGTCCCCGTGCCCGTCGAGCATCTCGAACAGCAGCCGGGCCCGGCCCCGCGTCGAGTGCTCCTCCTCGCGGGTCACCTGGTACGACGGGCACATCACCGTGCCGTCGCTGGTGTGCTGCCGGCACTTGCCGACCCCGACGCAGCGATTGGCCGCCTGCGCGAACGAACCCCCGTCGTGCGGGAACCGGAAGTGCAGGTCGCGGGGTTCGAACGGGGCCCAGTCACCACCGAGCCGCAGGTTCTCGTCCAGCCCGTACGCGGCGACGACCTTCCCGGGGTTCATCCGGTCCAGCGGGTCGAAGACGGCCTTCAGCCGCCCGAACGCCTCGACCAGCCGGTCGCCGAACATCCGGGACAGCAACTCGCCCCGGCTCTGCCCGTCCCCGTGCTCCCCGGACAGCGAGCCGCCGAACTCGACGACGAGGTCGGCCGCCCGCTCCATGAATCTCCGGTACGTCGCCACCCCGTCCGCGGTGTACAGGTCGAACGGGATCCGGGTGTGCACGCACCCCTGTCCGAAGTGGCCGTACAGGCTCGGACCGGTGTCGCTCAGGTATCCGAACTCCTCGAACAGCGCGCGCAGCCGGCGCAGGTAGTCGCCCAGCCGCTCGGGCGACACCGCCGAGTCCTCCCAGCCCTCGAAGGTGTCGGGCCTGCCCGGGATGTGCGCGGTGGCGCCCAGCCCCGCCTCGCGCACCTGCCACAGGTCCTCCTCGTGCGACGGGTCGTCCAGGAACGCGCAGTCGGCGTCGTGCTCGGAGCGGTGCACGGCCGCCAGCATCCGGTGCGCCCGCGCGTCGGCCTCCTCGACGGTGTCGCCGCCGAACTGCACCATCAGATAGGCGTTGCCCTCCGGCATCTGGGCCAGCGCCTCGGAATTCAGGTGCTTGATCCGCTCGTCGCGGACCAGCCGGGCGTCGACGCCCTCCAGCGCGATCGGGTCGTGCGGCAGGATGTCGGGCACCGCGTCGGCGGCCTTGTCGATGGTGTCGAACCCCAGCACCAGCAGGGAGCGTTCCTTCACCACCGGCACCAGCTCCAGCTCCGCCCGCAACACCGTGACCAGCGTCGACTCACTGCCCACCAGCAGACCGGCCACGTCGAAGCCGTGCTCCGGCAGCAGGGAGTCCAGGTTGTAGCCGGAGACCCGGCGCGGGACGTCCGGGAACCGGCGGCGGATCTCGTCCCCGTAGGTGTCGCGCAGCGCGCGCAGCCGCCGGTAGACGGTCGCCCGCAGATCGCCCTGCCGCTCGATCTCGGCGTACTCCTCGTCGTCCGTCTCCCCGCACCAGAAGCGGGTGCCGTCGTAGAGCAGCACCTCCAGCCGGGCGATGTTGTCGACCACCTTGCCGTGCGCCTGCGCGGTGGCACCGCAGGAGTTGTTGCCGATCATGCCGCCGAGGGTGCAGTTGGCGTGGGTGGCGGGCTCGGGACCGTAGCGCAGCCCGTGCGGCGCGAGCTGCCGGTTCAGGTCGTCGAGCACGATCCCGGGCTGCACGACGCAGGTGCGGGCGTCGGGGTCCACCGACTCGATCCGGGTGCAGTACTTCGACCAGTCGAGGACCACGCCCGCGTTGGTGCACTGCCCGGCCAGGCTGGTCCCGCCGCCGCGCGACAGCACGGGCGCGCCGAACTCCCGCGCCACGGCCACCGCCTCCGCGCCGGCCTCCGGGGTGTGCGGGACGACCACGCCGATCGGTGTCTGGCGGAAGTTCGACGCGTCCGTGGAGTAGGCGGCCCGGCTCCCGGCGTCGAACCTGACCTCACCGTCGACCCGCTCGCGCAGGGCGGCCTGGAGCGAGGGGGTGTCGACCGGCGGCGGAGCCCCCTCGCGCGTGACGGGTTCGGGCAGATCCAGCGCACCCATGGGCACTCCTTCGTGGGTCGGCGTACGTCCGCCGGCGCGACAGTGGTGTCCGCGCGGGCGCGACGGCCGTCGCTGAGTACCCGGCCCGGCGCCGGACAATCACCGCACACGGTGCGTCGCCAACCGTGTCGCTGTTGGGCCGAACGGGTGACTTGGCGTAAGAATTGGCTGGTGCAGGCAATGAAGGCGAGTGAAATCGGGGGAGCCGGTGAACAGCCACGACGTCACCGATGAACAGTGGGAAGGGCTCGCCCAGGTCGTGCCGCTGCGGGGGCGCGACGCCTGGCCGTCGGCGGTCGGTCACCGGGCGATGCCGGAGGCGGAGACGGAGCGCCGCCGCCGTTTCGTCGTGCTCAGGGTCAACGTGTTCGCGGACGCCCGCGAGGTCGCCGAGACCCTGATGGCCGGGATCCCGGTGCTCCTGGACCTCACGAGCGCCGAGGGCGAGGTCGCCAAGCGGGTCCTGGACTTCAGCACCGGCGTCGTCTTCGGCCTGGCCAGCGGGATGCACCGGGTGGACCGCAACGTCTTCCTGCTGACCCCGGCGGGCACCGAGGTGAACGGGCTGATGGAGAGTGCGGTGGGGGTTCCGGGAGTGTGACGGTCCGGCCCTGGCCGGCCGGTCCCCCGATCGTAGGAAAGCCGTACGGGCAAAACGGTTCGCCGTCCGGAAGGGTCCTACGGTCCGCATATGGCAGCGTCACCTGCGTCCTCCGCGTCACGCGCGTCCTCCGCGTCCCCTGCGCCCTCCGGCTCGTCCGGGTCGTCCGCGTCCGTCGCGCCGCTTTCCGGCCGCCCCCGCGTCACCCAGCTGCGGCTGTCCGCCTTCGCCGGGCACCGGCGCGCCGTGCTGCGGCTCGGGCCGCTCACCGTGCTCGCCGGGCCCAGCGGCAGCGGCAAGACCAGCGCGCTCAGGGCCTACGACGCCCTGGCCCGGCTCGGCGGCGGCGCGGAACTCGGCGCGGTGTTCCCGGACCCGGCGGGCTGCGTGCCCGAACGGGCCCGGCCCGACGCGCAGCGCCGACGGGGCTTCCGCATCGGCTGCACCGCCGACGGGGCCGAGGGACAGGTGCACCTGGACGTCGCCGTGCAGGCCGAGCCCGAGCTGCGCATCGTGGGGGAGCGGCTGACGGTGGACGGCGTGGTGCTCCTGGAGACCGCGCTGCGCGACCCCGGCCGCCGTACCGTGCAGGCGGCCTGGCACACGGCCGGGTCGGCACCCGTGACCCGCGCCCCGCTGCCGGACGACCGGCTCGGCACCCCGCTGCTGCCGCTGCGGGTGGCCGGCAAGACGGACGGGCAGCGCAGGGTGCTCGCGGCGGCCGAGCAGATGGTGGTCGCCCTGCGCTCCGTCTTCGCCTGCGACCCCCGGCCGGGCCGGATGCGGGAGCCCGTGCCCACCGGCTCCGGGCGCCTGCTCGGCGGCTGCGACAACCTCGCCGACGTACTGTGGCGCACCCGCGCCGAGTGCGGCCGGCGGCACGCGCAGTTCGTCACGGCGGTACGGGCCGGATGCGCGGGCCCCGTCGAGGACGTGCTGGCCGAACCGGGTCTCGGCGGCGTGGTCCGCGCCCTCCTCGACCGGGGCGACGGCGTCCGTACCGGCCTGGCCCGCCTCGGCTACGGCGAGCTGCGCTACCTCGCCCTCGCCCTGGTGCTGTTCACCGGGCCCGGCGTGCTGGAGGTCGACCCGGCCGGCGAGGTGCCCGCCGCGCTGCAGACGCTCACCGTCCTCGCCGACGGTTTCGACCGCGGGCTGGACGTGCGCCAGCGCGCCGAACTGCTCCGGCTGGCGGCGCGGATGTGCGACCGCGGGCACATCCGCTTCGTCGGAGCGGTCGCCGACGCGTCGTGGGTGGCGGGAGCCGCCGGGGAGGCGGGGGCGGACGGGGCGGGCGGCGTCACGGTGGTACACCTGAACCCGTGACCGATCACCCCCGTGACCTCGCGGCCCTGCGGCGCAGGCTGGCCGAGTTCGCCGCCGCGCGCGACTGGCAGCCGTACCACACCCCCAAGAACCTGGCCGCCGCGTTGAGCGTGGAGGCCTCCGAACTCCTGGAGATCTTCCAGTGGTCGACCCCCGAGCAGTCGGCCCGGGTCATGACCGACCCGGACACCGCCCACCGGGTGCGGGACGAGGTCGCCGACGTGCTGGCGTACCTCCTCCAGTTCTGCGAGGTGCTCGGCGTCGACCCGCTGGCCGCGCTGGAGGCGAAGATCGAGCGCAACGAGTCCCGGTTCCCCGTGGGCGAGGCGGGCGATCCGGAAGGCTGAGGCCGGGGGAGCCAACCACTCCGTTATCACTCTCCGCAGTTGCGATCCGGCCAGAAATCGCCATGGTGTCCACAGATTTCCGCCTTCCTCTGGCTTTTCGCCCCACACGCCTTCACTCTGGGTAGTGAATAACGGAGTTCGGGCGGACGCGCCGCGAGCGCGTCGGAACAGACGGGGGCAGCGCATGGACGCTGTGCGGCTCATCGTGACGAGTGGGCGTGCCCTGGCAGCCGGTGGCGAGGTGCCGGACGTGCTGACTGAGGTGTGGCAGGTGCAGGCGCTGGCCCAGGCGATCGGCAGCCGGCTGGCCGTCCACGGCCCGCCCGAACTGCGCGGCGAGGCCATCGGGTTGACCGAGCTGGCGGGCCGCGGCTGCGGAGTGCTGCACACTCCTGAGCTGGCCCCCGGTGAGCTGCGCGCCGCCCAGCTCACCGAACTGGGCGACGCCCGGCAGGCCCTGATGCGCCTGGGCACCCTGCTCGGCGAGACCGGGATCGCGCTCGTGGGCGTGGCCTGCGCCGCGGACGACGAGGCGACGTACTGGCAGTGCATGGAGGCCATCGACGCGGCGGACGAGTCACGGGACCGGGTCCTGGAGATGCTCCGCAAACTGGCCGACCGCGACGCGCACTTACCCGAGCGGGAGGAGGTGCACTTACCCGAGCGGGAGGCGGGCTAGGGAGCGGCCCGCGCGCCGGGCTCCGCGCGTCGCGACCGGAGCCTGTGCCGGACACCCGGACCGAGCAGGCAGGATGGGAGACATGGATCTCCGTATCTTCACCGAGCCCCAGCAGGGGGCCACCTACGACACCTTGCTCGCCGTGGCCAAGGCCACCGAGGACCTCGGCTTCGACGCCTTCTTCCGCAGCGACCACTACCTCCGCATGGGCGCCGTGGACGGCCTCCCCGGCCCCACGGACGCCTGGATCACCCTCGCCGGCCTCGCCCGGGAGACCAAGCGCATCCGTCTCGGCACCCTCATGACCGCGGGCACCTTCCGGCTGCCCGGCGTCCTCGCCATCCAGGTCGCCCAGGTCGACCAGATGTCGGGCGGCCGCATCGAGCTGGGCCTGGGCGCGGGCTGGTTCGAGGAGGAGCACAAGGCGTACGGCATCCCCTTCCCGAAGGAGAAGATCGGCCGCCTGGAGGAGCAGCTGGCGATCGTCACCGGCCTGTGGGCCACCGAGACGGGCAAGACCTTCGACTTCCACGGCAGGTTCTACGACCTCACCGACTCGCCCGCGCTGCCCAAGCCCGCGCAGGCCAAGGTGCCCGTGCTCATCGGCGGCCACGGCGCCACCCGCACCCCGCGGCTGGCCGGACAGTACGCCGACGAGTTCAACATGCCGTTCGCCTCGATCGAGGACACCGAGCGCCAGTTCGGCCGGGTGCGGGCCGCCGCCGAGGCGGCCGGCCGCGGCGCGGACGCCCTCACCTACTCCAACGCCCTCGTCGCCTGCGTCGGCAAGGACGACGCCGAGGTCGCCCGGCGCGCCGCCGTCATCGGCCGCGAGGTCGAGGAGCTGAAGGCCAACGGCCTCGCGGGCTCCCCGGCCGAGGTCGTCGAGAAGATCGGCCGCTACGCCGAGGCCGGCGCCCAGCGGATCTACCTCCAGATCCTCGACCTCGACGACCTGGACCACCTGGAGCTGATCTCCGCCCAGGTCCAGTCGCAACTGGCCTGAGACCGCCTGCCGGACAGCCGGATAACCGAAGGCGCCGGTCACCCGCCCTGTGCGATGGTGTGACCGTCGTCCTGCCGGAGCCCCTGGGGAACACCCCCTGGGGGCTCTCGTGCGCACGGCGTCCACGCAGTCGTCCCTCGCACCCCCGACCCGGCCGGAGAGGCCCATGTTCCTGACCATCACCACCACCGGCACCCCCGAGCACCCCGCGACCGACCTCGGTTACCTGCTGCACAAGCATCCCGACAACGCGCAGGCGTTCTCCACCTCCTTCGGCACGGCCCACGTGCTCTACCCCGAGGCGGAGGAGCAGCGCTGCACGGCGGCGCTGCTGCTGGAGGTCGACGCGGTGGCGCTGGTCAGGCGCGGCAAGGGCAAGGGCCGCGGCGGCGCCCCCGACGCGGCACTCGCGCAGTACGTCAACGACCGCCCGTACGCCGCCTCGTCCCTCCTCGCCGTGGCGCTGAGCAACGTCTTCTCCAGCGCGATGCGCGGCGTGTGCAAGGCCCGCCCCGAGCGCGCCGCCCGGCCGCTGCCGCTGCGCGTCGAGATCCCGGCGCTGCCCGCCCGCGGCGGCCCCGGCCTGGTCCGGCGCCTGTTCGAGCCGCTCGGCTGGGCGGTCGCCGTCGAGGCCGTCCCGCTGGACACCGAGTTCCCCGAGTGGGGCGACTCGCGCTACGTCCGGCTCGTGCTGGAGTCCGCGACCCTCACTCTCTCGGGCGCCCTGCGCCACCTGTACGTCCTCCTCCCGGTGCTCGACGACGCCAAGCACTACTGGGTCTCCCCGGACGAGGTCGACAAGCTGCTGCGGGCCGGCGAGGGCTGGCTGTCCGGCCACCCGGAGCAGAAGCTGATCACCAGCCGCTATCTGTCCCGCCGCTGGTCCCTGACCCGCGAGGCGATGGACCGGCTGGAGCTGATCAGGCTGGCCGAGACCGACGACAGCGAGGTCGAGGAGATCGACAACGCGGTGGAGGCGGAGGCCGAGCAGGAGGAGAAGCCCACCCCGCTCGCCGTGCACCGCCGCGAGGCGATCCTCACCGCGCTGCGCGAGCACGCCGCCGCCCGCGTCCTCGACCTGGGCTGCGGTGAGGGGCACCTGGTGCGCGAGCTGCTCAAGGAGCCGCGGTTCACCGAGATCGCCGGCGTGGACGTGTCGGTGCGCGCGCTCACCATCGCCTCCCGGCGGCTCGGGCTGGACCGCATGGGCGAGCGGCAGGCCGCGCGCGTCCGGCTCTTCCAGGGTTCCCTCGCCTACACCGACAAGCGCCTCAAGGGGTACGACGCCGCCGTGCTCAGTGAGGTGATCGAGCACCTCGACCTGCCGCGGCTGCCCGCCCTGGAGTACGCCGTCTTCGGCTCGGCGCGCCCCCGCACCGTCGTCGTCACCACCCCCAACGTCGAGTACAACGTGCGCTGGGAGAGCCTGCCCGCCGGTCACGTCCGCCACCGCGACCACCGCTTCGAGTGGACCCGCGAGGAGTTCCGCGCCTGGGCCGGGAGGGTCGCCGAACGGCACGGCTACGGCGTGGAGTTCCGCCCCGTCGGACCCGACGACCCCAAGGTGGGGCCGCCCACCCAGCTGGCCCTGTTCACCCTGAAGACCACGACCGAGAGCCCGACCGACACCCCGGCCACCACCGCGACCGCGACCGAGAAGGAGGCGAAGGCCGCATGAGTACCGCGGACACCACCCGCGCCACCGGAGACAGCGCCGTGCGGGCCCGCGCCCTGCCCGTCACCGACCTCTCCCTCGTCGTGCTGATCGGCGCCTCCGGCTCCGGCAAGTCCACCTTCGCCCGGCGCCACTTCAAGCCGACCGAGGTCATCTCCTCCGACTTCTGCCGGGGCCTGGTCGCCGACGACGAGAACGACCAGAGCGCCAGCCGCGACGCCTTCGACGTCCTGCACTACATCGCGGGCAAGCGGCTCGCCGCCGGCCGCCGCACCGTGGTCGACGCGACCAACGTGCAGCAGGACGCCCGGCGTCAGCTGATCGACCTGGCCAGGAAGCACGACGTGCTGCCCATCGCCATCGTCCTCGACGTGCCCGAGCAGGTCTGTGCCGAGCGCAACGCCACCCGCACCGACCGCGCCGACATGCCCCGCCGGGTCATCCAGCGCCACACCCGCGAACTCCGCCGCTCGCTGCGCCACCTGGAGCGTGAGGGCTTCCGCAAGGTGCACGTGCTGCGCGGTACCGCGGAGGCCGAGCACGCCACCGTCGTCACCGAGAAGCGCTTCAACGACCTCACCCACCTCACCGGCCCCTTCGACATCGTCGGCGACATCCACGGCTGCGCCGCCGAGCTGGAGACCCTGCTCGGCAAGCTCGGCTACACCGACGGCGTCCACCCCGAGGGCCGCACCGCCGTCTTCGTCGGCGACCTCGTCGACCGCGGCCCGGACAGCCCCGGCGTGCTGCGCCGCGTGATGTCCATGGTCAAGACGGGCAACGCCCTGTGCGTGCCGGGCAACCACGAGAACAAGTACGGCCGCTTCCTGAAGGGCCGCAAGGTCCAGCACACCCACGGACTCGCCGAGACCGTCGAGCAGATGGAGGGGGAGAGCGAGGAGTTCCGCGCCGAGGTACGGGAGTTCATCGACGGCCTGGTCAGCCACTACGTCCTCGACGGCGGCCGGCTGGTGGTCTGCCACGCCGGTCTGCCCGAGAAGTACCACGGCCGCACCTCCGGCCGGGTCCGCTCGCACGCCCTGTACGGCGACACCACCGGCGAGACCGACGAGTTCGGGCTGCCGGTGCGCTACCCGTGGGCCGAGGACTACCGGGGCCGCGCGGCCGTCGTCTACGGCCACACCCCGGTCCCGGAGGCCACCTGGCTCAACAACACCATCTGCCTGGACACCGGCGCCGTCTTCGGCGGCAAGCTCACCGCGCTGCGCTGGCCGGAGCGCGAGCTGGTCGACGTACCCGCCGAGCGGGTCTGGTACGAGCCGGCCAAGCCGCTGCGCACCGAGGCGCCCGGCGGGCACGACGGCCGCCCGCTGGACCTGGCCGACGTCCAGGGCCGCCGCACGGTGGAGACCCGGCACGCCGGGCGGATCACCGTGCGCGAGGAGAACGGCGCGGCGGCCCTGGAGGTCATGAGCCGCTTCGCCACCGACCCCCGCCTGCTGCCGTACCTCCCGCCGACCATGGCCCCGACCGCCGCCTCCGGGGTGGACGGCTACCTGGAGCACCCGAAGGAGGCCTTCGCGCAGTACGCGGCCGACGGCGTCGCGCGGGTGGTGTGCGAGGAGAAGCACATGGGCTCGCGGGCGGTGGCCCTGGTCTGCCGCGACGCGGACGCGGCCCGCGCCCGTTTCGGGGTCGACGGGCCGTCCGGCTCCCTCTACACCCGTACCGGCCGCCCCTTCCTCGACGACGCATCCGTCACCGAGGAGATCCTCGACCGGCTGCGCACCGCCGTCGGCGAGGCCGGCCTGTGGGACGAACTGGCCACCGACTGGCTGCTGCTCGACACCGAGCTGATGCCGTGGTCGCTGAAGGCGTCCGGGCTGCTGCGCTCCCAGTACGCCGCCGTGGGCGCCGCCTCCGGCGCGGTCTTCCCGGGCGCGCTGGCCGCACTGGAGGGCGCCGCGGCACGCGGCGTCGAGGTGCGGGACCTCCTCGACCGCCAGCGCGAACGGGCGGCCGACGCGGCCGCCTTCACCGACGCCTACCGCCGCTACTGCTGGCCCACCGACGGCCTCGACGGCGTCCGCCTGGCCCCGTTCCAGATCCTCGCCTTCCAGGGCCGCAGCCTGGCCGCTCTGCCGCACGACGAGCAGCTCGCCCTGATCGACCGGCTCGTCGAGCACGACGGCAGCGGCCTGCTGCACACCACCCGCCGCCTCCACGTCGACACCGGTGACCCCGAGTCGGTGGCGGCGGGCGTCGACTGGTGGCTGGAGATGACCGGCCGCGGCGGCGAGGGCATGGTGGTCAAGCCCGTCGGCGCCCTCGTGCGGGACGGGAAGGGCCGCCTGGTGCAGCCCGGCATCAAGTGCCGCGGCCGCGAGTACCTGAGGATCATCTACGGTCCCGAGTACACCCGCCCCGACAACCTCGCCCGGCTCAGGCACCGGTTCCTGAACCACAAGCGGTCCCTGGCGATCCGCGAGTACGCCCTCGGCCTGGAGGCCCTGGACCGCCTCGCGGACGGCGAGCCGCTGTGGCGCGTGCACGAGGCGGTGTTCGGGGTGCTGGCCCTGGAGTCGGAGCCGGTGGACCCGCGGCTGTGACACACGTTTTCGGCCGAGTTGCCCGTGGGGGGGCGACTCGGCCGGACTCCCTGTCCCCGGCACCCCACATGTCTCTGGTTAACCGTCAGCTCCCGTGCTAACTTCGCAGGTCGGTCAGAGGGACGTACCGACTCATGGGGGACAGTCGGTGGAGACAGCCACGGGATTCGGCGGAGCCGAGGGTGATTCCGGGCACGCACGCGGGCTGGCCCTGCTGCTGGAGCTGACCGAGGCGCTGTGCGCGCTCAGCTGCACGGAGGACCCGCAGGGGCGGGGCCAGTTCGCCGCGGTGCTCGGGGACCAGCTGGGCCGCCCCGTCGACCTGCGCGGTGTCAAACAGCGCGAGGACGTCGTCACCCTGGTGCGTACCGCCCTGAACGTGGCGGGCGGGGAGCGCGTACTCGTCGCCGTGGTGCGCATCCTCGAAGGCCCCCTCGCCGGCGACGAACTGGACCGGGTGATCACACCCGATCCGCCCGCCGGACCCGATGCCCCGCCCGGGCCCTTGGGCAGCGACGACGAGGCCGCCGCGCGGGCCGTCCTCGCCAGGGGCGAGCTGCCCGCAGGCCGGCTGCGCGACGACCTCGCCGAGGAACTCAACGGCCTCGACCTCCCGGCCGGGCTCCTGCCCGAACAACTCTTCCTCCACGTCCTCGCCTGGAACACCCAGCCGGACGGCCTGCCGCCCGCCGTCCTCCTCCTCGACCGTGCGGCCCCGCTCGCCGCCACGCCCGGCCACCGCGCCGCGCTGACCGACTGGGTCGACGACTGGGTCAAGCGGGCCGGCCTCCCGCGCGAACTCGAACGGCGCCGGGAGGCCCGGGCCCGGGTCGTGCGGGACCCCGACATACCCCGCGCTCTGATCGTCGCGGTCGAGCCCGCCCGGGACGGCTCCGACGACGTCGTCGTACGCCCCTGGCTCAACACCGCGCCGGGCCGGTGGGATCCGCAGCCGGGCGTGCCGGCCGTGACCACCCTGGACGCGCTCGGGCCGGCCGTCGACGACGCGCTGCGGCAGGGAGCCCGGCTGTGGACCGCACCCGGGGACCCGGCCTCCGGTGGACGCGGACAACCGTCGGCGTACGTGGAGTTCGTCCTCCCGTACGACCTCCTCAACCACGATGTGGCGAGTTTGACGTACCGGGTCGGCGACGGCCGCCCGTTGCCGCTCGGGCTGAAGTACGGGGTTCACCTACGGAGCCTGGAGCGGATGCGCACCGACGACGCCCTGGTGCGACACCAGTGGCAGGAGCGCTGGCACGCGCTGCGACAGCACGGGGTCGGTGTGCACGGCTGGAGCGAGCCGGACGCGCGACGACTCGACGCGTGGCAGGCCACACTCGCGGGGGACACCAGGCACACGGCGGTGGTGCTCGACGCCCCGGCCCGGGTCCCCGCCATGGAGGCGCTCAAGGCCGCCATAGCGGAAGGCATCGGCCTCGCGGTGTGGGACCGCAGAGGAGCCTTCCCCGAGGAACGGCGCGAAGTGGTGACCGCCGTGTTCGCCGCGGTTCCCAGGCCCGGACAGATCCCGCTCGCCATCCACCGCCTGCGGCAGAACGCCGAACTGAACCGGCAGGGCCCGGGCCGGCTTCTGGGGCGGCACATCGGATTCTTCTGGGACGATCCCACTCGAGTCGTCGACATGCACACAATCGACCCCGGCGAGATCGCCGGCGAGGAGGCACCGGCATGAACACGCAGGAACAGACGTCCCCGAACGGCTGGCGCGTGTTCCACGGCACCGGCCGGCCGCCGGTCGCCGCGCCCCCGCTGCCCCAGGCACCGCCGTGGCGGCGTTTCCTGGGCGCACCGTCCCAGCCCGCCCCGCCGGACGAACCGGAGGCCGCGGTACGCCGACTGGGCCCCGGCGAGGTCACCCCGCAACTCGGCCCCGACGAGATCGACACCGTCAACGCCGCGCTGCTGCTGCGCCGGCCGCTGCTGATCACGGGACCGCCCGGCATCGGCAAGTCCACACTCGCCTATGTGATCTCCCGAGAACTGGGCCTCGGCAGGGTCCTGGAATGGAGCATCGTCAGCCGGACCACGCTGCGCGACGGGCTGTACGCCCACGACGCCATGGGCCGCGCCCAGGCCATCGCCGCCTGGCAGGCCGGACTGCGCGGCGTCGCGTCCCCGGAACCGGACGGGACCGACCCGGCGGCGGCCCACGCGGAGGGTGCCGCACCCGGGTCGGGCGACGTCAACCCCTCAGTCGTATCAACACACCGCCAAGTGCCGCCTGTTCTGGGGGACTTCATCACCCTGGGACCACTCGGCACCGCTCTGCTGCCCTACGATCGTCCCCGGGTGCTCCTTGTCGACGAACTCGACAAGAGCGACATCGACCTGCCGAACGACCTGCTGCACGTCCTGGAGAACGGAAGCTATGACGTCCCGGAACTGGTGCGCGACGCCACGGACACCGCGCGCGTCCACACCAGCGACCCCGCCGGCCAGGCGCTGGTACGGGGCGGCCGCGTCGAGTGCCGGGAGTTCCCGGTCGTGGTGATCACCAGCAACGGAGAACGCGAGTTTCCCGCCGCGTTCCGCCGCCGCTGCCTGCCGCTGGAGCTGCGCACCCCCAGCCGTGAGCAGTTGCTCGCCCTGGTGGAAGGACACCTGGGGGTCCGGCCCGAGGGAACCGAGCGCCTGGTGGACGAGTTCGTGGGCCGGATCCGGGCCGGCGGCACCCACTCCCTCGACCAGTTGCTCAACGCTGTCCAGATGACTACCGCGGGTGGTTTCCAGGCGCACGGTGACGGGCGTAAGCTCGTGGAAATGCTCCTCCGCGACCTCGCGAAGGGCCGCTGAATGACCGGCTTTCCCAGGGAGCGCGCATCCGGACCGGGCGACGGTGATCCCGTATCAGGGACGTCGCCTCCATCGGCGTCCCCCGAGTCCGTCGAAGGCGCGAGTGGGTACGGAGCGGCGCACACCTCTGCCCTGACCGAGGCACCGGCCGGCGGCGAACAGCACCCCGCCCAGGACGCGGAGCCGGCCGACGCGCACTGGCGGGAGGTGGCCGAAGCGGTGTGGCTCGCCGCGTACTGGGACCGCCACGGCGGCCCCGTCGGCGACCACCCGGCGACGGACACCGACCCCGCCCTCCGCGCCCACCCGGCCACCACCGGGAGCGGCATCCGGCCAGGATCCGACACCCAGCCCGACGCCGAGTCCGGGACCGGCTCCCGGTCCGGTGCCGACACCGACGACGCGCGGCCGGCGGTCGCGCCCGCGGCGGAGGACGCCGGGCGGGCCGCCGACGCCGCGCCGCCTCCACGGCCGGCCGTCCCCGGCGTGGGCTCCCGCACCCTGCCCGGACCATCGCCCGACCCCGCCGACCCGTCCGCGACCGTCGGCCCGTCGACGGCGGCATCCGCCGAACAGGGCGTTGGCAACGGCTTGTCACCCGACCCGGAGGGCACCTTCACCCTGCACGTCGGACATCCGCTGCTGCCCGCCGCGGAGCGCCCGCAGCCCGGACCCGGCCGTACCACCGCGCTGCTCGCCCGGGCCCTGCACCAGCTGGCCCGTCGCATCCCCTCCCGCCACACCCTCGAACTCGACGAGGAGGCCACCGCCGAGCAGGGCCTGTCGGACGGTCTGTGGCTGCCCTTTCTGCGGCCCGCCCGGGCGACCGCCTTCGACCTCGTGCTGCTCGTCGACGACGCCCCGACCATGCGGATCTGGCAGGACACCTGCGCCCGCCTCACCGAGGCCGCCGAACACAGCGGCGCCTTCCGCGGCGTCCGCGCCGTCCGGGTCCACGTACCCCGCACCGGCACCGCCACCCTGCGCCGCGCCGACGACGGCGCCACCGCCGACCCCGCCGAACTCCTCGACGGACGCGGCGGACGCGTCTTCCTCGTCGTCACCGACGGGCTCGCCCACGGCTGGGCGGCCCCGGCCGCGGACGACCTGCTCGGCCGCCTCGGCCACGCCGGCCCGACGGCACTCGTCCACCTCCTGCCCCCGCACCTGCGCCACCGCACCTCCCTCTACCCGTACCAGGCGGTCCTGGAGGCCGACGGCTTCGGCGCCGCCAACGCGGGTCTCGGGCACTGGGCGCCGCCCGGCGGCCCCGACCCGCTGCGCCCGCTGCCCGAGGCCGGTGACGGCTCGGTACCGGTACCTGTGCTCTCCCTCAAACCCGGCTCCCTCGGCACCTGGGCCGACCTCGTCACCGGCGAGCGGGGCGTGCGCCGGTCCCTGCCCGTCGTCCTCGCGGGCGCCCTCGCCAAGGGCGCGCCCGCGCCCGGTCTGCGCGCCCCGCGCCTCTCGCGCGCCGCCACGGCCGCCGTACGCCGCTTCTTCACCCTCGCCACCCCCGCCGCGCGCCGACTCGCCACCCAACTGGCCGCCATCCCTTTCGAGTTCGATCTCGTGGAGCAGATGCGGCGGCGGACCATGCCGGAGACCGGTCCCGACCACCTCGCCGAGATCCTCATGGGCGGGCTGATCGACTGGGACAGCGGCGGAGAGGGGCGCCCCGAGTTCGCCGAGGGGGTCCGCGAGGCACTGCTCGCCACCACGACCCGCAGTCAATTGGCCCGCACCGTCAGCATGGTGGGCGAGCTGCCCGCCGCCGGACGACGCGGTGTCGCCCTGCGCGCCGCTCTGCAGGACCCGGCCGGAGCAGCGCTGCCCGACCCGGCCGAAGTCGGCTGGGCACGCAGCGAACTGGCCGTGATGCGCGCCCTCTCGGGGCCCTACTCCGAACGGGCAAGGCGCATCGAACCCCGACTCTCCGGGCGCCCGCCGTCCGGTGCGGCCGAACGGGTGGGCGCCGGTTTGCCCGCGGGTACACCCACTGAGGTGAACCCTGCGGGCGGCGGGGGATCATCCGGCGGCCGAGAAGGCAGTGATCCAGCGTCAGACCACCCCGACGAACCTGGAGATCACGTGCCGCCCCTGGTAACCGACGCGACCCCATCCGAAGCCCCGGAGGCTGAGCAGCTCATGCAGAGCACCACGACCGCGACGCCCGCCCTACTGGTGAACGTTCCCCTGCGGAACACCTCGTTCGTCGGCCGGCAGGGACTGCTGAGGGCCGTGGAGGAGCAACTGAGTTCCCAGGACACGGCCGCGGTGCTGCCGCACGCACTGCACGGTCTGGGCGGCGTCGGCAAGTCCCAGCTCGCGCTGGAGTACATCTACACCCACCAGCACGACTACAAGGTGATCTGCTGGATCCCCGCCGAGCGGGAGAGCCTCATCCTGGCCACCCTCGCGAGCCTCGCCGCCCGCCTGGGCATCGCCCCGGCCGGCCAGGACGCCGGGGGCAGCCTCACCGCCAACACGGCGGTCCCGGCCGTACTGGAGGCGCTGCGCGCCGGTGCGCCGTGGGACAACTGGCTCCTCGTCTTCGACAACGCGGAGGACGTCGACGCCGTACGGCAGTACTTCCCCACCAACGGCCCCGGGAAGGTCGTCGTCACCTCCCGCAACCGCGCGTGGGAGCGGGTGGCCACCCCGCTGCCGGTGAACGTCTTCGAGCGGTCCGAGTCCGTCGAACTGCTCCAGAAGCGCTCGCCCGACCTGTCCACCGAGGACGCCGACCGGCTCGCCGACGCCCTCGGCGACCTGCCCCTGGCCGTCGAACAGGCGGGCGCCTGGCGGGCGGTCACGGGCATGCTCGTGGACGAGTACCTCGACCTCCTCGCCCAGCGCAGTCCCGAGATCCTCGAACTCGACCCCACCCCCGACTACCCGGTCTCGGTCGCCGCCGCCTGGGACATCTCGCTGGAACGCATCCGGCAGAACAACCCGGGCGCCCGGCAACTGCTCGACATCTGCGCCAGCATGGCACCGGAGCCGATCCCGCGGTCCATGCTGCGCGGCAGCCGGGGCGTCAGCGTGACCCCCGACGTCGACCCGCTGCTGCGCGAGTCGATCAAACTGAACCGCGCCGTACGCGACCTCAGCCAGTTCTCCCTGGTGCGGGTGGACCCGCGGTCCGACACCCTGCAGATGCACCGCCTGCTCCAGACGGTGCTCCTGGCCAAGCTCAGCGCCGACGAACGCGAACGCATGCGCGACGCCGCCCACCAGTTGCTCTCGGCGGCCAAGCCCGGCCCTCCCGGCTCCTCGCTGGAATGGCGCGCCTACCAGGCGCTGCTGCCCCACGTCCATGCCTCGCAGGCGGTGACCAGCACCGACACCTATGTGCGTGAACTGGTCGCCGACACCGCGTGGTTCCTCTACTACTGGGGGGACCACGAAGGCGCGGCCTCCTTCGCACGCCAGGCCTGGAACGCCTGGCTGGCGGCGTCCGGCGAGGAGGACGACCAGGCCATCCGCATGGCCAAGTGCCTCGCCTTCCTGCTGCGCCAGAACGGACAGGTCTCCGAGTCCCTGCCGCTCACCGAGCGGGCCCTGGAGGCGACCCGCCGGATCGACGACGATCCGGAGAGCCTGATCGACTCCCTGTGCGAGCTGGCCGACGCCCGTGGCTACCAGGGCCGCTTCGAAGAGGCCCGGACCCTCACCCAGGAGGCC
The DNA here is from genome assembly GCA_000720845.1 of Kitasatospora aureofaciens. GTDB lineage: Bacteria > Actinomycetota > Actinomycetes > Streptomycetales > Streptomycetaceae > Streptomyces. The sequence goes on along the minus strand of JODU01000012.1, from coordinate 173,846 downwards.
AGAGAGCTGGCCCGCTCCCTGTTCGGCCCGGAGGACCCGACCGCCCTGCGCGCCACCCACGCCTACTGCGTCGCGCTGCGACTGTGCGGCCGCTTCAGGGAGGCGCTGCCCATCGACCAGGAGAACGCCCGCCAGCGCGAACTGGTCTTCGGCCCGGCCAGCTTCTTCGCCCTCAACGCCCTCAACGGCCTCTCCATCGACATGCGGGAGAGCGGCGACTACCCCGGCTCCCGGGACTTCCAGGAGGACGTCTACCGGCGCGCCCGGGGCACCCTCGGCGACGAACACCCGCTGACCCTGCGCATCGCCCGCAACCTGGCGGTGTGCCGACGTCGCGACGGTGCCCTCACCGAGTCCGCCAAACTCTCCGAGGAGTCCCTGCGGCACTTCCGGGCCCGCTACGGCCCCGAGCACTTCGACTCCCTGTCGACCGCGACCAACCTGTTCGTCGACCAGCGGGTGGCCGGGGATCTGGAGGCGTCGCGCGCGCTGGCCGAGGAGACCGTGCGGGGCCTCACCCGGCGCCTCGGCGCGGACCACGCCCACACCCTCCTGACCCGGGCGAACGCGGCCGCGACGCTGCGGGCGCTGGGCAGCCTCGACGCCGCGCAGGAGATGGAGGACGACGTGGCGGAGCGGCTGCGGGAGACGGTGGGGCCCGAGCACGTCCTCACCCTCACCGTGGCCATCGGGCAGGCCAACACGGCGTACGCACGGCTCGACTTCGACCTGGCGCACCGGATCGACGAGGCCAATCTCCCGCTGCTGGCCGAGCAGGCGGGGGAGGAGCACCCGCTCACGCTGTCGGTGATGGCGAACCTCGCCCTGGACCTGCGCGGGCTGAGCCGCGGCGCCGAGGCGGACGAGTTGCAGCGCAAGGCGGTGGAGGGCTTCGGCCGCGTCGTCCGCGCCGACAACCCCTGGCTCCTCGCGGCGAGCCGGCGCCGCCGCATCGAGTGCGACCTGGCCCCGATGCCGATCTAGGGCATTGCCGTGCCGGTGCGCCGTGCCTGGCACCGGGTGCCGTTCGCGGAGATCACGCGGATCGCGCGGATCGCGCAGGCGGTGCAGGTCGCGCAGGCGGTGCAGATCGTGCGGGTCGTGGCGCAGTCGGACGGGCCGCGGGAGGAAACGCCTCCCACGGCCCGCCGGGTCACGCCCGCCTGGTTCAGGCCGCCTGGTTCAGGCCGCCGGGCCACGCCAGGCGGTGTCGGACCCGCCGGAGTCAGCCCGCGTCCGGTGTCGCGCCGGCCGGTGGGTCCTCCAGGGGCCGATCCCGGGCCGGTGGCCCGTCGGCGTCGGCCGGTCGGGAGCCGACGAGCACGCCCGGACGGTCGTCGGTGTCCGTGTCGGGCCGGGACGCGGACAGCCGGTCGACCAGCAGCAGCAACGGCTGGGTGAGGAGCGTCGTGGCCAGCGCCATGAGCACCAGGACCGTGTACAGGGGCTTGCTCAGCAGACCGGCCTGGTAGCCCGCGTTGAGGGCGATCAGCTCGGTGAGCCCGCGGGTGTTCAGCAGGACCCCCACCGTCCGGGCGTCGTCGCGGCCCAGTCCGCCCAGCCGCGCCGCCGCCGTACCGCTGCCGATCTTCGTGGTGACCGCCAGCGCCGTCGTCACCAGCACCGCGACCCACCCCGAGGCCGTCAGGCTGTTCAGGACGACGGCCTGGCCCGAGAAGACGAAGAAGAAGGGCAGCAGCAGTGAGCTGATGTCGTGCAGCGGACGCAGCAGGTCGGGGTCGAGGGTGCCGTTCGCCTCGCGCGGGCAGACCACGCCGGCGAGCAGCGCACCGCAGATGGCGTGCAGCCCCAGGTACTGCGTCACACAGGCAGACCCGAAGGCGAAGGCGATGAGCAGCGAGAGCCGCAGCAGCGGCTCCAACCGGGTACGCCACAGCAGCCCGCGCAGCAGAGGCCGGGCGACCACGAGCATCAGGCCGATGAAGACGACCGCGGCCGCCGCCCGCCATCCCGGGCCGAGCGACTGCTCACCGGCGCCGTCCAGCAGGGTGCCGGCCAGGACCGTCCAGCCGACCACGTCCATCAGACCGGCCGCGGAGACCGCCACCATGCCCGGGACCGTACTGGCCAGGCCGTTCTCCCGCACCATGGCCGTGAGCACCGGCACGGCAGTTATCGACAGCGCGATACCCGCGAACACGACCACGGCCGGGCTGAGCCGGGACACGCCCAGAGCGTGCAACTGTTCGCGGAACAGCAGCGCGGCGCCGCTGCCCACGGCCATCGGCACCAGGAAGGCGGCCACCGCCACGGTCAGCACCGTACGCGCGCGCTCGCCCAGCACCTTCAGGTCCAGTTCGTAACCCACCGCGAACAGGAACACCACCAGGGAGAACTGGGCCAGCCCGGTCAGCGCCGTCGCCAGTTGGGCGGGGAACAGCGCCGAGTAGGCGTCCGGTGCCGCGCTGCCGAGCAGCGAGGGGCCGAGGACTATGCCCGCCACCAACTGGCCGACGATGTAGGGCTGCTTCAGTCGTCGGGCGGCCCATCCGGCTCCATGGCCGACCGCGAGGACCAGTGCCGAGGCGAGCAGGAAGTGCGTGATGGTCGATTCAGGGCTCACGGCGTGTCCCCCGGGAGTGCGGTTGCCGGTGCCGGTGGCCCGGCAGCGGTACGGGCCTTCGACATCGCGTCGGCCCGAGTACTGGAGGGTATGGGTAGCTTGGCGTCACCATGGAGTCGTAAACGGCAGAGCACTGGTGTCACGGGGGGCACATGACGGCGGTCGTCTTCATTCACGGCACGGGGGTGCGCGAACCGGGCTTCTCGAAGCTCGCGGGGCGCGTGGGAGCAGGGCTGACCTCGCTGCGCGACGGGTTGCGCATCGTCCCGTACTACTGGGGCGGCCCGCACGGCGCCGTCCTCGCCGCCGACGGGGCCAGCCTCCCGCCGGAGCCGGGGGGCACGGCCCGGGGGCCGGTCGCGTTCGAGGGCGGGCCGGCCGCCGTGGCGCGCGCCGCGGCCGCGGGGGAGGACACCACGGACGAGTGGGCCGCCCGCTACGCCGACCCCTACGCCGAACTCGCGCTCGCCGCGGCGGGCGGCGGCACCGGTGCCGAGCGGCCGCCCGGGACCGTGCCGCCGGAGCAAGGACTGCGCGGGCGGCTGCTCGCACTGGCCGCCCAAGGCGACGTCCCTGCGGCCGAGTTGGGCGACGGCCTCTCCCGTGCCGCCGGGGACCTGGCCGCCCACCCCCTCCTCGGCCCGGCCGCCGACGCGCTCGACCCCGGCGATCTGGCGGTCGTCGCGGCGCGCACCCTCACCGCGCGGGTCATCGCCGAGGCCCTGGACTCCGACAGTCCGCTCGTGCCGGGCGGCGACGTCCGCGACGCGGTCGTCGCCCGGCTCGCCGCGGCGCTCGGGGCGCCGGCCGCCGGCACCGAGCGCGGAGTGCGCTCCCTGGTGCTGCGTGTCGCGGGCTCCGCGGCATCGCGTGCCGCCGTGCGCCGTCGACGCGCCCTCACGGAAGCCGCCCACCCCGCGGCCGCCGACATCCTGCGCTACCTCAGCCGCGGCGAGGCGGTCCGTGCCGACCTGCGCACACTCGTCGCGGGCCTGCGGCCCCCCGTCGTGCTCGTCGGGCACAGCCTCGGCGGCATCATCGCCCTGGACACCCTGATCTCGGCCCCGCTGCCCCAGGTGCGGCTCCTGGTGACGGTCGGTTCCCAGGCGCCGTTCCTTTACGAGTCGGGGTCCCTGCCCACCCTGGAACATCCTGCTCCGCTCCCGCCCCACGTCCCGGACTGGCTGAATCTCTACGATCGGCGGGACCTGCTCTCCTACCTCGGGGAGGGCCTCTTCCCGGGGCGCGTGACCGACACCCCGGTCGACAGCCGCCAGCCCTTCCCGGCCGCGCACAGCGCCTACTGGACGAACCCCGCAGTCTTCCGCCACATCGTGGAGCGCCTGCCGTGACCGGCTCCGAGCCCGCCACCGGGGCGGCGCCCACGCGGTCGGCGCCGCGTGTCGACCCCTCGCGGGTGCACGCGCTGATCGTCGGCATCGAGGCCTACGACGCCGGGCCGTCCTGGGACCTGCCCGGGCCCGCCCGGGACGCCGTGCGCTTGAGGCACATGCTGCGGACGGCCGGGGTGCCGGAGGACAACCTGCACGTCCACCTGTCCCCGCTGCCTCCCTACGCCCCGGAAGTGCCCTACGCCCCCGCGGACCACGCGACCCTGCGCCGCACCCTGGTGCGGCACCTGCCGCAGGCCTCCGGCGACGTCCTGTGGGTGTGGTGGGGCGGCCACGGTGTACTGGACCTCGCCGACCGGCTGCGGCTCTTCTGCGCCGACGCCACCACCGCGGACAAGCTGGGCATCGACCTCGACTCCGCGCTGACCCGGTACAGCGGGGACGCCGTGCCGGGATTCGCCGAGCAGCTGTGGATCGTGGACGCCTGCGAGACCTTCGAGGAGGACCTGGCCTTCCGCGAGCGACTCCCGCCGGACGCCCTGCCCGTGGGCCGCCGCACCCTCGGCCACCGGCAGACGGTGCTGCGGGCCGCGGGCCGGGGCCGGGTGGCGGCCAACGACCCGCGGCGCGCCACCGGTCTCTTCTCCGACGTGTTGCTCGCCCTGCTGGCCGAGCGCAGCGACACGCTGCCCGCGCCGCCCGATGCGGAGGAACTGTTTCCGGCCGTACGCGCGCGCATCGGGGCCCTCAGGGAGTCGGGCCGTACTCTGCAGCACCCCGAGATCCGGCTGCGGAGCCCCGAGCGCACCGAGTCGCTGGACCCGGCACCCCGCGCGCCGGCGACCCGCCCGGCCTCGCCGCTGGCCCGGGCGGTCGAGGCACTCCTCGCCTACCCCCTGATGGGCGACCCCGCCGAACGGCAGACCGTGGTGGCCGCGTTGGACCCGGCGGTCACCGCGGTACTGCCCCGTCACACCAAGGCCCGCACGGACGCGACCGGAATCCTCACCGCGCTCGCCCGCCGCCGTCCCGAGGAGTTGTGGACGCTGTACGACGCCGTCGTGTCCGTCGACGACGACGCCGACCGGCAGGACGAACTGGCCCACGCCATCGAAGCGTTGGCGGCTTCACAGAGACCCGGCGGAGGCCGGCGGTGATCGAGTGGCGTGATCGTACGGTTTTCGACAGCGCCGGAAATGGCCATGATGGAAGGAACACGTGCGCGAGGCATCGAGTGCCATCGTGCGAGAAGGGGGAGCACCTTGGACCAGCCGCTCGCTCGGCAACGCGCCGCAGCCGCCCGTGAGCCGTCCGTCGCCGGGGGTGCCGACGTCTGGGAGTCGGACCTGTCCGACCTCGCGGGGCTGCCTCTGACCGCCGTGGACGGTCTGGTGCCGCTGCGCCCCACCGCCCGTCTGCTGGAAGAGGTACTGCGCTCGCGTGGTGGCGTCCGCGGCGGTCAGGACGGCCAAGGCGGTGCCCGAGCCGAATAGTCACCGCCCGCCGCACGTCGTTCCCTTGACGGGCCCGGCCGTGCGCCCGCCGGGGCCTGCCTGCCCGCACCCGCAACCGGAGGTCCCCGCCCATGTCCAGTGAGCCGCGCCCTGCCGTCTTCCGCATGCCGGAGCGACTCTTCGCGGAACTGGCCTCCGGCGGCGGTGACATGGAGGCCATCGCCTTCCTGGAACGGGCGGAACGGGCCCGCCGACTGATCCTGCTGCGCACGCTCCTCGACCGGCTGGCAGGAGTGCCCACCCCGCTGGCCACGCCCGCCGATGCCTGGTCCGTGCTCAAGGAGGCGGCCGAGCGGGCCCCGGAAGCGGTCGAGGGGCTGCTGGCCGCCCCGGCCACCGGCGGATGGATCGCCCACATGCTGCGCCGGCTGCACGGCACCGCCACGGGGCCTCCCCTGTGGGCGGAGGCGGGCCACCTGAACCTGCTCGCCCTCACGGCCGCCCTGCGCGCCGGCACGGCGACGGCCCTCGACGTGCCGCTCACCGACGGGGCGGCCCACCTTCCCGCCCTCGGCCGGGTCCGACTGCCGGCGGCGAGGCCGGGACTGACGGTGGCCCTGGCCACCACGACGGGCCGGGGCGAACTGACCCTCTCGGCCCAGCGCCAGGACGGCTCCCCGACCTCCCTGACCTGCCGCCCGGCCACCGCACCGGCCGTCGCCCGCCCCGCCCCGGCCGGCGGGCCCCCGATGCCCGGCTCCTCCGGCCGGCCGGACCTGGCCGGTCCGACGACGACCACGGTCGGCCGGCTCCGCCGCACACCGAGCGCCGCCGTCTCCCGGCCGGCCCGCCCCGGGCCACAGGAGCGCGCCCGCGCCGAGCCGCGTCCCGTGTCGCCGGCGTCCGCTCCGCCGGGCCAGGCGACCGGCCATACGGCACCCCTCCCCGCCCCGGCATCCGCCGACGCCGTCGACACGGCCTCCTGGCGGGCCCTGCGTACGCTCACCCACACCGCCCCCACCGGCCCCGTCGCCATCCCCCTCGACGACCTCGACCCCTACCGCGACCTCGACGACCCGGTCCCGCCCGCCCGGCTCGACGCCGAGGAGGCGGCCGAGTGGCAGCGGGTGTTCGACGGGGCCGTCGCCGTGCTCGCCGCGACCGGCACCGTCCAGGGCCCGGGACGGCTCGACCCCGCGCTGATACGCGCCGTCGTGCCCTACGGGCGCACCGCCGCCACCCCGCCCGCCGCAGCGACCGTCGCCGTCTCCGCGTCCAGCGGCGACTCCTTCGGCGCCATGGTGATCTCCCGCCCCGGATCCCCGCTGGCCCTCGCCGAGACCCTCGTGCACGAGTTCCAGCACAGCAAGCTCGCCGCACTGCTCCACCTCTTCCCGCTCCTCGACGACGACCGCGAGGAGCGCTACTACGCCCCCTGGCGCGCCGACCCGCGCCACCTCACCGGGCTGCTGCACGGCGCCTACGCCTTCACCGGCGTCGCGGGTTTCTGGCGGGACCGGCTGGCCGAGCCGGCGTACGCCGAGGCAGCCGCCTACCACTTCGCGCTGCGCCGGCTCCAGTGCCGACTGGTCGTGCGCACCCTGCTGACCAGCAACCGGCTCACCGCGCCCGGTCGCCGGCTCGTCGAGGGCCTCGCCGGGACGCTGGACGGCTGGCTGCGCGTGCCCGTCGACCCGGTCGCCCTGCGGCGGGCCCGTACGGCCGCCGCCCTGCACCGCGCCCAGTGGCGGCTGCGCAACCTCGACGCCCCGGCCGGAGCCGACGGCGTCCTGCGTTTCCGGCCGGACCGCACCTTCTGGCCCGACCACCGCACCCATGCCTTCGCCACCCGCCCCACCGCGCCCCGCACCCCCGACGAGCACCTCGCCGCCGAGGACCCGGCCACCGCCCTGGACGGCTACGCCAGCCAACTCGCCCGCGACCCGGCCGACCCCCACGCCCTGTCCGGCTGGATCGTCGCCCGCGCGAGCCTGGCCCCGGGGCACCGGACCCGCCGCCCGCTCGCCCGCCCGGAGTCGCTCCTGCCCCGGCCCGGCCGCTGACGGGGCGCACCGGTCCGCCCGGGCACCGGTCGCCCCGAGGGCCGGTCCCGCCACGCACCGGTCTCGCCAAGCACCGGTCTCGCCAAGCACCGGTCTGTCCAAGCAGGGGGTGAACACCCGCCCGAGTGGTCAGGATGGAGACATGGGATTCCAAGTCGACTCCGAAGCCGGGCGGCTCACCCGCGTCATCCTGCACCGGCCGGATCTCGAGCTCAAAAGGCTCACCCCCAGCAACAAGGACGCCCTTCTCTTCGACGACGTGCTGTGGGTGCGCCGTGCGCGTGCCGAGCACGACGGGTTCGCCGACGTGCTCCGCGACCGCGGGGTGGCCGTGCACCTCTTCGGCGACCTGCTCACCGAGACCCTGGACGTCCCGGCCGCCCGCCGGCTCGTCCTGGACCGGGTCTTCGACGAGAAGGAGTACGGAGTGCTGGCCACGGACCACCTCCGGGCCGCCTTCGAGACGCTGCCCGCCCACGAGCTGGCCGAGTGGCTGGTCGGCGGCATGACCAAGCGGGAGTTCCTGGACGCGCACCCGGAGCCGACCTCCGTGCGCTTCCACGCCATGGAGCTGGACGACTTCCTGCTCGGCCCGCTGCCCAACCACCTCTTCACCCGGGACACCTCGGCCTGGATCTACGACGGCGTCTCCATCAACGCCATGCGCTGGCCCGCCCGGCAGCGCGAGACCGTCCACTTCGAGGCGATCTACCGGCACCACCCGCTGTTCCGCGACGAGACCTTCCACCTCTGGTCCGAGGGACAGGCCGACTACCCCTCCACCATCGAGGGCGGCGACGTCCTGGTCATCGGCAACGGCGCGGTGCTCATCGGCATGAGCGAGCGCACCACGCCCCAGGCCGTCGAGATGCTCGCCCACAAGCTGTTCGCCGCCGGTTCCGCCCGGACCATCGTGGCCCTCGACATGCCGAAGCGACGCGCCTTCATGCACCTGGACACGGTGATGACGATGGTCGACGGCGACACCTTCACCCAGTACGCCGGGCTCGGCATGCTCCGCTCCTACACCATCGAGCCGGGCGCCGGGGAGAAGGACCTGAAGGTCACCGACCACCCGCCGGAGCACATGCACCGCGCGCTGGCCGCCGCCCTCGGCCTCGGCGAGATCCGGGTCCTCACCGCGACCCAGGACGTGCACGCGGCCGAGCGCGAGCAGTGGGACGACGGCTGCAACGTCCTGGCCGTCGAGCCGGGCGTCGTCGTCGCCTACGAACGCAACTCCACCACCAACACCCACCTGCGCAAGCAGGGCATCGAGGTGATCGAGATCCCGGGCAGCGAACTGGGGCGGGGCCGGGGCGGGCCGCGCTGCATGAGCTGCCCGGTGGAACGGGGGCCTGTATAGAAATTCAGAAGTTCGTATAGACTTCCAGGAGTCAGTCCCCGACCTGCACCTCTGGAGCGCCCCCATGGCGACAGTCCCGACCGCCCTCGCCGGCCGCCACTTCCTCAAGGAGCTGGATTTCACCGAGGAGGAGTTCCGCGGCCTGGTCGAGCTGGCCGCCGAGCTGAAGGCCGCAAAGCGGGCCGGGACCGAGACGCGGTACCTCACCGGCAGGAACATCGCGCTGATCTTCGAGAAGACCTCGACCCGCACCCGCTGCGCCTTCGAGGTCGCCGCCGCCGACCAGGGCGCCTCGACCACGTACCTCGACCCGGCGGGATCGCAGATCGGGCACAAGGAGTCGGTGAAGGACACCGCCCGCGTACTCGGACGCATGTTCGACGGCATCGAGTACCGCGGCGACAGCCAGGCCAAGGTCGAGGAGCTGGCGGCCTTCGCCGGCGTCCCCGTCTACAACGGACTGACCGACGACTGGCACCCCACCCAGATGCTCGCCGACGTGCTCACCATGACCGAGCACAGCGACCGCCCTCTGCCGGAGATCGGCTTCGCCTACCTCGGCGACGCCCGTTTCAACATGGGCAACTCCTACCTGGTCACCGGCGCCCTGCTCGGCATGGACGTGCGTATCGTCGCGCCGAAGGCCTACTGGCCCGCCCAGGAGGTCGTCGACCGGGCGCACCGGCTCGCCGAGAACAGCGGGGCGCGCATCACCCTCACCGAGGACGTGGCCGAGGGGGTGCGCGGCGCCGGGTTCGTCGTCACCGACGTCTGGGTCTCCATGGGCGAGCCCAAGGAGGTCTGGGCGGAGCGGATCAAGGCGCTGGCGCCCTACGCCGTGACCATGGACGTGCTGCGCGCCACCGGCAACCCGGACGTCAAGTTCCTGCACTGCCTGCCCGCCTTCCACGACCTGGGCACCAAGGTCGGCCAGGAGATCTTCGAGGCCCACGGGCTCGACTCCCTGGAGGTCACGGACGAGGTCTTCGAGTCGGCGCACTCGGTCGTCTTCGACGAGGCGGAGAACCGGCTGCACACCATCAAGGCCGTCCTCGTCGCCACCCTCGCCTGACTCCGCCACGCCGCCTGCCCCACCAGGCCCCCTGCTGACCGGCGGCTCCGGAGCCACCCCTTCCGGCGCCGCGCGCGCGACCACCCTCGCGCCCCGCACCACCAGAAACGAGCACCACCCGCAATGCCCGCTTCCCGCGTCAAGTCCCCCCACCTCCTCGTCGCCGAATCCGGCGCCGACCGCGAAGGCCACGGCCTGAAGCGCACGATGGGGCTGTTCCAGCTCGTCTGCTTCGGCGTCGGCGCGATCGTCGGCACCGGCATCTTCGTCGGCCTGTCCGACTCCGTCGCGGAGGCCGGCCCGGCGGTCGTCGTCTCCTTCGTGCTGGCGGCGATCACCTGCGTGTTCACCGCGTTCGCCTTCGCCGAGCTGGGCGGCGCGATCCCGGTCTCCGGCTCCTCGTACTCCTTCGCCTACGCCGGGCTCGGCGAGCGGACCGCCTTCCTCGTCGGCTGGTGCCTGCTCCTGGAGTACGGCGTGTCGGTCTCGGCGGTCGCGGTCGGCTGGAGCCAGTACGTCAACGAGCTGCTCGACAGCGTCCTCGGTGTCCAGCTCCCGCACGCCCTGTCCGCGGGCCCCGGCGACGGCGGCGCCGTCAACCTGCCAGCCGTGATCGTCATCGCCCTGGCCTGCGTGCTCCTGGTGCGCGGCGTACGGGAGAGCGCCCGCGCCACGGCCGCCATGGCCGTCCTCAAGCTGGCCGTCCTGCTCGCCTTCTGCGCCATCGGCTTCTCCGCCTTCCGGGACGGCAACCTCACCCCGTTCTCCCCGGCCGGACTCGGCGGCATCGGCGCCGGCACCACCGCCGCCTTCTTCTCGTACATCGGGTTCGACGCCATCACCACGGCCGGTGAGGAGGCGAAGAACCCGCGCCGGGACATCCCCGTCGCGATCCTGGTCTGCATCGGCCTGGTCACCCTGCTGTACTGCGCGGTCGCCGTCGCCGCGATCGGCGCCGTCGGCGGCGACCGGGTCGGCGACCGGCCCGCCGCGCTCTCCTACGTCGTCGACCGGGTCACCGGCTCCGCGATCGGCGGCGGCGTGGTCGCCTTCGGCGCGGTCGTCGCCATCGCCTCGGTGGTGCTCGCCGTGATGTACGGCCAGACCCGCATCCTGCTGTCGATGTCCCGGGACGGACTGATCCCCCGGGTCTTCGAGAAGGTCTCCCCGCGCACCGCGACCCCCGTGGCCGGCACCCTGATCGTCGGCGTGGTCTTCGCCCTCCCGGCGGCCTTCGCGCCGCTCGACGCGGTGGTCAACCTGTGCACCATCGGCACTCTCGCCACGATGGCCGCCGTCAACGTCTCGGTGATCACCCTGCGCCGCCGCGAACCGGGCCTCGCCCGCACCTTCCGCGTCCCGCTGTACCCGGCGACCCCGCTGCTCGGGATCGGCTTCTGCCTGTACCTGATGTACGAGACGGGCGGCGCCACCTGGCTCCAGTTCGCGGTGTTCCTCGCGGTGGGCCTGCTGGTGTACACGGCCTACGGGCGCCGGCACTCCCGCCTGGCCCGGTCCGCGCCCGCGCGGCTCACGCCGGTGGACGACGCTGAGCGGGTACCGCAGGAAGCCTGAACCAGACCGCCTTGCCCGCCTCGGTGGGCCGGTGACCGCAGGACGAGCTGAGGGCGCGGATCAGGAGCAGACCGCGCCCGCCCTCCCGCCACGGGTCGGGCGGCTCCACGTCCGGCCGGGTGAGGTCGGCCGGCGGCGACGGGTCCGGGTCGTGCACCTCGACCTGGCAGCCGGTCGGCCTCAGCTCCACCACCAGCTCGATCGGTGTCCGGCCGGAGGTGTGCTCGACGGCGTTGGCGACCAGCTCCGCCGTGAGCAGCTCCGCGGTGTCGCCGTCGGCCGTGTGCTCCAGCTCGGCCAGGGCGTTGCGCACCAGGGCACGCGCCACCGGCACGGCCGCGGCGGAGTGCGGCAGCGCGATGCGCCAGGAGGCGGGTGCGGGGGAGTGATCGTGCACGGCGGGTCCGTTTCGTGGAGCAGGGACATCCTGTCCTGCTTTCAACCTTATGAATGGTACGGCGCCGCCCGGCAGAGCCGTTCGACGGGCGCCCCCGGGACCTTCGGCCCGCACCGCCGACGTCCTATCGCGCACTCGTGACGACAGTCACATAGGAGTGATAACTTCGAGTGTCATGAGTCCCTTCACCGGCTCCGCCGCTCCCACCCCCGACTGGCGGCACCTGCGGGTCGAGATCACCGACGGCGTCGCCACCGTCACCCTCGCCCGCCCCGACAAGCTCAACGCGCTCACCTTCGAGGCCTACGCCGACCTGCGCGACCTGCTCGCCGAGCTGTCCCGCCGGCGGTCCGTCCGCGCGCTGGTGCTGGCCGGCGAGGGGCGGGGCTTCTGCTCCGGCGGCGACGTGGACGAGATCATCGGCGCGACCCTGTCCATGGACACCGCCCGGCTGCTGGACTTCAACCGGATGACGGGCCAGGTGGTGCGGGCGGTACGGGAGTGCCCGTTCCCGGTGATCGCCGCGCTGCACGGGGTCGCCGCCGGGGCGGGCGCGGTCCTCGCCCTGGCCGCCGACTTCCGGGTGGCCGACCCGTCCGCCCGCTTCGCCTTCCTCTTCACCCGCGTCGGCCTCTCCGGCGGCGACATGGGCGCCGCCTACCTGCTGCCCCGCGTCGTCGGCCTCGGCCACGCCACCCGCCTGCTGATGCTCGGCGACACGGTCCGCGCGCCCGAGGCCGAGCGCATCGGCCTGATCAGCGAGCTGACCGAGGAGGGCCGCGCCGACGAGGCCGCCCACACCCTGGCCCGTCGCCTCGCCGACGGCCCGGTCCTCGCCCACGCCCAGACCAAGGCCCTCCTGACGGCCGAGCTGGACATGCCGCTGGCGGCGGCGGTGGAGCTGGACGCCTCGACCCAGGCCCTGCTGATGACGGGGGAGGACTACGCGGAATTCCACGCGGCCTTCACGGAGAAGCGCCCCCCGAAGTGGCAAGGGAGGTAGACGGATGCGCTCGTCCCAGGGCAGTGGAGCCGACCCGGGGGCGCGGGGCCGTGTCGAGCAGCGGCTCCGCCGCGGGGCGCGGGCGACCACAACGAACCCGCAGCCGCCCGCGAGGACAGGCCACCCCCTACGCGCCGCGATCATCGGCGGAGGCCCCGGCGGCCTCTACACCGCCGCCCTCCTCAAGCGTCTCGACCCCGCCCGTGAGATCACCGTTTACGAGCGCAACGCCCCCGACGACACCTTCGGCTTCGGCGTCGTCCTCTCCGACGAGACCCTCGGCGGCATCGAACACGCCGACCCGGTCGTCCACGAGGCCCTGAAGGCGCACTTCGTCCGCTGGGACGACATCGACGTCGTTCACCGAGGCACCCGCCACACCTCCGGAGGACACCGCTTCGCCGCCCTCGGCCGCCGCCGCCTCCTCGGCATCCTGCACGACCGCTGCCGCGACCTCGGCGTGGACCTGCGCCTGCGCACCGAGGCACCGCCCCCGGACCGGCTCGCGCGGACCCACGACCTCGTCGTCGCCGCCGACGGAGTGCACAGCGCCACCCGCGAGCTGTACCGTGACGTCTTCCGCCCGCACCTCACCCCGCACCGCTGCCGCTACATCTGGCTCGCCGCCGACTTCGCCTTCGACGCCTTCCGCTTCGAGATCGCCGAGACCGAGCACGGCGTGATGCAGCTGCACGGATACCCGTACGCACCCAACTCCTCGACCGTCATCGTCGAGATGCGCGAGGAGGTCTGGCAGTCGGCGGGCTTCGACGGACTCGACGAGACGGAATCCACCGCCCGCTGCGCCAAGATCTTCGCCGACGCCCTCGGCGGCCGGCCGCTCAGGTCCAACAAGTCGGCGTGGACCACCTTCCGCACGGTCGTCAACGAACGCTGGTCGCACGGCAACGTCGTCCTGCTCGGCGACGCCGCCCACACCGCCCACTTCTCCATCGGCTCCGGCACCAAGCTCGCCGTCGAGGACGCCCTCGCACTCGCCGCCTGCCTGCAAGAGCAGCCCTCCCTCCAGGAGGCCCTCGGTTCCTACGAGGAGGAGCGGCGTCCCGTCGTCGCCTCCACCCAGCGAGCGGCCAAGGCCAGCCTGGAGTGGTTCGAGGACCTGGACCGGTACCTCGACCGGCCGCCCCGCCAGTTCGCCTTCAACCTCCTCACCCGCAGCCGCCGGGTCACCCACGAGAACCTGCGGCTGCGCGATGCCGACTTCACCGGCGCGGTGGAGCGCGAGTTCGGCTGCCCGCCCGGCACGCCCCCGATGTTCACCCCGTTCCGGCTGCGCGGGCTGACCCTGCGCAACCGCGTCGTCGTCTCCCCGATGGACATGTACTCGGCCACCGACGGCGTCCCCGGCGACTTCCACCTGGTCCACCTCGGCGCCCGGGCGCTCGGCGGTGCCGCCCTGGTGATGACCGAGATGGTGTGCGTCAGCGCGGAGGGCCGCATCACCCCCGGCTGCGCGGGCCTCTACACCGGCCGGCAGGGCGAGGCGTGGCGGCGGATCACCGACTTCGTGCACGACAGCGCCCCCGGCACCGCGATCGGCGTGCAGCTGGGCCACAGCGGCCGCAAGGGCTCGACCCGGCTGATGTGGGAGGGCATGGACGAACCGCTGCCCGAGGGCAACTGGCCCCTGGTGGCGCCCTCGCCGCTGCCCTACCGGCCCGGCAGCCAGACCCCGCGCGAGCTGTCCCGGGCGCGACTGACGGACGTGCGCGAGCAGTTCAGGTCCGCCGCCGCGCGGGCCGCCGGGGCCGGTTTCGACCTGCTCGAACTGCACTGCGCCCACGGCTACCTGCTCTCCGGCTTCCTCTCCCCGCTCACCAACCACCGCACCGACGCCTACGGCGGCTCACTGGAGAAGCGGCTGCGCTTCCCGCTGGAGGTCTTCGACGCCGTACGCGAGGTGTGGCCCGGTGAGCGGCCCATGACCGTACGGATCTCCGCCACCGACTGGGCCGAGGGCGGCACGAGCGCCGAGGAGGCGGTGGAGATCGCCCGCGCCTTCGCCGCGCACGGGGCCGACGCCCTCGACGTGTCCACGGGCCAGGTCGTCGCCGGTGAACGGCCGGAGTTCGGCCGGTCGTACCAGACGCCGTACGCGGACCGCATCCGGCACGAGGCGGGCGTCCCCGTGATCGCCGTCGGCGCGATCTCCTCCTGGGACGACGTCAACTCGCTGATCCTGGCCGGACGCACCGACCTGTGCGCGCTGGCCCGACCGCACCTGTACGACCCGCACTGGACGCTGCACGCCGCCGCCGAGCAGGGCTACGCCGGACCGGGCGCCCCGTGGCCGGCGCCGTACCGGGCGGGCAGCCGCCCACCGCGCACCGGGCGCACCGACGACCCCAAGCCGAGGCTCACGCTGCACGGCCCGCGTCAGGACGTGTAACCCCAGGCCGCGCACAGCGGGCGCAGCCGCTCGGGGATCTCGTCCTGCCCGGGCAGCGCGCGCCCCGGCTGCACGCTGCCGGTGCGGATGTTCTCGCGCCAGTCGCCCAGCCCCCGGACCAGTTCGGCGCCGCTCTTCTCGCCGTAGTGCAGCATGGCCGGCGCGTAGTCCACGCCGAGGTACGCGCACAGGCGGCGCATCTCGCGCTCGGGGTCGTCGGTGATGTCCTCGTAGCGCACGGTGAAACCGTCGGCGTCCGCCGTACGGGCCTCCTCGACGGCCGTCATGTAGCGCAGCACGTCCGTGACGGCCGTCTCGTGCGGCCGCCTGACGGGGTCGGTCTCGTGCCAGGAGCGGGCCGTCGACTCGGGATGGCGCAGCAGGAAGACGAAGCGCGCGTCGGGCCAGCAGTCCCTGAGGCGCTGGTACATGTACACGTTGGCCGGTGTCTTCTCGACCACGAAGTCCTTACCGGACCTGGTGAGTTCACGGTGCAGGACGCGGTCCCACAGCAGGTGCTCCAGATCGCCGCGCGCCAGGCCCAGGGCGCCCATCGCCCGCTCCGAGAACCAGTTGGCGCAGCTGACCTCCAGCCGGCCGATGTGCAGCTCGTGCGGGGCGTGCAGCCGCGGGTGGGCGCCCAGCATCATGCGCAGCAGGGTGGAGCCGGACCGGATGGACGAGATGATGAAGACGGGCCGTCGCAGCAGCCGTTCGGCCGGCAGCTCCTCGGCCGACGGACATCGGTACGCGGCCGCCTGCCGCTCGGCCAGGCTCTTCCCCTGCTTACCCTTCGGACTCCCCTTCGCCGCCCGGGGTGCTCTCCGTACCTGGAGGCCGGTGGTCACGGTGAGGGCCCGGTTCAAGTTGCGTGCGAGACTCATGCGTCCGCACGGTAGGCGGCGAACCTGAGAAGAGGGTCTGAGGAGGCTGAGGGTTCACTGATCCCCTCAGGGTGTGAGGTGACTCACTCGCCGGAGAGCGGGGTCGGTCCCATCGCCGCGTAGTGCGCGCCCGCGTCGCGCAGCCGCTCGTGCAGTGCCCGGAAGACGGCCGCCGAGCGGGTGCCGGGCCAGTCCTCCGGCAGCAGCCGGGCGGGCAGCCCGGGGTCCGTGTAGGGCAGGTGGCGCCAGGAGTCCAGGGCGAGGAGGTAGTCGCGGTAGGCCTCCTCGGGCGGCGTGTCCGTCCGTTGCTCCCAGTCGTGCAGTACGCGCGCGTGGCGGTCGAGGAACGCCTCGTGCTCCTTGGCGATCGCGGTCAGGTCCCACCAGCGGGCCACCGCCTCGGCGGTCGGCGTGAAGCCCAGGTGCTCACCGCGGAAGAAGTCCACGTAGGAGTCGAGGCCGAGGCGGCCCAGGGCGTGCCGGGTCTCCGCGTACAGGCGGGCCGGGGCGATCCACACGCCGGGGGCCGCGGTGCCGAAGCCGAGCCCGGCCAGGCGCGAGCGCAGGACGTGCCGCTTCTGCCGCTCCGACTCGGGCACGGAGAACACGGCGAGCACCCAGCCCTCGTCCCCGTGGGGTGCCGTGGCGTAGACGCGCCGGTCTCCGTCGTCCAGCAACTGACGTGCCTCGTCGGAGAGTTCGTAACCAGCCGCGCCCCCGGCCGTACGGGCAGGCAGCAGCAGCCCGCGCCGCTTGAGCCGGGACACCGACGAGCGCACGGAGGGCGCGTCCACCCCGACGGCCGACAGCAGCCGGATCAGCTCGGCCACGGGCACCGGGCCCGGCGCGAAACGGCCGTACGCGCCGTAGAGCGTGACGATGAGGGACCTCGGAGCGTGCTGTACGTGCTGGTCGGACACGTTGATCATCTTATGTCGTCGGCGTCACGCCCGGCCCGGACGGGTCGAGGAGGCGGTAGCGCTGGAGCTTGCCGGTCGCCGTGCGCGGCAGCGCGTCCAGGAAGACGATCTCCCGCGGACACTTGTACGGAGCCAGCTCCGACCGCAGGAACTCGCGGAGCGCGTCCGCGTCCCGCGCGGTCCCCTCGCGCAGCACCGCGTGCGCCACCACGACCTGCCCCCGGCGCGGGTCGGGACGGCCCACCACCGCCGCCTCCACCACGTCCGGATGCCGCAGCAACGCGTCCTCCACCTCCGGCCCGGCGATGTTGTACCCGGCGGAGATGATCATGTCGTCAGCACGGGCCACGTACCGGAAGTAGCCGTCGGGCTCGCGGACGTAGGTGTCCCCGGTGACGTTCCAGCCGTCGCGCACGTACTCCCGCTGGCGCGGATCGGCCAGGTACCGGCAGCCCACCGGGCCGCGCACCGCCAGCAGCCCGGGCTCCCCGTCGGGGACGGGCGTGCCGTTCTCGTCCTGTACGCGCGCGTGCCAGCCCGGCACCGGGACACCCGTCGTGCCGGGCCTGATGTCGCCGTCCGCCGCGGACACGAAGATGTGCAGCAATTCGGTGGCGCCGATGCCGTTGATGATCCGCACTCCGGTGCGCTCGTGCCAGGCCCGCCAGGTGGCCGCGGGCAGGTTCTCGCCCGCCGAGACGCAGCGCCTGAGGCTGGTCACGTCGTGGCCGTCCAGCTCGTCGAGCATCGCGCGGTACGCCGTCGGCGCGGTGAACAGCACCGAGACCCGGTGCTCGGCGACGGCCGGCAGCAGCTGCCTGGGTCCCGCCTGTTCCAGCAGCAGGGCGCTCGCCCCGGCCCGCATCGGGAAGACCACGAGACCGCCGAGCCCGAAGGTGAAGCCGAGCGGCGGGCTGCCCGCGAAGAGGTCGTCCGGGCGCGGCCCGAGCACGTGCCGGGAGAAGGTGTCGGCGATCGCCAGCACATCCCGGTGGAAGTGCATGCAGCCCTTCGGCCGCCCGGTGGTGCCGGAGGTGAACGCGATCAGCGCCACGTCGTCGGCGGCGGTGTCGACGGCCGCGTACGGCGTGCCGGGCACCCCGCCGGACGTCGTACGGCAGCGCAGGTCGTCCGGCGCGTCCCCGCCGTACGTGGTGATGCCGAGGCCGGGGATCTCCGCCTTGGCGAGGTCGTCGACGGCCCGTACGTCGCACAGCGCGTGCCGCACCCGCGCGATCTCGCAGATCGCGCGCAGTTCGTGCGGGCGCTGCTGGGCCAGCACGGTGACCGCCACCGCGCCCGCCTTCAGCACCGCCAGCCAGCACGCCGCCAGCCACGGGGTGGTCGGGCCGCGCAGCAGCACCCGGTTGCCCGGGACCACACCGAGGGTGCCGGTGAGCACGTGGGCGATGCGGTCGACACGGTCGCGCAGCCCGCCGTACGTCCAGGTGTCGCCGGACGCGGTCCGGAAGACCGGGCGGTCGTCGGGTGGGCCGGTGAGCAGCTCGACGGCGCAGTTCAGGCGTGCCGGGTAGCGCAGCTCGGGCAGGTCGAAGAGGAGCCGGGGCCACTGCTCGGGGGGCGGCAGGTGGTCGCGCGAGAAGGTGTCGACGTGGGCGGAGCGGTGCGGGTCCGCGTGGCGCGGATCGGCCATGGCGGTTCGCCCCCTTTGTCGTGGTGGGCTCGCGCAACGAGCGTATCGTGTCGGTGACGACAGTCAACGGGGCGCGATACCCTCGGCCGTGGCCCGACGGCCCGTCCGGTGGGCAGGACGGCAGGGAAGGGGACCGGCGATGACCGCATTCTCGCTCGAACCGGCACAACTCACCTGGTGCGAGGAGCTGCGCGCCCTCGCCGCCGAACGGCTGCGCCCGCTCGCCGAGAAAGGCGAGCCGGGCCGCGTCAACCGCGCCCTGGTCACGGAACTCGGCGCCCTCGGCCTGCTGTCCCGCCTGTTCACCTCGGGTGCGCTCGACCTGTGTCTGATGCGGGAGTCCCTGGCCCACGCCTGCACGGAGGCCGAGACCGCCCTCGCCCTCCAGGGCCTGGGCGCCCACCCCGTGCACGCGCACGGCACCGAGTCCCAGCGCGCCCGCTGGCTCCCCCGCG
This sequence comes from Kitasatospora aureofaciens, assembly GCA_000720845.1. Taxonomy (GTDB): domain Bacteria; phylum Actinomycetota; class Actinomycetes; order Streptomycetales; family Streptomycetaceae; genus Streptomyces. Next base: position 154,657 of record JODU01000012.1, on the reverse strand, counting down.
TGAGCGACGGCACCGCGGTGGCCGCCTTCGCCCTCAGCGAGCCGGACGCGGGCTCGGACGCGGCGGCGCTGTCCCTGCGGGCGGAACCGGATCCGGGCGGGGCACGGGACGCCGACGGGTCCGCCGCCTGGCGGCTCACCGGCGAGAAGTGCTGGATCTCCAACGCTCCCGAGGCCGACTTCTACACCGTCTTCGCCCGCACCACCCCCGACGCCGGAGCCCGCGGCGTCACCGCCTTCCTGGTGCCCGCCGACCGCCCCGGCCTCACCGGCGCACCGCTCGACATGCTCTCGCCGCACCCCATCGGCACCCTCGCCTTCGACGCCGTGCCCGTCACCTCGGACGACGTGCTCGGCGAACCGGACCGCGGCTTCCGGGTGGCCATGGACACCCTCAACCTGTTCCGCCCCAGCGTCGGCGCCTTCGCCGTCGGCATGGCACAGGCCGCCCTGGACGCGACCCTCGCGCACACCACCGCCCGCGACGCCTTCGGCGGCAAGCTGCGCGACCTCCAGGCCGTCTCCCACCAGGTCGCCGAGATGGCACTGCGCACGGAGGCGGCCCGCCTGATGGTGTACGCGGCGGCGACGGCGTACGACGCGGGCGCGCCGGACGTCCCGAAGCGCGCCGCGATGGCGAAACTCCTCGCCACCGAGACCGCCCAGTACGTCGTCGACCGCGCCGTCCAGCTGCACGGCGCCCGCGCCCTGCGCCGCGGCCACCTCCTCGAACACCTCTACCGCGAGGTGCGCGCCCCGCGCGTCTACGAGGGCGCGAGCGAGGTGCAGCGCGGCATCGTCGCCAAGGAGCTGTACCGGACGCACCCCACGCAGGACGCCGCGAGCCAGGAGGCCGGAGCATGACCGCCGAACGGGTCAACCCACCCGAACTGTCCCCGCCCACCGGCTTCTCCCACGCCGTCGTCGCCACCGGCACCCGCCTCGTGTTCCTGGCCGGCCAGACCGCCCTCGACACCGACGGCAAGGTCACCGGCGACACCCTCCCCGCCCAGTTCGAACGGGCCCTCACCAACCTCCTCACCGCCCTGCGCGCCGCCGGCGGCACCCCCGCCGACCTAGCCCGCGTCACCGTCTACGCCACCGACGTCGCCGCCTACCGCACCCACGCCGCCGAACTCGGCCGCACCTGGCGCGAGCTGGCGGGCCGCGACTACCCGGCGATGGCGGTCGTGGAGGTCGTACGGCTGTGGGACGAAAGGGCGTTGGTGGAGCTGGACGGGTTCGCGGTACTGCCGTAGCCGTCGTACTGCGGTAGTCGTCGCACCGCGACAGCCGTCGTACTGCCGTGGCGGACCCGCGGCCTCTACCATTCCGGCATGCCGGACATCGAACTGAGCGCGGGAACCATCGAGTACGAGGACACCGGCGGCACGGGCCCGGTCGTCGTCCTCCTGCACGGCCTCGTCCACGACGCGACCGTCTGGCGCGAGGTCATCGCCGACCTGCGCATCGGCCACCGGGTGATCGCGCCGACCCTGCCCTACGGCGCCCACCGCCGCGCGATGCGCCGGCCCCCGACACCCGACCTGGTCAACGAGCTGATCGCCGAGTTCCTCGACCGCCTCGACCTGACCGACGTCACCCTCGTCGAGAACGACTGCGGACGCGCCCAGACGGTGGCCGCCCGGCACCCCGAGCGGCTCGCGCGGCTGGCGCTCGTCGCGTGCGAGGCGTTCGACAACTACCCGCCGGGCCTGCCCGGGAAGCTGATCGGCATCGCCTGCCGGGTCCCCGGAGGCGTGTCCCTGCTGGTCCGAACCCTGGGACTGAAACCGTTGCGCCGCCTGCCCGTCGGCATCGGCGCGCTCACCAAACGCCCCGTGCCGGACGCGGTCGTCGACGGCTGGCTGCGCCCGCTGCGCACCGACCCGGCGATCCGGCGGGACTTCCGCCACTACGGCACGCACGTGCGCCGCGACGAACTGCTCGAAGCCGCCCAGGGACTGCGGAGGTTCGACCGGCCCGCGCTCGTCGTCTGGGCGACCGAGGACCTGATGATGCCCCGCGCCCACGGCCGACGCCTGGCCGAACTCCTCCCGAAGGGACGGCTGGTGGAGATCGAGGACACCCGGACGCTGATCCCCGAGGACCAGCCCGAACTGCTCGCCTCCCTGCTGCGGGAGTTCATCGCCGAGAAGAACTGAGTCGGTACCGGACGGTTTCAGGCGGCCATCACCAGGTGCCCTCCCGGCACCCGGCGCGGGCCGACGACCAGGCCGTCGGGCCGCAGCTCGCCGGTGTCGTCGAAGACGATCGTGCCGTCGCACAGCAGGCTCCACCCCTGCTCCGGGTGGGCGGTGACGACGTGCGCGGTGACGACGCGCGCCTCGGGGGAGTCGGCTGCGGGGCAGGAAGGCCGGTGGGTACACATGGCGCACCTCCACGTCGAAAGACCGTCCCGTCCTCGGGACCGTCGCGTGTACCGACGGTGCGCCCGCGGGGAAGCCATCGCCAAGACCCGGGCGGCAAGCGTGACAACACCCGGACAAGCCGGCGACGGTTCCACGACGGCCGACGCGGACTCGCCACCGAAGGGGTGACGGTCACTGTCGTCGGCCCCTCCGCCCGGTACCAGTGGAACCCCTCATTCCGAACCACCGGGAGGTTCCCATGCCCGTACGATCCACCGCCCTCGCCACGGTCGCAGGCACCGCCCTGCTCCTGCTCGCCGCGCCCGCCGCCACGGCAACACCACACGACGCCCGCCTCGTCGCGGAGTCGGTGACCGTCGACCCGACCGGCCGCGTCGCCGCCGACGGCAGCGTCACCCTCTCCGGTACCTACCGCTGCACCGGCGGCACCGGCCCGGTCTACGTCAGCTCCACCGTGAGCCAGAGCGACCCGTCCGTCCGGTACGGCGTCGGCGGCACCCGCGCGGTCTGCGACGGCCTGGAGCACCGCTGGGTCAACACCGGCACGCCCGACACGGTCGTCATCAAGCCCGGCGCGGCCCACGTCGAGGCCACCCTGATGGAGCTGCGCCCCATGGGTATCGTGCCGCTCCCGAGCTTCCACGCCCGGCAGGCACAGGACGTGACACTGACGGAGGGCTGACCCGCGCGGTGGTCTTCCGCGCCTGCCCGGGCGCGATCCGCACCGAATGCCGATCTCTCTGTTCGTCACCTTCCCCGGAGGGAATGGACGGGAATTTCAGTTTCGTTTCCCGGGTCCCGTGCCGGGCCGCGGCGCACGCACCGGATTCTGCCGCTGCTGCGGAAGCGACACCGGATCGGCGGCCGTCCTACCCGACGGATCGTCACCCGGAGTGACCGCGGCGCGTTGCCGGTGGCGCGGCACCGCACGCCGGGGCGGACGGGTGAGCGTGATCTGCCGGATGACCTGCTGGAAGCAGACCAGCGAGGCCAGACCGGGCAGGGCGGCCGCCGCGGCGTCGCTGACCGTTCTGGGCGCCTCCGCGATGCACAGCAGCATCGCGATGGCCGAGAAGAGCAGGACGACGGCCCAGGAGTGCACGGCGCGGCGCTGGTGCAGCGCGGCCCGCAGCACCGCGAGCGAGGCCACCAGCCAGGGCCCGTAGACCAGCAGCGGCCACCAGGACACGACGCTGCCGCGGGTGCGGGTCACGGCGGCCAGACGCAACGGCTCGTAGGCCACCATGCCGCCGAACAGGCTCACGGAGGCGGCGATGACCGCGGCGAGCGCGGCGACGAACAGGCTCGCGGCGCGCAGCCGGCTCACCTTTCTCCCTCTGCGGACCCTGCGATGACTCGTCGGGGACTCCCTCAACGGGGGCAGCTCCGCCGTGATCTCCTGCAGATTGCTCAGCGGTGTGCCCGGGGCGGGTGCGAGCGCCGAGGTGTCCGTCGCGGAGGGGACGCCGGTCCGGTTCTCCATCGCGTCCTGGAGCAGGAACGCGAGTTCCTCGGCCGGGTCCCAACCGGGTTCGGGCGGAACCAGGGTCTCCTGGAAGGCCGCCTCGGGCGCACGGTGCCGACCGGTGCCCGTGGCGCGGAACGGCCCTTCGCCGTACGGCATTTCGGGGTGCGTGTGTTCTTCGTACACGAGGTGCCGGTCACTCCGCCCGGGTGTACGTCAAGGAGCCCTGCGTACGGCCCCACCGCTCGGCGAGGCCGGTCTCCAACTCGGTCATGACGTCCAGGAAGCGCTGCAGGACCGGTTCGGTGACCCGGAGCGGGACGGGGCGGCCGCCTCTGGTCAGAGTTCCGTCGCTCGGTGACGGACAGTGATCTCTGCCGGGCCTGTAGGTGTACGGGCCAAGCGCCGTCAATTCCCCGCGTTCCTCGGTCATATCCGAAGTAACGTCTGCCTACTCCATCGGATGCGCGGCAGTCGAGTGAACGACTTCTGCGATACTTACCCAATCAAGAATTCACACCGGCTCGCCCATGTCCTTGTACGAAAAGCGTCAAAGGGGTGCGCGATTGGGGGATCGCCGGTCACGCGGAGCGACCTCCAGCCTCGTCCCTGGGGGCGTAGCCGAGGGACGCGCGGTCGATCAGGCGGTCACCGAGATCGCGCACGGGCGCGGGCTTCGGCGTCGGCACGGCATTCCTGGCCGTGGCCCTCTTCGCGGTCGGTTTCGGGGCGGACCTCCTGCCGCCCGTACGCTTGACCGGCGTCCCCTTCTCCTGCCTGGCGGCCCTCGCGGCCGGCGTGTCCCGTGCCGCGTACTTCTTGCGGAGCGCCGAGAGTTGCCCGCGCTCCTGGACGGCCACGTCGGCGGGAAGGGCGTTGACGACGGCCCGGGCCCGGGCGAGCGCGTAGCGTGCCGCGTTCCAGTTCTTCTTGTCGATCGCCGCGCGGGCCAGGCCGAGGGCCTGGTGCAGCGCCTTGACCTTCGCGGGCCGGCGCCTGGGTATGGGAACCTCGGCCCCGCCGGCGCGCCGTTGCCCGGCGGCCCGGGTGCCCCAGTCCGTGCCCGAGGTCAGGACGACGGCCGAACGGGGGTTGCTGCTCCGACTTCGACGTACCACGTGCCGCTGTTTCCTTACATGGGAATGCCGCCGCACCCGTCCGTGGTCCGCCGAGTGGCAGGTCAGGCACGGGTGCGACGGCGTTCGCGGGTCAGATGTCGCGGAAGATCTCGATCTGCGCACCGATCGAGTTCAGCCGCTCGGCGAGGTCCTCGTAGCCGCGGTTGATGACGTACACGTTGCGCAGTACCGACGTGCCCTCGGCGGCCATCATCGCGAGGAGGACGACCACGGCGGGGCGCAGGGCCGGCGGGCACATCATCTCGGCGGCGCGCCAGCGGGTGGGGCCCTCGACCAGGACGCGGTGGGGGTCCAGGAGCTGGAGGCGGCCGCCGAGGCGGTTGAGGTCCGTGAGGTAGATGGCGCGGTTGTCGTAGACCCAGTCGTGGATGAGGGTCTGACCCTGGGCGGAGGCGGCGATGGCCGCGAAGAAGGGGACGTTGTCGATGTTCAGGCCGGGGAAGGGCATCGGGTGGATCTTGTCGATGGGCGCCTCCAGCTTGGAGGGGCGCACCGTGAGGTCCACCAGGCGGGTGCGGCCGTTGTCGGCGAAGTACTCCGGCGTGCGGTCGTGGTCGAGGCCCATCTCCTCCAGGACCGCCAGCTCGATCTCCAGGAACTCGATCGGGACCCGGCGGACCGTCAGCTCCGACTCCGTGACCACGGCGGCGGCCAGCAGGCTCATCGCCTCTACCGGGTCCTCGGAGGGGGAGTAGTCCACGTCGGCGTCGATGACCGGCATGCCGTGCACCGTGAGGGTGGTGGTGCCGATGCCTTCGACGCGGACGCCCAGGGCCTCCAGGAAGAAGCACAGGTCCTGGACCATGTAGTTGGAGGAGGCGTTGCGGATGACGGTGACGCCGTCGTGGCGGGCGGCGGCCAGGAGCGCGTTCTCCGTGACCGTGTCGCCCCGTTCGGTCAGGACGATGGGGCGGTCCGGGCGGACGGCCCGGTCGACCACCGCGTGGTAGTGGCCCTCGGTCGCGGCGACGTCCAGGCCGAAGCGACGCAGCGCGATCATGTGCGGCTCGATGGTGCGGGTGCCGAGGTCGCAGCCGCCGGCGTAGGGCAGCCGGAAGCGTTCCATGCGGTGCAGCAGCGGGCCGAGGAACATGATGATGGAGCGGGTGCGGACGGCGGCCTCGGCGTCGATGGCCTCCATGTCCAGCTCGGCCGGCGGCACGATCTCCAGGTCGGTGCCGTCGTTGATCCAGCGGGTGCGCACACCGATGGAGTTGAGCACCTCCAGGAGGCGGTAGACCTCCTCGATGCGGGCGACCCGCCGCAGCACCGTGCGCCCCTTGTTGAGCAGCGAGGCGCACAGCAGGGCCACGCAGGCGTTCTTGCTGGTCTTGACGTCGATGGCGCCGGACAGGCGACGGCCGCCGACCACGCGCAGGTGCATCGGGCCCGCGTAGCCCAGGGAGACGATCTCGCTGTCCAGCGCTTCGCCGATCCGGGCGATCATCTCAAGGCTGATGTTCTGGTTGCCGCGCTCGATGCGGTTGACGGCGCTCTGACTGGTGTTGAGCGCCTCGGCGAGCTGTGACTGCGTCCAGCCGCGGTGCTGCCGAGCGTCACGGATGAGCCTGCCGATGCGTACGAGGTAGTCGTCTGCCATGAGGTTGAGGCTATCTCAGATATGAGATCGCGCCTCTCGGGGGGTCCGTCCGGGTGACGTGACGTCAAGAAACCCCCGGTCACGGCTCAGCCGCGCTTGCTCGTCGTCGTGCGACGCCATCCGAAAGGTCCCGGCAAATCCATCGATGTCGTACGACGTCCGGTGCTGCTGCGGGTGTGGCGCGGGCCGTTCCCGCCTCCGGTGGTGATGGACCACGAGCGTTTGTTGATGTTCAGCCGCACCCCGGGGAGGATCCGGAAGCTCTTGCGGAACGTGAGCGGCATCGTGCCCCCTTCCTTGTCGCGCCGGGTCGGTCCGGCACGCATCGGATACCCCCGTTCGGCGTACTGATGGCCGCACGGGTCACCCGGGATGGGGTGCACGCCACACGGCGCCCGGACATGACCGGGCCGCCCCCATGTACTAGAGTTATCTCGACATCGAGATATCTGCCGAGGCGTACCGCAGTCGCACGCCGCTCCAGTCTGGTGGTAAGGGTTACCTAACTTAGCCTTACCTTAGCGGATCGGCCAGGGGGCGTGGCGGCAGGATGCGGTGGTACGCGCACATAAATGAAGGAGACTGTCGTGTCGGCGAACAGCTTCGACGCCCGCAGCACACTGCAGGTGGGCGACGAGTCGTACGAGATCTTCCGGCTGGACAAGGTCGAGGGCTCCGCGCGCCTTCCCTACAGCCTGAAGGTGCTGCTGGAGAACCTGCTCCGCACCGAGGACGGCGCGAACATCACCGCCGACCACATCCGCGCCCTCGGGGGCTGGGACTCGCAGGCCCAGCCGTCGCAGGAGATCCAGTTCACGCCGGCCCGCGTGATCATGCAGGACTTCACCGGCGTGCCCTGTGTCGTCGACCTCGCCACCATGCGTGAGGCCGTCAAGGAGCTGGGCGGCGACGCGGCGAAGATCAACCCGCTGGCCCCGGCCGAGCTGGTCATCGACCACTCCGTCATCGCCGACAAGTTCGGTACCAACGACGCCTTCAAGCAGAACGTCGACCTGGAGTACGGCCGCAACAAGGAGCGCTACCAGTTCCTGCGCTGGGGCCAGACCGCCTTCGACGAGTTCAAGGTCGTCCCGCCCGGCACCGGCATCGTCCACCAGGTGAACATCGAGCACCTGGCCCGCGTCGTCATGACCCGCGACGGCAAGGCGTACCCCGACACCCTGGTCGGCACCGACTCGCACACCACCATGGTCAACGGCCTCGGCGTCCTCGGCTGGGGCGTCGGCGGCATCGAGGCCGAGGCCGCCATGCTCGGCCAGCCGGTCTCCATGCTCATCCCGCGCGTTGTCGGCTTCAAGCTCACCGGTGAGCTGACCCCCGGCACCACCGCCACCGACCTCGTGCTCACGATCACCGAGATGCTGCGCAAGCACGGCGTCGTCGGCAAGTTCGTCGAGTTCTACGGCGAGGGCGTGGCCGCCACGTCGCTGGCCAACCGCGCCACCATCGGCAACATGTCGCCGGAGTTCGGTTCCACCGCCGCGATCTTCCCGGTCGACGACGAGACGCTGAACTACATGCGCCTGACCGGCCGCAGCGAGCAGCAGGTCGCGCTGGTCGAGGCGTACGCCAAGGAGCAGGGCCTCTGGCTGGACCCGAAGGCCGAGCCGGACTTCTCCGAGAAGCTGGAGCTGGACCTCTCCACGGTCGTGCCCTCCATCGCCGGCCCGAAGCGTCCCCAGGACCGCATCGTCCTCGCCAACGCCGCCGAGCAGTTCAAGCAGGACGTGCGCAACTACGTCGACAGCGTGGACGAGGCGGGCCAGGAGTCCTTCCCGGCCTCCGACGCCCCCGCCGTCACCAACGGCGTGCCGTCCAACCCGGTCCCGGTCACCGCCCCCGACGGCACGACCTACGAGCTGGACCACGGCGCGGTGACGGTCGCGGCCATCACCTCCTGCACCAACACCTCCAACCCGTACGTCATGGTCGCCGCCGCCCTGGTGGCCAAGAAGGCGGTCGAGAAGGGCCTGACCCGCAAGCCGTGGGTCAAGACCACCCTCGCCCCGGGCTCCAAGGTCGTCACCGACTACTTCGAGAAGGCGGGCCTGACCCCGTACCTCGACAAGGTCGGCTTCAACCTCGTCGGCTACGGCTGCACCACCTGCATCGGCAACTCCGGCCCGCTGCCGGACGAGGTCTCCAAGGCCGTCAACGAGCACGACCTCGCCGTCACCTCGGTGCTCTCCGGCAACCGCAACTTCGAGGGCCGGATCAACCCCGACGTCAAGATGAACTACCTGGCGTCCCCGCCGCTGGTCGTCGCCTACGCCCTCGCGGGCTCCATGAAGGTCGACATCACCAAGGACGCCCTGGGCGTCGACCAGGACGGCAACCCGGTCCACCTGAAGGACATCTGGCCGACCGAGGCCGAGGTCAACGAGGTCGTCGCCAGCGCCATCGGCGAGGACATGTTCTCCAAGTCCTACAGCGACGTCTTCGCGGGCGACGCCCAGTGGCAGGCGCTGCCGATCCCGACCGGCGACACCTTCGAGTGGGACTCCGAGTCCACCTACGTGCGCAAGCCCCCGTACTTCGAGGGCATGGGCATGGAGCCGGCCCCGGTCGAGGACATCTCCGGCGCCCGGGTGCTCGCCAAGCTGGGCGACTCGGTCACCACCGACCACATCTCCCCGGCCGGTGCGATCAAGGCCGACACCCCGGCCGGCAAGTACCTGACGGAGCACGGCGTCGAGCGCCGCGACTTCAACAGCTACGGCTCGCGCCGCGGCAACCACGAGATCATGATCCGCGGCACCTTCGCCAACATCCGCCTGCGCAACCAGATCGCGCCGGGCACCGAGGGCGGCTACACCCGCGACTTCACCCAGGACGGCGGTCCGGTGGCGTTCATCTACGACGCCTCCCGGAACTACATCGAGCAGAACATCCCGCTCGTCGTCCTGGCCGGCAAGGAGTACGGCTCCGGCTCGTCCCGCGACTGGGCCGCCAAGGGCACCGCGCTCCTCGGCGTCAAGGCCGTCATCGCCGAGTCGTACGAGCGCATCCACCGCTCGAACCTCATCGGCATGGGCGTCCTGCCGCTCCAGTTCCCGGAGGGCCAGACCGCCGAGTCCCTCGGACTGACCGGCGAGGAGTCCTTCTCCGTCTCCGGCGTGACCGAGCTGAACCACGGCACCACCCCGCGCACGGTGAAGGTCACCACCGACACCGGCGTCGAGTTCGACGCGGTCGTCCGCATCGACACCCCGGGTGAGGCGGACTACTACCGCAACGGCGGCATCCTGCAGTACGTGCTGCGCAGCCTGATCCGCAAGTAGGCGGACCCGCACAACGGCCGAGGGCCGCACCCCCGTCACCGGGAGTGCGGCCCTCGCGTCTGTTCGCCTCAGAACATCAGGCGGTACGTGTTCCAGCCACCGCTGCCGATCTTCACGCGGGCCTTGAACGGGGAAGCGGCGTTGCCGGTGCCCTTGTACAGGTACAGCGCACCGTTCTTGTCGCGCGCGACCACGTCGGTGATGCCGTCGATGTCGATGTCGCCGACGGAGAGGACGTTGTTGTACGTGTTCCAGCCACCGCCGACGCGGGTGCGGGACGTGAACGGCGCCTTGTAGTTGCCGGTGCCCTTGTAGAGCCACAGGACGCCCGACTTGTCCTTGGCGACGATGTCGGCCTTGCCGTCACCGGTGAGGTCGCCCTTGCCGGTGATGTGGGTGTAGGCGTTCCAGCCGCCGCCGACCTTGTAGCGCTGGGTCAGCTTGCCGTTGCCGTAGCCCAGGTACAGGTACAGGTTTCCGGAGCTGTCGCGGGCGAGCAGGTCGTCGGCGCCGGCACCGCCCAGGTTGGCGCCGGAGAACAGCTGGTTGTAGATCTTCCAGCCGTTGCCGACGAGGGTGTGGTCCTCGGTCCCCCAGGGGGCCCAGTAGAGCTGGCCCTCGGACGTGACGTGCCAGATGCCGTCCGAGAATCCGTCGGCGTCCTGGTCGACCTGCGTCATGGCGCGGGCCGTCTGCCAGCCGTAGCCGGCGTCCCAGCGAGCGTCCAGCCCGCCCTCGAAGTCGGGGTCGTAGCTCCACAGGTCACCCGCGCCGTCCACACCGAACACCGGGTTGATCGGTGCGTCTCCGGGCATGGCGGAGGTGCCGTACTTCTCGGCACCCGACGGCTTCACGTCGAGGTGCGACCGGGAAGCGCTGGCTCCCGGTCCGTCGGCGGCGACGGCGCTGCTCGCACCGGTCGCCACCAGAGCGGCGGTGAGCGCCGCAGCCGTGGCACGCGCCAGGGCGCGACGCGTGTTCAGGCCGGAGCTTTTGGCCACGTGGATCCTCCATCTGGTCATGCGGAAGGGACCGCGAACGGGTAAGTCCGCAAGATCCCGGGATACTTCGTGATCCTTACACATGACGTTCACACGTCAATCAGATTTACGACCGGGGACGAGAGCGGTACAGAACAGGTACGCAAGCGCAACGTGGGGCGTACAACCTTTTGCGGGGTACGCCGGTCACCCGGCGTACCCCGCGACGTCATTCCACGCTCACCTTCGGGTTCAGGACAGCAACTCCACCTCCGCCAGCGTGTGCTCGCCGTCGAGGACCAGCCGGTACTCGGCGTACGAGCCCGGCGACTTCACCGAGAACGCCCGCGTCTGCCGGTCCCAGGCGAAGGACTCGCCGGAGCGCTCGTCCAGCGTCCGCCAGGTGGTGCCGTCGGCCGAGCCCTGGAGCTTCCAGCCGGCCGGGGCCTTGGTGCGGTCCGCCGAGGAGGTGAGCGTGTACTGGACCGCCCTCGCGCCCTCGCCGGACACGGGCAGGTCCACCGACGTCACGCTCGCGTCCGTCGCCGAGGTGTTGTCGAACAGCGCACCCTGGCCGGTGATCGCGTCGGTGCGCGGGGTCGGCACCTCGTCGTCCTGGGTGATCGACGGCGGCGCCGCGTTCTCGCCCGTGCCCCACGAGGAGGGCTTCGGGCCCATGTCGAACTCCAGGACGCCGCCCTTCGCGATCAGCGCGTGGGGGAGCGAAGTGGAGTTCCAGCGCTTGCCGTTGACCTTCAGACCCTGCACGTAGACGTTCTTCGTGCTGTTCTTCGGCGCCTTGACGACCAGCTCGCGGCCGTTCTCCAGGTGCACCGTCGCCTTGGTGAAGAGCGGGGACCCGATGGCGTACTCGCCGCTGCCCATCACCAGGGGGTAGAAGCCGAGCGAGGAGAAGAGGAACCAGGCCGACTGCTCGCCGTTGTCCTCGTCGCCGTGGTAGCCCTGGCCGATGTCGCTGCCGGTGTACAGCCGCTGGAGCACCTCGCGGATGTTCTTCTGCGTCTTGTACGGCTGCCCGGCCGCGTCGTACATGTACAGGGCGTGGTGGGCGACCTGGTTGGAATGCCCGTACATGCCCATGCGGACGTCCCGCGCCTCGACCATCTCGTGGATGACCCCGCCGTAGGAGCCCTTCAGGTCCGGCGAGGCCGTCTCCGGGGTGGAGAGGTACTTGTCGAGCTTGTCGCCGAGGCCGTCCCGGCCGCCGTACAGGTTGGCCAGGCCCCGGCTGTCCTGCGGGGCGGTGAAGGCGTAGCCCCAGCCGTTGGTCTCCGTGTAGTCGTAGCCCCACACGCGCGGGTCGTACTTCCCGGAGTCCACGCGCCAGTTGCCCTTGACGTCCTTGCCCTGGAAGAAGCCGGCCTTCGCGTCGAAGAGGTTGACGTAGTCCTGGGCGCGGTTGAGGAAGTACGCGGACTCGTCCTTGTACCGCTTCTGGCCGGTCTCCTTGTAGAGCTTCTCGCCCATCTTCGCGATGCCGTAGTCGTTGAGGTAGCCCTCCAGCGCCCACGACAGGCCCTCGTGCGTCTCGGTGCCGGTGTAGCCGAGGAACGGCGAGGTCTCCATGCCCTTGCGCCCCACGCCCGAGGACGGCGGCACGACGGTGGCGTTCTTGACCGCCGCGTCGTACGCCGCCTTCGCGTCGAAGTCGACGCCCTTGACGTAGGCGTCCGCGAAGGCCACGTCGGAGGAGGTGCCGGTCATCAGGTCCGCGTAGCCGGGGGAGGACCAGCGCGAGGTCCAGCCGCCGTCCTTGTACTGCTGCACGAAGCCGTCGACCAGCTCACCGGCCTGGGACGGGGTGAGGAAGGAGTACGCGGGCCAGGCGGTCCGGTACGTGTCCCAGAAGCCGTTGTTGACGTAGACCTTGCCGTCCACGATCTTGGCGCCGGTCTCGGTCGGCGTGTTCTCCTTGACCGCCTTGGAGAACGGGGAGGCGTACTTGTACTTTCCGGCCACCTTCTCGTGGCCCGCGTTCGGGTACAGGTACAGCCGGTAGAGGCCGGAGTACAGCGTGGTCAGCTGGTCCTGCGTGGCGCCCTCCACCTCGACCTTGCCGAGGATCCAGTCCCACTGCTTCTGGGCGTCCCGCTTGACCTTGTCGAAGGAGGTGCGCTTCGGGATCTCCTGGCGCAGGTTGTCCTTCGCCTGGTCGACGCTGATCAGCGAGGTGGCGATGCCCATCGTCACGGAGTGGTCCCGGCCGGCGTCGAAGCGCAGGTGGCCCTTGACGCCGCTGGAGTCGCCGCCGGTGACCTTGCTGTCGAACTCGCCGTAGACGAAGAGGCGGGTGGCACCGGCGGAGCCGCCGGACTTGACGTCCGAGTAGCCGGTGAAGGTGCCGTTCTCCTTGTCCAGGGTCAGGCCGGCGTCGTTGTTGACGTTGTCGAAGATCACGCTCGCGTCGTCACCGGGGTAGGTGAAGCGCATCATCGCCGCGTGGTCGGTCGGCGCCATCTCGGCCTTGAGGCCGTTCTCGAACCGCACCCCGTAGTAGTACGGCCTGGCCGTCTCGTTCTCGTGCCGGAAGGCCAGCTCGCGGGCGTCCCGGCCGGTGTCCGGGGTACCGGAGGCGGCCGAGGGCATCACCTGGAAGGTCTGCCGGTCGCCCATCCAGGGGCTCGGCTCGTGGCTCGCGCCGAACGCCTCCAGGGTGGGCAGGTTGTCGTCGTTGTTGCCGCTCGCGTACTCGTAGATCCAGCTGAGCGAACCGGCGTTGGTCACCGGCGTCCAGAAGTTGAAGCCGTGCGGCACGGCGGTCGCGGGGAAGTTGTTGCCGCGCGAGAAGCTGCCGCTGGAGTTGGTGCCGCGGGTGGTGAGCGCGTAGTCGGACAGATGGGCCTTGGGACGCTCGGGCGCGGCCCGCTTGATCTCCACGTCGTCCAGCCAGCCGCGAAACTTCGCCGGGCCCTTGGGGGAGTCGTAGGCCACCAGGATCCGGTCGACGGTCTTGCCGGCCGCGACCGAGCCGATGCCCGACTCGACGCTGTTCCACTGGTTCACGTAGAGGATCTTGGCGTCGCCCTGACCGCGCGGCGTCAGCGGGAACCCGTGCTGGTCGGTGGCCTTGAGGTCGCTCAGATAGGTGCCGTCGGTGAAGGCGAGGTCGACGGAGACGTTCGTGGCGTCGTAGTCGAGGTCGCCGTCGGCCATCGACGGGAAGATCTTGTACGACAGCTCGCTGCGCCGGTCGACCTCGACGTTCACGTCGAAGACCTTGTTGTACGAGTAGCCCCGGCCGTCCGCGGTGTGCCGGCCCGCGTAGCGCAGCGCGTGGGTGCCGGTGAACCCGGCGTTCGCCTTCGCGGTCGGCGAGCCCACCGGGCCCTCGTCGACGAAGGAGAGCATGTCCTCGGGCGTGGGGACCTCGGTGTCGCTGGTGGCCAGCTGCACGTCGGCGAGCTGGAGCGCGTCGCCGGCCCCGTTGTTCTTGGTGATCTCCAGCCGGAAGTGCTGGAACTCGGCGGTCTCGGCGAGTGTGTACGTCTTGGTCTGGAACCGCTCGCCGAAGTGCTCCCCGGAGCGGGTGTCCAGCGTCTGCCAGTTCTCGCCGTCCGCCGACCCCTTCAGCGTCCAGTCCAGCGGGTCGCGTTCGTCGTGGTCGTTGGCCGAGGTGAGGGCGTACTTGGCGATCTTCGTCGGTGCGTCGAGGTCGAACTCGACCCAGCCGGTCGGCGCGAAGGCGAGCCACTTGGTGGCCGGCTCGTTGTCGACGAGGTTCTCCTTCACCTCCCGGCCGCCCGTGTTCTCGGCGCTGGCCCGCACGCCGGTGACGTTCTCCGTGACGTTGCCGGGTATGCCGGTGCTGTACCCGCCGTCCACGCCGGAGGCGCGCTTGCCGCCGTCCCGGTCGGTGTCCACGGTGTCGGTCCAGTCCGGAACCGGGTCGTCCGCCTCGAAGGACGACGCGAACTCCCGGTCGGCCTTGGCGGGGGCGCCCGGCAGCGCGACCGCCGCTCCCTGTGAACCCACCGCCAATGCGAAGGCGGTCGTCATGACGACCGCCGGACCCCATCTGTGCCGAACTCCGTACTGCATGTCCTGGCCACCCTCCCTGCGCGTGGGACAACGTTGTCAAATCAGCTGCGCAAGGACCAGTAGGGGTCAAGTGGCATGTGATGTCAAGGGTGTTGGATGTGGCGTTCGGGGCTTATGGCAGGGATTCCTCCGGCATGCGGCGCACAGGCCGCTCATATTTCCGGGAGGTCTCAACTCGGAAAAGACGTACCGCGAACCTTGCATTCGATCTTGCTCCCCCGGCGGAAAGTGGACTATACCTGTCGCCCACCGGGGGATACGGGGGAACCGCGACGAGGAACCGTCCAAGGCGCCCGAACAGCGGTGACGGTTTCCGTGACCGCACAGCAGTACCCGCATTTCCTGCACGACCCAGCGTGACCCGATCGCGGTGCCGGGAGGATCCGGTTCACCGCCTGAGTCCTGGAGAAGGCGAGGACTTGAGCATGGGATCCACTTCCGCCGAGAACAACGGTACGGGCGTCGGCCGCCGCGATCTGATCAAGCGGTCCGCCGCGCTCGGCCTGATCTCCGTACCGGCCATGAGCTTCCTGTCCGCCTGCGCGAGCGGCGGCGGGGACGACCAGGAGAAGGCCGAGGCGGGCGAGAAGTCCGCCAAGAACCCGCTCGCGGTCAACGACAGCGCCCAGATGGAATTCGTCCTCTTCGACGGCGGCTTCGGCAAGGAGTACGCCGAGGACGCCGTGAAGCTGTACGAGAAGGCCTTCCCGAAGGCCAAGGTGAAGTTCGCCGCCACCCAGAAGATCCAGTCCACCCTCCAGCCGCGCTTCAACGGCGGCAACCCGCCCGACCTCGTCGACAACTCCGGTGCCGAGCAGATGGACATGGGCGTCCTGGTCGGCAAGAAGCAGCTCGCCGACCTCACCCCGCTGCTCGACGCCCCGTCCTACGACGACCCGAACAAGAAGGTCCGCGACACGCTGCGCCCCGGCATCGTGGAGATGGGCCAGTTCGACGGCGACCCGGTCTGGATCCTGTACTACGCCTACACGGTGTACGGCAACTGGTACTCGCAGAAGGCCCTCGACTCCCTGGACGCGGAGTACCCCAAGACCTGGGACGAGATGATCGCGGTCTGCAAGAAGGCCAAGAAGAAGGGCATGGCCGGCTGGACCTACGCCGGCAAGTACCCGTACTACATCCCCTTCTCGATGTCCCCGATGATCGCCAAGGTCGGCGGCCGAGAGGTGCTCGACGCGATCGACAACCTGGAGCCGAACGCCTGGAAGCACCCGGCGGTCAAGACGGTCTTCGAGGCCTGGTACGAGCTGTTCAAGGGCGGCTACATCCTCAAGGGCACCCCGGGCCTGGACCACATCCAGTCGCAGACCGCCTGGGCCAAGGGCGACGCCCTCTTCCTCCCCAACGGCTCCTGGGTGGAGAACGAGTCGGCCAAGGTCATCCCCGCCGACTTCGACCTCGCCGTCTCCGCCCCGCCCGGCATCGACGACTCCGACAAGATGCCCTTCGGCACCATCTGGGCGTCCGGCGGCGAGCCCTTCATCGTCCCGGCCAAGGCGGCCAACGGCGCCGGCGGCATGGAGCAGTTGCGCATCATGCTCAGCGAGGCGTCCTCGAAGAACTTCACCAGCAAGGTGAAGTCCCTGAGCGCCTACAACGGCGGCACCGACGGCATCGAGCTGACCCCGGGCCTCAAGTCGGGCGTCGCGGCGCTGGAGCTGGCCGGCGACAACGTGGTGAACCCGCGCATGCAGGACTGGTACGTGCAGCTCCAGAAGGAGAAGATCGGCGTCTCCTGCCTGGGCGAGATGATGGCGGGGCGGATGACCCCGGCCGAGACCATCAAGAAGATCCAGGGCTACGCAGACGAAGCCGCCAAGGACTCGTCGATCAAGCACTACAAGCACCAGTGAGGACGCGTCACCAGGGCCTGTCCGGCGCCACCGCGCCGGGCGGGCCCTGGCGGCGCCACCCGCGCGCAGATCGGGGTCGGTAGCAATGCAGCACGGCAAGTACCGGTTCATCGTGGGGTTCCTGGCGGTTCCCCTGGGGCTGTACGCGCTCTTCGTCATCTGGCCGTTCATCCAGTCCATCTACTACTCGTTCACGGACTGGACGGGGCTGAGCCCCGAGTTCAAGATGGTTGGCTTCGACAACTACTCGCGGATGCTCGACGACGACATCTTCTGGAAGTCGTTGCAACACAGCGTGATGTTCGCCCTGTTGGTTCCGCTGGTGACCCTCAGCCTGGCGCTCTTCTTCGCCTTCATGATCAACGTGGGCGGACGGCGCCGCCGCGGCGGCCCTGTGATCACCGGTGTGCGCGGCTCCGGCTTCTACAAGATCGTGTACTTCTTCCCGCAGGTCCTGTCCATCGCGATCGTCGCCCTGCTGTTCCAGTTCGCGTACAACCCGGACAGCGGTGCGATCAACTCGCTGCTGCGCGGGATCGGCCTGGGCTCCGTCCAGCCGCTGTGGCTCGGCGACCCCGACATCGCCCTGTGGTGCGTGATGGCGGTGCTCGTCTGGTCGACGGTCGGCTTCTTCGTGGTGCTCTTCTCCGCGGGCATGGCCTCCATCCCGGGGGAGCTGTACGAGGCCGCGCTGCTGGACGGCGCGAACCGCGCCACCACCTTCTTCAAGGTGACCCTGCCGCTGCTGTGGGACACCGTGCAGTCCGGCTGGGTCTACATGGGCATCCTCGCGCTGGGCGCCGAGTCCTTCGCGGTCGTGCAGATCATGACGACCGGACCCGGTGGACCCGACTACTCGACCACCGTCATGGTCCTGTACGTGTACCAGAAGGCGTTCCGTGACGGTCAGGCCGCCTACGCCACCACCATCGGCGTCGCCCTGCTCGTCGTCACGCTGGCCTTCGCCGCCGTCGTGATGCGGCTGGGCCGGCGCGAGCGGCTGGAGTACTGATCAATGAAGACGACCGAGACCCCCGCCCCCGTACCTGCCGAATCCGGTACGCCCGTCCTCAAGGCCCAGGCCGCCCCCGGCGGACTGAAGAAGGGGAAGAAGGAGGGCACCACCCTCAACGTCTTCTCCCACGGCGTCCTCGTCATCTGGGCGATCATGGTCGGCATGCCGCTGGTGTGGGCGGTGATGACCTCCTTCAAGGACGACGCCTCCATCTTCGGCTCGCCCTGGTCACTGCCCGACAAGCTGAACTTCGACAACTGGTCTCGGGCCTGGTCCCAGGCGCACATGAGCGACTATTTCCTCAACACCGTCCTGGTGGTCGGCGGTTCGCTCGTCGGCACCCTGGTGCTGGGTTCCATGGCGGCCTATGTGCTGGCCCGGTTCGACTTTCCGGGCAACCGGTTCATCTATTACTTGTTCATCGCCGGCATGAGTTTCCCGATCATGCTCGCTCTGGTCCCGTTGTTCTACGTGGTGGACAACATGGGGATGCTGAACACCATCCACGGGCTGATCCTGGTCTACATCGCCTATTCACTGCCCTTCACGGTGTTCTTCCTGACCGGGTTCTTCCGCACATTGCCCACTTCGGTGGCGGAGGCCGCTTTCGTGGACGGAGCCTCCCACTCGAGGACTTTCTTCCAGGTCATGCTGCCGATGGCCAAGCCCGGTCTGATCAGCGTGGGAATCTTCAACTTCCTGGGCCAGTGGAACCAGTACATGCTGCCGACCGTGCTGAACACGGACCCGGACAAACACGTCCTCACCCAGGGCCTGGTGCAGCTGGCGGTCAGTCAGGGGTACAAGGGCGACTGGTCGGGCCTGTTCGCCGGCCTGGTCATGGCGATGCTGCCGGTGCTGGCCGCGTACATCATCTTCCAGCGCCAGGTGGTCCAGGGGCTCACGGCGGGCGCCCTGAAGTAGCGCGGACGGCCCCCTCGAACCTCACGCGCATGCCGCTCCCGGACTCCGGGGGCGGCATGCGCGTGTGTGCAGGGCGGGCCGCTGGACACCCGGATGCGGTTCAACCTCTTGACGGGAGGTGACCCGAACGGCTCAGCTTAGAGTTCACTAGTTGGACATGGAAGGGGCCTCATCGAAGCGGCCCCGCGCGCAGGAGGTCGTCGTGGAGACTCCGGGGTCGCAGTCGTCGCTGCACCGAGCCAACCTGGAACGCGTCGTACGGGCGGTACGGCTCGCCGGTTCGCTCACGCAGGCGGAGATCGCGAGGACGACGGGCCTGTCCGCGGCCACGGTCTCGAACATCGTCCGGGAACTGAAGGACGGCGGAACCGTCGAGGTCACGCCCACCTCCGCGGGCGGCCGCCGGGCCCGCAGCGTCTCGCTGAGCGGTGACGCCGGCATCGTCATCGGCGTGGACTTCGGCCACACCCACCTGCGCGTCGCGATCGGCAACCTCGCCCACCAGGTGCTCGCCGAGGAGTCCGAGCCACTGGACGTCGACGCGTCCTCGGACCAGGGCTTCGACCGGGCGGAACAGCTGGTCAGCCGACTGATCGCGGCCACCGGCGTGGACCGCGCCAAGATCGCCGGGGTGGGCCTGGGCGTGCCGGGGCCCATCGACGTGGAGTCCGGGACGCTGGGCTCGACCGCGATCCTGCCCGGCTGGGGCGGCACCCGGCCCGCCGAGGAGCTGCGGGGGCGGCTCGGCGTGCCGGTGCACGTGGACAACGACGCCAACCTGGGCGCCCTGGGCGAGCTGGTCTGGGGCAGCGGCCGGGGGGTGCGGGACCTGGCGTACATCAAGGTCGCCAGCGGCGTCGGTGCCGGTCTGGTGATCAACGGAAAGATCTATCGCGGTCCGGGCGGCACAGCGGGCGAAATCGGGCACATCACCCTCGACGAGGCCGGCCCCGTCTGCCGATGCGGAAACCGGGGTTGCCTGGAGACCTTCGCGGCAGCACGCTATGTGCTTCCGCTCCTCCAGCCCGGCCACGGCACCGATCTGACGATGGAGGGCGTCGTGCGGCTGGCGCGGGACGGTGACCCGGGCTGCCGTCGGGTGATCGCCGACGTCGGCCGCCACATCGGCAGTGGAGTCGCCAATCTCTGCAACCTGCTCAACCCGAGCCGGGTCGTCCTCGGCGGCGATCTCGCCGAGGCCGGTGAGCTGGTGCTCGGGCCGATAAGAGAGTCCGTGGGGCGTTACGCCATCCCCAGCGCGGCGCGGCAGCTCTCGGTGCTTCCCGGGGCCCTCGGCGGCCGTGCGGAGGTGCTCGGGGCCCTCGCCCTCGCCCTCAGCGAGATGGGCGATTCGACCCTCTTGGACGGATCTGCGACCGGCGCTCTGCCGGCGGCCACGCCTGCCTTCACTTAGAGCACGGATGGCACCGTTGTCATCTCGTTAAGGATTTACTTCTTGACGTCGCACGTGTGGCCGAGTTGACTTCCAGCCACCTCGGCCGCAACGACGCGGCCTCGTCAGGGAGGTTTCTGAAGTGAACACGCGTATGCGTCGTGCCGCCGTTGCTGTTGCCGCGGGTGCCATGGCTGTCTCGCTCGCCGCCTGTGGAAGCGCCAAGGAGTCCGGCGACAAGGACTCGTCCGACTCGGCGGCGAAGAAGGGCGACGACATCAAGGTCGGTCTGCTCCTTCCCGAGAACCAGACCGCTCGGTACGAGAAGTTCGACAAGCCCATGATCGAGAAGAAGGTCAAGGAGCTCACGAACAACAAGGGCGAGGTCGTCTACGCCAACGCCAAGCAGGACGCCAGCCTGCAGAACCAGCAGGTCGACACGATGGTGACCAACAAGGTCGACGTGCTGATCATCGACGCGGTGGACTACAAGGCGATCGCGGGCTCGGTCAAGAAGGCCAAGGACGCCGGCATCAAGGTCGTCGCCTTCGACCGCCTGGCCGAGGGCCCGATCGACGCCTACACCTCGTTCGACAACGTCACCGTCGGCAAGACGCAGGGCGAGGCGCTCCTCGAGGCGCTGGGCGACAAGGCCAAGGACGCCCAGATCGTCATGATGAACGGCTCCTCCACCGACCCGAACGCCGCCCAGTTTAAGGAGGGCGCGCACGCCGCCCTCGACGGCAAGGTGAAGGTCGGCCGCGAGTACGACACCAAGGAGTGGAAGCCGGAGAACGCCAACGCCAACATGGAGGGCGCCATCTCCGCCCTCGGCAAGGGCAAGATCCAGGGCGTCTACTCCGCCAACGACGGCATGGCGGGCGGCATCATCACCGCCCTGAAGGCCGCCGGGATCGCCAACGTCCCGGTCACCGGCCAGGACGCCGAACTCGCGGGTGTGCAGCGCATCGTCACCGGTGAGCAGTACATGAGCGTCTTCAAGTCGTACCCGAAGGAGGCCGAGACCGCGGCCGAGATGGCCGTCGCGCTCGCCAAGGGCGAGTCGCTCGACTCCATCGCCAACGACAAGGTCGACAGCGCCAGCGCCAAGGGCATCCCCGCGGTCATCGTCCCGGTCGTCTCGCTGACCAAGGACAACATCAAGGAGACCGTCATCAAGGACGGCTTCTACACGCTCGACGAGATCTGCACGGACAAGTACAAGGCCGCCTGCGACAAGATCGGCCTCAAGTAAGCGGACCCGCGTCCCGCGCCGCGTGAGCGCCCCGGGACCGGCCGCCCCAGCTCCTCCGGCGTCCCGCACTCATCAGCCCCGCAAGCTACGCGGGGCGCCGGACGGAACAACCCCCCAATACTTCTGCACAACCTCCCGCCGGGTCAGGCGGCGAAGGAGATGGTTCACGTGTCCGCTACGCCCGTGCTGGCGTTGCGCGGGGTCTCCAAGCGATTCGGTGCCGTCCAGGCGCTCACCGACGTAGAGCTTGAGGTCCACGCCGGTGAGGTGGTCGCCCTGGTGGGCGACAACGGCGCCGGTAAGTCCACGCTGGTCAAGACGATCGCCGGCGTGCACCCCATCGATGAGGGCGCCATCGAGTGGGACGGCAAGGCCGTCTCGATCAACAGGCCGCACGACGCCCAGAGTCTCGGCATCGCGACGGTCTACCAGGACCTCGCGCTGTGCGACAACATCGACGTCGTCGGCAACCTCTACCTGGGCCGGGAGATCCGCAGGCGCGGCGTCCTGGACGAGGTGGAGATGGAGCGCCGCTCCCGCGAGCTCCTCGACACGCTGTCCATCCGCATCCCGAGCGTCCGCATCCCGATCGCCTCGCTCTCCGGCGGTCAGCGCCAGGTGGTGGCGATCGCCCGCTCCATGCTCGGCGAGCCCAAGCTGGTCATCCTGGACGAGCCCACCGCGGCCCTCGGCGTCGAGCAGACCGCGCAGGTCCTCGACCTCGTGGAGCGGCTGCGCGAGCGCGGCCACGCCGTCATCCTCATCAGCCACAACATGGCCGATGTCAAGGCGGTCGCCGACAAGGTCGCCGTCCTGCGCCTCGGGCGCAACAACGGCGTCTTCGAGGTCAAGTCGACCTCCCAGGAAGAGATCATCTCCGCCATCACGGGCGCCACGGAGAACGCCGTGACCCGTCGTGCGGCACGCGCAAATGGGGAGATCAAGAAGTGAGCATCGACAAGACCTCCACGCCCGCGGACAGCGCGGTGGAGAACACCGACGCGGCGGCCGCCGCCGTCACCGCCGTCGACCCCCGGCTGCTGGTGCGTGAGCAGGGCTTCGCCGGCTACCTGGGCGAGTTCAAGCGGAAGATGAAGGCCGGTGACCTCGGGTCCATACCGGTCGTCGTCGGCCTTCTGATCATCTGGGCCATCTTCACCAGCCTGAACTCCAACTTCCTCACCGCCGGCAACTTCTCCGACATGTCGGTCGCCATGGTCGGCACCGGCATGATCGCCGTCGGCATCGTCTTCGTGCTGCTGCTCGGGGAGATCGACCTGTCGGTCGGCTCGGTCAGCGGTGTCGCGGGCGCCACCTTCGCGGTGCTGAGCGTCACGCACGGGATGAACGAGTGGCTCGCCCTGCTGCTGGCGATCCTCACCGGCACCGTGGCCGGCGCCATCCACGGCTTCGTCTTCGCCCGCATCGGTGTCCCCGCCTTCGCCGTGACGCTCGCCGGACTGCTGTTCTGGCAGGGCTTCATGCTCCAGATCCTGGGCGACAACGGCACGATCAACCTCGACTCCGAGGGCGTCGTCGTCAAGCTGACCAGCTACTACTTCAGCGACGTGGCCGCCGCCTACGGCCTGGCGATCGTGGTGACCGCGGGGTACTTCCTCACCGCGTTCTTCGACAACCGCCGCCGCGAGGCCGTCGGGGTGCCGTCCCGGCCGCTGAACGAGATCATCGTGCGCACGGTGCTGCTCGCGGTCCTGGCCTTCGCCGTGGCGATCGTCTTCAACCAGTACAAGGGCCTGCCGCTGGCCGTGGTGATCTTCCTGGCGTTCCTGCTGCTCACGGACTTCGTCCTGCGCCGCACCGCCTACGGCCGCAAGATCTTCGCGCTCGGTGGCAGCGTCGAGGCATCCCGCCGTGCCGGTATCAACGTGGAGCTGGTCCGGATCTCGGTCTTCGCGATCGCCGGCGGCTTCGCGGCGATCGGCGGCCTCTTCGTGGCGTCGAAGATCGCCTCCGCCAACCAGGGCGCGGGCACCGGTGAGTTCCTGATGAACGTCATCGCCGCGGCGGTGATCGGCGGTACGTCCCTGTTCGGCGGCCGCGGCCGCACCTGGGACGCGCTGCTCGGTGTGATGGTCATCGTCTCGATCCAGTACGGCCTCGCCCTGGAGGGCATCGCCTCGCCGGTCCAGTACATGATCACCGGTGGCGTGCTGCTGGCGACCGTCGTCATCGACGCGGTCACCCGCAAGACGCAGAAGACGGCCGGCCGCGCGTAGCACGGGTCAGAGCCCGTCGCACCCGTCGCACGGCCGACGACGGTCCGCCCGCCCGCCCAGCTGAGCCCTGGGCCGGCGGGCGGACCGCTTTTCATGCCGTCCGGGGTGGGCCGTACGGTCCTCAGCAGGCGCCGAGGTCCTGCCAGACGCCCCACTGGCCGGTGGTCCCGGGCTCCTCGCCGGTCGTCCACCACTTGGCCTTCCAGGTGTGCCCCTGGTGGGAGACCTGCTGCCCGCCGGTGTAGACCGACCCCGGCTTCCACGGGGCGGCCGTGCACTGGCTGCCGTTGCCGCCGGTGACGGTCAGCGTGTACGTGGTGCTGTGGCTGCCGGACGGGCTGGTGCCCGTGACGGTGACGGAGTAGGTCCCCGAGACGGCCTGGCCGGTGGTGGCGAGGGTGAGCGTCGACTGCCCGCCCGCCGTGACCGCGCCGGGACCGAACGACGCGGTGACGCCCGCCGGTACCCCGCTCGCCTTGAGCTGCACCGTCTCCGCCTCACCGGTCTTCACCGCGGTCTTCACCGTGGTGGTGGCCGAGGCCCCCGCGGTCACCGTGCCGGAGGCCGGGGCGGCGGAGAGGGAGAAGTCGTTCGCCGGGGCGGTGCCGCCGCCGGTGAAGGGCGCGAAGATGTGCGAGAAGTCCCAGGTGTTCTGCTGGATGCCCGAGCAGTTGTCGGCCGCGCCGCCGCCCGCGCAGCTTCCGTTGTCCCGCTGGAGCGCCCAGAAGGAGAGCGTGTCGATGCCCTGCTTCAGGGCCCAGTCGTAGACCGTGCGGGCGTTGTCCAGGGTGAAGGTCTCCGCCGGTCCGAAGTCGTCGACGCCGATCATCTCGATGACGCCGATCATGTGCCACAGGTCGGCGGAGGACTTGTCCGGGTGGAGCCGGGCCAGTACGTCGTGCAGACCCTGCGTCGCCGTCTGGGTGTCCTTGGCCATGTCGTGCGGCTGGTTGTCGTAGTAGTCGAACGTCATGAGGTTCACGACGTCGACCTTTGTGCCGTTCTTCACGGCGTTCTCGAGCAGGGCGACGCCGTTGCTCGCGAGGCCGCGGGTGGTGGTGGGCAGGGTGTAGGAGATCTCGATGTCGCGGCCGTTGCCGGCGGCCCAGTCCTGGACCAGCTTGATCGCCTTGTTGCGGCGGTCGATGCCCGCGGTGTTGTCCAGCGAATCGATCTCGATGTCCATGTCGAGCCGGCTGACGTCGTAGGTCGTGATGACCTTCTCGTAGGCCGCGGCGATCTGCTGGACGTCCGTGCAGCTGTCGGCGATCTCGGTGCCGGTGGTGTCGGCCGTGTAGCCGCCGAACGAGGGGATGACGTCGCCGCCGTTCGCCTGGATGGTGTCGACGTCGGCGCCGAAAGTCGACTGCGCGATCGGCATCGAGGTGTCGCCGTTCCAGTACGGCGTGCAGGAACCCGGGATCGCCGTCTGGAGGAAGGCCATGGTCAGGTGCCTGGCGCCGGACTGGGCGGCCAGCGCGGCCGGGCTCTCGCCGGTCCAGGCCTCGAAGTACGGCGCGAAGACCCGGTCCGGCAGCGGGGTCGCCGCCTGGGCCGCGCCGGTGCCGGACAGCGCGAGGCCCACCGCGGCCACGGTGGTGGCGGCCGCGGTGAGGGCCGCCCGGATGGAACGCATGCGTCTCATGTCAGTCCCGGTGTGTGTGGGGAGGAACGTCGATTCCCGTGCTGTGCTGGGGTGTTGCCGGGTACGGGGATATCGCCGGAGCATCGGGGACGCAATGGTCTGGACCAAAAAGGGACTAGACCAATCGGGCGGACCGGGCGCCACCCGGCCTGGACACCGTGCGCCCGGTGGACTGGACCACCCGGGTAAAGGTGTCCCCAAGCCGGACCCCGCCGGCCGGGAAGACGTAGAACGGTCCGCCCCTGGGTAAGGCCGAACGCGTGACGTACGACGCACCGCCCGGACACGTTCCGCCGGAGCGGAACATTAGACTCGACGAGCCCGGCAACAGCTCTACTGCAAGGAGGCACGGGTGCCGCTGCTGACCCGCATCACGGGACCGCGCGATCTGGACCGGCTCAGCCTGGAAGAGCTGGCCCGGCTGGCCGAGGAGATCCGTACCTTCCTCGTCGACGCCGTGTCCAAGACCGGCGGCCACCTCGGCCCCAACCTCGGCGTGGTGGAACTCACCCTCGCCCTGCACCGTGTCTTCGACTCGCCGAAGGACAAGGTGCTCTGGGACACGGGCCACCAGTCCTACGTCCACAAGCTGCTCACCGGCCGCCAGGACTTCTCCAAGCTCAAGATGAAGGGCGGCCTGTCCGGCTACCCCTCGCAGGCCGAGTCCGAGCACGACGTCATCGAGAACAGCCACGCCTCCACGGTGCTCGGCTGGGCAGACGGCATCGCCAAGGCCAACCAGGTCATGGAGCGCGACGACCACGTCGTCGCCGTCATCGGCGACGGAGCCCTCACCGGCGGCATGGCCTGGGAGGCGCTGAACAACATCGCCGCCGCCAAGGACCGCCCCCTCGTCATCGTCGTCAACGACAACGAGCGCTCCTACGCCCCCACCATCGGCGGCCTCGCCAACCACCTGGCCACCCTGCGCACCACCGACGGTTACGAGCGCTTCCTGGCCCGCACCAAGGAGGTCCTGGAGCGCACCCCGGTCGTCGGCCGCCCCCTCTACGACACCCTGCACGGCGCCAAGAAGGGCCTGAAGGACTTCATCGCCCCGCAGGGCATGTTCGAGGACCTCGGCCTCAAGTACGTCGGCCCGATCGACGGCCACGACCTGGAGGCCCTGGAGTCCGCCCTCACCCGCGCCAAGCGCTTCGGCGGCCCGGTGATCGTGCACTGCCTCACCGAGAAGGGCCGCGGCTACCAGC
The DNA here is from genome assembly GCA_000720845.1 of Kitasatospora aureofaciens. Taxonomy (GTDB): domain Bacteria; phylum Actinomycetota; class Actinomycetes; order Streptomycetales; family Streptomycetaceae; genus Streptomyces. The sequence continues at coordinate 128,166 of JODU01000012.1, read as the reverse complement.
CCGCCCTCCAGGACGAGGCCGACCGCTTCCACGCCGTCGGCAAGATCCACCCCGACACCGGCCTGCCCATCTCCACCTCCGGCGCCGACTGGACCAGCGTCTTCGGCGACGAGATGCTCAAACTCGGCAAGGAGCGCGACGACATCGTCGCCATCACGGCCGCGATGCTCCAGCCGGTCGGCCTCGACAAGTTCGCCAAGGCCTTCCCGGACCGCGTCTACGACGTCGGCATCGCCGAGCAGCACGGCGCTGTCTCCGCGGCCGGCCTCGCCCACGGCGGCGTCCACCCGGTTTTCGCCGTGTACGCCACCTTCCTCAACCGCGCCTTCGACCAGGTGCTGATGGACGTGGCCCTGCACAAGTGCGGGGTGACGTTCGTGCTGGACCGCGCCGGCGTCACCGGCACCGACGGCGCCTCCCACAACGGCATGTGGGACATGTCGATCCTCCAGGTCGTCCCCGGCCTCAGGCTCGCCGCCCCGCGCGACGCCGACCAGGTCCGCGCCCAGCTGCGGGAGGCCGTCGCGGTGGACGACGCGCCGACCGTGGTCCGCTTCTCCAAGGGCGCCGTCGGCCCCGCCGTGCCCGCCGTCGGCCGCGTCGGCGGCATGGACGTGCTGCGCGCCCCCGGCACCGACACGCCCGACGTGCTCCTGGTCTCCGTCGGCGCCCTCGCGCCGATGTGCCTGGAGGTCGCCGACCTGCTGAACAAGCAGGGCATCTCCACCACCGTGGTCGACCCGCGCTGGGTCAAGCCCGTCGACGAGGCCATGGCCCCGCTCGCCGAGCGCCACCGCGTCGTCGTCACCGTCGAGGACAACTCCCGCGTCGGCGGCGTCGGCTCCGCCGTCGCCCAGGCCCTGCGCGACGCCGGCGTCGACGTACCGCTGCGCGACTTCGGCATCCCGCCGCGCTTCCTCGACCACGCCTCCCGCGCCGAGGTGCTGGCCGAGATCGGGCTCACCGCGCCCGACATCGCCCGACAGGTCACCGGTCTGGTCGCCAAGCTCGACGGCAGGTACGACCGCACGGGCACCGAGGTGGACCAGGTGGAGGCCGCGCGCGACTGACACCGCGCACCGCGGGAGTCCGCAACCGCGCACTGGGCCGGATGGGCCGGTTCCGCCACTCGTTGCAGTGGCGGAACCGGCCCATCCGCGTGAAATCGCCCACGCCGGGGCATACGCAGTACGCCCCCTCTCGATCATGTCGAGGACGACAAGCGTGGGAGGTCCCCGTGAGCAACACCCTCTTCAGGACCAAGAAGATCGAGCAGTCCATCCGTGACACGGAGGAACCCGAGCACGCGCTCAAGAAATCCCTGTCGGCGCTGGACCTGACCGTCTTCGGTATCGGCGTCGTCATCGGCACCGGAATCTTCGTACTGACCGGCACCGTCGCCAAGAACAACGCCGGGCCCTCCACGGCCCTGGCGTTCGTCGTCGCCGGAGTCGTCTGCGCGCTCGCCGCGCTGTGCTACGCCGAGTTCGCCTCCACCGTCCCGGTGGCCGGCTCCGCGTACACCTTCTCCTACGCCTCGCTGGGCGAACTGCCCGCCTGGATCATCGGCTGGGACCTGGTCCTGGAGTTCGCGCTCGGCACGGCGGTGGTGGCCGTCGGCTGGTCGGGCTACATCCGCTCGCTGCTGGACAACGCGGGCTGGCACATGCCCGCGTCCCTCGGCGGCAGGGACGGCGCCGAGGGATTCGGCTTCGACATCCTCGCCGCCGCCCTGGTGCTGGTGCTCACCGCCATCCTCGTGCTCGGCATGAAGCTGTCGGCGCGGATCACCTCGCTCGTCGTCGCCATCAAGGTGGCGGTCGTCCTGATCGTGATCATCGCGGGCGCCTTCTTCGTCAAGGGCGCCAACTACGACCCCTTCATCCCGAAGTCGCAGCCCGTCGAGGCGGGCGGGGGACTGCACTCACCACTGATCCAGCTGATGTTCGGCTGGGCGCCGGCCAACTTCGGCGTCATGGGCATCTTCACGGCCGCCTCGGTCGTCTTCTTCGCCTTCATCGGCTTCGACATCGTCGCCACGGCCGCCGAGGAGACCAGGAACCCCCAGCGCGACATGCCCCGCGGCATCCTCGGCTCCCTGATCATCTGCACCATCCTGTACGTCGCGGTCTCGATCGTCGTCACCGGCATGCAGCACTACACCAAGCTCTCCGTGGACGCCCCGCTCGCCGACGCGTTCAAGGCCACGGGGCATCCCTTCTTCTCGGGCGTGATCAGCTTCGGCGCGGCCGTCGGCCTGACCACGGTCTGCATGATCCTGCTCCTGGGCCAGAGCCGGGTTTTCTTCGCGATGAGCCGCGACGGACTCCTGCCGCGCTTCTTCTCCCACGTCCACCCGAGGTTCCGCACCCCCTACCGGCCGACCATCCTGCTCGGCGTGATCATCGCGATCGTCGCCGGCTTCACCAGCCTCAGCGAGCTGGCCGAGCTGGTGAACATCGGCACGCTCTTCGCCTTCGTCATCGTGGCGATCAGCGTGATCATCCTGCGCCGGACCCGGCCCGACCTGCCCCGCGCCTTCCGCACCCCGCTGGTCCCGCTGCTGCCCATCGTGTCCGTGGCCGCCTCGCTGTGGCTGATGCTGAACCTGCCCGCCGAGACCTGGGTCCGCTTCGCCGTCTGGATGGCGATCGGCTTCGTCGTGTACTTCCTCTACGGCCGCACCCACAGCCGCCTGGCCCGCGGCGAGGACACACCGGCCGAGCCGTCCGCCCCGAACGGCCCGTAACCCGCCGCAGGTCCGGGTGACGCGGCGGACCTGACGCGTCGTCGGCCCGTGTGCCCGCTCCGGCCGTCACACGGGCCGCACCGTCCTGGGCCCCGCCACCCCGGCGCCCAGCTCCGTCACCCGGCGGCGCAGCTCGCGGTCGGCCGTCACCACCAGGACGGCACGGTCGCCCGCCGTCCGCGCGACCAGCTCGACGATGTGGTCGTCCCCGCTGCCGGGTGCGGACTCCACCCGTACGCCGGGCACGGACTCCATCCCGCGGGCCGCGCCCTCGACGACGAGTACGACCTCCACCGGCCCGGCCCGCCCCGGCACCCCGTCCGCCGCCAGCCGGTCCCGCAACCGCTCCGCCGCTCCGCGCCGGTCCCGCCACCAGCCGTCGGGCACCGAGCCGACGACGTTCGCGGCGTCGACGACCACGAGCAGGGGTGCGTTGTCTTCCATCCCGCCAGGGTCGCACGCACCGGCCGGCCCTCTGCCCCGCCGCCCCGCCCCCGCCCCGCCACCTCCGGCCGGGCGCGACGGCCGTACCCGACCGACACGGAGCCGACGGCCCCGCTTAGAGTGATCCGGTGAATGGCGACTGGCTTCTCCTCGGCCGCGACGGCCGCCTCAGTGTGTACCTCCCGTCGAACGACGCCGCCCTGTGGCGCGCCGAACGCACGCCCGCGGGCCCCTGGGAGGCGCCGCGCCGCATCGGCGGCGACCAGGAACTGCGCCCCGGCGGCCTCGCGGCCGGCCGGGGCCCCGACGGCTACGCCCACCTGGTCGCCTGGCGCCCGACCGGTGCCGACCGCTGCGGCCTCGTGCACACCACGCACTTCCGGCCGCTGCTCGCGCCCCTGGACTGGCAGCCGGCCGGCCACCCCAACAAGCAGGGCGACCGCACCGGAACCCCCGCCGTCGCGGTCGACGCGCAGGGACGTGCCCATGTCTTCGTCCGCAACGGGGGCGGCGGCATGAGCATGGTGGCCCAGCAGGAGAAGGGCGGCTGGGAGCCCTGGCGGGACCTGAAGGGCCGCGGCGTCCAGGAGTCGCCCGCGGCCGTGACGGCCGACTCCGGCCTGGTCCAGCTGTACGCGCCCGTCGAGGGCGGCATCCTGCACTGGAGCCAGGACAAGCCGGGCGCGCGACCGGTGCTGGGGGAGCGCCTCGACGCGGCCGTCCGCCCGGGCACCCTGCGCGCCCTGGCCACCTCCGCGGAGCACACCACGGTCTTCTTCACCGACGCGGGCACCGGTGAGCTGTGCGCCTGGCGCCCGGGCGGGAAGCCGACGCCCCTGGCGACCGCCGTCGGCCCCGGCCCCGTGGCCGCCGTCCGCACCGTCATAGACGGCCACGACTGCACGCTCCTCGCCCAGCGTTCGGCGGCCAGCGGCCGCGTCGCCTTCGCCGCGTACCCCACGGAACTGGAGGAGATGGGCGCCGCCTGGACCGAGTCGGGCCCCGCGCTGCCGGCCGACGCGACCGTCTCCCTGGCCCTGGACGCCGACGACCGCCTGGTGGCGGCGACCCTGTCCCCGTCGGCCGGGCAACTGCTGCTGAGCCGGCGCAAGGACGAGCCGGGGCTGGCGCTGGGGGCTTGGGCGGCGGTCTGAGGAGGGCGGCGAGAACCGGGGGAGAGGGGCCTCCTCCCGCCCCGGCGGGGCCAACCGGTGGCGGGTCAGGACGTCTTGCCGCCGGCGGGGGACTTCTTCGCCGACTCCGGGATCTCCTGGTCGCTGCGGATCGCCTTCCACAGCGTGGACGCCTGCGGCTCCGCGGCCACCACCCGGTTCGGGTCGATCTTGTCGTACGCCACCGGCAGCATGATGGTGTCCATCGTGGACGGGTCCACCCCGTTCAGACTGCGCCCGAAGTCCGCGAGCGCGGTGAGCGAGGCGAGTTCGGAGTCGGTGGTGAGGGCCGCGGTGAGCGTGTCCGCGATCTTGTACGTCTTGGTCGGGCTGCCCAGGAGGTCCTGCTTCTTGATCTCGCTCAGCAGGGCGATCATGAATTCCTGCTGGAGCCCGATCCGCCCGAGGTCGCTGCCGTCACCGACGCCGTGCCGGGTGCGCACGAAGGCCAGTGAGTCCGTGCCGTTCAGCTTGTGCGTGCCGGCCGTCAGGTCGAGCCCGCTGGACTTGTCGTGGATGTTCTGGTCGACGGTGACGGTGACGCCGCCTATCGCGTCCACCAGGTCCTTGAAGCCCGCGAAGTCGATCTCCACGTAGTGGTCCATGCGGACCCCGGACATCTTCTCCACCGTCTTGACCACGCAGGCCGGACCGACCTGCGAGTAGACGGAGTTGAACATCACACGCTCGGCCGAGGCCACCTCGGAGCCGTCGGACTTGGTGCACTCGGGCCGGGTCACCAGGGTGTCGCGCGGGATGCTGACGGCGACGGCCTCCTTGCGCCCCTCGGGGATGTGCATCACCAGCGCCGTGTCCGAACGGGCCCCCGCGACCTTGCCGGTGTTCAGACCGGCGTTGTCGCCCGCGCGCGAGTCGGAGCCGAGGATCAGGATGTTCTGCCCGGAGGTGGGGAGCTTCTCCGGGCGGTCCTTGCCGATGGCGTCGTCGATGTCGACGCCGTTGATGTTGCCGTTCAGGTCGCTGTAGAGCCAGTAGGCGGTGCCGCCCGCGGCGACGACGAGTACGGCCAGGCCGATCAGGATGTTCCGGCCGGTGCGGCGCTTCTTCTTACCGTTCTTCCCGGCTCTTCGGCTTCCGCGCCCCTCGCGCGGCGATTGAGGGGCAGGCGGCACGGGGGTGCTCAGGTCGTGGCTCACGGCGGGTCCTCGCAACTCGTGCCCAGAGGGCAGGAGCAGCAGGCCGCTCCCGTGAGGGGCCGGGTCGGTGCTGCTCGGCTGACGCTTGGTTGGCATTGAACTATAGACACGCGGTCGAGCACTCGTACGACCGATGTGCCCGGTGTGTGCCTCGGCGAGAGGGCGGACCGACCGGTTCCGACGTGGCTCCGCGCGCGCCGGTACCGGCTGGGGAGGCCGTCGTACGAGGTCCGCGCGGTGCCGGCAGGACACTGGGACACCTGTTCGGTCGTGCGTATGATGTGGCGAATTCTGGAGCCATCTGTGGACACCAGGCCCGGCGTAGGAGGGGACGGCACACATGCGCGGCAGAGGTGCGCAGGCGGTGGACCGGGGGACCCGATCCGGTGTCGCGGCCGAGGCGCGGCCCCAGCGCGTGTCCGCTGCCTCCGCGGTCACGGGGTCGTGGCTGCTGCGCGGGAACGACGACCGCCTCAGTGTGTACGCGTCGGTCGAAGGCGGGGTGCACCGCTGGACGGAGACCGCGGTGGGGAGCGGCAGCTTCACCGGGCCGGACTTCTTTCCCGTCGAAGGGGTGACGGATCTCGCCGTGGCCCAGGGGGCCAACCGCTACGCGCACTTCCTCGGGCGCCGGGAGCGGCCGGGCGGTGACGGACCGAAGGTCGACCTGGTCTACGCCGTGCAGTACCAGACCGGGCGGACGCTCGGCGACTGGCGTTCCCTCGGCAACCCCTTCCGTGGTCCCAGGGAGGCGGCGAGCCTCGGCGCGCCGACCGCCGCCGTCGACGGACAGGGCACGGTCCACGTCTTCGTCTCCGGCGGCCCCGGCGGGGTCATGCTGAGGCGCGAGGCGAAGAACGGGGCCTGGGAGGCATGGAAGGACCTGCGCGGCGGCGCGGTCGCGGGCGGGCTGAGCGCCGCGGCGAACTCGGCCGGGCTGGTCGAACTGCTCGCGCCGGGGCACCGAGCGGTCATGCACTGGGTGCAGACGGAACCGGGGGCGGACCTGCGCCGGGCGCAGGACCTCACCCCGGCTCCGGTACCCGGTTCGGCCGCGCTCCTGGAGACCGCGCCCGGGGTGTTCACCGCCTACTGGTCCGAGCAGAGCGGGACGGGTGTCTACGCGCAGCGGCCCGGTGAGTGGGCCTTCCCCGCCGGCGGGGCTCCCGGTCAGGGCCCCCACGCCACGCTCCGTGCCGCCGTCGACGGCTACGACTGCACGGTCCTGGCCCACCAGGGACGTACGGGAACAGCGGTGCTGGGGGTGTGCGGCACCGGCGCCGAGTCCGGGGGGCTGTGGTGGACCGACACCGGGCTGGCCTGTGCCGGCACCCCGGCGCTGGCGCTGGACGGGCGTGGCCGGATCGTCATGGCGATGGTCGCCGCGGACGGCGCCGTCCTGGTGAACAGGCAGCGGCCGGAGCCGGGACTGACCCTGTCCGACTGGGTCCGCCTGCCGGGTAGTTGACGGAGCCCCTCTACAGCAGAGGGAGCTGAAAGTCCAGAGCGGCAAATGGTTGTATCCGTTGCATGTGGTGATCGTCACGCGCCGCAAGCTGTCTGTTGACTGTCTTGATCTGGACTTTTAGGAAACCATTATGTGAAAGTTTGATGGATTGCCGTGCGTGGCGATCGCAGTCGAATCGGGGGTGATGGGCCCCCGTGTCTGGGAATGCGTGCTTCTTCTAGTCCAAGGCCCCACACAGCGAGGTGTGGACGTCCTTGGAGGGCAGAGCTGCTGGGTACGGATGGTGGATGCCTCGTGGGTGGCTCGGACAACCCTGAAGCCGGAGCGCTGATTTCGGCGTACCGGTCCGCGGTCCCGACCGGCGCGAGGCGGCGCATCGTCCGCGGGGTGCCGACTCCCGTCCGCAAGGCGGTGAAGTCCTCGCTCACCGCCGCCGACTCGGTACGCTCCGCCGCGGTGGTCTGGGCGATGGGGGGCAAGCGCAACGCTCCCCGGCACAGCCCCGCCCACACCCGGCGAGTCGTCCGGGTCGGCCGCCGCCACATGCGCGCGCTGCTGGTCGAGGGTGCGACGGACTGGGCGGCCCGGGCCCGCAACCTCAACATCGTGGTCTCCGTCCTGGAGTCGGCCGGCATCGACTACTTCTGCGTGCGCGGCACGAACAGCGGACTGCCCGCCGTCGCCGTCCCCACCGCGTCCCGCCCGCTGGTGGAGGAGCTGCTCCGGCTGGCCTTCGAACAGGCCCCGGGCTACGTGGGACCGGCCGCGGGCAGCGAGGCCCGGATGGAGCCCGGCGACGAGGAGCGGTCCTGGCGGCAGCTGCGCAACCACAAGGTGCTGAGGGTCGCCTGGTACGTGTGCGACCCCACCCAGCGACTGGTCTTCGGCGCGGCCAGCGGATGCGACATCGAGATGTGGACGGAGCGGGACGGGGAGCTGCGCGCCCCGCGGCCCAACCGGGTCATCGACGCGGTGCCGACGGGGGCCGTGCGCAAGTCGGCGCCGCAGAGCCTCTTCAGCCCCATACCCCCCGCGTACCGCACCGGGACGGCTCGGACGCTGGCCGAGTTCGCCGTGCCGCTCCCCGAGGACCACCAGTTCCCCATCGACGTCGTGTACACCTGGGTGGACGACTCGGACCCGGTCTGGCGGGCGTCGCGCGACCGAGTGCGCCGGGGATTCTCCGCGGACGGGCTGCACGAGCAGGCGGCGAACGACTCGCGGTTCACCAGCCGTGACGAACTGCGCTACTCACTGCGCTCGCTCCACCAGAACGCGCCCTGGGTGCGCAACATCTATCTCGTGACGGCGGGGCAGGTGCCCTCCTGGCTCCAGACGCAGCACGCGAACCTCCGGGTGGTGGACCACCGGGAGATCTTCTCCGAGGCCGCCGCCCTGCCGACGTTCAACTCCCACGCCATCGAGAGCCAGCTGCACCACATCCCGGGGCTCTCGGAGTGCTTCCTCTACCTGAACGACGACGTGTTCTTCGGCCGGCCGGTCACGCCCGCGCACTTCTTCCACCCGAACGGCATCACCAAGTTCTTCACCTCGCCCGCACTGATCCCGGGCGGGCCGACATCCCCGGACGATCTGCCGGTCAACGCCGCGGGAAAGAACAGCCGCTGGCTCATCGCGCAGAAGTTCGGTACCGCCATTTCCCAGAAGATGAAGCACACCCCGCACGCGCTGCGCAGGAGTGTGCTGCAGGAGATCGAGGAGACCTTCGCCCAGGAGCACGCCGCCACCCAGCATTCACGTTTCCGGTCCCCCGACGACGTGCCGATCGCCTCGTCACTGCATCACTATTTCGCCTATCACTCGGCGCGGGCCACGGTGGGGGAGATCCAGTACCGGTACATCGACCTGTCGGCGGACCTTGCCGACCGGCGCCTCAATACGCTCCTCGCCAACCGGAACATGGACACCTTCTGCCTCAACGACACGGTGGAAGCCGCTGACCCGGAAGCGCAGCGGACCATGCTGGATCGTTTCCTCAAGGCCTACTTCCCGGTGCCCAGCCCGTACGAGGTGGCGGACCACAAGAACGCCATCGAGCCCGCGAGCGAGCCCCAGCGCACATGAACGCCTATGACGTCACGCTGGTCGTGCCGGTGTACAACGTGGAGCAGTACCTCCAGGAGTGCCTGGACTCCATCGCGGCGCTCGCCACGGTCGCCGTGTCCCGCGCGATGACCGGCATGGCGACCACCCTCACCGCCGAGGCGGGCGAGTACCTCGGCAGTGCGAGCTACGCGGGCGCGGCCGGGGACCCGCTGACGGTGGTCAAGAAGACGCCCCCGACCACGGAGCCGACGACCGGTCCCACGACCGGGCCCACCACCGGTCCCACGACCGGGCCCACGACCGGTCCCACCAGCGGTCCCACCGGGGAACCCTCCAAGGAGCCGACCACCGGCCCGACCGACCCGGAACCGACCGGCCCGCAGACCACGCCCGGTACCCAGGGCCCGAGCCCCGCGGCGAGCACGAGCGCCCCGCCGTCGGCCCCCGCGAGCGCGGCCCCCGCCAAGGGCGCCATCGCCGACGGCACCCTCCGCTGGGGCGTGAAGGAGTCCTTCCGCGCCTACGTCGTCGGAACCATCGCCAAGGGCAGGGTCACCGTCTCCGGCGGCGCCACCCAGGCCGCCGGGAACGGCGCGTTCACCTTCAAGGATGCCACCGGCACCTACGACACGGACACCGACAAGCTGACCGCCGCCTTCAAGGGCGCCGTCAACTTCAAGGGCCACGAGTCGGACGGGACCTACGGCCTCGACCTGACCCTGAGCAACCTCAAGGCCACCCTGGACGGAGGCACCGGCAAGCTCACCGCCGACGTGAACAGCCTCGGCACGCGGACCGAGGGCGTGGTCCTGGCCGACCTCGCGGCCCGGTCCGGCGACCTGAGGGCCGACAAGGACGTCATCACGGTCGACGGCATCGCCGCCACCGTCACCGACGCCGGTGCCAAGGTCTTCGGCAACTACCCGGCCGGCACGGCCCTCGACCCGGTCGGCCTGACGGTGGCGCTCGGCGAAGACGCCCGGCTGCCTGACGGCGGCGGCACGGGCAGCTCCGGCGGCGCGGGCGGCACCGGCGGCGCGACCACCGGCGGCGCCGGGAGTACCGGCGGCACGGGTTCGACCGTCGGCGGCGCCGGAACGACCACCGGCGGTTCGACCGGCGGCGGCAGCCTCGCCTCCACCGGTTCGGACATACCGGGCCCGGCCCTGGGCGCGGCGGCCGGTGTCGCGGTCGTGGCCGGCGCGGGCGCGGTGTACGCGGCGCGCGGGCGGCGGGCGCGGGCACGGTCCGCCGAGTAGTCCGTTGCGGGCCGGGGCGGCCCGCAACGGCCGCCCCCGGGCGATGCTTGAATGCCCCGGTGATCGACTACGACGTACTGCGCGTCTTCTGCGCCCCGAACGGCGGATACGGCAACGAACTGGGCGTCGTCCGGGACGGATCCGTGCTGCCGGAGCCCGAGCGGCGGCAGGAGCTGGCCGCCGAACTCGGCTTCAGTGAGACCGTGTTCGTCGACGACCCCGAGCGCGGCGTCGTCGACATCTACACGCCCACCCTGCGCCTGCCCTTCGCCGGGCACCCCTGCGTCGGCACCGCCTGGCTGCTCGACGTGCCCGAACTCGTCACCCCGGCCGGGGTGGTGGGCGCCCGGCTGGACGGGGAGTTCAGCTGGATCGAGGCCCGCCCCGAGTGGGCCCCGCCGCGCACCCTGCGTCAGTACGCCACCGTCGCCGAGGTCGACGACCTGGCGGTGCCGCCGAAGGGGGAGTGGATCTACGCCTGGGCGTGGGAGGACGAGGCGGCGGGAAGAGTGCGCGCCCGCGCCTTCCCCGGGCGCGAGGACGGGATCGACGAGGACGAGGCGACGGGCGCGGCGGCGCTGCTGCTGACCGGGCAGCTGGGCCGCGCCCTGAACATCACGCAGGGGGCCGGCTCCCAGATCCTCACCGCACCGCAGCCCGAGGGCTGGGTCGAGATCGGCGGGCGGGTACGCCTGGAGCGGTGACGGCGACCGCCACCGCTGCCGGCGCACCGCCCGGCTCACGCGGACAGCGGGAACTCCTCGCCCAGCGCCCGGAAGACCGCCGTGTTCAGAGCGAAGGCGCGCCTGCACTCGGCGACGATCCGCTGCTTCTCCAGGTCGTCCGCGCGGATGCCGTCCAGCAGTTCGCGGTACTCCCGCTTGAAGGCGGCCGGGTTGGGGATCTCCTCGAAGACGTAGAAGCGGACCCCGTCGCCCTTCCTGGCGAAGCCCCACGTCCGCTCGGCCTTGTCGCGGATGATCTGCCCGCCCGACAGGTCGCCGAGGTAGCGCGTGTAGTGGTGGGCGACGTACCCCGCCGGCCAGTCCTCGGCGCACTCGCGCACCCGGGCCGCGTACGCCTCGGTCGCGGGCAGGGCGGTCAGGCCCGCGCGCCAGCCGGCGCCGCGCAGGTGCGCCAGGTCCCGCTCCAGGGAGGCCAGCCGGAGCAGCTCCGGCCGGACGAACGGCCCGGCCACCGGATCCGCCGCCAGCCGTCCGGCGGCGGCCTCCAGGGCCTCGTAGACGAACCACAGCTGCTCGGTGTAGCGCGCGTAGGCGTCCACGCCGAGCCGGCCCCCGAGCAGGTCGCTCATGAAGGTGGAGGTCTCCGCCTCCACGTGCTGCTCGTGGGACGCCGTGCGGATGAGGGTCGAGAAGGAGTCCATGGGGCCGATTTTCTATGGTTAGGCTTACCTAAGTCAATAGGCTTGCCGACGGGCTGTCGGTAAAAGCGTACCCACCCGGACGCGAAACAGCCCGCCCTCCGAGGAGAGCGGGCCGTCCAGGGCGTGCGAGGTCAGGGCAGGGTGAGGATCTCCGCGCCCGAGTCCGTCACCACGAGCGTGTGCTCGAACTGGGCCGTGCGCCTGCGGTCCTTCGTCACGACCGTCCAGCCGTCGTCCCACATGTCGTACTCATGGGTCCCGAGTGTCAGCATCGGCTCGATCGTGAAGGTCATCCCGGGCTGGATGACGGTCGTCGCGTGCGGGCTGTCGTAGTGCGGCACGATGAGCCCCGAGTGGAACGAGGAGTTGATGCCGTGGCCGGTGAAGTCCCGCACCACCCCGTACCCGAACCGCTTCGCGTACGACTCGATGACCCGGCCGATGATGTTGATCTGGCGGCCCGGCTTGACCGCCTTGATCGCGCGGGCCAGCGACTCCCGGGTCCGCTCGACCAGCAGCCGGCTCTCCTCGTCCACGTCGCCGACCAGGTAGGTCGCGTTGTTGTCGCCGTGCACCCCGCCGATGTACGCCGTCACGTCGAGGTTCACGATGTCGCCGTCGCGCAGCACCGTGGAGTCGGGGATGCCGTGGCAGATGACCTCGTTGACCGAACTGCACAGGGACTTGGGGAAGCCGCGGTAGCCGAGCGTCGAGGGGTAGGCGCCGTGGTCGCACATGTACTCGTGCGCCACCCGGTCCAGCTCGTCGGTCGTCACGCCGGGCGCGATGTGCTTCGCGGCCTCCTCCATCGCCCGCGCCGCGATCCGCCCGGCCACGCGCATCGCCTCGACCGTCTCGGGTGTCTGCACCTCCGGACCGGTGTACGGCGCCGGCGCGGGTTTGCCGACGTACTCGGGCCGGCGGATGTTTCCGGGCACGGAACGGGTGGGAGACAGCTCCCCTGGTACGAGCAGCGACTGGCCAGACATGCAGCGAGTCTAACCAGCGGGCATGGGGGAACATGTCGGTGGCGAGAGGAGCTGTCCATGGCCCTGTTCAAGAAGCGCACGGTCGGCAAACCGGGCGAGTGGTACTACTGCCTGGAGCACCAGAAGGTCGAGGAGGGCCCGGACTGCCCGGGCAGGGACCGCTTCGGGCCGTACGCCTCCCGCACGGAGGCCGAGCACGCGATGCAGACCGCCCGCGAGCGCAACCTCGAGTGGGAGAACGACCCCAGGTGGCACGACGCCTCCTCGGCGGGGGGCGCCGACGGCGACCGGGACGACTGATCAGCCGCTCGCGGCGTCGGCTGCGCGCTTCTCGCGCAGCCGGACCGCGTGCTCGTTCGTCCGCGCGTCGTACGTCATCATCGTCGGCAGGCACAGCGCCAGCAGCCCCACCGCGCCCGCGCACAGCAGCCCGCCCGACCACACCGACGCCCGCACCCCGGCGAGCGCGGCCGTGCCGCCCGCCCGGACCTGACCGAGCTGCGGGCCAACCGAGTACGACAGCAGCTCGATCCCGGCGAGCCGGCCGCGCAGCTCGTCCGGGATGGTCTGGTTCCACATCGCGCTGCGGAAGACGCCGCTGACCATGTCGCAGGCCCCGGCGAGCACGAGGCACAGCAGCACCAGCCACACGTTCCCGGCGAAGCCCGCCGCGGCGACCGCCACGCCCCACCCGGCCGCCGCGAGCACCACCATCCGCCCGTGCCGGTGCACCCGCGACGTCCATCCGCTGCTCACGCCCACCAGCAGCGAGCCCGCCGGGATCGCCGCGTACATCAGCCCGAGCGACCACTCGGCGCCCAGTTCGTCGGCCAGGAACGGCAGCACCGCGAGCGGCATCGCCAGGAGCATCGCCGCGATGTCGACCGCGTACGTGCCCAGCAGCTCCTTGCGGCCCCACGCGTACCCGGCCCCCTCGGCGATCGCGGCCCATGAGGGCTTGCGCGCCTCGTGCGAGGCCGGTGCGGAGGCGAGGCCCGCGACCAGGGCCACCGAGGCGGCGAAGCTGACCAGGTCCACCGCGTACGCCCAGCCGAGGCCCGCGTACGCCACCACCACGCCCGCCAGCGCCGGTCCGGCGATCCCGCCGGCCTGCCAGCGCAGCGCGTTCAGCGAGGCGGCGGCCGGCAGGTGCTCGTGGGCCACGATCCGCGGGATCAGCGAGTCCAGGGCCGGGCGCTGGACCGCGCCGAGCGCCGAGGTGAACGCGGCGATCACATACAGCGGCCACACGGCTGGGCTCGGCATCAGCGCGTTGACCAGCAGCGCCGCGCACAGCGCGCCCTGACCGGCCTCCGTCCACAGGATCAGCCGCCGCTTGTCCCAGGCGTCGGCCAGCGCACCGCCGTACAGCCCGAACACCACCAGCGGCACCAGCTCCACGGCGCCGATCGCGCCGACCGCCGCCGCCGAGCCCGTCAGCTCCTTGATCTGCACCGGCAGCGCGACGAACGTCAGGAAGCTCCCGAAGTTCGTGATCAGCCCCGAGACCCAGAGCCGCCGGAAGTCCCGCGAGGCCCGCCAGGGGGACAGGTCGGGCAGCAGGGCCCGCAATCCGGCGGGCGGGCCGTCGAACGCCTCACCAGCCTTGTCGGCGGGGGCGTCGGCGGGAGAGGTGTCGGTCACGAGCGGCCATCGTCCGGCGACCCGCCGAGCACGGCAACCGGTTTTCCCCGACGGCGGTCACCGGCCGGGCCGCGACCGTCACAACCGACGCGGCGGTCACCGGCCGGGGCGCGCCCGTCACGACGGTCACCGGCCGGGGCGCGCCCGTCACGACGGTCACCGGCCTGGGCGCGGCCGTCACGGCCGACGACGGCCGGACAGCGGCGGCCAGTGCCGGGTCGCGGCCGACGCGGCGGTCGCCGGGCGGACTTGCGGTGGGTGGCGGCCGGAGTGGGGCGGTTGTCGGGCGGGTTTGTGGCGGGTGGCGGCTGAGGCGCGGTGGTCGTTGGGCGAGTTGCGGCGGGTGGTGACCCGGGGGCGTGCGGGCGCGGTCGGGCTGTGGTGGGTGGCGGCCGACACGGCCGACCGCGGCGGTCGGCGGCGAGGGCGCGGCGGGCGGTGGGTGGCACCGGGTGGGGGGTGGTCGTCACCAGCCCGATGGTGGTGGGGCCGTCAGGTGGTCGGCGAGGCGGGAGAGGCGGTCTCGGAAGCGGCGTCGGCCCCGGGGCGGCGGCACCGCGTTCTCCCCGGCCGACGCGCTGACCAGGTGCTGCACCGTGTCCAGATCCAGCTCGGCGCCGTCCGGGACGGTCAGCGTCTCGTGTGCCATCGCCGTCAGCTCCCGCTCGCCCGGCTCCCGGTCGGTGCCCAGCGCCAGCACCGTCGCACCGGCCCGGCGGGCGTCGTGCACCCGCTCAAGCAGCGGGGCGCCGGGATCGTCGGGCGTGACCACCAGCAGCGTCTCCCCGCGCCGGGCCGCCGCCAGCCGTCCGAGGCCGACCGCGAGATGCGCCGGGTCCGACGGGCGCGCGTCGTGCCTGACCAGCGTCGGCGCCAGCTCCGGCGTCCCCGACCAGGCGGCCTCGTCCACCAGGTGCGCCGCCAGATGCCAGGGCTCGAACCCGGGGGTGCCCACCAGCAGCAGACCGCCCCCGTGCGGGACCACCGACCCCCGCAGCGCCCCCGCGAACCTCCGGGTGGCCCCCAGCCACTCGGTCCCGGCGAGCACTTCCCGCAGCAGCGCGACCCTCACGGCGTCCATGCGGCCGCATCCTGCCGCAACACCGTCCGCGCGGTCCGCCGTTCGCCCCGGATTCACCCGGCCCGGGGACCCCCTTCCACCGGGCGGGACCCCTGCCCCTGGGCAGGCCGTGGCGGACGTAGGGTCGCCCCATGACCTCTACCGACAGTGCTGCACACAAGGCCCCCGCCAAGGACCCCTGGGACCTGCCCGACGTCTCCGGGCTGGTCGTCGGCGTGCTCGGCGGCACCGGGCCCCAGGGCAAGGGCCTCGCGTACCGCCTCGCCAAGGCCGGCCAGAAGGTGATCGTCGGCTCCCGCGCCGCCGAGCGCGCCGCGGCCGCCGCCGAGGAGATCGGGCATGGCGTCGAGGGCGCCGACAACGCCGAGACCGCCCGCCGCAGCGACGTCGTGATCGTCGCCGTGCCGTGGGACGGACACGGCAAGACCCTCGAATCCCTGCGCGAGGAACTGTCCGGCAAGCTCGTCGTCGACTGCGTCAACCCGCTCGGCTTCGACAAGAAGGGCGCCTACGCGCTCAAGCCCGAGGAGGGCAGCGCCGCCGAGCAGGCCGCCGCCCTGCTGCCGGACAGCCGGGTCGCCGCCGCCTTCCACCACCTCTCGGCGGTCCTCCTCCAGGACCCGGAGATCGACGAGATCGACACCGACGTGATGGTGCTCGGCGAGGAGCGCGCCGACGTGGAGATCGTGCAGGCACTCGCCGGGCGCATCCCCGGCATGCGCGGCGTCTTCGCCGGACGGCTGCGCAACGCCCACCAGGTCGAGTCGCTGGTCGCCAACCTGATCTCCGTCAACCGCCGCTACAAGGCACACGCCGGGCTCCGCGTCACCGACGTGTGAGGCGATGGGGGACACTGGTGGGTGCCGGCCGCGCCGGCGCAGTACCCGCACGTGTCCCCCGACAGGAGCCCGCCCCATGCCCCGCCTCGCCCTCTACGCCCTGGTCGTCTGCGTCCTCGCGGTGGCCGCCGCCGTCGTCTCCTTCGTGCAGGGCAGCGTCGTGATCGGCGTCGTGTGGGTGCTGCTGTCCGGCGTGTCGTCCAACATGTGCTGGTACTACGTGAAGCGGGGCCGGGACGCCCGGCGCGCCACGTCCGTCACGGGGTGACCGTGCACAGCTCGTCCGTCTGCCAGAAGCGGTACAGCTCGAAGCCGCAGTAGGTGTCGACCTCGCCGATCCCGAGGGAACGCAGGATCGCGTCGATCGCGTCGAAGAAGACGCCGTTGAGCGCCGGGATCCACAGCAGCGCGAACACGATCAGCAGCCCGAACGGCGCGAGCGGCTCCACCTGCCGCCGCACGTTGTACGACAGCCAGGGCTCGATCACGCCGTAGCCGTCCAGGCCCGGCACCGGCAGGAAGTTCAGGATCGCGGCCGTGACCTGGAGCAGCGCGAGGAAGGCCAGCGCCAGCCGGAAGTCGCGCGGCACGCCGTCCAGCGCGTCCAGCCAGAACGGCGCCGTGCACACGACGGCGAACAGCACGTTCGTCAGCGGGCCCGCCGCCGAGATCAGACTGTGCCGCCAGCGCCCCCGGATCCGCCCCCGCTCGATGAAGACGGCGCCGCCGGGCAGACCGATCCCACCCATGATCACGAACAGCACCGGGAGCACGATGCTCAGCAACGCGTGCGTGTACTTCACCGGGTTCAGCGTGAGGTAGCCCTTCGCGCCGACCGAGATGTCGCCGCTGTGCAGCGCGGTGCGGGCGTGCGCGTACTCGTGCAGGCACAGGGACACGACCCAGGCGGCCGTCACGAACAGGAACACGGCCAGACCCGGCTGCTCGGCGAACCCGCTCCAGGTGGCCCAGCCCGTGACCGCGGCGACGGCGACGATCCCGAGGAAGACGGGACTGATCCGCCGGTCACTGGGGCGGGCGGTGGCGGTGGACATGGAACTCCCTGACTGTCGGGCACGCGTGAGGGCACCCGCGGGTGCGGGACTGCCCGACCGTACCGGGCGCACGGGGAGAACGTCTCGTGCGGGGCGGACGGTTCCTGGACGGGCGACACGGGGGACGACGGTTCCTGGACGGCGACACGGAGGGGGCGGCGGAGGCCGGTCACGCCGCGCGGCCAAAACCCCGTGACCGGCTCCGACGGCAGCGGGGACAATGGTCCCGTGCGCTATCGCATCCTCGGCACCACACAGGTACTCCGTCCCGACGGCACGGCCGTCCCGCTCGGCGGGGCGCGGCTGCGTGCCCTGCTGACCGTGCTCGCCCTCCGGGCCGGCCGCGCCGTCCCCGCGGGGCTGCTGGTGGAGGAGGTCTGGGACGGGGACCCGCCCGCCGACGCGCCGGGCGCGCTGCAGGCGCTGGTGGGGAGGCTGCGCCGGGCGCTGGGCGCGGACTCGGTCGTCTCCGCCGACGGCGGTTACCGGCTGGCCGCCGCCCCCGACGACGTCGACCTGCACCGCTTCGACCGGCTCGCGGGTGAGGGCACCCGCGCCCTCGCCGACGGCGACCCGGCCAAGGCCGCGGTCGTGCTCGACGACGCCCTCGCCCTGTGGGGCGACCCCGTCCTCCCCGTCCTCCCCGACCTGCCCGACCGCACCGCGGAGGCGGCCCGCTGGACGACCCGGCGCCTGGACGTCCTGCGCGCCCGCCACACCGCCGCCCTGGGCCTCGGGCAGGCCGAGCACTCGCTGCCCGAGCTGACCGCGCTGTGCGACGGACACCCCCTGGACGAGCCCCTCCAGGCACTGCGGCTGCGCGCCCTGCGCGACACCGGCCGCACCGCCGAGGCACTGGCCGCCTACGAGGATGTACGCCGCCTGCTCGCCGACCGCCTCGGCGCCGACCCGGGCCCGGAGCTGCGGGCCCTTCACGCGGAACTGCTCCACCCGGCGCCCGGCCCCGGCCCGGTGTCCGGGCGCGGCCGGGGCGCGATGCCCGGTCCCGCGTCGGGTTCGGCACCGGCACCCGGTCAGGCTCCGGGGTCCGCCGCCTTCCCCGCCCCGGGTACGGGACGCGCCCCCGCTTCCGGGACGGCGCCCGGGCCCCATGCCGCCCCCGCCGGTCCTGCTTCAGGCAGCCGGCCTGTTTCCCGGACGGCACCGGGGTCCCCCGCCACCCCCGCCCCTGCCTCCGGCCCCGCACCCGCTTCCCACCCGGCGCCCGCGCCCACCACCGGCCCGGCCTCCGCCACCGGACCGCAGCCGACCACCGCCCCCGCGTCCGCCACCGCCCCCGCGTCCGCCACCGCCCCCGCGACCGCGCCGCCGTCGGAAGCCGCCGCCGCGTGGCCCGAGTCCGCCACCCCGCCCGCCCCTGAGGGATCGCGGCCCCGGGGCAACCTGCGTGCCCGGCTCACCTCCTTCGTCGGGCGGGAAGGTGACGTGGAAGCGCTGCGCGCCGACCTGGCGACGACCCGGCTCGTCACCCTCCTCGGACCCGGCGGCGCCGGGAAGACCCGGCTGTCGCAGGAGGTCGCCGAGGGGGCCGGGGACACGGCGCGGGACGGGGTGTGGCTGGCCGAGCTGGCCCCCGTCGACGACCCCGCCGACGTACCGGAGGCCGTCCTGACCGCCGTCGGCGCCCGCGAGACCGTGCTCTACCGCGCCGGTGCCGAGGAGATGCGGGCCGCCACCGCCTCCGAACGGCAGGACACCGCCGTCGAGCGGCTCGTCGAGCACTGCGGCCGGCGCCGCCTGCTGATCGTCCTCGACAACTGCGAGCACGTCGTCGACTCCGCTGCCCGCCTCACCGAGGCACTCCTCGCCCGCTGCCCCCACCTGACCGTCCTCGCCACCAGCCGCGAACCCCTCGGCGTGCCGGGGGAGACGCTGCGCCCCGTGGAGCCGCTGTCCGAGCCCGCCGCGCTGCGGCTGCTCGCCGGCTCGACGACCGCTTCCGCCTGCTCACCTCCGGCAGCCGTACCGTCCTGCCCCGCCAGCAGACGCTGCGCGCGGTCGTCGACTGGTCCTGGGACCTGCTCGACGCCGACGAGCGCGACGTGCTGGGGCGGCTGTCCGTCTTCGCGGGCGGCTGCGACCTGGCCGCCGCCGAGGCCGTGTGCGGACCCGCCGCGCTGGAGGCGCTCGGCTCCCTCGTCGACAAGTCCCTCGTCGTGGCCACGCCCGTGACCGACCGCCTGTCCGGCGACGGCATGCGCTACCGGCTCCTGGAGACCGTCGCCGAGTACGCCGGCGAGCGCCTCGACGAGGCCGGCGGACGCGCCTCGGCGGCCCGCGCCCACCTGACGTACTACCGCGAACTCGCCCGCACCACCGATCCGTTGCTGCGCGGAGCACAGCAACTCGCCGCCATCGAGCGGCTGGAGCGCGAGTACGAGAACCTGCGCACCGCCCTGCGCCACGCCGTCGCCGAACGCGACGAGCAGGAGGCGCTCTGCCTGGCGCTGTCGCTGGTCTGGTACTGGCAGATGCGCGACCTGCGGGTGGAGGCCCGGAACTGGTTCGTCGAGGTGATGGCACTCGGCCCGGACCCCTTCGCCGAACCGGCCGGCCCCGCCCAGCCGGTGTGGGAGCGGTGCACGTCCGCGCCGCCCCCGATGACCGGCGAGGTCCTCGCGGAGGCCCGGCGCGGAGTGCACCTGGCCCATCTGGCCTGCATGGACACGGAGCTGGACGCGTGGCAGAACCCGGCGGCCAAGCGCAAACTGCGCGTCATCGCGGACACCTACGAGCCGGGGATGCCGCAGACCTGTTCCAGCCCCGGCCTGCTCTGGTTCTACTCCGTGTTGCTCACCGGTGACATGGCGCGGCTGCGCGAGATCATGGACGCCACCGTGCGGACCTGCCGCGAGACCCCGGGGTACGAGTGGGAGCTGGCCGGCGGCCTGCAGATGCGCGCCAACATGCTCGCCAACCGCACCGACTGGGCGGGCGACGCGGTCCGCGACGCCGACGAGTCGCTGGAGATCTACCGCCGGCTCGGCGACGGCTGGGGCATGGCCGAGGCCCTCTCCGGGCGGGCCGAGGCCCGCGAGCGCATCGGCGAGTACCGGCTCGCGGCCGCCGACTACCGGGCCGCCGCGGAACACGCCGAGCGGCTCGGCGCGCACGCCCAGGTGGACATCCTCGACGCCCGCCTCGGCAGCGTGCTGCTGGAGGCGGGCGACACGGAGCAGGGCGAGCGCGTCCTGCGCGAGGTGATCGACCGTACGGCGGGTATGGGCCACAACGGCGCCATGCCCGCGGCCCGGCTCTTCCTCGCCGGACACCTCGGCATGACCGGCCGTACGGCCGAGGCGGGTGAGCAGCTGCGCTCGCTGCGCGAGGAGTTCTCCATCGCCCACTTCGTGGTCTTCGACGCCTTCATCATCGCCGCCGAAGCCTGGCTCGCCACGCTGGAGGGCCGGCACGAGGAGTGCCTGACCGGGATCCGCAAGTCGCTGGGGAAGGCCGAGGACCCGCTGTCCACGGCCATCGCCCCGCACATGCGCTCCGCGTACCTGACCATCGCCGCGATGGCCCTGGCCCGCTCGGACGGCGGCGGCCGGGCCGCGGACGGCGCCCGGTGCCTGGGCGCCGCCGAGGCGATGCTCCCGCCGGGGCACGTGTCGACGGGCATGGAGCGGGACGCGCGCGAGCGGGCCGTCGAGCGGGTCCGCGAGGCGCTCGGCGCCGAGGCGTACGCCGACGCGTACGCCGAGGGCGGCCGGCTCTCCCCGGAGGAGGCCGTCGCCCTCGTCTGACGCGTACGCGGTTCAGCTCTTCGTGCGGAACTTGTGGACGGCGATCGGCGCCATCACCGCCGTCAGCACGGCGGACCAGGCCAGCGTCACCCACAGGTCGTGCGCGATGGGACCGCCGACCATCAGGCCGCGTGCGGTGTCCGCCAGCGAGGACAGCGGGTTGTAGTCCGTGAACGACCGCAGCCATCCCGGCATCGACTCGGTCGGCGCGAAGATCGACGAGCCGAACTGCAGCGGCATCAGCACCAGGAACCCCATCGCTTGCACGGACTGCGCGTTCTTCATGATCACGCCGAGGGTCAGGAACACCCACATCAGCGCCGACCCGAACACCGCGGACAGCCCCACCGAGGCCAGGAGCCCCGCCCAGTCGGTGATGTCGAAACCGACCAGGACGGCCACGACCATCAGCACCGCGGTCGCGAACAGCATCCGCAGCAACTCCACCGCGATCTTCGCGAACAGCACCGAGCCGCGGCCGATCGGCAGCGACCGGAAGCGGTCCATGACACCGGAGTTGAAGTCCTGGTTGAAGCCGGTCCCGACCCCCTGGGCCATGTTCATGCCCATCATGGCCATCAGGCCGGGGATGACGTACTGCACGTACGCCTGCTGACCGCCGCCCAGGGACTGCCCGATGGAGCCGCCGAACACGTACACGAACAGCAGCGTGAAGACGATCGGGAAGAGGATGGCGTCGAACATCGACTCCGGGTCCTGCCGGATCCACAGCAGGTTGCGGCGGACGAGCGCGCCGGTGTGCCGGAGGTGGGCGCGCGGGGTGATCCGCGCGTCCGGGGTGACGCGGGTGTCGGGGGAGTACGTGGCGGCGCTCATACGGCGACCTCCTCGCGTGTGTCGTCGGTGGCGGGAGCGGGGTCCTGCGGGGCACTGGCGCGGTGGCCGGTGAGGGACAGGAAGACCTCGTCCAGACTGGGGAGTTCGGTGGTGACGGCGGAGACGGTGATGCCGCGCGCGGTGACCGCGCCGACCACCGCCGTCAGCTGCTCGTCGCTGAGGATCGGCACCAGGACGGCACCGCGCTGGGTGTCCACCGTGGAACTGGCGAGCCCGGTGATGCCCAGCTCGTCCAGGTGGGCGGCGAGCGGGCGCAGTTGCAGCGGGTCGGCCGGGCGGACCCGCAGGGTGCGGCCGCCGACCTTGGCCTTCAGCTCCTCGATGCCGCCGTTCGCGATGACCTTGCCGCGGTCCACGACGGTCAGCTCGGAGGCCAGCTGCTCCGCCTCCTCCATGTACTGGGTGGTGAGCAGCACGGTGACGCCGTCGCCGACCATGCGCTTGACCTCGTCCCACACCTCGTTGCGGGTGCGCGGGTCGAGGCCGGTGGTGGGCTCGTCCAGGAACAGCACGGCCGGGTGCCCGATCATGGAGGCGGCCAGGTCGAGGCGGCGCCGCATGCCACCGGAGTAGGTGGACGCGGGCCGCTTGCCGGCCTCGGTGAGCGAGAACCGCTCCAGCAGCTCGTCGGCGCGGCCGCGCGCGTCCCGGCGGGACAGGTCGAGCAGCCGGCCGATCATGTAGAGGTTCTCCCAGCCGGGGAGCTTCTCGTCCACGGAGGCGTACTGCCCGGTCAGCCCTATGACGCGGCGCAGCTGCCGCGGCTGCCGTACGACGTCGTACCCGGCGACGCGCGCCTGGCCGGAGTCGGGGGTGATGAGGGTGGACAGGATGCGTACGAGGGTGGTCTTGCCGGCGCCGTTCGGCCCGAGCACGCCCATCACGGTGCCCTCGCGCACGTCCAGGTCGACGCCGTCCAGCGCCTTGGTCTCGCCGTAGTGCTTGACCAGCCCCCGCACGGTGACCGCGCTGTCCGCGGCCCGGGGGATGTCGTCGATTCGCTTCATGCCCCAGACGATGGCAGGCCCCACCGACAAACCGCCGACATCCCACCGACAGCCGCCCGGCCCCGCCGACATGGCACCGACATCACGCGCGGGGAACCAGCCGGCCCCGCCGACGGGGGAAGATCGGCGGGGCCGGTGGTCGTACCGCGATGGTCTGCTGGTGGACGGGGCCAGCGGCTAGTGGACGGAGTGCTCGTCCTCGGGGAACGTGCCGCCGACGACGTCCTCGGCGTACGCCTTCGCCGCGTCGCCCATGACCTTGCGCAGGTCGGCGTACTGCTTGACGAACTTCGGCACCCGGCCGCCGGTCAGCCCGAGCATGTCGGTCCACACCAGCACCTGGGCGTCGGTGTCCGGACCCGCGCCGATCCCGACCGTCGGGATGTGCAGCGTCCGCGTCACCTCGGCGGCCAGCTCGGCCGGCACCAGCTCCAGGACGACCGCGAAGGCGCCGGCGTCCTGCACCGCCTTGGCGTCGCGCAGCAGCTGCTGGGCCGCCTCCTCGCCGCGGCCCTGCACCCGGTAGCCCATGGAGTTGACGGACTGCGGGGTGAGGCCGATGTGCGCCATCACCGGGATGCCGGACTCCACCAGCAGCTCGATCTGCCGGTGCGAGCGCTCGCCGCCCTCCAGCTTGACCGCCCCGACCCCGGCCTCCTTGACCAACCGGGTCGCCGAGCGCAGCGCCTGCACCGGTCCCTCCTGGTAGGAACCGAAGGGCAGGTCGCCCACGATCAGGGCGCGGCTGGTGCCCCGTACGACGGCGGCCGAGAGCATCGTCATCTCGTCCAGCGTGACGGGGACGGTGGTCTCGTAGCCGAGGTGGCAGTTGCCCGCGGAGTCGCCGACCAGCATCACCGGGATGCCGGACTCGTCGAAGACGGACGCGGTCATCGCGTCGTACGCGGTGAGCATGGGCCACTTCTCCCCGCGCTCCTTGGCGGCGGTGATGTCCCGGACGGTGATACGGCGGTTGATCTTGCCCCCGTACAGCGCCCTGCTCCCGTCGGCGGGGGTGCGCTGCGGCGTCTGGGCAGCCGAAAGCTGCGTCATGGCAACGGCTCCTTCATGTCATCTCGAGGCGCCCTGACGGCGTCCCCGGATCCCTTCCATGGTGGCACCTGTGGCGGCCCGACGGCTAGGGGACCCCCGTCACGCTCCCGGGGACGGGGCAGGGTGTGGCTCATGGGGTCAAATGTGCCCGTTCTGTCACAGAGCCGCCCGTCCGGGCGCGGTGCGGAACTCCGCGGGACGGCCCGTACGTCCTCGTGCCCGTACGGCCGTCGAGGGACGGCGGGATCGGAGCCGATCATCCCCTATGGTGCTGAGTCACAGGGGGCGACGGTGTGCACAGCAGGCAGTGAGGCAACGGTATGGCGCAGCAGGCGTACATGACGGAGACGGACAGCGGCGGCTCGGACCCCGAGCGCCGGGAGACCCGGATTCGGCGCCTGTTCGACCGGGCGGTCAGCGGCTGGCGCGGCGACCGGCGGATCTGGCGCCGGGGCCTGGTCACGGCCGTGGTCGCGCTCCTCCTGTCGGCGGTCATGGCGGCCCACTCGCGCATCCCGAACGCCATCGGCAACCTCGGCAGCCTCACCGAGACCTTCCTGCCGTGGTTCGGCCTGCTGATCCCGGTCCTGCTGGTGATCGCCCTGGTCCGCAAGTCGGCGACGGCGCTGATCGCGCTGGTGGTGCCGGTGAGCGTGTGGCTCAACCTCTTCGGCGGCCTGCTCTTCGACAAGACCGGCTCGGGCGGCGACCTCACCGTGGCCACGCACAACGTCAACGCCGACAACGCCGACCCGGCGGGCACCGCCCGTGCCGTCGCCGCCGCCGGCGCGGACGTGATGGCCCTGGAGGAACTGAAGGCGTCCGCCGTCCCGACGTACGAGAAGGCGCTGGCGGCGAAGTACCCGCATCACGCGGTCGTCGGCACCGTCGGGCTGTGGAGCAAGTACCCGGTCAGCGACGTGAAGCCGGTCGACATCGAGCTGGGCTGGAAGCGCGCGATGCGCGCCACCGTCGCCACCCCGTCCGGCCCGATCGCGGTGTACGTCGCCCATCTGCCCTCCGTACGGGTGAAGCTGGAGGCCGGGTTCACCGCCCGGCAGCGGGACAAGAGCGCCGACGCCCTCGGCGAGGCCATCCGCCACGAGAAGCTGCCCCGCAAGATCCTCCTCGGCGACCTCAACGGCACCATGAACGACCGCTCGCTCACCGCGATCACCTCCCAGCTGCGCTCCCCGCAGGGTGCCGTGGGCGACGGCTTCGGCTTCAGCTGGCCGGCGTCCTTCCCGATGGCCCGCATCGACCAGATCCTGGTCACCGGCGTGGAGCCCATGACCAGCTGGACCCTCCCGGCGACCGGCAGCGACCATCTGCCGATCGCCGCGCGTGTGAAGGTCGACACAACGGCTTCCTAGAATTCGTCCGCGGAATACCCGCCCTGAGAGTCTTTGTTCCGTACGGGAACATACAGTCGTCCCCCTGTGCCCCGTCCCTCCCGTACGCACTCCGCTCTCGAAAGGCGAGATCCTTCATGCCCCTGGCCCTGCTCGCCCTTGCCGTGGGCGCCTTCGGCATCGGTACCACCGAGTTCGTGATGATGGGCCTGCTGCCCGACGTCGCGGACGACCTGGACATTTCCATCCCGACCGCCGGCCACCTCGTCTCCGCCTACGCGCTCGGCGTCGTCATCGGCGCCCCGCTGCTCGCCGCGGCGACGACCCGGATGTCCCGCCGCGCCGTCCTGATCGCCCTCATGGCGCTCTTCGTGGTCGGCAACGCCCTGTCGGCCGTCGCGCCCGGGGAGATCTCCCTGCTGGCCGCCCGCTTCGTCAGCGGCCTGCCGCACGGCGCCTTCTTCGGCGTCGGCGCGGTCGTCGCCACCGGCATGGTCGCGCCGGAACGCAAGGCCCGCTCCGTCTCCCTGATGTTCCTCGGCCTCACCGTCGCCAACATCGTCGGCGTCCCGGCCGCCACCGCCATGGGCCAGCAGCTCGGCTGGCGGGCCACCTTCCTCGGCGTGAGCGCGATCGGCGTGGCGGCGATGGCGGCGCTGGCCCTCCTGATCCCGCGCGACAGCGCCCCCGCGCCCTCCACGGGCCTGCGCGGCGAACTGGCCGCCCTGCGCTCGCTGCCCGTCTGGCTGGCGCTGGGCACGACGGTCGCCGGCTTCGGCGCGCTCTTCGCGGCGTACAGCTACGTCACGCCGATGCTCACCGACGCCGCCGGATTCGCCGAGACCAGCGTGACGCTGCTCCTCGCCCTTTTCGGTGTCGGCGCCACCGCGGGCAACCTGCTGGGCGGCCGCCTGGCCGACCACTCCCTGCGCGGCACCCTCTTCGGCGGCCTGGCCTCCCTGGTCGTGGTCCTGGCGCTGTTCCCCCTCCTCATGCGTACGCCGGTCACGGCGGCCTTGTCGGTGGCCCTGCTCGGCATGGCCGCCTTCGTCACCGGCTCGCCCCTCCAGCTCATGGTCATGGAGAAGGCCGCGGCCGCCCCTTCCCTGGCCTCCTCCGCCAACCAGGCCGCCTTCAACCTCGCCAACGCGGGTGGCGCCTGGATCGGCGGCCTCGCCCTGGCCGCCGGATTCGGGGTCACCTCCCCGGCGACGGCGGGCGCCGCCCTGGCGGTCCTCGGCCTCGCGGTCGCGGGCACGGCGTGGGCGGTGGACCGGCGGCACGCCGCCACCGCCCCGGTCGCCGGCCGCGAGCGCGTGGTCGCGGGGCACGTGCCGGAGACGGTGGAGGCGGTACGCCGCTGACGCCGGTGACGGGGATGCCCGGCGAGCCCGCGCACCCGGTCGCCGGCTCAGGCGGCGCGGCGCCGCAGCGCGGACGCCACCGGCACCACCGTGCCGAGCACCGCCAGCAGCGCCGAGGCGGCCGTGACCGCGCCGGCCGCCGCCCACGGCACGACGATCGGCGCCGTGCCGAACAGCTGGTGCAGGGCGGCGCCG
Organism: Kitasatospora aureofaciens; assembly: GCA_000720845.1. Lineage (GTDB taxonomy): Bacteria > Actinomycetota > Actinomycetes > Streptomycetales > Streptomycetaceae > Streptomyces. The sequence goes on along the minus strand of JODU01000012.1, from coordinate 101,259 downwards.
AGACCGAGCAGGTTGACCCCGGCGGCGAGCAGCGCCAGGGTCACGCCGACCGCCGTGACCAGGAGCGCCTCGGCGACGAAGAAGCGCAGGACCTGGCGCGGCGTGGCCCCGGTCAGCCCGAGGACGGCCAGGTCGCGGCGCCGGTCCGCGGTCGCCATCAGCAGGGTGTTCAGGATCGCCACGAAGCAGAACAGCACGACGATCACGGCGGTGGACCGCTGCCGGGTCTCGGTGAGGCGGTGTGCCTGCGCGGCCTCGGCGGCGACCAGCCCCTCCCGGGTGGTCAGCCGGGCCCCGCTGACCGCGAGCGCCGCCCGCACCCGCGCGAGGGCGGCCGGGCGGTCCGTGCCCGGCGCCAGGGAGAGGGAGGCCCGGCGGACCAGGCCGTCGCGGGCGAACAGCCCCGTCCCGGCGAAGCGTTCGGGAAGGTAGGCCACGTCCTCACCGGGCAGCGCCGCATAGGTGGCGGCCACGCGCAGGGTGATGCCGCGGCCGTCCGCGAGCGTCGCAGGGACCCGGTCGCCGACCTTCATCCCCCACCGGTCGGCGACGGCCATGCTTCCTTCGTCCAGGTCGTCCAGCGAGCCGCGCACGACCTTCAGGCGGGTCGACCGGCGCAGCGCCTCGGGGTTCAGCGCGAGCCCGTCGTTCTCCTCCAGCCGCCCGTCCCCGTCGGGGAAGTAGACGGTGGTCAGCACCGGCGCGGCGACCCGCACCCCCGCCACCCGGGCCACCCGCTCCGCCACGCGCGGGCTGAACCCGGGCGTCCCGTCCTCCGGTACGACGGCGTACGGCGCCCCGACCCCCGTCCGGAACCCCGCGTCCCGGGCGGCCCCCAGCGAGTCGGTGGCCGTGAGCAGGGACAGCGCCAGCCCGACCGTCAGCAGCACCGGCGCCGCCGTGGCCGCCGTACGCCGGCGCGAGGTGAGCGCGCTCTGCCGCACGAGCAGTGCGGCGGGGCCGTGCGACCGCCGCAGTGGCCGCATCAGCACCCGGACGACGGGACCCACGAGCAGCGGTGCCAGCGCGGCGACCGCGACGACGGGCACCAGCAGCGAGACGACGTACGCGGTGGGGGAGAGGACCGTGCGCGGCGCGACCAGCCCGATCCAGCACGCGGCCGCGGCCCCGCCGGCCAGTCCGACGACCCCGAGGGCGGCCCGGCCGGGCGTCACCCCCGCGTCCTCGGCCGCACCCTCCCGCAGCGCCTCCACCGGTCGTACGCGCGAGGCCCGTCGCGCGGCGGCCACCGCACCGCAGAGGGCCACGAGCAGCCCGGTCAGGACGGCGGCCCCGAGCGGAGCGAGCACCTCCGGGCGGGCCGAGAGCTCCACCGCGAACCCGGGCGGTGCGACGTCCATCGCGACGAGCAGATCCGTCAGCGGCCGGGTGCCGAGCAGCCCGAGCACTCCGCCCCCGGCCGAGGCGAGAGCGCCGACCAGCAGGGCCTCGGCGCGGACCATGCGGCGCACCTGCGGCCCGGTGGCGCCGACCGTCCGCAGCAGGGCGATCTCCCGGCGCCGCTGCACCACCGCGAAGGCGAAGGTGGAGGCCACCACGAACACCGCGGTGGTACCGGCGACCGCGGCCATCACCGGCAGCAGGGTGAGGGTGTTGTCCAGGGCCTCCCGGTCCATCGCCGCGTCCGCGTCGGCGCGGTGCCGGTCGGCCCCGGTGAGCACCTCGGCCGTGTCCGGGACCACCGCCCGCACCCGCTCCACCGGCCCCAGCGCCACCAGGGCGTCGACACGGGGCGACAGCCTTTCCGCCTCCTCGGCGCCGAAGAAGACGGCGTCCTCCCAGCCGACCGGGGCCACCGTGCCGACGACGGTGTAGCGTCCCGGGCCGTCGGCGGCCGTCAGCACGGTCACCGTCTCCCCGGTGCGCGCCCGGCCGGCCGGGACGACGATCTCGCCTCCCGCGCGCGGCTCCCGCCCGTCCCGCAGCGCGTACCCGCCGAACTCGGCCACCGGCCAGGGGTGTCCGACCTGCTTCTCCGTGCCGCCGACGCTCGCGAGCCGCGCGTAGAAGCTCCGGTCGACGACCGCGGTGCCGGTCGCCGACACGTCCCGCACCGACCGCGGGGACAGTCCACGGGCCGCGGCGGGGGACCGCACGCCGAGATCGTGCTGTGCGGAGTCCCAGCGGGGATCGGCGGGCAGGACGACGGCGGGAGCGTGGACGAACCGGTGCGGGGGCCGCTGCGGTGGCTGTGCCGCTGACATCAGTACGACACCCAGAGCGGTCAGTTGCGCCACCGCGAGGACGAGCGCGACGACCGTCCCGAGGAACGACACCCAGCGGAGCCGGAGCGTGCCAAGCGCGACCCTCAGCACGGGGCACCCGCCGCTTCCTCCGCCGCGGGTCGGCCCAGCGCGGTCATCCGCTCGGCGACCGCCTGCGGAGTGGGCGAGCGCAGCTCTCCCGCGAGGAGCCCGTCGGCGAGGAAGACCACGCGGTCGGCGAAGGCCGCGACCTGCGGATCATGGGTGACCATGACGACGGTCCCTGCCTCCCGGTCACCGGGGGAGTGCACCAGGTCCCGCAGGACACGGAGCAGTTCGCGCCCCGTCGTGAGGTCGAGCGCCCCGGTCGGCTCGTCGGCGAAGAGGACGGCCGGGCGGGTCACCAGCGCGCGGGCGACGGCCACCCGCTGCTGCTGGCCCCCGGAGAGGTGATGCGGACGGCTCCCCGCCCGGTCGCCGAGCCCCACCTGCTCCAGCGCGCGCCGCACCTCCCCGCGTGCCGGGCGCCGGCCGGCGAGCCGCAGGGGCAGTGCGACGTTCTGCTCGGCGGTGAGGGAGGGCAGCAGGTTGTACGCCTGGAAGACGAACCCGGTGGCGGTCCTGCGGAACCGGGTCCGCTCCGTCTCGTTCAGCGAGGTCAGGTCGGTGCCGTCCAGGACGACGCGTCCGGAACTGGGCCCGTCCAGCCCAGCCGCGCACTGCAGAAGCGTCGACTTGCCGGACCCCGAGGGCCCCATCACGGCGGTGAAACACCCCCGTGAGAAGCCCAGATCGACCGGCCCGAGCACGGTCGCCTCGGCCCGTCCGGACCCGTACCGCTTGGTCAACGCCTCCAGCCGCACCGCGTCTTCGTCGCGCATGTCGCCCGCTCCCCCTCGACCACCCACATGTGGACGCCGTCCACATTTCCGACGCGTCGTAGACTAGCCGCCGATGTGAACGCCGTCCACATCGAGAGGGCGGGAGAACCGCGGACAGAGGAGTACCGATGGCCCCACGGGACACCTACCGGCACGGCGACCTGCCCAACGCGCTCATCGCGGCGGGCGTCGAACTGGCCCGGGAGGGCGGCCCGGACGCGGTGGTCCTGCGTGAGGCGACCCGCCGGGTGGGGGTGGCCCCGAACGCGGCCTACCGCCACTTCGCCGACCGGCGGGCCCTGCTGGCCGCGGTCTCCCAGGTGGGCCTGGCGGAGCTGGCCCGCACGATGGAGCGCGAACCGGCGGGAGCAGCCTCCTGCGCACGCGCGCGCCTGCGTGCCCTGGCCCGCGGCTACCTCGCCTTCGCGCAGTCCGAACCGGGCCTGTTCCGCGCCGCGTTCGCGACCACGGGCATGGCCGACACCGACACCGGGGAAGCGGCCGGGACCGGGGGCCGGACCGCCTACCGCCTCCTGTCCGAGGCCCTGGACGACCTCGCCACCACGGGTGCCCTGTCTCCCGGACACCGCCCGGACGCCGAGTACTTCGTCTGGTCCACCGTCCACGGCATGGCCGTACTCCTCACCGACGGCCCCCTGCGGGGCCTGCGTCCGCCCGAGGCGGAGGAGGCGGAACGCAGGGTGATGGAAGCGGTGGAGCGGGGCCTGTGCGGCACGTCCGGGTGACGCGGTGACCGCATTCCGTCACCCGGCGTAACGCGCTCGTCTACCTTGACGTACGTCGCGACGGGACGCGTACGACGGAGGGGTGCGGATGTCGGGGAACGGCGAGGCGGACGAGCCGGGTTGGGAGGTCGACCCGGACGACGAGTGGGGTGTGGCCGTCCTCACCACCGTGGGGAGGCAACTGAGGCTGCGCCGCGAGGCGGTGGGCATGCGGGCGGGCGACTTCGGGGTGGCGGTCGGCTACGGGGAGGACCTGGTCTACAAGGTCGAGGGCGGCAAGCGGATCCCCCGGCGGGAGTACCTGGAGAGGGCGGACCAGGTTCTCGACGCGGGCGGCCTCCTCGCCGCTGCCTGGGAGGACGTGAAGAGGGTCCGGTACCCCAAGCATGTGCGGGAGCTGGCCAAGCTGGAGGCCACGGCGGTTGAGATCTCCTTGTACGCCAACCACAACATCCATGGGCTTTTGCAGACCGAGGACCACATGCGATCGCTCTTCGACGCCTGGTTGCCCGCGTACACGGAGGAAGAGACCGAGCGGATGGTGGCGGCACGACTGGCACGCCGGTCGGTGTTCGAGCGGTCCCCGGCGCCGACCTTCAGTTTCGTCCAGGAGGAGGCGACGCTGCGCCGGCCCGTAGGGGGCAGAATGGTGTGGCGTGGTCAGCTCGAACGACTGCTTGAGCTGGGTGAGTTGCGGAGCGTATCGATCCAGGTGATGCCGACCGCACGCGAGGAGCACTTCGGCACGGGCGGTCTGATCGAGGTCCTGAAATTTCCCGACGGTACGGCGGTGGGCCGCTCCGAAGGAGCGTTCAGCGGTCGGCCCGTGTCCGACCCCAAACAGCTCCGGATCCTTGAGCTGCGCTATGGCATGATCCGGGCCCAGGCTCTCACGCCCCGAGAGTCGCGGGCCGTCATCGAGCAGATGCTTGGAGAGTCATGATCCGCGTCACCTCAACCTCGGAAGCCCCCGTTCCCGTCTGGTTCAAGAGCAGCTACAGCAGCAGCGGGGACGGCAACGACTGCGTCGAAGTGGCGATAACCCCCGCCACCATCCACATCCGCGACTCCAAGCGCCCCCACGGCCCCCGCCTCGCCGTCACGCGGACGGCGTGGGCGGGGTTCGTGAGGGCGGCGGTCGTGACGCCCTGAACGGCTCAGACCATGGTCGTGTGGACCTGGCCCTGGGCCGCCGCGCCGCCGAAGGGTGCCGAGGCGCCGAGGCCGCCGGCGAGGGTGAGCGGGCCGGACTCCGCGTAGAGGCCGGCACCGAGGGCGCCGTCGCCCGCGACCAGGGCGGTGCTCGCGGTGAGGCCGATGCCGCCGGACACCCGGTCCAGGTCCGCGTCGGAGATCTCGGCCGTCTCGACCTGGGGGACAGTGTTCATGGCAGGTCTGTTCCTTTCGTGGGGAAGGGGAGCGGTGCGGTACGCACGCCCGGCGCCCGGGGTTGGGGACATCCGGCGCGGGCCGTCGGCGTGCCGTGCACCGATCAAAGCACGGGGCTGAACGGCCCACCATCGACGAGCGGTTGAGTGCCGCCGCCCGGCGTCGCCGGATTCACCAGTGTGTGAATGCGGTCAGGGAAAGCGGCCGGATCTTCACGCCACCCACCGAGGGCAGCGGGCTCGTCGGCGCCGCGGCGCGGGCCGCCTGCCCAGCGGGCCGCCGCCGGGGCCCGACCGTGCGACCGAGCGATGAACGCTGTGGAGATTCACGGGTTTTCCGGGACCGATCCAGGAACGGGCCCCGGCCGGCCGGGGTGTGACACGCCACCGGCCGCCGTCGCCTTCCGAGAACGCGCCGGTGCCCGCGAGTCGTGCTATGGCATGATCCGGGCCCAGGCTCGCGCGTTTCGGAGTCGGGGGCCGTAGTCGAGCAGAGGCTTGGAGAGTCATGATCCGCTGCACCGCATCCACCGAAGCGCTCGCGGGATGACGGACCGTAGGCCTGACCCGGCCGCCGGTGGCATACCGGCGGCGATCGGTCCCTACCGGCTGGAGAGGCTGCTGGGCGAGGGCGGGATGGGCCGCGTCTACCTGGGACGTACGCCCGCCGGGAGCGCCGTGGCCGTCAAGGTCATCCACCGTGCGTACGCCGCCGACCCGGAGTTCCGCAAGCGCTTCGCGCTTGAGGTGGCGGCGGCCCGGCGCGTCCAGGGGCTCTACACCGTGCCCGTCGTCGCGGCGGACCTGGAGGCGGAGGAGCCATGGCTCGCCACGGCCTACGCTCCCGGACCCTCCCTCCAGCACGCCGTCGGCGAACGGGGGCCGCTGCCCGCCGACGAGGTGCTCACGCTGACGGCCAGGGTCGCCGAGGCGCTGGAGACCGTCCACGCCGCGGGAGTGATCCACCGGGACCTGAAGCCGGCCAACATCGTCCTCACCGCGGACGGACCCAAGGTCATCGACTTCGGCATCGCCCGCGCCGCGGACGTCACCGCCGTGACCGCCACGGGCAGGCGCGCCGGGACGCCCGCCTACATGGCACCCGAGTACATCCGGGGCCAGCACGTCACCGAGGCCGGTGACGTGTTCGCGCTCGGCCTCGTCGCCCACTTCGCCGCCACCGGACGGCTCGCGTTCGGCGGCGGCAGCGACCACGGCGTGGCGTACCGGATCCTGGAGGCGGCGCCCGACCTCGACGGCTGCCCGGCGCCCGTGCGCGGCGTGGTGACCCGCTGCCTGGAGAAGGACCCGGCGTTGCGGCCGACGCCCGCCGAGGTCGTCCGGCTCTGCGGCCGGGCGGCGAACGGGGACTTCGACGACGGCCGCACGCCCACCGTCGTGTCCGCGCCCCCGGCGACCGGCCCGGACGCGCCCACCGCCACCGCCCCGGCGCGCACCCCGGCACCGGACGCCGACCCCGCGCCACCGTCCACCCCGCCGTACGTCGCCCTGCTCGGCGTCGTCGGTGTCATCGCCCTGGTCGGCGTACTGGTGGCGGTGCTGCTGCCGTCGTCGAAGAAGCCCCCGAAGAGCAAGCAGCCGTATCCCGTGGTCGCGGCGACCGACATCTTCGCCAAGGGGAGCACCGGCATCGCGTTCGGCCGGGACGGCAGGACGCTCGCCACCGGGGGAGAGGACGGCAGGATCAGGCTCTGGGACGTCACCACGCGCAAGGTGCGCGCCACGCTCGTCGAGAAGGACCGGTCGGGGCAGCCGATGAGCGTCCTCAACGTGACGTTCAGCGCCGACGGGAAGACGCTGGCCGCGAGGACCTACAACAGCCTGGTCGGCGTCTGGGACGTGGCAGGGCGACGGGAGATCCGCCGCATCGAGGAACACACCTACGCCATCGCCCTCAGCCCCGACGGCAAGCGGATCGCCCTCGGCGACATCATCGGGTCCGAGCTGTGGGACGTCGACAGCCGCAGCGAGGACGCGCGCGCCCACTTCACACAGGAGGTGCGCACGACGGACGTGGCGTTCAGCCCCGACGGCAAGGCCCTCGCCACCGTCGGCGACCCCTCCGACAAGCGCAGTTACCCGAACAACGAGCCGGCCAAGCTGTGGGACCTGACCCGGCTCGATCCGGAGCCCTACGGCCAGGGCGACCCCCGCCGCAACCTCGCCCTCGACGACGTCACCTACGCCGTCGCGTTCAGCCCCGACGGCAAGACCCTCGCCACCGGCGGACCGTACAGCGACGTCCGGCTGTGGGACGTGGCCACCGGCCGCCTCAAGGCCACCCTGGCCAACGACCGCGTCCAGGCCCGGGACCTGGCCTTCAGCCCCGACGGCCGGAGCCTCGCAGTCACCGCCGACGGCGGGGTACTGCTGTGGAACCTGGCAGACCGCAGGCCGAGCGCCATCCTCTCCGACGACGACAGCGGCTACGGCGACGACAAGATCCGGGAACTGGCATTCAGCCCGGACGGACGCTTCCTCGCCGGCACCACCCTCGGCGGCGTCGACGAACCGGACGAGGACTCCGACGCCCCGGACGAGTACGGCCCCTCGAACGACCCCGGGGCACACCACGGCGTACGCCTGTGGAAGCTCCCCTCAGGGACCGCTCGTTGAGCGCTCCCGCTCTGCCGGGAAGCCGGGACGGTGCACCGACTGGCCCCGGCATGGTGTCACGTGAACCCCTCGAGGCGGGTGCCGCTCACGTATCCAGTTGTCTGTTGCGCATGTCTGACGACCAGCTTTCGCAGGGCACCCTCTGCGTGATGGTCGAGCGGCCGGAGACGGGCCCCGACTTCCAGGACCGACGCGGCTCGGCGAAGCGCACGGCTGTTCAATGGCGTGAGCAGCATCCGGACGCCGAGGTGGGAATGGTGATGCTCCCGTACGGCATGGCCGCCTTATGTATCCGGGACCTGGAGCTGGAGATCCCGGGTGCACTTTTCGGGCAGGAGGAATCCGTACCCGCCACCATGCGGCAGGTGCAACTCAGCGTTCCGCTGAAGGCCGGGCCCGGGTCGGTCCTCTTCGTCTTCATGACCGAAGACCGTGAGCACTGGAACGAATACCTCGAAGTGCTCAGCGGCATCATGAAGTCGATCTCGGATGAGGAACCGAGGGTGGAGAGTGCCGTGAAGGCCGCAGTCCAGGACGCCGGAGGAACGGAGCAACGAGCGTGATCAGCATCGGGCAGGCGAAGGATGAGGCCCGCGTGAGGCGTGCGAAGTATCCTGCCCTGCTCGCGGTCGGTATCGGTTGCTACACGATCGCCGTTGTCGCGGCGATGTTCCTCCTTGCCGACGGGACCGGGCCCTTCGTCGAGATCGTCCTGTGGATTGTGCACGGACTGCTGCTCGTCGCACTGATCCGGAGACTCGGTGCTCGGGAGTCGAGCACATACGCGGCGCTGTTCGTCGTGCTGACCTCCGTGGTGTCGGTGTACGTCTTCGACCTGGGGCGCGACGACCTCACGCTGCGCCAACGTGGCGAGGAGGTCACGGCCACGGTGGTGAAGGAGCGGCTCGACCCGGCCCAGGGGCGCAAGGCCCGCCACTCCCACTACGAGCTGCGGCGCGAGGACGGCTCCCGCGTGCCCGGGCCGGAGCTGGAGACGACGACCGACCTCTACGACGTCGGCCAGGTGCTGACCGTGGTCGCGGACCCGGAAGGGGTACTCCGCCCCCGGACGCCGGGGCAGGCGGACGCCACCGGTGAGCTGCTCGGCGCGGGGGCGGCGGGCCTTGCCGCGCTCGGTGCGGTCGGGTGGATGACATGGCGCGGATCGGACGCCGCGAGCCGACGGGAGGAACGGAAGCGCCCGGCCGGCACGGGCAAGGTGTACCGGCACATCACTGGCGACTCCAGTACGCCGGACGAGCAGGAGCGGAAGCTGCGCGAAGTGCTGCGCACCCAAACGGCCGACCGGCGCGGCTACATCAAGGTCCAGCCCGAGGAGTACCCCGACGTCCCGCAGCAACGGGCGGCGCGGATCGCCTGGGAGATGGGGCTGCGCGCAGAGGCGCTGGGGAACCGGGGCTCGTGGCGGTTCGCGGAGACGGTGATCGAGGAAGTCCCCCACGACTGAACCGGGGGGCGGCCAGCCTGCCGCCCCCCGGCCCGGCTACAGCACCGGCAGCGACTTCCGCAGCTCGAACGCCGTCACCTGCGACCGGTACTCCTCCCACTCCTGCCGCTTGTTGCGGAGGAAGAAGTCGAAGACGTGTTCGCCCAGGGTCTCGGCGACCAGGTCGCTGCGTTCCATCAGGGCGAGGGCCTCGCCCAGGTTCTGCGGGAGGGGCTCGATGCCCAGGGCGCGACGCTCCGCGTCCGAGAGGGCCCAGACGTCGTCCTCGGCGCCCGGCGGCAGCTCGTAGCCCTCCTCGATGCCCTTGAGGCCGGCGGCGAGGAGGACGGCGTAGGTCAGGTACGGGTTGGCACCGGAGTCGATGGAGCGGACCTCGACGCGGGCCGAGCCGGTCTTGCCGGGCTTGTACATCGGGACGCGGACCAGGGCCGAGCGGTTGTTGTGGCCCCAGCAGATGTAGGACGGGGCCTCGCCGCCGGCGCCCGCCGTGCGCTCGGTGCCGCCCCAGATGCGCTTGTAGGAGTTCACCCACTGGTTGGTGACCGCGGAGATCTCCGCGGCGTGGCGGAGCAGGCCCGCGATGAAGGAGCGGCCGACCTTGGAGAGCTGGTACTCCGCGCCGGACTCGTAGAACGCGTTGCGGTCGCCCTCGAAGAGGGAGAGGTGGGTGTGCATGCCCGAGCCGGGGTACTCCGAGAACGGCTTCGGCATGAAGGTGGCCTGGAGGCCCTGCTCCAGCGCGACCTGCTTCATGACCAGGCGGAAGGTCATGATGTTGTCGGCCGTGGAGAGCGCGTCCGCGTAGCGCAGGTCGATCTCCTGCTGGCCGGGGGCGCCCTCGTGGTGGGAGAACTCCACCGAGATGCCCATCGACTCCAGCATGGTGATCGCCTGGCGGCGGAAGTCCATGCCGATGTTCTGCGGGGTGTGGTCGAAGTACCCGGAGTTGTCGGCGGGGGTGGGCACCGAGCCGTCGACCGGCTTGTCCTTCAGCAGGAAGAACTCGATCTCCGGGTGGGTGTAGAAGGTGAAGCCCAGGTCGGAGGTGCGGGCCAGGGCGCGCTTGAGGACGTACCGCGGGTCCGCGAAGGACGGCGAGCCGTCCGGCATGAGGATGTCGCAGAACATGCGGGCCGTGCCGGGGGCCTCCGCGCGCCACGGCAGGACCTGGAACGTCGACGGGTCCGGCTTGGCGATCATGTCGGACTCGTAGACCCGGGCGAAGCCCTCGATCGCGGAGCCGTCGAAACCGATGCCCTCGTCGAAGGCCTGCTCCAGCTCGGCCGGGGCCACGGCGACGGACTTGAGGAAGCCCAGAACGTCCGTGAACCACAGGCGTACGAACCGGATGTCGCGCTCCTCCAGCGTCCGGATCACGAACTCCTGCTGCTTGTCCATCTTCCGCTTCCCCATCCTTGCTGGTCAGGCCGCCTGTCTCCGGTACGGCGGGAGGCGGTCGGGCACCTGAGCATCACACCACAGCGCCGTTACGTGTGCGTTGCGGACCTCCGTCGGCCGGCCCACCCCGTGACCGCAGCGTAGAGGCCACCTGTTCGATCGGGCCATTCCGGGGCTCCGGCCGGGACAGATCCTGTGCCCGCCCTACGAAGGTCGGGCTCCGCGCCATTACGATCAGCGGACCTCACGCTCGTCCGTCTCCAGAAGTCTTCCCAGAAGGGCAACACCCCATGGGTTCCGCCAAGAAGAGCAGCAACGCGGCGCGACAGGCCCGCATAGCCGAGATGCGGCGTGCCGAGGAGGCCCGCGACCGCAGGAACCGGATCCTCACGATCACGCTCAGCACCGTGGTCGTCGCCGGTCTCGTCGTCGGCGGCGTCCTCCTCGTCCGGTCGCAGTCCGACGACTCCTCCGGCGACACGGCCTCCGACGCCAAGACCTCCGGAAAGTTCGAGACCGGCGCGGACGGCGTGCGGACCTGGAAGGGCGACCTGGGGCGCAACCACGTCACCAAGAAGGTCACCTACCCCGTCGAGCCCCCGGTCGGCGGCGACCACAACCAGGTCTGGATGAACTGCAACGGCGACGTCTACACCAAGCCGCTGAACAACGAGAACGCCGTGCACTCCCTGGAGCACGGTGCCGTCTGGGTGACGTACACCGACAAGGCCCCCGAGGCCGACGTCCAGAAGCTGGCCGCCAAGGTCAAGAAGACGCCGTACTCGCTGATGAGCCCCGACGACAAGCAGAAGGACCCGATCGTGCTGTCCGCCTGGGGGCACCAGCGCACGGTGACCGGTGCCGACGACCCGAACGTGGACAAGTTCTTCGAGAAGTTCGTCCAGGGCCGGCAGACCCCCGAGCCGGGGGCCGCGTGCACCAACGGGCTGTCCCAGTGACCACGAAGCGGGCCGGCTGGATCGCGGGGGCCGCGGCCGCCGTGCTCGTCGCGGCCGGCGGGATCACCTACGCGGTCGCCGGGGACGACGGCGGCGGCACGGTCCCGGCCGCCGACTCCGCGGACGCCGGGTTCGCGCGGGACATGTCGGTCCACCACCAGCAGGCCGTGGAGATGTCGTACATCGTGCGCGACCGCACCGACGACGAGGAGGTGCGGCGCCTCGCGTACGACATCGCGCAGACCCAGGCCAACCAGCGCGGCATGATGATCGGCTGGCTGGACCTGTGGGCGCTGCCCAAGGTGTCCTCGGAGCCGCCGATGACCTGGATGGACATGGGCGACGCACCCTCCGCCGGTGAGGGGTCGCTGATGCCCGGGATGGCCACCGACGCCGAGATGAAGAAGCTCGGGACGCTGGACGGGAAGCAGGCCGAGGTCTACTACCTCCAGCTGATGACCGAGCACCACAAGGGCGGCGTCCACATGGCCGAGGGGTGCGTCGAGAGGTGCACGGTCGGCGTGGAGAAGCGGCTGGCCCAGGGAATGGTGGAGTCGCAGGAGTCGGAGATCCGGCTGATGGCCGACCTGCTGGCCGAGCGGGGCGCGAAGCCGCGGACGTGAGACCGCGCACATGAAGCGACCTGCGTGAGGTCCCGGACATGAGGCGGTAACACGTCCGGCGCCCCATCGCGTCGTTCTGACGATTACAGTGGACGCGTGCCTCGACTACGACTCGCCCTGAACCAGATCGACTCCACCGTCGGCGACATCGACGCCAACGCCGAGTCGGTCCTGCGCTGGACCCGGCACTCGGCCGACCAGGGAGCACACCTGGTGGCGTTCCCGGAGATGACGCTGACCGGGTATCCGGTCGAGGACCTGGCCCTCAGGTCGTCCTTCGTCGAGGCCTCCCGCGCCGCCCTGCGCTCCCTCGCGGGCCGGCTGGCGGACGAGGGCCTCGGCGGGGTCCCCGTGGTCGTCGGCTACCTCGACCGCTCGGCGACCGCGCAGCCGAGGTACGGCCAGCCGGCCGGCGCCCCGCAGAACGCGGCGGCCGTGCTGCACGGCGGCGAGGTGGCGCTGAGCTTCGCCAAGCACCACCTGCCGAACTACGGCGTCTTCGACGAGTTCCGCTACTTCGTGCCCGGTGACACCCTGCCCGTGGTGCGGGTGCGTGGCGTGGACGTGGCGCTGGCCATCTGCGAGGACCTGTGGCAGGACGGCGGCCGGGTGCCGGCGGCCCGCTCGGCACGCGCCGGGCTGCTGCTCTCCGTCAACGCCTCCCCGTACGAGCGGGACAAGGACGACACCCGGCTGGAGCTGGTGAGCAGGCGTGCCCGGGAGGCCGGGTGCACCACCGCCTACCTCGCCATGACCGGCGGGCAGGACGAGCTGGTCTTCGACGGCGACTCGATCGTCGTCGACCGGGACGGGACGGTCCTGGCCCGGGCGCCGCAGTTCACCGAGGGCTGCGTGGTGCTGGACCTCGACCTGCCCGCCGCCGAGCCGGAGCCGCCCACGGGCGTCGTGGACGACGGGCTGCGCATCGACCGGGTGGTGCTCTCCGAGCGGCCGGCGCCCGAGCCCGCCGCCGGGCCGTGGCTGTCCGGCGGCCACGCCGAGCCGCTGGACGACGACGAGGAGGTCTACTCGGCGCTCGTCGTCGGCCTGCGCGCGTACGTCACGAAGAACGGCTTCCGCTCGGTGCTGATCGGACTGTCCGGCGGCATCGACTCCGCGCTGGTCGCGTCGATCGCCTGCGACGCGCTCGGCGCCCAGCACGTGTACGGCGTCTCGATGCCGTCCAAGTACTCCTCCCAGCACTCCAGGGACGACGCGGCCGAGCTGGCCCGGCGCACCGGCCTCGACTACCGCACCGTGTCCATCGAGCCGATGTTCGACGCGTACACGGGCGCGCTGGAGCTGACCGGCCTGGCCGAGGAGAACCTCCAGTCCCGGCTGCGCGGCACGCTGCTGATGGCGCTCTCCAACCAGGAGGGCCACCTGGTCCTGGCCCCCGGCAACAAGTCGGAGCTGGCGGTCGGCTACTCGACGCTGTACGGCGACTCGGTGGGCGGGTACGGGCCCATCAAGGACGTGTACAAGACCTCGGTCTTCCGCCTCGCCGAGTGGCGCAACCGCGCGGCCGCCGCCCTGGGCCGGACCCCGCCGATCCCCGAGAACTCGATCACCAAGCCGCCGAGCGCGGAGCTGCGCCCGGACCAGGTCGACACGGACTCGCTGCCGGACTACCCGGTGCTGGACGCGATCCTCGCCCTGTACGTCGACGGGGACCGCGGCGCGGACGAGATCGTCGCCGCCGGGTACGACCGGGAGCTGGTGACGCGGACCCTGCGCATGGTGGACACCGCCGAGTACAAGCGGCGGCAGTACCCGCCGGGCACCAAGATCTCGTCCAAGGGCTTCGGCAAGGACCGCCGCCTGCCGGTCACCAACCGCTGGCGGGAGAGAGGCTGAGGCGGCGGAACCCCGTACGGGGCGGCCCCCGTACCGGCTAGCCTCCGCGCTTGAGGTCGGCCAGCACCTTGTGCAGCGGCTCCGCCACCCGGCGCCGGTACTCCTGGATCGCCCAGCCGTTGCCGTCCGGGTCCTTGAAGTACATGAAGGTGGCGCCGTCGTCCGGGGCGTACTGCACCGGCTCGGAGACCTCCAGGCCCCGCGCGGTCAGCTCGGCGTGGGCCGCCTTGATGTCGGCGACGCAGAGCTGGAGGCCCTGGTACGAGCCCGGTTCCGGCCGGGTCTGCCCCTGCGCCATGTCCCAGATGGCGTCGCCGAGGGCGAGGGAACAGCCGGAGCCCGGGGGCGTCAGCTGGACGATCCGCATGCCCGGCATGACCTCCTGGTCGATGTCGACGTGGAAGCCGACCTTGTCGCGGTAGAAGTCCCGGGCGCGGTCGATGTCGGTGACGGGGAGCGGGACGACTTCGAGCGTGAAGTCCATGGCATGACTCCTTCGGCCCGCGTCGGCCGCGGGCGTCAGTGGTGCGCGAGTGTCAGTAGTGGTAGCGCGCCTGGACGATGACCAGCAGGTCATCGGTCGGCTTGTACACAAGACGGTGCGTGTCGTCGATGCGCCGTGACCAGTAGCCGGACAGGTCGCCCTTGAGGGGCTCCGGCTTGCCGATGCCCTTGAACGGGTCACGGGCGATGTCGGCGATCAGTCTGTTGATCCGCTTGGTCACCTTCCGGTCGCTCTCGGCCCAGTGGACGTAGTCCTCCCAGCCGTGGGACGTGAAAGTGATCCTCACGCCCGCTCCGCGTCCGGGTCGATCAGCTCACGCTGCCGTGCGTCGCCCGCCTCGGCCTCGGCGATGGAGTCGAGCAGACGCCGGGCGTTCCTCGGCGAGCGCAGGAGGTGCACCGTCTCCGTCCACGCCGTGAAGTCCTCCTCGGACATGAGCACGGCATTCCCCTTGCGGGAGGTGATGTGCACCGGGGCGTGGTCCTCGTTGACCTGCTCTATCAGCGGGAACAGATTCTGACGGGCTTCGCTGGCGGTGATGGACATACCAGTGCCTCCCTTCCTCGGCTTGTACAAGATATCGTACGAGTCTGGAGCGGTCCACCGGAAAGCGGGAGCGGTACGTCCCGGCGCCCGCACGCCGTTCCCCGGCTACGCTCAGCCCGTACGACCTTGATCCGACCGGGCCCACGTGCCCCGCAGTCCGACTGGAGGGCGAGATGACGGCGCCGGGGCGCAGGAGCAGTACCTTCACGCGGCTGCTGCGGCACGGCTTCACCGATCCCTCGGCCGCCGAGCGGCTGCTGGAGGGGGCGGAGCTGGCCGAGCTGCGCGCCGACCCCGTGCTCCTGGAGGCGCTGGGCGCCACCGCCGACCCGGACCTCGCCCTGCACGGACTGGTGCGGCTGCTCGAGGCGCAGCCCGACCCCACCGCCCGCCAGGAGCTGCTGGACACCCTGATAGCGGCCAAGCCGCTGCGGGACCGCCTCCTCGGGGTGCTCGGCGCCTCCGAGGCGCTCGCCGACCACCTCGCCCGGCACGCGGGGGACTGGCGGACCCTGGTCACGTACGAGCCGCGCGACCTGCACCGCGGGGTGGAGGAGTTCGAGCGGGGACTCGCCGAGGCCACCGACCCGGTGTCCCTGCGCGTCGCCTACCGGCGCTGCCTGCTGTCCATCGCCGCCCGCGACGTGTGCGGCACCATCGACGTCGCCGAGACCGCCGCCGAGCTGGCCGACCTCGCCACCGCCACCCTGCGCGCCGCCCTGGCCCTCGCCGAGGCCGCCGCCCCCGAGGACGCCGCGCGGTGCCGGCTGGCGGTGATCGCGATGGGCAAGTGCGGCGGGCACGAGCTGAACTACGTCTCCGACGTCGACGTGATCTTCGTGGGCGAGCCCGCGGAGGGCGCCGGCCCCGACGTGGACGAGACCAAGGCGCTGCGGGCCGCGACCTCGCTGGCCTCGCACATGATGCGGATCTGCTCCGAGACCACCGTCGAGGGCTCGATCTGGCCCGTCGACGCCAACCTCCGCCCCGAAGGCCGCAACGGCCCGCTGGTGCGCACCCTCAGCAGCCACGTCGCCTACTACCAGCGCTGGGCCAAGACCTGGGAGTTCCAGGCGCTGCTCAAGGCCCGCCCGGTGGCCGGCGACCCCGGCCTCGGCGCCGAGTACGTGGCCGCCCTCCAGCCGCTGGTGTGGCAGGCCGCCGACCGCGAGAACTTCGTCCCGGACGTGCAGAAGATGCGCCGCCGGGTGGTGGAGAACATCCCCGTCGCCGAGGTCGACCGGCAGCTCAAGCTCGGGCCGGGCGGCCTGAGGGACGTCGAGTTCGCCGTGCAGCTGCTCCAGCTGGTGCACGGGCGGGCGGACACCTCCCTGCACAGCGGCACGACGCTGGACGCGCTGGAGGCGCTCGCCGCGGGCGGCTACGTCGGCCGTACGGACGCCGCCCAGCTCGACGAGGCGTACCGCTTCCTGCGCTCCATGGAGCACCGCATCCAGCTGCACCGGCTGCGCCGCACCCACCTCGTGCCCGAGGAGGAGGCCGACCTGCGCCGCATGGGGCGCTCCCTGGGCATGCGCACCGACCCGGTGGCCGGACTGCTGCGTGTGTGGAAGCGGCACGCCGCCGTCGTCCGCCGGCTGCACGAGAAGCTGTTCTACCGGCCGCTGCTCGACGCCGTCGCCCAGCTCGCGCCCGGCGAGGCCCGGCTCAGCCCCGAGGCGGCCCGGGAGCGCCTGGTCGCCCTCGGTTACGCCGACCCGGCCGCCGCGCTCAGGCACCTGGAGGCGCTGGCCTCCGGTGTCACCCGCAAGGCCGCCATCCAGCGCACCCTGTTGCCCGTGCTGCTCGGCTGGTTCGCCGACTCCGCGGACCCGGACACCGGACTGCTGAACTTCCGCAAGGTCTCCGACGCGCTCGGCACCACCCCCTGGTACCTCAGGCTGCTGCGGGACGAGGGCGCGGCCGCCGAGAACCTGGCCCGCGTGCTCTCCGCCGGGCGGCTCGCCCCCGACCTGCTGATGCGTGCCCCGGAGGCCGTGGCGCTGCTCGGGGACGGCGTCGCCGGGGGACTGCGGCCGCGCGGCCGGGCCCAGCTGGAGCAGGAGACCCTCGCCGCGGTCCGGCGCGCCGACGACGCCGTACAGGCCGTCACCGCGGTGCGCGGCGTACGGCGCCGGGAGCTGTTCCGCACGGCCGCCGCGGACATCGTCGGCTCCTACGGCACCGAGGCCCGGCCCGTCGCGGCCGACCAGGGCGCGCTGGTGGACCTGGTCGGCGGCGCCGTGTCCGACCTGACGGCGGCGACCCTGGCGGGGACGCTGCGGGCGGTGGTGCGGGAGAAGTGGGGCGACGTCCTGCCGACCCGGTTCGCGATCATCGCCATGGGCCGCTTCGGCGGACACGAGCTGGGCTACGGCTCGGACGCGGACGTGCTGTTCGTGCACGAGCCCCGGGACGGGGTGGACGAGCGGGAGGCGGGCGACGCCGCCAACAAGGTCGTCTCCGAGATGCGGCGCCTGCTCCAGGTGCCGAGCGCCGACCCGCCGCTGCTGATCGACGCCGACCTGCGCCCCGAGGGCAGGTCGGGGCCGCTGGTGCGGACCCTGAAGTCGTACGAGGCCTACTACCGGCGCTGGTCGCTGGGGTGGGAGTCGCACGCGCTGCTGCGGGCCGAGTTCGTCGCCGGGGACGAGGACCTCGGACGGCGCTTCATCGAGTTGATCGACCCCTTGCGGTACCCGGAGGGCGGGCTGGAGGAGGACGCCGTACGGGAGATCCGGCGGCTGAAGGCCCGCATGGAGTCCGAGCGGCTGCCGCGCGGGGCCGACCCCAAGCTGCACGCCAAACTGGGGCCGGGCGGTCTGTCCGACGTGGAGTGGACCGTGCAGCTGTTCCAGCTGCGGCACGGGCACGAGATCGCCGGGCTGCGGACCACCAGGACGCGGGCGGCGCTGGCCGCGGCCCGTGACGCGGGGCTGGTCTCGGAGGAGCACACCGCCACGCTCGACGAGGCCTGGGTGCTGGCGACCCGGGTCCGCAACGCGGTGATGCTGGTCCGCGGGCGGGCCGGCGACACCTTCCCGACCGACCCGCGCGAGCTGGCGGCGGTGGGGCGCTACCTGGGCCACGGGCCGGGTCACGCGGGCGACATGCTCGACGAGTACCGCCGCACGGCCCGCCGGGCCCGGACGGTGGTGGAGGAGCTGTTCTACGCATAGCCGCCGCCGCTGCGGGCAGTCGTACGCCGCCTCAGCTGCGGGCAGTCGTGCCTCCCCCAGTGCCTGAACGGCCTGGGAGGTACCCCAAGGCGGCACGGGTGGGCGCAGCGGCACCCCGCTACGCCGGGCTGCGCACCCACCTCCGCCGTCGCCCGGCCTCCGGCGCCATGCGAGGCAACCGGTACGGCAGGCTCCCGTACCACGCGGCAGCGACGCCGTACCCGAACGCCAGGCACAGCACGCCCCCCACCGCGTCCAGCCAGAAGTGGTTCGCCGTCGCCACGATCACCACCAGCGTGAGCGCCGGATACAGCAGCCCCAGCACCCGCACCCACGGCACCGAGGCCAGCGCGAAGATCGTCAGCCCGCACCACACCGACCACCCGATGTGCATCGACGGCATCGCGGCGTACTGGTTGGACATGTTCTTCAGGTCGCCGGACGCCATCGACCCCCACGTCTGGTGGACCATCACCGTGTCGACGAAGTGCCCGCCGGTCATCAGCCGGGGCGGGGCGAGCGGGTACAGGTAGTAGCCGACCAGGGCGACACCCGTGGTCGCGAAGAGCACCAGCCGGGTCGCCGCGTAGCGGCCGGGGTGGCTGCGGTAGAGCCACACCAGGACACCCAGGGTCACCACGAAGTGCAGCGTGGCGTAGTAGTAGTTCATGCCGACGACCAGCCAAGTCACCGAGTTCACGGCGTGGTTGACGGACTCCTCGACGGCGATCCCCAGTTGCTGCTCGACGCGCCAGATCCAGTCGGCGTTGCGCAGTGCCGCCGTCCGCTGTTCCGGCACCGCGTTGCGGACGAGGGAGTACGTCCAGTAGCTGAGCGCGATCAGCAGGATCTCGAACCAGAGACGGGGGCGGCGCGGGGTGCGGAGCCGGGACAGCAGGCTCTTCCCCGTCGGCTCTGTGACGGGGTGCGGAACGCCGTCCTCCAGGCGTTCCCGTGTCCTCACGGTCGCGTCACCCATAGGTATGAAGTCTGCCAGAAAAGCCCTCTCCCACCGATCATCCCCCAGTCGGATCCGACCCGCATCCGCCCCTGAGCCGGCACCCCCGTGGGGGTCAGGGGCGGATGCGCTCGCCCGGTGCCGACGCCGTCGAGCCGCGCACCACCAGTTCCGGCATGAACACGAACTCGCTGTGCGGTGCGGGCGTCCCGCCGATCTCTTCGAGCAGCGTGCGTACCGCCGCCTGCCCCATCGCGGGCACCGGCTTGCGGACCGTGGTCAGCGGCGGGTCGGTGAAGGCGATCAGCGGCGAGTCGTCGAAGCCGACGACCGAGACGTCCTTGGGCACGTCCAGGCCCGACTGCCGGGCCGCGCGTATCGCGCCCAGCGCCATCATGTCGCTGGCGCAGACCACCGCCGTGCAGTCCCGCCCGATGAGCGCGGAGGCCGCCGCCTGGCCGCCCTCCAGGGTGTACAGGGAGTGCTGGACCAGTTCCTTCTCCACCGTCTCGGCACTCAGGCCCAACTGCTCCTGCACGGTGCGCACGAACCCCTCGATCTTGCGCTGCACCGGCACGAACCGCTTCGGCCCGAGGGCCAGCCCGATCCGGGTGTGGCCGAGCGAGACGAGGTGGGTGACCGCGAGGCTCATCGCGGCCCGGTCGTCGGGGGAGATGAACGGCGCCTGCACCTGCGAGGAGAAGCCGTCGACCAGGACGAAGGGCACGCCCTGCGCGCGCAGCCGCTCGTAGCGCTGCATGTCGGCGGTGGTGTCGGCGTGCAGTCCCGAGACGTAGATGATGCCGGCCACCCCGCGGTCGACCAGCATCTCGGTCAGCTCGTCCTCCGTGGAGCCGCCCGGCGTCTGGGTGGCGAGGACCGGCGTGTAGCCCTGGCGGGTCAGCGCCTGCCCGATGACCTGGGCCAGCGCCGGGAATATCGGGTTCTCCAGCTCCGGGGTGATCAGGCCCACCAGGCCCTCGCTGCGCTGCCGCAGCCGCACGGGGCGCTCGTAGCCCAGCACGTCCAGGGCGGCGAGCACGGACTGGCGGGTGGTGGCGGCGACGCCCGGCTTCCCGTTGAGGACGCGGCTGACCGTCGCTTCGCTCACCCCCGCCTGGGCGGCGATGTCGGCAAGCCGTGTGGTCACAGGGGTGGACTGTACCTGCCGGCCGCTTCCTTGCACACCGATCGGGCGCCGTGGGCGGCCTGTTGGACGGCCCGGCGCGGGCTGCTGCGTCATCGCGCTCCCTCGAGAAAGTGGCGGCAAGAGCTTGCAGAGTCTTGCACAACCCGCCCGATACCGCTCGGGCCCCGTAAACAAGCGTCTCATGACGGTCGCCGAGAGGTCACGCCCGGATAACTTCGGAGATCTCTTGCACATTTTTGCTGCAAGACCTTTCGCCGGGCTTACAACGCTGTTACGTTCACGTCGCTCGGCGGCGGCAACGACGCGGCCGACAGTGGCAGGAGCGGCGGACGGGCCCGCACCCTGCACCACACGGGCTTTCACCCTCAAGGAGAACTCATGCGGCGTGGCATAGCGGCCACCGCGCTGGTGGCGTCCCTCGCCCTGGCGGCGACGGCGTGCGGCGGAGACGACGGCGGCGACAGCGAGTCGGGCGGACCGGTCACCATCACTTACTGGGACACCTCCAACGCGACCAACGAGGCGCCGACCTACAAGGCCCTGGTCAAGGAGTTCGAGGCCGCCAACAAGGGCGTCAAGGTCAACTTCGTCAACGTGCCCTTCGACCAGGCGCAGAACAAGTTCGACACCGCCGCGGGCTCCAAGGGCGCCCCCGACGTGCTGCGCTCCGAGGTCGGCTGGACGCCCGCCTTCGCCAAGAAGGGCTTCTTCCTGCCGCTGGACGGCACCGAGGCCCTCGCCGAGCAGGACAAGTTCCAGCCCAGCCTGATCGAGCAGGCCAAGTACGAGGGCAAGACCTACGGCGTCCCGCTGGTCACCGACACCCTCGCCTTCGTCTACAACAAGGAACTCTTCAAGAAGGCCGGCGTCGAGGCCCCCAAGACCTGGGACGACCTGAAGAAGGCCGCCGCCACCATCAAGGACAAGACCGGCGCCGACGGCTACTGGGCCTCCACGGCCGGGTACTACGCGCAGCCGTTCCTGTACGGCGAGGGCACCGACACGGTCGACGCCGAGGGCAAGAAGGTCACGGTCGGCTCGCCCGCGGCGAAGAAGGGCTACGGCACCTGGCTGAGCCTCTTCGACGGCAAGGGCCTGCACAAGGCCGACACCACCGCGGACGCCTACGCCCACATCCAGGAGGCGTTCGTCAGCGGCAAGGTCGCCTCGATCATCCAGGGCCCGTGGGAGATCACCAACTTCTACAAGGGCTCGGCCTTCAAGGACAAGAACAACCTCGGCATCGCCACCGTCCCGGCCGGTTCCACCGGCAAGGCGGGCGCGCCGACCGGCGGCCACAACCTGTCGGTCTACGCCGGTTCGGACAAGGCCCACCAGGAGGCGGCGCTGAAGTTCGTGAAGTTCATGACCTCGGCGAAGTCCCAGGAGACCGTCGCCCTGAAGAACTCCACGCTGCCGACCCGCGACGACGCCTACACCGGCAAGGTCAAGGCCGACCCGGGCATCGCCGGCTTCCAGACGGTCCTGCCGGCCGCCCAGCCGCGCCCGGCGCTGCCCGAGTACAGCTCCCTGTGGACGCCGCTGGACGACGAGCTGCCCCAGATCGCCGGCGGCAAGAAGTCCCTGGACGAGGGGCTGGGCGACGTCGAGACCGCGATCGCCAAGCTGGTGCCGGACTTCAGCAAGTAGCCACACCCGACCGCCGGGCCCCACTGGGGGGAGGGGCCCGGCGGTCACCGGCCGCACCCCGACCGCTGACCTCTGACCTTCCCGATGCTCCCGAAGGTGTCGAACCATGACAGTCGCCATCGACCGCGCGACCGGCAAGCGCCGCGGTGACCGCACCCCGCGGCCCGGCCTCGGCCGCCGTCTGAAAGACGGCTACCAGAAGCACTGGTACGCCTACGCCATGATCGCGCCGGTGGCCGTCGTGATCGGCGTCCTCGTGCTCTACCCGCTGGGCTACGGCCTCTACCTCACCCTCACCGACGCCAACAGCCTCAACAGCGCGCGCACCATCGGCGTCAACGAGATCGAGGCCACCTACAAGTTCGTCGGCCTGGACAACTACGCCGACATCCTGTGGGGCCCGACGGCGTACGACCGCTTCTGGTCGCACTTCATCTGGACCATCGTGTGGACGGCGGTCTGCGTCGGCCTGCACTTCTTCATCGGCCTCGGGCTCGCCCTGCTGCTCAACCAGAAGCTGCGCGGCCGCACCTTCTACCGGCTGATCCTGGTCCTGCCCTGGGCCGTGCCCACCTTCGTCACCGTCTTCGGCTGGCGCTTCATGCTCGCCGACCAGGGCATCATCAACTCCGCCCTGGACTGGCTGCACCTGCCGACGCCCGCGTGGCTGGAGGACACCTTCTGGCAGCGCTTCTCCGCGATCATGGTCAACACCTGGTGCGGTGTGCCGTTCATGATGGTCTCGCTCCTCGGCGGCCTGCAGTCCATCGACAACAGCCTCTACGAGGCCTCGGAGATGGACGGCGCCAACGCCTGGCAGCGTTTCCGCTACGTCACCCTGCCCGGTCTGCGGTCGGTCAGCTCCACCGTCGTGCTGCTCGGCATCATCTGGACCTTCAACCAGTTCGCCGTGATCTTCCTGCTGTTCGGCAACACCGCCCCCGACGCGCAGATCCTCGTCACCTGGGCGTACCAGCTCGGCTTCGGACAGCAGCCGCGCGACTTCGCGCAGTCCGCGGCCTACGGCATCCTGCTGCTGGCCATCCTGATCGTCTTCACCTCCTTCTACCGCCGCTGGCTGAACCGCAATGAGCAGCAGCTCGCGAACTGAGGCAGGAGCCGCCATGAGTACAAGCACCGCGCCCACCAAGGCCCCCGCCGAGCAGGTCACCGCGCCCACCGCGCCGCCGCGCAGGGTGCGCCGCCGCGGCGAACGCAGCCTCGCCGCGTCCCTCACCTCGCACGGCGTGCTGGTCCTCGCTAGCCTTGTCGCCCTCTTCCCGGTCGCCTGGCTGGTCTACCTGTCCCTCGGCCCGGACAAGAACGACTACCTGCACCCCGGAGGCATCTGGTCGAAGATGACCTTCGACAACTACGCGTTCGTGCTCCAGGACACCAACTTCTTCGACTGGCTGAAGAGTTCGCTGATCGTCTCGCTGGGCACCACCGTCATCGGCGTGCTGGTCGCCGCGACCACCGGCTACGCGGTCTCGCGGATGCGCTTCCCGGGCTACCGGAAGCTCATGTGGGTCCTGCTGGTCACCCAGATGTTCCCCATCGCGGTACTCATCGTGCCGATGTACCAGATCCTGTCGAAGCTCCAGCTCATCGACAACTACTTCGGCCTGATCCTCGTCTACTGCTCGACCGCGGTGCCGTACTGCGCCTGGCTGCTCAAGGGCTACTTCGACACCATCCCGTTCGAGATCGACGAGGCCGGGCGGGTGGACGGGCTGTCCCCGTTCGGCACCTTCTTCCGGCTGATCCTGCCGCTGGCCCGGCCGGGCCTCGCGGTCGCCGGCTTCTACAGCTTCATCACGGCCTTCGGCGAGGTCGCGTTCGCCTCGACGTTCATGCTGAGCGACACGAAGTACACCTTCGCCGTCGGACTGCAGAGCTTCGTCAGCGAGCACGACGCGCAGCGCAACCTGATGGCGGCCACCGCCGTGCTGGTCGCGATACCCGTCTCCGCGTTCTTCTACCTCGTGCAGAAGAACCTGGTGACCGGCCTCACCGCGGGCGGCACGAAGGGCTGACCGCCGCCCGGCCCGGAAACGTCCGGCCGCGGTGCCCATCCGACCCCGCTGCACCGCGGCCGGCCGCCTCTTCCCGCACCGACGCCTCCACTCCGTTCCGTTACGTACCAAGGACGACATGAGCCAGCAGCACTCCGCCGCACCGGCCCCCACCTCCGCCGTCGCCACCGTCGCAGGGCGCCACGACTGGTGGCGGGACGCGGTCATCTACCAGGTGTACCCGCGCAGCTTCGCCGACAGCAACGGCGACGGCATGGGCGACCTGGAGGGTGTCCGCACCCGCCTGCCGTACCTGCGCGACCTGGGCGTGGACGCCGTGTGGCTCAGCCCCTTCTACGCCTCCCCGCAGGCCGACGCCGGGTACGACGTCGCCGACTACCGGGCCGTCGACCCCATGTTCGGCACCCTCCTGGACGCCGACGCGCTGATCCGCGACGCCCACGCGCTGGGCCTGCGCATCATCGTCGACCTGGTCCCGAACCACTCCTCCGACCAGTACGAATGGTTCAGGCGCGCCCTCGCCGAGGGCCCCGGCTCCCCCTCCCGGGACCGCTACCACTTCCGCCCCGGCAAGGGGAAGAACGGCGAACTGCCGCCCAACGACTGGGAGTCCATCTTCGGCGGCCCCGCCTGGACCCGGGTCACCGAGCCCGACGGCACGCCGGGGGAGTGGTACCTGCACCTGTTCGCCCCCGAGCAGCCCGACTTCAACTGGGAGCACCCGGCGGTCGGCGACGAGTTCCGCTCCATCCTGCGGTTCTGGCTGGACATGGGCGTGGACGGCTTCCGCATCGACGTCGCACACGGCATGGTGAAGGCCGAGGGCCTGCCCGACCTGGGATCCCACGAGCAGCTGAAACTGCTGGGCAACGATGTCATGCCGTTCTTCGACCAGGACGGCGTGCACGAGATCTACCGCCAGTGGCGGCGCATCCTCGACGAGTACTCCGGCGAGCGGATCTTCGTCGCCGAGGCGTGGACCCCGACCGTCGAGCGCACGGCGAACTACGTCCGCCCCGACGAACTGCACCAGGCCTTCAACTTCCAGTACCTGGGCACCCACTGGGACGCCGAGGAGCTGCGCACGGTCATCGACCGGACGCTGGACGCCATGCGCCCGGTCGGCGCCCCCGCCACCTGGGTCCTGTCCAACCACGACGTCACCCGGCACGCCACCCGCTTCGCCAACCCGGCGGGCCTCGGCACCCAGATCCGCCTGGCCGGCGACCGCGCACTGGGCCTGCGCAGGGCCCGCGCCGCGACCCTCCTCATGCTGGCGCTGCCCGGCTCGGCCTACGTCTACCAGGGCGAGGAACTGGGCCTCCCGGACGTCGTCGACCTGCCTGACGAGGTGCGCCAGGACCCGGCCTACTTCCGCGGCGCGGGCCAGGACGGCTTCCGCGACGGCTGCCGGGTGCCGATCCCGTGGACGCGTGAGGGCTCCTCGTACGGCTTCGGCGACGGGGGCAGCTGGCTGCCGCAGCCCGCGGGCTGGGGCGAGCTGAGCGTCGAGGCGCAGACCGGCGAGCCCGGCTCCACCCTGGAGCTGTACCGCGAGGCACTTGCCGTCCGCCGCTCCACCGCCGACCTGGGCGCGGGCGACGCGGTCGAGTGGCTGCGCGCCCCCGAGGGCGTCGTCGCCTTCCGCCGCGGGGAGTTCGTGTGCGTCGCCAACACCACCGGCGAGTCGGTGGCGATGCCCGCGTACGGGCGGGTGCTGCTGGCCAGCGGTGAGATCACCGAGGCGGCCGGCGAGGCGAAGGTCCCGGCGGACACCACGGTGTGGTGGACCCGCGCCTGACGCTCCCTCCGGACGGCCGAGGGCCCGCCGCTTCCCCGGGGAAGCGGCGGGCCCTCGCGCGTCCGCCGCTCTGCCGGGTGAGGCGAGCAAGTCCGGTGAAAATCCTTACCGTTACTTTCGCAAGTCTTGCCGCAAGACTTGCGACAGCGCTACGGTCTCGCCGGGGTCGGACCCGAACGAGCCGTACTCGCAAGGAGCTCACGCCTGTGATACCGAGATGGCCGGTGCCCGCCACGCGCCGCACCGCACGAGTGAGACGGGTCGCGGCCGTCACCGTGACCGCGCTCGCCGCAGCCCTGCTTCCCCCGCTCGCCGCGCGGGCCGACGCCCCGCCCGCGCCCCCGTCCGACGCGAAGCTGGCGAAGACCGCCGCACGCCACGACCTGACCCGTGAGCAGTTCTACTTCGTCCTGCCGGACCGCTTCGCCGACGGGGACGCCGGGAACGACCGCGGCGGCCTGACCGGCACCCGGCTCGCCACCGGTTACGACCCCACCGACAAGGGCTTCTACCAGGGCGGCGACCTCAAGGGGCTGACCGAGAAGCTCGACTACATCAAGGGTCTGGGCACCACCTCCATCTGGATGGCGCCCCTCTTCAAGAACCAGCCCGTGCAGGGCACCGGCAAGGACGCCTCGGCCGGCTACCACGGGTACTGGATCACCGACTTCACCCAGGTCGACCCGCACTTCGGCACCAACCAGGACCTGAAGAACCTCATCTCCAAGGCCCACGCCAAGGGCATGAAGGTCTTCTTCGACGTCATCACCAATCACACCGCCGACGTCGTCGACTACGAGGAGAAGTCCTACGACTACCTCTCCAAGGGCGCCTTCCCGTACCTGACCCGGGACGGGCAGCCCTTCGACGACGCCGACGGCACCCGCCGCTTCCCCCGCGTGGACACCGGCTCCTTCCCGCGCACCCCGACGGTCCCGGCCGCCAAGAAGAACCTCAAGGTCCCCTCCTGGCTCAACGACCCGGCGATGTACCACAACCGGGGCGACTCCACCTGGGCCGGCGAGTCGGCCACCTACGGCGACTTCAACGGCCTCGACGACCTGTGGACCGAACGGCCCGAGGTCGTCGACGGCATGGAGAAGATCTACCAGCGGTGGGTGAGGGACTTCGCCGTCGACGGCTTCCGAATCGACACCGTGAAGCACGTCGACATGGAGTTCTGGACCCAGTGGGCGACCGCGCTGGACGCCTACGCCGCGAGGAAGGGCCGCGACGACTTCTTCATGTTCGGCGAGGTCTACTCCGCCGACACCTCCGTCACCGCGCCCTACGTCACCGAGGGCCGCCTGGACTCCACCCTGGACTTCCCCTTCCAGGACGCGGCCCGCGCGTACGCCTCCCAGGGCGGCAGCGCGCAGAAGCTCGCCTCGGTCTTCGGCGACGACTGGAAGTACACGACCGACAAGGCCAACGCCTACGAGCAGGTCACCTTCCTCGGCAACCACGACATGGGCCGCATCGGAACCTTCCTCAGGCAGGACGACCCGGAGGCCACCGACGCGGAACTGCTGAAGAAGGACAGGCTCGCCAACGAGCTGATGTTCCTCAGCCGGGGCAACCCGGTGATCTACTACGGCGACGAGCAGGGCTTCACCGGCGCCGGGGGCGACAAGGACGCCCGCCAGCCGATGTTCGCCTCGCGCACCGCCGACTACCTGGACGACGACCAGCTCGGCACCGACCGCACCCACGCCGAGGCCGCCTACGACACGGGGGCACCGCTCTACCGGCAGATCAGTGCGCTCGCCAAGCTCCGCAAGGCCAACCCCGCCCTCGCCGACGGCGTCCAGACCGAGCGCCACGCCGCCGACGGTCCCGGCGTCTACGCCGTCTC
The DNA here is from genome assembly GCA_000720845.1 of Kitasatospora aureofaciens. GTDB lineage: Bacteria > Actinomycetota > Actinomycetes > Streptomycetales > Streptomycetaceae > Streptomyces. The sequence goes on along the minus strand of JODU01000012.1, from coordinate 73,397 downwards.
CCGCACCGACGCGAAGACCGGCACCGAGTACGTCGTCGCCTTCAACAACGCCGGCACCGCGAAGAGCGCCACCTTCGCCACCGGCTCGGCGCACATGAGCTTCCGCGGCATCTACGGCACCGACGCCACCGTGCGGTCCGGCGCCGACAAGAAGGTCACCGTCACGGTCCCCGCCGGATCGGCCGTGGTCCTCAAGGCCGCGGGCGGGCTCGCCCGGCCCGCCGCCGAGCCGACGATCACCCTGCGCGCCCCGGACCCCGGCGCCACCGGCACCGTCGAGCTGAGCGCCGACGTCGCGGGCGGACAGCTCAACCGCGTCGTCTTCGCCGCCCAGACCGGCGACGGCAAGTGGCGCACCCTCGGCACCGCCGACCACGCGCCCTACCAGGTCACCCACACCGTCGACGCGGACACCCCGGCCGGCACCGCCCTGCGCTACAAGGCGGTCGTCGTGGACTCCACGGGCCGCACCGCGAGCGCCACGGCCGCCTCCACCACCGGCACCCCGCCCGCCGAGGAGGCCCCCACCACCTCCTCCCGGGACTACGCGGTCGTCCACTACAAGCGCGCGGACGGGAACTACGACGACTGGGGCCTGTACGCCTGGGGCGACCTCGCCGACGGCGAGGCGACCACCTGGCCCGCGGCCCACCCCTTCACCGGCCGGGACGCCTACGGCGCCTTCGCCCACGTCAAGCTCAAGCCCGGAGCGTCCAGCGTCGGCTTCCTCGTCATCGACAAGGACGGCGACAAGGACGTCGCCGCCGACCGCACCATCGACGTCACACGGACCGGCGAGGTGTGGATCGAGCAGGGCGAGGAGCAGGTCGCCACCGACCGGCCCGAGTACCCGGCCCAGGACACCACCAAGGCCGTCCTGCACTACCACCGCGCCGACGGCGACTACGACGGCTGGGGCCTGCACGTCTGGGGCGACGCCGCGAACCCCACCGACTGGGCCAAGCCCCTCCGGCCGGTCAGGACCGACCCGTACGGCGCGGTCTTCGAGGTGCCCCTCACCGAGGGCGCGAGCAGCCTGAGCTACATCGTGCACAAGGGCGACGAGAAGGACCTGCCCACCGACCAGGCCCTGGACCTCAAGGCCGATGGCCACGAGGTGTGGCTGCTGAGCGGCCAGGAGCAGTACCTGCTGCCGCAGCCCGCGGGCTCGGCGGCGGCCGTCGACCTCACCACCTCCAAGGCGGTCTGGATCGACCGGAACACGGTCGCCTGGAACGGCTCCGAGGGCGCCGCCTCCACCCAGCTGCTCGCCTCCCGCACCGGCTCCATCGCCGCCGAGGGCGGCAGGCTCACCGGCGCCGACCAGCGGTGGCTGCGCCTGACGAAGAGCACCCTCACCGACGCCCAGAAGGCGAAGTTCCCGCACCTGAGGGAGTACACCGCCTGGTCGGTCGACCCCCGCGACCGCGACCGGGTCCGCGAGGCCCTGCGCGGCCAGGTCGTCGCCTCCCAGCGCACCGCCACCGGCGCCCTGCTCGCCGCGACGGGCGTGCAGACCGCGGGCGTCCTGGACGACCTGTACGCGGACCGGGCGGCCGGCGCGGGCCTCGGCCCGGTCTTCCGCCACGGCCGGCCCACCCTCTCCGTGTGGGCGCCGACCGCGCAGGACGTCCGGCTGGAGATCGGCGACCGCACGGTGCCGATGCGCCGCGACGACGCCACCGGCGTCTGGTCCGTCACCGGCCCGAAGTCCTGGAAGGGCAAGCCCTACCGGTACGCCGTCACGGTCTGGGCGCCCACCGCGGGCGAGGTCGTCACCAACGAGGTCACCGACCCGTACTCCCTCGCCCTCACCACCGACTCCGAGCGCAGCCTCGTCGTCGACCTCGACGACCGCTCCCTCGCCCCGCGCGGCTGGAAGGACTACGACAAGCCGAAGGCGGTGCCGCTCAGGGACGCCCGGATCCAGGAGCTGCACATCCGGGACTTCTCCGTCGCCGACGCGAGCGCGGACCCGGGCCACCGGGGCACCTACCTCGCCTTCACCGACAAGACGAGCGACGGCTCGAAGCACCTGCGCGAGCTGGCCGAGGCCGGCACCTCCTACGTGCACCTGCTGCCCGCCTTCGACATCGCCACCGTCCCCGAGAGGAAGTCCGACCAGGCCACGCCCGACTGCGACCTCGCCGCCCACCCGGCCGACTCCGACCGGCAGCAGGAGTGCGTGGCGAAGGCCGCCGCCAAGGACGCCTTCAACTGGGGCTACGACCCGTACCACTACACGGTCCCCGAGGGCTCCTACGCCACCGACCCGGACGGCACCGGGCGCACCGTCGAGTTCCGGAAGATGGTCAAGGCCCTCAACGAGGACGGCCTGCGCGTCGTCATGGACGTCGTCTACAACCACACGGCCGCGAGCGGCCAGGCGAAGACCAGCGTCCTCGACCGGATCGTGCCCGGCTACTACCAGCGGCTGCTCCCCGACGGCTCCGTGGCCGACAGCACCTGCTGCGCGAACACCGCCACCGAGAACGCCATGATGGGCAAGCTCGTCGTCGACTCGATCGTCACCTGGGCCAAGGAGTACAAGGTCGACGGCTTCCGCTTCGACCTCATGGGCCACCACCCGAAGGCCAACATCCTCGCGGTCAGGAAGGCGCTGGACGAGCTGACCCCCGCCAAGGACGGCGTCGACGGCAAGAAGATCATCCTGTACGGCGAGGGCTGGAACTTCGGCGAGGTCGCCGACGACGCCCGCTTCGTCCAGGCCACCCAGAAGAACATGGCCGGCACCGGCATCGCCACCTTCTCCGACCGGGCCCGCGACGCCGTGCGCGGCGGCGGCCCCTTCGACGAGGACCCCGGCGTCCAGGGCTTCGCCTCCGGCCTCTACACCGACCCGAACTCCTCGAAGGCCAACGGCACCGAGGCCGAGCAGCGGGCCCGCCTGCTGCACTACCAGGACCTGATCAAGGTCGGGCTGACCGGCAGCCTCGCCGACTACGCCTTCACCGACACCGACGGCAAGGAGGTCAAGGGCTCCGAGGTCGACTACAACGGCGCCCCCGCGGGATACGCGGCGGCACCCGGCGACGCCCTCGCCTACGCCGACGCCCACGACAACGAGTCCCTGTTCGACGCGCTCGCCTTCAAGCTCCCTCGCGACACCTCCGCCGACGACCGGGCCCGCATGCAGGTCCTCGCCCTGGCGACCGCCGCCCTCTCGCAGGGCCCGGCGCTCTCCCAGGCCGGCACCGACCTGCTGCGCTCCAAGTCGCTGGACCGCAACTCCTACGACAGCGGCGACTGGTTCAACGCCGTCCACTGGAACTGCGCCGACGGCAACGGCTTCGGGCGGGGCCTGCCACCCGCCGCGGACAACCAGGACAAGTGGCCCTACGCCAAGCCCCTGCTGGGCGCGGTGCGGGTCGGCTGCCCGCAGATCACCGGCGCCTCGGCGGCGTACCGGGACCTGCTGAGGATCCGCGGCGGCGAGCGGGACTTCTCCCTCGCCACGGCCGGACAGGTGCAGTCCCGGCTCTCCTTCCCGCTCTCCGGCGAGGAGGAGACGCCCGGTGTGATCACCATGCGCCTCGGTGACCTCGTGGTCGTCTTCAACGCCACGCCCGAGCGCCAGGACCAGCGCGTCGACGCGGCGGCCGGGACCGGCTACCGGCTGCACCCGGTGCAGGCGGCGGGCGCGGACACGGTGGTGAAGGAGTCGGCGTACGCGGCGAAGACCGGCACCTTCACCGTGCCGGCCCGTACCGTCGCCGTCTTCCAGCGGGCCGGCTGACGGCGGGAGGTCTGCGGTTAGGGTGAGCCCTGCTGTTCACGCAACGGGAGGGCTCATGCCGCAGATCACCGTCGACTACTCCGACCGGCTCGCCGGCGACTTCGACCGGCCCGCGTTCGCGCGGGCCCTGCACGAGGCCGTCGTCGAGATCGCGGCCGCCCGGCCGCCGGCCTGCAAGACGCAGTTCCGCCGCACCGAGGACACCGTGGTCGGCCCCGACGCCGAGGGGCACGCCGTCGTGCACGTCACGCTCGGGCTGCTGGCCGGCCGCACCGACGAGACCAAGGCGCGGCTGACCGAGGCCGTCCTGGAACTGCTGCGCCAGTACGCCAAGCCCGGCGGCGGCCTCGCCCTGCACGCCTCCGCCGAGGTCCGCGACCTGGACCCGTCGTACCGGAAGTACGAGAGCTAGTCCATGAACCCGGTGAGCCGGCCGACCAGGTCCCCGAAGGGGCCGTCGGCCGGCTCGTCCGCGATGACGCGGCGCAGCAGGGCGCCCATCTCCTCGTCATAGGCGGCGCTCACCGCCAGCAGCGCGGCGAAGTCGTGCACGAGCTGCGCCTCCAGCTCGGCGCGCGGGATGCGGCGCCCGTCCAGCCAGAGCAGCGCCGTCGACTCGGCGAGCGAGATCCAGGAGCGGACGACCAGTTCCAGCCGCGCGGGCGCCTCGGTGACGTCCAGGTGCGAAAGGATCTGGACATACGCGGCCTGCCGTACCGAGTCCACCAGCGCGTTGGCCGTCGAGGAGCCGACCGCCGGGCCGCCGCGCATCAGGGCCGAGAAACCCGGGCCGTGCCCGTCGACGAAGTCGAAGTAGCGGCCCATCACCCGCAGCAGCCGCGCGCCCAGCGGGCCCTCGTGCGGCTCCGCGAACCGGGCCGCCAGATCGTCCGAGGCGCGTTGCAACGCGGCCTCGTACAGGCTGAGTTTGCCGGGGAAGTAGTGGTAGACCAGCGGGCGCGAGATGCCCGCCGCCGACGCTATCTCGTCGATGGAGACCTCGTCGGGCGAGCGGCGGCTGAACAGATCGAGCGCGACGCCGATCAACTGCTGCCGCCGCTCCTCGACGCCCATTCTGCGGCGTACCCCGGTAGTCATACGAACACCTTACCGATCGAATCCGGCCCCGAACGGGCCGGACCGGACATCGGTGTTCACATGTCGAGCACCAGCCGTGCACCGCGGCACCGGGAGACACAGATGAGCATCGAGTCGCCGCGTTCCGAGTCGGTCAGCAGCTCGTCCCGGTGATCGATCTCGCCCTCCAGCACCTTCTGTTGGCAGGTCCCGCACCAGCCCTGCTCGCAGGAGTACGGGGTGTTCGGCAGCTCGGCGCGGACGGCGGTCAGCACCGAGGAGTCAGCGGGCACGGTCAGTGTGCGCCCGCTGCGGCGCAGCTCCACCTCGAACTCCGCCTCGCCGTCGGCCGTCGTGCGCGGAGCGAACCGCTCCAGGTGCAGCGCGGTGCCCTCGGGGAGGCGTTCCTCGACGGCCGCCATCAGGCCCTGCGGGCCGCAGCAGTACACGGCCGCGCCCTCGGGGAGGTCCGCCAGGAAGCCGTCGAGATCCGGCATCCCGTCCTCGTCCTCGGCGACGACGGTGACCTTCCGGCCGACCGGGTCCAGCTTCTCGATCTCCTCCAGGAACGGCATCGACGCCCGCGTCCGCCCGCCGTACAGCAGCCGCCACTCGGTGCCCTCCCCCAGCGCCCGCAGCATCGGGAGCACGGGCGTGATGCCGATGCCCCCGGCGACGAACGCGTAGGCGGGCGCCTCGACCAGCGGGAAGCGGTTGCGCGGACCGCGCACCTCCAGCTCCGTGCCCTCCTGCACCTGCTCGTGCACCTCGCGCGAGCCGCCCCGCCCGCCCTCGACCAGCCGCGCGGCCACGGTGTACGACGAGGTGTCCTCCGGGTCGCCGCACAGCGAGTACTGCCGCACCAGGCCCGAGGGCAGCACCAGGTCCAGGTGGGCGCCCGGCTCCCAGCGCGGCAGGCCGGTCCCCTCCAGGCGCAGTCGCACCACCCCGTCGGCCAGCCGCTCGTGCGCGGTGACCAGCAGCGTGAGCGCGGGGGAGCGGGGGAGCCCGGAGACCGGCGGGCGCGGGACGGAACGCGTGCGGAGCGGCGAGCCGGGCGTCCGGCGCCGCACCGCCCGGCCGACGACGAGCGCGGCACCGGCCGCGAGGAGCAGGGTCGCCGGCTTCCGCAGGCGTGCCGTGCGCGAGACAGGCTTGTGAGACATGGCGTCAATGTACTGACGAGTACGGTCCGGCGAAACCCTTCCGCCGACACTTGTTGACGCCAGTGTCAGCAAGTGGGGAGGTGTGCGCGGAGGGCTAGCGCAGGCCGCCGATCGTCCGCCCGCCGGCCAGCGTGCCCTTCAGCTCGGCCCGGGCGCCCTGCTCGGCCTCGGCCGTCAGCAGGTTGCCGTCGGCGGTGCCGCTGATGCCGCCCGTCGCCTCGATCGACTCGGTGTCGCGGCCGCCCGCCGCGAGCAGGTACCAGTGCCCGCCCTCCGACTTCCACAGCACCCCGGCCAGCACCTGCGGATCGCGCTCGCCGCAGGCCGGCACGTCCTGCGCCTTCGCCGCCACCGCACCCTGCACCCCGCCCGGCGTCCGGAACTGCGCCAGCACCCGGGCCCCCTCACCGCGCCAGGTCTCGGCGCGGGTGCACACCCACGCGCCCGCCCCCGTCCCGTCGGGCAGCGGCTGCGTCGCGAACTCCCAGGCGTTCACCGACCGCACCCCCTGCCCGCGCACCGTGCCCAGCGAGCAGGCGTACGGCGCCCAGGTGCCCAGCGCCTTCCCACCCGAGGCGTCCTTCGCCGCACCGGGGCGTCCGGTGGTGAGCCGGGCCGGCACCAACTCGCCCAGGTCCGTCACCACCCGGGTGTCCGAACCGTCGGTCAGCTCCAGCACGTTCCACGACGTGCACGCCCCGGTCTGCTGCTGCACCGGGCTGGCCAGCGGGGCCGTCACGCCGTCGGTCAGCGCCAGCTCCCTGGCCCCGGAGCCCGGAGCGGCGAGGTCGCGTCCGGCCGCCTTGGTCACCCAGGGCGCCGTCAGATAGCGCACGTTGCCGTCGGCGCGGCCCAGGACCACCGCGGTCGCCGCCGCCCGGCCGGCCCCGTCGGTCCGCGCGAAGTCCAGGGCGGCACCGGCGGAACCGTCCTTCGGCTCGGCATACCGGACCAGGCGCAGACCGTCGTGCAGGATGACCACCCGCGCGTTGTCGACGTCCCCGGCGTACAGCAGCTGCGGCGGACCGGCCGGACCGCCGGTCTGGGTCCCCGGCGTCGCGGACACCCCCACGCTCTCGCCGGGCCGGGCCCAGACGGCCAGGGCGCGACGCAGCAGCGCCTGGTCACCGGTGAGGTCACCGCGCGCCGGCCACACCGAGAAGTCCGTGCGCGCGGACGTCTCCCACGCGGCGGGCGCGGCCTTCGTCAGCCTGCCCGGGTCGAGCGCGGCCTCGGCCGCCGGGTTCCGCGCGTACGGCGGGGCGGCGGCACCTTCCGGCCCCCAGCCGTCCCCGGGCAGCCCGAGGAGCGCCCCGCACACCACCAGGGCCGCCCCGGCGACCAGCGCGGCTTTCATGTGCTGGCGCCGACGCAGCAGATCGGTCGGCCGGGCCTGCAACGAGCAGGGGTCGAACTCGGGGGAGCCGAGCAGCCCGTACTGCCCCGGCACACCGTCGGCCTCGTGCAGCGCGGCGTCGACGTCGGCGACCCCGGCGGCCGTCAGCACCTGCCGCACCCCGTCGTCGGCGAGCCGCTCCAGACCGCGCAGCGCGTACGCCGCCCGGCCGGGCCCGGAGAGCGCGGACAGCCGCTGATCCAGGGCCAGTTCGTCCGCGCCGCCCGAGCGCGGGAAGAGCTTGAGGCCCCGCACGTGGGGCAGCAGTGGCGGCAGCTGGGACCGCCTGGGCCACGCCCGCCGCCGCAGCGGAAGCCCCGCCTCCAGCGCCGTACGCACCACCCGCAGCCGGACCAGCGCGTACCCCGGGTCGACCTCGCGGCCGGTGGACTGCGCCGGGATCACCGGGATCGTCGTCCGGTTGCGGGGCAGGGCGCGCTGGGTGAGGGCGTGCGCGGTCAGGACGCGGCGGCCCCGGCCCAGGCCCGGCGGCAGCACCAGGTAGGCCAGCCGGGCCAGGCGCGGATAGTGCTCGACGAGCGCGGCCTCGGCCTGCTCGACGTCGACGACCGGGTCGGCCGGGGAGGCGGAGGACGGTGCGGGGCGCGGGGCGACATCCTGTGGCTGCACGTTCAGCAGAACGAGCGAACGGGGCGATGGTCACCGTACGGCCTCCGTCCCGGGCGGGGCGGCGCGCTACTCGTCCGGTTCCACCAGGAGCCGCGCGTAGTTGGCCATCGAGCGCTGGTAGCGCGGGAGATGGGGCGCGAGCGCGCCGAGCGCCAGGGCCAGGGCCTCGCGGTCGCGGCCCAGGCTGGACAGGCAGAGCGCGAGCGTGGCGCGCACGGCGTCGTCCAACTCGTCCGACGGCGCCACCAGTTCCGGCGAGAGCAGCTTCACGCCCTCCTCCGGGTGCCCGGTGTTCCGCAGCGAGCTGGAGAGCTGGATCTTCGCCCGGCGCCCCTTGTACGGGCTGGCCTCGCCGAGCCCGCGCTCCAGCGCCTCGCGGTACAGCGGCACGGCCCGGTCGGAGTGGCCCGTCGAGTCCCAGGCGCAGGCCCGCTCGAACAGGCCGAGGGGACTGTCGGCGGGCAACTCGTCGGCGAGGGCGTCGACGACCGCCCGGAAGTCGGCCGCATCCTCCTCGGCGTAGTCGTCGAATGCCGCCCAGGCGGCCGTCACGCGCTCTTCCCAGTCCTGGTCCACGGAGCCCACTCTCGCACGCCGTGCGCACAACGGCACCCGGGCTCCTGAGTACTTCGCGCCCCGCGCCCGTATCGATGACGAGAGCCCCGCGCGGGGGCTCCGCGCGGCATGTCGCCACAGCGGACCGGAGGAACACATGAGGCTGACCCGACCGATGCTCGCGCCGGCCGCCCTGGCGGCGGTCCTGGCGCTGACGGGCTGCGGCGCCGAAGGGGACGGCGGCGACGACGGGGCCGCCGTGCCCGCGACGGCGACCGGCAGCCTGGAACACCTGGCCGCCGAGGCCGAGTGCACCCCGGACCTCCAGACCGACGCCGACACCATCCGCCAAGCCCTGTGCGGGAAGGGCGAGGAGAAGTACGTCCTCGCCACCTTCTCCACCGACCGCGGCCAGCGGGAGTGGATCAACACCGCCAAGGACTACGGCGGCTACTACCTCGTCGGCCGCAAGTGGGTCGCCGTCGGCCACGAGGACGTGGTGGCGGACCTGCGCGGCACACTCGGCGGGACCCTGGAACAGGGCGCCCGGCACGGGGGCGGCGGCGGGCACCCGGACGGGCAGGGCGAGCACGCCGGGCACGGCGGCTGACCGGGCGCGGACGCGCGAAGGGGGCCGGTGACGGAATTCCGTCACCGGCCCCCTCCTCACCTCGGGGCCGGCACCGCTACTGGCAGTCCTCGCCGCGGTTGATGCAGTCGACCACCTCGTTCATCAGGTCCTCGTCCATGACGTTGATGAAGTCGTTGTGATCGGTGATCGGCTTGTGCAGCTGCTCCGGGAAGCTGTCCACGGCGTACGGGTTCTGCACCTGGCCGTTCTCGACGGTCGGGGTGGGGATGTCGTACGCGAGGCGGATCTGCAGCTGGGGAACGGCCTGGAAGCCGTTCGGGCAGCTGCCGTCCTCCTGCACGAACGCCATGTGGTCCCGGTGGTTGGCGCTGTCGATGTTCTGGCCGTCCCAGCAGCTCTGGAAGTTGACCGTGCGCAGCACCTGGCTGCCGTCGGGGCACAGCGGGTACTTGTCCGTCACCTGGCGGTCCTCGAAGCCGGAGCAGCTCCACGAGGTGTTGGCGTTCGCGTCGCCGTTGGTGAAGGACTTGGCGTCACCGGTGATGACGCGCAGGAACTTCGGCATCGCGACCACGTCGCCCTGCCGGCTGCCGACGAACTTGATCTCGGCCTGGGCGGGCTTGAGGATCTTGCCGATGTTGCCCTCGGCGCCACCGCCCTGGTCGCCCGCGTCGAACTCCTGCGTACCGTCCTGGAGGCGCAGCACCGGCCAGTAGTACGTGGACTTGTCGGCCTGGTTCTGGCAGGAGGTGTCCGCGTTCGCCAGGTCCTCGTCGCTGGAGAAGGCGTCGTTGTCCTGGTTGCCGACGTAGTCGTGCGTGTGGTGGGCGCCGTTGTCGACACCCGGGGCGGCGATCAGGTTGTCGCTGTTGAACAGGTTGTTCTCGTTGACACCGCACTCCGTGGTGAAGGTGCCGGTGGAACCGCCGTCACCGTCGGCGGCCAGGCCGTTGCGGCTGTCGCGGGAGTTCGGCTGGACGTCGTTGATGTCGATGAAGTCGTCGGCGACCGGACCCGCGACGCCGTTGCCGTTGTCGTCCTGGCCACCGCCGTCCTGGCCACCGCCGTCCTGGCCACCGTCGTTCTGACCGCCGTCCTGTCCGCCGCCGTCCTGTCCGCCGCCGTTCTGCTGGTCCGCGGGACGGCCCTGGCATCCGGCCAGCTCGTCCAGGGTGTCGTCGGCCTTGCCGCCGGCCCGGTTGATCTCCAGCTGGATCCGGTCGATGAGCGCCTTCCGCCGGTCCTTGAGCGGGCCGAGAATGCTGTTCTGGACGAACTGCGCGTCACCCGCCTGCGCCCGCCGCGTGGTGGCGAGGCGCTGGTAGGCGTCGGTGATCTGACTGTCCATCGAGGCCAGTTCGCCGTCCACCTCCCCGCGCGCCCGGTCCGGCACGTCACGGATCTTCTGACCGACGTCGGGGCAGTCGATCGTCGCGACCTGCGCGCCGGCCGACCTGGTCCGGTTGTGGCCGGAGTGCTCCTCGTGCGCCGACGCGTAGAAGTTGGCCCAGACCAGTCCGCCCCCGCCGACCGCCAGGGCCGCCGCCCCGGCTACGATCTTGGTGGCCAGCGGCGTACGGCGTTTTCTTGTGTTGCGTCCCATGGAACTCCTCTGACTTCCTTGCGGGGGCATCGCTTGCGGGGCATCGAGGGCGCCCGACAGGAGTGAAGCGGCTCCCATCCATACGGAAGCCGCCTCGGAGGTGTTCACCCGCCCCGGAAATTGCCGGGTCCCGGGGGGCGGGCGGGACGTGCGAGAAGGTCAGCGGCCGCGGTCCAGATACGCCAGAACCGCCAGGACACGGCGGTTGTCGTCGTCCGAGACCTCCAGGCTCAGCTTCGCGAAGATGTTCGCCGTGTGCTTCGCGATCGCCCGCTCCGTGACGACGAGCTTCCCGGCGATCGCCGCGTTGGTCCGGCCCTGCGCCATCAGCTCCAGCACCTCCAGCTCGCGGGGGGTGAGCCGCTCCAGCGGCCGGTCCTCCGCCGCACGCCGGCTGAGCAGCTGCTGGATGACCTGCGGGTCCATCGCCGTACCGCCCGCCGCCACCCGCCGTACCGCGTCCACGAACTGCTCCGCGTCGAACACCCGGTCCTTGAGCAGGTACCCCACCCCGCCGCTCCCGTCGGCCAGCAGCTCGCGCGCGTACAGCTGCTCCACGTGCTGGGACAGGACCAGCACCGGCAGCCCGGGCCGGTCGCGGCGGGCCTGGAGCGCGCACTGCAGGCCCTCGTCGGTGAGCGTGGGCGGCAGCCGGACGTCGACCACGGCGACGTCCGGCCGCAGTTCGGCCAGGGCCCGGGACAGCTCGGGGCCGGTCTCCACGGCCGCGGCGATCTCGAAGTCGTGGGCCTCCAGGAGCCTGACCAGTCCGTCGCGCAGCAGGAACAGGTCTTCGGCTAGGACAACGCGCAAGGGATCTCCATGGTGACCATGGTGGGGCCGCCCGCGGGCGAGCCGACGGCCAGGACGCCGTCGAATGTACCGAGTCGGCGCTCCACACCGGCCAGGCCCGAGCCCGCTCCGATCACGGCGCCGCCCTTGCCGTTGTCGGTGACCGAGACGCGCAGCCGCCCCTCCGTGCAGTGCATGTCGACCCAGATGCGGTCGGCGCCGGAGTGCTTCACGGCGTTGGTGAGGATCTCGCTGACCGCGAAGTACGCGGCCGCCTCCACGGGTGCCTCGGCGCGGCCGGGCAGGTCCACCTCGACCTCGACGGTGACGGGCAGCCGCAGGGCCAGGGCACGTACCGCGTCGCCCAGGCCGCGTTCGGCGAGCACCGGGGGATGGATGCCGCGCACGAGTTCGCGCAGCTCGGTCAGGGCGTCGGCGGAGGACTGACGGGTCCGCGCGAGCAGTTCCCTGGCCTTCGCCGGGTCCTTCTCCAGCAGCGCCTCGATGGTGCCCAGGTCCATGCCGACGGCGACCAGCCGGGCCTGTGCCCCGTCGTGCAGGTCGCGCTCGATGCGGCGCAGTTCGGCGGCGGAGGTGTCGACGGCGTCGCGCCGGGTCTCGGTCAGTACCCGTACCCGCTCGGCGAGTTCGCCCTGGCCCGAGCCGAGGAGCGCGCCGGTGAGCCGGAAGTGGGCGCGCAGCAGGAGCGGGGTGAGCCGGTAGGCGGCGAGCAGGAGCACGGCGCCCAGAGCGGCGGCGTAGAGGGCGGAGGTCTGGTCGGTGACCTTGACGAAGCCGTACCAGTACCCGTCGGGCAGCACCCGCCACAGCCCGGCCGCGATGACGAGGCCCTCCAGCGGGTAGAGCGCCAGCGCGAAGGCCAGCAGCGCGCTGACGAAGCCCGCCGTCATGTCGACCGGCAGCCACAGGACGTCCCGCCAGGTCGCCGGGTCACGGAGCATCCCGAAGGTGCGGGCCCACGGATTGGCGTCCTCGGGCAGCGGCCGGTACGTCCGCGGGATCCGCACCCCGCCCCACTCGGCGGCGAGCAGCCGCCGCCGGTCCGCGAACGCCCGGACCCCCGTCAGCACCCACGGCGTGGTGACGATGCCGACCCCGATCGGGACGAGGGCGATGGACACCAGGGTCAGGCAGAAGCAGATCACCGCGCCGGGCAGGGAGATGAACGCCAGTGCCAGTCCCCGCACGGCCGACAGCGCCACGCCCCGCGTCCGCCCGCGTGTCCGTGGCTGCCCTGTGCCGCTCTTCGTCTCGATGCTCATGACATCAGTCTCGCGGAGGCGACGGCGCCGGGCACTGGGCCGGGCACCCCGATCAGGGGGTGGTGCCAGCTACACCCCCGCCGGGTCCGTCGGCGGCCAGGACCTTCGTCTCCGTCTCCGGATCCAGGCCGACCGGTGGCCGGTCCCGGCGCTGGGGTGCCGTGCCGCCGAGGTCCCGCAGCCACCTCCAGGTGTCGGCCACGGTGTCGCCGACGGGCCGGCAGACCAGTCCCGTCGCCAGGGCCCGGGAGACGTCCGCGCTCTGCAGGGCGTCGTGCAGCTCACTGCCCGGCGGCGTCCACACCGGCAACTGGCCCCACGGCTCTACGCCGGCGGCGAGCACGGTCTCGGGGGCGGTCCAGCGCAGCTCCGCGGGGCCGCCCGTGGCCGTCGCGCAGGCTTCGAGCAGGCCGCCCATCGTGGCGTGCCCCGGCGGGGAGGCCAGGTTGTACGGCCCGCCCAGCTCCCGTACCACCGCGCCGAGCACCCAGTCGGCGAGGTCACGCACGTCGATGTACTGCAGGGGCAGGTCCCGGGGGCCCGGCGCGAGGACCGGGCCGCCGCGGGCCAGGCGGTTGAGCCACCACGGCAGCCGGCCGACGTTCTCGTAGGGGCCGAGGATCAGCCCGGCCCGCACGAGCACCGAGCGGTCCGCGCCGAAGGCGTCCAGGACGGCCAGCTCGGCGCCCCGCTTGTCCCGGGCGTAGTCGCTCTGCCCGGCGTGCGCCGAGGCGCCCTCGACGAGCGGGGCGTCCTCGGCGTACCCGGCGGGCGGGGCCCAGGCGTACACCGAGCAGCTCGACACGTACACGTACCGTCCGGCGCGGTCCCGCAGCAGCCGCGCCGCGTCCCGCACCGCGCGGGGCGCCGCCGACCAGGTGTCGACGACGGCGTCCCACGTGCCCTCGGCCAGCGCGGCGAGCCCGTCGGGCGCGGTGCGGTCGCCGTGCAGCGCCCGCGCTCCGGGGGGCGGGGCGTGCCGTCCGCGGTGCAGGACGGTCACCTCCCAGCCGCGGCCGAGCGCCGCCTCGACCACGGCCCGCCCCACGAACTCCGTACCGCCCAGCACCAGTAGTCTCATGCCGCCACTGTGCCGGGCGCGGCGGCCGCGGGGAACGCCCCTCTGCCGTCAGCAGAGAGGCGGATGCCGGCTCAGCGTCCCGCGGGCGGCGTGTACTTGTAGCCGACGCGCCGCACGGTCTGGATCGTGTGCCGGTGCTCCGCGCCGAGCTTCCGGCGCAGCCGGGCCACGTGCACGTCGACGGTGCGGCCGTCGCCCACGTGTCCGTAGCCCCACACCGTGGTGACCAGCTGGTCCCGGGTGTGCACCCGGTGCGGATGTGTGACGAGGTGCGCGAGCAGTTCGAACTCCAGGTAGGTCAGGTCCAGTTCACGTCCTTCCACGGCGGCGATGCGCCGCGCGGGATCGATCCGGACGAGCGGGGCGTCGTCCTGAGCCCGGTCCTGGGCGCGGCCCCGGGTCCGGCCCCGGGCGCCGTCGCCGTGGTCCTCGGGCGAGGGTCCGGCCACGCCCAGCGGACGGAACGGCGGCTGCTGGTCCGCCGGGACCAGTACGAGGTAGCCGACCATCGGAGGGTGCCCCGGCAGCGCGGGCAGGGTGTGCGCGGGGGCGGGCAGCCAAGTGGCGCCCGGCGGCAGCAGATCGGCGACGTCCACCACCTCGTCCCGGTTCACGGCGCGCAGCCGGTGCCGGGGGCCGCCGGAGTCGGGGCGGACGGTGGGGGAGTCGAGGGTGACGGTGGACAGGGAACGGGTGGTCGCCATGAGACGTCAGCTCTTTCGCGCGAGAGGTTCGTCGGGAAGGGCGACGGGCGCGAGTCGTGGTCGGGCGCGTCGCGGGACGTACGTCGTGCGCACCGGCGGAAGGCGCAGAAGGCCTGGGATGTGCGGCTTCCTAGCGGGCCGGCGCGATCGTCGCGCGGCAACACACCCGGTCGAAGTCGTCGTGCTGACGGGAAGGCCAGAAGGGCTCGAGGTCATGGCGACCCGTCGCTGCGTACTTCCGGAAGCTGGCCATGGACCCATTGAAGCAGACGGCGGCAAAGGAGAGGAGACTCCTCTCAGTGCGTGGACGCCCTTGGCGTGAACCAGCCCCCGGGCCGGTCAACCCTCCAGCCGTTTACGCCAGTCCAGCGGGGTGACGGAGATGGCACTGCCCGGATCGCCGTCCCACTCCGTGGACAGCCCGGACCCCGCGAACGCCGCCACGACCTCGTGTCCGACGGCCGTGGTGGTCTCCTCGGAGCCGTCGAAACCGCCGTAGTACAGCATGAGGCCGTGCCCCTCGGCGGCGGCCTCGGTGCTCTGCCGGTGGAAGAAGACGAAGCCCCGGGCGCCCTCGCGCTCCGCGCCGATCTCGGCGGTGCCGCAGCCCCGGCAGCAGGCGAAGTTCTCCCGGGCGGTGACACCGGCCGCGTCCAGGGCCCGGAAGACCCGGGTGAGCCGGTCCGGGTCGGTGGTCTCCTCGCCCCAGGCATCCTGCTCGGCCAGCCGCTCCAGCCACAGCCGGTCCACCAACTGCCGGGCCTGGGCGCGGGACACGGGCCGCTCGCCGTACGCGCCGCCGACGAGGTGTTCCTCCGCGATCTCGGACAGCGTCCCGCGGTCGTCGTAGCCGCAGCGGAGCTGCTCGCGCACCCGCCGCTCGACCTGCGCGCGGACCTCGTCCGGCAGGGCCGGGACCTCTTCCTGCGGCGGGACGGGCACCGGCTCCCAGGCGACGCCCGCGTCCCAGCCGGACTCCTGGCGTGCCCAGCCGGTCAACAGGCCGGCGACGCGGTGGGGGTCGTCGAGGTCGGTGCCGAAGAACGCGTCCACGGCGGCCCGGTGCTCCAGCCGGTACGCCCCGCCCTCCTCGTGCCACACCTGCGCGAACACGTCCGGGACGTCCGGGATTCGCTGGAGCACCAGGAAGCGGTCGCCGGCGGAGCCGATGCGGGTCACCAGCTCCCGCAGCTCCGCCGCCCGGATCCGGGTGCGCGTCTGCCAGTTCTCCGTCTCGACCCTGATGGCGAGGACCCCGTCGATCTCCATGTCCCCACCGTCGCACGTGCCACTGACAGCGCGGTGTGGGTCAGACCTGGCCGGCCTTCTCCAGGGCCGTGCAGCAGGTGTCGACGAGCAGGCGCGTCACGACGTACGGGTCGACGTTGGCGTTGGGACGCCGGTCCTCGATGTAGCCCTTGCCGTCCTTCTCGACCTGCCACGGGATGCGCACCGAGGCGCCGCGGTCGGAGACGCCGTAGGAGTACTCGTTCCACGGGGCGGTCTCGTGCAGGCCGGTGAGGCGGTCGTCGATGCCGGCGCCGTAGTTCTTGACGTGGTCGAGGGGCTTGGAGCCCTCACCGAGTGACTCGGCCGCGGTGATGATCGCGTCGTAGCCCTCGCGCATCGCCTTGGTGGAGAAGTTGGTGTGCGCGCCCGCGCCGTTCCAGTCGCCCTTGACCGGCTTGGGGTCGAGGGTGGCGGAGACCTCGAAGTCCTCCGCGGTGCGGTAGAGCAGCCAGCGGGCCACCCACAGCTGGTCGGAGACCTCCAGCGGCGCCAGCGGGCCGACCTGGAACTCCCACTGGCCGGGCATGACCTCGGCGTTGATGCCGGAGATGCCGAGACCGGCCTTCAGGCAGTTCTCCAGGTGGGCCTCGACCACCTCGCGGCCGAAGATCTCGTCCGAGCCGACACCGCAGTAGTAGCCGCCCTGCGCGGCCGGGAAGCCGCCCTCGGGGAAGCCGAGCGGGCGGGCGCCCTTGAAGAAGGTGTACTCCTGCTCGATGCCGAAGACCGGCTCCTGCGCGGCGAAGCGCTCGGACAGCTCGGCCAGCGCGGCGCGGGTGTTGCTCGGGTGCGGCGTCATGTCCGTGTCCAGGACCTCGCACAGCACCAGGATGTCCTCGCCGCCGCGGATCGGGTCGGGGCAGGAGAAGACCGGCCGGAGCACGCAGTCCGAGGAGCTGCCCTCGGCCTGGTTGGTGGAGGAGCCGTCGAAGCCCCAGATCGGCAGGGCGTCCAGGCCGGCGGGGGCGTCCGTGATGATCTTCGTCTTGGAACGGAGCTTGGCCGTCGGCTCGGTGCCGTCGATCCAGATGTACTCGGCCTTGAAGGTCACGGGGCCACATCCTTCGGGGTGGGTCTCGGCGCACGTGCGGGTGCGGCGGCGCGGGGGCGGCAGGGGTGCCGCGTCTACTGCGGTGCAGCGTGCCAACGGGCGATTTCCCGACCGTTGCCCGTATGTGAACCCCGTGTTACCCGGGGTCGTTGTGGTGCGGCTCACGCCCCTCGTCCCCGGCCGCCTCCCGTACGCCGGTCAAGAAGCCCCTGATCGCCGCCAGTTCCCGCTCGTCGTACCCGCGCAGCAGGTCCACCGCCCGCCCGATCAGCGGTCCGAAGTGGGACCAGCCCAGCGCCACGGCCCGTTCGTCCACCTCGACGGTGACCCTGCGCCGGTCCCGTCCGTCGCGCACCCGGCGCACGTGGCCGGCCCGCTCCAGCCGGTCGACCAGCGCCGTCGTCCCCGCGGAGTTCAGCCCCAGCGCGGCACCCAGGCGTCCGGCGGTCATCGCCTCGCCCGACCGCGCGGCGTCCATGAGCGCGATGAGCGCACGCACGTCGGTGGGGTGCATGCCGTTGCGCTGGGCGAACCGGGCGCTGTGCGCGCCCAGTTCGACGGCGACCGCGCGCAGGAGGTGGACGAGCTCCATCTCCGGTCCCTGCTCGGACATGTGGGCGCTCCCTTCGGTCCCTTCGGGCGATCGCCTCGCTCGACAAGTATCTCGTTGAGCGAGATAATACCGGGAAAGCAGGGAACAGGGGAACGAACGATGCAGGGGGGACCGCTCATGAGCGCTCGCGGCGCGTACGACGCAGGCCGTTTCCGGGACGCCTACGACAAGGTCATGGCCAAGTGGCCCGCCGGGACCGAGGCGGTGACCGTGCCCACCCCCTTCGGCGAGACGCACGTCAACGTGACCGGCCCGGCCGGCGGCCGTCCCCTCGTCCTGCTGCCGGGCGGCGGCGCGGCGACCTCCGCGTCCTGGTTCGAGCAGGCCGCCGAGCTGTCCCGTACCCACCGCGTCCATGCCGTCGACCTGATCGGCGCCCCCGGCCGCAGCACACCGGCCGGCGACCGCCACCCCCGTACGGTCGCCGACCTCACCGGCTGGCTGGACGCCCTCCTCGACGGCCTCGGCATCGAGGAGACAGACCTCGGCGGCCACTCCTACGGCGCCTGGATCGCCCTGCACCACACCCTGCACGCACCCGGCCGGGTACGCCGCCTGTTCCTCCTGGACCCGACCCAGTGCTTCGCCGGGTTCAAGGCGGCCTACCTGCTGCACGCGCTGTCGATGCTGCTGCGGCCCACGCCCCGCCGGGTGCGCGCCTTCCTGGACTGGGAGACCGGCGAGATCCCCCTCGACGCCGACTGGCTCGCCCTCCAGGAGGCCGCCGTCGGCTTCCCCGAGCGCAAGCCGGTCACCGGACCGCGCCCGGCCCCGGAGGCACTGCGCGCCCTGGAGGTGCCGGTCCTGCTGCTCCTGGCCGGGAGCAGCAGGACGCACGACCCCGCCGAGGTGGCGGACCGGGCGCGGGCCCTGCTGCCGCTTGTGGAGACGGACATCCTGCCGGGCGTGTCCCACCACGCGCTGCCGCAGTCCGCGCCGTCCGGCCTGGGCCGCCGCCTCGGCGACTTCCTGGCCGCGCCGGGGGACTGAGCCTCAGCCGACCTTCTCGATCAGCGCCCGCCGGATCAGGAACCTGCCCTCCTCGCGGACCTGCTCGAACGCCGCGTCGTTGAGCAGCGCACAGCTTCCCGAGACCGAGTTCACCTCCACGGTCGTGGACTTGCCGTTGTCGAGGTTGGTCACCCTGAGCCTGGTGCCCACCGGGAACTGGTTGCTGGAGGCGGCGGGCGCGCCGGCCTCGCCGGAGAGGGTGACGGTGGAACCGGCACAGACCTGCTCGCCGGCCTGCGCGGCGTCCTGGCCGCTGCCCTGGCCCGCCTCCTGCCCGGTCTGGGGCGGCTGCGCGGTCTGGGGCGGCTGCGCGGTCGGGGAGTCCTGAGCCGACTCCCCGACCGCGCACCCGGAGGCCGCCTGCTTGCGCTCGATCTCCGCGACGACTGCCTCGCGGTTCTCGATCCGGGCCTGCGACTGCGCGTCGGGAGCGGCCCGCTGGCCCTCGATGAACCGCTGGTTGTTGCCGAGCGCGGTGGCCAGGCCCTGGCAGACGCCCGAGTCCTGGGCGGCCTTCGTCCGCGCGTCCTGGGTGGTCTGCGCGGCGTTCGAGGCGTTCGCCATGACGAAGGCGCCGCCACCGGCCATCGTGGCGGCGCCGACCAGCAGGGCGATCTTCTTCTTCGTACCGAGAGTTCTCCTGCGCGACATCCGCGCCTCCTGAAGAGGTAGGGGAGCGTACGCCGCTACGTACGAGATACCGAACGGAGTTGCTCACGGTCGCGCCGATGCGCGCACGTAACCTGCGTCACACCGTCGGGCCCCGGACTACCGGGACAGGGCGTCGCGGACCGCCTCGTCGGTGCGGCCCACCACGGCCGTTCCGTCGTCCGCCGTGATGATGGGGCGCTGGATCAGCTTGGGGTGTTCGGCGAGCGCGGTGATCCAGCGCTCGCGTGACGCCTCGTCACGGGGCCAGTCCTTCAGGCCCAGTTCCTTGGCGGCCGCCTCCTGGGTGCGGGTGATGTCCCACGGTTCGAGTCCGAGCCGGGTGAGCACCTCGCGGATCTCGTCCGCGCTCGGTACGTCCTCCAGGTAGCGGCGGACGGTGTAGTCGGCCCCTTCGGCGTCGAGCAGGCTGATCGCGCTGCGGCACTTCGAGCAGGCCGGGTTGATCCAGATCTCCATGCCGCACACGGTAGCCGGAGGGGTCCGGAAACCCGTTCACCACGTGGGTCACAGCGACCCCGAAAGCCCTTGTGGGCAGGGACTTTTGTCAGTGGTGGGCGGTAAAATAGAAGCAGTGTTCGAGGGTGTCGCCGGGAAGTCCGGACGGCGCCCCGACCGCGTCAGGAGGATGCCCGTGCCCGCTGCCGCACTGAAGCCGAAGCCGTTGCCCACCCAGTCCACCGCCAAGCGGCCCGTCCTGCTCGACCTGCCGTACGCACCCGTGGAGAAGCGCCCGCTGCCGGCGGGCCGCCCCCGCGAGTGGTACGTGACGCACAACCGCCGGCTCAAGGCGATGCGCCTCGCCATCGCCCTGCTCGACTCCGGCGTCTACCTGCCCGACCAGGCGCGCAACGAGAGGATACGGAGCGCCGCGCTGGCGATCGGGGTTCATCCGCCGTCGGACACGACGTGCCACATGGTGCGGGCGTTGATGCGGTACTCGCGGTGAGCGGGGCGCCGGGTGCCGTGTCTTCTCCGGTGCCCGGCGTTCGCGTTGCCGTCCCCGGGGCTGCGCCCCCAGACCCCCGCCGCGGCCCGGGCGGCCTCGTCCTGAGGTGCCGGACGGGTCAGAGGCCGGGCGCTCCCCACACGGGGAACCAGCGGCCCAGGTCGCCCTCCACCGGCAGCTCGTCGGCGAGCGCCGCACGTATCCGCAGCTCCAGGGCGTTGTCCCGCTGCTGCCGTTGGCCGGGCAGGGGCGCGAAGGGGTAGAACGTACCTCGCTTGTAGAGGTAGACGAGGGCGAGCCGCCGCCCGTCGTCGGCCGCGAAACCGGCCAGGGAACACAGCAGCCGTGGGCCGAACCCGGCGCCCTCCAAGGTGCTGTTCACCGCGTGCAGGTCGTTCACCAGGAGCGGCAGCTCCCCCGGGGAGCGGTGCGAGACGAGCCAGGAGTAGCCGTAGGAGTCGTGGGTCAGCTCCACCGGCGTGCGGCCCGCGTCTGCGTCCAGCAGGGCGCGGATCTCGCGGTGCGTGCGCTCGAAGGCGGCGCCCTCGACGGTCGCGAAGCACACCGCCCCCTGCCCGGTCGGCCGGAACCCGGCGGCGGCCTCCAAGCCCACCGCCGCCGAGGGCAGGGCGAAGAGCCGGTCGAGATCCGGGCCCACGGCCCTGGACCGGCCGAGCAGGATGTCCAGCAGTCCCATGCCCGCGCCTCAGGCCCTGCCGGGGGTCGTCGCCTCACCCAGCTCGGCGGAGATCCGGCCCAGTTGGCCGAGCCGCTGCTCCAGGCTGGGATGGGTGGCGAAGAACCGGCCGAGGCCGGGGTCGCTGCCGAAGGCCGGGGTGAAGTAGAAGGCGTTGAAGGCCTGGGCGGTGCGCAGGTCCTTGGTCGGGATGCGGGCGATGTCGCCGGTGACCTTGGTGAGGGCGGCCGCCAGGGCCGAGGGGCGCCCGGTGAGCAGGGCCGCGGCCCGGTCGGCCGCCAGCTCCCGGTACCGGGACAGGGCCCGGATCAGCAGGAAGCTGAGCGCGTACACGGCCGCCGAGACGCCCATCACGACCGCCAGGACCGCCATCGTGTTCTGGTCCCGGCGCCCGCCGAACAGCTGGGAGTAGAAGGCGAACCGCACGATCAGCCCCGCGATCACGCCGAGGAACGACGCCACCGTGATCACCGCGACGTCCTTGTGCGCCACGTGCGACAGCTCGTGCGCCAGCACGCCCTCCAGCTCCGCGGGCTCCAGCCGCCGCAGCAGCCCGGTGGTGACACAGACCACCGCGTTGTCCGGGTTGCGGCCGGTGGCGAAGGCGTTGGGCATCTCCATCTCCGACACCGCGACCACCGGCTTCGGCATGTCGGCCATCGCCGCCAGCCGGTCCACCACCCCGTGCAGCTCCGGATACTCGTCCCGCTCCACGATCCGGCCGCGCATCGCGAACAGCGCGATCCGGTCGGAGAACCAGTACTGCGCCGCGAACACCAGCGCCACGATCACCACGACCAGGACCCAGGACTTCAGCAGCGCGATCAGCGCGGCGACGAACCCCACGTACAACAGGCCGAGCAGGAACAGGGTGATCCCCATGCGCACGGTCAGTCGCCGGTCACTCCGGAAGCGGCTCCGCATCTCCACCACCTCACAGTCGGGCACTCGTCCCGCTGTCCAGTGTGCACCCGTCGCCCCGGAGGCCAGGGGTGCCGGCACCCCTAGGGCGGGCCGAGCGGCGACAGCCGGCGGGTGATCCGGTCGAACAGGTCCGTCAGCGGCTCCCCGATGTCCCGGCCGAACTCGGTCAGGCCGTACGTGACCTGCGGCGGCGTCGTCGGCTCGACCTTCCGCCAGACCAGGCCGTCGGCGACCAGTGTGCGCAGGGTCTGGGCCAGCATCTTCTCGCTGATGCCCTGGATGCTCTCGCGCAGCTCGTAGAACCGGAGGTCGTTGCGCCGCAGGGAGATAAGCACCCAGATGCCCCACCTGCTGGTGACGTGGTCGACCACGTCGCGCGCCAGGCAGTCGGTGTGAAACACGTCATACCGCTCGCCGGTCCCGGCCCGTCTGCGCTGCACGCCTTCCGTCATGTCATGAGCTTACCTTCAGGTATGCCCTTACCGAAAGTTAGTTCACGCTCCTAGCGTGAAGGCCCACAGAGGACATCCGAGAAGGAGCTGGACATGATCGTGGTGACTGGGGCTACCGGGAACATCGGGCGGCCGCTGACGCGGGCGCTGGCCGAGGCGGGCGAGCAGGTGACGGCGGTGTCACGGCACCCGGCGGCGGTGCCGGACGGCGTCCGCCACATGGTGGCCGACCTCGCCGAACCGGCCGGGCTGCGCCCCGCGCTGGCCGGGGCGAAGTCGCTGTTCCTGCTGCTCTCCGGCGATCTGCACGCCCGCGGGGCCGAGCCCGCCGACCTCATCGGCGAAGCCGCGGACAGCGGGGTCCGCCGCATCGTCCTGCTCTCCACGCTCGGCGTGGTGACCAGGCCCTTCGGGGCGACGCGGATCGCGATGCGCGCGCTGGAGGACACGCTGCGAGCATCCGGACTGGAATGGGCCCTCCTGCGGCCCGGCGGCTTCGCCTCCAACGCACTGTGGTGGGCCGAGTCCGTCCGCGCCCGACGGGTCGTCGCCGCGCCCTTCGGCGACACCGGAGTGCCGGTCGTCGACCCCGCGGACATCGCCGCGGTGGCCGCGGCCTGTCTGCTGGAGGACCGGCACACCGGCGGCGCGTACGAGCTGACCGGCCCGGAGGTGATCACTCCGCGCGGGCAGACGGAGGCCATCGCCGCCGCGCTGGGCGCGCCCGTGGCGTTCCACGAGCTGACCCGCGACGAGGCCAGGGCCGCCATGGCGCGGAGCATGCCGGCCGAGCTCGCCGACGACACCCTGGACATCCTCGGCAACCCGAGCCCGGCCGAACTGCGCGTCAGCCCGGACGTCGAGCGCGTCCTCGGCCGCGCCCCGCGCCCCTTCGCCGACTGGGCCGCCCGCAACGTCGACGCCTTCCGCTGAGACCGGCGCCACCGGCGCCACCGGCAGGCCCTGTCAGGTCTAGTAGGGCGCCCGGAAGTTGATGTAGCCGAGCAGCACGATCACCGCGGCCACACAGCCGAGCACCACGGCGGTGGACACCCACGACGACCGGCGCCCCGAGCCCACGTGATCGGGGTCGGCGCGGAACGGGACCGGGCCGGGAGGGTTCTCCTTCCAGCGCGCGGCGAGCATCCGGGCCCGCGCCGAGGGCTCCTTGTGCTCGGCGCCCTCCGCCCACCTCAGGTCGTACTCGCGCTCCTCGTCGTCGCGCTCCGGCATCTCCGGCACTCTCCCCGTCCCCCTGACTCGAACAACCGTGTCAGTGGACATGATCCCGGTCCGTCCGCACCCTGTGAAGGGTTTTCGGCCACGCACGACGGCGCCCCCGCCCCCGTGGGAACGGGGACGGGGGCGCCGGTCAGCCGGTCAACGGGCCGGTCGACGAGTCGATCACACGTCGAAGTACATCTCGAACTCGTGCGGGTGCGGGCGGAGCTGCAGCGGCGCGATCTCGTTGGCGCGCTTGAAGTCGATCCACGTCTCGATCAGGTCCGGCGTGAAGACGTCGCCCTGGAGCAGGAACTCGTGGTCCGACTCGAGGCGGTCGAGGACCGCGCCGAGGGAGGTCGGGACCTGGGCCACGTTGGCGTGCTCCTCGGGAGCCAGCTCGTAGAGGTCCTTGTCGATCGGCTCGGCCGGCTCGATCTTGTTCTTGATGCCGTCCAGGCCCGCCAGCAGCAGCGCCGAGAAGGCCAGGTACGGGTTGCCGGAGGCGTCCGGGGCGCGGAACTCGACGCGCTTGGCCTTCGGGTTCGAGCCCGTGATCGGGATCCGCATCGCGGCCGAGCGGTTGCGCTGCGAGTACACCAGGTTCACCGGCGCCTCGAAGCCCGGCACCAGGCGGTGGTACGAGTTCACCGTCGGGTTGGTGAAGGCCAGCAGCGACGGGGCGTGCTTGAGGATGCCGCCGATGTAGTACCGGGCGGTGTCCGACAGACCGGCGTAGCCCTGCTCGTCGTAGAAGAGCGGCTCGCCGCCCGACCACAGCGACTGGTGGACGTGCATGCCCGAGCCGTTGTCACCGAAGATCGGCTTCGGCATGAAGGTCGCCGTCTTGCCGTTCTTCCAGGCCACGTTCTTCACGATGTACTTGAAGAGCTGGAGGTCGTCCGCGGCCGCGAGCAGCGTGTTGAACTTGTAGTTGATCTCCGCCTGGCCGGCGGTGCCCACCTCGTGGTGCTGGCGCTCGACCTTCAGGCCGGACCGCTCCAGCTCCAGGGAGATCTCGGCGCGCAGGTCGGCGAAGTGGTCGACCGGCGGGACCGGGAAGTAGCCGCCCTTGTAGCGGACCTTGTAACCGCGGTTGTCCTCCAGAGCACCGGTGTTCCAGGCGCCGGCCTCGGAGTCGATGTGGTAGAAGGACTCGTTCGCGCTGGTGGCGAAGCGGACGGAGTCGAAGACGTAGAACTCGGCCTCGGGACCGAAGAACGCCGTGTCGGCGATGCCCGTGGAGGCCAGGTACGCCTCGGCCTTCTTCGCCACGTTCCGCGGGTCGCGGGAGTACTGCTCGCCCGTGATCGGGTCGTGGATGAAGAAGTTGATGTTGAGCGTCTTGTCCCGGCGGAACGGGTCGACGCGCGCGGTCGACAGGTCGGGGCGCAGGGCCATGTCCGACTCGTGGATGGCCTGGAAGCCGCGGATCGACGATCCGTCGAAGGCCTGCTCGGCGTCGGGGTCGAACGCCTCGGCGGGCAACGTGAAGTGCTGCATGACGCCCGGCAGGTCGCAGAACCGGACATCGACGAACTTGACGTCCTCGTCCGCGATGAACTTCTTGACGTCGTCGGCGTTCTGGAACATCCAGCTCCTCCTACTCCCGACCGTCCCGCCGGGCTGGTAGATCGTTCGTGCGGCCAGTGCGGGTGGCACACGCTTCGTCGACCCTAGGGACGGGTGATTTCTCGGGCGTGACCCATTTGTTTCACAGAAGTTAACCGGCTCCCTCCCCAGCCTAGGCCGGATGGAGGGCCCGCACACCCCGCCGTTCCCGGTACGTATACGGGCGCAGTACCGTGTTCGGGTGGACAACAGGCAAGCAATCGGATCGTGGCTCTCCGGTCCCCGCGCGGCCGTGGAAGAGGCCGGCGCCGATCTCGGACACCGCGGCGAGCAGCTCGGTCTGCCCGAGGAGGGACCGGGCTCGATCGCCCGCCCGGGCAGGCGGCTCGGCGCGCTGGCCGTCGACTGGGCCCTGTGCTCCCTGATCGCATACGGGCTGATCACGGGCAGCTACGGACAGACGGCGAGCAACTGGGCGCTGCTGATCTTCTTCGTGCTGAGCGTGCTGACCGTCGGCACGGTCGGCTTCACCCCCGGCAAGCGCCTGCTGGGCCTGCGGGTCGTGGACCTCGCCACCGGCCGCCCCAGCCCGCTGCGCGCCCTGCTCCGCTCGGTCCTGCTGTGCCTCGCCCTCCCGGCGCTGATCTGGGACCGCGACGGCCGGGGCCTGCACGACCGGCTGGCACGCACCGTGGAAGTCCGGATCTGACCCACGCACCACGACGCGGGCCGGAGGGCCGGTACGGCGATGGGGGGCCGCCCGAGTGATCGGGCGGCCCCCCATCGCCGTACCGGCGTCTCGGAGTCCTGCGGGGTCAGCGCTGCCTGGGGTTGCCGCCGCGGGGCATCCGCATGCCCTTGGGCATCGGGCCCTTGGGCAACGGCATGTTGCTCATCAGGTCGCCCAGGGCGCGCAGCCGGTCGTTGGTCACGGTGACCTGCGGGCCGCTCAGGACGCGGGGGAGCTTGAGCATGGTCGTGCGGAGCTTCTTCAGCTCGACCTGACCCTCGCCGGTGCCCACGAGCAGGTCGTGCACGGGGACGTCGGCGACGATGCGGTTCATCTTCTTCTTCTCGGCCGCGAGCAGGGACTTCACCCGGTTCGGGTTGCCCTCGGCGACCAGCACGATGCCGGCCTTGCCGACCGCGCGGTGCACCACGTCCTGGTTGCGGTTCATCGCCACCGCGGGGGTCGTCGTCCAGCCCCGGCCGATGTTGTCCAGTACGGCCGCCGCCGCGCCCGGCTGTCCCTCCATCTGCCCGAAGGCCGCCCGCTCGGCCCGGCGCCCGAAGACGATCGCCGTCGCGAGGAAGGCGAGCAGCAGGCCCAGGATGCCGAGATAGATGGGGTGACCGATCAAGAAACCGATCGCGAGGAGGACACCGAAGACGACGATGCCGACACCCGCGAGCACAAGACCGATCTTCTTGTCGGCCTTGCGGGTCATCTTGTAGGTCAGAGCGATCTGCTTCAGTCGCCCGGGATTCGCAGCGTCCGCTGCAGGTTCCTTCCTCGCCATGGCACGAAGTCTACGTGCCCCCGAAAGCGCCGACGACGCCAGTGCCCGGCAGCGCCCGGCCGTGCCCGTCGGGGGAGGGGCGGGACATGGTCAGGGGCGGCCGACGACGGACTGCCGCAGCGCGCGCTCCGTCTCGATCCGGTCCTTGGCGCGGCGGCGGTCCTCCAGGACGGAGTTCCAGGCGTTGCGCCGGGCGGTGCGCTGGCCGCCGCTCATCAGCAGCGACTCGACGGCCCGCAGGGCGGTGGTGAACGACGGGATGGCGGTGGCGCGGACGGCGGTGGGGCGAACGGGTGCGGCCTGCATGGTGGAGGTCCCCCCTCGGTACGGCTCCGGGTACGGAGACGGGTGTACGTGATGGTGTACGTGCTGTGATTCCAGGGTCACTGATTGGTGTTACCAGGGCGTGACCCGCCGGTCAAACGGACATGAAGCCGCGTTGCCGGCTCCTGGAACGGGCTCGCGGCCCCGACCGGTGTCCTCATCAGCGAGGACGGTCGGGGCCGCGGCGTATCGGCCATTACTGGCCAGTAGGGACTTGTGCGGGAATTCACACGGTGGCGGACCGGCGCTGCTCCATGGCCATTCCGTAGAGCCGTCCGGCCCGGTACGACGAGCGGACCAGCGGGCCCGACATCACGCCGGAGAAACCGATCTGCTCGGCCTCCTCCTTCAGCTCCACGAACTCCTGCGGCTTGACCCAGCGCTCCACGGGGTGGTGGCGCACGGACGGACGCAGGTACTGCGTGATGGTGATCAGCTCGCAGCCGGCCTCGTGCAGCTGCCTCAGTGCCTCGCTGATCTCCTCGCGGGTCTCGCCCATGCCGAGGATCAGGTTCGACTTGGTGACCAGGCCGTAGTCGCGGGCCTCGGTGATGACCTTCAGGGAACGCTCGTAGCGGAAGCCGGGGCGGATGCGCTTGAAGATCCGCGGGACGGTCTCGACGTTGTGCGCGAAGACCTCGGGGCGGGAGTCGAAGACCTCACGGAGCAGCTCCGGCACCGCGTTGAAGTCGGGGGCCAGCAGCTCGACCTTGGTGCGGCCGGCCTCGCGGCCGGCGGTCTGCTGGTGGATCTGGCGCACCGTCTCCGCGTACAGCCACGCGCCGCCGTCCGGGAGGTCGTCGCGGGCGACGCCGGTGATGGTGGCGTAGTTCAGGTCCATGGTGACCACGGACTCGCCGACGCGGCGCGGCTCGTCGCGGTCGAGCGCCTCGGGCTTGCCCGTGTCGATCTGGCAGAAGTCACAGCGCCGGGTGCACTGGTCGCCGCCGATGAGGAAGGTCGCCTCGCGGTCCTCCCAGCACTCGTAGATGTTGGGACAGCCGGCTTCCTGGCAGACCGTGTGCAGGCCCTCGCTCTTCACGAGGTTCTGCATCTTCGTGTACTCGGGGCCCATTTTCGCCCGGGTCTTGATCCACTCGGGCTTGCGCTCGATGGGGGTCTGGCTGTTGCGGACCTCCAGGCGCAGCATCTTGCGTCCGTCGGGTGCGACTGCGGACACGACCGGCTCCCTAGCGTTTGATTCTTCGGCGTTCTTAAGCGTACGCCCGTTGATTTGAATGCCCGGCGAGGGTGCTGGCCGCTGAGGGCTGCCGCCCCCAGGCCCCCGCTCCGGCCCTGGACGGGCCTCGTCCTCAAACGCCGGACGGGCTGGGTTTATGCCCCGTTGCTGGATTCAGGCCGGTGTCTTCTCGATGACCCTCGGCTTGAGTTCCGCGTTCTCCAGGACGTCCCGGAGGTGGCGCTCGACCACCGGGAGGACCTCCTCGATGGTCACGTCGCGACCGAGTTCGCCCGCCAGGGAGGCGACGCCCGCGTCCCGGATGCCGCAGGGGATGATCTTGTCGAACCACTTGTTGTCGGGGTTCACGTTGAACGAGAAGCCGTGCATCGTGACGCCCTTGGCGACCCGGATGCCGATCGCGGCGATCTTGCGGTCCTCGCGGCGCTGGCCGGCGTTGGACGGGGCGTAGTCGGGGCCGTTGAGCCGGGGGTCGAACTCCTCGTCCGTCAGACGCGGGTCGAAGTCCAGGGACAGGCCGCCGAGCTTCGGGCGCTGCTCGACCGGGTCGCCGAGGACCCAGACGCCGCTGCGGCCCTCGACCCGGGTGGTCTGGAGGCCGAACTCCGCGCAGGTGCGGATCAGGGCCTCCTCCAGGCGGCGCACGTGGGCCACCACGTCGACCGGACGCGGGAGCTTCTGGATGGGGTAGCCCACCAGCTGGCCCGGGCCGTGCCAGGTGATCTTGCCGCCGCGGTCCACGTCGATCACCGGCGTGCCGTCCAGGGGACGCTCGCTGTCCTCGGTGCGCCGGCCGGCGGTGTAGACCGGCGGGTGTTCGAGGAGCAGCACGGTGTCGGGGACCTCGTCGGCGAACCGCGCGGCGTGCACCCGGCGCTGTTCGTCCCACGCCTCCCGGTACTCGACGCGTTCGGCACCGAAGCCCATCCGGACGAAGCGCAGCTCACTCACGGCACGTGCCTCCCTGCAAGGTCGTAAGGCACGAAGCGTGCCCCCGCCACTGTACGACCGCCCGCTCGTCGTCAGCCGGGCGGGCAATCCTCACACGATCGGATGAATGCTGGGCGAATTGTGCGATCGGGTGCTTACTCTCCGCTACATTCACGCCGTTCACGAGGCCATAAGGGCTGCTCACAGGCGCTCCGGGCATTCGAACGCCCGGAAGGCAGGAGACCGCACCGCACCATGACGGAACGACCCGCGCAGCGCACCCCCAACCGCCAGCTCGCCGCGCTCATCGCCGAAGCGGGGTTCTCGAACGCGGGTCTCGCGCGTCGCGTCGACCAGCTCGGACTCGAACACGGCCTGGACCTGAGATACGACAAGACGTCCGTCACCCGGTGGCTGCGCGGCCAGCAGCCCCGCGGCACCACCCCGGCCCTGATCGCCGAGGTCTTCACCCGGCGCCTGGGCCGCCGCCTGACCGCCCAGGACCTGGGCCTGGACGCCTGCGCGCCCGTCTACGCGGGCCTGGAGTTCGCCGGGAGCCCGGAAGAGGCGGTCGACATCGTCGCCGGGCTGTGGCGCAAGGACTCCGGCAGCCACGCCGAGCTGCGGAAGATCGCCTTCACCCCGGCCGGGCTCGTCGTGCCCAGCCGCGACTGGCTGATCGGCCGCGCCGACGAGAAGGTGGCCCGCACCGAGGTGCCCGTCCGCATCCCCGCGCAGGGCCGCCCCTCGGCCCCCCGGCTCGCCGTTCCGCTCGACCCGTCCAGGCGCCGGGCCCCCGCCGAGCGCGGCCCCGGCCAGAAGGTCAGCGGCGGCGACCTCGCCGCGCTGCGCTCGGTCGGCGAGCTGTTCCGCAGCCTCGACGACCGGTACGGCGGGGGCCACGCCCGCCAGGCCCTCGTGCGCTACCTGGAGCACGAAGTGGAGCCGATGCTCCGCGGCACCTACGGCGAGCAGACCGGCCGGCGCCTCTTCGCGGCCGCCGCCGACCTCACCCGGCTCGCGGGCTGGACCTCGTACGACATCGCCGCGCACGGCCTCGCCCAGCGGTACTTCGTGCAGGCGCTGCGGCTGTCGCAGGCCGCGGCGGACCGGGCGTACGGCTCGTACGTGCTGGTCACCATGAGCCGGCAGGCCGTCTACCTGGGCCACGGGCGGGAGGCCGTGCAGCTCGCGCGGGTGGCGCAGCAGGGCGTGGGGACCTCCGCGCCGCCGGTGGTGCAGACCCTGCTGCACGCCGCCGAGGCGCGGGCGCACGGCGTCCTCGGGGAGGTGCGGGCGTGCACGGCGGCGCTGGTGCGGGCCGAGCGCGCGATGGAAGCCGCCCGGCCCGGCGACGAGGTGCCGCACTGGGCGCGCTTCTTCGACGAGGCGCAGCTCGCCGACGAGTTCGGGCACTGCCACCGCGACCTCCAGCAGTTCCGCGCCGCCGCCCAGCACGCGGAACGCTCACTCCAACTGCGCGCCCCCGTCTACGCCCGCAGCAGGCTGTTCTGCCGGGTCGTGCTCGCCACCGCCCGGCTCGGCCTCGGCGAGCTCGACCAGGCCTGCCAGCTGGCCGCCGAGGCGGCGGGGCAGGCGGCCGAGATGCGCTCGGTGCGGGCCGCGGAGTACGTCCGCGACTTCGAACGCCGCCTGGAGCCCTACCGGGACGCCGCCCCGGTGCGGGGGTACCGGGACAAGGTGGCCGCCCTGGGGTGAGCTGGCCGGGCTGCCCGGGCCGCCCGGGCGGCCCGGTGCTAAGCCGCTCGGGTCGACGCCGGGGCCTCCGCCGTGTGCATCGGCCGGCTCGCGCCCAGGTCGGCCAGGATCGCCGCCGAGGCCCGGTGGCCCGAGTGCAGGGCGCCCTGGGCGGTGCTGGTGTCACGGTGGTCGCCGCACACGTACAGCCCGGCCAGCAGCCGTACCGGCCTGCGCGGGTCGTGCGGCGGGCGCATCGCGGGCACCGCCTCGGGGGTGTGGTGCACGGCGAGCGTCTCCCAGCGGGTGGTCGAGGTGCCGTAGAGCCGGGACAGGTGGATGCGTACGGCGGTGTCGAGGCCGGCCCGGGGAGGGCCGAGGACCGTCGACGAGACGAGGGTGCGTCCGGCGGGTGCGCGGGACGGGTCCACCTGGCTGACCTGCGCCGTGTGGGCGACCGGGCCGCCCCGGTCGGCGTCAAGCAGCAGGGCCGCGCCGGTGGTCGTCGGCTCGTCGGTCGTGTGGTGGACCACCGTCACCGGGTGGAAGTCCGGCACCCGCAGCCCCGGCAGCAGTTCGGCCGCCGCGCGGGCGTCGGTCGCCACCAGGACGGCCCGGCAGCGGATGACACCGTGCTCCGCGGTGGTCACGGCGTTGGTCGCGACCGAGGTGACGCGGACCCCGGTGTGCACGGTGCCCGGCGGCAGCGGCCGCGCCATGTGCTCCGGCAGGGCTTCGGCGCCGCCCTCCGGCAGCGCGAGCCGCCCACCGGCGAAGGCGCGCAGCGCGAGGTCCGCGCACCGGCTGGACGTGGTGAGGTCCGGGTCGTACAGCAGGGCGGCGAGCAGCGGGCGCAGGAAGCCGTCGATCGTGCGGGCCGGCAGTCCCCGGGCCGCCAGCGCCCGGGCGGCGGGCAGCTCCGGCCGGGCCAGCAGACGTTCGGCCGGCGTGTGCGCGAGCCGGGCCAGCGCGGCGCCGAGCCGGGCCTGGTCCACGGCGGTGCCGAGCGGGGCGCCGGCGCGGGTGCGGGGCGCGGCGACGGGCCCGCCGGACGCGCTGGGCGGGTTGATCGCGCGCCGGGGCGCGGGCATCGAGCGGGGGGCGCTCGCCAGGGCGCGCACCGCATGGAGTGCGCCCCGTGCGCTTCGTCCGCCCGCCGGGGCGCCCGCGCGATGGTGACGGCCCTCGCTGTGCAGCAGGACCCCGGGGGCGAAGGGCAGCAGCGCGAGACCGTCGAGCCCGGGGGTGCTGCGCAGTTCGGGATAGGCCGTGGACAGCAGCTGTCCGATTCTGTCGAGCCGGAAACCGTCGACCTTCTCGGTGGCCATCCGGCCGCCCACCGTGTGGGCGGCCTCCAGGACCGTGGTCGTCACTCCTGCGCTGGTCAGCCGTTGCGCCGCGGCGAGTCCGGCGATCCCGGCCCCCACGACGACGACGTCCGCCTGGTACGCGGGCTCAAGCACGTGCCCCTCCTCGAGGTTGCGCGGCCGCTGGAGACGTGATGCCCCCAACAGGCTTGAGGAATACCCGAGTTCGAGACGAGGTTAGGGCCCGGACCGGTCAACGGGAATCGTGCGGGGGCAGCACACGGTCGCACAGTGGTCGCATACGGGTGGGACACGGTCGCCAGGAGGTCGCGATGCGGGCGCCATGTGGTCGCGATGTCGTCGTGAAGCGACCGGCACGCGGTGGGTACGCGGTCGGTACACGTCGCCGGGCGCGGCTACAGGGCCGCCCGGATCGCCCCGTCGATCTCCGGGAACGCGAAGCGGAAGCCCGACTCCAGGAGGCGGGCCGGCAGGACCCGGGCGCTGCCGAGGACGTCGCCCGCCATCTCGCCGAGCGCCGCCCGCAGGACCGGCGCGGGCACCGCGAACGGCGCCGGGCGGTGCAGCACCCGGCCCATGGCCACCGTCACCTCACGGTTCGTCACCGGCCGCGGGGCGGTCAGGTTGAAGGGGCCGGACAGGTCGTCCCGGTCCATGAGGTGCCGGATCGCCGCCACCTCGTCGTGCAGCGCGATGAACGACCAGTACTGCGAGCCGTCGCCCAGCCGTCCGCCGAGCCCCGCCCGGAAGAGCGGGAAGAGCCGGCCCCAGGCGCCGCCCCCGCGCGCGACGACCAGTCCGGTGCGCGTGAACACCGTCCGCACGCCCGCCTCCCGGGCGGGGGCCGCCGCGGCCTCCCACTCCACGCACAGACCCGGCAGGAAGCCCTCCCCGGCGGGTGCGCTCTCGTCCACGGGCCGGTCGCCGGTCTCCCCGTAGTAGCCCATCGCACTGCCGTTCACGAAGACGCGCGGCGGCCGCTCCATCGCGGCGACGGCCTCCGCCAGCGCCGTCGTGCCGTGCACCCGGCTGCTGCGGATGCGGGTCTTGTACGCGTCGGTCCAGCGGCGGTCGCCCACCCCGGCCCCGGCCAGATTGACCACGGCGTCGCAGCCCTCCAGCCCGGCCGCGTCCACCCGCCCGTTCTCCGGGTCCCAGCGGACCTCGTCCGCGCCCTGCGGTGCGCGCCGCACCAGACGCACCACCCGGTGCCCGTCCGCCGTCAGGGACCGGGCCAGCGCGGCGCCGATCAGACCGGACGCACCGGCCACCGCGGTGCGGGAACGACCCCTGTCGGGGTGTCCGCCGTCCATGTGCCGGCCGTCCATGTGTCCGCCCGCCATGTGCCCGTCGTCCATGTGCCCACCGCCCACGTGCCCGTCCTCCATGGGCCCATCCTGCCGGGTGGCCAGGAGAAATCGACGGAACGGCCCCGGCACCGCGTCGTACAGTGATCGTCATGCCAGCCCCGCACATACGCCGCGCCAGGCCCGAGGACGAGCACCCGCTGCGCCGGATCGACCACGAGACCTGGTCCTACCTGCACGCCGTCTCGCCCCCGCCGGCACCGGACGACCCCTTCTTCCGCGACACCTGCGGGCCCGACGCCCACCTGGTCGCCGAACTCGACGGCGCCGTCGTCGGCTATGTCCGCCTCGGTTTCCCCACCCCGTTGGCCTCCAACACCCACGTCCGCCAGATCCGCGGCCTCGCCGTCGCCGGCGCGGCCCGCGGCCACGGCGTGGGGCGGGCACTGGTCCGGGCCGCCGTCGAGGAGGCCCGGCAGGAGGGCTTCCGCCGCATCACCCTGCGGGTCCTCGGTCACAACACGGCAGCGCGGAAGCTCTACGAGTCGGAGGGCTTCGTCGTCGAGGGCGTGCAGCCCGAGGAGTTCCACCTCGACGGCCGGTACGTCGACGACGTGCTGATGGGACAGATGCTGACCGGCCCGGACCGCCCGGCCGGGGACGCGCTCACGACGTGACCGGCTCGCCCGTGTCCACCGCCCGCGTGGCGTCCGCCGCGGCGCGGGCGTCGGGAGCCACCTCGGCCGCCGTCAGCACGTAGCCGGTCTCGGCGTCGGAGGTGGAACGGGCGAACACCACGCCGTACACCCGCCCGTCGGTGGTCAGCAGCGGTCCGCCCGAGTTGCCGGGGCGGACCGTGGAACGGATCGAGTAGATCTCCCGGGTCACGTTCTCGTCGTTGTAGATGTTCTGGCCGGTGGCGCGGACCCGGTTGGCCACCGTCGCCGCCCGCAGGTCCAGGTCGCCGTTCTGCGGGTAGCCCGCCACCACCGCGGAGTCGCCGCGCGAGGCGTCCTCGTCGAACCGCAGCACCGGTGCCCTCAGGCCGGGCACGTACAGCACGGCCACGTCCTTGTCCGGGTCGAACAGCACCACCCGCGCTTCGTGCGCCGGGCCCACCCCGCCGACCCGCACACCGGGGTCGTCGATGCCGGCCACCACGTGGGCGTTGGTCATCACGTGCTCCGGCGCGTACACGAAGCCGCTGCCCTCCCGGCCCTGGGTGCCGGTCACCCCCTCCACCTTCACCGTGCTGAGCTTGGCCGCGCGGGTGGCCGCCGGCGTGACGCTGTCGCCGGTCGGCTCGGCGACCTCGGCGGCCGACTCGTTCTCGAACGGGTTGAAGACCTGCGGGAACCCGGCCTCGGCCAGCGCGGACGTCGCCCCCGAGAACCACGCCGGGGTGGTGTCCGGCATCACCCGCTGCACCGCGCCCAGCAGCGTCGAGTCCCGGATCGCCGAGGTGAGCAGCGAGGACGAGGAGGCCGCGAGCACGCTCGCCGCCACCCACGCCACGATCAGCGCCGCCGCCGAGTTCGCGACCGCCCCGCCGACCTCGTCGGCCACCCGGAGCGGACCGGCGTCCAGCTCCCGGCGCAGCCGCAGCGCGAGACGCCCCGCCAGCTCGTGACCCACCATCGCCGGGAGCAGCACCGTGACCACCGCGACCACCGTCGCCTCGGTCGAGCCCCGCGCCACCAGGTCCGTCGCCCACGGCAGGACCCACACGCCGAGCACCGCACCGCCCACGAAGCCGGCCAGCGACACACAGCCGGCCACCAGCCCGCGCCGGTAGCCGGAGGCCGCGTAGACCAGCACCACCAGTGCCAGCACGATGTCGAGCAGGTCCACGCGAACCGCCTTTCTACCGGACCCCGGGACCCTCAGTACGCGCCGTACCGGGCCGATGATCAGCCTGAGGCGCACGGGGGTCCGAAAACCGGCCACCCGTGCGAGCGAATGTGTGCGGTCACCCCTGAAACGCCGCGCACCGGGACGATGGTTCCACCGGGTGGCACACCCCACATCGCGGACAGGGCGGATCGGCCGGACAGTAGGACCATGCGAGTCTTCCGAGGACCGCGCCGGGCCCGGGAGCGACGGCCCGCCCGCATACCCGGCGCCGCCCGCATGCCGGCCGCGGCCCGGGCGCTGCTCGGCGCCCTGCCCGGGCTGGCCGCCGTCGCCGCGCTCTTCCTGTGCGCGAACGGCGTGGAACGGGCGGCCGACGCCGACGCCGACGCCGCCCCGGCCGCCGCCACCGACCGGTACGCCGCGCCCCGGCCTGACATCGTGCCCCGGTCGGTCTGGCTGGGCGACGCAGCCCGTGCCCAGCCCGCCCCCCGCTACGACGACAAGGTGATCGCCGTCTTCGTCCACCACACGGACACGCCGAACGGCTACGACTGCGCAGACGTGCCGGCCATACTCCGCGGGGTGTACCAGGGCCAGACCGGCGCCCGGGACTGGGACGACATCGGCTACAACTTCGTCGTCGACCGCTGCGGCACCGTCTACGAGGGCCGCGCCGGGGGCATCGACCGCCCCGTCACCGGCGCCCACACCCAGGGCTTCAACCACCGCACCACCGGGATCGCCGCCCTCGGCACCTACACCGCCGGGGTGCCCGTGCCCCGCGAGCTGACCGACGCGATCGCCGCCGTGGCCGCCTGGAAACTGGGCGAGACCGGCACCGACCCGCGCGCGAAGGTCGCCCTGGTCTCCAGCAACGGCCTCAGCCGGTTCGCCGCGGGCGCCACCGCCACACTGCCCGCCGTGGCGGGCCACGACGACGGCTACGCCACGAGCTGCCCGGGCGCCGCGCTCAGCGCCCGCCTCGGCGACATCAGGGACACGGCGGCCCGCCTCCAGGGCCGGGTCTGACCCCGGCGGGGCGGGCGGGGTGCCTCACTCCGGTCCGAACCTCGCCCACAGACGGGGCAGGCGCTCGGCGAGGGCCCGGTCGTCCTCCAGGTCGATCGGGGTGCCCAGCGGTTCGGCGGGCGCGGGCGCGATGCCCAGGTCCGGGGCGACGGTGCCGGTGAGCTGCTCGTAGGCCTCGTCGGCGGCGTAACCCAGCTCCTCGCCGTCGCCGTCCAGCTCCTCGTCGAAGTCGTCCAGCAGCTCGGCGAGCGAGTCGGGCTCGTGCGCCGCGCCCTCGTACACCTCGCGGCCCTGGCCGATCAGCCAGCACCGGAAGTAGTCGAAGGCATCGTCGCTGGCCCCGCCGAGCAGCAGCCACGCGGCACCCCACAGGTCCCAGGTGCAGGCGCGGTTGTAACGGGCCTCGAAGTGGCGGGCGAAGTCGAGCACCAGGTCCGGGTCCATGTCGAGGAGCCGCTCCACCAGCAGGTCGGCCTGGTCCTCGGGATCGCCGTCGGCGCCCTGCCGGGCGGCGTCGATCAGCTCCCAGAACTCCGTCTCGTCCATCACGGGTCCAGCATCGGCCCTGGGCGGGGGCCGCGCACGCGGAGTGCGGCGGATCGTTATCTACGGGGTGCCTGCGGCGCCTGTGCGGGGTGGAGAGCGCGGCCCGGCGCTTACGGGGTGCCGCTGCGCCCACTCTCCCCATCGCCCCAGCAGCACGACTGCCCGCAGCTAAGCGGCATGGCGACGGCCCGCCGCCGTTCCGAGGACGGACACCCCCCGGCGCGGCCCCGACCCACCCACAACGCACCGCGCACCGCGCACCCCCACCGAACCCGCACAGGCGCCGCAGGCCCCCCCACCGAACCGGCGCCGCAGGCACCCCCAACCCGAACCCGCACCGCACGGCCGCCGCAGGCACCCCCCACCGAACCCGCACAGGCGCCGCAGGCACCCCGCACCCCCACCACCCCGCACAGGCGCCGCAGGCACCCCGCACCCCACCGAACCCGCACAGGCGCCGCAGGCACCCGTGCTCAGCCCCCGTACAACCCCGCCAACCGCCGCGCATCCCGCGCGAAGCGCTCCCGCAGTGTCGCCGGCGCCAGTACCTCCACCTCCGGCCCCAGCCCCCTGAGCTGCGTGTGCGCGACGTCCTCCGACTCCACCGGCAGCGTCACCCTCACCCAGCCCTCCGCGTCCGGCGCCCCCGCGGCCTCCAGCGCCTCCCGGGCGGACAGCGCGTCGACGGCGTACGGCAGCGCGCGCACGCCCCGCTCCGAAAGCCGCACCACGACCTCCGCCCGCAGGATCGACCGCGCGAACTGCTCGGCCCGCTCCGCCCAGAACGCGGGCAGGTCGAATCCCTCGTCCCGGGTGAAACGCTCCTCGCCCGCCTCCACCGCCGTGAACCGGTCGATGCGGTACACGCGGAAGGGCCCGTCGCCCGCCCCCGAGACCCGCGCGCACAGGTACCAGACCCCGGCCTTCAGCACGAGCCCGTACGGCTCCAGCTCCCGGACGACCTCGTCCGCCCCGCGCCGGTAGCGTGCGGCGACGCGCCGGTCGTCCCAGACCGCGTCCGCCACCTCTGGCAGCAGCTCGGGCGTCTCCGGCTCGTGGAACCAGTTCGGCGCGTCCAGGTGGAAGCGCTGGGCCGCCGTACGGGAGGCGTCGCGCAAGGAGGGGAGCAGGGCCGCCGACACCTTCAGGCGGGCCGCCGAGGCCGCGTCCTCCAGACCCATCTCGCGCAGCGCCCCGGGGACTCCGGACAGGAACAGCGCCTCCGCCTCGCCCCGGGCCAGCCCGGTCAGCCGGGTGCGGTAGCCGCCGATCAGGCGGTAGCCGCCGGCCCGCCCCCGCTCCGCGTACACCGGCACGCCCGCCTCCGACAGCGCCTGCGCGTCCCGTGTCACGGTCCGCTCCGACACCTCCAGCTCCCGGGCCAGCTCGGCGGCGGTCATCGACGGGCGGGACTGGAGGAGCAGCACCATCTTGATGAGGCGGGCAGCACGCATCCCCACATGATGCAGGAGGACGCGGAAGGCCCCCGCCGCGGCGGGGGCCTTCCGGTGGTCGCTGGGGACCTCTACAGGCCGTAGCGCTCGCGCGCCTCCTTCACGGCCGTCGCCTGGACCTCGCCGCGCTTGGCGAGCTGGGCCAGGGCCGCGACGACGATGGACTCGGCGTCCACGCCGAAGTGGCGGCGGGCGGCGTCGCGAGTGTCCGACAGACCGAAGCCGTCGGCGCCCAGCGAGGACCAGTCCTGCTCGACCCACTGCGCGATCTGGTCCGGGACCTGGCGCATGTAGTCGGAGACCGCGAGGACCGGACCCTCGGCGCCCTGGAGCGCCTGACGGACGTACGGCACCCGGTCCTCGCCGCGCAGCAGCGCCGCGTCGGCGTCCATGGCGTCCCGGCGCAGCTCGGTCCACGAGGTCGCGGACCACACGTCGGCGGCCACGCCCCACTCCTCGGCGAGCAGCCGCTGCGCCTTGAGCGTCCAGTGGATCGCGGTGCCGGAGCCCAGCAGCTGGATGCGCGGGGCGTTGGCGGCCGGGGTCAGGCCCGCCGTCTCCGCCGTGTTGAAGCGGTACAGGCCCTTGACGATGCCCTCGTCGACGCCGGCGCCGGACGGCTTGGCCGGCTGCGGCATCGGCTCGTTGTAGACCGTCAGGTAGTAGAAGACGTTCGGGTCCTCGCCCGGGGCCGTCTCGCCGTACATGCGGCGCAGACCGTCCTTGACGATGGTCGCGATCTCGTACGCGAACGCCGGGTCGTAGGACAGCGCGGCCGGGTTGGTCGCCGCGATGGCGGGGGAGTGGCCGTCCGCGTGCTGCAGGCCCTCACCGGTCAGGGTGGTGCGGCCGGCCGTCGCGCCGACCAGGAAGCCGCGGCCGAGCTGGTCGCCGAGCTGCCACATCTGGTCGGCCGTGCGCTGCCAGCCGAACATCGAGTAGAAGATGTAGAACGGGATCATCGCCTCGCCGTGCGTCGCGTACGCGGTGGACGCGGCGATGAAGTCGGCCATCGAGCCGGCCTCGGTGATGCCCTCGTTGAGGATCTGGCCGTTCTTGGCTTCCTTGTAGTACATCAGCTGGTCGCGGTCGACCGGCTCGTACGTCTGGCCCTTGGGCGAGTAGATGCCCAGGGACGGGAAGAGGCTCTCCATGCCGAAGGTGCGCGCCTCGTCGGGGACGATCGGCACCCAGCGCTTGCCGGTCTCCTTGTCCCTGACCAGGTCCTTGACCAGGCGGACGAAGGCCATGGTGGTGGCCACGTTCTGCGAGCCGGAGCCCTTGTCGAAGGACGCGAACGCCTTGTCGGCGGGCGCGGGCAGCGGCGCGATCGGGTGCACGCGGCGGGCCGGGGCCGGACCGCCGAGGGCGGCGCGGCGCTCCTGGAGGTAGCGCACCTCCGGGGAGTCGGCGCCCGGGTGGCCGTAGGGGACCACGCCGTCGACGAAGTCGCTGTCCTTGATCGGCAGGCCGAGCAGGTCGCGCATGTCCTTGAACTCGTCCACCGAGAGCTTCTTCATCTGGTGGTTGGCGTTCTTCGACGCGAAGCCGGTGCCAAGGGTGTGGCCCTTGACCGTCTGGGCCAGGATCACGGTCGGCGCGCCCTTGTGGGCGAGCGCGGCGCGGTAGGCGGCGTAGACCTTGCGGGACTCGTGGCCGCCGCGCGAGTAGTGGAAGCACTCGAGGATCTTGTCGTCGCTCAGCAGCTTCGCCATCTCGACGAGCGCCGGGTCCTTGCCGAAGAAGTCCTCGCGGATGTAGGCGGCGTCGCGCGTCTGGTACGTCTGCACCTGCGCGTCCGGTACCTCGCGCAGGCGGCGTACGAGGGCGCCGGTGGTGTCGAGCTGGAACAGCTCGTCCCAGGCGGTGCCCCACAGCGACTTGACGACGTTCCAGCCGGCGCCGCGGAACTGGGCCTCCAGCTCCTGCACGATCTTGAAGTTGGCGCGGACCGGACCGTCGAGGCGCTGCAGGTTGCAGTTGATGACGAAGGTCAGGTTGTCCAGGCCCTCACGGGAGGCGAGGGTGAGCGCGGTGGTGGACTCCGGCTCGTCCATCTCGCCGTCACCGAGGAACGCCCACACGTGGGAGTTGGTGAGGTCCTTGATGCCGCGGCTGGTCAGGTAGCGGTTGAACCGCGCCTGGTAGATCGCGGAGATCGGGCCGAGACCCATGGAGACGGTGGGGAACTCCCACAGCCAGGGCAGACGGCGCGGGTGCGGGTAGGACGGCAGGCCGTTGCCGCCGGCCTCGCGGCGGAAGTTGTCCAGCTGCTCCTCGGACAGGCGGCCGTCGAGGAAGGCACGGGCGTAGATGCCGGGGGAGGCGTGGCCCTGGACGTAGAGCTGGTCGCCGGAGCCGTCACCCTCCTTGCCCTTGAAGAAGTGGTTGAACCCGGTCTCGTAGAGCCAGGCCGCGGAGGCGAAGGTGGCGATGTGGCCGCCGACGCCGTACTTGCTGCCGCGGGTCACCATCGCCGCCGCGTTCCAGCGGTTCCAGGCGGTGATCCGCTGCTCCATCGCCTCGTCGCCGTCCACGGTGGGCTCGTCGGCGGTCGGGATGGAGTTGACGTAGTCGGTCTCCAGCAGCTTCGGCAGCGCCAGGCCCGCGCCCTCGGCGCGCTCCAGCGTGCGGCGCATCAGGTACGCGGCACGGTGCGGCCCGGCCGCCTTGGTGACGGCGTCCAGGGAGGCCTGCCATTCGGCGGTCTCCTCGGGGTCGCGGTCCGGGAGCTGGTCGAGCTCGCTCGGCTGGATGGCTTTGGGGTCGGTCGTCATGTCGCCGCCTTCCTCAGTCGAAGGGGGTTCCCTCATCGGCAAGGGTTCGGGGGTGCCCTAGGTCTTTGGCAGGACAGGGCTGGGGCTTGGGTGGAAGCCCGTCTGTGACTGTAACTCCCTGATCGATGATCGATCAAAGGGTTGAGAGGCAAAAACTCTTGATCACGAGAAAGTCGGCACGGGGTGCCTTCGGCGGTGGCACGGGGTGACCGTCCCGCCGGGGATACGTGCAGGTGAGAGGGGTCAGGCGCGGATGAGCTCGGGGGGCCCGGTCGAGTGGCGTCCGCGGGTGGTTTGTGGCTGATCGCGCAGTTGCCGCGCCCCCTGGAACGGCTGCGCCGTTCCTCGGGGGCGCGGGGAACTGCGCAAAAGGGGGTCTGGGGCCGGAGCCCCCAGGGACGGGAAGGGAAGGGGCGGCGGGGGCGGAGGAAACCCGTCAGGCGCGGGGCGCGCAGCCCAGGACGTGGGACTTGACGATCTCCGGGATGCGGGGGTCGCGGCGGCGGAAGGCCGCGACCAGTTCCTCGTGCTCCTCCGCGTACGACTGCTGCACCGTCCCCAGCCACCGTATCGACAGGGCCGTGAACACCTCGATCCCCAGCCCCTCCCAGGTGTGCAGCAGCACCGAGTTGCCCGCCGCCCGCACCAGCTCACGGTGGAAGCCCACCGTGTGCCGCACCTGGCCGGTGCCGTCGGAGACCCGGTCGGCCTCGTACAGCGCGGCGACGTGCGGCTCCAGGGCCGAGCAGTCCAGGGCGAGCCGGTCCGCCGCCAGTTCCGCCGCGATCGCCTCCAGGCCGGCCCGGACGGGGTAGCTCTCCTCCAGGTCGGCGGCGGTCAGGTTCCGCACCCGCACGCCCTTGTTCGGCGCCGACTCGATCAGCCGCAGCGACTCCAGCTCCCGCAGCGCCTCCCGCACCGGCGTCTGGCTGACCTCCAGCTCGGTCGCGATCCGGCGCTCCACGATCCGCTCGCCCGGCTGCCAGCGTCCGCTGATGATCCCTTCCAGGATGTGCTCGCGGATCTGTTCGCGCAGCGAATGGACGACGGGCGCGGTCATGAGAGCTCCTTCGGGAGGGTCCCCTTCGGACCCCTGGGGCGGCTGACGCTTAGACAATACGGCCGTCACGGCGGGCGGGAAGGGCGCATGGGGGCGCTTTTACGCAGGTGAGACGAGACTTACACAGCGTGCCCCGGCCGGAACACGGCGATGCCCCCGCCCGGGAAGTTCCGGGCGGGGGCATCGCAGGGGCCCACTGGCGGGGGGACTACAGGCCGAGCTCGACCTCGAACTCGCCCGCCTCCAGGATCGCCTTGACCGCCGTCAGGTAGCGGGCGGCGTCGGCGCCGTCCACCAGACGGTGGTCGTAGGACAGGGTCAGGTACGTCATGTCGCGGACGCCGATAACCGGGCCGTCCTCCGTCTCGATGACGGCCGGACGCTTGACCGTGGCACCGATGCCGAGGATGGCGACCTGGCCCGGCGGCACGATGATCGTGTCGAACAGCGCGCCGCGCGAACCGGTGTTGCTGATGGTGAAGGTCGCACCGGCCAGCTCGTCCGGGCTGATCTTGCTGGCCCGCACCTTGCCCGCCAGGTCGGCGGTCGCCTTGGCGATGCCGGCCAGGTTCAGGTCACCGGCGTTCTTGATGACCGGGGTCATCAGGCCCTTCTCGGAGTCCACCGCGATACCGATGTTCTCGGTGTCGAAGTAGGTGATGGTCCCCTCGGCCTCGTTGATCTTGGCGTTGATCGGCGCATGCGCCTTCAGCGCCTGGGCCGCGGCCTTGACGAAGAACGGCATCGGCGAGAGCTTGACGCCCTCACGCGCCGCGAACGCGTCCTTGGCACGGGCGCGCAGCTTCATCAGACGGGTGACGTCGACCTCGACGACCGACGACAGCTGGGCCTGCTCGTGCAGGGCCTTGACCATGTTGTCGCCGATGACCTTGCGGATGCGCGGCATCTTGACGGTCTGGCCACGCAGCGGGGAGGCCTCCAGGGTGGGGGCCTTCTTCGCGGCGGGCGCGGCAGCGGCGGCCGGAGCCGGAGCGGCGGCCTTGGCGGCATCGGCGGCGGCGATGACGTCCTGCTTGCGGATACGGCCACCGACGCCGGTGCCCTTGACGGTGGACAGGTCGACGCCGTTCTCGGCGGCGAGCTTGCGCACCAGCGGGGTGACGTAGGCGCCGTCGTCCACCGGCTGGGCGGCGGCCGGGGCAGCCGGAGCGGCGGCCGGGGCCGGCGCTGCGGGCTGCGGGGCGGGGGCCGACGGTGCCTGCGGGGCAGGCGCAGGTGCCGGGGCGGCCGGAGCCGGAGCGGCCTGCGCGGGAGCCGGGGCCGGAGCCGCCGGAGCCGGGGTGGGCTCGGGCTGGGCCGGGGCGGCCGGGGCCTCCTGGGCCGGGGCGGCCGCCGGTGCGGCACCCGCCGCGCCGATGACGGCGAGCTTGGCGCCGACCTCCGCGGTCTCGTCCTCGCCGACCACGATCTCCAGCAGGGTGCCGGAGGCGGGCGCCGGGATCTCGGTGTCGACCTTGTCCGTCGACACCTCCAGCAGAGGCTCGTCCTCCTCGACGCTGTCACCGACCGACTTCAGCCAGCGGGTGACGGTGCCCTCGGTGACGGACTCGCCGAGCGCGGGCAGGACCACGTCCGTGCCCTCGGCGGAGCCGCCGGCGGCGGCGTCGGCCGTGGGAGCGGGCGCCGGGGCGGCCTGCTCGGTGGAGGGGGCGGCCGGGGCGGGCTCGGGAGCCGGCTCGGCGACCGGCTCGGCCTGCGGGGCCTCAGCGGCGGCGGGGGCGCCGGAACCGTCGTCGATCAGCGCCAGCTCGGCGCC
This sequence comes from Kitasatospora aureofaciens, assembly GCA_000720845.1. Classification (GTDB taxonomy): domain Bacteria; phylum Actinomycetota; class Actinomycetes; order Streptomycetales; family Streptomycetaceae; genus Streptomyces. Next base: position 29,507 of record JODU01000012.1, on the reverse strand, counting down.
GACCTCGACGGTCTCGTCCTCGGCGACCTTGATGGAGGACAGCACGCCCGAGGCGGGGGCCGGGATCTCGGTGTCGACCTTGTCGGTCGAGACCTCGAGCAACGGCTCGTCGGCCTCGACGCGCTCACCCTCGGCCTTCAGCCAGCGGGTGACGGTGCCCTCGGTGACGCTCTCGCCGAGCGCCGGAAGGGTTACGGAAACCGCCATGGTTTCGGTTGCTCCTTACGAATTGCGGAAGTCTGTGTCGTCGCGCCCGAAGACCGAAGCGGTCAGTCGTGCATGTGGAGCGGCTTGCCGGCCAGCGCCAGGTGAGCCTCGCCGAGCGCCTCGTTCTGCGTCGGGTGGGCGTGGATGAGCTGCGCCACCTCGGCGGGCAGCGCCTCCCAGTTGTAGATCAGCTGCGCCTCGCCGACCTGCTCGCCCATGCGGTCGCCGACCATGTGGACGCCGACCACGGCGCCGTCCTTGACCTGGACCAGCTTGATCTCGCCCGCGGTCTTCAGGATGCGGCTCTTGCCGTTGCCGCCCAGGGGGAACTTGATCGAGACGACCTTGTCCGCGCCGTAGACCTCCTTCGCCTTGGCCTCGGTGAGACCGACGGAGGCGACCTCCGGGTGGCAGTACGTCACCCGCGGCACGCCGTCGTAGTCGACCGGCACGGTCTTCAGGCCGGCGAGCCGCTCCGCCACCAGGATGCCCTCGGCGAAGCCGACGTGCGCGAGCTGGAGGGTGGGGACGAGGTCACCGACGGCGGAGATGGTCGGGACGTTGGTCCGCATGTACTCGTCGACGAGGACGAAGCCGCGGTCCATCGCGACGCCGTTCTCCTCGTAGCCCAGGCCCTGCGAGACCGGGCCGCGGCCGATGGCGACGAGCAGGACCTCGGCCTCGAACTCCTTGCCGTCGGCGAGGGTGACCTTGACGCCGTCCTGGGTGTACTCGGCCTTCTGGAAGAAGGTGCCCAGGTTGAACTTGATGCCCCGCTTGCGGAAGGCGCGCTCCAGGAGCTTGGAGCTGTTCTCGTCCTCGACCGGGACCAGGTGCTTGAGGCCCTCGATGACCGTGACCTCGGAACCGAAGGACTTCCACGCGGAGGCGAACTCGACGCCGATGACGCCGCCGCCCAGCACGATCGCGGACTTCGGCACGCGGTCGAGCGTGAGGGCGTGGTCCGAGGAGATGATCCGGTTGCCGTCGATCTCCAGGCCCGGCAGGGTCTTCGGCACGGAGCCGGTCGCCAGCAGGATGTGGCGGCCCTGGACACGCTGGCCGCCCACGTCGACGGAGGTGGGGGAGGAGAGCCGGCCCTCACCCTCGATGTAGGTGATCTTGCGGGAGGCGACCAGACCCTGCAGCCCCTTGTACAGGCCGGCGATCACCTCGTCCTTGTACTTGTGCACGCCGGCCATGTCGACGCCCTCGAAGGACGTCTTGACACCGAACTGCTCGCTCTCGCGGGACTGGTCGGCGACCTCGCCCGCGTGCAGCAGGGCTTTGGTCGGAATGCAACCGTTGTGCAGGCAGGTGCCGCCGAGCTTGTTCTTCTCGATCAGGGCGACGTCCAGGCCCAGCTGTGCCCCGCGCAGGGCCGCGGCGTACCCACCGCTGCCACCGCCGAGGATCACTAGGTCGAAAACGGTGCTGGCGTCGTTCGCCACGTCACGTCCTCCATGCATGTGCGCCACGCCGGTCTCCAGTGACCGGTCGGCGGCTGGTGTCCGGCCGCTCATTGTTCTCGGCCCTTGGATGGGCCCTGTCCTGCCGGGCTCCATCTTCGCACTTGTGAGAGGCGAAGGAGACGCGGGGCCGGGGTGTGAGACGCCCCACGTTCAGCTGAGCGGAACCGGCACAACCCGTCACCCAGGGCGGAGACAGCGCCGCTAGGGGCGCGGGGCTGTGTCCGATCTGCGGCTCCGCCGCGTGGGCGCGACGTTCCGGGGTTCGTCCTGGCCGAGGCCGGGACAGCCGACCCGAGGGGCGCGGGGAGCTGCGCGACAGGCCACGACGGACCCGCGGTCGCGCGATCACCCGCACCCCCGGGCTCTCAGGCGTACGTCAGCCGAGATCGCCGAGGGCGACCCGCTCGGCGACCCGTACCAGCGTCCGCACCGCCGTACCCGTGCCGCCCTTCGGCGTGTACCCGAACGGCCCGCCCTCGTTGAAGGCCGGACCCGCGATGTCCAGGTGCGCCCAGGTGATGCCCTCGCCGACGAACTCCCGCAGGAACAGGCCCGCCACCAGACCGCCGCCCATCCGCTCGCCCATGTTCGCGATGTCCGCGGTCGGCGAGTCCATGCCCTTGCGCAGGTGCTCCGGCAGCGGCATCGGCCACGCCGGCTCGCCGGACTCCTCCGCCGCCTCGTGCACCGCGGAGCGGAACGCGTCGTCGTTCGCCATGATCCCGTACGTACGGCTGCCCAGCGCGAGCATCATCGCGCCGGTCAGGGTCGCCACGTCGATGATCGCGTCCGGCTTGTCCTGCGAGGCCGCCCACAGCGCGTCGGCGAGCACGAGCCGGCCCTCCGCGTCGGTGTTGAGCACCTCCACCGTCTTGCCGCTGTACATGCGCAGCACGTCACCGGGGCGGGTGGCGGAACCGGACGGCATGTTCTCGGCCAGCGCCAGCCAGCCGGTCACGTTGACCTCCAGGCCGAGCCGCGCGGCGGCGACCACGGCGGCGAACACGGCGGCGGCACCGGCCATGTCGCACTTCATCGTCTCGTTGTGCCCGGCCGGCTTCAGGGAAATGCCGCCCGAGTCGTAGGTGATGCCCTTGCCGACGAAGGCGAGGGACTTCTTCGCCTTGGGCGAGGTGTACGACAGCTTCACCAGCCGCGGACCCGACGCCGAACCGGCGCCGACGCCGAGGATGCCGCCGTAGCCGCCCTTGACGAGCGCCTTCTCGTCGAGCACCTGCACCTTGATGCCGTGCTCCTTGGCGGCCGCCTGCGCCACCGCCGCGAAGGCCTCCGGGTTGAGGTCGTTCGGCGGGGTGTTGACCAGGTCGCGGGCGCGGTTCAGCTCCTCGGCGACGGCGGCGGCACGCTCGACCGCCGCCTTGTACGCCTTGTCGCGGGGCTTGCCGCCCAGCAGCGCGGCCTCCGCCAGCGGGGCCTTGCCGTTGCCCTTGCCCTTGGCACCCTTGGCGTCGTTGGCGGACTCCTTGTACGCGTCGAAGGAGTACGCGCCCAGCAGCACGCCCTCGGCGACGAAACCGGCGTCGGCGGCCTCGGCGAGCGGCAGGGCGAAGGCGGCCTTCTTGGCGCCGGCCAGGGCACGGGCGGCCGCACCGGCGGCCCGGCGCAGCGCCTCGGCGTCGAAACCGGCGTCCTTCTCGGGCTCGGCACCGAGGCCCACCGCCACCACGACGGGCGCCTTGAAGCCGGCCGGAGCGGGCAGCTTCGTGACCTCGCCCTCGGCGCCGGACGCGCCGAGGGTCTCCAGGACGCCGGCGAGCCGGCCGTCGTACGCCTTGTCCACGGCCTCGGCGCCCGGGGCGACGGACGGGCCGCCTGCGCCCTTGGCGACGCCGATCACGATCGCGTCGGCCCGGAGGCCGGGCGCCGCGGCGGTGGAGAGAGTGAGAGCAGTCACGGTGGTGAAATCTCGCTTCCGTATGAAGTCTGGTGTGGCCGAATGCGGGTGGGTCGACCGGGCCCGACATCCGACCCTAGATCCCTCCTGCGATGCGGTCCTCGCCTGGGCAGGCGAACACTCGGCACGAGCCTACGCTCGCGCCCCGCCCGGCTCCTTCCCGCGGGGCCGCGGTTTCCCCGTCGGAGTGCGGATGGGAGATCATTCCGGACGTACGCCGCACACCTCTCCCGCACTCTGGAGCACCTCCCGTGAGACGCCCGGTCCTGTCGACAGCCCTCCTCCTGCTGCTGCTCGCGGGCTGCACGTCGGCCCCCGGCGACGACGGCGGCGACGGCGAGGGCGCCGGCCGCTGGCGGCCGACGCCCGGCACCACCTGGCAGTGGCAGCTCAGCGGGAAGCTCGACACCTCCGTCGACGTACCGGTCTACGACATCGACGGCTTCGACCACGGCAAGGCCACCGTCGCCGGCCTGCACGAGGACGGCCGCAAGGTCATCTGCTACGTCTCCACCGGCGCCTGGGAGGACTTCCGGCCCGACGCCGACGAGTTCCCGGCGGAGGTGCTGGGCAAGGGCAACGGCTGGGAGGGCGAGCGGTGGCTGGACATCCGCGCGACGGACGTCCTGGAGCCGCTGATGGCCGAACGCCTCGACATGTGCCGCGAGAAGGGCTTCGACGCGGTCGAGCCGGACAACATGGACGGCTACAAGAACGAGACCGGCTTCCCGCTCACCGGCGACGACCAGCTCCGCTACAACCGGCTGATCGCGAAGCTCGCCCACGACCGCGGGATGGCCGTCGGCCTGAAGAACGACCTGGACCAGATCCCGGAACTGGTGGACGACTTCGACTTCGCCGTCAACGAACAGTGCGCCCAGTACGGCGAGTGCGCCGACAACCAGCCGTTCATCGACGCCGGCAAGGCCGTCTTCCACGTCGAGTACGAGCTGCCGACGGAACGCTTCTGCGCCGACTCCCGTGAGCTGCGGCTCAGTTCGATGCTGAAGAAGTACGAACTGGACGCGTGGCGGGAGGCCTGCTGAGCCCGCGGCTCAGCCGAGGACGAGGACCACGAGGGCGGTGGTGGCCGCCGTCTCCGCCACGCCGCCGAAGACGTCGCCGGTGACGCCGCCGAAGCGGCGGACGCAGTGGCGCAGCAGGAGTTCGGCGACCACGACGGCGCACACCACGGCGAGTGCCGTGCGCAGGGCGTCGTACGGGCCGAAGTACGCGCCCGCCGCCGCGCCGGCCAGGGTGACGACCGCCGCCGCGGCCAGCACCCCGCCGGCCGGAACCACTCCGGCGACCGCCGCGCCCAGTCCCTCCGGACGGGCCGCGGGCACCCCGGCCCGGGCCGCCGTCGTGAGCGCCAGCCGGGCGGCGGTCGCCGAGACCACGGCGGCGAGCGCTCCCCGGGTCCACGAGCCGTCGTAGGCCTGGGCGAGGGCGGCCACCTGGGCGAGCAGCGTGAACAGCAGGGTGAGCACGCCGAACGGTCCGATGTCGGACTGCTTCATGATCCGCAGGGCGTCCTCGGCGGGCTTGCCGCTGCCCAGGCCGTCGGCGGTGTCGGCCAGTCCGTCCAGGTGCAGTCCGCGGGTGAGTACGGCGGGGACGGCGGCCGTGGCGACCGCCGCGAGCAGGGTTCCCGCGCCCAGGAGCAGCAGGAGGAGCCCGGCGCCCGCGGCGGCGACACCGACGGCCAGTCCGGCCAGCGGCGCGCACAGCATGCCGCCGCGCGCGGCGTCCCGGTCCCAGCGGGTGACTTCGACCGGGAGCGCGGTGAGGGTGCCGAAGGCGAAACGGAGGCCGTCGGGGGAGGGGGTCCTGAGCACCGGCGCAGACTACCCGGCGGTCGGAGGGGCGTGGACGGGCCTCGGGGATAAAGTGCGCATATGGGAGATTGGTGGCAGCGCAACATCGTGGAACCGGGCAAGCTGCCGCTGCTTCTCGCGCTGGCGGCGTTCGTGCTGACGTTCGTGATCACCCGGGTCGTCACCCGTCTGATCCGGGCGGGCAAGGGGCCGTTCGGGAACGTCAAGGCGGGCGGGGTGCACATCCACCACGTGGTCCCGGGGATCGTGCTCACCGTCGTCGGCGGCTTCGGCGCGGTCGCGGGGGGCCGGCACGGGTTCGGGTCGGCGCTCGCGGCGGTGGTCTTCGGGATCGGGGCGGGGCTCGTGCTGGACGAGTTCGCGCTGATCCTGCACCTCGACGACGTGTACTGGACCGAGGCGGGGCGCAAGAGCGTGGAGGTCGTGGTGCTCACCGCGGCCCTGGTGGGGCTGGTCCTCGCGGGATTCACGCCGTTCGGTGTCGACGGGATGTCCCAGGGCGAGTTGCAGGACCGCGCGAACGTCATCGGGACCGTCGCGGGGAACTTCGTCTTCTCGCTCCTCGCCCTGGCCAAGGGCAAGGCGCGGCTGGCCGTCTTCGGGGTCATCGTGCCCGTGGTCGCCCTGATCGGCGCGGTCCGGCTGGCTCGGCCCGGGTCTCCGTGGGCCCGCCGGTTCTACGCCCGTCGCCCGCGCGCCCGCGCGCGTGCCCGGTTGCGTGCCTATCGCCACGACCGCCGCTGGTCGGGGCCGCGCCGTAACGGCGCGGAATCGGTCGGCCACAGAAGTGGAACTCCGTTGACGCGCCAACCGCTGCGGGCGGACACCCCCCGACACGACCCCTTCTCGCCGTACGCGGCTGCGGCCCGCCGACGCCGCCCTGCCCCGGCCCGCCGTACGCGACTGCGGCCCGCCGACGCCCGCGCTGCCCGGTCCGCCGTACGCGGCTCTCCCGCCGCGTCGCCATGCCGCCCCGGCTGCGGGCCGTCGTCCGTCGCCCTCGCTGCGGGCCGTCGCCATGCCGTGTAGCTGCGGGCAGTCGTGCCGCTGGGGCGATGGGGGTCCCCCGGTCGAGCGAAGCCGAGAGTGGGGGAGGGTGGGCGCAGCGGCACCCCGCTATGCCGGGTCACGCTCCCCTCGCGCTCGGCACCCACGCTGGGTAGCTTGCTACGCCGGGCCGCGCCCCCGCGCCACACCCGCGCCGGGTGACCAGGAATTCCGGGTCCACCTGGCCGCGTTCACTCGCTGCCGGCGGAGCCCTCCGGCAGCTCCGCCGCCAGTGACGCCGCCGCTTGGACCAGGGGAAGCGCCAGCAGCCCACCCGCGCCCTCGCCCACCTTCACGCCCTGGGACAGCAGCGGCTCCATGGCCATCCGGTCCAGCGCCTTGGCCTGGCCCGGCTCCCCGCTGTCGTGCGCCGCCAGCCACCAGTCCGGGGCCCGGAAGGCGACCCGCTGTCCGACCAGCGCGCACGCCGCCGTCACGACGCCGTCCAGGATCACCGGCATCTTCCGCACCGCGCTCTGCAGCAGGAAGCCCGTCATGGCGGTGAGGTCCGCGCCGCCCACCGTGGCGAGGAGTTGCAACTGGTCGCCGAGGACGGGCCGCGCGCGGCGCAGCGCGTCACGGATCGCCGCGCACTTGCGCATCCACGCCAGGTCGTCGATCGGCAGCCCGCCCCGGCCGGTGACGACCGACGCGTCCGTCCCGCACAGCGCCGCGACCAGCACGCCCGCCGCGGTCGTACCGCCCACGCTCACGTCGCCGAGGACCACCAGGTCGGTGCCCGAGTCGGCCTCCTCGTCGGCCACCGCCATCCCGGCCCGGAAAGCGGCCTCCGCCTCCTCGAGGGTCAGCGCGTCCTCGATGTCGATGCGGCCGCCGCCGCGCCGCACCCGGTGGCCCGACACCTCGGCCGGCAACGTCTCCGGTTCGCAGTCCAGGGCCATGTCGACGACGCGTACGGGTACGTCCAGGCGCCTGGCGAGCACCGACGCTGGCCGGCCGCCCTCCAGCACCTCGCGCACCAGCTCACCGGCACCGCCCGCGGGCCGCGCCGACACGCCCAGCTCGGCGACCTTGTGGTCACCGGCGAAGAGCACCACCCGGGGACGTACGACGGGGCGCACCGGCACGGCGGACTGGGCCGCCGACAGCCACTCGCCCAGGTCGTCGAGGCGGCCCAGCGATCCGGGCGGAACGGCCTGGCGCTCCCGCCGCGCCTCCGCATCGCGGCGTACCCCGCCGTCGGGGCGCTCGATCAGGTCGGTGAAGTCGTCGAGATTCAGCGAGCTCATTCGCCGAACAGTACCGGCCCCGGTCGAACCGGAAGCAGGGCCCGTGGGCAGCACGCCCGGGCGGCGTCGTTGCGCCCCGGAGCGCACTCACCTACGTAACGTTTTGCCTGGAATGTCGTAGGTGCCCATGTACATCTCGTGTCGGGAGCAGCGCGTGTCCGGAACCTCCGCCCCCTCGGTGCCGCCCCTGCCCTCGTACGCGCCCTACCGCGAGGACTGCCCCTGGTGCGGCTCGCGGCGGCTGCGGGCCCGGCGGCGCGGTGACGGGCCGCGGCAGGGAGCACCCCACCGGTCTCCCGTCGAGCGGTGCTCCGACTGCCGGCACGTCTTCCGGAATCCGCCGCTCCCGCCCGGGCCCCGACACCCCGTGGTCCGGGCCGGTGTACGGCTCAGACACGCGCTGGCCGCGCGGGCGATGGTCCGCCGCTGTCCCGAGCCCGAGAGCTGGCTGGACGTCGGCACCGGGGACGCCGACTTCCCGCGGACCGCCCGTGCGTACTTCCCGTACACCTCGTTCGACGGCCTGGACCCCGCCCCCCGTGTGCTGCGCGCCCGCGCCGTCGAGCGGGTGGAGGAGGCGTTCGTCGGACGCTTGACAGACCGTCATGTCGCGGCCCGGGTGCGGGAGCGCTACGACGTCGTGAGCCTCTTCCAGTACCTGGAGCGTGTTCCGGACCCGCGGGCCGAACTGCGGGCCGCGCTGGGAGCGCTGCGGCCCGGCGGGCACCTGCTCGTCGACGTGGCCGACCCGCGCCGCCTGACGCCCGGCCATCCCGTCGGACTGGGCGCCGAACTCCTGGCCCAGGGCTGCACGGTCCTCACCGGGGGGCACCGCGTCATCGCGCGCAAGGACGCCTCAGCCCCGTAGCACCAGTGCCTGGCCCGCCACGACGAGGAGGACCTGCTCGCACTCGGCGGCGAACGCCGCGTTGAGGCGGCCGAGTTCGTCGCGGTAGCGGCGGCCGGACGCCGTGGCCGGGACGATGCCCGAGCCGACCTCGTTCGACACCGCCACCAGCGTGCGCCGGGTGGCGCGCACCGCCTCCGTCAGCTCCTGCATGCGGTCCCTGAGCGCCCGTTCGCCGCCGTCGGCCCACTCCGCGTCGTCCCACGCGCCGACCGCGTCCATCGCGTCCGTCAGCCACAGGGACAGGCAGTCGACGAGGAGGGGCGGGCCCTCGTCCTTCAGGAGCGGCACGAGGTCGCAGGTCTCGGTGGTACGCCAGGATCCGGGGCGGCGCTCCCGGTGCGCGCAGACCCGGGCCGCCCACTCGGTGTCGCCGTTCCGGGAGCCGCCGGTGGCGACGTAGAGCACCTCGGGGAAGGACTCCAGCCGGCGCTCCGCCTCCACCGACTTGCCCGACCGGGCGCCGCCCAGCACCAGGGTGCGCCGCGGTACGTCGGGCACGTCCTCGTACGAGCCCACCGACAGCGTCGTGCCGTCCGGCACCGCCCGCGCGCCGGCCGCCGCGAGCCGCCGCGCCAGCTCCCGGCCCGGCGGCACGTCGTGGTCCAGGTGGACCGCCACGACGTCCGTCGTCGGGCCCGCCGCGCCCACCGCGCGCAGCTTCGCCAGCGCGTCCGGCCGCCCCACGACGTCCGCGAGGACCAGGTCGTACGGCTCCGCGGGCTCCTCAAGGCCCGCCGGGGCGCCGCCCGGCGGCAGGTAGAGGAGCCGCCCGCCGTCCGGACCCGTCACCGCGTACCCGGTGCCGGGCGCGTCCAGCGCCACCGCGCGCACCCGGTGCCCGGTCAGCAGCGCCAGCTCCCGCCCGTCCGGCACCCGGCCCGGCTGCGGCAGCCCGGCCGGCACCTCCACGGCGGGCCCGTCGTGCGGGTGGGAGAGCAGCACCTGCCGTACGCCGGCCAGGGAGCGGCCGGCCCGCGCGGCGGCGAACACGGCGCCGGGCGTCAGGTCGAGCAGCAGCGCCCCGTCCACCAGCAGCGCGGTCGCCGCGCGCGCGTACTCGCCCTGCGCCGCGGCACAGGCCGCGCAGGGACAGTCGGGGCGGGGCAGTCCCGCCGGGGCACCGGTGCCGAGCAGAGTCACGTCCACGCACCGATTTTCACCGGTCGCCCGGCGACCTGCCCCCCAGGGGGCGTCCGACGGGGCCGTTCCCGTCACCGGATCCCGTCTCCCGGCCTTCTGCGGTGGGCCCGGCTCAGCGCATAGGCTGCGGGCGGGGGCCGGACCAGGATCCGGCTTCCGCTCTGCATGTGCTCACATCTTGGAGGCGTACATGGCGGCATGGACGTGGCGGTTCGAGACGGCCGACGGGACGGAGGTCCAGCCCGCGGTCCAGCCCGAGGAGTTCACCACGCAAGGGGACGCCGAGTCCTGGATCGGGGAGCAGTGGAAGGACCTCCAGGCGGGCGGCACCGACCAGGTGCGGCTCTTCGAGGACTCCACCGAGATCTACGGCCCGATGAGCCTGCACGCCGAGGAGGCGGAGGCGGAGGCCGAGGCCGAGGCGGGGACCGAGGCCTGAGGGCCGGGGGGCGGGGGCGGCTCCGCCCCCGTCACTGCTCGCCCAGCGTCACCTCGGCGGTGCGCTCGTCGCCGTCGCGGGTGTACGTCACCTTCGTCCGGTCGCCCGGCCGCATCGACGCCAGCGCCTCGGACAGCGAGGTGATGGTGGTGATGTCCGTGTCCCCGAGCCCGACGATCACGTCCCCGGGCCGCAGCCCGGCGTCGTCGGCGGCCCCGCCGTCGCTCACCTCGACGACGGCCACCCCGGCCGGACGGAAGCCGTCGTCGACGACCGTACGGGCCGTGATGCCCAGCGCGGCCCGGCCCGAGTCGGTGACCTTGCCGTCCTCGACGATCTGCCCGGCCACCGTCGTCACCATCGACGCCGGGATCGCGAACCCGATGCCGGGCGCCGCGCTGTCGCCGAGGGCCGGATCGGTGGCCGCCAGGGTCGGGATGCCGATCACCTGACCGTCCAGGTTCACCAGGGCGCCCCCGCTGTTGCCGGGGTTGATGGCCGCCGACGTCTGCACCATGTTGGCGATGGTCGCGCCCGTGCCGCCCCCGCTGCTGCCCTCCGTCACGGTCCGCCCGGTCGCCGACACGATGCCCTGCGTGACACTGGACGACAGGCCGAGCGGCGAGCCCATCGCCAGCACGACCTGTCCGACCTCGACCTTCGCGGAGTCCCCGAAGCGGGCCGCCTTCATGCCCTCGGGCACCTTGTCCAGCTTGATGACGGCCAGGTCCTGCTCCGGGTACGAGGAGACCAGCTTCGCGGTCAGGGTGCCCTCCGCGCGGGCCGTCGTCACCCGGAACGACTTGGTGTCCCCGACGACGTGGGCGTTGGTGACGACGTGCCCCTTGTCGTCGTACACGATGCCCGACCCCAGCGAGTCGCCCGCCTGGATCTGGACGACCGACGGCAGTACGTCCTTGATCACCCGCTCGTAGTCGGCCTCCAGCTCACTGGCCGCGCGCGGCGCCGCGGCCTGCGCCGGGTCGCCCTCCCGCGCGCTCCCGGAGCCCCGGTCGGTGCCGGAACCGGCGTCGGAACAGCCGGTCGCGAGCAGCAGGGAGGAGAGCGGCACGGCCACCGAGGCGAGCAGACGGCGCGGACGGGCGCGGGAAGTGTCCATGGCCCGAGTCTCACCGTGCCCCCGGCACCCGGCCCCCGGTGAACACCCGAACGGGCGCCTGAGCCGGGCTGTCGGCCGTCTAGCCCCGCACCCCGCACAGGTGCAGCAGGGCCGCGACCGCGCGGTACGGGTCGGTCCGGCCGGCCCGCTCCTCGGCGGCCAGCAGGGCCTCGAAGTCGTCGGGCGGCGCGGTCCCGTCGGGCGCCGTGTCCGTGAAGACCCGTACGCCGTACCAGGTGTGCAGCGGGGCGCCGATGCCCGCGAGCTTCGCCGTCAGCGTCGACAGGCGGTCCGCGCGGACGTCGAGGCCCAGGCGGTCGCGGTAGTTCGTGGTGTCGAAGGCGGCCAGCGCGCCCGCCCAGTCGGCCCGCAGGCCGGGACGCAGCGCGAGCGCGTCGGCGTTGCGCACCACGAGCGAGAGCAGACCGCCGGGCGCGAGCATCCGCGCCAGCCCCGCGAGCAGGGGGTCGGGCTCCTCGACGTACATGAGCACGCCGTGGCACAGCACCACGTCGAAGCTGCCCGGCAGGAAGTGCACGCCGGTGTCCCGGCCGTCGCCCTCGATGATCCGCATCCGCTCCCGGATGCCCTCCGGCTGCCCGGCCAGCGCCTCGCGCGCCGCCGCGATCATGGTCGTGTCCCGCTCCACGCCGGTCACCTGGTGCCCGGCCCGGGCCAGCCGCAGCGCCTGGCCGCCCCGGCCCATCCCGACGTCCAGCACGCGCAGCCGCCTGCCCACGGCGAAGCGCCCGGCTATCTGCTCGTCCAGCTGCCGGGCCACCAGCTCCTGCCGTACGACGCCCCGAAGCCCGGACAGCCCCGCTGTCCAGGCCTCGGCCGCGTCCCCGGTGAACGGCGCCGTGCTCAGGGCCGTTCCCCACGCTTGACCTGGGGCTTGGGCAGCCGCAGCCGGCGCATCTGGAGCGAGCGCATCAGCGCGTACGCGACCGCACCGCGGCGGCGCTCGTCCGGGAAGCGCTCGGCGAGCCGCTTCTTCAGCCGGAAGCCGGTGACGATCGAGTCCAGCACGATCAGCACGATCACGACCAGCCACAGCAGCAGCGCGATGTTCTGCAGCGAAGCCACCCGGATCATGCTCAGCACGAGGATGATCACGGCCATCGGCAGGAAGTACTCCGCGATGTTGAACCGCGAGTCGACGAAGTCGCGCGCGAACTTGCGGACCGGGCCCTTGTCGCGGGCCGGCAGGTACCGCTCGTCGCCCTTCGCCAGCGCCTCGCGCTGGCGGGCCATTGCGGTCCGCCGCTCCTCGCGCTGCCGCTTGGCGGCGTCCTTGCGCGTCATCGGCGTATTGGCGACGCTGCGGCGCTGGGACTGGGCCGCACTGCGCTTGGGCGTGGGCCTGCCCTTCGGGGCCTGCGGGTCGCGGGGCTGCTTGGAGTCGGTCACCGGCGCGCTGACGGCGCTCTGGGCCTTCTCATCCTTGGCACGGCTTCGGAACACAAAACCCAAGGGTACGGGGTGCCGGGGTGTGGACCCCAGTCCGGTGGGGAACGATCCGGCAACGCCGGTCGTCTGTAAGTGGACAGAGCGGATGTTACAGAGCGGATGGTGCGTACAGCCCCGGACACCGGGACTTTCCGGACAACCCCGGGAAGCACCTACTCCCTGCGCCGGACGGGGAACGTACGCAGTCGTCCTTGGGGATGAGCGCATCCGTCCCCGAACAGTGCGGTAATGGATGCAGGGCCCGTACTGTGGGTTCTGTTGCAGTCGCTGGAGCTGGAGTCGGTCAGAAGGGGGCGCGCGAAGCCCATGAGCGGTGTCATGAAGCGTATGGGGATGATCTTCCGCGCGAAGGCCAACAAGGCCCTTGACCGGGCCGAGGACCCGCGCGAGACCCTCGATTACTCGTACCAGAAACAGCTGGAGCTGCTGCAGAAGGTGCGCCGCGGCGTCGCCGACGTGGCGACCAGCCGCAAGCGACTGGAGCTTCAGCTCAACCAGCTCCAGTCCCAGTCGGGCAAGCTGGAGGACCAGGGCCGCAAGGCGCTGGCGCTGGGCCGCGAGGACCTGGCCCGCGAGGCGCTCTCCCGGCGCGCGGCACTCCAGCAGCAGGTCACCGACCTGGAGACGCAGCACGCCACGCTCCAGGGCGAGGAGGAGAAGCTCACTCTGGCGGCCCAACGCCTCCAGGCCAAGGTGGACGCCTTCCGCACGAAGAAGGAGACCATCAAGGCCACCTACACGGCGGCCCAGGCGCAGACCCGGATCGGCGAGGCGTTCTCCGGCATCTCCGAGGAGATGGGCGACGTCGGCCTGGCCATCCAGCGCGCCGAGGACAAGACCGCCCAGCTCCAGGCCCGGGCCGGCGCCATCGACGAGCTGCTCGCCTCCGGCGCCCTCGACGACCAGTCCGGCATGCACAAGGACGACATCCAGGCCGAGCTGGACCGGCTCTCCGGTGGTACGGATGTAGAGCTGGAACTGCAGCGCATGAAGGCCGAGCTGGCCGGGGGCTCCACCGCCGACCGCCAGGCCATCGAGGGCGGCCAGGGACAGGGCCAGGCCCCGTCGCAGTCGCAGCAGCAGCCGCAGGACACCCCGCGCTTCGACAAGCAGTAGCCCCACGCCTAGGAGGGCCGACATGATCGTACGGATCATGGGGGAGGGACAGCTGACGCTGGCCGACGGCCGGCTCGGTGAGCTGAACAAGCTGGACGACGAACTCCTGGCCGAGATGGAGAACGGCGACGGGCCCGGCTTCCGCGCGACCCTCCAGGCCCTCCTGGCCAAGGTCCGCGAACTGGGCGAGCCCCTCCCGGACGACAGCCTGGAGCCTTCCGACCTCATCCTCCCGTCCCCGGACGCCACCCTGGAGGAGGTCCGGGAACTCCTGAGCGACGACGGCCTGATCCCGGGGGGCACCTGACGAACGCGGGCGACCGCAACCGGTCCGTAGGACACGGCCACTGCGGCTACCGTAAAAAACCGTGACCACCCTCGCGAGAGCCCGCTGCGTCTTCGGCGCCCACCCCTCCGCCATGGACACCGCCCTCGCCCTGGCCGTCCTGGTCTGCATGGTCGCCGGCTCCTTCGTCGACCCGCACGGCCCGGAGGGCGTCAGCTGGGGCCTGCGCACCCCCGACGCGCTCAGCCTCGCCCTGATGACCGCCGGCGCCGCGGCGCTCGCCTTCCGCCGGCGGGTGCCGATGGCGGTCCTCGTCGTCACCGGCGGTGTCTCCGTCGTCGAGAGCGTCACCGGTGACCCGCGCGCCCCGGTCGTCATGTCCGCCGTCATCGCCCTCTACACCGTCGCCGCCTCCACCGACCGGCACACCACCTGGCGGGTCGGCCTGCTCACCATGACGGTGCTCACCGGCGCCGCCATGCTGGCCGGACCCCTGCCCTGGTACGCGCAGGAGAACCTCGCCGTCTTCGCCTGGACCGGCATCGGCGCCACCGCGGGGGACGCCGTCCGCAGCCGCCGCGCCTTCGTGCAGGCCATCCGGGACCGGGCGGAGAAGGCCGAGCGCACCCGGGAGGAGGAGGCGCGCCGCCGGGTCGCCGAGGAACGGCTGCGCATCGCCCGCGACCTGCACGACGTCGTCGCCCACCACATCGCCCTGGTCAACGTGCAGGCGGGGGTCGCCTCGCACGTCATGGACAAGCGGCCGGACCAGGCCAAGGAGGCGCTCGCCCACGTACGGGAGGCCAGCCGGAGCGCGCTGGACGAACTGCGGGCCACCGTCGGGCTGCTCCGCCAGTCCGGCGACCCGGAGGCGCCGACCGAGCCCGCCCCGGGCCTGGCCCGCCTCGGCGAACTCGTGGGCACCTTCCACCACGCCGGGCTGCGGATCGAGGTGGCCCGCACCGACCAGGGCACCGAGCTGCCCGCCGCCGTCGACCTGGCCGCCTACCGCATCATCCAGGAGGCGCTGACCAATGTGCAGAAGCACGCGGGGCGACAGGCGAAAGCGGAGGTCAGCGTCGTGCGGGTGGGGCCGAACATCGAGGTGACGGTGCTCGACGACGGCATCACCGAGGGCGAGGCCGCCGACACCCCCGCCGAGGGCGGCGGGCACGGTCTGCTCGGCATGCGCGAGCGCGTCACCGCCGTGCGCGGCACCCTCACCACCGGTCCCCGCTACGGAGGCGGTTTCCGCGTGCATGCGATCCTTCCGGTCAAGAACCGCACCGACGCCGCCACCGACGCCACCAAGGACCCCGTATGACGATCCGTGTCCTGCTCGCCGACGACCAGGCGCTGCTGCGCAGCGCCTTCCGGGTGCTGGTCGACTCCGAGCCCGACATGGAGGTGGTGGGGGAGGCGTCCGACGGCGCGGAGGCGGCCCGGCTGGCCGCCGAGCGGCGGGCCGACGTGGTGCTGATGGACATCCGGATGCCCGGCACGGACGGTCTCGCCGCCACCCGCATGATCAGCGCCGACCCGTCCCTCGCCCACGTCCGCGTGGTCATACTGACCACCTTCGAGGTCGACGACTACGTGGTGCAGTCGCTGCGCGCCGGTGCCTCCGGCTTCCTGGGCAAGGGCTCGGAGCCCGAGGAGCTGCTCAGCGCGATCCGGGTCGCGGCCGGCGGCGAGGCACTGCTGTCGCCGACCGCCACCAAGGGGCTGATCGCCCGCTTCCTGGCCCAGCAGGACACGGCCGACGCGGAACGCGACCCGGCCCGCGCCGAGCGTCTCGAGTCGCTGACCGTGCGGGAGCGCGAGGTGCTGGTCCAGGTCGCCGGCGGGCACTCCAACGACGAGATCGCCGAGCGCCTCGAGGTCAGCCCGCTCACCGTGAAGACCCATGTGAACCGGGCCATGGCCAAGCTGGGCGCCCGCGACCGCGCACAGCTGGTCGTCATCGCGTACGAATCCGGACTGGTACGTCCAAGGGTGGAGTGACCTCTACCCGCGTGTACTGCGGAGGGAGTAGGCGCGGGATAAGGAAATGGACCTGGGGCCTAGGGATGGGGGGCCGTCCATGGCTCAGGGTGTTGGGGTGGGCGCTCACCTGTGTCGCCCGCGACCGGCGCTGCCATGTGCCCCGTCCCCCGCTCGGCCACAGAAGAGAGACCCTGATCCATGTCCTGGCTGTCGAGATTCAGCCTCGCGCAACGGGCCCTGATAGGGCTCATGTCGATCGTCGCGCTCGTCTTCGGGGCGATCGCGATCCCCCAGCTCAAGCAGCAGCTGCTGCCCACCATCGAACTGCCCATGGTGTCGGTGCTGGCCCCGTACCAGGGAGCCTCGCCGGACGTGGTCGAGAAGCAGGTCGTCGAGCCGATCGAGGACAGCCTCGAGGCCGTCGACGGGATCTCGGGCGTCACCTCCACGGCCAGTGAGGGCAACGCCGTCATCATGGCGTCCTTCGACTACGGACCGAACACCCAGCAGCTGGTCGCCGACGTCCAGCAGGCCGTGAACCGGGCCCGCGCCCAGCTCCCGGACGACGTGGACCCGCAGGTCATCTCCGGTTCGACGGACGACATCCCGACCGTCGTCCTCGCCGTGACCTCGGACAAGGACCAGCAGGCGCTGGCCGACCAGCTCGACAAGACGGTCGTCTCCGAGCTGAAGGACATCGACGGGGTCGCCCAGGTCGCGGTCGACGGCGTCCGCGACGTCCAGGTCACCGTCACGCCGGACCCGGCGAAGCTGGCCGCGGCCGGGGTGAGCCCCCAGGTGCTCGCCCAGTCCCTCCAGGCGGGCGGCGCGACCGTCCCGGCCGGGTCCTTCGACGAGGGCGGCGCCAACCGCACCGTCCAGGTCGGCGGCGGCTTCACCTCGATCAAGCAGATCCAGGACCTCATGGTCACCGGCGAGGGCGTCGACAAGCCGGTCCGCCTCGGCGACGTCGCCACCGTCAAGGAGGAGGAGGCCAAGGCCGACTCCCTCACCCGCACCAACGGCAAGCCGTCCCTCGCGGTGGCCGTGACGATGGACCACGACGGCAGCGCGGTCTCCATCTCGAAAGCCGTCGAGGACAAGCTCCCCGGCCTGCGCGAGCAGCTCGGCTCCGGCGCGACCCTCACCGTCGTCAGCGACCAGGGCCCGGCGGTCTCCAAGGCCATCTCGGGCCTGACCACGGAGGGCGGGCTCGGCCTGCTCTTCGCCGTGCTGGTCATCCTGGTCTTCCTGGCGTCGATCCGCTCCACCCTGGTCACCGCGGTCTCCATCCCGCTGTCGGTGGTGCTGGCGCTGATCGTCCTGTGGACGCGCGACCTGTCGCTCAACATGCTGACGCTGGGCGCGCTGACCATCGCCATCGGCCGCGTCGTCGACGACTCGATCGTGGTCCTGGAGAACATCAAGCGGCACCTCGGCTACGGCGAGGAGCGCAAGGACGCCATCCTGGGCGCCGTCCGCGAGGTCGCCGGAGCGGTCACCTCGTCCACCCTCACCACGGTCGCCGTGTTCCTGCCGATCGGTCTGGTCGGCGGCATGGTCGGCGAGCTGTTCGGCTCCTTCAGCCTCACCGTCACCGCGGCGCTGCTGGCCTCCCTGCTGGTGTCGCTGACGGTCGTCCCGGTGCTGTCTTACTGGTTCCTGCGGCCCCCGAAGGGCACGCCCGAGGACGCGGCCGAGGCCCGCAGGCTGGCCGAGGAGAAGGAGGCCAAGAGCCGCCTCCAGCGCTTCTACGTCCCGGTCCTGCGCTTCGCCACCCGCCGCCGGCTGACCAGCGTCGCCATCGCGATCGTCGTCCTGGTCGGCACCTTCGGCATGGCGCCGCTGCTGAAGACCAACTTCTTCGACCAGGGCGAGCAGAAGGTCCTCAGCATCAAGCAGGAGCTGAAGCCCGGTACGAGCCTCGGTGCGACCGACGAGCAGGCCAAGAAGGTCGAGAAGCTGCTCGGCGACACCGAGGGCGTCAAGGACTTCCAGGTCACCATCGGTTCGTCGGGCTTCATGGCCGCCTTCGGCGGCGGCACGGACACCAACCAGGCCTCGTACCAGCTGATGCTGGAGGACTCGGCGAACGCCGACGACGTCCAGGACCACATCGAGGACGGGCTGGCGAAGCTCGACGGCATCGGCACCACCACCATCGCCGCCGGTGACGGCTTCGGCAGCCAGGACCTGAGTGTCGTCGTCAAGGCGGCCGACGCGCAGGTGCTCCGCGAGGCCGCCGAGCAGGTCCGCAAGACGGTCGCCGGACTCGACGACGTCACCGACGTCACCAGCGACCTGGCGCAGAGTGTGCCGCGCATCTCGGTCAAGGCCAACGCCAAGGCCGCCGGGGCCGGCTTCACCGACCAGACCCTCGGCGCGGCCGTCGCCCAGGCGGTGCGCGGCACCCCGGCCGCCAAGGCGACCCTGGACGACACCGAGCGCGACGTGGTCATCAGGTCGGCCCGGCCCGCCGAGACGATCGCCGAGCTGAAGGCGCTGAACCTGGGCCCGGTCGAGCTCGGTGACATCGCCACCGTGCAGCTGGTGGACGGACCGGTGTCGATGACCCGCATCGACGGGCAGCGCGCGGCCACCATCACCGCCAAGCCGACCGGCGACAACACCGGCGCGGTCGGCGCGGACCTCCAGTCGAAGATCGACGGACTGGACCTGCCGGCCGGTGCCACGGCCGAGATCGGCGGCGTCACGGCGGACCAGGACGAGGCCTTCGTCAACCTGGGCCTCGCCATGCTCGCGGCGATCGCCATCGTGTTCATGCTGCTGGTCGGCACCTTCCGGTCGCTGGCCCAGCCGCTGATCCTGCTGGTGTCCATCCCGTTCGCGGCGACCGGCGCGATCGGCCTGCTGATCGCCACCGGCACCCCGATGGGCGTCCCGGCGATGATCGGCATGCTGATGCTGATCGGCATCGTGGTCACCAACGCCATCGTGCTGATCGACCTGATCAACCAGTACCGCAAGCAGGGGTACGGCGTCGTCGAGGCCGTGATCGAGGGTGGCCGCCACCGTCTGCGGCCCATCCTCATGACGGCCCTGGCGACGATCTTCGCCCTGCTCCCGATGGCGCTGGGCGTCACCGGCGAGGGCGGCTTCATCGCCCAGCCGCTCGCGGTGGTCGTGATCGGCGGTCTGATCACGTCGACGCTGCTGACCCTGCTCCTGGTCCCGACGCTCTACGCGATGCTGGAGCTGCGCAAGGAGCGGCGGGCGAAGAAGCGGGCCGCGAAGAAGGGCCTGCCCGAGCAGTCGCAGCCCTCGGAGGAACCGGAGCCGGCCCAGGTCTGACACCCGCCGGTACGACGAAGGGCGCCCTCGTGGACTCTCCACGGGGGCGCCCTTCGCGACTCCTCAGTGCTCACACAGGGAGAACTCGCGCTCGTAGAGCTGCTCGTTGTGCTCGTCGACGAAGAACTTGCGTTCCCGCATGAGCTGTTCGCGATACTCCTTGGCCTCGTCCAGCGTCATGGCCGAGGTGTCGGACCACGGCTGCTGCGGCGGCACGTCGGAGGTCGAGACGATCGTCTCCGACGGGTCGACCAGGAAGAACGCCAGAATCTTGCGATGCCCCGGGCGGCTGGGGTCAGCGAGGCGGAACGGGCCGACGCGGTGCTGCAGGACGTTCGGGAAGGCCAGGCAGCGGCCCGCCGGGGTCGACGCCGATCCCAGCACCTGGTTCAGCGCGTCCTCGTTCTCCAGGCCGTAGACCTCACGCAGACCGTTGTGGTCGTTCTGCTCGTAGGAGGGGTCGTCGAGCGCCGCCCGGAAAGCCAGCCGGCTCTCGGTGATGTTCTCGCTGTCCCAGTAGTAGATGCCGGTGGAGACGATCCGCTCGTTCAGCATCCCCTCGACATGCCACGAACCTCCCGCGTACTCGGGCTTGTCCGGGGTGAGGTGCACGGTGGCGAGCTTGACGACGACCTGGAGACGGCGGCCGCGCAGATCGACGCGGGCGGACTCGTCGGGCACCTCGGGCGGGGTGAAGTCCGGGGCGTCGGGGACGACCGGGCGGCGGTTCTCCCACCAGTCGTCCTGGGCCTCTTCGTAGGCCAGGACGGCCTCTTCGTAGGCGCTCTCGTCACTGAAGGCGTCCTCGTCCGGATACTCCGGCTCCGAGTCGTACCACCCGTAGGGGTCGGCCTCGATCCGCAGGGCTCGCGGATGGCGCAGGTCGGTCAGCACGTTCTCCAGCAGCGGGCGCATGCGCGCGAACAGGTCCGGGAGGACACCGGCCAGTTCGCGATGGGTCTCCGGGTGGACGTTGTTCACGTACGAACGGAAGGTGACGGCGCCGTCCGCACTGACGTCGGCGTCGGTGGGCAGCCACTGGAACCGCTCCGAGAACTCGTGCCGGGAATACCGGTCCGTCGGGTTCCGCCAAGCCCGCTCGGGCGCGCCACTCACCTCCCTCACCAGGCAGAACAGTGAGGGATGCACCAGATCCAGTACCTGGCCGTCGGATCCGGGGTGCCAGTCCCGGTCCGCTTCGGGGACCTGCTCCAGCACCCGGACCGCCTCGCGCAGCCGGGACCTGAGCGCGTCGTCGACCAGGGTGTCCGACTGCCACACCCCGTCGACGGCGGACACCTCGATGCCGGTCCGTCCGTCCCGCAGCGCGGCGTAGTGCGCGAGTTCGGCGAGGACGTAGCGGACCTGCGCCTCGGTGAGGCCCTGGTCGACGGCTTCCCGCGTCCACCTGGCCACTATCTCGGGGTCGTTCCTCTTGTCGTACCACCCGGGCTTCGCCCGGATATGGGCACTGCACCGCATCATCTGCAGTTCCCGCAGTGTCCGGGGGGTCGCGAACGCTGTGGAGCGGGAAGCGTGAAAGGGCAGCGGGAAAGCGGACAGGCCGGTCAACTCCGGATCCTCCCAGTCGGGTGTGCGGCGGCCGGAAGCCTACGGCAGCGCACTGACACCGGTGTCGGGGAGGCGGCGCGGCATGCGGGCCGGGCGCGTCAGTGCCCGGACAGCGCGGCGATGCCGCCGAACAGCACGACCGCCATGAGGATCACCAGAGCCAGCAGCACCCCCATGCAGAATCCGCACCCCTGCCCCGCCCCGCGGCCGAACGAACCGCCGTCCCCGCCGGGAACCTGCCCCTGACCTGCCATGACAGCCCTCCACTCTCTCCCGGACCTCACCGTCGCACAGGCGTCCCCGCGAGCCAACGAGTCGGCCGAAGGTGTGCGCTCAGCGCCTGACCTTCCTGCGCGAATCGAGAAGACCGACGTGGAACGAGAAGACGGAGAAGGGCCCCGTCCGATCACCGGAGCGGTGATCGGACGGGGCCCTCGCGCGCAGGGGAGCAGGTTACGGCAGCGCCAGCATCCGCTCCAGCGCCAGCTTGGCGAACGCCTCCGTCTCCTTGTCGACCTCGATGCGGTTGACCAGGGTTCCCTCGGCCAGCGACTCCAGCGTCCAGACCAGGTGCGGGAGGTCGATGCGGTTCATGGTCGAGCAGAAGCAGACCGTCTTGTCGAGGAAGACGATCTCCTTGTCCTCGGCGGCGAAACGGTTCGCCAGTCGCCGGACCAGGTTCAGCTCGGTCCCGATGGCCCACTTGGAACCGGCCGGGGCCGCCTCCAGGGCCTTGATGATGTACTCGGTCGAGCCGACGTAGTCCGCCGCCGCGACGACCTCGTGCTTGCACTCGGGATGCACCAGGACGTTCACACCCGGTATGCGCTCCCGCACGTCGTTCACCGAGTCGAGGCTGAAGCGGCCGTGCACCGAGCAGTGACCCCGCCACAGGATCATCTTCGCGGCGCGCAGCTCCTCGGCCGTCAGCCCGCCGTTCGGCCGGTGCGGGTTGTAGACGACGCAGTCCTCCAGGGACATGCCCAGGTCCCGCACCGCCGTGTTGCGGCCGAGGTGCTGGTCCGGCAGGAAGAGGACCTTCTCGCCCTGCTCGAAGGCCCAGTTCAGGGCGCGCTCGGCGTTGGAGGAGGTGCAGATGGTGCCACCGTGCTTGCCGGTGAACGCCTTGATGTCCGCGGACGAGTTCATGTACGACACGGGCACCACCTGCTCGGCGATCCCGGCCTCGGTCAGCACGTCCCAGCACTCGGCGACCTGCTCGGCGGTGGCCATGTCCGCCATGGAACAGCCGGCCGCCAGGTCGGGCAGGACCACCTTCTGGTCGTCCGAGGTCAGGATGTCGGCCGACTCCGCCATGAAGTGCACACCGCAGAAGACGATGTACTCGGCCTCCGGGCGCGCGGCCGCGTCCCGGGCCAGCTTGAAGGAGTCGCCCGTGACGTCGGCGAACTGGATGACCTCGTCACGCTGGTAGTGGTGACCGAGGACGAAGACCTCGTCACCGAGCTTCTCCTTGGCCGCGCGGGCGCGGGCGACCAGGTCCGGGTCGGAGGGCGAGGGCAGGTCGCCGGGGCACTCCACACCGCGCTCGCTCCTCGGGTCGGCCTCGCGGCCGAGCAGCAGCAGGGCGAGGGGCGTCGGCTGTACGTCGAGCTCCTGGGTTTGGGCGGTGGTCACGACACGCACCCTTTCTACTTATCGTCGACCCTTTTCGTCGAACTGACGCTATATATCATAACCGGTTCACGTCACTTTGACGATGCCGATAGTGTCGGTGTGACGTGAATCCCGGTGCGAATCGCGGTGTCCGAGCAGCCGCTGCCCACAGCCCCTGACCCTCGGCGGGGGCGTGTGCGAGCATGAAGGGAACGCCGAGGACAAAGACTCGGCTCCGCCCGGAATGAATCCGCGGCTCCGTCGGTTGAAACCGTCGGCAAGCAGTCTCCGTACAACCCGGGAGAGATGTAGATGTCCGTATCGGACGAGACCACCACCGTCACCGACGGCATCATCCTGACCGACGCCGCCGCGTCGAAGGTCAAGGCGCTGCTCGACCAGGAAGGCCGTGACGACCTCGCGCTGCGCGTCGCCGTCCAGCCCGGCGGCTGCTCCGGCCTGCGGTACCAGCTCTTCTTCGACGAGCGCTCGCTCGACGGCGACGTGGTCAAGGACTTCGGCGGCGTCAAGGTCACCACCGACCGCATGAGCGCCCCGTACCTCGGCGGTGCCACCATCGACTTCGTGGACACGATCGAGAAGCAGGGCTTCACGATCGACAACCCGAACGCGACGGGTTCCTGCGCCTGCGGCGACTCCTTCAGCTGACGGGTGGCGCCGCCGCGCGGCACCGAGCGTGAGAAGGGCGGTGGCCCGGGGATTCCTCCCCGGGCCACCGCCCTTCTGCCGCGTCTGCCCCCGGCCGTGGACGTCACCGGCCCGCGGACGGAGCCGGCAGCCGCGCGCCCGGCTTGTGCACGGGGATGTCCTTGCCGTCCGAGCCCACGACCGTCCGGTCGCCGAGCGGCTCGTCCAGCGGCACCGTCCGCTCGTACTCCTTGGCGATCAGGATGCAGACCTTGTCCGGGTGCGGGGTCTCGGTCACCGTGACGGTCACCTTCCCGCCGCTCTCCCGGGCCTCGGCGGCGTAGTCGGAGCACACCCCGCCCGTGAAGTGCACGGTCAGCTCACCGTCGGCGGCCGTGTAGCCGCTCACCCGCACGTCCCGCGGCTCGCCGGGCTTCGAGGCGGGCTCGTCGGACGGGGCCGGGGACGGCTCGGCGGGGGCCGCGGTGGTCAGGTACTCCGGCTCGACCGCCGGGTACGTGACCGTGACGGCGTCGTCCGCGCCCGGCGCCCGCACCTCGAACAGCCAGGACGGCACCAGCGTCTGGCGGCCCCGCACCGGATGCGCGGCCAGCCCGAACACGGCGTCCTCGACGGTGGCGACCTGCTTCTTCCCCGTCCCGGGCCGCTCCGGAGCGCCGGTCGGCGGCGCGCACGGCGGGTCCGCGCGGTCCTCGTGCGGTACGGGGCCGGTGCAGCCGCCGACGCCGCCGGCACCTCCGGTGTCCGCCCCGGTCCCGGCACCCGGCGCGTTCAGCAGCGCCAGCGTCTTCTCGGCGTCCAGGACGGGATACGTGTCCCCCTTGACCGGCGCCTTCACCTGGCCGCTGCCGCCGACCACCTCGCCCCGCGCGTCGACGACGACTCCGGTCGTCCAGCCGTACGTGGGCAGCCCGCCCACCGCGGGTTCCGCGTTCACGGCCCGCCGGGCACCCATGACCTGGCTCGCGTCCAGCTTGGCGTCGTCCTGGCCCAGTGCCTTCAGCACCGGCGTCGCCGCCTTCTTCGCGGCCGTCTCGCCCACCGGGTCCCCGTCGGCGGCGGGGCCCTTGCAGACGGCGCCCTTCTTGCAGTTGTCGGTGCCGGGTGCGTAGCGGTGGAAGGTCCAGGTGCCCGGCGCCTGCCGGCTCACCGTGAGCAGGGGCCCGGAACCGTCCGCCGCGTTGCCCACCTTCCACGCCTCGCCCTGGGCGCGGGGCGCGCCCTCGACGCCCAGGGCCTCGGCCAGCCGGGCCACCTCGGCCTCGGTGACGTCGCCCTCCGCCCGGTACACCGGCGCCGAGCCGGGCCCCTCGGGGAGCGGCCCGTCGGCCCGGTAGGTGACGCCGTACGGGTCGGGCTCGCCCGGCGCGATGCCGTTCGAGCCGCCCTCCGGGGACGGCGCCCCGTGGTCGTCGAGAGGGAGCGGCGGGGGAGTGTCGTCGCCCGAGGCCCCGGACGCCGTACCGCCGTCCGCGTCGTCCCCGGTGGCGGAGGTGGCCAGGTAGGCGCCGCCGCCACCCAGCAGCAGTACGGCGGCGGCGACCGACGCGACCGCGACCGCCCGGGGGCGCCGCCGCGCGGGACGCCCGCCACCGGCCTCGTCGGCGGCGACGGCGTCGTCGTTGTCGGGTCGCTCGGTGTTCACCGCATCGCTCCTTCTGCTGCTACTGGGGACAGCGGTGGGACGCGGTGGGGCGGGATCCGGTTCCCGGTGACGGCGCGCGTCGCCCGAACGGCCCAGGGACCGCCCAGGGGCGCTCAGTCGCCGTAGTCCGACATCGCGTCCAGCAGCCGGGCCGAGGCCGGCGGCACCCGGACGCCGTGGATGAGGGTGAGAGGCACCGGCCGGGGGGAGACGTGGTCCGGCGCCGACCAGCGCGGGGTCATCCGGGCGCAGTCACCGCGCAGCGACGCCAGGTCGCCGTCCAGGTCGGCCGGAGCGGGGTCGGCGGTTCTCAGGTTCGTCATAAGAGAACCGTAGGCACGTCCCGTACCGCGAAGAAAGTTGTACTACCGGGTAGTTTCGCCTGCTTCAGCCTGGCGGCGCCGCCGGGTAGCGTGAACCGTCAACCCGCCTCCCCTCAGGAGAGAGTCCACGCCGTGCGCATCGCAGTCACCGGCTCCATCGCCACCGACCACCTCATGACCTTCCCCGGCCGCTTCTCGGACCAGCTCGTCGCGGACCAGCTGCACACGGTCTCGCTCTCCTTCCTGGTCGACCAGCTGGACGTACGCCGGGGCGGCGTCGCCGCGAACATCGCCTTCGGCATGGGTCAGCTCGGCACCCGGCCGGTCCTGGTCGGCGCGGCGGGCGCGGACTTCGACGAGTACCGGGCCTGGCTCGACCGGCACGGCGTCGACACCGACTCGGTCCGCATCTCCGAGACCCTGCACACCGCCCGCTTCGTCTGCACCACCGACGCCGACCACAACCAGATCGGCTCCTTCTACACGGGCGCGATGAGCGAGGCCCGCCTCATCGAGCTGAAGACCGTGGCCGACCGGGTGGGCGGCCTCGACCTGGTCTCCATCGGCGCCGACGACCCGGAGGCGATGCTCCGGCACACGGAGGAGTGCCGCACGCGGTCCATCCCCTTCGCCGCGGACTTCTCCCAGCAGATCGCCCGGATGAACGGCGACGAGATCCGGATACTGCTGGACGGGGCGACCTACCTCTTCTCCAACGAGTACGAGAAGGGGCTCATCGAGACCAAGACCGGCTGGAGCGACGCCGAGATCCTCGACCGCGTCGGGCACCGCGTCACCACCCTCGGCGCGCGGGGCGTGCGCATCGAGCAGGCCGGCGGCGAGACCATCGAGGTCGGCGTCCCCGACGAGGAGCGCAAGGCCGACCCCACGGGCGTCGGCGACGCCTTCCGCGCGGGATTCCTCTCGGGACTGGCGTGGGGGGTCTCGCTGGAGCGGGCGGCGCAGGTCGGCTGCATGCTGGCGACCCTCGTCATCGAGACGGTGGGGACGCAGGAGTACCAGCTGCGGCGCGGACACTTCATGGAGCGGTTCACGAAGGCGTACGGGGACGAGGCCGCGGAGGAGGTTCGGGCGCACCTGGGCTGAAGCGGGGGCGACTGTTCGTCTGCCGCGCGAGGCGCGAGGCGCGTGGCCGGGTGCGGGTGCGTGGCGGGGTTGTTCGCGCCCACGCGGCGGAGCCGCACATCGACACAGCCCCGCGCCCCTGGGTGGCCTACCTGCTCCGGCGGACCAGGTAGGCCGTCCCCTTTTCCGCCTCCTCCTCGCCCACGTACTCCTGGCCCCGCATCTCGCACCACGCCGGGATGTCCAGGCGGGCCGCCTCGTCGTCGGAGAGGACGCGGACGGTGCCGCCCACGGGGACGTCGCCGATGACCTTGGCCAGTTCGATCACCGGAACGGGGCAGCGCCGGCCCAGCGCGTCCACGACGAGGTCGGGGCCGGCCGCGCGGACGGTCTCCGTCGCGGTCGGCGCCCCCAGCCTCTCGCGCACCGCGGCCACCGTGCCCGGCAGCACGTCCAGGAACCGCTCGACGTCCCCCTCCGTGGTCCCCGGCGGCAGCGACACCCGGACGTTGCCCTCGCTGAGCACCCCCATCGCCCTCAGGACATGGCTCGGCGTCAGCGTGCTGCTCGTGCAGGACGATCCGGAGGACACGGAGAAGCCGGCGCGGTCCAGCTCGTGCAGCAAGGTCTCCCCGTCGACATAGAGACACGAGAAGGTGACGATCCCGGGCAGCCGGCGCGACGGGTCGCCGACCACCTCCACGTCCGGTACCAGGACGGGCACCCGGTCCCGGATCCGCTCCGTCAGCTCCCGCAGCCGTACCGCCTCCGCCGCCGCCTCGGCCCGCACCGCCCGCAGCGACGCCGCCGCGGCCACGATCGCCGGCAGGTTCTCGAACCCGGGCGCCCGACCCGACTCCCGCTCGTCCCCGGGCCCTTGCGGCGCGTACCGGACCCCCTTGCGCACCACGAGCAGCCCCACCCCCGAGGGACCGCCCCACTTGTGCGCGCTGCCGGTGAGCAACGACCAGTCGCCCTCGACCCGGCCCCAGCCCAGCGACTGGGCCGCGTCCACCAGCAGCGGCACACCGGCGGCCCGGCAGGCCTCCGCCACCCGGGACACCGGCTGCTCGGTGCCCACCTCGTGGTTGGCCGACTGGAGACACGCCAGCGCGGTGTCCTCGCGCAGCGCCGCCGCGAACACCGCCGGGTCCACCGCGCCGGTCCGGTCGACGGGTACCCGCGTGACACTCCCGCCGTCGGCCTCGTGCGCCTCGGCCGCATGCAGTACGGAGGAGTGTTCGACCGCTGACACGATCAGGTGCCGTCCGACGCGCCGCCGCCCGGCCAGCGCCCCCGCCACCCCTGAATGCACCGCCCGTGTACCCGAAGGGGTGAACACCAACTCGTCCGGCCGGCACCCCACACACTCGGCCGCCGCCTCCCGAGCCGCATCCAGCAACAGCCGCGCCCGCCGCCCTTCCCGGTAGAGCCGAGCGGGGTCGGCCCACCCCTCGTCGAGGGACGCCAACAGCGCCTGCCGGGCAACGGGATGGAGGGGAGCAGCGGAAGCAGCATCGAAGTAGGCCACACAGCAACGCTAGAACGTCCGGTGCGGGAGCGCCCAAAGGGGCGCGGGGCTGTGACATGTGCGGCTCCGCCGCGCGGGCGCGACGACCCACGACGGACCGTCAGCCGCCGAACAACCCCAGGCCCCACCTCCGTAGGCCCCCATCCCACCCTTAAAGAGTGACCCCCGGCGCGTATGCCACCCTCCCCGCGACCCCCCGGAGGGCGTCGGCTAGGGTTTGGTCCGCATAAACATCAAACCCCTGCCCGACGCAGGGCGGCGACCGACCAGCGAGAAGGCAGGCCGCAGCCAACCGCGCGGGCGAGACTCTCGGGAAGGCGCTACGTGAGTCCCAACGGCTCCGACCGCTCGCCGCGGCGCCCGATGCGGCGGAAGCTGCTGCAGGCACTGACCGCGGGCCTGGTCCTGGCGACCGCCACCGGTTGCACATACGAGGACTTCCCCCGCCTCGGCATGCCCACCCCAACCACGGAAGAGGCTCCGCGGATCCTCTCCCTGTGGCAGGGCTCCTGGGCTGCCGCGCTGGCCACCGGCGTGCTGGTGTGGGGCCTGATCCTGTGGAGTGTCTTCTTCCACCGGCGCAGCCGCACCAAGGTCGAGGTCCCTCCGCAGACCAGGTACAACCTGCCCATCGAGGCGCTGTACACCATGGTTCCGCTCGTCATCGTCTCGGTGCTGTTCTACTTCACCGCGCGTGACGAGTCGGATCTCATGAGCCTCAAGAAGAAGCCCGACGTCACGGTCAACGTGGTCGGCTTCCAGTGGAGCTGGTGCTTCAACCACATCGAGGACGTCCCGGGCTCCACCGGGGACGCCAAGACCTCCAAGGAACTGGCCGGCATCCCGGACCGGTTCATCGAGGACTTCCCGGCCAACGCGGGCGGTGTCTACGACTGCGGTACCCCGGGCACCCGGAACCCGCAGACCAACAACCCGGGCCCGACCCTCTGGCTCCCCAAGGGCAAGACGGTCCGCTTCGTCCTGACCTCGCGTGACGTCATCCACTCCTTCTGGGTGGTGCCGTTCCTCATGAAGCAGGACGTCATCCCGGGCCACACCAACGCCTTCGAGGTGACCCCCAACAAGGAGGGGACCTTCCTGGGCAAGTGCGCCGAGCTGTGCGGCGTGGACCACTCCAGGATGCTGTTCAACGTCAAGGTCGTCTCCCCGGAGCGCTACGAGCAGCACCTCCAGGACCTCGCGAAGAAGGGGCAGACCGGTTACGTTCCCGCGGGCGTCGCGCAGACGAGCCACGAGAAGAACCGGGAGACGAACAACCTGTGAGCATCCTCAACGAACCCCAGGGTGCCTCGGCAGCGGAGGACTCGTACGAGAACGAGCTGCCGGTACGGCGCAAGCAGCCCGGTAACGTCGTGATCAAGTGGTTGACGACCACGGACCACAAGACGATCGGCACGATGTACCTGGTGACGTCGTTCGCGTTCTTCGTGATCGGCGGTGTGATGGCGCTGTTCATGCGCGCCGAGCTCGCCCGGCCCGGTCTGCAGATCATGTCGAACGAGCAGTTCAACCAGGCGTTCACGATGCACGGCACG
>JODU01000011.1 GCA_000720845.1 Kitasatospora aureofaciens | reverse complement strand
CGACGCCGGCATCCAGAACCGGTCGTGGTGGGAGGACGTCGGGGACTGGTTCTCCGACAACTGGGACACCATCGTCGCGGTCTGCAAGGTCGTCGTCGCCGTCGTCGGCATCGTCGCGATGATCATCGGCGGCCCGATCCTCGGCGCGATCGTCCTCGTCGCCGCCCTCGTCGTCCTCGCGGACACGCTCAACAAATATCGCAAGGGCCAGGCATCCCTGTGGGACGTCGGATTCGCGGCCCTGGACTGCATACCCGGCATGAAGGGCCTCACCACCCTCGGCGGACTGGCCAAGGGCCTCAAGGGCGGCATGGCGGCCATGAAGGGGATCAAGGGCGGCCTCAAGGGAATGGGGCTGGCCCTTCGTGGCCTGGGCAAGAACGCACGAGGGATGGTCGTTGACGGTGCGAAGGGCGCTTACAACCGTGTGAAATCCGTCGTTCGTTCCAAGGGCAGCGACCCCATCGACATGGCCACGGGGGCGATGTACCTGCCGCAGACAGATGTGACGCTGCCGGGACTGCTGCCCCTGACGTTCACGCGTCGAGTCGCCTCCGACTACCGATGCGGATGGTGGTTCGGACCAACCTGGGCCTCCACCGTCGACCAGCGCCTGGAGGTCGATGAAGAAGGCATCATCCTAGTCACCGAGGACGGGCTCCTACTGGAGTACCCCCACCCCGAGGTCGGGATTCCTGTGTTGCCTTCGACTGGGCCCCGACAGCCGCTCATGCGACTGAAGGACGGGGGTTACCGGGTCGAAGACCCGCTGACCGGTCAATTCCGCCACTTCTCCTCTCCGAGGGCGGACTGCATCGCCCTGCTCTCATACATCACTGACCGCAACCAGAACACGATCACGTTCGAACACGACCCGTACGGCACCCCTCTCTCGATTCGTCATTCCGCCGGCTATCACGTGAACGTGACGACCTCGTCCGGCCGGATCACGGAGCTGAGCCTGGCCGGTGCCGCGGCAGACGGCTCGGACCTCGTGATAAAGCGCTATGAGTACAGCGACGGCAACCTCACCGAAACCATCAACTCCTCCGGGCTCCCCCTTCGCTTTTCGTACGACGAAAGACTGCGCCTCACCTCGTGGACGGACACGAACGGTCACACATACGCCTATGCCTACGACGACAGTGACCGCTGCGTCACAGCAGGCGGCGAGGCAGGCCATTTCGCCCTGAGTCTCGACTACGGCGGTTCCGATCCCGAGTGGCCCGGTTGCCACGTCACCACGCTCACGACCGCTGAGGGTGCGGCCAGTCGATTCGTCGTCAATGACAGGTGCCAAGTGGTGGCCGAGATTGATGCCCTGGGTCACGTACAACGCACCGGTTACGACGACCATCATCATGTCGTCTCCTGGACGGACGCTCTGAACCATGTGACGCGATTGGAGAACAACGAGAACGGCCAGCCCATCCGAGTCCTGCGCCCCGACGGCCGTGTAATTCGGGCGGAATACAACGAGTTGTCCCTTATGGAGCGACTCGTGGGGGCCGACGACCTGGTGCAACAGCATCTGTATGACGAGCGGGGAAATCGGACGGCGGAGGTCGACCGAGCGGGAAACGCCACCTATTTCACCTATGACGAAGCGGGGCGGCTCACGTCCGTGGCTGATCCGCTGGGACACGTCACCGCCGTCCGATGTGACCGAGCGGGACTCCCTTTGGAGATCACCGACCCTCATGGCGGAGTCACTCGTTACGAGCGGGACGCTTTTGGCCGTCCGGTCGGCATCACCGAACCGACTGGAGCGCAGACCCGCTTCGAGTGGACAGTGGAAGGGCGTCTGCTACGCCGTACGGCATCCGACGGAACGGCGGAGTCCTGGACGTACGACGGCGAAGGGAACTGCACCAGCCATACAGATGCGTTGGGCGGGGTCACCCACTACGAGTTCACACACTTCGACTTGCTGACCGCTCGAACCACACCCGATGGTGCCCGCTACGAGTTCGCTCACGACGCCGGTCTGCGCGTCACACGCGTAACCGGACCCAGTGGCCTCACGTGGCGGTACGAGTACGACGCGGCCGGCAGACTGATTGCGGAGACCGGATTCGACGGCCAGACGCTCAACTACACATACGATGCGGCGTCCCGGCTCGTCTCCCGCCACCACGCGCAGGGCCAGAGGATTCGTTTCGAGCGTGACGCGATGGGCCAGATGGTACGGAAGGACGCCGACGGCCTTGTCACGACATACGCCTACGATCCCGCGGGCCGACTGGTGCAAGCGGTCAGCCCGGGAACCACGCTCGAGCGCCGATACGACGGGCAAGGCCGACTGCTTCAAGAGTTCGTCAACGGGCGCGCTCTCACGTACGACTACGACGTCGTGGGGCGGCGCACGGGTCGTGAGACCCCCGGCGGAGTACGAAGCACGTGGCGGTACGACGCCTTGGGCAACCGCACCGCCATGGTGTTCGCAGGCCGAGAAATCAACTTCACCTTCGATGAAGTCGGCCGAGAACTCACCCGCCACATCCGCGACACAGACCTGGCCTTCGCTCACGAGTACGACGCCTCCGGGAGGTTGGTGCGTCAAAATGTGACGGCACAGGACGCGGCGGTGCGGCACCGCGTGTTCACCTACCGCGCGGACGGCTGCATCAGCGCCGTGGACGACCGACATGCCGGCCCGCGCCGGTTCCGACTCGACCCGGTGGGACGGGTCACGGCGGTCCACGCCCATCAGTGGACTGAGCGGTACGCCTACGACGGCGCTGGTAACCAGATGTCAGCGTCCTGGCCGGAAGGCCACCCGGGTGAGGACGCGCTGGGCGAGCGCGTCTACAGGGGCTCACGCCTCTTGAGGGCCGGACGCGTGAGATACCGGCACGATGCGCTCGGTCGGATCGTCGTGCGCCAGAAAACGCATCTGTCCGGCCGAAGAGACACTTGGCGGTACGTCTGGGACGTAGAGGATCGCCTTACCTCAGTCACGACCCCGGACGGCACGCTCTGGCGGTATGAGTACGACCCGTTGGGTCGCCGCACCGCCAAGTCGTGCATGGCAGCGGACGGGAAGACCGTCGTCGAGCGAGTGGACTTCACCTGGGACGCGTCGAAACTGTGTGAGCAGACGACGGTGGCCCCCGCCGCCTCGCGCCAGGTCACACTGACCTGGGACCACCGGGGGCAGCAGGTCGTCGCACAGGCGGAGCGCCTCAGCGTCGCCCGTGTGCCTCAGAAGGAGATCGATTCTCGCTTCTTCGCCATCGTCACCGACGGCATAGGTACCCCCACCGATCTCGTGGACGAATCAGGCACGGTGGCGTGGCGTGCCCGGAGCACCCTTTGGGGGGTCACTGCCTGGCCTAAGGAGAGCAGCGCCTATACGCCTCTCCGGTGGCCGGGCCAGTACTACGACCCCGAGTCCGGACTCCACTACAACTACTTCCGGCACTACGACCCGGAAACCGGTAGATACGTCACTTCTGACCCGCTGGGTCTTTCTCCGGCTCCGAACCCTTTCACCTATGTCCGTAACCCGTTGATAGAAACGGACGTCCTCGGTCTCGCCCCGGATTACCCTCTGGGGGAGCGTGGGAATCCGTTCAGTAGCAGGGCTGATGCGGAGAAGGCGGCCTTTGAGGTCGCTGGCGTCCCGCACGGGTCCACGCCAGACGCTGAGTGGCTCGTCATGGGTGACAAGAAGTACAAGAACATGCCGGGTTATGTCTATTCGAAGGACCCGACGCACTGGGGAAACTTTCGGCAATTCGAAACGGACAGCGGATCTCGCGTGATCGTGGAGCACACTCACGACCCGGCCGGGCCTCACTTCCATGCGGGTGCCCCCAAGGGGATGACTCCGGAGGAGCGAAGTCGGAACCTCGTCAACTTTGGATGGGACAATACCCAGGAAGGGTACGGCACAATGGAGCGTTACCGGGCGCTGGACAAACCCGGCGGAGACCATCATTTCTTTTTTCAGAACTGATTGAGGTGTTAGGTAATGGACGCGAAAGTGAAATCCCGCCTCGAAAGTGCCGGCCTTGAAGTGCTCGGAGTGTACGAGGGGCAGGCTGGGCCGACCGTCACGGAAGCGTTCCGCCGCGTGGTGCACCTGGATGCGGAACCCGTCGAGCGCATCCCCCGGAGTGGGGACGATGCGAGGCAGGTCGTGGACGAGCGGTGGAGGGCGCGCGCCCGCGCCGGAGGGCTTGTGGCCGATGACGGTTCGTTCCTGGCCGCCGCCGGTATGGAGCTGGGGTGGGTCCGGGTGAGGCTGACCGAGCGGACATCGATCTCGTCCACAGCGGATCAACCGGGCGAGCTCCTCTTCATCGCCAGGTCGCTGAGCGGGCACCTCGCCCTCGCCGCCAGCGCCGAGGGCGGCGAGTACTGGCTCCTGGAAGAGGAGTTCCCGAAGGCACTCTGAACCTGTCCCCTCCCCGGACAGCGGGACGGCGGTCACACCGCCCGCCCGGGTTTGATCTCCGCCACCCCCGGGGTATTCTCTCCGGCCGCCCGATTGGCCAGCCCCGCGCCCCGTATGGCAGACTAGCGGGGTTGCTCGGTCGAGTGCCGATGCTGCGCGCCTCCCGCCGGGGGGACCGGAAGCGAGTCCCACAGTACTCGTCGTCCCTGATCAGGGGCGGACGTACGGGAATCTTCCGGGAAGTGTCAGCGGGGTGCAGGCCAGGCACCCGGTGGGCCTCTCGCCCCCGGTCTGCGGTTCCGGAAGGGCCCGCGACTCCCACTGCAGGGAAGTCCCGAAAAGGGACATCCATGTCAGCGAGAGCGCGACACGCCCGACCGCGTGGGTCGGAGGGGGAGCGGAATGGACAAGGACCACCGGGTCCAGAGCGTTACGAGAGACAGGACTACTGAGTAGCCATGGCGGGACAGAAGATCCGCATCCGGCTCAAGGCCTACGACCACGAGGTCATCGACTCCTCGGCGAAGAAGATCGTCGAGACGGTGACGCGCACTGGTGCGTCGGTCGCGGGCCCGGTGCCGCTGCCCACTGAGAAGAACGTGTACTGCGTCATCAAGTCGCCGCACAAGTACAAGGACTCGCGCGAGCACTTCGAGATGCGCACGCACAAGCGCCTGATCGACATCCTCGACCCGACCCCCAAGACCGTTGACTCTCTGATGCGACTCGACCTCCCGGCCGGTGTCGACATCGAGATCAAGCTCTGAAGGCCGGTGATCTGAGAATGGCTAAGCAGATCAAGGGCATCCTGGGCGAGAAGCTCGGCATGACGCAGGTGTGGGACGCGAACAACCGCGTTGTTCCGGTCACCGTTGTCAAGGCCGGCCCCAACGTCGTCACCCAGGTCCGCACGAACGACGTCGACGGCTACGAGTCCGTCCAGATCGCGTTCGGCGAGATCGACCCGCGCAAGGTGAACAAGCCCCTCAAGGGCCACTTCGCCAAGGCCGACGTCACCCCCCGTCGCCACCTCGTCGAGATCCGTACGGCCGACGCCGCCGAGTACACCCTCGGTCAGGAAGTCACCGCCGAGGTCTTCGAGGCCGGCATCAAGGTCGACGTGACCGGCAAGAGCAAGGGCAAGGGCTTCGCCGGTGTCATGAAGCGTCACAACTTCAAGGGCCTCGGCGCCGGACACGGCACCCAGCGCAAGCACCGCTCGCCCGGTTCCATCGGTGGCTGCGCCACCCCGGGCCGCGTGTTCAAGGGCCTCCGCATGGCCGGCCGCATGGGCAACGAGCGGGTCACCACCCAGAACCTGACCGTCCACGCCGTTGACGCGGAGAAGGGTCTGCTGCTCATCAAGGGCGCGGTTCCCGGTCCGAACGGCGGCCTCGTCCTGGTCCGCACCGCGGCCAAGGGGGCCTGAGGTAACCGATGAGCACTGTTGACATCCTTTCGCCTGCCGGCGAGAAGACCGGAAGCGTCGAGCTCCCCGCGGAGATCTTCGGCGTGGAGAAGATCAGCATTCCGCTGATCCACCAGGTCGTCGTCGCGCAGAACGCCGCTGCCCGCCAGGGCACGCACAAGACCAAGCGTCGCGGCGAGGTCCGTGGTGGCGGCAAGAAGCCGTACCGCCAGAAGGGCACCGGCCGCGCCCGCCAGGGTTCGACCCGTGCGCCGCAGTTCGCCGGCGGTGGCGTCGTCCACGGCCCGCAGCCGCGTGACTACTCGCAGCGGACCCCGAAGAAGATGAAGGCCGCGGCCCTGCGCCACGCCCTCACCGACCGGGCCCGCCACAACCGGATCCACGTCGTCACCGGCGTCATCGAGGGCGAGAACCCGTCCACGAAGGCCGCCCGGACGCTGTTCGGCAAGATCTCGGAGCGCAAGAACCTGCTCCTGGTCGTCGACCGCGCCGACGAGGCCGCGTGGCTGTCCGCCCGCAACCTGCCCCAGATCCACATCCTGGAGCCGGGCCAGCTGAACACGTACGACGTTCTCGTCTCGGACGACGTGGTCTTCACCCAGGCCGCTTTCGAGTCCTTCGTGTCTGGCCCCAACAAGGCCGCTGACACCGAAGGGAGCGAAGCCTGATGGCTACGCGTCACCCGAGCATCGCCTCCAAGGCGGCCAAGGCCGCCAAGGCCGCGCGCGTCGCCAAGGCGCGCCGCCACGAGGCCGAGGGCAAGAACACCGTCGTCACCCCGGCCAGCAAGGCGTTCACGGACCCCCGTGACGTACTGCTGAAGCCGGTCGTGTCGGAGAAGAGCTACGCGCTCCTCGACGAGAACAAGTACACGTTCGTCGTCGCCCCGGGCTCCAACAAGACCCAGATCAAGGAGGCCGTCCAGGCGGTCTTCTCGGTCAAGGTCACCGGGGTCAACACGATCAACCGCCAGGGCAAGCGGAAGCGGACCCGCACGGGCTTCGGCAAGCGTGCCGACAGCAAGCGCGCGATCGTGACCCTCGCCGAGGGCGACCGTATCGACATCTTCGGCGGTCCGACCTCCTGACGGAGGTCCGGATCGTCCGGAATCGGACGAGGACTGAGAAATGGGAATCCGCAAGTACAAGCCGACTACGCCGGGCCGTCGTGGCTCCAGCGTCGCCGACTTCGTCGAGGTCACGCGGTCCACGCCGGAGAAGTCGCTGGTCCGCCCGCTGCACAGCAAGGGCGGCCGTAACAACGCCGGTCGTGTGACCGTTCGCCACCAGGGTGGCGGACACAAGCGCGCCTACCGTGTCATCGACTTCCGTCGGCACGACAAGGACGGCGTGCCGGCGAAGGTCGCGCACATCGAGTACGACCCCAACCGCACCGCGCGCATCGCGCTGCTGCACTACGCGGACGGCGAGAAGCGCTACATCCTCGCCCCGCGCAACCTGCAGCAGGGCGACCGCGTCGAGAACGGTCCCGGGGCCGACATCAAGCCGGGCAACAACCTGGCGCTCCGCAACATCCCGGTCGGTACCACGATCCACGCGATCGAGCTCCGTCCCGGTGGCGGCGCCAAGTTCGCCCGCTCCGCCGGTGCCTCCGTGCAGCTGCTCGCGAAGGAGGGCACGATGGCCCACCTGCGCATGCCGTCCGGAGAGATCCGCCTGGTCGACCAGCGCTGCCGCGCCACGGTCGGCGAGGTCGGCAACGCCGAGCAGAGCAACATCAACTGGGGCAAGGCGGGCCGTAAGCGCTGGCTGGGCGTTCGCCCGACCGTGCGTGGTGTGGTCATGAACCCGGTGGACCACCCGCACGGTGGTGGCGAAGGCCGTACCTCGGGTGGTCGCCACCCGGTGTCCCCCTGGGGCAAGAAGGAAGGCCGTACTCGTTCGCCCAAGAAGGCGTCGAACAAGTACATCGTCCGCCGCCGCAAGACGAACAAGAAGCGCTAAGGACGGGTTGAGATGCCTCGTAGCTTGAAGAAGGGACCCTTCGTCGACGACCACCTGATCAAGAAGGTGGACACGCAGAACGAAGCCGGTACCAAGAACGTCATCAAGACCTGGTCCCGTCGCTCGATGATCGTCCCGGCGATGCTCGGCCACACGATCGCGGTGCACAACGGCAAGACCCACATCCCGGTGTTTGTCACCGAGTCCATGGTCGGCCACAAGCTCGGCGAGTTCTCGCCGACGCGCACCTTCCGGGGTCACGTCAAGGACGACCGGAAGTCGAAGCGCCGCTAACAGCGGGGTGGAATGACCATGACAAACACTGAAGGGACAACCATGGAAGCCAGGGCCCAGGCGCGGTACATCCGCGTCACGCCCATGAAGGCCCGCCGCGTGGTGGACCTCATCCGTGGCATGGATGCCACGGAGGCTCAGGCGGTCCTGCGTTTCGCCCCGCAGGCCGCGAGCGTGCCGGTCGGCAAGGTGCTGGACAGCGCCATCGCCAACGCCGCGCACAACTACGACCACACCGACGCCGACAGCCTCTTCATCTCCGAGGCGTACGTCGACGAGGGCCCGACCCTGAAGCGGTTCCGGCCGCGTGCCCAGGGCCGCGCCTACCGGATCCGCAAGCGGACCAGCCACATCACCGTGGTCGTCAGCAGCAAGGAAGGAACCCGGTAATGGGCCAGAAGGTAAACCCGCACGGGTTCCGGCTCGGTGTCACGACCGACTTCAAGTCGCGTTGGTACGCCGACAAGCTGTACAAGGACTACGTCAAGGAAGACGTCGCCATCCGTCGGATGCTGACGTCCGGCATGGAGCGCGCCGGCATCTCCAAGGTCGAGATCGAGCGCACCCGTGACCGCGTCCGCGTGGACATCCACACGGCTCGTCCGGGCATCGTCATCGGCCGCCGCGGTGCGGAGGCCGACAAGATCCGCGGCCAGCTCGAGAAGCTCACCGGCAAGCAGGTCCAGCTGAACATCCTCGAGGTCAAGAGCCCCGAGACCGATGCTCAGCTGGTCGCCCAGGCCGTCGCCGAGCAGCTCTCCTCCCGCGTCTCCTTCCGTCGCGCCATGCGCAAGAGCATGCAGGGCACGATGAAGGCCGGCGCCAAGGGCATCAAGATCCAGTGCGGTGGCCGCCTCGGCGGCGCCGAGATGTCCCGCTCGGAGTTCTACCGCGAGGGCCGTGTGCCCCTGCACACGCTCCGCGCGAACGTGGACTACGGCTTCTTCGAGGCCAAGACGACCTTCGGCCGCATCGGTGTGAAGGTCTGGATCTACAAGGGCGACGTCAAGAACATCGCCGAGGTCCGCGCCGAGAACGCTGCCGCCCGTGCGGGTAACCGCCCGGCCCGCGGTGGCGCCGACCGCCCGGCCCGTGGTGGCCGCGGTGGCGAGCGGCGCGGTCGCAAGCCGCAGCAGCAGTCGGCTCCGGCCGCCGAGGCCCCCAAGGCCGAGGCGCCCGCCGCTGCCGCTCCGGCTGAGAGCACCGGAACGGAGGCCTGACCGACATGCTGATCCCCCGTAGGGTCAAGCACCGCAAGCAGCACCACCCGAAGCGCCGTGGTCAGGCCAAGGGCGGTACGACGGTCGCGTTCGGCGAGTACGGCATCCAGGCCCTCACGCCGGCGTACGTGACCAACCGCCAGATCGAGGCGGCCCGTATCGCGATGACCCGCCACATCAAGCGTGGCGGCAAGGTCTGGATCAACATCTACCCGGACCGCCCGCTCACGAAGAAGCCGGCCGAGACCCGCATGGGTTCCGGTAAGGGTTCTCCGGAGTGGTGGATCGCGAACGTGCACCCGGGCCGGGTCATGTTCGAGCTGTCCTACCCCAACGAGAAGATCGCCCGTGAGGCGCTGACTCGTGCGGCCCACAAGCTGCCGATGAAGTGCCGGATCGTCAAGCGCGAGGCAGGTGAAGCGTGATGTCGGCCGGTACCAAGGCGTCCGAGCTGCGCGAGCTGGGCAACGAGGAGCTTCTGGCGAAGCTCCGCGAGGCCAAGGAAGAGCTGTTCAACCTCCGCTTCCAGGCGGCGACGGGCCAGCTCGAGAACCACGGTCGGCTCAAGGCCGTCCGTAAGGACATCGCCCGGATCTACACCCTGATGCGTGAGCGCGAGCTGGGCATCGAGACGGTGGAGAGCGCCTGATGAGCGAGAGCAACGTGACTGAAGAGACGAAGGCCGCGCGCGGCTTCCGCAAGACCCGGCAGGGTCTGGTCGTCAGCGACAAGATGGACAAGACCGTCGTCGTCGCCGTCGAGGACCGCGTGACCCACGCCCTGTACGGCAAGGTCATCCGCCGTACCGAGAAGCTCAAGGCTCACGACGAGCAGAACTCCGCGGGCGTCGGCGACCGTGTGCTCCTCATGGAGACCCGGCCGCTGTCCGCGACGAAGCGCTGGCGCGTCGTCGAGGTCCTCGAGAAGGCCAAGTAGGCAATTCGCGCAAGCGAATTCCCAAAGTACGTTCCTGCGGGGCATTCCCCGCAGGACAGTTCCGCCAGGCTCCGGGAGCCGTTCACCCAGTGATCGGCTCCCGGGGAACCGGCAGACATTCAGGAGATAGACGTGATCCAGCAGGAGTCGCGACTGCGTGTCGCCGACAACACGGGTGCGAAGGAAATCCTCACCATCCGTGTGCTCGGTGGCTCCGGTCGCCGCTACGCGGGTATCGGTGACGTCATCGTCGCCACCGTCAAGGACGCGATCCCCGGTGGCAACGTGAAGAAGGGTGACGTCGTCAAGGCGGTCATCGTTCGCACCGTCAAGGAGCGCCGCCGTCCGGACGGCTCGTACATCCGCTTCGACGAGAACGCCGCCGTCATTCTGAAGAACGACGGCGACCCTCGCGGCACCCGTATCTTCGGCCCGGTCGGCCGTGAGCTGCGCGAGAAGAAGTTCATGAAGATCATCTCCCTCGCGCCGGAGGTGCTGTGAGCATGAAGATCAAGAAGGGCGACCTGGTCCAGGTCATCACCGGTAAGGACAAGGGCAAGCAGGGCAAGGTCATCGCGGCCTTCCCCCGTGAGGACCGCGTCCTGGTCGAGGGTGTCAACCGGGTCAAGAAGCACACCAAGGCCGGTCCGACCGCTCGCGGTTCGCAGGCCGGTGGCATCGTGACCACCGAGGCGCCGGTCCACGTCTCCAACGTCCAGCTGGTCGTGGAGAAGGACGGCAACAAGGTCGTCACGCGCGTCGGTTACCGCTTCGACGACGAGGGCAACAAGATCCGCGTTGCCAAGCGGACGGGTGAGGACATCTGATGGCTACCACCACCACTCCGCGTCTCAAGACGAAGTACCGCGAGGAGATCGCGGGCAAGCTGCGTGAGGAGTTCTCCTACGAGAACGTCATGCAGATCCCCGGCCTCGTGAAGATCGTGGTCAACATGGGTGTCGGCGACGCCGCCCGTGACTCGAAGCTGATCGAGGGCGCGATCCGCGACCTGACCACCATCACCGGTCAGAAGCCGGCCGTCACCAAGGCCCGCAAGTCCATCGCGCAGTTCAAGCTGCGTGAGGGCCAGCCGATCGGCGCCCACGTCACGCTCCGTGGCGACCGCATGTGGGAGTTCCTGGACCGCACCCTGTCGCTGGCGCTGCCGCGCATCCGCGACTTCCGTGGTCTGTCCCCCAAGCAGTTCGACGGCCGTGGCAACTACACCTTCGGTCTCACCGAGCAGGTCATGTTCCACGAGATCGACCAGGACAAGATCGACCGCACCCGGGGTATGGACATCACCGTGGTGACCACGGCGACCAACGACGCTGAGGGCCGCGCGCTCCTCCGTCACCTCGGCTTCCCCTTCAAGGAGGCGTGAGCGAGATGGCGAAGAAGGCTCTGATTGCCAAGGCTGCTCGCAAGCCCAAGTTCGGTGTCCGCGGCTACACGCGCTGCCAGCGCTGCGGCCGTCCGCACTCCGTCTACCGCAAGTTCGGCCTGTGCCGCGTGTGCCTTCGTGAGATGGCTCACCGCGGCGAGCTGCCGGGCGTGACCAAGAGCTCCTGGTAATCCGGTAATCCCGGGTTATTCAGACTCTCGGTAAGCAACTGGGTCGGCAGAGGCCCGCCCTCGTATGCCGTAGGCTTGCGGGGTTGGGCGTCTGCCGCCCGCACGCCTGCGGGCCGCGCCCGCAAATGACTGCTTACTACGCCGTAGGTCCACCGCGCCGCACCCGTCCCGTCTCGGATCGGGGAGAGGGATGGCGCACCAGGAAACCCCGGCGAGAGAGGCCGAAGGCCAATTCATGACCATGACTGATCCGATCGCAGACATGCTTACGCGTCTGCGGAACGCGAACTCGGCGTACCACGACTCCGTGACGATGCCGGCGTCCAAGATCAAGTCTCACATCGCGGAGATCCTCCAGCAGGAGGGCTTCATCACGGGCTGGAAGACCGAGGACGCCGAGGTCGGCAAGAACCTCGTTCTCGAGCTGAAGTTCGGCCCGAACCGTGAGCGCTCCATCGCGGGCATCAAGCGGATCTCCAAGCCCGGTCTCCGGGTGTACGCGAAGTCCACCAACCTGCCCAAGGTGCTGGGTGGCCTCGGCGTGGCGATCATCTCCACGTCCCACGGGCTCCTCACCGACAAGCAGGCCGGCAAGAAGGGCGTAGGCGGAGAAGTCCTCGCCTACGTCTGGTAACGGAAGGGAACGGAGGAAACAGCTATGTCGCGCATCGGCAAGCTCCCCATCGCGGTTCCCGCCGGCGTGGACGTCACCATCGACGGCCGTACGGTCTCGGTCAAGGGCCCCAAGGGCACGCTGACTCACACCGTCGTGGCGCCGATCGACATCGCCAAGGGTGAGGACGGCGTGCTGAACGTCACCCGCCCCAACGACGAGCGTCAGAGCAAGGCCCTGCACGGCCTGTCCCGCACGCTGGTGGCGAACATGATCACCGGCGTGACCCAGGGTTACGTGAAGAAGCTCGAGATCAGCGGTGTCGGTTACCGCGTGCTCGCCAAGGGTTCGAACCTGGAGTTCTCCCTCGGCTACAGCCACCCGATCCTCGTCGAGGCCCCCGAGGGAATCACCTTCAAGGTGGAGAACCCGACCCACTTCTCGGTGGAGGGCATCGACAAGCAGAAGGTCGGCGAGGTTGCGGCCAACATCCGCAAGCTGCGCAAGCCCGACCCGTACAAGGCCAAGGGCGTCAAGTACGAGGGCGAAGTCATCCGCCGCAAGGTCGGAAAGGCGGGTAAGTAAGCCATGGCATACGGACAGAAGATCCTGAAGGGCGACGCCTACAAGCGCGCCGCGATCAAGCGCCGCCACATCCGGATTCGCAAGAATCTCTCGGGTACGGCGGAGCGTCCCCGTCTGGTCGTTACCCGCTCGAACCGCCACATCGTGGCCCAGGTGATCGACGACATCAAGGGTCACACCCTTGCGTCGGCGTCCACCCTGGACACCTCGATCCGTGGTGGCGAGGCCGACAAGTCCGCGCAGGCCAAGCAGGTCGGCGCCCTGGTCGCAGAGCGTGCCAAGGCCGCCGGCATCGAGGCCGTCGTGTTCGACCGTGGTGGCAACCAGTACGCCGGGCGCATCGCAGCCCTGGCGGACGCCGCCCGCGAAGCCGGACTGAAGTTCTGAGCCGGTTCCGTATCGCTAGCGGAAACAGAGAGAGGTAATTCCAATGGCTGGACCCCAGCGCCGCGGCAGCGGTGCCGGTGGCGGCGAGCGGCGGGACCGGAAGGGCCGTGACGGTGGCGCAGGTGCCGCCGAGAAGACCGCTTACGTTGAGCGCGTAGTCGCGATCAACCGCGTCGCCAAGGTTGTGAAGGGTGGTCGTCGCTTCAGCTTCACCGCGCTGGTCGTGGTGGGCGACGGTGACGGCACCGTGGGTGTCGGATACGGCAAGGCCAAGGAGGTGCCGGCCGCCATCGCCAAGGGTGTGGAGGAGGCCAAGAAGCACTTCTTCAAGGTCCCCCGCATCCAGGGCACCATCCCGCACCCCATCCAGGGTGAGAAGGCTGCCGGCGTCGTGCTGCTCAAGCCCGCGTCCCCCGGTACCGGCGTTATCGCCGGTGGTCCGGTGCGCGCCGTGCTCGAGTGCGCCGGTATCCACGACGTGCTGTCGAAGTCGCTCGGCTCCGACAACCAGATCAACATCGTGCACGCGACCGTGGAGGCCCTCAAGGGCCTGCAGCGTCCCGAGGAGATCGCGGCCCGCCGTGGTCTGCCGCTCGAGGACGTCGCCCCCGCGGCCCTTCTCCGTGCGCGTGCCGGGGCGGGTGCGTAATCATGGCGCAGCTCAAGATTACGCAGGTCAAGTCCTACATCGGCAGCAAGCAGAACCACCGTGACACCCTGCGCTCCCTTGGTCTCAAGGGGATCAACACGCAGGTCGTCAAGGAGGACCGCCCCGAGTTCCGCGGAATGGTGCACACCGTCCGCCACCTCGTGACGGTCGAGGAGGTCGACTGATCATGGCGGAGCAGAACCCGCTCAAGATCCACAACCTCCGTCCCGCCCCGGGCGCCAAGACCGCCAAGACCCGTGTGGGTCGTGGTGAGGCGTCGAAGGGTAAGACGGCCGGTCGTGGTACGAAGGGTACGAAGGCCCGTTACCAGGTTCCGGAGCGCTTCGAGGGTGGCCAGATGCCCCTCCACATGCGTCTTCCGAAGCTGAAGGGCTTCAAGAACCCGTTCAAGACCGAGTTCCAGGTCGTGAACCTCGACAAGCTGGCCGCGCTGTACCCCGAGGGTGGCGAGGTCACCGTCGAGGGCCTCGTGGCCAAGGGTGCCGTTCGCAAGAACAGCCTCGTCAAGGTCCTCGGCCAGGGCGAGATCTCCGTGGCGCTGCAGGTGACGGTCGACGCCGTCTCCGGCTCCGCCAAGGAGAAGATCACCGCCGCCGGCGGTACCGTCACCGAGCTCGTCTGAACCCTTCAGGCGTCTCGATGACTTGAGCGCTCCCGACCGGGGATGCCCCACAAAAGGGGTATCCCCGGTTGGTCGTTCCAAGGGAAGTGCTCCCGCCGGTAAGGTGGCCTGCGCTGCCCTCTTTCACGGGTGCGTCACATGAGGCACTCTTGGCGGCGGTTCAGCGTTACTCCCTTAGCCGTCCACTTATCAGTCGTCAGTCGAACCTCAAGACCGTCACCCTTGACGCAGTAGCGCGGGGGTCGCAGGAGGCACCGTGCTCACCGCGTTCGCCCGGGCGTTCAAGACGCCCGACCTGCGCAAGAAGCTGCTCTTCACGCTCGGCATCATCGTGGTGTACCGACTCGGTACCCACATCCCCATTCCAGGCGTCGACTACAAGAACGTCCAGGAGTGCGTGGACCAGGCGTCCGGCAACCAGGGCCTCTTCGGCCTGGTCAACATGTTCAGCGGTGGCGCCCTGCTGCAGATCACGGTCTTCGCGCTCGGCATCATGCCGTACATCACGGCGAGCATCATTCTGCAGCTGCTGACCGTCGTGATCCCGCGCCTGGAAGCCCTCAAGAAGGAGGGCCAGGCGGGTACGGCGAAGATCACGCAGTACACCCGCTACCTGACCGTCGCGCTCGCCATCCTCCAGGGCACCGGCCTGGTGGCCACCGCCCGCAGCGGCGCGCTCTTCTCCGGCTGCACCGTCGCCGGTCAGATCGTCCCCGACCAGGCGATCTTCACCACCATCGTCATGGTGATCTGCATGACCGCCGGTACCTGCGT
The DNA here is from genome assembly GCA_000720845.1 of Kitasatospora aureofaciens. Classification (GTDB taxonomy): domain Bacteria; phylum Actinomycetota; class Actinomycetes; order Streptomycetales; family Streptomycetaceae; genus Streptomyces. Next base: position 308,427 of record JODU01000011.1, on the reverse strand, counting down.
CGTCATGTGGCTCGGCGAGCTGATCACCGACCGCGGCATTGGCAACGGCATGTCGATCCTGATGTTCATCTCGATCGCCGCGACCTTCCCGTCCGCCCTGTGGGCCATCAAGAAGCAGGGTGAGCTGGCCGACGGCTGGATCGAGTTCGGCACGGTCATCCTCGTCGGACTGGTGATGGTCGGCCTCGTGGTCTTCGTGGAGCAGGCCCAGCGCCGCATCCCGGTGCAGTACGCGAAGCGGATGATCGGCCGCCGGTCCTACGGCGGTACCTCGACGTACATCCCGCTCAAGGTGAACCAGGCGGGTGTCATCCCCGTCATCTTCGCCTCGTCGCTGCTCTACATCCCGGCACTGATCGTCCAGTTCTCGAACTCGACGGCGGGCTGGGCCACCTGGATCACGAAGAACCTCGCGGACACGGCGGCGACGCCGCACATCATCCTGTACTTCTTCCTGATCGTCTTCTTCGCCTTCTTCTACGTGGCCATCTCGTTCAACCCCGAGGAAGTCGCGGACAACATGAAGAAGTATGGTGGCTTCATCCCGGGCATCCGGGCTGGCCGACCGACCGCTGAGTATCTGAGCTACGTACTCAACCGGATCACCTGGCCGGGTTCGCTGTACTTGGGTCTGATCGCTCTCGTCCCGACAATGGCGTTGGCTGGTTTCGGGGCAAACCAGAACTTCCCGTTCGGCGGCACCAGCATCCTGATCATCGTGGGTGTCGGTCTCGAGACGGTGAAGCAGATCGAGAGCCAGCTCCAGCAGCGCAATTACGAAGGGTTCCTCCGCTGATGCGAATCGTCCTCGTCGGGCCTCCGGGTGCCGGAAAGGGAACGCAGGCCACCCGCCTTGCCGAGACGCTGCACATTCCGCACATCTCCACGGGCGACCTGTTCCGCGCGAACATCAGCCAGCAGACCGAACTGGGCAAGCTCGCGAAGTCCTACATGGACGCCGGCAATCTCGTGCCGGACGAGGTCACCATCGCCATGGCGAAGGACCGCATGGAGCAGCCCGACGCCGAGGGCGGCTTCCTGCTGGACGGCTTCCCGCGCAACGTCTCCCAGGCCGAGGCGCTGGACGAGCTGCTCGAGACCGAGGACATGAAGCTCGACGCCGTGCTGGACCTGGAGGCCCCGGAGGACGAGGTCGTCAAGCGGATCGCCGGCCGGCGCGTCTGCCGCAACGACTCGGCCCACGTCTTCCACGTGACGTACACGCCGCCGAAGAAGGAAGGCGTCTGCGACGTCTGCGGCGGCGAGCTGTACCAGCGGGACGACGACTCCGAGGAGACGGTCCGCAAGCGGCTGGAGGTCTACCACACGCAGACCGAGCCGATCATCGACTACTACAAGTCGCAGGGCCTGGTCGCCACCATCGCGGCGACGGGCCCCGTGGACGAGGTCACCCGCCGTGCGCTGGAGGCGCTCAAGCGCGACCAGTAGTACTCCGCCCGGCTGCAGCCGCGGTCCCTCGCTCAGGGGGCCGCGGCTGTGCTGTGGGGTGGGGTGGCTCCGCCCCGTATCGTGGGAAGCGGTTCCCGCCCCGGCCCCTTGTTCCCCTCCCGGTCCCGTCCAGAAAGGCCGCAGCCCCCATGGTGCAGATCAAGAACCCCGAGCAGATCGCCAAGATGCGCGAAGCGGGGCTGGTCGTCGCCGCCATCCACGCGGCCACGCGCGAGGCCGCCGTGCCCGGCGCGACGACCAGGGACCTGGACCAGGTCGCCCGCAAGGTCCTCGCGGAGCATGACGCCAAGCCGAACTTCCTCGGGTACGGCGGCTTCCCCGCCACCATCTGCACCTCGGTGAACGAGGTCGTCGTCCACGGCATCCCGTCCGACGACGTGGTCCTCAAGGACGGCGACGTCATCTCCATCGACTGCGGCGCGATCATCGACGGCTGGCACGGCGACGCCGCCTACACGGCCTTCGTCGGCTCCGGTCACTCCCCGGAGCTGGTCGAGCTGTCCCGGGTGACCGAGGAGTCCATGTGGGCGGGCATCGCGGCCATGAAGCAGGGCAACCGCCTGGTGGACGTCTCCCGCGCCATCGAGACCTACATCCGCCGCCAGCCCAAGCCCGGCGGCGGCAAGTACGGGATCATCGAGGACTACGGCGGCCACGGCATCGGCACCGAGATGCACATGGACCCGCATCTGCTGAACTACGTCGACCGGCGCCGCGGCAAGGGCCCGAAGCTCGTCCCCGGCTTCTGCCTCGCCATCGAGCCCATGGTCTCGCTCGGCACCCCCCGCACCGAGGTCCTGTCGGACGAGTGGACGGTCATCACCACGGACGGCACCTGGTCCTCCCACTGGGAGCACTCGGTGGCCCTGACGGAACAGGGCCCGCTGGTCCTGACGGCGCCCGACGGCGGCAAGGCGAAGCTGGCGGAGCTGGGGATCACGGCGGCGCCCGACCCCCTTGCATAACGATCTCACTACCGGGGCAGACTTCCTCGTTTCGCCTTTCCGGGTTTGCTGACGTAGACTGACTCGTCGGCTCTCGTGCATACGCATGTCCTCACAGATCGCATCCGTGAGGCACGAGGAAGCGCAGGAGCCGATCAAGGTAGTCGATTCGAAGGGCGAAGCGTGGCCAAGAAGCAAGGTGCCATCGAGATCGAGGGCACTGTCGTCGAGTCTCTTCCGAACGCCATGTTCAAGGTCGAGCTCCAGAACGGCCACCAGGTCCTGGCACACATCAGCGGCAAGATGCGTATGCACTACATCCGCATCCTCCCTGACGACCGGGTCGTGGTGGAGCTGTCTCCGTACGACCTGACGCGTGGCCGGATCGTCTACCGGTACAAGTAGATCTTGCCCACGTCCCGTGCGCTCCGCGCGCGGGGCCGCCGGCAACTGACCCGGAGAACCTCACACCCATGAAGGTCAAGCCGAGCGTCAAGAAGATCTGCGACAAGTGCAGGGTGATCCGCCGTCACGGTCGGGTCATGGTCATCTGCGACAACCCGCGCCACAAGCAGCGCCAGGGCTGAAGCCTGACCGTTCCCTCCGCGATTCGCATGACTTCGCGCGACGCGAGCTGAATATGTTCATACGCAGAACCCGGGCGAGCCATCGCCCGACACCCCCGGTTCGGAGGCCGGGGACCCAGTTCGTACCTGGTACGGCGGCTGGGCGCCGGTTCTGTGGAAGACCTCCGACAATCAACTGGAGCCATTGAATGGCACGCGTTTCCGGTGTTGACATCCCGCGCGAAAAGCGCGTGGAGATCGCCCTCACCTATGTGTTCGGCATCGGCCGGACGCTCTCGCAGCAGACGCTCGCCGCCACCGGCGTGGACCCGAACACCCGTGTTCGGGACCTCTCCGAGGAGCAGCTCGTCGCGATCCGCGAGTACGTCGACAACAACATCAAGACCGAGGGTGACCTCCGTCGCGAGGTGCAGGCCGACATCCGCCGCAAGGTCGAGATCGGCACCTACCAGGGTCTGCGCCACCGTCGCGGTCTGCCCGTCCGCGGTCAGCGCACCAGCACCAACGCTCGCACCCGCAAGGGCCCGCGTCGCGCCATCGCCGGCAAGAAGAAGCCGGGCAAGAAGTAGTCCGCAGCGGACTTCGCCGTCCAGCGGTCTTCGCTGTAGGACCGACCACCTCCCGTAGGAGAACGACATGCCCCCCAAGGGACGTCAGGGCGCTGCCAAGAAGGTGCGCCGCAAGGAAAAGAAGAACGTCGCTCACGGCCACGCGCACATCAAGAGCACGTTCAACAACACGATCGTGTCCATCACGGACCCGACCGGCAACGTGATCTCCTGGGCCTCCGCCGGCCACGTCGGCTTCAAGGGCTCCCGGAAGTCCACGCCGTTCGCCGCGCAGATGGCCGCCGAGTCGGCTGCCCGTCGCGCGCAGGAGCACGGCATGCGCAAGGTCGACGTGTTCGTCAAGGGCCCGGGTTCGGGTCGTGAGACCGCCATCCGTTCGCTCCAGGCGACCGGTCTCGAGGTCGGCTCCATCCAGGACGTCACGCCCACCCCGCACAACGGCTGCCGTCCGCCGAAGCGTCGTCGCGTCTGATCTCGCCTCACGGCGACATCGCTTCAACGCTTCACCAGGGTTTTGCGGGCGGTACGGCTCCTTCGGGTCGTGCCGCCCGTACCCTTGCAGTACTAGTCGGGCGTCAAATAGCGGGCGCCCCTGACTGAAGGATCACCACATGCTGATCGCTCAGCGTCCCTCGTTGACCGAAGAGGTCGTCGACGAGTTCCGCTCCCGGTTCGTCATCGAGCCGCTGGAGCCGGGCTTCGGCTACACCCTCGGTAACTCCCTGCGCCGCACCCTCCTCTCGTCGATCCCCGGCGCTGCTGTCACCAGCATCCGCATCGACGGTGTCCTGCACGAGTTCACCACCGTGCCGGGCGTCAAGGAGGACGTCACCGACCTGATCCTCAACATCAAGCAGCTGGTCGTCTCCTCGGAGCACGACGAGCCCGTCGTGATGTACCTGCGCAAGCAGGGTCCGGGTCTGGTCACCGCCGCCGACATCGCGCCCCCGGCCGGTGTCGAGGTGCACAACCCCGACCTCGTCCTCGCCACGCTCAACGGCAAGGGCAAGCTGGAGATGGAGCTGACCGTCGAGCGCGGTCGCGGCTACGTCTCCGCCGTGCAGAACAAGCAGGTGGGCCAGGAGATCGGCCGCATCCCGGTCGACTCGATCTACTCGCCGGTCCTGAAGGTCACGTACAAGGTCGAGGCCACGCGTGTCGAGCAGCGCACCGACTTCGACAAGCTGATCGTCGACGTCGAGACCAAGCAGGCCATGCGTCCGCGTGACGCCATGGCGTCCGCCGGCAAGACCCTGGTCGAGCTGTTCGGTCTCGCCCGCGAGCTGAACATCGACGCCGAGGGCATCGACATGGGTCCGTCCCCGACGGACGCCGCGCTCGCCGCCGATCTGGCGCTGCCGATCGAGGAGCTGGAGCTCACCGTTCGGTCGTACAACTGCCTCAAGCGCGAGGGCATCCACTCCGTGGGTGAGCTGGTCGCCCGCTCCGAGGCCGACCTCCTGGACATCCGCAACTTCGGTGCGAAGTCCATCGACGAGGTCAAGGCGAAGCTCGCCGGTATGGGTCTCGCGCTGAAGGACTCGCCTCCCGGGTTCGACCCGACCGCTGCCGCCGACGCCTTCGGCGCCGACGACGACGCGGACGCCGGTTTCGTGGAGACCGAGCAGTACTGAGCGCTCGGGTTCGACGGTTCGTTTTGGCTGCCGGCCCGCTGTGGCTGGTCGCGCAGTTCCCCGCGCCCCTTTGGGGCGCGGGGTCTCCGACAGGCGACCGCCTGCTCGGATACTGACTCCGGTACCTGATACGGCCGGGGCAGACACCTAGGAGAAACACCATGCCGAAGCCCACCAAGGGTGCCCGTCTGGGCGGCAGTGCCGCGCACGAGAAGCTGCTCCTCGCCAACCTGGCGAAGAGCCTCTTCGAGCACGGCCGGATCACCACCACCGAGGCGAAGGCGCGCAAGCTGCGTCCGTACGCCGAGCGTCTGGTCACCAAGGCGAAGAAGGGCGACCTTCACAACCGCCGTCAGGTGCTCCAGGTGATCACGGACAAGAGCGTCGTCCACACGCTCTTCACCGAGATCGGCCCGCGCTACGAGAACCGTCCCGGTGGCTACACGCGGATCACCAAGATCGGCAACCGCCGTGGTGACAACGCGCCCATGGCCGTCATCGAGCTGGTCGAGGCGCTGACCGTGGCGCAGCAGGCCACCGGCGAGGCCGAGGCCGCGACGAAGCGTGCGGCCAAGGACGCCGAGGGCACCGAGGCTGCCGAGGCCAAGGTCGACACGGCCAAGGCCGACGAGGCTCCGGCCGAGGAGTCCAAGGACGCGTAAGCGTCTGCCGGGGGCTGTGCGTCGGCGGCCGCGGGTTCGTGGTGGCTTGTCGCGCAGTTCCCCGCGCCCCTTAACGGCGTTTGCGGGTCCGTCCTTTTCAAGGGCGGGCCCGCTTTCGTGTTGGTGAGAGGATCTCTGGGTGAGTGACGAAGTTGAGGCCGGGTTCGTGCGGGTGCGGCTGGATCTCTCGTACGACGGGAGCGAGTTCTCCGGGTGGGCCAAGCAGGCCGGGGGGCGGCGGACCGTGCAGGGGGAGATCGAGGACGCGCTGCGTACGGTCACCCGGTCGCGGGAGACGTACGAGCTGACCGTGGCGGGGCGGACCGACGCCGGGGTGCACGCTCGGGGGCAGGTCGCCCATGTCGACCTGCCGCGCGAGGTGTGGGCCGAGCACCACGTGAAGCTCCTCAAGAGGCTCGCGGGGCGGCTGCCGAGGGACGTGCGGGTCTGGGCCCTGCGCGAGGCGCCGAGCGGCTTCAACGCGCGGTTCTCGGCGGTCTGGCGGCGCTACGCCTACCGGGTCACCGACAACCCCGGCGGCGTCGACCCGCTGCTGCGCGGACACGTCCTGTGGCACGACTGGCCGCTCGACGTGGACGCCATGAACGAGGCCGCCCGGGGCCTGCTGGGCGAGCACGACTTCGCCGCCTACTGCAAGAAGCGGGAGGGCGCGACCACCATCCGGACGCTGCAGGAGCTGAGTCTCCTGCGGGGCGAGGACGGGATCGTCACCGCCACCGTGCGGGCCGACGCCTTCTGCCACAACATGGTGCGCTCGCTGATCGGGGCGCTGCTGTTCGTCGGCGACGGCCACCGCGGGCCCGACTGGCCGGCGAAGGTGCTGGCCGCGGGCGTACGGGACTCGGCGGTGCACGTCGTACGGCCGCACGGGCTGACGCTGGAGGAGGTCGGCTACCCGGCCGACGAGCTGCTGGCCGCCCGGAACAAGGAGGCGCGCAACAAGCGGTCGCTGCCGGGAGCCGGCTGCTGCTGAGCGGGGGAGCGGTGGGCGCTCAGCTCTCCGCCGCCGCCGATGCCTGGGCCTCACCGCGCCGGCGGATCTGCCGGAAGGCGAACTCGGCCAGGTCGTCACCGGCCCGGAACACGCCGGTGGACTTCTCCGTGACGTCCTTGCCGTTCGTGAAGCCGGCGACGGTGAAGTAGGCGTACCGGCCGTAGGAGTTGGTGGTGGAGCGGCAGACGGCGCCGGTGCAGAAGGACTTGACGCCGCCGCCGGACAGGGAGCGGACGATGCTCTTCTTGTCGGCGTCCTTCTTCGCCTTCGCCGCCTGCGCCTCGGTGTCGAAGACGGCCACGCCGACGGTCACTGCGGTGTCGCCCTGGGTGTAGGTGACGCGGATCAGGCGGGTGCACTCGTTGGTGTCGAGGACCTTCGGCAGGGTGCCCTGCGCGGCGGAGCCGCAGGTGCGGGTGTCGGCCGTCGGGCCCTTCTTGTAGACCGTGTCACCCATGGTCAGCTGGGTCCCGGGGAAGAGCAGGTCCGGGCTGAGCGGGGCCTTGTCCTTCTTGACGCTGGAGACGAAGTCCTTCGGGTCCAGCGGCGGCGGGGCACTGGTCGGGGCGAAGGACGGCTCGGTGGCCGTCGCGCTGGGTATGTCCGCCGTCGACGGGAGCTGCGAGGAGGGGCCGTCGGACGCCTGGTCCGAGCCGTTCGCCGAGACCACGGCCACCGCTACGGCACTGGCTATCGCCACCGTGGCCAGCGCCCCGCCACCGATGAGGAACAGCCGGCGCCGCTTGGCACGGGCCTCGGAGGCCTCGGCGAGCGCGGCCCAGTCCGGGGTGTCGTCACTGTTCCCGCTGTTCCAGGGCTGCTGCGACTGCTGAGACTGCGGCTGCTGCGATTGCGGTGTCCAGGGATCCCACTGCGACTGAGGTCCCCCCTGCCCAAAGCTCATGGGGCGCATCTTAGACGGGCCGAGGGGCGTGCTGGTGCGGGGACTTGGGGGCCGCAGGGCCTAGCGTTCCGTTCATGCGGACGGGCAAAAGCGACATCTCCGGGTGGTTGGTGCGACCGGCGGGAAGGCATCCGTGGGCGGTGCTCGTGACGGTGCTGGCGGCGTCCGCCGTGCACGCGGCGCGCACGACCCCGGACGGCGGGATGGACAACGCGATCGTCGTGCGGGCCGCCCGCACCTGGCTGGCCGGCGGCTCCCCCTACGACGACCCGCACTTCCTCTACCTGCCGAGCGCCGTCCTGGCCGCGGTGCCGCAGGCGCTGCTGCCGGGCGCCGTACTGCGGGTGCTGGTGCCCTGCGCGGTGACCGTGCTGCTCACCCTGGCCTGGGCCTGCGCGCTGCGCCTGCACCGGGTGCCGCTGGGCAGCCGGCTCGCGGTCCTCGGGCTGACCGGTCTCGCGCTGGGCTTCGCGCCCTTCGGGCACCTGGTGCGGCTCGGCAACTGGACGGTGACGGCGGCGGTGGCCCTGCCGCTGGCCCTGCTGCTGGCGAGCCGGGGGCGCTGGACGGGGGCGGGCGTGGTCATCGGGGCGGCCGTGGCGCTCAAGCCGCTGCTCGCACCCGTCGTCCTGCTCTTCCTCTTCGCCGGCCGGTGGCGGGCGCTGGCCGCGGCCGTCCTGGTGCCGGCGCTGGCGTCCGCCGCGGCGGCCCTGGCGATGCCCGACCCGGCGGGCTTCTTCACCCGCACCCTGCCCTTCCTGCTGCACGGCGACGACGGCTTCGTCCGGCTCTACGAGGCATCCCCGGCTGCCGTACTGCCCCGGCTCGGGGTGCCACCGGCGCTCGCGCAGGGGCTCGCGGTGGCGGCGGCCTGCGCCGGGGTGCTCTGCGCCTACCGGCGCTGGCGCCGCGCCGACCCCGGCCCGCTGCGGCTCGCGGAGACCGGAGCGGGCCTGATGCTCTCGGCGTTCCTCGTCTCCCGGCCGTCCTACGACCACTACCTCCTGGTCGCCCTGCCGCTGCTGCTCGCCGGGCTGCCGTACACCGGATCGGTGGCCCGCGGGGTGTGGTTCTGGATCGCCCTGGTGCCCCAGGCACCCGGTCTGACCTGGCCCTGGCTGGAGGGGGAGCGGCGGCGGGCCTTCCGGGACGCGTTCACGCTGTGCGTGCTGGCGGTCACGGTCGCCCGGCAGGCCCGGACCGGTCCGGCGGGCGCGGACGACCGGGTGCCCCGGGGGCGTGCGCCGGAGCGGGAGCGGGCCCCCGCGGCCCCGTTTTGACCCGGCCGCCGGGGCCCGGGTATTCTGCACAGTCGTATGTGTATTGGCTTGCTCATTCTCACGTGAGGGGCCCTTACACCGGTCCACCGGGACCGATGACCAGCGACCTGCACGCGGTATGCGTCACCGCAGTGCGGTCAGGGCTGTCGTGATCGTCTTCGGTGACCAATGTCAGGACCACTCACTGAAGAAGCGAAGGCTACGAACCGTGCGTACGTACAGCCCCAAGCCCGGCGATGTGACGCGCCAGTGGCACGTCATCGACGCTCAGGACGTCGTCCTGGGGCGTCTGGCCTCCACCACGGCCTCCATCCTGCGCGGCAAGCACAAGCCGATCTACGCGCCCCACGTCGACACCGGTGACTTCGTCATCATCATCAACGCCGACAAGGTGCACCTCTCCGGCAACAAGCGGACCCAGAAGATGGCGTACCGCCACTCCGGCTACCCGGGCGGTCTGCGCTCGGTCCGCTACGACGAGCTTCTGGACAAGAACCCGGAGAAGGCCATCGAGAAGGCCGTCAAGGGCATGCTCCCGAAGAACTCCCTGGGCCGTCAGATGCTCTCGAAGCTGAAGGTCTACAAGGGTGACCAGCACCCGCACGGCGCGCAGCAGCCGCAGCCGTTCGAGATCACCCAGGTCGCGCAGTAAGTCCGGCCACCCCCTAAGACTGAAGAGAATCTGAGGAGCATCGTGGCCGAGACCACTGCCGAGCAGCCGCTCGAAGAGATCGACATCGACAGCTACACCACCGAGTCCGAGGTGCCCGTCGAGGGCGAGTACACCTCGGAGTCCATGGCCTCCGCCTTCGGCGAGCCCCAGCCGGCCGCCGGCCTGGGCCGTCGCAAGAACGCCATCGCCCGTGTCCGGATCGTCCCGGGCACCGGCAAGTGGAAGATCAACGGTCGCACCCTCGAGGACTACTTCCCGAACAAGGTGCACCAGCAGGAAGTCAACGAGCCCTTCAAGGTGCTCGAGCTCGAGGGCCGTTACGACATCATCGCCCGCATCGCGGGTGGTGGCGTCTCCGGCCAGGCCGGTGCGCTCCGTCTCGGTGTCGCCCGCGCCCTGAACGAGGCCGACGTGGACAACAACCGCGGCGCGCTCAAGAAGGCCGGCTTCCTGCGCCGCGACGACCGCGCGGTCGAGCGGAAGAAGGCCGGTCTGAAGAAGGCCCGCAAGGCCCCGCAGTACAGCAAGCGCTAAGCTTCGCTGCCTGTACTCCGAACGCCCCGGCGGCACGCCACTGTGCTGCCGGGGCATTCGTTTATCCCTGCCGTTGGGCGTATAACGGCACAAGACGTTCTAAGGCTTATGTGATCGTTGGTCGGGCGTTGTGCGCCCGGGCCTTCGGGAGCCGACTGCGTGGGCCGCACTCATCGGCAGCCGCTTCCGAACTGACGTTTCCTCAGGAGGACAAGTGGGACGACTCTTCGGCACGGACGGCGTGCGCGGTGTCGCCAACGCGGATCTGACGGCCGAGCTGGCACTGGGCCTCTCCGTCGCCGCGGCGCACGTACTGGCCGAGGCGGGCACCTTCGCGGGGCACCGGGCGACCGCGGTGGTCGGCCGGGACCCACGCGCCTCCGGGGAGTTCCTGGAGGCCGCGGTGGTCGCGGGCCTGGCCAGCGCCGGGGTGGACGTGCTCCGGGTCGGTGTGCTGCCGACGCCCGCGGTGGCCCATCTCACCGGCGCGCTCGGCGCCGACCTCGGCGTGATGCTGTCCGCCAGTCACAACGCCATGCCCGACAACGGCATCAAGTTCTTCGCCCGCGGCGGCCACAAGCTCGCCGACGAGCTGGAGGACCGCATCGAGTCCGTCTACGCCGAGCACCGCACCGGCGCCCCCTGGGACCGTCCGACCGGCGCCGGCGTCGGCCGCGTCCGGGACTACGACGAGGGGCTCGACCAGTACGTCGCCCACCTCGTCGGCGTGCTCCCCAACCGCCTCGACGGACTGAAGATCGTCCTCGACGAGGCGCACGGCGCCGCCTCCCGGGTCTCGCCGGAGGCCTTCGCGCGGGCCGGGGCCGAACTGGTCACCATCGGCGCGGTGCCCGACGGCCTCAACATCAACGACGGCTGCGGTTCCACCCACCTCGACCTGCTCAAGGCCGCCGTCGTCGAGCACGGCGCCGACCTCGGCATCGCCCACGACGGCGACGCCGACCGCTGCCTGGCCGTGGACCACACCGGTGCGGAGGTCGACGGCGACCAGATCCTCGCCGTGCTCGCGCTCGCGATGCGGGAGCGGGAGGCGCTGCGCTCGGACACCGTCGTCGCGACGGTGATGTCCAACCTGGGCTTCAAGCTCGCCATGGAGCGCGAGGGCATCCAGTTCGTGCAGACCGGGGTCGGCGACCGGTACGTGCTGGAGGCGATGAAGGAGCACGGCTACGCCCTCGGCGGCGAGCAGTCCGGCCACGTCATCATCCTCGACCACGCCACGACGGGTGACGGCACGCTGACCGGCCTGATGCTGGCGGCGCGGGTCGCGCAGACCGGGCGTACGCTGCGGGACCTCGCCTCCGTGATGGAGCGGCTGCCGCAGGTGCTGGTGAATGTGCCGGACGTGGACAAGTCGCGGGTGAGTACCTCTGCCGAGCTGGCCGCGGCGGTGTCCGAGGCGGAGCGGGAGCTGGGGAGCACCGGGCGGGTGCTGCTGCGATCCTCCGGGACCGAGCCGCTGGTGCGGGTGATGGTGGAGGCCGCGGACATCGAGCAGGCCCGGTCCGTGGCGGGGCGGTTGGCCGATGTGGTGAAGTCCGCGCTCGGCTAGTTTTCGACGCCGGGTTCGGGGTGGGGGGTCTGTGTGATGCGGGCTGCGGGATGCGTCGTGGCCTGTCGCGCAGTTCCCCGCGCCCCTAGGCGGACTTGCTCATCCGGCCTCGTTGAGTCGACCACAGAGCCTTCTGGGTCAGCAGTGTCAGGGTTCCGGCGACCACGATGCCTGCCAGGTTGAGCAGGAGCTGTTCGGTGGAGCCCACCGTCTGGTTGGTGTCGCCGAAGCTCAGGGCGACGGCGGCGTTCGCGGCCGCCGGGACCGTGGTGACCGAGATGGCGACGCCCACCAGGGCGCCGGACTTCGCCGAGGTGAGGGACAGCGTGCCCGCGACGCCGGCGAGGACCGCCACCACGAAGGAGAAGGCGTCGGGGGCGTAGACGAAGCCGGTGTTGGGGCGGTCGCCCTCCAGCTTGCCCTCGCTGAACAGGTCGAGGGCGTCCATGATCCAGCTGAAGCCCACCGTCACCGCCATCGCCACGGCGAAGCCCACCAGCAGGGCGATCGCCGAGCGCAGGGCGAGCCGCGGGGCCCGCTGGACGATCGCCGTGCAGATGCCGGCGAGGGGGCCGAACTCCGGGCCGACCGCCATCGCGCCCACGATCAGGATCGCGTTGTCGAGGACGACACCGCAGGCCGCGATCATCGTGGCCAGCGTGATGAAGGCGACGTAGGTGATGGAGAGCGTCGACTCCTCGTGCGTCGCCTCCTCCAGTTGCTCCCACAGCACCGCGTCGGCGGCCTCGCCGGGCGCGTCCCGTTCCGCCTGGTCGGCGCGGTCGGACAGCGACAGGTCGATGTTCTCGGCGGTGATGGCGCCGCAGCTGTCGATGCCCAACGCCCGCAGACCGTTGATGAGTTCGTCACCGGCCTCACGGGCCACGTCGCACATGACGACGTCGCCCTCGGGTTCGCGGGCGGCGCCCGGCAGGACGACGAGATGGGTGGTGCCGACCGTACGGTCGATCAGGCGGACCACCTCGTCGGTGCGGTCGGCCGGAGTGATCAGGCGCAGATGCAGCATCCGGTATTTCTATCGCGTCGGCCGTCCCGCGCGCGCCGCCCGCCTCACAGCTTGCGCAGGCTCAGCCGCTGCACCTTGTGGTCGGGGCCCTTGCGCAGGATGAGGGTGGCCCGGCCGCGGGTGGGCGCCACGTTCTCCACCAGGTTCGGCTTGTTGATGGTGCGCCACATGGTGCGGGCGTAGTCGAGGGCCTCCTCCTCCGACACCTGCGTGTACTTGCGGAAGTACGAGGACGGGTTCTGGAAGGCGGTCTCGCGCAGCTTGCGGAAGCGGTTGAGGTACCAGTGCTCGATGTCCTCGGTGCGCGCGTCGACGTACACGCTGAAGTCGAAGTAGTCGGCGAGGCCGACCCTGGTGCGGCCGTCCTTGCCGGGCAGCGCGGGCTGGAGCACGTTGAGGCCCTCGACGATCAGGATGTCGGGGCGGCGGACGACGAGCCGCTGGTCCGGGACGATGTCGTAGATCAGGTGGGAGTACACCGGGGCGGTCACCTCAGCCTTGCCCGCCTTGATGTCGGCGACGAACCGGGTCAGCGCCCGGCGGTCGTACGACTCGGGGAAACCTTTCCGCGACATCAGGCCCCGCGCCTCCAGCTCCCGCGTCGGCAGCAGGAAGCCGTCGGTGGTGACCAGCTCCACGCGCGGGTGCTCGGGCCAGCGGGAGAGCAGCGCCTGGAGCAGGCGGGCGACGGTGGACTTGCCGACCGCGACCGAGCCGGCGACCCCTATGACGAAGGGGGTGCCGGACTGGGAGCCCTGCTCGCCGAGGAAGGTGTTCAGCGCGCCGCGCAGTCCGTCGGTCGCGCCGACGTAGAGGTTGAGGAGCCGGGACAGCGGAAGGTAGATGTCCCGCACCTCGTCGAGGTCGATGACATCGCCGAGGCCGCGCAGCTTCTCGACCTCCTCGGCGGTCAGCGGCAGCGGCGTCTTGTCGCGCAGCGCGCTCCACTCGGGGCGGGTGAGGTCGACGTAGGGAGTCGCCTCCGGCCGGGACCGGTGGGCGCTCCGGGGGATCGAGGGGACCGGAGAGATCACAGTCCATTGTTAACGGAGTACGAACGGGGCGGCAGGTGGGGTGTGTCACGCTCCGGCGAGATCACGGTCGGGTCTCGGGTGGCCGGTTTCGATCGTACGTGCGATTGCCGTAGGTAAGGTGCGGGCAAAGTCGACCGGATTCACACCTCCATCCTGACGGGACTCGACAGAATCCGGCGCGATTCGACATCACCTGACCCTTCGGTCCCACCCGTATCCCGACGAAAGAGTGCCGACGTGAGTTCGACCGCTGTCCGCCGTACCGCCCTCGCGGCCTCCGCCGCCGCCCTGGCCCTGCTCGTCACCGCCTGCGGCGGGTCGTCGGACGACGACGGCGCGGCCGGCGACGACAAGGCGAAGGCGGAGCGGTCCGCCCCGGCGGAGGGTGCCGGAGCGTCCGCGCCGGCGGGCAAGGCGCTGACCGCCGCCGAGCTGGAGAAGGTCGCCCTCGCCCAGGCCGACGTCAAGAACGGCGAGGTCGCCACCGAACTGTCGGCGGACGACCGGGTGGCCAAGGACCAGATCTCGGTGGACGACAAGTCCTGTCTGCCGCTCGTCCACGCCCAGGGCGCGGTGGCCCAGGGCAAGCCGGCGGCGGACGTGCAGCGCTCCTGGCAGGGCCAGTCGGAGTCGCCCTCCCAGAGCAAGGGCCCGGACGGCCAGGACATGACCGACGTCGACGTGAACAAGATCATGCTGAACGTCGCCTCCTACGCGGACGGCGGCGCCGAGCAGGCGATGGCGGGTCTGAAGGCGGCCGTCGAGAAGTGCGCGGGCGGCTTCGACGCCACCGTGGGCAGCGACAGGATGCGGGTCACCGAGGTGAGCGGCTCGGGTCGCCTCAAGGCCGGTGACGAAGGGCTCACCGTCAACATCGGTGTGGCCACCGGCGGGGACGGCAGTGGGCTCATGAAGCTCGTCGCGGTCCGCAAGGGCGCCACCCTCGCCACCTTCAGCGCCGTCAACCTGTCCTCGATGATGACCGGCGCGGAATTCCAGGTCCCCGCCGAGGTCGTCGACGCGCAGGTCGCCAAGCTCGGCTGACGCCCCGGCGCGCGGACGCCGTTCGTACCCGGGTGGGAATTTCCGATTTCGGGCACAGCGAGCCCGCTTTTCGGCCGCCGGGTGGGCGATCCTGCTCGTAGGCTGCCGCTTATGTGCGGAATCGTGGGATACGTAGGGCCTCAGTCGGCACTCGATGTCGTGATGGCCGGACTGAAGCGGCTCGAATACCGGGGCTACGACTCGGCGGGTGTCGCCGTGCTCTCCGACGGCGGCCTGGCCACCGCCAAGCGGGCCGGCAAGCTCGTCAACCTCGACAAGGAACTGTCCGAACACCCGCTGCCGTCCGCCGCCACCGGCATCGGCCACACCCGCTGGGCCACCCATGGCGGACCCACCGACGCCAACGCCCACCCGCACCTCGACAACGCGGGCCGGGTGGCCGTGGTCCACAACGGCATCATCGAGAACTTCGCGCCGCTGCGGGCCGAGCTGGCGGAGCGCGGCCACGAACTGCCCTCCGAGACCGACACCGAGGTCGTCGCCCACCTGCTCGCCGAGGAGTACTCGGCCTGCGCCGACCTCGCCGAGGCGATGCGGCTGGTGTGCCGGCGGCTGGAGGGCGCGTTCACCCTGGTCGCGGTGCACGCGGACGCGCCGGACGTGGTGGTGGGCGCGCGCCGCAACTCGCCGCTCGTGGTGGGCGTGGGGGAGGGCGAGTACTTCCTCGCCTCGGACGTCGCGGCCTTCATCGCCCACACCCGGGACGCCGTCGAGCTGGGCCAGGACCAGGTCGTCGAGCTGCGCCGGGACGGGGTCACCGTCACCGGCTTCGACGGCACCCCGGCGGACGTCCGCTCCTACCACGTCGACTGGGACGCCTCGGCCGCGGAGAAGGCCGGTTACGCCTCCTTCATGCTCAAGGAGATCGCCGAGCAGCCGAAGGCCGTCGCCGACACCCTCCTCGGCCGTGTCGACGGCTCCGGCACGCTGAGCCTGGACGAGGTGCGCATCCCGCAGGGGGTGCTCCGGGAGGTCGACAAGGTCGTCGTCATCGCCTGCGGTACGGCCTTCCACGCCGGGCTGATCGCCAAGTACGCCATCGAGCACTGGACGCGGATCCCCTGCGAGGTGGAGCTGGCCAGCGAGTTCCGCTACCGGGACCCGATCCTCGACCAGCGGACCCTGGTGGTCGCGATCTCCCAGTCCGGCGAGACCATGGACACCCTCATGGCCCTGCGCCACGCCCGCGAACAGGGCGCCAGGGTCCTCGCCATCTGCAACACCAACGGCTCGACGATCCCCCGCGAGTCCGACGCCGTGCTCTACACGCACGCGGGCCCCGAGGTCGCCGTCGCCTCCACCAAGGCCTTCCTCACCCAGCTCGTCGCCTGCTACCTGGTCGCCCTGTACCTGGGCCAGGTGCGCGGCACGAAGTACGGCGACGAGATCGGCGACGTCGTCCGCGACCTGTCCGGCATCTCCGGCGCGGTCGAACGGGTCCTGGGGACGATGGACCCGGTGCGCGAACTGGCCCGCTCGCTCGCCCACAAGAACACGGTGCTCTTCCTCGGCCGGCACGTCGGCCACCCCGTCGCCCTCGAAGGCGCCCTCAAGCTCAAGGAGTTGGCGTACATGCACGCCGAGGGCTTCGCGGCGGGCGAGCTGAAGCACGGGCCGATCGCGCTGATCGAGGAGGGCCTGCCGGTCGTCGTCGTGGTGCCGTCCCCGCGTGGCCGGTCGATCCTGCACGGCAAGATCGTGTCCAACATCCAGGAGATCCGCGCCCGCGGCGCCCGCACCATCGTCATCGCCGAGGAGGGCGACGAGGCGGTCGTCCCCTACGCCGACCACCTCGTCCGGATCCCGGCCACCCCGACCCTGCTGCAACCCCTGGTGGCGACGGTGCCGTTGCAGGTCTTCGCCTGCGAACTGGCGACGGCCCGCGGCAACGAGGTGGACCAGCCGCGGAACCTGGCGAAGTCGGTGACGGTGGAGTAGGTCCGCGGTGGTTCGGTTCACCGGCGGCCGGTGCCGGACCGGCCGGGGAAACCGGACTCGGCCGCGGGGCGGTTCAGCCCTCGCGCACGTCCCGCCAGGCCCGCGGGACCGCCTCCGCCACGTCGTGGGCCCCCGCCGGTGCGCCCTCCGTCGCGAAGCGCCCCGCCAGGCCGTGCAGGTAGGCGCCCACGCTCCCCGCGTCCACCGCCGACAAGCCCGCCGCGAGCAGTGACCCCGCCAGGCCGGACAGCACGTCCCCGCTGCCGGCCGTGGCGAGCCACGAGGTCCCCGTCGCGTTGACCCGGACGGGGCCGCCATCGGCACCGGCGACCAGGGTCGTCGAGCCCTTCAGCAGCACCGTCGCCCCGTACCGCGCCGCCAGTTCGCGCACCGAGGCCAGCCGGGCGCCCTCGACCTCCTCCCGGCCCACCCCGAGCAGCGCCGCCGCCTCCCCGGCGTGCGGGGTCATCAGCGTCGGTGCCGTGCGCGCCCGTACCGCGTCCGCGTCGGCCAGCCGCAGGCCGTCCGCGTCGATCAGTACCGGCACCTCGGCCGCCAGCACTTCCGCCACCGTCGCCGCGTCGTCACCGGTGCCCGGCCCGACCACCCACGCCTGCACCCGCCCCGCCCGCTTCGGCCCCTGGTCGGACACGAGCGTCTCCGGGAAGCGGGCGATCACCGCGTCCCCGGCCGGGCCGACGTACCGCACCGCCCCGGCCCCGCCCCGCAGCGCGCCCGCGACGGCGAGCACGGCCGCGCCGGGGTAGCGGGCCGACCCGGCGGCGATGCCCACGACCCCGCGCCGGTACTTGTCGCTCTCGGCCGCCGGGACCGGCAGCAGGCGTGCCACGTCCGCGTGCTGCAACGCCTCCAGCTCGGCCGCCTCGCCGGGCAGCGGCAGGCCGATGTCCACCAGCCGCACGGCACCGGCGTACTCCCGCGCCGGATCGATCAGCAGCCCCGGCTTGTGCGTCCCGAACGTCACCGTCAGGTCGGCGCGGACCGCGTCCCCGCGCACTTGGCCCGTGTCCGCGTCGACCCCGCTGGGCAGGTCGACCGCGACGACGACGGCCCGGGACCGCGCGGCCGCGTCCGCCAGCGGCACCGCGGCCTCCCGCAGCCCGCCCTTGCCGCCGATCCCGACGATGCCGTCCAGGACCAGGTCGGCGCGTGCGATCGCCTCCCCGGCGGCACCTGAAGCCCCGCCCTGAGCGACCCGCCCCCCGGCCCGCCGCAGCGCCGCCAGCCCGCCACCGTGCGCCCGGTCCGGCGCGAGCAGCACCGCCGTCACGCCCGCGCCCCGCCGGGCCAGCCGCGCGCCCGCGTACAGGGCGTCGCCGCCGTTGTCGCCACTGCCGACCAGCAGCACCACCCGGCTGCCGTAGACCCGTCCGGCCACCCGTGCCAGCACCTGGGCGCAGGCGGCGGCCAGCCCGGCCGCGGCCCGTTGCATCAGCGCCCCCTCGGGCAGCCGGGCCATCAGCTCCCGTTCGGCGTTCCTGACCGTTTCCACGCTGTACGCAGTCCGCATGCCGTCGAGTCTTCCCCCTACGCCGGGAACACGCACGGCCCGCCGGCCCCCCGGTCCCCCGGTCCTCCGGGAGGTCGGATGGGGGACAGTTGTCCCATGAGCGGCGACGACGACGAGACGGCACAGGTGATGACCTCGCTCGGGGCGCGTCTGCGTGCCATCCGGCAGGCCCGCGGGCTCACACTGGCCCAGCTCGCCGCCGTCACCGGCGTCTCCGTGAGCACCCTGTCCCGGCTGGAGTCGGGGCAGCGCGAGCCGGGGCTGCGGCACCTGCTGCCGCTGGCCCGCGCGCACCGGCTGCCCCTGGACGAACTCGTCGGCTCGCGCACCGGCGACCCCCGCGTCCACCCCCGCCCCTTCACCCGGCACGGACAGACCTGGGTCCCGCTCACCCGGAACCCGAACGACGGCCTGCACGCCTACAAGCAGATCCTGCCCGCCCCGGCCACCCCGCGGACCGAGTGGACGCCACGCCCCGAGCAGGGGTCGCACGAGGGCCACGAGTGGCTCTACGTCCTCTCCGGCCGTCTGCTCCTCGCCCTCGGCGAGCACGACCTGATCCTGACGCCCGGCGAGACGGCGGAGTTCGACACCCGCGTACCGCACGGCATCGCCAACGCCGGGGACCGGCCCGTCGAGTGGATCGCCCTGTACGGCGCCCAGGGCGAACGCATGCACATCCGGGTCCGCCCGACCGGCGACTGACCGGCCACCGGGACCCGGAGACCGTACGGCCGTTCATGCCGCACGCGCGGCTCCGCAACTTCCCCTCCCGACCGGGCCCGCGCGGGGGCACGATCGCGTCGGCGAGGTGCCGTGCCCCTTCCGCGAGTTGATCCGCCGGACGGGCCCTAGCCCTCCGCGATCACCACCGCCGACGCGATGCCCGCGTCGTGGCTCAGCGACACGTGCCACGACGCCACGCCCAGCTCCGCCGCCCGGGCCGCCACCGTCCCCGTGACCCGCAGCCGCGGCTGCCCGCTGTCCTCGACGTACACCTCGGCGTCCGTCCACAGCAGCCCCGCCGGTGCGCCCAGCGCCTTGGCCAGCGCCTCCTTCGCCGCGAAGCGGGCGGCGAGCGAGGCGACGCCCCGGCGCCCGCCGCCGGGCAGCAGCAACTCGCTCTCCAGGAAGAGCCGCTCCGCCAGGGCCGGTGTGCGCTCCAGCGACGCCCCGAACCGCTCGACCTCGGCCACGTCGATCCCGACCCCGATGATGCTCATGCCGGGCACCCTAACCACTGCGGGCGGGAACCACTTGCGGGCGGCGCGGGGCGGGGGCGGCCGGGCGCTCTGAGAGACTGGGGGCACGATGAGTGAGACAGCTGCTCGGCGGGACGCGGTACTGCGCGCCCGGGCCGAGATCGACCTGGCCGCCCTGCGGGCCAACGTCCGCGCCCTGCGCGAACGGGCCCCCGGGGCGGCTCTCATGGCCGTCGTCAAGGCGGACGCCTACGGTCACGGCGCCCTCCCCTGCGCCCGCGCGGCCGTCGAGGCGGGCGCGACCTGGCTCGGCACCGCCACCCCGCAGGAGGCCCTCGCCCTGCGGTCGGCGGAGGCCGGACTGCCGGACGACGTACGTGTCATGTGCTGGCTGTGGACGCCCGGCGGGCCCTGGCGGGAGGCGGTCGAGGCCCGTCTCGACGTGTCCGTCGGCGGAATGTGGGCCATGGACGCGGTCACCGAGGCGGCACGGGCGGTCGGCGTGCCCGCGCGCGTGCAACTGAAGGCCGACACCGGGCTCGGCCGGGGCGGCTGCCAGCCCGGCGAGGACTGGGAGGAGCTGGTCGGGGCCGCCCTGCGCGCCGAGGGGGACGGGCTGCTGCGGGTCACCGGGCTCTGGTCCCACTTCGCCTGCGCCGACGAGCCCGGCCACCCCTCCATCGCCGCGCAGCTCACCCGCTTCCGGGAGATGACCGCGTACGCCGAGCGGCAGGGGCTGCGCCCCGAGGTGCGGCACATCGCCAACTCGCCGGCCACCCTCACCCTCCCCGACGCCCACTTCGACCTCGTACGGCCCGGCATCGCGATGTACGGCGTCTCGCCCAGCCCGGAGATCGGCACCCCGGCCGACTTCGGACTGCGCCCCGTGATGACGCTGGCCGCCTCGCTGGCCCTGGTCAAGCAGGTCCCCGGCGGTCACGGCGTCAGCTACGGGCACCACTACACCACCCCCGGCGAGACCACCCTCGGCCTCGTCCCGCTCGGCTACGCGGACGGTGTCCCGCGCCACGCCTCCTCCACCGGCCCCGTCCTGGTCGGCGGCAAGTGGCGCACGGTCGCGGGGCGGATCGCGATGGACCAGTTCGTCGTCGACCTGGGCGGGGACCGGCCCGAGCCGGGCGCCGAGGCGGTGCTGTTCGGGCCCGGCGACCGCGGCGAGCCCACCGCCGAGGACTGGGCCCAGGCGGCGGGCACCATCGCGTACGAGATCGTCACCCGGATCGGAAGCCGCGTTCCGCGCGTCTACGTCAACGAGTGACCGGTCCGTACCGACGCGCGTCCAGGTGAAACAGCGATCGGCAGCGGGCAGGCGCACAGCGGCCCGGTGAACCCGGCGAGACCCGGTGAAGAGGAGCGGTGTACGTGAGCGAGCGCAGCGGGGAGGCCGTCGTGGCGGCCGTCGCCTCCGCCACGGAGGCCGCCACCGAGGCCGCCGCCGGCGGCTGGCGCCGGGCGACCGGCATCGCCGGGGTCGCGATAGGCGTGGTCGCGGCGGGGGCCGCGGCCGGCGTGGCGATAGAACGGCTCACCGTCGGCCGCGGCATGCGCCGCAAGGCCCGTCTCGCCCTCGACTCGGCGGGCCCCTACGGCGGACTGCGCGGCACCCCGGGCAAGGCGTACGCCGAGGACGGCACCGAGCTGTACTACGAGGTCGACGACCTCGACCCGGAGGCCGAGGCCGACCGCGCCCCGCGCCGCAGGCGGCTGTTCGGCCGCAAGGAGCCCGCGCCCGTCACCGTCGTCTTCAGCCACGGCTACTGCCTGAACCAGGACTCCTGGCACTTCCAGCGGGCGGCCCTCCGGGGCGTCGTCCGCAGCGTCTACTGGGACCAGCGCAGCCACGGCCGGTCCGGGCGGGGCGTGGCCCAGACGCGGGACGACCGGCCGGTCAGCATCGAGGAGCTGGGCCGCGACCTGAAGGCCGTCATCGACGCGGCGGCGCCCGAGGGCCCGATCGTGCTGGTCGGGCACTCCATGGGCGGCATGACCGTGATGGCGCTGGCCGACGCCTTCCCCGGCCTGATCCGCGAGCGCGTCGTCGCCGTCGCCCTCGTCGGTACCTCGTCGGGGCGGCTCGGCGAGGTCAACTTCGGGCTTCCGGTGGCGGGCGTCAACGCGGTGCGGCGGGTGCTGCCGGGCGTGCTCAAGGCGCTGGGGCAGCGGGCGGAGCTGGTGGAGCGGGGCCGGCGGGCGACGGCGGACCTGTTCGCCGGGATCATCAAGCGGTACTCGTTCGCGTCCCGGGACGTGGACCCGGCCGTGGCCCGGTTCGCCGAGCGGATGATCGAGTCGACGCCGATCGACGTCGTCGCCGAGTACTACCCGGCCTTCAACGACCACGACAAGACCGAGGCCCTCGCCCACTTCACCGGTCTGCCGGTGCTGGTCCTGGCCGGGGTGCGGGACCTGGTGACGCCGAGCGAGCACAGCGAGGCGATCGCCGGCCTGCTGCCGGACGCGGAGCTGGTGCTCGTCCCCGACGCGGGGCACCTGGTGATGCTGGAGCACCCCGAGCTGGTCACCGACCGCCTCGCCGACCTGCTCGCCCGCGCGGGCGCCGTGCCGGCAGCGACTACCGTGGACGGCTATGGAAGCACCAGCAGCAGCGCAGGGCCCGGCTGAGCCCTCCCGGCCCGCCGAGTCCGCGCCCGACGTCGAAATCACCGTCACCTCGCCCGAGCAGATGCGGGAACTGGGCCGCAGGCTCGCCAAGCTGCTGCGCGCCGGTGACCTGGTGATGCTCAGCGGGGAGCTGGGCGCGGGCAAGACGACGCTGACCCGGGGGCTCGGCGAGGGCCTCGACGTGCGGGGCGCCGTGACCTCCCCGACCTTCGTGATCGCCCGCGTGCACCCGCCGCTCGGCGACGGTCCGCCGCTCGTCCACGTGGACGCCTACCGGCTGTCCGGCGGGCTGGACGAGATGGAGGACCTCGACCTCGACGTCTCCCTGTCCGACTCGGTGATCGTGGTCGAGTGGGGCGAGGGCAAGGTCGAGGAGCTGACCGAGGACCGGCTGCGGGTCCGCATCGACCGGGCCGTCGGCGACACCACCGACGAGGTGCGGCACGTGACGGTGACCGGCCTCGGCGAGCGGTGGGTCACGGCCGACGTCAGCGTCCTCGCCGGCTGAGCCGCCCGGCGGCGCCCCTGCCGCGGGATTTTCCGACAGGACGTCGGCAAAAGATTGCGCTCGGGGTCTCGCGCGTGGTCACATGGTACTCAGTTCGTAGTTAGGCATGCCTTACTGCGCCCGCCCCCGAGCTTCAGGAGGCGTCCATGTCGTCCACGTCCCAGGCCCAGCCGCAGGGCCGCCGGAGGTCCCAGCCGACCGCGCCCGCCGCGGTGTCGATGCGCGACCTGCTCGCCTCCTGCGCCGCCGCGACGGCGGTCTCGACGCCGCCCCGCGCTCCCGAGCCGGAGGCGTGCGGTCCGGTCCGCGACGACCGGGGCCACCGCGAGGCCGCCTGAGGCACACCCCGTCAGGGGACGACGACGACCTGTCGCCCGATCGTCGCGAACTTCCACATCGCGTCGCCGTCCGCGCGGGATTCGCGGATGCCGCCGGCGGGCCGGTCCGGGTCGGGCGCGGCCGTCGAGCCGTCGACCGCCGCGCTGAACCCGATGGCCACCCCTTGGGCGCCGGTGAAGCGCACCACGTGCTCGACCGGGACGCCGTCGGACCCGGTGATCCGGTTGGACCGGGACGTGACCGTGTAGGCGCCCGGGGCCGGATCGACCGTACTGGGCGTGACCTCGAAGGTGCGCCGCACCTTGTTCCCGGGGCCGACCAGCCACACGCGGTCGTCGTCCACCGAGTACACCACCCGTTCACCCGTTCCGGACCCCGCGGGCAGGGCGTCCGGGTGCCGCCGGTCGCGCGGCGCCTTGGCGGCGCCCGGGGCGGGGCTGCTGGTGGCGTGGATGCGGCCGAGGTCGGCCGGGGCGCTGACGGACGCCTGGTGGGCGAGGGCGCCGACGGTCACGAGGGCCGCCGTGGTGAGGCCGGTGACGATACCGGCGCTGCTGCTTGCCACTGGCGACCACCTCGTCGTCGTACCCGTGCGTTCCGCCTCGCGCGACCCGCGTCCGCTGCGGGCGACGGTAGCAGTACGTGAGCGGGCGAACGCGGTGTGCGACACGGGGTGAAGGGGGCGGGACGGCCGGGTTGTCCACAGGGCGTCCGACGTGGGTCCCGCGGCGCCGTAGGCTGTTTGCGTGCTCTTGCTCGCTCTGGATACCGCCACGCCCGCCGTCACCGTCGCGCTGCACGACGGTACGGACGTCATCGCCTCGTCGAGCCAGGTCGACGCACGTCGGCACGGTGAGCTGCTGCTGCCCGCCGTGGACCGGGTGCTCGCCGAGGCCGGTCTGCGGCTCGACGCCGTCACTGGCATCGTCGCCGGCATCGGCCCCGGCCCGTACACGGGGCTGCGCGTCGGTCTGATGACCGCGGACGCCTTCGGGCTCGCGCTCGGCGTGCCCGTTCACGGCGTGTGCACGCTGGACGGCCTCGCCTTCGCCGCCGACCTGGAGGGCCCCTTCGTGGTGGCGACCGACGCCCGCCGAAAAGAGGTCTACTGGGCGCGGTACGCCGACTCCCGCACCCGCCTCACCGACCCGGCCGTCGACCGTCCCGCCGACATCGCCGAGCAGGTGGCCGGGCTCCCGGCGGTCGGCGCGGGCGCGCTGCTGTACCCGGACACCTTCCCCCGGGCGCACGAGCCGGAGCACGTGTCCGCCGCCGCCCTGGCCCGGCTGGCCGCCGAGAAGCTGGCGGCGGGGGAGGAGCTTCCCGCGCCCCGTCCGCTCTACCTGCGCCGGCCCGACGCCCAGGTCCCCAAGAACTACAAGGTGGTCACCCCCAAGTGACCGAGCCAGCCACCGCCGAGTCCGCACCCGCCGTACTGCGCGAGATGCGCTGGTGGGACATCGACCCCGTGCTGCGCATGGAGCGGGAGCTGTTCCCGGAGGACGCCTGGTCGCGGGGGATGTTCTGGTCCGAGCTGGCGCACGCGCGCGGGCCCGGGGCGACCCGGCGCTACCTCGTCGCCGAGGAGGCCGGTCAGGTCGTCGGCTACGCGGGTCTGGTCACCTCCGGGGAGCAGGCCGACGTGCAGACCATCGCCGTCGCCCGCGACCACTGGGGCACCGGCCTCGGCGCGCGGCTGCTGACCGAGCTGCTCCGCGCGGCGACCGACTTCGAGTGCACCGAGGTGCTCCTGGAGTGCCGGGTGGACAACACCCGCGCCCAGCGGCTGTACGAGCGCTTCGGCTTCGAGCCCATCGGCTTCAGACGCGGCTACTACCAGCCGGGGAACGTGGACGCCCTGGTGATGCGCCTGACCGACCCGTCCACCTCCGTACCGGGAACCGAACGAGGAACCGAGAACCATGGCTGACTCACGCGACGAGCCTCTCGTGCTGGGGATCGAGACCTCCTGCGACGAGACCGGCGTCGGTGTCGTGCGCGGCACCACCCTGCTGGCCGACGCCGTCGCCTCCAGCGTCGACGAGCACGCCCGCTTCGGCGGTGTCGTTCCGGAGGTGGCGAGCCGCGCCCACCTGGAGGCGATGGTTCCGACCATCGAGCGCGCCCTCAAGGAGGCGGGGGTGAGCGCGCGCGACCTCGACGGCATCGCCGTCACCGCGGGTCCCGGCCTCGCGGGCGCCCTGCTGGTCGGCGTCTCGGCGGCGAAGGCGTACGCCTACGCCCTCGGCAAGCCGCTGTACGGCGTCAATCACCTCGCCTCGCACATCTGCGTCGACCAGCTCGAACACGGTGCGCTGCCCGAGCCGACGATGGCCCTGCTGGTCTCCGGCGGGCACTCCTCCCTGCTCCTGTCCACGGACATCACCTCCGACGTCCGCCCGCTGGGCGCCACCATCGACGACGCGGCCGGCGAGGCGTTCGACAAGATCGCCCGCGTGCTGAACCTGGGCTTCCCCGGCGGCCCGGTCATCGACCGGTACGCGCGCGAGGGCGACCCGGACGCCATCGCTTTCCCGCGCGGCCTGACCGGCCCGCGCGACCCGGCGTACGACTTCTCCTTCTCCGGTCTGAAGACGGCCGTGGCCCGCTGGATCGAGGCGAAGCGGGCGGCGGGGGAGGAGGTGCCGGTGCGCGACGTGTCGGCCTCCTTCCAGGAGGCGGTCGTGGACGTGCTGACCCGCAAGGCCGTGCGGGCCTGCAAGGACGAGGGCGTCGACCACCTGATGATCGGCGGCGGCGTGGCGGCCAACTCGCGGCTGCGGGCGCTGGCCCAGGAGCGCTGCGAGGCGGCCGGGATCCGGCTGCGGGTGCCCCGCCCCAAGCTGTGCACGGACAACGGCGCGATGGTCGCCGCGCTCGGCGCCGAGATGGTCGCCCGGAACCGGGCCGCCTCCGACTGGGACCTCTCGGCGGACTCCTCCCTCCCGGTGACCGATCCGCACGTGCCGGGACGGGGGCTCGGCCACACGCACACGCACACGCACGACCACGTGCACGAGGTCAGCAAGGAGAACCTCTACTCGTGACCGTCGCGCTGATGTGGGAGGCGCGGGCCGTGCCCGGCCGGGGCGATGAGCTGCTGGCCTGGGCGCGGCGGCAGGAGCTGCCGCTGCGGCCGCTGCGCCGGGAGACCCTGCGCGCCCCGCAGGACCGCGTCCTCGTCGTCACCTGGTGGGACGCCGCGTACGACGCCGAACTCCCGGAGCTGCCCGAACCGGACGGGGGTCTGGTGGCGCGGGCGGTGCACCGTTGGCGGTTCGAGTCCGTCGAGTCCGTCGAGTCCGTCGAGGGCGACGACAGTCGGGGCGAATGATTCGACGTCCGGGTCGAATGTTTTGTGGGCCTTCGGTTCGTCGACCCCTTCGTCAGGTGGCCTCATGGGGTTACGATCGCCGCCATGACATCCCCGCAGCCCGCTGAAACCCGGACGCAAAAGCGGTCCGCCCAGACCGCGACCCTCGCGGAGATCGCGCGTGAGGCCGGTGTGTCGGCGCCGACTGTTTCGAAGGTGCTCAACGGCCGTGCCGACGTGGCCCCGTCGACCCGGGCCCGCGTCGAGGAGCTGCTCCGCGTCCACGGCTACCGGCGCAGGCGGGCCGAGTCGACCCGCTCGCCCCTGATCGACCTGGTCTTCCACGAGCTGGAGAGCGCCTGGGCGATGGAGGTCATCCGCGGCGTGGAGAACGTGGCCAGGGACGCCGGGCTCAGCGTGGTGCTCTCCGAGAGCGCGGGCCGCCTCACCCCCGGCCGGACCTGGGCCGACCAGGTCGCCGCCCGCCGCCCGCACGGCGTGATCCTGGTCCTGTCCGGCCTCGACGAGTCCCAGCGGGCCCTGCTCACCAGCCGCTCCATCCCGTTCGTGGTGATGGACCCGGCCGGCGACCCGGGCGCCGACGTGCCGTCCATCGGCGCCACCAACTGGCAGGGCGGCCTCGCCGCCACCCGGCACCTGGTCGAACTCGGCCACACCCGCATCGGCGCGATCAGCGGGCCCACCCGCATGATGTGCAGCCGCGCCCGCGTCGACGGCTACCGGGCGGCGCTGGAGACGGCGGGCCTGCCGGTCGACCCCGGCCTGATCGTGACCGGCGACTTCCACCACGAGGCCGGCTACCGGCAGGGCCTGGAACTGCTGCGCCGCCCGGACCGGCCGACCGCCGTCTTCGCCGGCAACGACCTCCAGGCGCTCGGGCTGTACGAAGCCGCGCGCGAGCTGGGACTGCGCATCCCGCACGATCTGAGCGTGGTCGGCTTCGACGACCTGCCGGTGGCGCGCTGGGTGGGGCCGCCGCTGACGACCGTACGGCAGCCGCTGATGGAGATGGCCGAGGCGGCGGCCCGGCTGGTGCTGGACCTCGGGCGGGACGACGGCTCCTCGACGGCGACCCGGGTGGAGCTGGCCACCAGCCTGGAGGTGCGCAGCAGTACCGCGCCGCCCGCGCAGGGATGAGCCGCCAGGCCGAGAAGGCCCGGCAGTCCGGGAATCGCCGCCAGTCTGAGAATTTCCGCAGAACCCCGGCCTACCTGTTCCAGTTTCAATAATTCGGACTTATGTTCCTTCCGGCGGGGCATCCGGGTGGGGACCCGGACGGACGGCAGGGGCGGGGGCTGACGCATGGCGGCGCGAGGCGGACAGGACGGGCGCGGCGGCCGCCGCAAAGGCCTGAAGGTGGCCTGCCTGGCCCTGGCCGGCGCCCTGCTGCTCGGCGCCGGGGCGGCGGGCTGGGCCTACTGGCACCTGAACGGCAACATCACCAGCGTCGACATCAACGGCGCGCTCGGAGACGACCGTCCCGCGCGACCGGTCACCGTCCCCTCCGCCTCGCCGTCCGCGTCCCCGGTGCCCACCGGCGCGCTGAACATCCTCGTCCTCGGCTCCGACTCGCGCAGCGGCGAGGAGAACCGTGAACTCGGCGGCGGCGACAGCGGGGGCGCCCGCTCGGACACGGCGATGGTCGTCCACCTCGACGCGGGCCGCACCGCCGCCACCGTCGTCAGCATCCCGCGCGACACGCTCGTCGAACGGCCCTCCTGCCCGCTGCCGTCCGGCGGTACGACTCGCGAGGCCGGCGGCGCGATGTTCAACACCGCCTACGAACTGGGCGGGCCGGTCTGCGCCGTCAAGACCGTCGAGACGCTCAGCGGCGTGCGCATGGACCACTACGTCGAGGTGGACTTCTCCGGCTTCGCCGACCTGGTCGACGCGCTCGGCGGGGTCACGGTCACCACCGACGTCGACATCGACGACGACAAGAGCCACCTGCACCTGGACGCCGGCACCCACCACCTCGACGGCACCGAGGCCCTCGGCCTGGCCCGCACCCGGTACGGGCTGGCGGGCGGCAGCGACCTGGCCCGGATAGAGCTCCAGCACAAGCTCGTCAAGGCGCTGCTGGCACAGATCTCCGCCACCGACCTGCTCGCCGACCCCGCCAGGCTCTACCAGGTCGCCGACGCCCTCACCGGCAGCCTCACCACCGACACCGGCCTGGACTCGCTCGGCGAGCTGATGAACCTGGGCCGCAGCCTCGGGGACCTCGCCGCGGACGACGTACGCACGCTGACGATGCCGGTGCTGCCGGCCCCCTCGGACCCCAACCGGGTGGTGGCCGACCAGCCGGACGCCGCCGACCTGTGGGAATCGCTGCGCTGAGGGATTCCTCGGGAAATCTCGGGGCGGGTGTCGATCCGGGGCCCGCCCGTTCGACGCAAGGGGTGAGAGGCCGGGAAGGAACCCGGCCGCGGAACCGGCCACCCCGAGGAGTCACCATGCCCCGCTACCTGTCGCTCATCCGCATCGAGGAGACCGACACCCCCGGCGGCCCCAGCCCCGAGCTGGTGCAGCGGATGGAGAAGCTGATGGAGGAGATGACCAAGGCCGGCGTCCTGCTGGACACGGCCGGCCTGACCCCCACCGCCCAGGGCACCCGCGTCCACTACGAGGGCGGACAGCTCTCCGTCACCGACGGACCCTTCACCGAGACCAAGGAGGTCATCGGCGGCTACGCCCTCCTCCAGGCCAAGGACCAGGCCGAGGCGATCGAGTGGACCAAGCGGTTCCTGAAGACGCACGAGGAGTACTGGACGGTGACCTGCGAGGTGCGGCAGCTGATGGAGGGCTGAGCCGACGCGGGGCGGACCGCGTCCCGTTTTGCCCCGGCGCCCCGAGGGTGTTGCATGGTGGGCTGTGGAACCGCAGCCCACCGCCGCCCTCGAAACCGTCTTCCGGCTGGAGTCGCCCCGCGTCATCGCCGGCGTGGCCCGGCTCGTCCGGGACGTCGGCATCGCCGAGGAACTCACCCAGGACGCCCTGGTCGCGGCCGTGGAGCAGTGGCCCCGGGACGGCGTGCCCGACAACCCGGGCGCCTGGCTCATGGCCACCGCCCGCCGCCGCGCCGTCGACCTGATCCGGCGCCGGGAGACCTACGCCCGCAAGCTCGCGGAGATCGGCCGGGACCTGCCCGCGTCGGCGCCCCCGCCCGGGGAGCTGGCCGACCCCGAGGACATCGACGACGACCTGCTGCGCCTGGTCTTCACCGCCTGCCACCCCGTGCTGTCCGCCGAGGCCCGCATCGCCCTCACCCTCCGCCTGCTCGGCGGACTGACCACGCCGGAGATCGCCCGCGCCTGCCTCGTCCCCGAGCCGACGGTCGCCCAGCGCATCGTGCGCGCCAAACGCACCCTGGCCAGGAAGAACATCGGCTTCGAGGTGCCGTACGGCCCCGACCGCGCGGCCCGCCTCGGCTCGGTCCTGGAGGTCATCTACCTGATCTTCAACGAGGGGTACGCGGCCACCGCGGGCGACGACTGGCTCCGCCCCGCCCTGTGCGAGGACGCCCTGCGCCTGGCCCGCGTCCTGTCCGCCCTGATGCCGAAGGAACCGGAGGTCCACGGCCTGACCGCGCTGCTGGAGTTCCAGTCCTCCCGCACCGCCGCCCGCACCGGCCCCGACGGCGAGCCCGTCCTCCTGGAGCACCAGAACCGCCACCGCTGGAACCGCCTGCTCATCGCCCGCGGCCTCACCGCCCTCGACCACGCCGGCGCCACCTCCGGCTCCGGCGCCCCGGGCCCGTACGTCCTCCAGGCCGCGATCGCCGCCTGCCACGCGACGGCCTACACGTACGAGGAGACGGACTGGCCCCGCATCGCCACGCTCTACGGCCTGCTCGCGGCCCGCGCCCCGTCCCCGGTCGTCGAACTCAACCGCGCGGTCGCCGTCTCCATGGCCGAGGGCCCGGCCCCCGCCCTGGCCCTCGTCGACGCCCTCGCCGCCGAACCCGCCCTGCGCGGCTACCACCTGCTCCCCAGCGTCCGCGGCGACCTCCTGCTCCGCCTGGGCCGCACGGCCGAGGCCCGCGCGGAGTTCGAACGGGCGGCGTCCCTGACCCGCAACACCCGCGAACGCGCACTCCTGCTGCGCCGCGGGCAGGAGGCGACCGGTTAACGCGCCGGGTGCCCGATCAGCATCGTCGGCGCCCCCGCGACCCGGGTCAGGAACACGGTCGCGGCGTTCGGGCCCTGCGGCTTGACCTTCTTCCGCAGTTCCTCCGGCTCGACCGCCGAGCCCCGCTTCTTCACGGTCAGCGTCCCGACCCCGCGCTCCCGCAGCAGCGCCTTCAGCTTCTTGACGTTGAACGGCATCCGGTCGGTGATCTCGTAGGCGGTGGCGTAGGGCGTGCTGTGCCGTTCGTCGGCGGTGACGTAGGCGATGGTCGGGTCGATCAGCCCGCCGTCCAGTTCGTCGGCCACCTCGGCGACCAGGTGGGCGCGGATGACGGCGCCGTCCGGCTCGTACAGGTACCTGCCGACCGGCCGGACCCCGGGGTCCGGGAGCATGGTCGCGGGGGTCGCGTGGATCCCCGCTCCGGCGGGCAGCAGCGTCGCCCGCCGCGCCCCCGGCGTCACGTCCGGGCCGAACCACAGCATCGCCTCCTTGACGTCCCCGCCGTCCGAGACCCACTCGGCCGTCGCTTCCGGGGGGATCGCCTCGTGCGGAATGCCGGGCGCGATCTTCAGCAGTCCGAGCGGTGCACCGAGCGCGGCGGACACGGCCCAGGACAGGGGAGGGGAGTAGGCCTCCGGATCGAAGATCCGGCCGCGCTTGGAGGAACGCCGGGCGGGGTCCACGAACACGGCGTCGTACCCGGCCGTGTCCACCTCCGTCACATCGGCCTCACGCACCTCGATCAGGTCGGCGAGACCGAGCGCGTCGGCGTTGGCGCGGGCTGCCGCACAGGTCAGCGGATCCCGGTCGACGGCGAGGACCCGGATCCCGGCGCGGGCGAACGCGATCGCGTCGCCACCGATCCCGCAGCACAGGTCGGCGACGGCCCGCACCCCGAGCGCCTGGAGGCACTCGGCCCGGTACGCCGCCACACTCGCGCGCGTCGACTGCTCGACCCCGTTGGGCGTGAAGAGCATCCGTCCGGCGTCCTCGGCCCCGAACTTCGCCACCGCGCGCTGCCGCAGCCGCGCCTGCCCGAGAGCCGCCGAGACCAGCCCGGCGGGATGCGTGCGCCGCAGCCGGGTCGCGACCGCCAACTCCCGCGCGGGGTCGGTGTCGCGGACCTCGTCGAGGAGCGCGCGGCCTTCGGGGGCGAGCAGGGCGCGGAAGGAGTCCAGGTCGTTCACCGACTCATTGTGGGCCAGTCGGTGGACGGTGTGCCTGCGGCGCGGTGTCGTGCCGGGCTCGGCGGCCGGTGACTGCGAGGATCCGGCACCATGCGAGCAGTCGTACAAAATGACAAAAGTCGGGCGTCGCGTCGCCTGTCCCGGGTGCCTCGTGCCACCGCCGTTCTCGCCGTCGCCGCCCTCGCCGCCGGCTGCGCGCAGGACGACGCCCCCGAGGTGCGGGGTGCCCCCGGCCAGCAGGCGCCCCCGGCCCGCGCGGTCGACGGCGCGGCGAAGGCGCGTGAGGCCCGGGCCGCGCTGGCCGCCGCCGCCAAGCGCTGGGACCTCAAGAGGGTCCCGCTGACGGCCCCCGCACCCCCCGAGAAGAAGCCGGAGATCAAGCCCCGCGAGGGCTTCGAGGTCGACGGCCAGGAGGAGGACGACCTCCCTCCGGTCTTCACCACGGTGCCCACCAAGGAGAAGGTCGTCTTCCTCACCATCGACGACGGCGCCGAGAAGGACCCGGCGTTCCTGAAGATGATGAGCGAGCTGAAGATCCCGTACACCGTCTTCCTCACCGACGAGGAGATCAAGGACGACTACGGCTACTTCAAGAAGATGCAGGCCCGCGGCGTCACCCTCAACAACCACACCCTGAGCCACCCCTACCTGCCCGCGCTCTCCTACGAGGAGCAGAAGCGGGAGATCTGCGGCATGCAGGACGTCATGGAGAAGCACTACGGCAAGCGCCCCGTCCTCTTCCGCCCGCCCTACGGCAACTACGACGGCGACACCCTGCGCGCCGCCAAGTCCTGCGGCATCGAGTACGCCCCGATCTGGAGCGAGGAGGTGTACGTCGACCACTGGGAGTACCGCGAGTGGGACCAGGACCTGCACCCCGGCGACATCGTCCTCACCCACTTCCGGGGCACCGACGACTGGGACGGCACGATGACCGACATGGTCCGCCGCTTCCTGGACCGGATCACCGCCGACGGGTACGCGGTCGCCCGCCTGGAGGACTACCTGTGAGGCGAGGGCGGTTCCGCCCGGCCGGCGCCGCCCTGGCCGCCCTGCTGCTCCCGCTCGCCGCCTGCGACCGGCCGGCCGCCCCCGTCCCGCACGCGGCGGCGGCCGGGGACCCGGCCCAGAAGAGCGGCAGGGACGCCGACCGGGGCCGGACCCTGCCGCCCGTCGTCGACCACGTCCGCACCACCGACCGGGTCGTCTTCCTCACGTACGACGACGGCGCCGGGCGCGACCCCGCCTTCACCGGCCTGGTCCGCGAGCGCCGCCTCCCGGTCACCCTGTTCCTCACCGACACCGTCGCCGGACCGGCGTACGGCGACCTCGCCCGGCTGCGTCCGTTCGGTGCGAGCCTGCAGAACCACACGCTCGACCACCGCTCCCTGCGCGGCCTGCCGTACACCGGCCAGCGCGCCGAGATCTGCGGCCAGCAGACCAAGCTCCAGTCGCGCTTCGGCGTCCGCGCCCACCTCTTCCGCCCGCCGCACGGCACGTACGACACCACGACCCTGCGCGCCGCCGCCGACTGCGGCATCACGGCCCTCGTCCTGTGGCGCGCCACCCTCGACGCCGAGGGCGCCCTCACGTACACGCGCGGCGACCACCGCCTCCACCCCGGCGACATCGTGGCCGTGGACCCGGACCACCCGACGGCCGCGAACCTGGCGGCCCGCACGGCACGCCTGCTGGAGACGATCGAGGAGCAGGGGCTGACGGTGGGCAACTTGGAAAAGTACCTGTAGCCACAGCCCGTCCGGCGTTCGAGCACGAGGCCGTCGGGGCCGAAAGCGGGGGTCTGGGGGCGGCGGCCCCCGGCGACGCCTACACCCGTGCCGGGTGCCCTCCACGACCCGGCGTTCACCCGAAAATCTCCGCCGACGCGCCGCCGGCATTGGCACTCCGCTTGACCGAGTGCTAACCGCGGTCATAGTCTC
Source organism: Kitasatospora aureofaciens (assembly GCA_000720845.1). Taxonomy (GTDB): domain Bacteria; phylum Actinomycetota; class Actinomycetes; order Streptomycetales; family Streptomycetaceae; genus Streptomyces. The sequence continues at coordinate 274,703 of JODU01000011.1, read as the reverse complement.
GGCTCTGGCACTCCCCACCGGAGAGTGCCAACACAGCGACGGGCAGGTCCGGCACCCGCGACGACGGATCGACCTGGTCGCCACCTCAGACAGTTAACCCCGTGAGATCTCCGAAGGGGGAGGTCGGATCGTGACGACCGCCAGCTCCAAGGTTGCCATCAAGCCGCTCGAGGACCGCATCGTGGTCCAGCCGCTCGACGCCGAGCAGACCACGGCTTCGGGCCTGGTCATTCCGGACACCGCCAAGGAGAAGCCCCAGGAGGGCGTCGTCCTGGCCGTGGGCCCGGGCCGCTTCGAGGACGGCAACCGTCTTCCGCTCGACGTCAGCGTCGGCGACGTCGTGCTCTACAGCAAGTACGGCGGCACCGAGGTGAAGTACAACGGCGAGGAGTACCTCGTCCTCTCGGCCCGCGACGTGCTCGCGATCGTCGAGAAGTAGAAGTGGCGAAGTAGCTCTTCACTTCACCGAAGCACCTTGCTTTCCAGCTGCGCCCCTGGCTCCCGCGACCATAAAAAGCCGGGCGTCGGGGGCGCAGTTGCCGTATAACCCCAAGATTTCCGGAAGAGGGCTCACGCTCCCATGGCGAAGATCCTGAAGTTCGACGAGGACGCCCGTCGCGCCCTCGAGCGCGGCGTCAACAAGCTCGCCGACACCGTGAAGGTGACGATCGGCCCCAAGGGCCGCAACGTCGTCATCGACAAGAAGTTCGGCGCCCCCACCATCACCAACGACGGCGTCACCATCGCCCGCGAGGTCGAGGTCGAGGACCCGTACGAGAACCTCGGCGCCCAGCTGGTGAAGGAGGTGGCGACCAAGACCAACGACATCGCGGGTGACGGCACCACCACCGCCACCGTGCTCGCCCAGGCGCTCGTGCGCGAGGGCCTGAAGAACGTCGCCGCCGGTGCCTCCCCGGCGCTGCTGAAGAAGGGCATCGACGCGGCCGTCGCCGCCGTGTCGGAAGACCTTCTCGCCACCGCCCGCCCGATCGACGAGAAGTCCGACATCGCCGCCGTGGCCGCGCTGTCCGCCCAGGACCAGCAGGTCGGCGAGCTGATCGCCGAGGCGATGGACAAGGTCGGCAAGGACGGTGTCATCACCGTCGAGGAGTCCAACACCTTCGGTCTGGAGCTGGACTTCACCGAGGGCATGGCCTTCGACAAGGGCTACCTGTCGCCGTACTTCGTGACGGACCAGGAGCGCATGGAGGCCGTCCTCGACGACCCGTACATCCTGATCAACCAGGGCAAGATCTCCTCCATCGCGGACCTGCTGCCGCTGCTGGAGAAGGTCATCCAGGCCAACGCCTCCAAGCCGCTGCTGATCATCGCCGAGGACCTGGAGGGCGAGGCGCTCTCCACCCTCGTCGTCAACAAGATCCGCGGCACCTTCAACGCGGTGGCCGTCAAGGCCCCCGGCTTCGGCGACCGCCGCAAGGCGATGCTGCAGGACATGGCCGTCCTCACCGGCGCCACGGTCATCTCCGAGGAGGTCGGCCTCAAGCTCGACCAGGTCGGCCTGGACGTGCTCGGCACCGCCCGCCGCATCACCGTCACCAAGGACGACACCACCATCGTCGACGGCGCCGGCAAGCGCGACGAGGTCGAGGGCCGCATCAACCAGATCAAGGCCGAGATCGAGTCCACCGACTCCGACTGGGACCGCGAGAAGCTCCAGGAGCGCCTCGCGAAGCTGGCCGGAGGCGTGTGCGTGATCAAGGTCGGCGCCGCCACCGAGGTGGAGCTGAAGGAGCGCAAGCACCGTCTGGAGGACGCCATCTCCGCGACCCGCGCCGCGGTCGAGGAGGGCATCGTCTCCGGTGGTGGCTCCGCGCTGGTCCACGCCGTCAAGGTGCTGGAGGGCAACCTCGGCAAGACCGGCGACGAGGCCACCGGTGTCGCGGTCGTCCGCCGCGCCGCCGTCGAGCCGCTGCGCTGGATCGCCGAGAACGCCGGCCTGGAGGGCTACGTCATCACCTCCAAGGTCGCCGAGCTCGACAAGGGCCAGGGCTTCAACGCCGCCACCGGCGAGTACGGCGACCTGGTCAAGGCCGGCGTCATCGACCCGGTGAAGGTCACCCGCTCCGCCCTGGAGAACGCCGCCTCCATCGCCTCCCTCCTGCTGACGACCGAGACCCTGGTCGTCGAGAAGAAGGAAGAGGAAGAGCCGGCCGCCGCGGGCCACGGCCACGGCCACTCCCACTGAGCGCTGCGCTGAGCTGAGCTGAGCGAACGGTGCCCGGCCCCCTGCGGGGGGCCGGGCACCGTTCTTCTCGTGTGCCGGTTCCGGTGCCCCCTTTGGGCGATGCCCCTGACGAACCTCAGCGACGAGCCGTCACAGCAGTCCGCTCAGCGGCAGTACGCGCTCGGCGAGCCGGCCCCGCAGCCGCCCGTCGGCGGTGTCCGCCTCCTCCGCGAGCCAGCCGGCGGCGACCAGCAGCCCGGCGTGCTCGGCGATCTCCTCGGGCCGCAGGCCGCAGAACTGGGCCACCTCGTCCAGCGCCGGACCGGCGTCCTCGCCGACGCCTCCCAGGCATCCGTCGGGACGGCTGTGGGCCGCGGTGTACACCGCGAGGAGCCTGGTGGCAGCCCCCGCCTTCTTCTTCCGCAGCTTCCGGTCGCCCACCACCTTCTGCGCCCACCCCGAGAGCCGCGCCCGGGTGACCTTTCCGAAGAAGAACGGGCGGGGCTGCGTGGGAATCAGCGTGGGCACCGTGATCTGGGCGGGTTCCTCGGGCCGGGACATCAGCGCGTCGTCGGCGGTGACGTCCTCCGGCAGCAGCAGCCAGCCCACGTCGACCAGTTCCCGGAGCACCCGCTCGGCGCCGCCCTGCAACCAGCCGACGAGGTCCTGCCCGGTGACGTTGCCGGTACCGGAGCGCGCGGCCCGCAGGGTGAGCATGAGCACCGCGAGCCGCGCCTCGGCCCCCGGGAGCGGGGAGCCGACCCGGAGGTGCTCCAGCACCGTGCGGGCCTGGATGCCCTGGCCCCGGGTCAGCAACCGCTCGATGCCCGGCCCCTCCCCGTCCAGCGGGACGCCGCGGCGGTTGGCGTTCATCTCGCGGGTGGTCCGCGCGGCCGTCTCGGCCCGCTGCGCCTCCTCGCTCAGGGACGCGTCGCCGGTGACGGCCGCCCATGCGGCGAAGGCACGGGCCTTGCGGTCGTGGAGTTCGGCGAGGACCGCGAGGTCCGGTTCGGGCAGCCGCTGATACGCGCGGAACGCGTCCCCGAGTTCCGTCAGCTCCAGGCGCAGCACCTCGGGCTGGAGATCGTCCGGCACGATCCGCTGCGCGACCTTCGCCCACCGCTCCGCTTTCCGGGCCCGGGCGGGGACACCGCCGGGCCGGGCGGGCGGGACGGAGGCCGGCGCCGCCGACGGCACTCCACTGCCGGGAGCGTCGGAGAACAGCACCGCCCCGCCCCCGGTCAGGGGCCCCCGGCCCGTCTTCACTCTGTCCGTACGCCCCCTGCCCGTGCCGTTGACGAACACTTCGCCCCGGTCACCAGTGCCCGCGTTCACGCGATGCCGCCCTCTCCCTCGCCGAACCTGCGACCTCCCGCCCGCTGCGGGCGCAGCCGTTCGACGCTATGCCGCACCGGCACACGGTTCAGGAAGGACCGGACCGGATCACACGGTCGGGTGACGCTCCTCGTCCGCACCGGCTCGGACAACGGCGGTGTGCCGGCCGTCGAGGGCAACGGCTCCCCTCCTACTGCGGCCCGTACTTCCGTCCCGTCCGGGATGTGATCCCGCCCAGCATGCCCCGGGGGACCAGCTTCGCCGCGCCCATCAGGGTCTTGTAGCGGGGGTCGGGGATGGACACGGACTTGCCGCGCGACAGGTCGGCGAGGGCCGCCGCGACGACCTTGTCCGCGTCGAGCCACATCCAGTTCGGGATGTTGTCCGTGCCCATGCCCGCCCGTTCGTGGAACTCCGTGCGTACGAAGCCCGGGGCCAGGGCCATCAGGCGTACGCCGCTGCCGGCCAGGTCCTTCGCCACGCCCTGGGTGAACTGCACGACCCACGCCTTGGAGGCGCCGTAGGTGCCGCGCGGGACGAAGGCGGCGACCGAGGCCACGTTGACGACACCGCCGCGGCCCCGCTCCCGCATCGCCTCCACGGCCGCCGAGGTCAGCCGGAGCACCGCCTCGCAGTGCACCTTGAGCATGGTCAGCTCGTCGGCCATGGGCACGTCGAGGAAACGGCCCTTGTTGCCGAAACCGGCGTTGTTGACCAGCAGGTCGACGGGGTTCCTGCGGTCCCCCAGCCGGGCGGCCACCGCGTCGATGCCGGCGTCCGTCGACAGGTCCGCCGTGAGCACCTCCGCCTCGATGCCGTGCCGGTCGTGCAGTTCGGTGGCCTGTTCGCGCAGCCGCTTGGTGTCCCGGGCCACCAGCACCAGGTCGTGCCCGTCGGCCGCCAGCCGACGCGCGAACGCGGCGCCGAGGCCCGCCGTCGATCCCGTAATCAATGCCGTTGTCATGGCGCAAGGTTATGGGCCCGGACCGGGCACGTCCGCTTCGCTCGGCCGCCGTACCGCCCCGCTAGCCGCCGTACTGCGCCACGTACTTGCGTGCCGCCGCCAGCGCCTCCGGGTGCAGCGCGTCGCCCGCCGCGAGCAGCCGGGGGAGCAGCTCCCGCTGGGTGGTCACCGCGCGGAACTGCAGGGCCACCGTCACCTCGTGGGCGGGCCGGTGCACGATCCGGACCGGGTCGCCGGCGCGGATCTCACCTGGTTCGACGACGCGGAAGTAGGCACCCGGCGCGCCCTTCTCCGTGAAGCGCTTCACCCAGCGCGGCTCACCCATGTGGCCCTGGAAGGTGCGGCAGGGAATGCGTCCGGACGTCACCTCCAGGAGCAGCTCCGGGCCGACCCGCCAGCGCTCGCCGATCAGGGCACCGGCGAGGTCCAGGCCGGTGGTGGTGAGGTTCTCGCCGAACGAGCCGTTCGGCAGCTCGCGGCCCAGCTCGCGCTCCCAGGCGTCCAGGTCCTCGCGCGCCATCGCGTACACCGCCTGGTCGTCGCCGCCGTGGTGCCGCGTGTCGCAGACGGTGTCGCCGGCCAGGCCGCTCGCCCCGTCGCCCTTCGCCCCGGGCGCGGCGACCCGTACGGGGCCGTCGGCCGGCCGCTTGTCGATGCCGGTGACGCCCTCGGGCTGGTCCGTGTACGGCACCGCCTTCGCGCGTCCCAGGTTGACGGACAGGAGCCTCGTGGCGGGAAGGTGCATGCGAGAACGGTAGGACATGCGCGGTCAAAGCGGTGACGCATTATTCGGCGTCCGGTCAAAGGGTCGCTTATCCTCGGGGGTGTGATCGAGGCTCGTCATCTCCGCGTGCTGCGCGCCGTGGCATCCACCGGTTCCTTCTCCGCCGCGGGGCGCGAGCTGGGCTGCACCCAGCCCGCCGTCAGCCAGCAGATGAAGGCGCTGGAGTCCTCCGTCGGCACTCCGCTGCTGGTGCGCACCGGCCGCGAGATGCGGCTGACCCAGGCCGGAGAGGCGCTGGTGCGGCACGCCGCCGGGATCATCGCCGGGCTCACCGCGGCCGAGGAGGAGGTCGCCGCGATCGCCGGGCTGCGCGCCGGCCGGGTCCGGCTGGTCTCCTTCCCCAGCGGCAGCTCCACCCTCGTACCGACGGCCCTGGCCGCGCTGCGCGCCGCGCACCCCGGCACCCGGGTCTTCCTGGAGGAGGCCGAGCCGCCCGCCTCCGTCGAGCTGCTGCGCGAGGGCGACTGCGACGTGGCGCTCGCCTTCCGCTACGAGGGCGCGGCCGGCGCCGAGGAGTGGGACGACCTCGTCGTGCGGCCGCTGCTGACCGACCGGCTGGTGGCGCTGGTCCCCGAGGAGCACCGGCTCGCCCGTACGGAAAGGGTCGGGTCCGTGGCCATCGGGGAGCTGGCCCGGGAGTCGTGGATCGCGGGCTGCCCGCGCTGCCGCGGACAGCTGGTCGAGGTGTGCGAGGGGGCCGGTTTCACCCCCCGCATCGACTTCGCGACCGATGACTACCCGGCGGTGGTCGGCCTGGTCGGCGCGGGCCTCGGCGTGGCCGTCCTGCCCCAGCTCGCCGTCGAGTCCGTACGGCCCCGGGGAGTGCGGACGGTCGCGCTGGAGCCGGCCGTGCGGCGGGAGATCGTCGCGCTCACACTGCCCGACCTGGCGCAGGTGCCGGCCGTGGCGGCGACGCTGGACGAGCTGGCCCGGGCCGGCGCTCGCCAGTCGGCGGCGCGCTGACCGCGGCGCGCTGACCGCGTCGGGGGGTCCGGCCGGGGTCCTGCGGGCCGTCCGTCGCGTTCTTCCAGAGAAACGTTCCTTCAGTCAGTGAGGCGCGGCCGCCTCCCCGCCGGCCGACGACGACGCCGTCGCCGCGACCAGGCGGTTGCGGGCCCGCCCCATGAGCTCCTCGCGCTCGTCCTCGGTCAGTCCGCCCCACACGCCGTACGGCTCGCGCACCGCCAGCGCGTGCGCCGCGCACTCGGCCCGGACCGGGCACCTCATGCAGACCTCCTTGGCCGAGTTCTCGCGAGCACTCCGTGCCGCACCGCGTTCGCCTTCCGGATGGAAGAAGAGCGAGCTGTCCACCCCACGGCACGCGGCCAGGAGCTGCCAGTCCCACAGGTCCGCGTTCGGTCCGGGAAGGCGGGAGAAATCTGCCATTGCGTGACCCCTTGTAGCCGTTCTGGGTGGATACGGTGTCCACGACCGTACAACTACGATCTAAGGAGATGAAAATATGACTCATTGCGAATCTAGCCGCAGACACCAGCGAAGTGGAAGAAAAGCGGCTGAATGGGGCACCGCTTGTGATGAAACGGCGCGGGTCCCACGCGCATGTCTGCTGCGTGCCCGCCCCCTCACGTAGAGTGCCGAAGACGACACACAGCCCCGTAACTCTTTCGAGTGACCATCGTTGAGAGTGCGGAGGCGGTTGAAGGAACAAGTGCTCGGGCGGGCGTCCGGGACGGTCGACCGCACAGGTGACGATTTCGTACCAGCCTGGAGGCTCAACGTGACGCGCATCAGCTGCGGAGGACGGCCATGACTTCCGTCCTCGTCTGCGACGACTCCCCGCTTGCCCGAGAGGCGCTCCGCCGCGCGGTCGCGACCGTGCCCGGCGTCGAGCGCGTGACGACGGCCGCCAACGGCGAGGAAGTCCTCCGCCGCTGGGGTGCCGACCGCTCGGACCTGATTCTGATGGACGTGCGCATGCCCGGTCTGGGCGGCGTCGAGACGGTCCGGCGGCTGCTGTCCGCCGACCCCGGCGCGCGCATCATCATGCTCACCGTCGCCGAGGACCTGGACGGCGTGGCCCTCGCGGTCGCCGCCGGTGCCCGTGGCTATCTGCACAAGGACGCCTCGCGCGCCGAACTGCGCGCCACCGTGACCCAGGCCCTCGCCGACCCGACCTGGCGGCTCGCCCCGCGCCGGCTGCGCTCGGCCGAGATGGGCGCCGCGCCCACGCTCACCGCGCGCGAGATCCAGGTGCTGGAAGGCATGAGCCACGGCCGTTCCAACGCGGAGATCGGCCGGGAGCTGTTCCTGTCCGAGGACACCGTCAAGACCCACGCCCGTCGGCTCTTCAAGAAGCTCGGCGCCTCGGACCGGGCGCACGCGGTGGCGCTCGGCTTCCGGTGGGGCCTGGTCCGCTAGGAGCACCCCGTGCGGTGGAGGCCGGTCAGGCCCGTCGGGGATGTGACCATCCCCGCTTATCGCGAGGTGAGCGGGGGTGACAAGGCGACCCGCCGGATGCCCGCTGCTCGTTTCGCCGCGGATGACGCATCCTTGAGGTGTGGAGTTCCTCGGGGACGAGTCGGTCGAGCGGAAGGGGAGGGCGCAGGGGATGAGTTCCGGCGCACCTGCTCATAACGCTTCGGTGCACAACAACGGGCACGGAGCCACGGATCGGACGGCCGCAAGGCACCATGGACCGATGCGTGACGACGAGGCGGCCCCTGACCAAGGGACGGTCGGTGGGCTCGTCCACCGCGCCGTGGACGGGGACGAGCAGGCCACGCACGACCTGCTCGCCCATGTCCACCCCTTGGCGCTGCGCTACTGCCGGACGCGACTGTCCCGGCTGCCCGGCGACGCCCGGCACTTCGTCGAGGACCTCGCCCAGGAGGTCTGCGTCGCGGTCCTGCTCGCGCTGCCCCGTTACAAGGACACCGGGCGCCCCTTCGAGGCGTTCGTCTTCGCCATCGCCGCCCACAAGGTCGCCGACCTCCAGCGTGCCGCGATGCGCCACCCCGGCTCGACGGCCGTCCCGTCCGACGAGATGCCCGAGCGGCCGGACGACTCGCTGGGCCCCGAGGAGCGGGCGCTGCTCAACAGCGACGCCGCCTGGGCCAAGAAACTGCTGGCCAACCTGCCGGAGAACCAGCGCGAGCTGCTCCTGCTGCGCATCGCGGTCGGACTCACGGCCGAGGAGACCGGGCAGATGTTGGGAATGTCACCGGGCGCGGTCCGGGTCGCCCAGCACCGGGCGCTGAGCCGCCTGCGGGCCCTGGCGGAGCAGTAGTCCGGGCGGTTCGCGCGATCGTCCGCGCGGCGGTCCGCCTCGTACAAAAGCACGAAGGTCGCATGCTTCCTTGATCGTGGAATGAGCCACGTCCACTTCCCGTTAGCATGGACATCCGCACCGATCAAGGCCATTTGGGGAAGGTGTCATGACTGCCAACGTCGACGGAGTGCCCGAGAAATTCGCGACACTCGGGCTGACCTACGACGACGTGCTGCTGCTGCCGGGCGCCTCCGCGGTGCTTCCGAACGCGGTCGACACCTCGTCCCGCATCTCCCGCAACGTGCGGGTCAACATCCCGCTGCTCTCCGCGGCCATGGACAAGGTGACCGAGTCCCGGATGGCCATCTCCATGGCCCGCCAGGGCGGCGTCGGCGTGTTGCACCGCAACCTGTCCATCGAGGACCAGGCCAACCAGGTCGACCTGGTGAAGCGCTCCGAGTCGGGCATGGTGGCCAACCCCATCACCATCCACCCGGACGCCACCCTCGGCGAGGCCGACGCCCTGTGCGCCAAGTTCCGCATCAGCGGCGTCCCGGTCACCGACGCCGCGGGCAAGCTGCTCGGCATCGTCACCAACCGCGACATGGCCTTCGAGACCGATCGCACCCGGCAGGTGCGCGAGGTCATGACGCCGATGCCCCTGGTCACCGGCCAGGTCGGCATCTCCGGCGTGGACGCGATGGAGCTGCTGCGCCGCCACAAGATCGAGAAGCTGCCGCTGGTCGACGGCGACGGCGTCCTCAAGGGTCTGATCACGGTCAAGGACTTCGTCAAGGCCGAGCAGTACCCGCACGCCGCCAAGGACGCGAAGGGCCGGCTGCTCGTCGGCGCCGCCGTGGGCGCCAGCCCCGAGGCGCTCGACCGCGCCCAGGCCCTCGCCGAGGCCGGGGTGGACTTCCTCGTCGTCGACACCTCGCACGGCCACAACAGCAACGCGCTGAGCTGGATGTCGAAGATCAAGTCGAGCGTCGGCATCGACGTCGTCGGCGGCAACGTCGCCACCCGTGACGGCGCCCAGGCCCTGATCGACGCCGGCGTCGACGGCATCAAGGTCGGCGTCGGCCCCGGCTCCATCTGCACCACCCGCGTCGTCGCCGGCATCGGCGTCCCGCAGGTCACCGCGATCTACGAGGCCTCCCTCGCCGCCCGCGCCGCCGGGGTGCCCCTGATCGGCGACGGCGGCCTGCAGTACTCCGGCGACATCGGCAAGGCGCTCGCCGCCGGCGCCGACACCGTGATGCTGGGCAGCCTGCTGGCGGGCTGCGAGGAGTCGCCGGGCGAGCTGCAGTTCATCAACGGCAAGCAGTTCAAGTCCTACCGCGGCATGGGCTCGCTGGGCGCCATGCAGTCCCGCGGTCAGGGCCGGTCGTACTCGAAGGACCGGTACTTCCAGGCCGAGGTCGCCTCCGACGACAAGCTCGTGCCCGAGGGCATCGAGGGCCAGGTCCCCTACCGCGGCCCGCTGGCCAACGTCCTGCACCAGCTCGTCGGCGGTCTGCGTCAGACCATGGGCTACGTGGGCGCCGCCACCATCGAGGAGATGGAGTCCAAGGGCCGGTTCGTCCGGATCACCTCCGCGGGCCTCAAGGAGAGCCACCCGCACGACATCCAGATGACGGTCGAGGCGCCGAACTACAGCCGCAGCAAGTAAGCACCCAGGCAGCAGCCTCCCGAGGGCGGCTCCGGACCATCCGGGGCCGCCCTCTGCGGTGCCCCGGCGAGCCCGTCGGGGATACTGGAAGGCGCTGCAACGCATCAGGGAAAGGCCACAGACGTGACTGAGATCGAGATCGGGCGCGGCAAGCGCGGCCGCCGGGCGTACGCCTTCGACGACATCGCCGTCGTCCCCAGCCGCCGTACGCGGGACCCGAAGGAGGTCTCGATCGCCTGGCAGATCGACGCCTACCGCTTCGAGCTGCCGTTCCTGGCCGCTCCCATGGACTCGGTCGTCTCCCCGGCCACCGCCATCCGCATCGGCGAGCTGGGCGGCCTCGGCGTCCTCAACCTGGAAGGCCTCTGGACCCGGCACGAGGACCCGCAGCCGCTGCTCGACGAGATCGCGGAGCTGGACACCGACAACGCGACCCGCCGCCTCCAGGAGATCTACGCGGCTCCCATCAAGGAGGAGCTGATCGGGCAGCGCATCAAGGAGGTGCGCGACTCGGGCGTGGTCACCGCCGCCGCGCTCTCCCCGCAGCGCACCGCCCAGTTCTCCAAGGCCGTCGTGGACGCGGGCGTCGACATCTTCGTCATCCGCGGTACGACGGTCTCCGCGGAGCACGTCTCCGGCTCGCACGAGCCGCTGAACCTGAAGCAGTTCATCTACGAGCTCGACGTCCCGGTGATCGTCGGCGGCTGCGCCACCTACACCGCCGCCCTGCACCTGATGCGCACCGGCGCCGCGGGCGTCCTCGTCGGCTTCGGCGGCGGTGCCGCCCACACCACGCGCAACGTGCTCGGCATCCAGGTGCCCATGGCCACCGCGGTCGCGGACGTGGCCGCGGCCCGCCGGGACTACATGGACGAGTCCGGCGGCCGGTACGTGCACGTCATCGCCGACGGCGGTGTCGGCTGGTCCGGCGACCTGCCCAAGGCCATCGCCTGCGGCGCCGACTCCGTGATGATGGGCTCCCCGCTGGCCCGCGCGACCGACGCGCCGGGCAAGGGCAACCACTGGGGCATGGAGGCCGTCAACGAGGAGCTGCCGCGCGGCAAGAAGGTCGACCTCGGCACGGTCGGCACCATCGAGGAGATCCTCACCGGCCCGTCCCGCAACCCCGACGGCTCGATGAACTTCTTCGGCGCCCTGCGCCGCGCCATGGCCACGACCGGCTACAGCGAGCTGAAGGAGTTCCAGCGCGTCGAGGTGACGGTCGCGGACTCGCAGCACCGGCGGTAGTCCCCACGGCATGTGAAGGGGCCGGTCACCTGATGGGTGACCGGCCCCTTTCGCGTGCTCGGGGCTCTTGAGGGGGCGCGTGACGCGGCGCGGGGGCGTGCGGTGGTGTTCGGGGCGAATACGCAGGGGAGGGCTGTGCCGGATCGGTAATGTCCCTGCTCGGCGACCCAGTTCTCTGGGGCGCCCCCTTCCAAGGAACCGTTCCGGACCCCGCTCCTCGGGGCCCGGCCCGAATTCCAGACGGACCGCCTCACCGGGATATGGGCGGCATCGTGGAAGGGGGCGCGCCATGGGCCGTCACCGCAAGCCCACCCGCTGGGACCGGATCCGTCTGCGGATGGTGAAGTTCCGGAGGAGGTGGATCCTGCGGATTCACGGGAAGTGAGCGGCCACCCCTAAGAGAAGTAGGGGTGGACACTCCGTTCACTTCTCTGGAGCCTGCCGCAGGCCCACTGCAGTGGGCTCCACCTGCTCCCCCACCGTACCGGCGCAGCCGCCCTCTCACCACCAGCTCCGTGGCACGGTCACCCCCGTGCGCCCCCGCCTCACAACCGGTGCGCCGCCCCCGTCGGTGTGGCGCCCCGCGTGTCCAGGAGGAGCTGCGCCTTGACCGACAGGCCCTGGAGGTCGTACGTGCGGTGCTGCTGGAGGAGGATCGTGAGGTCGGCGTCGGCGGCGGCCTCGTAGAGGGAGTCGGCGCGCGGGACGGGGCGGTCGGCGACGTTCCAGGACGGGATGTGCGGGTCGTGGTAGCTCACGGCGGCGCCCATGGACATCAGGCGGGTCGCGATCTCCTCGGCCGGGGTGGCCTGCTGGTCGGCGAGGTCGGCCTTGTAGGTGACGCCGAGGAGGAGGACGCGGGCGCCGCGCGCGGACTTGCCGTGCTCGTTGAGGAGGGCGGCGGCGCGCTGGACGACGTAGCGGGGCATCTGGGCGTTGACCTGCTGGGCCAGCTCCACCATGCGCAGGCTGTGCGGGGCCCGGCCGGTGAGGTCCTGGGCGACGGAGTGGCCGCCGACGCCGGGCCCCGGGCGGAAGGCCTGGAAGCCGAAGGGCTTGGTCTCGGCGCAGCGCAGGACGTCCCACAGGTCGACGCCGAGGTCGTCGCAGAGCACGGCCATCTCGTTGACCAGGGCGATGTTCACGTGCCGGAAGTTGGTCTCCAGGAGCTGGACCGTCTCCGCCTCCCGCGGCCCGCGCGCGCGGACCACCTTGTCGGTGAGGCGGCTGTAGAAGGCGGCGGCCGACTCGGTGCAGGCGGGGGTGAGGCCGCCGATGACCTTCGGGGTGTTGGCCGGGGTGAAGTCGCGGTTGCCGGGGTCCACCCGGCTGGGGGAGTAGGCGAGGTGGAAGTCGCGGCCGGCGCGCAGCCCGGAGCCCTGCTCCAGGAGCGGGCGCAGGAACTCCTCCGTCGTCCCGGGCCGCACCGGCGACTCCAGGATGATCGTGGTGTGCGGGCGCATGTGGGCGGCCAGCGTGCGGGCCGCGGCCTCCACCTGGCCGAGGTCCAGGCCGCCGTCGGGGGAGGGCGGGGTCGGCGCGCAGATCACGGCGGTGCGGACGCGGCCCAGCTCGGCCGGTCCGGTCGGGGTGCGGAAGCCCGTGGCGAGCATCCGGCGCACCTCGGCCGGGGTGAGCGGGCCGGCCTCGGGGCCGGTGCGGTAGCCGAGGGTGGGGATGCCGGCGGCGACGGCGGCCTGGGCCAGGGGCAGGCCGTACGGGCCGAGTCCGATGACGGCGAGATCTGCGGGCATGGCGTGGGCCGTCCTTCCCAGTAGCCGAAGCGGGACAGGTGCGCAAGCCCGGTGGACAGGACGGGCGAGCACAACGTCAGACTAGGAGTAAATATGACCGATTTGCGGTATTGATCTGCGGAGTTTCGGCGAGTGTCGAGGGGCCGGGGCGGGCCGGTGTGGGCTCACGGCGAAGTTGTCCACAGGTTGGGGCCCGCGGCTGCCGAAGTCGGGCAGGCCGGTCAGAATCCGGGCATGGTGGGTACCAGGAACCTGGCTCGCCCGACGGGTGCGCCCGGCGCGACCGACAGCGGGAGGCAGCAGTGAGGACAGCGACCCTTGGGCCGGCGCAGCGCGCCGAGTCACTCGCGGCCATGGCCGAGCGCGAGCTCGACGTACTGGTGGTGGGCGCCGGCGTGGTAGGTGCGGGCACCGCGCTCGACGCCGTGACGCGCGGCCTGTCCGTCGGCCTGGTCGAGGCCCGGGACTGGGCCTCGGGCACCTCCAGCAGGTCCAGCAAGCTGATCCACGGCGGCCTGCGCTATCTGGAGATGCTCGACTTCGTGCTCGTGCGGGAGGCGCTGAAGGAGCGCGGGCTGCTGCTCGAACGGCTCGCGCCGCACCTGGTGAAGCCGGTGCCCTTCCTGTACCCGCTCCAGCACAAGGGGTGGGAGCGGCTGTACGCGGGCTCCGGCGTCGCGCTCTACGACGCGATGTCCATGGCCCGCGGCCACGGCAGGGGCCTGCCGCTGCACCGGCACCTGAGCCGCCGTCACGCCCTGCGCGTGGCGCCCGCCCTGAAGAAGGACGCGCTCGTCGGCGCGCTGCAGTACTACGACGCGCAGATGGACGACGCCCGCTTCGTGGCCACGCTGGTGCGCACCGCGGCGGCGTACGGCGCCAAGGTCGCCAACCGCGCCCGGGTCACCTCCTTCCTGCGCGAGGGCGAACGGGTGGTCGGCGCGCGGGTGCGGGACGTCGAGGCGGGCGGCGAGTACGAGGTCCGCGCCAAGCAGGTGGTGAACGCGACCGGGGTGTGGACCGACGACACCCAGGCGATGGTGGGCGAGCGCGGTCAGTTCCACGTCCGGGCCTCCAAGGGCATCCACCTGGTCGTGCCCAAGGACCGCATCCACTCCAGCACCGGGCTGATCCTGCGCACCGAGAAGTCCGTGCTGTTCGTCATCCCCTGGGGCCGGCACTGGATCATCGGCACCACGGACACCGACTGGGACCTCGACAAGGCCCACCCGGCCGCCTCCAGCGCCGACATCGACTACCTGCTGGAACACGTCAACTCGGTGCTGTCGGTGCCGCTCACGCGCGACGACGTCGAGGGGGTGTACGCCGGTCTGCGCCCGCTGCTGGCCGGTGAGTCGGACGCCACCAGCAAGCTGTCGCGCGAGCACACCGTCGCCCACCCGGTGCCCGGCCTGGTCGTCGTGGCGGGCGGCAAGTACACGACGTACCGGGTGATGGCCAAGGACGCCGTGGACGAGGCGGTGCACGGGCTCGACCTGCGGGTCGCCGACTGCGTCACCGAGGAGACCCCGCTGCTCGGCGCCGAGGGCTACCACGCGCTGTGGAACGCGCGGGCCCGGATCGCCGCGCGCACCGGACTGCACGTCGTGCGCGTCGAACACCTGCTGAACAGGTACGGCGCGCTGACGGAGGAACTGCTCGAACTCGTCGCCGCCGACCCCTCCCTGGGTGAGCCGCTCACCGGCGCCGACGACTACCTGCGCGCCGAAGTCGTCTACGCCGCCTCGCACGAGGGCGCGCGGCACCTGGACGACGTACTCACCCGGCGCACCCGCATCTCCATCGAGACCTTCGACCGGGGGACGCGCTGCGCCCGCGAGGCGGCCGAGCTGATGGCGCCGGTCCTCGGCTGGGACAAGGGCCAGGTCGAGCGGGAGATCCAGCACTACGAGAAGCGGGTCGAGGCCGAGCGGGAGTCCCAGCGCCAGCCGGACGACCTGACGGCCGACGCGGCCCGGCTGGGGGCGCCGGACATCGTGGCGCGGTAAGGAGGGCGGGAAGGGAACCCTCCGGGCACCCTGGGCGTAGAGCACTTGTCGGGTGAGGGACAATGAAGGCTCTGTCAGGGCGGGTTGCATGAGGGGACGCATGTCGGAGGCGGAGCGGGCGGGGACATCCCGTACGGACAAGAGCGCACGTCTCCTCGCCGGGCGGTACCGGCTGGGAGACGTGCTCGGCCGCGGCGGCATGGGGACGGTGTGGCGCGCCGAGGACGAGACCCTCGGACGCACGGTCGCCGTCAAGGAGCTGCGGTTCCCGGGGAACATCGACGAGGAGGAGAAGCGGCGCCTGATCACGCGCACGCTGCGCGAGGCCAAGGCCATCGCGCGGATCCGCAACAACAGTGCCGTCACGGTCTACGACGTGGTCGAGGAGGACGACCGGCCGTGGATCGTGATGGAACTCGTCGAGGGCAAGTCGCTCGCCGAGGCCATCCGTGAGGACGGACTGCTGGAGCCCAGGCGCGCCGCCGAGGTCGGCCTCGCCGTCCTGGACGTGCTGCGCTCCGCGCACCGCGAGGGCATCCTGCACCGCGACGTGAAGCCGTCGAACGTGCTGATCGCCGAGGACGGCCGGGTCGTGCTCACCGACTTCGGCATCGCCCAGGTCGAGGGCGACCCCTCCATCACCTCCACCGGCATGCTCGTCGGCGCCCCTTCCTACATCTCCCCCGAGCGCGCCCGCGGCCACAAGCCCGGCCCGGCCGCCGACCTGTGGTCGCTGGGCGGCCTGCTGTACGCCGCCGTCGAGGGCACCCCGCCCTACGACCGGGGCTCGGCGATCGCGACGCTCACCGCGGTGATGACGGAGAACCTGGAGGAGCCGAAGAACGCGGGCCCGCTCCGGGACGTCATCTACGGGCTGCTCACCAAGGACCCCGACCAGCGGCTCGACGACGCGGGCGCCCGCGCGATGCTCAACAAGGTCATCCACGCGCCGGAGCGGGGCGGCGCGAGTGAACCGGTCGACGCCACCAAGGTGGTGCCGCTGCCTCCGCAGCCGGACGGGCGCAGGCGCCGCGGCGGTGCCCAGGGATCCGGGGGCAGGCTGGGCGAGGAGGCCGGGGAGAAGCTTCGCGGAGCGCTGCGTTCCGTGCGCAAGGCGGCCGTCGGGGCCGGTGCGGCCGGAGCCGCCGCCGCCTCGCGGACCAAGCCGGGCGACGACGGCCGGACGGGGGCGGGCGCGGCGGGCACGACCGCCGCCCACGGGTCCGCCGGTACGGCCCCCGCTCCGCCGGCGCAGAGGGCGGGATCGGCCGCGGGACCGGGCACGGGTACGCACCCCGGTGCGGCGGGCCGTGGCGCCGCCGGGGCGGTCGGCTCCGGTGCCGGTTCCGGTGCGGCGAACGCGGCCGGTGGCGCGCGGAGTTCCGGCTGGCCCGTGGTGCCGCCGCCGGACCTGCCCGCCCGGCCGGTGCCCCGGGCCCCGCTCACCGACGTGGTGCCGCGCCGGACGCTGATCATCATCGCGGTGGTCGTGGCGCTGGCCGTGCTCGGCACGGTGCTCGCGCTCACGCTCGGCGGCGACGACGACAAGGGCGCAGAGGGCGGCAGCGGCGGCGAGGCCGTGGCCTCCGCCGGTCCGAGCGGCGACACCAAGCGGGACGAGGAGGGCGGTACCGGTACCGACGGTTCCGCCTCCGACCCGGCGACGAGCGGGGAGGCGACCGGTGCCCCGGACGCCGGGGCGAGCGCGTCCGGCGAGGCCGGCGGAGAGTCGGAGGACGCCGGGAAGTCCGACGACGACGAGGACGTGGCCACCACCCACAAGGGTGGCCAGGGCTACCGCATAGGACTGCCCGAGGGCTGGAAGTTCACCACCACCGGCTCCTCGGGCGACCGGTTCACCGGCCCCCGCGGGCAGAAGCTGCTGGTCGCCTGGACCTCCACGCCCAAGGGCGATCCGGTCGCGGACTGGAAGAGCCAGGAGCGGTACATGGTCCGCTCGGACTACCAGAAGATCCGCATAGAGAAGGTGGGCTACCGGGGCTGGAACACGGCCGACTGGGAGTTCACCTACACCGACGGCGGCACCAAGTACCGCACCGTGGACCGGGGATTCGTCGTCAACGACCACCAGGGCTACGCGCTCATGTACACCGCGAAGGCCGCCGACTGGGGCGACGATCTGCGCCGGGACACCTGGCGGACCCTGTCGAAGACCTTCGAACCCAAGCCCTGAGCGGAGGAGGGCCGGGGCCCGGGGCGCCGGCCCCCGGGTTTGAGCCGCTCGATATCTGGCATCAGCTCATTGCGGGTTGCCTCCGGCACGTATCGTGAGTGGTTGCGGACCGTACGCAGCCGGAACGGCCCGCCGGGCGAACGGAATTGACCGACGGCTGCCGGGGGTGGCGACGTGGACGACTACGCGGGACGGGTGCTCGCCGACCGCTACCGCCTGCCCCTGCCGCCGTCCGACGAGTACGAACTCACCGAGACCCGGGCCTTCGACACCTACAGCGGTCAGGAAGTGCTCGTCCGTCAGGTCCCGTTGCCGGAGGTCGTCGAGGCCGAGGTGCTCGACGCGGACGGTCTGCCCGAGGGCTTCACCGCCCGGGACGGCGGCGCGCGGCACCCCGGCAGGCGGACATCCGCCGCGGGCGGCGGCCCCAGGCGGCCGGCCGATCCGGTGGTGCGGCGGGCGGTGGAGGCCGCGCAGGCCGCGGCGGCGGTGCCCGACCATCCGCGCCTGGACCAGGTCTTCGACGTCTTCGCCGAGGGCGGTTCGCTGTGGATCGTCAGCGAGCTGGTCGCCGCGAGGCCGCTGGCCGCGCTGCTCGCCGAACAGACCCTGACGCCGTACCGGGCGGCCGAGGTTGCCTCCGACGTTCTTCTGGCACTGCGGGTGCTGCACTCGTACGGCTGGGTGCACCGCAACATCACCGCGCGCACCGTGCTCGTCTGCGACGACGGGCGGGTCATGCTGACCGGCCTGGCGGTCGGGGCGGCGGAGGAGGCGCTGTGCGGGTACGACCCGGTGCCCCCGCCGCCCGACGAGGAGCCGGGCCCCGCCGTCGACCCGAACGGAACCTTCGGTCCCGGCGACGCCCCCCGGACCGGCGTCTTCGGCCCCGGTGACGCCGACCCCGAGGCCGCCCGGCGGGCCGCCATCGAGGCGCGCGGTGTCGGCGGGCTCCCGGTGCCCGGGGTCCCGGCGCCGGGCGGAGGCCCCGCCGGGCTCGCGCCCGCGTCGCTCGACGCCGCCGGGGACGCCCGTGCCGCCCGCGCCGGTGCGATCGCCGCCTACCGCGCGGGAGCCAGGGCCGCCGCCCGCGTCCAGGCGGCCCAGAACGGCCGCGCGGCCCTGCCGGGCGCCCGCCCCGCCCCTGACGACACCTCACGGGCCGGTGACCCCGGCACGGTGAGCGCGCACCCGGGCCCGGCCACCGGTCCTGGCTCCCCGTACGACGAGGGCGACGCCCCGGGGCGGGGTCCGCGCCCCGGCGTGGACGCGTACCACCCCGACCCCGATCCCGATGCCGCGTCCGGTGGCCCGTGGAGCGACGAGGGTCGCGGTGACCCCGCCGCGTCGCCGGGACAGATCGCCGACCCCTACGGCGTACGCACCACCTCCTGGCACGGCGCCACGCCCCGTACCCCCGGCGACCCGGCGTTTCCCGTCCCCCGCCCGGCCGGTGAACCGGCGGCCGGCTCCGGACCGGCATCCGGTCGGGATCTGCCCGCCGCGCCGCAGGAGGGGCCCGAGAGGTCCGCAGCCGCATGGCGCCAGGCAGGGCCCAGGGCCGCGGCCGGAGCATGGGAGACCGCCCCCGGGACCGCCTCCGGGTCATGGCAGGCGGGCCCCGGCGCAGCGGAGCGGCCGGGCCAGACCGGCCCCCGGGGTGCAGGGGCGGCCGATCCGTCGGCCGGGGGCGGGAGCACGCCCGCCGGCCGCTGGGACGCCCCGGCCGCCGGTGCGCCCGTGCCGCGCGGTCCGGCCAGCGCGCTCGACGCCGAGCGGGCCCGGCAGACGCGGATGGCCGTGGTCGGACCCGTGACCGAGCGCTGGGCGCCCGAGCAGGCCGGCCCGGTGCACGAGAACTGGCAGCTGGCCGCCCCCATCGGCCCCGCCACCGACCTGTGGGCGCTGGGCGCGCTGCTCTTCCGCGCCGTACAGGGGCACGCGCCCTACCCGGAGGAGTCGACCGCCGAGCTGGTGCAGATCGTGTGCGCGGAGCCGCCCGCGTTCGCCGAGGAGTGCGGCCCGCTGCGGCCGGTCGTGGAGTCGCTGCTGCGTCAGGACCCCACCGAGCGCATCGAGTTCGAGGAACTGAGCGGCTGGCTGCGTTCCCTCGTACGGTCCGCCCCCGAGCCGGAGGCCGGCCTGCACGTCATCTCGGCGCCCCCCGTCGAGACCGGCCGGCTGCCGATCGTGCGCCGTCGCGGCGAGCTGGTCCGCAGGCGGCGTGCCGGGCTGCCCGCGCACCACGGACGGCACAAGCGGGGCAGGCCGGAGACCGACCGTTCCCCGCGCAGCCTCGGCCGGACCCTGCTGCTGCTGATACTGCTGGCGATGGCGGGCGCGGTCGCGTACGCCATGTTCTTCATGCCGAAGAGCGACACCAACGGCACCGGCACCACCGACCGGACCGGCGCCGCCGGCGAGGCGAGCCAGGCACCGCCCGCGAAGTCACCGGACGTCAGCAGCGAGCCGCGGCCGGACCAGACCTCCCCGAAGCCCGACCCCGGCGCCTCGCAGACGGCGGGCGGCTCCACCGAGACCCAGTCCAACGTCGCCGACGGGTTCACCCTGCGCAAGGACCCGGAGGGCTTCCGCGTCGCCGTCGCCGACGGCTGGAACCGCACGCCTCGCAACGGCAGCGGCCAGGTCGTCTACGGCAAGGGCGACTTCGAGCTGATCGTCGTGCCGGGCCGCGACCGCACCTCGGAGTTCGGCGACGACCCGATGACCTACCAGCGCGACAGCGAGCCCGAGTTGGCCTCGTACCGCGCTTCGAGCTGGGCGACCTCCAGCGGCCTGAAGACCATCGAGGTCGGCGGACGGACCATGGCGGAGGGGCAGTTCACCTGGACCGGTGCCGACGGCGGTGAGCTGTACGTGCGCAACGTCGCCGTCCTGATCGACGGGCGCTACCACGTGGTGCAGGTCCGCGGTCCTGAGGCGGAGCGTGACGAGGTGACCAGGCTGTTCGAACAGGCCTCGGCGACGTACCAGTACACGCGCTGACGGCAGTTCGGTCCGATGGTTGCCTCCCGTCACGGAAAGCGACAACCGTCACAGAGCGGTTTCCGTACCACCCCACCCGTTCCCCGGACGGGGGCCGGTCCCTAGTCTGACCCTGACAAGACCATTGCGGGGCAACGTGAATCAGATGCAGGGCCAGCTCGTCGCGGGACGCTACCGGCTCGGGGAAGCCATCGGCAGCGGCGGCATGGGCCGGGTGTGGCGCGCACACGACGAGGTGCTGCACCGGACCGTCGCCATCAAGGAGTTGACCGCCGCGCTCTACGTATCCGAGAGCGACCAGGCCATACTCCTGGCACGCACCCGGGGCGAGGCGCGCGCGGCGGCGCGGATCAACCACTCGGCCGTCGTCACCGTGCACGACGTACTCGAACACGACGGCCGGCCGTGGATCGTCATGGAGTTGGTGGAAGGCCGCTCACTGGCCGACGCCGTCAAGGACGAGGAGCGGGTCGACCCGCGGGAGGCGGCCCGGATCGGCCTGTGGGTGCTGCGTGCCCTGCGCGCCGCGCACACCGCCGGAGTCCTGCACCGCGACGTCAAACCGGGCAACGTACTGCTCGCCGACGACGGCCGGGTGCTGCTCACCGACTTCGGCATCGCGCAGATCGAGGGCGACTCCACCATCACCCGTACCGGAGAGGTCGTCGGCTCCGTCGACTACCTCGCGCCCGAACGCGTCCGCGGCCACGACCCCGGCCCCTCCTCCGACCTGTGGGCGCTGGGCGCGACGCTGTACACGGCGGTGGAGGGCAGGTCGCCGTTCCGCCGCACCTCCCCGCTCACCACCATGCAGGCGGTCGTCGAGGAGGAGGCCACCGAGCCCCGGTACGCCGGTGCGCTCGCGCCGGTCATCAGCGCCCTGCTGCGCAAGGACCCGGCCGAGCGGCCCGACGCGACCGAGGCCGAGCACCTGCTCGCCCAGGCGGCCGAGGGCCGGCGCCCGGACGCGGCCCAGGCGTACGTGCCGACCACCCGGTACGCGGGGCCCCCGCCGCGGGCGGGCGACACGGCTCACCAGGGGATGCCGGGGACGCCTGGGATGCCCGGGGTGCCCGGGGGGCCCGGGTCCTCCACGACACCCGGGATGCCGGGCGCACCGGGGCCGGCCGGCGGGACCGCCGCCACGCCGTACCCGCCGGTGACCGGCCCCACGACGGTCGGCCCCGCGCCGAGCGGGCACACCGCGCCGGGTTACCCGGTGGCGGGCGGCGCCGCTCCCGGACGCGCACGGCGGGTCCGGATGCGCACGCTCGCCCTGGTCGTCGCCGTCGCCGCGCTCATCGGCGCGGGCACCGCCGTGGTGCTGCAACAGCGCGACGGGGGCGGCTCGTCGGCGGGCTCCGACCCCACCCCGGGGCCGACCGCCTCCGGCTCCCCCGCCCCCTCCGGCTCCGCCACGACCGGCAAGGGCCCCGGCGGTTCCGTCCCGGCCGACTGGACCCGCCGCGACGACCCGCTGGGTTTCAGCCTCTACCTGCCCGAGAACTGGCAGCGGAAGGACTTCGACGGCGACAGCGGCGAACTGCGGCAGATCGACTACACCCCCGACGGCGGCGAGCACTTCCTCCGCATATCCGTCGACACCGCGCCCGACTACAACGACCCGTACGCCCACCTGCAGGACCTGGACGCGCAACTGCTCCAGCGGCTCGTCGACTACCAGCGCGTCCGCCTGGAACGCGTCGGCTACCGCGACCGCGACAGCGCCCGGTGGGAGTACACCTTCACCGCGCTGGCGAAGGACACCCAGTTCCCCGGCCCGCGCCGCGCCGTGTCGCAGACGTACATGTCCCGCGACGGCGTCGAGTACGCCCTCAACATGTCGGGACCGGCGAGCGACTGGCCGGCCACGCAGCGGTGGTTCAAGGCGGTGCTGCAGAGCTGGCAGGAGAAGACCGGCTGACCCACGCCGTCGGCGCGACGCCGTTCGCACGCCCGTCGGTTGTCGGCCACCCGTGTGACAGCGGCCCGGAGGGGTCGCGTCCGGTGGGGCATGATGGGACGCATGGTGACCGAGGGGGCGGGCGGGCGTGTCATCGCGGGCCGTTACCGGCTCCACGAGCGGCTCGGCCACGGCGGCATGGGCATCGTGTGGCGGGCCACCGACCGGGTGCTCGCCCGCGAAGTGGCGGTGAAGGCGCTCCCGCTCGACGAGACCCTCTCCGCGGCCGAGGCCCGACGGCGCCGTGAGCGCACCCTGCGCGAGGCGCGCGCGGTCGCGCAGTTGCGGCACCCGCACGTCATCGTGGTGCACGACGTCGTCGAGGACGACGAACGCGCGTACATGGTCATGGAACTGGTCGACGGCGGTTCCCTCGCCGACCGCGTCCTCAGCCGCGGCCCCGTCGACGCCGTCGAGGCCGCCCGCATCGGTATCGCCCTGCTCGACGCCCTGGGCACGGCCCACGCGGCGGGCATCCTGCACCGGGACGTGAAGCCGTCGAACGTGCTGATCGCCGAGGACGGCCGGGTCGTCCTCACCGACTTCGGGGTGGCGCAGGTCGCGGGCGCCACCACGCTCACCGAGAGCGGTTCCTTCGTCGGGTCCCCCGAGTACACCGCACCGGAGCGGATGTCCGGTGCCGGGACCGGGCCGGAGTCCGACCTGTGGTCGCTGGGCGTGCTGCTGTGCGCGGTCCTCAGCGGCGCGTCCCCCTTCCACCGCGACTCGCTGGGCGGCGTCCTGCACGCCGTGGTCACCGAGGAGATCCGCCCGCCCGAGCAGGCCGCACCGCTCCTGCCGGTCGTACGGGGCCTGCTGGAACGCGACCCGCGGCGCCGGCTGGACGCGGCGTCCGCGCAGCGGATGCTGCGCGCCTTCCTCAGCACGGGCCGTACGCCCGCCACACCGGCACAGGCGGCGAGCGGCGAGCCCCTGCGCGCGCGACGGAGCGTGAAGCGGAGCGTGCTCATGGCGGTACTGCTGGTCGTCGCGGCGGCGGGCGCGGGCGTCTCGGCGGCCGCGCTGCTCGCGGACGGCGGCGACGACGGGGGCGGTACGCCGACCAGTTCGGTGCCCGCCACGCCGACGCCCACCTCCGCACCGCCGACGACGGAGCCCGCGTCGCCGACCGCGTCCGGTTCCGGCACCGGTACCTAAAGGGGAGACAAGCGGGAGATAAGCGGCACGCCGCGTCACGGCTCTGTGACCGCCGCGCACCGGCGGTGGAAAGGGGCGCACCCGGCGCGGTATGGATGGACCATGAGCAGCAACGGGGGGCCCCGCAGCGGGGCGGACGAGCCGACCAGTTTTGACCTGCGACCACCGAACCCGGCCGCCGCCGTGCCGCATCCCGGCAATCCGTACGCGGCGCCCACCCAGGTCGTACCGCCGCGGTCGCAGCCCCCGGCGCCCACACCCCCGGCGTCCACACCTCCGGCGACCGCCTCGGCGGCCCCGCCGACCGCGCCCGCTCCCTCGGCCGCCGCGCCGGAGCCGGGCGCCGGGCGGCTGATCGCCGGCCGCTACCGGCTGATCTCCAAGCTCGGGCACGGCGGCATGGGCACGGTGTGGCGGGCCAAGGACGAGACCGTCGACCGCGAGGTCGCCGTCAAGGAGCCCCGCGTCCCCGAGCACCTTCCCGAACGCGAACGGGCCAACGCCTTCGAGCGGATGCGCCGCGAGGCGCGCGCCGCCGCCCGGCTCGACCACCCCGCCGTGGTCGACGTGCACGACGTGGCGGTCGTGGACGAGCAGCCGTGGATCGTGATGGAACTCGTACGCGGGCGCTCCCTCGGCGACGCCCTCCAGGAAGGCACGCTCGGCGCGCGCGAGGCGGCCCGGATCGGCCTGGAGGTGCTCGGCGCGCTGGAGGCGGCGCACGCCGCCGGTGTCCTGCACCGGGACGTGAAGCCGGACAACGTCCTGCTCGGCCGGCACGACCGGGTCGTCCTCACCGACTTCGGCATCGCCCAGATCGAGGGCGAGACCAGCCTGACCGACACCGGCGGCTTCGTCGGCTCGCCCGAGTACATCGCCCCGGAGCGGGTGCTGGGCCAGCGCCCCGGCCCGGCGAGCGACCTGTGGTCGCTGGGCGTGGTGCTGTACGCGGCGACGGAGGGCGTCTCGCCGTTCCGCCGCAGCAACACCCCCGCCACGCTCCAGTCGGTGCTCAACGCCACGCCCGCGCCGCCCGCCTCCGCGCAGGGGCCGCTGGCCGAGGTGATCACGGGCCTGCTGGACAAGGACCCGGCGCGCCGTCCGGACGCCGCCCGGGTCCGCGCCCTGCTGGACGCCGCCGCGAACCCGCCCGCGCCGCCGCCCACCCAGGTGGTCCGTCTCGACGGGCCCGAGCAGCCGGGCGCGGCGCCCGCTTCCCGCTGGAGCGTCCGGCTGGGCCGCAACGCGTGGATCACCCTCGGCGCGGTGGTCGTCGCGGCGGCGGTGGCGTCGTACCTGGTCGTCGCGGAGCCCTTCGAGGGACCCCTCCCGGAGGGCTGGAAGCAGCACAAGCTCGACGGCAAGGTCCGCATGAGTGTCGGGGTGCCCGCCGAGTTCGTGAAGGTGAAGCACCCGGACGACTGGGACGGCACCAACGAGACCTTCGCCGACCCGAGCGGTGCGGTCACCGTCGTCGTGGACCGGGACATCAAGGCCGACGACAAGACCAACGAGATCCCGGATACTGCCGGAGCCAACGCCTGGGCGGACTGGGAGATGCTCAAGGACGGCGAGTACTCCTGGAACTTCGCCGACGATCCCGCGCCCAAGGGCGAGCCGGGCGAGACCGAGTACAAGGGCGAGAAGGCCGCCGAGAACACCATCGCGTACACGACCGCGGACCCGCAGAACCCCCGCGCGCGCGAGTTCCACATCCTGTACTACCGGGCCGACAACGGCGACATGTACAAGGTGTCGGTCGACTACCCGCGCGAGGGCTACTTCGCCGACGAGGGACGATCGATCGCCCGGACGGTGCTCGCCAACTGGGAGGTGGACGGCCTCTGAGGCGGGAAAAGAACGGATCGCCTCCCGGCCCCCCGTACAACGCCCTGATCAGCGGGTTTGTTGCCAGCGATCACTGGCGGCATGTGTGCACTCGGTGAATCACCGTGAATCCCCATTACCGACGGGTACACAAAGCCCGCGCGGCGTCATACCCTGCGGCTCATGACGGACGCGCAGGCCCCGGAACTCACCGGCACGAACCCCCTCGCCCCCACCCCGGAGGGCGCCCGCACGGCTGCCGACGTGGTCACGCCCGAGCTGGTCGCCCAGCTCACCAAGGGCGTGGCCGGCTCCGGCCGCACCGCGAACCACACCCCGTTCACCGGCGAGAAGCTGGCCGACCTGCCCGAGTCGACGCCCGAGGACGTGGCCGGTGCCTTCGAGCGGGCCCGCGCCGCCCAGGCCGTGTGGGCGCAGGTGCCGGTGCGGCAGCGCGCCGCGGTCCTGCTGCGCTTCCACGACCTGGTGCTGGAGCGCCAGGCCGAGGTCCTCGACCTCATCCAGCTGGAGACCGGCAAGGCCCGCCTGCACGCCCACGAGGAGGTCCAGGCCGTCGCCGTCGCCGCCCGGCACTACGGCCGCAAGGCCCCCGCGTACCTGCGCCCCAAGCGGCACACCGGCGCCGTGCCGACCCTGACGAAGGTCACCGAGCTGCGCCACCCGCGCGGCGTCGTCGGCCAGATCGCCCCGTGGAACTACCCGCTGGAGCTGTCCGTCGGCGACGCGCTCCCCGCCTTCGTCGCGGGCAACGCCGTCGTCATGAAGCCCGACACCGAGACCTGCCTGACCGCCCTGTGGGCCCGTGACCTGCTCATCGAGGCCGGTCTGCCCGCCGAGGTCTTCCAGGTCGTCCTCGGCGAGGGACCGGTCGTCGGCCCCGAGGTCGTCAAGCACGCCGACTACGTCTCCTTCACCGGCTCCACCCGCACCGGCCGCGAGGTCGCCCGGGGCGCCGCCGCCCGCCTGGTCGGCGTCTCCCTCGAACTCGGCGGCAAGAACGCCATGCTGGTCCTCGAGGACGCCGACATCGAGAAGGCCGCGGCGGGCGCCGTACGCGCCTGCTTCTCCTCGGCCGGCCAGCTCTGCATCTCCATCGAGCGGCTCTACGTCCACGAGTCCGTCGCCGACGCCTTCCTGGAGCGTTTCGCCGCCCGCACCAGGGCCATGCGGCTCGGCACCTCCCTCTCCTACGGCGCCGACATGGGCTCGCTGGTGGGGGAGCGGCAGCTGGAGACGGTGAAGGCGCACGTCGCGGACGCCGTGGAGCGGGGCGCGAAGCTCGTCACCGGCGGCGTCGCCCGCCCGGACATCGGCCCGTACTTCTACGAGCCGACCATCCTCGACGGCGTCGTGGCCCCCATGACCGTGTGCACCGAGGAGACCTTCGGCCCGGTCGTCTCCGTCTACCGCTTCACGAGCGAGGACGAGGCCGTCGAACAGGCCAACTCCACGCCGTACGGCCTCAACTCCTCGGTGTGGACGAAGGACGCCCGGCGCGGCCACCAGGTCGCCGCGCGGATGCGCACCGGCACCGTCAACATCAACGAGGGGTACGCCCCCGCCTACGGCAGCGCCCAGTCCCCGATGGGCGGCATGAAGGACTCCGGCCTCGGCCGCCGGCACGGCTCCGAGGGCATCCTCAAGTACACCGAGGCCCAGACCGTCGCCCACCAGCGCCTGCTGCCGATGGCGCCCTCGCTGGGCATGGACGACGAGAAGTACGCGGCGTTCATGAGCCGCAGCCTGCGCCTGATGAAGGCATTCCGCTTCCGCTGATCCACCCGACTGGCGCCCACCACCGCCCGTTCTCAACGAGGAGAGCACGTGTCGCAGGAGAACTCTGTCCAGACCCGGGACGAGAACGGGTACGACTACGACGTCCTCGTCGTGGGATCCGGCTTCGGCGGCTCCGTCTCCGCCCTCCGCCTCACCGAGAAGGGCTACCGCGTCGGTGTCCTGGAGGCCGGCCGGCGCTTCACCCGCGAGTCGCTGCCCAGGAACTCCTGGGACCTGAAGAACTACCTGTGGGCGCCGAAGCTCGGCATGTTCGGCATCCAGCGCATCCACCTGCTCGGGAATGTCATGGTCCTGGCAGGAGCCGGGGTCGGCGGCGGCTCCCTCAACTACGCCAACACCCTCTACGTGCCGCCCAAGCCCTTCTTCGACGACCCCCAGTGGCGCGACATCACCGACTGGCACGAGGAACTCGCCCCGTACTACGACCAGGCCAAGCGCATGCTCGGCGTCCGCCTCAACCCGACGACGACCCCCTCCGACGTGCACCTGAAGGCGGCAGCCGAGCGGATGGGCTGCGGCGACACCTTCCACATGGCGCCCGTCGGTGTCTTCTTCGGCGACGGCGAGGACGCCGACGGCAAGGCGAAGGCCCGGCCGGGGCAGCAGGTGCCCGACCCGTACTTCGGCGGCGCGGGCCCCGACCGCAGGGCCTGCAACGAGTGCGGCGAGTGCATGACCGGCTGCCGGCACGGCGCGAAGAACACCCTCAACGAGAACTACCTGTACCTCGCCGAGAAGGCCGGCGCGGTCGTCCACCCGATGACGACGGTCGTGTCCGTCACGGAGGACTCGCGCGGCGGCTTCGCGGTCGCCACGCTCCCCACCGACCGCAGGAAGCACGGGAAGAAGAGCGCGGGCCGCACCTTCACCGCCCGCCGCGTCGTCATCGCCGCCGGCACCTACGGCACCCAGACCCTGCTGCACCGCATGAAGGCGGGCGGCCAGCTCCCCTACATATCCGACAAGCTCGGCGAGCTGACCCGCACCAACTCCGAGGCACTGGTCGGCGCCCAGACCGACGACCGGCGCTACCGCAGCGCCACCGGCCAGGCACGGGCCGACTTCACACGCGGCGTCGCCATCACCTCCTCGATCCACCCGGACGCCAACACCCACATCGAGCCGGTGCGTTACGGCAAGGGCTCCAACTCGATGGGCGGCCTGTCGATCCTCCAGGTCCCCTACGCCGGGCGGACCGCCTCGGGCGCGTCGCGCGTCCTGGGCTTCCTGGGCCACGCGGCCAAGCACCCGCTGCTGGTCCTGCGTTCCCTGTCCAACCGCAAGTGGTCCGAGCGGACCATCATCGGCCTGGTCATGCAGTCCGTGGACAACTCCCTGACCACGCACCTGAAACCGACGGGCGTCGGCAAGGGCCTGCTCACCGCGCGCCAGGGCCACGGCTCGCCCAACCCCAAGCAGATCAAGGCCGCGACCGAGGGCGCCTCCGCACTCGCCGCCGAGATCAACGGCTTCGCCGGCTCCAACGTCGGCGAGCTGATGGGCACCCCGCTCACCGCCCACTTCCTCGGCGGCTGCCCGATCGGCGCCTCCCGCGAGACCGGCGTCATCGACCCGTACCACCGCCTCTACGGCCACCCCGGCATCTCGGTCGTCGACGGCGCCGCCGTCTCGGCCAACCTCGGTGTCAATCCGTCCCTGACCATCACGGCGCAGGCCGAGCGCGCGATGTCGTACTGGCCGAACAAGGGCGAGAGCGACCCGCGCCCCGCGCAGGGCACCGCCTACGAACGCCTGGCGGCCGTCGAGCCCCGGTCGCCTGCCGTTCCGGAGAAGGCCTTCGGCGCGCTGCGGCTGCCGTTCCTGGACCTGCCGACGGTGCCGCCGAAGAAGTGACGGCCCCGGAGAAGTGAAAAGGTGAGCGGGACCCGCACCCCCCTCCGAGCGCGGGTCCCGCTCACCCAGCCTGTGTCCCGCCGCTTGCGCGGGTGTGGGCGTCAGGTGTCCGAGCCGGCCCTGCGCCGCCGCACCACGAACACCGCGCCGCCGCCGACGACCACGGCGAGCCCGCCGACGAGGCCGATCACCGGCAGCGCCGAGCCGGAGCCGGTCGCGGCGAGGCTCCCGGTGACCTCCGGGGTGCCGGCGGACGGCTTCCGGACGGCGACCGGCGCCCTGCCGCCCTCCTGCGGCCTGGTGCCCTCCGTGTCCGTGCCGGGGGCCACGATCCGGAACTCGTAGGCGACGTCGCCGAAGCCGGTGCACTCGCCGTCCGCGTCGCCGTAGATCGTCGCGCCGAGCGTGAAGCCCGCGCCGACCGGGGCGCCGGCCCGCACGTCGATCCGCATCGGGACGGCGACCTCGTAGTCGGGCGCCAGCTCGTCGGTGTAACCGATGTAGCCGACCGCGTAGCCGAGTTCGTCGAGGTCCTGCCAGGTCTTCTCCTGGGAGTTCCAGGCCTGGAGGCGGACCGTCCTGCTCTCGAACAGCTCATCGCCGTCGCGGTCGGCGGAGGCGCCGGCCAGGTACTCGAGGTTCTGCAGCGTCGAGCCGGAGTCGTTCGCCACGTTCAGCGAGAACTCGTGCCAGCCGCTGCCCGCCGCGATCTCGCCGGGCAGGCCCTCGATGTCGACGTCGACCTTGGTGTCCTCGCACACGGACGGATCGGGGTCCGGGGCCCCGGTCTCCTCCGGCGCCGACGTGCTCGGCGACGGGGCCGCGGGGGCGGACGTGGCCGTCCGCGAGTCGTCGGGGGCGGGAGTGCCCTCCTCGTCCGTCGTGTTCCCCGCGGCCGGAGATTCGGAAGTTCGCGGGGAGCCCGTGGCGTCCGGGGAGCCCGTGGAGGTGCTCGCCGAGTCGCTGGGAGCGGGAGCCGGTGCGGTCTCGAGCACCGACCGGTCCGACGAGGCGGACGGGGACGGCGACGCGTCACCGGTCGCATGGGCGGCCGGGGCCGCGAGCAGTGCGGCGGGGGCGACCACCGCGGTGACGGCGGCCGCGGCCAGGGCGCGACGAAGCTTCATGCCTGTTCTGATCGGCGAAGGCTGTGAAGGGTTGTCCCCGCGTTCACAGAATCCTTATGTGGCCTGTGTCACTGCGGTGACGGAAGTGGCCAGTGAGGCGGCGGATGCTCGGGTTGAACGGGGGACGCGTTCCGTCGGCCGGCCCCGGGCGTCCCCGGAGCCGGCCGTTCTCTGGGTGACCGGGCTGCTGTCCCCTGCCGTCCGGTCACTTCCTGGAGCGAGGTCCCACGACGCACGGCACGATCCGTACGTCTCATCGCTCCAGCGAGCCACGCGTGGTTCTTTCGGGCCCGCCCCTGGCTGGCGCGGACACCGGGACCAACGAAGCGTCCCGCGCGACGGTCACGCGCCGTACGGGTGAGAGCGTGACCGAACTCAGATGCGACCCCGGCACAGCTCCAGCATCGTCATCGCGAGCGCGGTGCCCGGCTTGCCCAGCGCCTGCCGGTAGTGGTCGAGCACCTCCATCTCGCGGGAGAGGTTCACCCGCCGGCCGCCGGAGGCGATCCGTGCGTCCTGGATGACGGCGGAGACGGCCATCCGTTCCTGGATCAGGCCGATGATCCGGTCGTCCAGGGCGTCGATGCGCTCCCGGGCGCCGTTGATCACGCCGGCGGCCTCGGGGGTGCGGGCGCCGGTCTTGTCTGCTGCCGCGGTGGCGGTCATGTCGGGGGTCTCCTCGCCGAAGGTGGCGGCACCCTGGATCCGGCCGGTCCGCAAACGCCAGGCGCCCCGGACCTTGTCGGCCCGGGGCGCCTGGGAAGTCGCTTGTCAGTTGCTCAAGCAGCACGACCATGGCAGCCGGTGGGCCGGTTGCCATAGGTAAACAGGAACGCCTGGTGCTTGTGCATGGGCCCAGTATGCCCTGGCGACGGTCGGTGTCCAAGCCGGTTCGCATGGTGAGACCCGAGGCGGGACGGGGGAGGGGGCGACGGCGGGGCCGACGGTGGCGGCCGACGGCGGGGCCGGGTCACCCGCCCAGCTCGGTAGAATCGGGAGCACAAGCCCCCCGCCCGACCGCCGGAAGGCACCCCGTGTCATCAGCGACTCCCGCTGCCGCCGCCCCCGACACCGTCCTGGTCGTCGACTTCGGCGCGCAGTACGCCCAGCTCATCGCCCGTCGTGTCCGCGAGGCGCGGGTCTACAGCGAGATCGTGCCGAGCTCCATGCCGGTCGAGGAGATCCTCGCGAAGAACCCGGCGGCCATCATCCTCTCGGGCGGCCCCTCGTCGGTGTACGAGCCGGGCGCCCCGACCCTCGACCGCTCCCTGTTCGAGGCCGGCGTCCCCGTCTTCGGCATGTGCTACGGCTTCCAGCTGATGGCGCAGACCCTCGGCGGCACCGTCGACAACTCCGGCGCCCGTGAATACGGCCGTACCGAGCTGGCCGTCTCCAAGCCGTCCTCCACCCTCTTCGAGGGCACGCCGGCCGAGCAGTCGGTGTGGATGTCGCACGGCGACGCCTGCTCAGCCGCCCCCGAGGGCTTCACCGTCACCGGCTCCACGGACGTCGTCCCGGTCGCCGCCTTCGAGAACGACGAGAAGAAGCTCTACGGCGTCCAGTACCACCCCGAGGTGATGCACTCCACGCACGGGCAGCAGGTGCTGGAGCACTTCCTGTACCGGGGCGCGGGCCTGAGCCCCGACTGGACCACGGGCAACGTGATCGAGGAGCAGGTCGCCGCCATCCGCGAGCAGGTCGGCGACAAGCGGGCCATCTGCGGCCTGTCCGGCGGCGTGGACTCCGCCGTCGCCGCAGCCCTCGTCCAGAAGGCCATCGGCTCCCAGCTGACCTGCGTCTACGTCGACCACGGCCTGATGCGCAAGGGCGAGACCGAGCAGGTCGAGAAGGACTTCGTCGCCGCGACCGGCGTCCAGCTGAAGGTCGTGGACGCCGAGGAGCGGTTCCTCAAGGCGCTGGCCGGGGTGTCCGACCCCGAGGAGAAGCGCAAGATCATCGGCCGTGAGTTCATCCGGGTCTTCGAGCAGGCGCAGCTGGAGATCATGCAGGAGGACGGCCCCGAGGTCGCCTTCCTCGTGCAGGGCACGCTCTACCCGGACGTCGTCGAGTCCGGCGGCGGCACCGGCACCGCCAACATCAAGTCCCACCACAACGTGGGCGGGCTCCCGGACGACATCGAGTTCGAGCTGGTCGAGCCGCTGCGCCAGCTGTTCAAGGACGAGGTCCGGATGGTCGGCCAGGAGCTGGGCCTGCCGGACGAGATCGTTCAGCGCCAGCCCTTCCCGGGCCCGGGCCTCGGCATCCGGATCGTCGGCGAGGTCACCAAGGAGCGGCTCGACCTGCTCCGCGAGGCCGACGCCATCGCCCGCGAGGAGCTGACCGCGGCCGGCCTCGACCGCGACATCTGGCAGTGCCCCGTGGTGCTGCTCGCGGACGTCCGCTCCGTCGGCGTCCAGGGCGACGGCCGGACCTACGGCCACCCGATCGTCCTGCGGCCGGTCTCGTCCGAGGACGCCATGACGGCCGACTGGTCCCGGCTGCCGTACGACGTGCTCGCCAAGATCTCGACCCGGATCACCAACGAGGTCAAGGACGTCAACCGCGTCGTCCTCGACGTGACGTCGAAGCCGCCGGGCACGATCGAGTGGGAGTGAGCCCAGGGGCTCTCCCTATGTGCGCCTGACGGTGCGCACGGGCTCGCCGGGCTGCCATATCTCGACGACGAGGTACGTGTCGTCCTCGACGCAGGTCCGCACGACCTCCGTCAGCTCGGTACGGAAGAGGTGGAACGGCTCCGGCGGTTCCACCTCTTTCACGTACCCGGCCTTGGTCTTGGGGTCCTCGACCTCGATCGCCCGGCCGGCGATCCGCACGTCCCCGCCGCCCATGCCGGTGCCGCCCCCCGGGTTCGCCTGCAGCGCGAAGCGCGGATCGCGGCGCAGGTCGAGGGCCTTCAGCGAGTGCGGCATCATGCCGAGCCACAGCTCGCCGCCCAGGAAGCGCACCTCCAGACCGGTGGTGCGGGGCGAGCCGTCCTTGCGGAGGGTGGCGAGGACGTGGTGCGTGAACGCGCCGAAGCGCTTCTCGACGGTCTCGGCCAGGACGGGTTCGGCGGCGGCGAAACCGGCCCAGTTCACAGGGGTGCGCGAAGTCATACGCCGAGTGTGAACGCCAAAACCGACACCCTCTGTCGCGTATTGGCCCCGGAAACTGTCCTCTCGGCCTCACCGCCGGTAACTTCCGGCCCGTAAGGCACATCTGGCGCCGAAGGACAGAGAACACATGCACGGGACGCCCGGGGCCACCGAGCCCCCGCCGCTGCCCACCGACCGGCTGCGGTTCGCCATGCCGCCCAGGCACGACTCGGTCGAGGACGAACGCCGGCACCGCAAGGAACGGCTCGCCTGCGCGCTGCGCCTCTTCGGGCGGTACGGGTTCGAGGACGGGGTGTCCGGGCACATCACGGCCCGCGACCCCGAGTACAGCGACTGCTTCTGGGTCAACCCGTTCGGCGTGCCCTTCGCCCACATCACGGTGGGCGACCTGGTGCTGGCCAACTCCGAGGGCCAGGTGGTGGAGGGCGGTCACCACGTGAACCAGGCCGCTTTCACCGTCCACTCCCAGGTCCACGCGGCCCGCCCGGACGTCGTCGCGGTCGCCCACTGCCATTCGGTGCACGGGCGCGCGCTGTCGGCCCTCGGCGAGCTGCTCGAACCGATCACCCAGGAGAGCTGCGCCTTCTACGAGGACCACGCCCTGTACGACTCGTACTCCGGTGTCGCCGTCGACGCCGAGGAGGGGCGGCGCATCGCGGGGGTGCTCGGCTCCGGCAAGGCGCTCGTGCTGCGCAACCACGGGCTGCTGACGGTCGGCGACTCGGTGGACGCGGCGGCCTGGTGGTTCCTGTCCCTGGAGCGGTCCTGCCAGGTGCAGCTGCTGGCGAAGGCGGCGGGGCGGCCGGTGCGGATCGACCACCGGCAGGCCGTGGCGACCCGGGAACAGCTCGGCGGCGACCTGGTGGCGTGGATCAACTACCAGCCCTTGTGGCAGGAGGTCACCCGCCGCGAACCGGACCTGTTCGACTGACCGTGCCCGGTGCGGGTCGGAATCGCTGGGGGAGGGGCGGGGCGGTGCGGCTCGCGGCCGCGTCAACACGGCGTGCCGGGCATCACCCGCGCTGAGCAGACGTAAGACGGGGCGGCGCGCGGACGCGGTCCGGGGTGCGGCACAATTCGCTGTCGTTCCAAGGGACTTACCGGGTGCGGGAAGGCGGGCGTCGGGCGTGGCGGTGCAGGAGGCGAGACGCGGGAGCGGCTCGGACAGGGGCGCGTACGAGGCGGCGCACGGCGGTGGCTGCACCTGCGGGGACTGCCCGCACGGTGCCCGTGAGGGACACCGCAGGGCGGTCGCCGCGTTCCTGCTGCGACGCGACGAGTTCGCGGCCGGGCAGGGGCTGCCGGCCGCGGTGGCCCACTCGGCCTCCGCCTCGCGCCAGTGGGTCTCGGAGGAGCTGACCCAGTCGGCGGAAGCCGTCGCCGAACGCGGCCGCGCCGAGGGCGACGCGTGGCTCGCGGCGCTGGGCCGGCGCACCACGGTCGTCGTGTGGGCGGCGGTCGTCGTGCTGCTGCTGGGGCAGTCGCTCACCGCGGTCGGCGCGGGCTGGTCGGCGGCGCGCACCGCCGGACTCGCGGCGGCACTGGTGGTGGCCGGTGCGCTTTCGGCCGCGTCGTGGTTCCACCGGGCCCGGGGCGGGGCGCTGGCGCCGGTCATCGGCGAGGACAACCGCCTGTCCACCTCCCGTGCCGTGGCGGCGGCCTGGGTCCTCTTCGTCGCCTACGCCGTGCTGGTGCTCGCCGGGCAACTGGCCGTCGCCTCGGGGCACGACCGGCGGGACGCCCTGATCTCCGGACTCGAACTCGGGCGCGGCACCGGCGCGGTGACCGTGCTCGCGGTGGTCTGCGGGATCGCGGTCCTGGTGCGGCGGGTGGTCGGACTGCGGGTACTGGGGCAGCGGCTGCAGAAGGTGCGGGCCGACCGGCCGCGCGCCTCCGACCTGCTGACGGACGACGCGGGCCGCGGTACCTTCGCCGACATCCAGTACGTCGTGATCAGCACCGTGGCCCTGGTGTTCGCGGCGGTACGCCTGGCCCGGCGTCCGGAACAACTGCCCGACCTGCCCTGGGGACTGGCGGTGGTGGTGCTGGTCTCGGCGGCGACCTACGTGGCCGGGAAGTACGCCGAGGGCGGGCGGCCGGTGATCCTCTCGGTGGTCCGGTCACGGGAGGCCGGTGACCTGGACGCCCCCATCCGCACGGGTGACGACATCGAGATCCGCGGGGCGGGTTTCGTGCCGCCGGGCGCCCAGCGGGCGGACCGGCTGTCCCGGATGGTCGTCCGCATCGGCGCGGTCAACGTCCACGTCCCCCTGGTGCCGGTGACGGGCGGCTTCAGCAACCCCACGGACGACCTGCTGACGGTCCCCGTCCCGGCGGACGTGGAACCGGGCCGGGTGGACGTCCAGGTGGTCACGGGCGCGGGCGTGGAGACCAACCGCTACGCGATCGACGTGACGGACTGACACCTCCCGCACGCCCCGGTGGGCTGCCTGCCGCGACCGACGGCGAGAAACCGGTTGCCCAGGGGTTGAGCGGGGTCGGTCCGTTGTACGTATGGTCTGGTGGGGGTCCGGGCACGCGCGGCGAGAGGCGGCTGGCAGTGATGACGCACGGTATGCGGACGGACGTCGACATCTCACCGGGGGGCGGGGGAGACCTGCGGGACAGCGCCGCCCGGTACGCCCTCCTTCCGCTGCGCATCTTCCTCGGCGTCACCTTCGTCTACGCCGGTCTGGACAAGCTCACCGACAGCGCCTTCCTGAAGGACGCGGGCGCCGGTTCCATCGGCGACATGATGCGTACCGTCCGCGACTCCTCGGCCGTCCCCGCCCTGGTCGACCTCGCCCTGAAGAACCCGCCCGGATTCGGCTACGCCATCGCCCTGGGCGAGCTGGCCGTCGGCATCGGCACCCTGCTCGGGCTGCTGACCCGCCTGGCGGCGCTGGGCGGCGCGCTGATCTCGCTCAGTCTGTGGCTGACCGTCAGCTGGGCCTCCGACCCCTACTACTACGGCAACGACCTCGCCTACCTCATGGCCTGGCTCCCCCTCGTGCTCGCGGGCGCCCCGCTGCTGTCACTGGACGCCGTACTGCGCTCCCGGCGCAGGCGCCGGACGGGCGGCTACCGCTAGGGCGCGTCCGGCGACTCCCGCCTGCCTCGCGGCGCCGTCAGCGGGGGAGGCCGGCGCCGGGCTCGTCCGGCGTCGCCGTGCGAAGGTCTGCGCGGCGCCGGTGCGCGGACCGGGCCACGACCCCGACCGCGCCCGCCAGGCAGAGCCCGCCATTGACGAGTGGGATCACCACGAACCACGGCGTCTCCCAGAGGCCGCCCGCGTCACCGGCGTAGACGACGCCGGTCAGCATCAGGAAGACCCCGGCCACCAGCCGACCCGGCTGGAACCTATGACGCAGCACGGGACACCTCCGCCTGCCCGACGCCGACCTGGAGGTCGAGGTCGAGCGTGCCGCCGTCCTTGCCGCCCTCGGCGGGGGTCAGGGTGATCTCCTCGTGCTTGCCCGGTGCCACGTCCACGTCCTTCTCGTCGTCACCGGGCAGCTGGATGTCGCCCACACCCACCTCGACGTTCAGCCGCACGGTCACGTCCTGCGGCACCAGGACCCGTATTCGGCCCATGCCCACGTCGGCCCGGGTGGTCACCGTCTGCCCCTCGGCCAGGTCCAGGCGGGACAGGTCGAGGGTGCCGCTGCCCGCGCCGATGTCGTACTGGTCGCGTACGTCGGCCGCCACCACGGGCTTCCAGGTGGGCCGCACCCACTCGGTGCCGACCTTCTCCGGGACCGCGGCCGATCCGGCCAGCAGCCCCGCCGTGACGATCGCCAGGAAGATCGACCCGGCTCCCGTCCGCCCGAGGAAGGAGCTGACCGCGATACCGAGGCCGAAGACGGCGAGCGCGCACGCCAGGCCGGTCTGCAGGCTGGTGCCCAGCGGGTGGTCGCCCCAGGTCAGCCGGGTCCCGAGGAAGCCGGCCAGCACGGCAAGCAGGAACACCCAGCCGCCGATGCCGCGGGGACCGCGCGTCTGCGGGGACCAGGAGCGCCGGTCACCCGCGGGGTCGCGGCGCCCCGGGGCTCCCCGGCCGATGTCGACGGCCGCGGCGATGTCATGGTCCGCGGAGGCCGGAGGCCCCCACAGATAGCCCGTCCCACCGTCATGGGTGCCGTCCTTGACGATGGGGCCGCGCCACCAGGAGGGCCAGGTGTACATGATCGGCGGCGCCTGGGCCTCCGGCGGTGCGTCCGCGACGGCCTGGGCCGAGAGCGGGTCCGGCTCGGGGGCCCTGCGGTGCCGCGACCAGTACCCGGCGCCCGCGAGGAGCAGGGAGAGGACGACGGCGAAGGTCAGCACGCCGCCGTTGCGCAGCATGGTGAGGAAGATCCCGCAGCCGACCAGGGCGAAGAGCACGGCCGCCAGTGCCTGGCCGTCGACCCGGCCGGTCAGCAGCTTGCGCACCTCGTTCTCCTCCTCGTCGTCGTAGGGGACGAAGAGCCAGGCGAAGCCGTAGAAGAGGAGACCGATGCCGCCGGTCGCGGAGAGCACCGCGAGCGTGATCCGGAAGATCACCGGGTCCAGGTCGCACTGCCGGCCGAGGCCGGCGCACACTCCGGCGAGCGTTTTGTGCCGCCGGTCGCGCCGGAACCGGTGCGGCGGCCCGACGGCTCCCGCGTCGTCCGGGGCGGCCGCAGCGGCATCCGCGGCGGACTCGGCGTCCCGTGGCCCGGCGCCCCGCTGGCGGCGCGGGCCGGGGCCGGGTCCCGGCCCCGTCGCGGCGCGCTCGTGATCTGTCATGGGTCCATGGTGACGGGCGAGATGCCGTGACGGCAGCCGGTTCGACCCTGGTCGGACCCTGATATCGGCCCTGACTCCGTGCCCGGGCAGTGTTCGAGGCCTGCGCGGCCCGAAGATCAGGGGTGATTGGGGGAACGACCCTGATGCCCCGGCTCCCGCACCCGTGTGACCATCTGTGTCATGCCGGAAGCCGCAGCAGCACCCGTCCTCGAACCGCGGCCGCCGCGCAAGCTCTACCGGAGCAGCGACGGACGCTGGCTC
Organism: Kitasatospora aureofaciens; assembly: GCA_000720845.1. Lineage (GTDB taxonomy): Bacteria > Actinomycetota > Actinomycetes > Streptomycetales > Streptomycetaceae > Streptomyces. The sequence goes on along the minus strand of JODU01000011.1, from coordinate 236,432 downwards.
GGTGGGGTGGCGCGGGGGCTCGCCGGGCATCTCGGGCTGCCCGTCATCTGGGTGCGGTTCGCCTTCGTCGGCCTGTTCATGGCCGACGGCCTGGGCGCGCTGCTGTACGCGGCCTTCTGGTTCTTCGTGCCGCTGGGCGTCGGGGGAGTGGAGGCGCAGAAGCCGCCGCCCCTCGTCACCGCAGAGGCCGGGCCGGACGGCCGCCGCAGGCTCGTGGCCCGCAAGCCGGACAAGGGGCAGATGGTCGCCCTTCTCCTCATGGTCGTCGTCGCCCTGGTCTTCGTGGGCAACGTCGACCTCGGCGGCGGCGCCAAGGCCTACCTGTGGCCGACCGTGCTCGTCGGCGCCGGCGTCGCCCTCGTCTGGCGCCAGGCGGACAACGCGCGCCGGGCCCGCTGGGCCGAGGTGGGACGCCACCGCCGTACGGTCACCCTGCTGCGCTCGGTGGCGGGCGTCCTGCTGGTGACGGCCGGGGTCACCGGCATCTTCGTCCTCCAGGGCTCCGCGGCCCACCTCGGCTCCGTCCTCCAGGCGGCCCTCGCCGTCCTCGTCGGCATCACACTCCTCGCCGGCCCCTACCTGGTGCGGATGACGCAGGACCTCTCCGAGGAGCGGCTGATGCGCATCCGCGCGCAGGAGCGCGCCGAGGTCGCCGCCCACGTCCACGACTCGGTCCTGCACACCCTGACCCTGATCCAGCGCAACGCGGAGAACGCGGGCGAGGTGCGCCGCCTGGCCCGGGCCCAGGAGCGGGACCTGCGCTCCTGGCTCTACAAACCGGAGGGCAACGGCAAGGACGAGGACGACGAGCCCACCACCCTCGCCGAGGCAGTGAAGCGCAACGCGGCGGAGGTCGAGGACAAGCACGGCGTTCCCCTGGAGGTGGTCGTCGTCGGCGACTGCCCCCTCGACGAGCGTGTCAGCGCGCAGATGCAGGCCGCGCGCGAAGCGATGGTCAACGCGGCCAAGTACGGTGGCGAGGGCGGCGCCGTACAGGTCTACGCCGAAGTCGAGGGCAGGACGGTCTTCGTGTCCGTCCGGGACCGCGGTCCAGGCTTCGACCTCGACTCGATACCCGCCGACCGCATGGGCGTCAGAGAATCGATCATCGGCCGCATGGAGCGCAACGGCGGCACGGCGCGGCTGCGCGCGGTGCCGGACGGCGGCACGGAGGTCGAACTGGAAATGGAGAGGGCGGAGAAGACGTCATGAGCGACCCGACCGAGGCGAACGGAACGGCGGGAGCGGGCGAGGCGGCCGAGCCCGCACGGCCGGCGAGTGGTGACGCGGGGGAGCGCCGTGTGCGCGTGGTGCTCGTCGACGACCACCGCATGTTCCGCACCGGCGTCCAGGCCGAGATCGGCCAGACCGCCGAGACCGGGGTCGAGGTCGTCGGCGAGGCCGCCGACGTCGACCAGGCCGTCACGGTCATCACCGCGACCCGCCCCGAGGTCGTGCTCCTCGACGTCCACCTCCCCGGCGGCGGCGGAGTCGAGGTGTTGCGCCGCTGCGCGCCCCTGATGAGCGACGCCGAGCGGCCCGTCCGCTTCCTCGCCCTGTCCGTGTCGGACGCGGCGGAGGACGTGATCGGGGTGATCCGCGGCGGCGCCCGGGGCTACGTGACCAAGACCATCACCGGCACCGACCTGGTCGACTCCGTCTTCCGGGTCCAGGAGGGGGACGCCGTCTTCTCCCCGCGCCTGGCCGGCTTCGTCCTCGACGCGTTCGCCTCCACGGACGCGCCGCCGGTCGACGAGGACCTCGACCGGCTCACCCAGCGCGAGCGCGAGGTGCTGCGCCTGATCGCCCGCGGCTACGCGTACAAGGAGATCGCCAAGCAGCTGTACATCTCGGTCAAGACGGTCGAGTCCCACGTCTCGGCGGTCCTGCGCAAGCTCCAGCTGTCCAACCGGCACGAGCTGACCCGCTGGGCGACGGCGCGGCGGCTGGTCTGACCTCACGAGGGGACAGGGGGCGCGGGTCCGTCCGGCGCGGGGGGCCTCACACCACCCGCGTCGCCCCCGCGAACGGCATCTCGTCGACCGGGGCGACGCGCACCGGCGCCGACGGGTTCGGGGCGTGGATCATCCGCCCGTTGCCGACGTAGATGCCGACGTGGCTGATGCCCGAGTAGAAGAAGACCAGGTCACCGGGGCGGAGTTCGGACCGCGGGACGCGGCGGCCCGCGTCGATCTGGGCGTAGGTCGTGCGGGGCAGGGAGACGCCGGCCGCGCGGTAGGCGGCCTGGGTGAGGCCCGAGCAGTCGAAGGCGTGCGGGCCGGTCGCGCCCCACACGTAGGGACTGCCGAGCTTCTGGTAGGCGTAGGCGACGGCCGCCGCGGCGCGGGAGTCGGGGGCCTGGGCGGCGGCGGACAGGCCCTCCCGGGAGCCGGCGGAAGAGGCGCGGGAGGCGCGATCCGCCGTGCCGTCGCCGTCGCGGGCGCGTTCCTCGGCGGTGAGCCGGGACAGCAGGCGGCGGGCCGTCTCCAGCTTGCCGGTGACGGTCTCCCGGTGACGTCTCAGCTCGGCCCGGCGCGCCTTCAGGGAGGTCACCTCGACGCGGGCGGCGCCGCGCAGTCGCTCGATCTCCCGCAGCTCCTTGCGTACGCGGCCCACCTCGGCCGTCTGCCGGCTGCCCGCCCGCTCGACGAACGCGGCGCCGTCGAGATACCGGTCCGGGTCGGACGAGAGCGCGAGTTGCAGCGCCGGGTCCAGGCCGCCGCTGCGGTACTGCGCCGCCGCGACCGAACCCAGCGCCTCCCGCGCCGAGTTCAGCCGTTCCTCCTTGCGGGCGGCCTCGTCCCGCAGTTCCTCCAGGCGCTGTTCGGCGGCGTCCGCCTTCTCCTTCGCCCCGTTGTACTTCTCCGTGGCCACCTCGGCCTCCTGGTAGAGCTTGTCCACCTTGGCCCTGACCTGCGCCGCCGTCGGCTGCGGATCGGCGTGTCCGGTCCCGCCCAGTCCCGTCGCGGCGGCCGTGCCCGCGAGGGTGATCGTGGCCGCCGTACGGGCCCTGCCGCCGCCCGTCGCGCGCTGTCGCGGCCTGCGGTGCGTTCCCACCTGCGATCCACGTCCTTCCGTACGACTCGACCCCGGCCAGCGCCGGGTCGGCTCCGGTCCATTCCGGCTGCCTGGGGAAGGACGCTAGGCGGGTCGGTAACGGTCCGGTGACGGGATGCGCGGAAGTGGCGGCACCGGATCGTGCGGGGACCGTATGTGACCGTCGTTCGCTCCAGGGCCCGTCGCCTTCACACAGGGTGATGATCGAAATGCCGGATCGGAGGCGGGTGGGGGACGTGAGCTGTTATGGGAGCGCCGGGGCGGGCCGGTGTCCGGGCCCGCCGGGGCCCTCATTAGGCTCCGGCCCCATGGACGTACTCATCCACCTCTTCGTCGGCCTGCACATCATCGGTATCGCCGCGCTCCTGGGCGGCTTCCTGACCCAGATGAAGGCGATGGGCCGGGGCGCGGCCCGGTTCACCCCCGCGATGCTGCACGGCGCGCTGACGATGCTGGTCACCGGCGCCGTCCTGGTCGGCCTCAACCAGGCGCAGGACTACTCCGTCGACAACGTCAAGATCGGCGTGAAGCTCGCCGTGCTGATCGTGATCCTCGGCCTGGTCTACGTGAAGCGCGACGAGGAGAAGGTGGAAAAGCCGCTGTTCGCCCTGGTGGGCGCGCTGACCCTGGTGAACGTCTTCATCGCGGTGCTGTGGACCTGACCGCCGCCTCGGAGTCCCCTCCCGCGGACCGCAGCGCCGCCCGGGCCTGGACGACCGCCCCCGCCGCGACCGCCAGCCACCCGGCCACCGCGATCCACTGCAGCGCCCGGCCGGGTGCGTCCAGCCACGGGACGTCGACGACGACGGCCACGGACAGCGTCGCCGCCGCCGTCATGCCGAGCGGGAAGACGGTCGACCAGCGGCGCACGTCGTAGCGGAGGCGGGGCCAGGCGATCTCGGCGGCCAGCAGTACGGCGTACCAGGCGAGGTCGAGCGCGAGCAGGCAGACGGTCACGTCGTGCAGGACGGCCCGGTCGTCGGCGTTCCACAGGTATATGCCGGTCCCGGCCGCCGCGAGCAGCTTGGCTCCGGCGAGGGCGGAGATGGCGAGCGCGCCGCCCGCCACCCAGTGGTCCCCTGAGCCCCGCGCCACCTGCCGCAGATCGAAGCGGAACAGTGCGATCAGGTAGAGCACGATCCCCAGCCAGAACGGCACCAGCGCCGTGTGCGCCAGCCAGGGCGTCGAGGTGGCCGTGGCCAGCGTGGCGGCGAGCACGGCGAGCCCCTCGGTGGCCACGCAGCTCAGGAAGACGGCGCCGGGCATCCGCCGCCCCCAGTGCTGCACCACCAGGTACAGCAGCCACGGCCACAGCAGGGCCGCCAGCACCAGCAGCACCGCCGCCAGGCGCGACCAGCCGAGCAGGGAGAAACGGGTGCCGAGCACGGTCGTCGCGGCGACGGCGGTGAGCGCCCCCGGCGTCCCGGCCCGCTTCACCCACTGCGCCCGGTCGGCCAGCAGCAGGTAGACGAAGTTGGCGGCCAGTATCAGCCATGCGGCGCAGGCCAGGACCAGGGCGATCCGGGACAGGACCTCGCGGCCGGTCAGATGCAGGGCGACCGACACGATGCCGGTCGCCATCACCGCGGCCCCGGCCGCCGGTGGGCGCTGCGCCCACCAGGCGCGCAGCGCTGAGGGATGGGTGGCCGATGACATGCGCCCGATGCTAGGGCCTGCCCGGCGGATCGGATCGCAGGAAAGACGCGCCCTCGCCGATCAGGCCGGGCGCACCACGCTGTAGATGGACGACTCGCCGTCGTAGAAGATCGACTCCTCGCGGACGTACGCGCCCGGCTTGGGTGCGTGGATCATCATGCCGTCGCCGATGTACAGGCCGACGTGGCTGATGTCGTCGTAGAAGAAGACCAGGTCACCGGGTTGTGCCTGGGCGACGGAGACGGTCGTGCCGGCGTTGACCTGGTCGTAGGTGACGCGCGGCAGCGTCACGCCCGCGGCCTTCCAGGCGGCCTGGGTCAGGCCCGAGCAGTCGTAGGAGTCGGGGCCCGTGGCGCCCCACACGTACGGCTTGCCGATCTGGGCGCGGGCGAAGGCGATCGCCTTCTCGGCCTTGGTGCCGTTCGAGGTGCCCGGCGTCGACGAGCCCGTGGAGCCGGTGCCGCCGGAAGTCCCCGAGGACCCGGATCCGGCGCCGCTCTCCTGCTGCCGGGCGGCCTCCTCCTGCCGTTCGCGCTCGGCCGCCTCCTCCGCCTGCTGCTTCGCCAGCTCGGCTGCCTTGCGCTCGGCCTCCTCCTGCTTCTTCTTCTCGATCGCGGCCAGCCGGGCCTTCTCCTCGGCGGTCAGCTCCGAGAGCAGCGCCCGCGCGGTGGCCAGCTTCTTCTGGACGGTCGACTTGGCCGTCTTGAGGTCGTGCTGCGAGTCGGTGAGCGTCTCGAGGCTCTCGGTGGCCTCCCGGCGCTTCTTCATCGTCTCGGACTGCTGGGTGACGTAGTCGTCGACGGCGGTCTTCTGCCGGCCGGTGAGCCGGTTCATCAGCTGGTTCTGGTCGAAGTAGTCCTGCGGCGAGTCCGCGAGCAGCAGCGTCGCGGTCTCCGGGACCGAGGCGCCCGTGCGGTACTGGGCGGAGGCGAAGGAACCCAGCTCCTCGCGCGCGTCGTTGAGCTTCTGGGTGCGCTGGGCGACGTCGTCGAGGAGGGTGTCGACCTTCTTGCGCTGCTTGGTGGTCTTCTCCTTGGCCGCGTTGTACTTCTCGGTCGCCGACCCGGCCTGGCGGTAGAGGTCGTCGACCTTCTTCTCGACCTCTTCGAGGGTCGGCCGGTCGTCCGACGGCGTGGCGCCCGCCGTCTGGGACAGCAGGGCGACGGAGGTGAGCGCCGCGGTGGCGAGGGCCGGGGTCCGTATGCCCGCGACGCGGGAACCGGTGGGACGCGACTTGCGGTGCGACGCCAAGGAGGCGACTCCTTCCAGTGCTCCGCCTACCGGGTTAGCTGTCGGGTTCGGGCGGTGGTTCGGAAGGGTTGCCCTACGGCGGCCCGCCCTCTCGTCTCGTCGAGGGCGGTGCGGCCGATTCACCCCAAGGTCTCGGTGGGTCCCCGGCTCCGGTGCCGTGCGGGCAGGCCGGACTCGGCGGAGGCCGCGCGGCCCGGCGAGGTTCGCCGGAGGGGGTCGAGCGGCCTGCCCCGCACCGTAGCCAACTCGTGTGGCCGCTGTGAAGGTTGGTGGGTGATATGCCCGATACATTTTCGTGACCTTCCGTTCGGGTGCCGCCGGGCCGGTCCCGGGCGTCACTCTTCGTGTTCCGGCCGGTCGCGGGGCGTGCCCGTGGCGGAACGGTGGGCATTTTCCGGGGTGGCACCGGGTTGTCGGTGGGGCGCCCTAGACTCGGAGAGCGATGAGCAGCCTCTTTGACGACAGCTTCCTGGCGAGCCTCCAGACCCCCCGGGGTCACGAGGAGGAACCCCCGCCGCCGCCCGAGGACGATCACGGACCGGAGCAGGTTCCGCACGATCTGTTCGGCGGGAAGTTCGACGCGCCCCCGGACCGGGACACCCACTACCGGGACGGCGCCCCGCGCCCCGCCCTGGACGCCGCCGCCCTCCTGGAGGGGCTGAACGACAACCAGCGCGCCGCGGTCGTCCACTCCGGCTCCCCGCTGCTCATCGTGGCCGGTGCCGGCTCCGGCAAGACCCGTGTGCTCACCCACCGCATCGCCCACCTGCTGGCCGAGCGGAACGTCCACCCCGGGCAGATCCTCGCGATCACCTTCACCAACAAGGCCGCGGGCGAGATGAAGGAGCGCGTGGAGCAGCTCGTCGGCCCGCGCGCCAACGCGATGTGGGTGATGACGTTCCACAGCGCGTGCGTCCGCATCCTGCGCCGCGAGTCGAAGAAGCTCGGCTTCACCTCGTCGTTCTCGATCTACGACGCCGCCGACTCCAAGCGGCTCATGGCGCTGGTCTGCCGCGACCTGGACCTGGACCCGAAGCGCTTCCCACCGAAGTCGTTCAGCGCGAAGATCAGCAACCTGAAGAACGAGCTGATCGACGAGGAGGACTTCGCCGCCCAGGCCGCCGACGGCTTCGAGAAGACGCTCGCCCAGGCCTACGCCATGTACCAGTCGCGGCTGCGCGAGGCCAACGCCCTCGACTTCGACGACCTGATCATGACCACGGTCAATCTGCTGCGCGCCTTCCCGGACGTCGCCGAGCACTACCGCCGCCGCTTCCGGCACGTCCTGGTCGACGAGTACCAGGACACCAACCACGCCCAGTACGCGCTGGTGCGCGAGCTGGTCGGCGTGGCCTCGGAGCACCCCGTCGACGTGCCGCCGGAGGCCGAGGTCCCGCCCGCCGAGCTGTGCGTGGTGGGCGACGCCGACCAGTCGATCTACGCCTTCCGCGGTGCCACCATCCGCAACATCCTCCAGTTCGAGGAGGACTACCCGGACGCGACGACGATCCTGCTGGAGCAGAACTACCGCTCCACCCAGACCATCCTCAGCGCCGCCAACGCGGTCATCGAGCGCAACGAGTCCCGCCGCCCCAAGAACCTGTGGACCAACCAGGGCAGCGGCGCGCAGATCACCGGGTACGTCGCCGACACAGAGCACGACGAGGCGCAGTTCGTCGCCGACGAGATAGACCGCCTCACCGACGCGGGCGAGGCCAAGGCCGGGGACGTCGCCGTCTTCTACCGGACCAACGCCCAGTCCCGTGTCTTCGAAGAGGTCTTCATCCGCACCGGCCTGCCCTACAAGGTCGTCGGCGGGGTCCGCTTCTACGAGCGCAAGGAGGTCCGGGACGTCCTGGCCTACCTGCGGGTGCTGGCCAACCCGGAGGACTCGGTGCCGCTGCGCCGCATCCTCAACGTCCCCAAGCGCGGCATCGGCGACCGCGCGGAGGCGATGATCGACGCCCTCGCCCAGCGCGAGAAGATCAGCTTCCCGCAGGCGCTGCGGCGCGTGGACGAGGCGTACGGCATGGCCGCGCGCTCCGCGAACGCCGTCAAGCGGTTCAACACGCTCATGGAGGACCTGCGCACCATCGTCGAGTCCGGCGCCGGACCGGCGACCGTCCTGGAGGCGATCCTCGAACGCACCGGGTACCTGGCGGAGTTGCAGGCGTCCACCGACCCGCAGGACGAGACCCGCATCGAGAACCTCCAGGAACTCGCGGCCGTCGCCCTGGAGTTCGAGCAGGAGCGGGCCGAGGGCGAGGAGGCCGGGACGCTGGCGGACTTCCTGGAGAAGGTCGCGCTCGTCGCGGACTCCGACCAGATCCCGGACGAGGAGGACGGCGACGGCGTCGTCACCCTCATGACCCTGCACACCGCCAAGGGCCTGGAATTCCCGGTCGTCTTCCTCACCGGCATGGAGGACGGCGTGTTCCCGCACATGCGTGCTCTCGGCCAGGCCAAGGAGCTGGAGGAGGAGCGGCGCCTCGCCTACGTCGGCATCACGCGCGCCCGCGAGCGGCTCTACCTGACCCGGTCGACGCTGCGCAGCGCCTGGGGCCAGCCGTCGTACAACCCGCCCTCCCGGTTCCTGGAGGAGATCCCGGCCCCGCACCTGGAGTGGAAGCGGACCGGGGCGAACGGCCCCGCGCCCTCCGCACCGGTCTCGGGAGTGGCGGCCTCGCTGTCCTCGTCCCGTTCCCGCTCGTCGGCGTCGGGCGCGTCCGGCTTCGCCACCCGCAGATCGGCAGGTGCCGAGCAGCCGACGGTCTCGCTGGCGGTCGGCGACCGCGTCACCCACGACCAGTTCGGGCTCGGCACGGTGGTCGGGGTCAAGGGCACCGGGTCGAACGCCGAGGCGACGATCGACTTCGGGGACACCAAGCCGAAGCGGCTGCTGCTGCGGTACGCGCCGGTGGAGAAGCTCTGAGGGTGGGGTCCGGGGCGGTGCGGTGAGGGCCCGGGCCTCCGCCCGGGCCGACCGTGGTGGCCGCGTCGGCGGTCTGCCGAGACGTTACGGCGTCAGGTCGGGTTGATGCCGTGGCTGCGCAGCCACGGCAGCGGGTCGATCGACGAACCGCCCGCGGGGCGCACCTCGAAGTGCAGGTGCGGACCGGTTGAGTTGCCCGAGTTGCCGGAGAACGCGATCGCGTCGCCCGCCTTCACGGTCGTACCGGAGGGGACCTGGTAGCTGGAGAGGTGGCAGTACCACGTCTCCGTGCCGTCCTTCGCGGTCACGATCATCATGTTGCCGTACGCGCTGTTGTACTGCGTCCGCACGGTGCCGTCGGTCGCCGCCATCACCTTCGTCCCGTACGACACGGGGAAGTCGATGCCGGTGTGGACGGACATCCAGTTGATGCCGGCCTGCCCGTAGTAGGCGCTGAGGCCGTGCTGTTCCACCGGGAGCGCGAACTTGGGGCGCAGCCGCTCCTTGCGGGCCGCCTCCTCCGCCGCCCGCCTCTTCTCGGCGGCCTGCTGGGCCTTGAGGTCGATGCGCTCCTGGGTCCGGCTGGCCCGGTCGGCGAAGTCGTCGGCCCCGGCCGCCAGGCTGGTGAGCTGGGTGTCCAGCTTGTTGTTGGCGGCGGACGGCTTCACCGGAGCGGCCTTCGCGTTGCCCGGGTCCGGTGCGGAGGCCGCGGTGTCCGTGCCCTCGTCGCCGCTCAGGCTGCCGACGGAGGCGGCCGCGATACCGGCGACGCTCATCACGCAGGCCGACGGCACGGCGATGGTCAGCAGCGCGGAGCGCTTGGCGGGCTGGCGGCGACGGGAACGCGCCCCGGCGCGGGCGCCGGTGCGGGCAGCCGGGATCCGCGCGGCCGGCGTGACCTCTTCCTGGTCGTCCAGCAGGGCGGTCACGGTGGGGAGTTCGCCGGTGGCGGCCAACTCGCCGTCGTACGAGGCGGGTTCGGTGCCCTCAGTGACGGGTGCGGTGTCCGGGGCGGCGTCGTCCGGGGCGGGGTGCCCGACCGGCCGGGCCGGATCCTCGGCCGCGCCGGTGACCGTGCCGTCCGTGTTCCACTGCGTGGCGTCGTAGGCGCCGGTGTCCACGGGGCCGCCCGCGAACGCGCCGGTGTAGAAGGTGCCGGTCGCGAAGGTGTTCGTCTCGTAGGCGCCGGTGTCGAAGGCCCCGGTGGCGAAGGTGCCGGTGTCGAAGGTGCCGGTGTCGAAGGTCTGCGTGCCCCAGTCCCACTGCTGGGTCGCGTCGGCGGGAGCGCCGGACTGGTCCGGAAGGCTCCATGCGCCGGTGTCCCACTGACCGGTGGCCTCGGCGCTCGTGCCCTGCGGCGGTACGGAGCCGTTCTGCTGGTATCCGGCCGTCCACGCCGTCGTGTCGTAGGCGCCGGTGTCGTAGGCGGCGTGGTGCTGGGCCGCGTACGCGTCGTAGTGCGGGGCCTGCTCGCCGCCGGTGGACCACTGGGTGGCGTCGTAGGAGCCCGTCGCCTCGTGGGCGCCGGTGTAGTGGCCCGGCATGCTGCCGAAGAGGGGGTCCGCGTCGAAGGCCGAGGTGTCGGCGGTGCCGGTGGAAAAACCGGTGGAGGCGTAGCCGCCGAACGTGGTGAGGTCGCCGTACTGGGCCTCCCCCGTGCCGTACGACGCGTACTGCGCCGGATCGGCGTCGGAAGCCGGAGCCGGGGTGGTCCTTGTCCCCGACGGGTGACGGTCGTTCACCAACTTCTCTTTCGCCTCGACAACAGGGGCTGCCAGAGCAGTGCGGCGACTGTACCCGGCGGTATACGGGCACGACAATCTTCGTCAGGTTTCACGAGCGAAGGAAACGGGCAATCGGCCGTGTTTTGGGGGACGGCGGGCACGAGTTTGGCTTTGTGTTCGAGAATTGTTCGAGTCCGAACGGGTTGCTTCGGTCTCAGGCCACGGTCAGCCCGCCGGAACGTTTGCCCGTTTCCGTGCCAGTCTCTCCGTTTGTCTCCGGTCCGGCGCTGTCGAGTGCCTGCCGGATCCCGGTGGCCACGGTGGGGTGTACGGGCAGCGCGAGGTGGCCGATGCCGCTCACCCGTATGTTCTGCACGGTCAGGTCGGGGTGGTCGAGGCAGGCCGTCTCCAGCGGGTCCATCACGCGGTCCAGGTCGCTCCAGAAGCTGACGAACCGCGTGCGGCAGCCGGGCGCCGGGTGGGTCAGCTCCTCGATCACCGCCGATCCGGGGCGCATCTGGCGCACGATCGGGTGCGCGTTCGCCAGCGGTACCACCTTGGTGCCGGCGTGCGGGGTGCCGAGCGTCACCAGGGTGCGGACGCGCAGGTCCCCGCCGAGGCGCTGCACGTAGTAGCGCGCGATCAGCCCGCCGAGGCTGTGCCCGACGACGTCGACCCGTTCGCTGCCCGTCCGCTCGCAGATCTCCTCGATGTGCCGGCCGAGCAGCTCGGCCGCGGTGCGGATGTCACAGGTCAGCGGGGAGTAGTTCAGCGACTCGATCTCGTGCCTGCCGTGCTGGGCCAGGCTGCGGCGCAGCAGCAGGAAGACCGAGCGGTTGTCGATGAAGCCGTGCAGCAGCACGACCGGGGGGCTGACCGGGGCCGGGAGCCTGGGGGGCGGAGGGGACGGCTGCGGATCCTGGGCGTCCGCCGGCCGGAGGGTCTGGACCGGGCGCCGCTCCTGGATGATCCCCGAGGGGTAGAGGAGGAGGTGCCCGGCGAGGATCGCGGCCTCCAGGGCGCTTGCCTTCAGGAGAGTCAGTGAAAGCCCGGTCAGCCTGCCGGGAAGACCCGCCAGGTCCGGCAGTCCCGGGACCGCGGGGAGTCCTGGAAGACCGGGGAGTCCGGGCAGAAGACGCTGGAAGAGCGGGAGAAGGGGCAGTGCTGCCGTGGTGACCTTCATGGGCCGACCTCCTGTCGGCACGCGCAGGGACGCCTCTGTCCCCCGTGTGCCCTCGTGGAGCGCCGTGACACCAGTGACTGGTGCTGTTTGCGAGGTTTATGCCTACCCGTGTCCCGGCATGCCGTATCAGAGCCCGGTGGGCCGTATGTGGCCTGTGGTGTCGGTGAAACGGCGACGAGGCCCGCTGCCGGTCCGCGCCGCCCTCGCTGCGGCTCTCCGTACGCGTGTGCCGCCGCGCCCTGAGCGGTGCGCGGCGAACGTGTCCCACCGTGTGATTTCCCCCTCTGTATCCACCGCGAAACTGCCGGTTGCGGGATGCTGGCGATAACGTTCGTTCACTTCCCCCGGACACCGTGGTGCGGGGATCCACGCCGCGAGGACGTGAAGTGTGCGGTACTTGTCGGTACGGATGGATGTAGTCGCTTCATGGAGGCAGTGATGGGTGTGGCAGCCGGTCCGATCCGCGTGGTGGTGGCCAAGCCGGGGCTCGACGGCCACGATCGCGGGGCCAAGGTGATCGCGCGGGCCCTGCGTGACGCCGGTATGGAGGTCATCTACACCGGCCTCCACCAGACGCCCGAGCAGATCGTCGACACCGCGATCCAGGAGGACGCCGACGCGATCGGTCTGTCCATCCTCTCCGGTGCGCACAACACGCTCTTCGCCGCGGTGATCGAGCTGCTCCGGGAGCGGGACGCCGCGGACATCCTGGTCTTCGGCGGCGGGATCATCCCCGAGGCGGACATCGCCCCGCTGAAGGAGAAGGGCGTCGCGGAGATCTTCACGCCCGGCGCGACCACGGCGTCCATCGTGGAATGGGTCCGCGAGAACGTGCGGGAGCCCGCGGGGGCGTAATCCCTGGCCGTCCGGCCTCAGCCGTCCAGTCCGGTTGTCCGGCCTCAGCCGTCCAGTCCGGCCGTCCGGCCTTGGGCGCATCCCGTTCCGACGGCGCGGGCCTCGCCCCGGCCCCCGGCACGCCTCGGACCGTCGGGTGCGCGGGCGGCGGGGCGGCACGGGGTGGTACCTCACGGCCCCGTCCGGAGTTCCTCGGTCATCGCCGCCCGCAGACGCAAGGTCGTGACGAGCCGCTGGAACGCCTCCGCCCAGTACCCCCCGGCCCCCGGCGACGCGTCCTCCGGCTCGTCCGGTGTCGCCAGCAGGCCGTCGAGGCGGCCCGCCTCCGAGGGGTCGAGGCAGCGCTCGGCCAGGCCCATGACGCCGCTGAAGCTCCACGGGTAACTCCCGGCGTCCCGGGCGATGTCGAGCGCGTCGACCACCGCCCGGCCGAGCGGCGTGGCCCACGGCACCCCGCACATGCCGAGCAGCTGGAACGCCTCGGACAGCCCGTGCGTCCCGATGAACCCGGCGACCCACTCGGCGCGTTCACCGGCGCCCAGCGTGCCGAGCAGCTTGGCCCGTTCGGCCAGGGACACCGCGCCGGGACCGCCGGCCTCGGGCGCCGTGGGCGCGCCCAGCAGCGCCCGCGCCCACACGCCGTCGCGCTGTCGTACGGCCGCGCGGCACCACGCCGCGTGCAGCTCGCTCTGCCAGCCGTCCGACACCGGCAGGGCGACGATCTCCTCGGCCGTACGGCCCGCGAGCCGGGCCGGCCAGGTGGCCAGTGGGGCCGCCTCCACCAACTGGCCGAACCACCAGGACCGTTCCCCACGCCCGGCGGGCGGCTTGGCCACCACGCCGTCCCGCTCCATGCCCGTGTCGCACTCGTGGGGTGCCTCGACGACGATCGCCGGCGGGGTGCGGGTGCGGTCGAGGGACACGCACGTCGCGGCCCGCGCCGACATCCGCGCGGCCAGTGCCGAGTGCGGCAGCGTCGACAGCAACTCCGCCGCGGTGGCCCGTACGTTGCGGCTGCGATCGGCCAGTGCCTGCTCCAGGAACGGCTCGTCCGCCGCCGCCAGCCCCGTCCGCAGCGAGTCGAGGAACATCAGCCGGTCCTCGGCCCGTTCCGTCGCCCAGGTCGACGCCAGCAACTCGCGTGCGCCGGCCGGGTCGCGGGCGCGCAGGGACGCCAGGAGAGCGACGCGTTCGGCGAACAGGCCCTCGTCCCAGAGCCTCCGCGCCCGCTCCGCGGCATCGGCCCCCGGCGGTGCGGTCCCTCCGCCGGGCGCCGCGCGCAGGGCGAACCGCCAGTCCGGATTCAGCCGGGCCAGCCACCGGGCCCGGGGGCCCGCGAAGGTCAGCACCGCCGGCCGCAGGTCCGTACGCCCCCGCGCCGCGTCCAGGAGCGCCGGAAGCGCCTCGGGGGGCGCCGCGAAACCCCGGGCGTTCGCCGTCGCCAGCCACTGGGGCAGCAGCTCCATCAGATCGGGCGCGCTGCCTCTGCGGCCGCCGCCCGCCGTGCCGGAGCGGTCGGTGAGCAACGTCGCGAGCCGACGGGCGGCCGCCTCCGGCAGCGGGGGCCGGGGGTCCTCCGGGGCGGGGTCGGGGCGCCGGGCCGCGCGGGCCGGTCGCAGGCCCGCGCGGCGGCGCACGGTCTCCGCCGCGGCCGCGTCCAGCAAGGCGGCCGCGGCTCCCGGCCCGCGCTCGCCACCCGGTGGCGTACGCCGGTCCGTACCCAGCAGCGCCGAGGTGACCAGCTCCTCCCAGACACCGGGCCCGGAAGCGGACGCGGGCCCCGACGGACCGCCTGCCGCCGACTGCCCGTCGGCCGCCGCCTCCGGTCCAGCGGCCTCGGGGTGGGCCGAAGCCGTGGGTGCCACGGACGGCGTCGGAGCTGAACCGGGGCCGGACCTGGGAGGGAGACCGGTGTCCGTGTCGGGCGCGGTGGGGCCTGCCGTTTCGGTGGTCGCAGGGCCGGGTGCGGGCCCGGCGTCGGTGATGGCGGTCGTCCGGGCGGCGGTCTCGGGCGTGGTGTCCGCTGTGGCCTCGGCCACGGTGTCCGCCGCGCTCCCGGGCTCGGCCCGGAGACCGGTGTCTGCATGGGCGGCCGTGAGGGTCGCGGGCTCGTCGGCCGGTGGGGAGACCGCTGGGGCGACGGGCGGCCCGGAGGTGGTGGTCGGCGTCAGCATCGGTGTCGGTGTCGGTGTCGGTGTCGGTGCGGTCGTGGCCGTGGGAGCGGGTGTCCTGGTCATGTCGTTCCCCTCCGGTTCCAGTGCCATGGGTCGGGTCAGCACAGCGGCACCGCCGCGCCCGGTCCGGCCGGCCAGGCCGTCAGCGGCGTGAAGCCGCGGTGACCGCACTCGCCGAAGACCGTGACGGGTGCACCACCCGACAGCGCGACCAGCCGCCACAGGCCCGGTTGGCTACCGGTGGACCGGGCGAGCGGCAGCGCCGAGTCCTCGTCGGCGTCCGCCAGTTGCCACCCGGCGCCGTCCGTAACGGGGACGACCCGCTCCAGGGCCACCGGCACCGAGTCCAGCCACGGGTCGTCGCGCAGGGCCTCGCCGTACCGGACGGCCGCCTGTGACGTCGTCACCCCGCTCGGGCGCGTCCGCGTGGGCCCGGGCGGCGCGAACCTCCGGCCGAGGGAGACTCGTTGCCGACCGGTGTCCGGATACGCGGAGACCTCCGCCTCCAGGGCCAGCCCCACCGGCAGCGTCGGCTCAGGCGACCGGCCCGCGGCGCCGTAGGAGAGGAGCAGCACCGTGCGGTCCGTCTCCGCGCCGTACAACCAGACGCGACGGGTCGTCAGCCGGGCGTCCACGGTGTCGTACTGGGCGAGGACCAGCCAGTGGTCCCGCACCGGCGGGCCGTCCGCGGACGTGGTCAGACCCACGCGTGAACGGACCGTCGCCGCCAGGCCGTCCGGCAGCCGCTCACGGTGCAGCCAGCCCCGGTCGAGCAGATGGAGCAGAGCACACTCCTCGAGCAGCCGCACCGGCCAGCCGGGGCCCGAGGAGGGTATGGCGCCCAGCTCCCGCACGCGCGAGGCCAGTCCCGGCGCCTGGGCGTCGACCATGCGGGCCGCCGTCTCCTCCCACAGCCCGTGTCCCGTCCGCTCGGCGCCGGCCAGACCGGCGCGCAGGAGGTCCGCGAGCCGCTGCTCCAGCTCCGTCGCGCCCGCGGTGATCCGCTCGGCCCGCCGCTCCGCCCGGCGCCGTGCCGCCTCGGGATCGGCGGGCGCGGAGGCGGAGGCGGACGGGCCCGCTGGCCCCGCGGCCGCGGGCTCGCTCCGTCCGGAGACCGCCCGTCGCGCCCGGTCCGGCGCCTCCCCCTCCGGCACCACGCCCGCCCCGCCCGGCTCTTGCACAGCCCCACCCCGTCCCTCGTCGAACTCCCCACCCCGGACCCGCTGCCGAGCCATGCCATCGAAGGTAGGTCCCCCCACTGACAATGGCCCGAGCGAGAGCATCTGTGCAGGTCAGCGCGATTGTCAGTGGCGTGGTGCACCGTGGATGACAGATCGGACCGGCCTAGCTGGAGGGGGAATCGGCCATGCCCGCATTCGTGGAGCGGACGTCCGGGGCACAAGCGCCGCGGCAGGTGCTGCGGCCGCACGCCGAGCACGCGTTCACGGCCGAACTGGCCGCGCTGGCCGCGCTGGACGACCGTCCGCGTCCGGCCCGCTGGAAGCTGTCGCCGTGGGCCGTCGCCACCTACCTGCTCGGCGGCACCCTGTCCGACGGCACGGTGATCACCCCGAAGTACGTGGGCCCGAGGCGCATCGTCGAGGTCGCCGTCAGCACGCTCGCCACCGACCGGGCCCTGCTCCTGCTCGGCGTGCCCGGCACCGCGAAGACCTGGGTCTCCGAGCACCTCGCCGCGGCCGTCAGCGGCGACTCGACCCTGCTCGTGCAGGGTACGGCCGGCACCCCCGAGGAGGCGATCCGCTACGGCTGGAACTACGCGCGGCTCCTCGCCCACGGCCCCAGCCGGGACGCCCTGGTGCCCAGCCCGGTCATGCGGGCGATGACGGAGGGCACGACCGCCCGGGTCGAGGAGCTGACCCGCATCCCGGCCGACGTGCAGGACTCCCTGATCACGATCCTGTCGGAGAAGACCCTGCCGATACCGGAGCTGGGCCAGGAGGTGCAGGCGGTGCGCGGCTTCAACCTGATCGCCACCGCCAACGACCGCGACCGCGGGGTCAACGACCTGTCCAGCGCCCTGCGCCGCCGCTTCAACACGGTCGTGCTGCCGCTGCCGGCGAGCGCCGAGGCCGAGGTCGACATCGTCACCCGCCGCGTCGACCAGATCGGCCGCTCCCTCGACCTGCCGTCGGCGCCCGACGGCACCGACGAGATCCGACGGGTCGTCACCGTCTTCCGCGAGCTGCGGGACGGGCTGACGAGCGACGGCCGTACGAAGGTCAAGTCGCCCAGCGGCACGCTGTCCACGGCCGAGGCCATCTCCGTCGTCACCGGTGGTCTCGCGCTGTCCGCCCACTTCGGCGACGGGGTGCTGCGGCCCGGCGACGTCGCCGCGGGCGTCCTCGGCGCGGTCGTCCGCGACCCGGGCACCGACCGCGTCGTCTGGCAGGAGTACCTCGAGACGGTCGTGCGCGAGCGGGACGGCTGGCAGGACTTCTACCGGGCCTGCCGGGAGGTGACCGCGTGAACGGCGCGGGGATGCGGACGAGCCGAGGAGGGGCGGGTACGGCGGTGACCGGTGCGACGGGTGACGACGGGGACTCGAGCTGGACCCGCGGGCGAGGGGGACGGTGTGACGGGCGCTGACCGGGCCGGGAGCGGCGGATCCGGCGGGCCGCGCGGTGCCGGGGGGCCCGGTGGCCGGCCGCTGCTGCTCGGCGTACGCCACCACGGGCCGGGGTCGGCCCGGGCGGTACGGGCGGCGCTGGACGCGGTGCGGCCGGGGGTGGTGCTGGTCGAGGGGCCGCCGGAGGCCGACGCCCTGATCCCGCTGGCCGCCGACGAGGGCATGCGGCCGCCGGTCGCGCTCCTCGCCCACGCCGTGGACGAGCCCGGCCACTCGGCGTTCTGGCCGCTGGCCGAGTTCTCCCCGGAGTGGGTGGCCGTCCGCTGGGCCCTGGAACACGACGTCCCGGCCCGCTTCATCGACCTCCCCGCCACGCACACGCTGGCGTGGCGGGCGGCGGACGACCGGGCGGACGGCGGGGACCCGGGCGACCGGAACCCGGGCGACCGGCCCGGCACCGTGGCCTCCGACGTCCGGGGTGATCCGCTCGCCGCCCTCGCCGCGGCCGCCGGACACGACGACCCCGAGCGCTGGTGGGAGGACGTGATCGAGCACCGGAGCCCGGGGGAGGGTGACGTGCTCGCGCCGTTCACCGCGGTGGAGGAGGCGATGACGGCGCTGCGCGAGACCGACGCGGGTGAGGCGGGCGAAGGGGAGGACGGCGCTCGGGACGCTGCCGAGGCGCGGGACCTCGTGCGGGAGGCCCACATGCGGCTCCAGGTCCGGGCGGCGCGGCGGGAGTTCGCCCAGGGGGTGGCCGTGGTGTGCGGGGCGTGGCACGTGCCCGCGCTGCGGCGCGGGGCGACCGTCGCCGCCGACCGGGCCCTGCTGAAGGGGCTGCCCAGGACCAAGGTGGAGATGACCTGGGTGCCCTGGACCCACCGCAGACTGTCCCGGGCCGGTGGTTACGGGGCGGGCATCGAGTCGCCGGGCTGGTACGGGCATCTGTTCGCCGCTGCCGACCGGCCCGTCGAGCGATGGCTGACCAGGGTGGCCGGACTGCTGCGGGGGGAGGACAGGACCGTCTCCCCGGCACACGTCATCGAGGCGACGCGGCTGGCCGAGACGCTCTCGGTGGTCCGTGGACGCCCGCTGCCCGGGCTGAGCGAGACGACCGAGGCAGTGCGGGCGGTGATGTGCGACGGCTCGGACGTGCCGCTGGCGCTGGTGCACGACCGTCTGGTGGTCGGGGACGTGCTGGGGGAGGTGCCGGCGGGGGCGCCCGCGGTGCCGTTGCAGCGGGACCTGACGCGGGCCCAGCGACGGCTGCGGCTCAGGCCCGAGCCGGGGGAGCGGGAGCTGGAGCTGGACCTGCGCAAGGAGACCGACGCCGGACGCAGCACACTGCTGCACCGGCTGCGACTGCTCGGCGTCGGCTGGGGCGAGCCGGTCGCCTCGCGCAGTACGGGCACGTTCCGGGAGACATGGCGGCTGCGGTGGGAGCCGGAGCTGTCGGTGCGGGTCGCCGAGGCCGGGGTGTGGGGCACGACCGTGCTGTCCGCCGCGACCGCCAGGGCCGAGGCGGACGCCCTCACCGCGCAGGGCCTCGCCGAGGTCACCGCGCTCGCCGAACGCTGTCTGCTGGCCGAACTGCCGGACGCGCTCGCGCCGGTGATGCGGATACTCGCCGACCGGGCCGCGCTCGACACGGACGTCGGCCACCTCGCCCAGGCCCTGCCCGCTCTCGTCCGCTCCCTGCGCTACGGCGACGTGCGCGGCACGGACACCGGCGCCCTGGCCGAGGTCGCCGCGGGCCTCGCCGAGCGCGTCTTCGTCGGCCTGCCCGCGGCCTGCGCAGCCCTGGACGCCGACGCGGCCGAGGAGATGCGCGGCCACGTGGACGCCGTGCACACAGCCGTCGGTCTGCTCGGCGACGCCCCCGCGCCGGGCCGCGGCGACCTCGGGTCCCGCTGGCGGGCGGTGCTGCGGACCCTCTCCGCGCGGGACACCGTGCCCGGCACCGTCCGCGGGCGTGCCGTACGGCTCCTGCTGGACGACGGCGAGCTGGCACCGGACGAGGCGGCACGGCTCATGGGCCTGGTGCTGTCCCGGGGGACGCCACCGGCGGACGCGGCGGCCTGGATCGAGGGCTTCGTCGGCGGCGGCTCGGGTGGCGGCATGCTCCTCCTGCACGACGACCGGTTGCTGGCCCTGGTCGACGCCTGGCTCACCGGCGTACCGGCGGACGCGTTCACGGACGTACTGCCCCTGCTGCGCCGTACCTTCTCCGGATTCGAGCCGGGAGTGCGCCGCAGCCTCGGCGAGCTGGTCCGACGCGGACCGGAGGCACGGGGGAGCGTGACGACGGCCGGTTCCGGCATACCGGGCTTCGCGGCCGGCCTCGACACCGAGCGGGCCGACGCGGTGCTGCCGGTGGTCCGGCTGCTGCTGGGCCGGGACCCGGCGCCGGACGACAACGACCTGGTGGGGGCGGACACATGACGGGCCACGCGACGGGAGACGCGGCCGGACACACGAGTGGACACCTGACCGGCCGCATGACGGAACGCCTCTCGGCGACCGAGCCGGTGGGCGCCGGCGCGGCACAGGAACGTCTGCGACGGTGGCGCCTCGTACTCGGCGGTGACCCGGCCGACGGCACCGGCCACGCGCTCTCCGGACGGGACGCCGCGATGGACGGGGCACTCACCTCGCTCTACGGAAAGGAGGACACCCCGCGGGCGGGCCGGGACCGCACGGCGGGGCTCGGGGCGTCCGCACCGGCCGTGGCCCGCTGGCTGGGGGACATCCGGACCTACTTCCCCTCCTCCGTCGTCCAGGTCATGCAGCGGGACGCGATCGACCGGCTCGGGCTCGCCACCCTGCTGCTGGAGCCGGAGATGCTCGAGGCCGTGGAGGCCGACGTGCACCTCGTCGGCACCCTGCTGTCCCTGCACAAGGCGATGCCGGACACGACGAAGGAGACGGCCCGGACCGTCGTGCGCAAGGTCGTCGACGACCTGGAGAGGCGACTCGCCACCCGCACCCGTGCCGCCCTGACCGGCGCGCTGGACCGCAGCGCCCGCACCGGCCGGCCCCGCCACCACGACATCGACTGGAACCGCACGATCGCGGCCAACCTCAAGCACTACCTGCCGGAGTACCGCACGATCGTGCCGGAGCGGCTCGTCGGCTACGGGCGGGCGTCCCGTTCGGTGAAGAAGGAGGTCGTCCTCTGCGTCGACCAGTCCGGTTCGATGGCGGCGTCCGTCGTGTACGCGTCCGTGTTCGGCGGGGTGCTGGCGTCCATGCGCTCGCTGGACACCCGGCTCGTCGTCTTCGACACGTCGGTCGTCGACCTCACCGACCAGCTCGACGACCCGGTCGACGTGCTCTTCGGCACGCGCCTGGGCGGCGGCACTGACATCAACCGCGCGCTGGCGTACTGCCAGTCGCGGATCACCCGGCCGGCGGAGACGGTGGTCGTGCTGATCAGCGACCTCTACGAGGGAGGCATACGCGACGAGATGCTCAAGCGGGTCGCGGCGATGCAGGCGGCCGGGGTGCGGTTCGTGACGCTGCTGGCCCTGTCCGACGAGGGGACGCCCTCGTACGACCGGGAACACGCGGCGGCCCTCGCGGCGCTCGGCGCACCGGCCTTCGCGTGCACGCCCGACCTCTTCCCGGAGGTGATGGCGGCGGCGATCGAGAGACGCCCCCTGCCGATACCGGACGCCGGGTGACGACTTGTCGATCCGAGGTGATCCGTTTCCCCCGGGGCAAAACGGATATGACGGGCCATCGGCCGAACCGGGCTTGCGCAACCTCCGGACCTACGTGCGAGTATCGCGCGGCGTGTCGATGCGTTGTTCGGCGCGCGGCCCGTTCCGCCGCACGGGAGGAACCTCCCCCTCTTGATCTGGTCAGCAGTCCTGCCCGGTGCCGCTCTGCGCGTCCTGCGTACGGCGGCCGGGCGGCGTGCGCTGCACGCGGCACTGCTGGTGGGCGGGTTGTTCGTCCTCGGTCTGCTCTGCGGAGGGCGGGCCCAGGCGGCCGACGAAGGGGAAGGGCCGGGGACTTCGACGGACGCGGTCGGCCGGGTCCTCGACGTCTCCGTGCGGCCACGGAGCCCGCTGGACGCGGGACCACCCGTCCAGGACGCCGGAGCGGTGTCGGGGCCGGGCTCCGGCGCGTTGCTTGCGGACCTCCGTCCCGTCACCGAGGACGTCGTCAGGACCGTGAAGGACCAGGTGGTGCGACCGGTCGGTGACGCGGTGGCGACGGTGGCCGAGGCAGTCGCGCTCCCCGGTGCGCCCGGCCCGTCCGATCCGAAGGACCCGTCGGAGCCGTCCGACCCGGCCGGCGTGCCGGACCCGGCCGACGTGCCGGACCTCACCGACGTCCCGGGGCTGACCGACGTACTGCCGGGCCTGACCGACCCGAGCGACCTTTCCGGTCGTTCCCCCTCGGCCGTCCCCCACCCGCGGGCCGAGCCCGCGCCGACCGAGGCGGACGCCTCCCGCACCGCGGACCCGTCCGAGGCCGCCGACGCCCGAGTCGCCGAGGGCGCCGCAAGCCCGGCACGCGTCGTCGGATACGGGCCCGGCCCCGGAGCCGGACCGGCACCCGCCGCGCACACCCGCACTCAGCGGGCCGGTACCGCGCCCGCCGAGTACGCCCCCGCCCACCCCGCGCCCACCGGCGACCCCGACGGAGCGCTCGGCACCGCGTCCGGCGCCGACCAGGGCACGCCGCGCCACGGGGACACCCATGCGGTCGCCCCGCAGCACCGGCTCACGTTCCGGCTCGTCCCCGGCGCTCCCGAGCGGGCCGACGCGGCCGGGGTCCGCGAGCCGTACCGGGACATCCCCGTCTCGCCTGCCTGAGCGGCCGGCGCACTCCTGCCGCGCACCGCCACCAGCCGCCCTCGGCCGCCGCAGCCCCCACACAGCCGCAGTCGCAGCCGCCGGGCTGCCGGCCGGGCCGAGACACCCGCTCACCGTTCGGACGCCCCGCGCGTCCGGTACCCACGGTCGGACGCCCCGCGCCCGGCTCCCACGGTCGAGCGCTCCCGTCCCGGCGCTCCCGTCCGGCGCACCGGGCACCCCGGCCGGTGTCCCGCGCACGGGACCGGGCACCGGCATCCCGTGGCCCCGGTCCCCGCGGCAGGCACGGACCCCGCGGGGCGCAGGCCCCGGACGGCCGAAAGCCGTCGGCCTCCGTCCGGCCGAACCCCGCGGTCCGGGCGGGCCGGTCCCCATTGGGGTGGGGACCGGCCCCGCCCGCGCCCCGGCGTACCGCACCCGTGCGGCCGCCGGGGAGCCCACGGGCCTCACCGGGTCAACCCCAGCCCGGTGAGGCCCTTCAGCGGTGCGCGGAGCGCCCCCGGCCCCGGCTCACACCCGGCACCGGGTGCCAGTGAGCGCGGCATCATGTGACAGGCATCACCGCTCAGGTGTGACCCACGATTTAGAGACCCCCCGCAAGCGGCGATAACCTGCGAGACGGACATGCCGCGCGCTCGGACACCGTGTGCGCCCCCCTTGTGACTCACAGCGGACGTCACGTTGCCCTCGCGGCACGCCCACGCATCCAACGAACCGCGAGATCACTGATAGGGACGGAAGCGCGTGGACCTGTTCGAGTACCAGGCGAGGGACCTCTTCGCCAAGCACGATGTACCGGTGCTGGCCGGTGAAGTCATCGACACGCCTGAGGCGGCGCGCGAGATCACTGAGCGTCTGGGCGGCAAGTCCGTCGTCAAGGCGCAGGTGAAGGTCGGTGGTCGTGGCAAGGCCGGTGGCGTGAAGCTGGCCGCCTCGGCGGACGAGGCCGTCGCCCGCGCGACGGACATCCTCGGCATGGACATCAAGGGCCACACGGTCCACAAGGTGATGATCGCCGAGACCGCCCCCGAGATCGTCGAGGAGTACTACGTCTCCTTCCTCCTCGACCGTGCCAACCGCACCTTCCTCTCCATCGCCTCCGTCGAGGGCGGCATGGAGATCGAGGAGGTGGCCGCCACCCGTCCGGAGGCCGTCGCCAAGACCCCGATCGACGCGATCGACGGCGTGACGCCCGAGAAGGCGCGCGAGATCGTCGAGGCCGCGAAGTTCCCGGCCGAGGTCGCCGACAAGGTCGCCGACATCCTGGTCAAGCTGTGGGACACCTTCATCAAGGAGGACGCCCTCCTGGTCGAGGTCAACCCGCTGGCCAAGGTCGTCTCCGGTGACGTCATCGCCCTCGACGGCAAGGTGTCGCTGGACGACAACGCCGAGTTCCGTCACCCCGACTTCGAGGCCCTCCACGACAAGGCCGCGGCCAACCCGCTCGAGGCCGCCGCCAAGGAGAAGAACCTCAACTACGTCAAGCTCGACGGCGAGGTCGGCATCATCGGCAACGGCGCGGGTCTCGTCATGAGCACCCTGGACGTCGTCGCGTACGCCGGTGAGGCGCACGGCAACGTCAAGCCCGCCAACTTCCTGGACATCGGTGGCGGTGCCTCCGCCCAGGTCATGGCGAACGGCCTGGAGATCATCCTCGGCGACCCGGACGTCCGCTCCGTGTTCGTCAACGTCTTCGGCGGCATCACCGCCTGCGACGAGGTCGCCAACGGCATCGTCCAGGCGCTGAAGCTCCTGGAGGACCGCGGCGAGAAGGTCGAGAAGCCGCTCGTCGTCCGCCTCGACGGCAACAACGCCGAGCTGGGCCGCAAGATCCTCACCGACGCCAACCACCCGCTGGTCCAGCGCGTCGACACCATGGACGGCGCGGCCGACAAGGCCGCCGAGCTGGCTCACGCCGCCGCCAAGTAAGCACTCAGGACGAGGACACCAACACACCATGGCTATCTGGCTCAACAAGGACAGCAAGGTCATCGTCCAGGGCATGACCGGCGCCACCGGCATGAAGCACACCAAGCTCATGCTGGGTGACGGCACCGAGGTCGTGGGCGGCGTGAACCCGCGCAAGGCGGGCACCACCGTGGACTTCGACGGCACCGAGGTACCGGTCTTCGGCACCGTCAAGGAGGCCATCGAGAAGACCGGCGCCAACGTCTCCGTCATCTTCGTGCCGGAGAAGTTCACCAAGGACGCCGTCGTCGAGGCCATCGACGCCGAGATCCCGCTGGCCGTCGTCATCACCGAGGGCATCGCCGTGCACGACTCGGCCGCCTTCTGGTCGTACGCCGGCAAGAAGGGCAACAAGACCCGGATCATCGGCCCGAACTGCCCCGGCATCATCACCCCGGGCCAGTCCAACGTCGGCATCATCCCGGGCGACATCACCAAGCCGGGCCGCATCGGCCTGGTCTCGAAGTCCGGCACGCTGACGTACCAGATGATGTACGAGCTGCGGGACATCGGCTTCTCGACCGCCGTCGGCATCGGTGGCGACCCGATCATCGGCACCACGCACATCGACGCGCTCGCCGCGTTCGAGGCCGACCCCGAGACCGACCTGATCGTGATGATCGGCGAGATCGGCGGCGACGCCGAGGAGCGTGCGGCCGAGTACATCGCGAAGAACGTGACCAAGCCGGTCGTCGGCTACGTCGCGGGCTTCACCGCGCCCGAGGGCAAGACCATGGGCCACGCCGGCGCCATCGTCTCCGGTTCGTCCGGCACCGCCCAGGCGAAGAAGGAGGCCCTGGAGGCCGCCGGCGTCAAGGTCGGCAAGACGCCCACCGAGACGGCGAAGCTCGCCCGCGCCATCCTGGCCGGCTGACACCGCCGCATCGGTCGAGCGCCTGCTCCACCAGTTCCGCACCGAGTGGCCCGCCCCCTGTCCGCAGGGAGCGGGCCACTCGGCGTTCCGGGGGGCCGGGCCCGCCTCATCCGAGGCTCGGGCTGAGCCGTTCCGGCCCGTCCTGCAACTGCTCCCGCAGCTTCTGCCGCAGCTCCAGCTCCTGGTCCGACAGCGACCCCGGGGCCACCCGCTGCGGCACGCCGCGCACCGCCTGCCCGGGGGACACGGGCGGTTCGTAGTGCGTGGGCGCGGTGCGCAGGGTCAGGGCCGTGGTCCCGATGAGGGCGACCGTGAACGCGATCGCCGCCCGGGTCCGGAACCGCGCCCGGCGTTCGCCGCCCCTGCGCACGGTCGGCGGCTCGGCCGCCCGCAGCCGCTCGTTCGACGCCAGCTCGGCCAGCCTCCGGTGCAGCATCTGCGGGTCGGCCAGCGCGGGGAGCCGGCCGGCGACGGCCTCGCGGGCGTGCAGCAGCCGGTTCGCCGCCGTCGGGGTGCTCGCCTCCGTCTCCGCGGCCGTCTCGGGCAGGTCCAGGCCCACCCCGTCGTACAGCACGAGCGTGCGGCGGTGCCGCGGGGGGAGCCTGAGGAGGGTGTTCAGCAGGGTGCGGTCGCCGGGGTCGGCGGGCGGCGGCTCGGGGTGCCGGTGGCGCGGGCGGAACCGCTGCCAGGGCGACAGCGCGTACTCGTACGCCGTCGCCCGTACCCAGCCCACCGGGTCCCGGTCGCGGGCCACCTCGGGCCAGCGCTCCCAGGCGGTCTGGAAGGCCCGCTCGACCGACTCGCGTGCCTGCTCGCGCCGGCCGGTCAGCAGGAAGGTCTGCCGTACGAGGGCGGGGGCGCTGAACGCGTAGAGCGCGTCGAAGGCCTGAGCGGGCGTCAGCGCGACGGGCGCGGGCTCGGGCTGCGGCTTCTGCTCCCCTTCAGGCTCCTGTTCCGGCTCCTGTTTCGGCTCCGGCTCCGGTTTCGTCTCCGGTGCCTGTTCGCCCTGCCGTGCCGCCTCTTCCTCGGCCAGCGTCTTCAGCAACTTCGCGTAAGCCTCCCGCTTCCGGCCTCGCGGAGTCGTGCGACCGCTCTCCCACGCACGGACCGTCCGGGGGGTGACGCCCACCCGTGACGCGAGCTGAGTCTGAGTCAGTGCGGCGGTCTCACGCAGGCGTCGGCGTGCCTTGGGAGGTGGCAGCGGGGTTGCGAGGCTGCGTGTCACAGGGCACCCCTTCGTACGAAAAAGTACATAAACATATATTGAGCGACACAACGGAGCTTCGCCCGTTACGTCGGGAAAGCGCGTGTCGTTGGGAGCATGGCGGGCGTGATGCAGACGACCGCTCGTCCAGCCCCGCTCTCCCTGTTGCGCGCCCGGTGGCGGGACCGGTCGCCCGGACTGGCCGCCGGCCTCCTCGGCGGCGTGGTCGCGGCGGTGTTGGGGCTGGCGGCGTGCGCCGCGCTAGTGACGCTGCTGTGGATCAGTTCGCCGTACCCCGACAGCGGGCCCGGCGGCGCCCTCCACGTCGCCGCCGCGCTGTGGGTGCTGGCGCACGGGGCCGAACTGGTGCGTGCCGACACGCTCTCCGGCACCCCCGCGCCCGTCGGCGTCACCCCGATGCTCTTCCTCCTCCTGCCGGTGTGGCTGCTGCACCGCGCCGCCCGGGACGCCACGGACCCCGGGGACGGTGTGGGCGTGGCCGTGGGCGCGGCTCCCAAGGCGGGACCCGGGGCGCGCCCGGCGTGGATGGCGGGCGCCCCGGACACCGGGCCGCCGCCCGTCTCCGCGCGCGTGGCCTGGACGGGGGTCGTCCTCGGCTACCTCTCCGTCGCCGGGCCCGTCGTCTTGTACGCGCAGGGCGGCGCGCTGCGGCCCTCGTCGTGGTGGGCGGTGGTGTGCCTGCCGCTGGTCGCCATGGGAGCGGCGGGCGCCGGTGTGTGGACGGCGTTCGGCCGGCCGGGCGGGCCCGTGGGGCGGGCGCTGCGGGTGCTGCCCCGGAAGCTGCGGGAGTTGATGGTGGAGCCGGACGCGCGCCTGGGCGCCGCGACGCGCGCCGCGGGCGCCGGTGCGGCGGTGCTCGTCGGCGGCGGCGCGCTGCTGCTCGCGGTGTCACTCGTATGGCATTGGGCCGCCACGGGGGAGGCGTTCCTGCGGCTGACGGAGGGATGGTCGGGGAGGTTCGCCGTACTGCTGCTCTGCCTGACGCTGGTGCCGAACGCGGCGGTGTGGGCCGCGGTGTACGCCCTCGGCCCCGGCTTCCTGCTCGGGACCGGGCACGTCGTGGCGCCCACCGCCTCCGCGCCCGCAGCGCTGCTGCCGCCGTTCCCGCTGCTGGCGGCGGTGCCGGACGCGGGGCCCGGTACGCCGCTGCACTGGGCGGCCGGCGCGGTGCCGTTGGCGGCGGGGGCGGCGGTGGGGTGGTTCACGGCGCGGGCGGCCACGTCGGGAGAGCCGGGTGAGCGGGGTGAGCGGGGAGCGGGCTCGGTGGCCGGGGCGTGGTCGTGGTCGTGGCGGCGGACCGCCGGCGCCGCCGTGGTGGCCGCCGTGCTGTGCGCGGTCCTCGTCGCCCTGCTGGCCGCGTTCGCCGGCGGGCCGCTCGGGAGCGCCGCGCTCGCCCGGTTCGGGCCGGTGTGGTGGCAGGCCGGGGCAGCGACGCTGGCGTGGATCGCGGTGGTGGCGGTGCCGGTCGCCGTGGTGGCGCGGGCATGGCGGTGCCGGGGCGCTGCCGCACGGGAGGCGGTGGTGCAGGCGGCCGGGGCGGAGAAGGCGGCCGACAGGGGTGCGCGCCGGTGGGCGCGGGTCCGGGTCCAGGTGCCGTCCGTGGGGCGTTGGTGGAGGCGGGACGCGAAGGACTCGAAGGACGTGGACGTGGGCGGGGCGGCGGGGGAGGACGAGGGTGCGGTGCCGTTCGGGTTGTACGACGGCGACGATGGCGGGGCGGGGTACGACCTGCTGCCGGTCGACGGGGCCGCGGAGTCGCCTCGCGGCGGGGAGTGAGGGAACGGTGGGTGCGGGGGTGACGACGGGCCTTTCGCCCGCGCCGCCCCTTCCCGTTCCCGTCCCTGGGGGCTGCGCCCCCGGACCCCCGCTTCCCGCAGCTCGGCCTCAACGGCCTCGTCCTCAAACGCCGGACGGGCTCACAGTGAGCGGGGCTGGGTCAGTCCTCGGAGCCCAGCAGCGGGCGCAGTTGCTCCGGCAGGTGGCGCTCGCAGGACTGTTCCGCCGCGTTGGTCAGGGCGTCCTCGCGGCAGGTGTAGTAGTCGCTGTAGACCAGCTGGGCGCCGAAGGACGCGGCGACCAGAAGGATGGCCAGGGACGACGTGACCAGGCCGCTGATCGCGGCGGTGCGCTGCGGGCGGCCCGTCTGCTCCGCGGGCGGGGCGGGGGTGTCCGGGTCGGAGGCGGCGCGGGGCTTGGCGCGCAGCGCGCTGATGCCCCAGTACAGGGCCGGGGCGCCGAGCAGCAGGGCCACGTACGGCCAGGTGAAGAGGGCGAAGAAGAGGGCCCACATGCCGCTCAGCAGGGCGTAGCGGGCACGCCGCTGGGCGGGGTCCGTCGGGTCCCAGCGCGGGCCCGGTCCGCCGCTCTGCCCCTCGGGGCCGCCCGAACCGCCGGGCCGCTCGCCGAAGCCGCCGGGGGACCGGCCGGGCTGCCGGTCGCTCCACTGGCCGCCCCAGGGGGACCGCCCGCCCTCGCCCTGGGAATCGTCGTCGCCCGACGGGTGGCGCGGCTGCCAGGGGCGGTCCGGCGTGCCCTCGGGGGGCGGTGCGAACGGATTGTCCTGGTCGGTGGAGCCGTCCTGCCCGCCGCCGCCCCTCCGGTCCGAGGGCGTGTCGGGCGGCGACGAGGGGCGCTCGCGCAGCAGCACGGTGCTGCGCTCCCCTGGCTGCGCCGACTGCTGGGGGAGCGTGAGCAGTCGCAGGCTGCGGTCCGGCATCAACTGAGCGTCTTCCCCTTGGCGACGATGAACGGGCGGCTGGTGGAACGGGCGAGCTGGTGGTGCGGGCGAACTGGTCGGTACGTCTGGTGAACGCCTGACGCACAGGCCGCGTTCCCGCTCCGGCTCCAGGCAGACGCTACCTTCCGGCCACGCCCCCGTCCCGAGGGGGCCGTGCGGTGTGCCGGTATCGTTGCTGACGGTCGGCCGCTTCGTAGACTTCCCCGTATCCGGGGGCGCGAAGCATTCGTACGACCGTACAAACAGATCCGCTTCTCCGAGAAAGGCCCCATCGTGGCCGCCAAGCCCGTGGACCGGCGAGCCAAGCGCCTCGTCGTGCTGGTCTCCGGATCCGGCACCAACCTCCAGGCTCTCCTCGACGAGATCGCCGCCACCGGCGTCGAGGCCTACGGGGCCGAGATCGTGGCCGTCGGCGCCGACCGCGACGGCATCGAGGGGCTCGCCCGCGCCGAGCGTGCCGGGGTGGCGACCTTCGTACGCAAGGTCAGGGACTACGGGACCCGCGAGGAGTGGGACGCGGCGCTCGCCGAGGCCGTCGCGGCCCACGAGCCGGACCTCGTCGTCTCGGCCGGGTTCATGAAGATCGTGGGGAAGGAGTTCCTCGCGCGGTTCGGCGGGCGGTTCGTCAACACCCACCCCGCCCTCCTCCCCAGCTTCCCGGGGGCCCACGGGGTGCGGGACGCGCTCGCGTACGGCGCCAGGGTCACCGGGTGCACCGTCCACTTCGTCGACGACGGCGTCGACACCGGGCCGATCATCGCGCAGGGCGTGGTGGAGGTCCGGGACGAGGACTACGAAGACGAAGGTGTCGCTCTGCACGAGCGCATCAAGGAAGTCGAGCGAAGGCTGCTCGTCGATGTCGTGGGGCGGCTCGCCCGCAACGGCTATCGCATTGAGGGACGAAAGGTAGTTATCCAGTGACCGCCACCGCCACCGCCGGGAGCAACAAGCGGGCCATCCGCCGCGCGCTCGTCAGCGTCTACGACAAGACCGGGCTCGAAGACCTCGCCCGCGGGCTGCACGAGGCCGGCGTCGAGCTGGTCTCCACCGGGTCGACCGCCGGGCGGATCGCCGCCGCCGGTGTCCCCGTCACCAAGGTCGAGGAGCTGACCGGCTTCCCCGAGTGCCTGGACGGGCGCGTCAAGACGCTGCACCCCAAGGTCCACGCGGGCATCCTCGCCGACCTGCGCCTGGAGAGCCACCGGCAGCAGCTCGACGAGCTGGGCGTGACGCCGTTCGACCTGGTCGTGGTCAACCTCTACCCGTTCCGCGAGACCGTCGCCTCGGGCGCCACGGCCGACGAGTGCGTCGAGCAGATCGACATCGGCGGCCCCTCCATGGTGCGCGCCGCCGCCAAGAACCACCCCTCCGTCGCGGTCGTCACCAGCCCGGCCCGGTACGCCGACGTGCTCTCCGCGGTCCAGGACGGCGGTTTCGACCTGGCCGCCCGCAAGCGCCTGGCCGCCGAGGCCTTCCGGCACACCGCGGAGTACGACATCGCCGTCTCCTCCTGGTTCGCCTCGTCCTACGCGCCCGCCGACGACTCGCAGTTCCCGGAGTTCCTCGCCACCAGCCTGGAGCGCGCGCACACCCTGCGCTACGGCGAGAACCCGCACCAGCCCGCCGCCCTCTACACCGCCGGCACGGGCGGCCTGGCCGCGGCCGAGCAGCTGCACGGCAAGGAGATGTCGTACAACAACTACACGGACACGGACGCCGCCCGCCGTGCCGCGTACGACCACGACGAGCCCTGCGTCGCGATCATCAAGCACGCCAACCCGTGCGGCATCGCGGTCGGGGCGGACGTCGCCGAGGCGCACCGCAAGGCGCACGCCTGCGACCCGCTGTCGGCGTACGGTGGCGTGATCGCGGTCAACCGCCCGGTCTCCAAGGAGATGGCCGAGCAGGTCGCCGAGATCTTCACCGAGGTCATCGTCGCGCCGGACTACGAGGACGGCGCCCTCGAAGCCCTCACCAAGAAGAAGAACATCCGCGTCCTGCGCTGCCCCGAGGGCCCGGCGCACCCCGTCGACGTCAAGCCCATCGACGGCGGCGCCCTCCTCCAGGTCACCGACCGGGTCCAGGCCGAGGGCGACGCTCCCGCCACCTGGACCCTGGCCGCGGGCGAGGCCCTGACCGAGGCGGAGCTGGCCGAGCTGGCCTTCGCCTGGAAGGCCTGCCGGGCCGTCAAGTCCAACGCCATCCTCCTCGCCAAGGACGGCGCCTCGGTCGGCGTCGGCATGGGCCAGGTCAACCGGGTCGACTCCGCGAAGCTCGCGGTGGAGCGGGCGGGCGCCGAGCGCGCGCAGGGAGCGTACGCCGCCTCCGACGCCTTCTTCCCCTTCCCGGACGGCCTGGAGATCCTCACCGCGGCCGGCGTGAAGGCCGTGGTCCAGCCCGGCGGCTCGGTCCGCGACGAACTGGTCGTCGAGGCGGCGCAGAAGGCCGGCGTGACGATGTACTTCACGGGGACCCGGCACTTCTTCCACTGACGTCCGGACCGCGAAACGGCGGCCCCCGGTTCCCTCCGCGCGGAGGGAACCGGGGACGGCCGCGGTGGCTGACCCGGTGAGCGGATCAGCAGGGGCGCAGCGACCAGATCGGGTCCCAGGTCGCGGTGCCCGCCTGGTAGGCCGTCGACGTCCAGCGGACGCTGCCGTCCTTGTTGAAGAACTTGGCGACCGTGCCCCGCGTCTGGTTGTTGGTGAACGGGCCGTCGCCGGTCCAGTTGGTCAGGTTCCACGTCCGGCACTTGTAGAAGTCGAACTTCGTGCCCTTGACGACCATGCACAGGTGGCCGTAGTCGCAGGCCAGGTCCTGGGCGTCCTTGGTCACGGGAGCCTCCGTCACGGTCAGGCCCTCGTACTCGACCGCGTCGGCGCTCACGCGCAGGGGCTTCGGGGTGTCGGCCAGCACCTGGTCGGCCTTCTGCTGGAGGCCGGTCACCCGGGTGCCGCCCGGACTGTCGGCGGCCGTGGCCGTGGCCGCGACCGTGGACCCGGCGGCCAGGGCCGTGGCCGCGAGGAGGAGTACTGCGGGCTTGACGATGTTCATTGTCGTTCCCCCGTGAACGTCGCTGTCGTACCGGTCGTGTGGTCGGACCGGTCCCACCGCCGGGGCGGTGTGCCCACACCGTGCCCCGGGACGCCCGCCGTGCGGAACCTCGGAACTCCCAGGGTCACGTCCCGCCTTGGGGCGTGTACTCCTTGAGGTGGTGAGCGACGCGGTCGGCGTAGTCGCGGTACTTCGGGGGAACCCCGCCCGCGTCGTTCACCTTCCGGTACGACGTCCGGTACGCGACGGCGACCAGCACACCGCGGTCGCCCGGCAGGCCGGCGTCGAGGCGGGGCGTGATCCAGCACAGGTAACGGCCCATCGCCGGAATGGACTCGGCGGGCGGGAACGGCGGCTGGGGCACGGTCTCACCCGGGGTGCCGTCCTCGTTCATCCACCAGCGCAGCACGCTCGGGGTCCAACGGGCGATGCCGTACTCGTCCTTGGCCGGGTCGGCGAGGTCCGGGTCGAAGTCGCTCTCGACCTTCAGTATGGCCGCGATCAGGGCCGGGCTGACCTCCTGGTGCCCGCAGTCGTGCGCCGTCTCCACGATCAGCAGGCGGTAGGCGGGCGGCACGTCCCGGTCGGTGCGCAGCTCGGCCGCGCCGTAGGAGGCGGCGGCACTCGCGGTGGCGCCGGGGCGGTGGTCCGCGACGGGGCCCGGGCTGCCGTCGTCGGCCCAGCGGGCGGCGCCGTAGCCGAGCGCGGCGAGGGCGACGAGCACCGCGGCCGTGGCGGCCACGACCCCGCGCCGGGGGCGGGGGAGGGGGAGGGGCCGGAGCGGGAACCTCGCCGGGCCGTTCGCGCCCCCCGCCGCACCCGCCACCCGGCGCAGCAGGGCGTCGGTGCCGATCCGGTCGGCGTGCGTACGGGTCAGGCAGGCCCGCACGATCTCCCGCCACCCCGGCGGCAGTTCGGGGGACAGGCGCAGCTCGTGGGTGCCGCGGGCGTAGGCGACGGCGGCGTCGCGGCGGGCCGCCGGGGTGCCGCCGGGCAGCGGGAAGGAACCCGTGAGCACCAGGTGGGCCAGGACGCCGAAGGCCCACACGTCGGCGGACGGGCGGATCCGGCGGCCCCGTTCGCCGATCTCGGACCACAGCAGCTCGGGCGGTGTGTAGTCCGGGGTGGAGAAGGCGGGCGTGTACGCGTGGGTGCCCTCCAGCTCGGCGGCCATGTTGAAGTCGGCGAGCCGCACCGAACCGTCCGCCATCAGCAGCACGTTGGCCGGTTTCAGGTCGCCGTGCACCCAGCCCGCCCGGTGCAGCTGCTGCAGGCCCTCGCAGACCTGCGCGAGCAGCGCGGGCCCGGCGCGCGGGCGGGGAGTGGCGGCGAGCAGGGCGGACAGCGAGCCCTCGGCCCGCTCCAGGACGAGCACGGTGGCCCCGTCCAGCCGGGGGTGGGCGGGGTCGTCGACGGTGAGGGTCTCGTACATCCGGATCAGCCGGGGCCGCCGCAGCCGGCGCAGCAGCTCGACCTCGCGCTCGACCAGGTCACGCAGGTGGGACAGCTGCCGCGGGGTGCCGGTACCGGTGGGCAGGAACTTCAGCGCGACGGTGCCGGGCGGGTCCTCGCCGGCGCCCCCGGCGCCGCCCCCGTCCGTACCGCCCCGGCCGGAGTCACCCGTGCCGTCCGTGCGCCGCGCCGCGTAGACGCTGCCGAAGGCGCCGGTCGCGAGGGGCTCGCGCACCTCCCAGGCGCCCACCCGGTACCCCCTGGGCACCGGGACGGCGTACGGCTCGGTCATCGCAGCGTCCGCCCGGACGGTGCCGCGAGGACCACCAGGTCGTCCTCGCGGACCAGGTCGAAGCGGAGCGCCAGCGAGACCAGCGACTCCTTCTTGCCGTTCAGCCGCGGACCCGGCTCGGCGGTCTCCGGGCCCGGCTTCAGCCGCAGCTTCACGGCGAGGTAGTCGATGTTCCACTGCACCGACGTACGCGAGGCGGCCGGCCAGGCGGGGCGGAGCCGCTCGACGACCTGGTCCATGGTCGGCAGCGGCGCGTGCGGCGCCCCGCGCAGCCTCGGCTCGCACAGCGCGGCCAGCACCGCGAAGTACCGCTTGGTGCGGTCGACGGAGAAGGCCGGGGCGGTCGGCTCGCCGTCGGCGCCGTTCTCGCCGCGCAGATAGTCGTGGCGCGGCGCCCACACCTCGACCGGGAGCAGGTCACCGGCGGCGGGCAGCACGATCCGCGAGAACTCGAAGGGCACCGGCGCGTCGAGGCGGCCCGGCGCCACCTTGATGTGCTCGCCCGCGCCCTCCGGGTTCTCCACCACGTAGGTCTGGTGGGCGGAGAGGTTGCTCAGGGTCCAGAAGGTGCCGTGCGCCGCGATCTCCCCGGCTCTGCGGGACACCCCGTCGTGCCCGATCCGCAGCCCGCCCTCGGGCACGGACCGTCCGAAGACGAGCCGTTCGCCTGGCGCGAGCCGGTACTGGGTGCGGGTGGGTTCGTCCTCCGTGGTCGGCGGAGGTACCACGATGATGCTGTACAAGGTGCGTCTCCCCGTGCCTGACGGCTACCCACGCCAGACTAGGACGACGCACCAGGGCCGTGCCCCCCTCGTACGGGTGAGACACGGCCCTGGATGGTGATTGGCGCGAACTGTTCAGTCGCCGGTACTCAGTAGCGGGGACGCTTGTACCAGGCCGAGCCGTTCGAGTTCCCGACGAACACGGCGACCAGGATGGCGAGCACCGTGTGGACCAGGCCCACGAGGATGAACGGGTACAGGCCGAGGATCGCGGTGACGATGGCGAAGATCAGAGTCGTTATGCGCACGCCGTTGCCGCCGCTGCCGACCTTGATCGCCAGTACGAGTGCGAACACTCCCCAGGCCAGCGCGAACGCCACGAGGCCCCACAGCATGCCGGACGAGTAGTCGGCCAGCTGCTGGAAGGCGGCGTCGTCCTTCAGGGCGTCGTCGTTCTTCGCGGCGTCCACGCTCGCGGCGCTGATGGCGAACAGGGCCACACCGACGAGCTGGAGGCCGAAAATGACCCACAGCATGACGCGGGCCGCGCTGACGGTGCCGGGCATCGAGGTCGGGGCGGCCGGGTAGCCGTAACCGGCCGACACCGGGGGAGCCTGGGGGTAGCCGTAGCCGGGCTGGCCCTGGGGCTGCTGCTGCGGGTAGCCGTAGTTCGGCTGCTGGCCGCCCTGCGGGGGGCCGTAGGGGTTGTTCGGATCGCCGAAACTCATGGCGGGACTTCCTCCGTCGCTGTCAAGTGCGGGGACGACGCGCGGCTCGACTCGGAGGAGAGTCTTCTCGAGCGGTTCGTCCCCCCGGTACGGCCCCGCGGCACTGTGCAGCCCAATCGTTCTTGACCGAACTCTTACTTGTCCAGCCCGTTCACAAGGCGTTGTGCAAGTGCAACAACATCGATCATGAGCGGATACGGCGGGACGTGTCCCGTGGCGTCCCGAAGGTTCCCGCGCGGTGCCCGCAGGCCGACCTGATTGGAACCGGGGGCCGGTCATCCGCGAGGATGGGGGGTATGACCGCCCAGATTCTCGATGGCAAGGCCACCGCAGCCGCGATCAAGTCCGAACTGACCGCCCGCGTGGCGGCGCTGAAGGAGAGGGGTGTCACACCCGGTCTCGGCACCGTCCTGGTCGGCGACGATCCAGGCAGCCAGAAGTACGTCGCCGGCAAGCACCGCGACTGCGCCCAGGTCGGCATCGCCTCCATCCAGCGCGAACTGCCGGCCACGGCCACGCAGGAGGAGATCGAGGCGGTCGTCCGCGAGCTGAACGAGGACCCGGCCTGCACCGGCTACATCGTCCAGCTGCCGCTGCCCAGGGGCATCGACGAGAACCGCATCCTCGAACTGATGGACCCGGACAAGGACGCGGACGGCCTGCACCCGATGAACCTGGGCCGCCTCGTGCTGAACGAGCCGGCGCCGCTGCCCTGCACCCCCAACGGCATCCTCACCCTCCTGCGCCGCTACGGCGTCGAGATCAAGGGCGCCGAGGTCGTGGTCGTCGGCCGCGGTGTCACCATCGGCCGCCCGATGCCGCTGCTGCTCACCCGGCGCAGCGAGAACGCCACCGTCACCCAGTGCCACACCGGCACCCGCGACCTGGCCGCCCACCTCAAGCGCGCGGACATCGTCATCGCCGCGGCCGGTTCCCCGCACCTGGTCCGCCCCGAGGACGTCAAGCCGGGCGCGGCCGTCCTCGACGTCGGCGTCTCCCGCAACGCCGAGGGCAAGATCATGGGCGACGTGCACCCCGGCGTGGCCGAGGTGGCCGCCTGGATCTCCCCGAACCCGGGCGGCGTCGGCCCGATGACCCGGGCCCAGCTGCTCGTCAACGTGGTGGAGGCGGCGGAGCGCAGTGCCGGCTGAGGGCACCGACGCCGAGCGCCCGGACGGCGCACGGGCCGGCCAGGACACCGGGACCTCGGGGACCCCGGGGACTTCGACTGCCTCGGCGGCCTCGGAAAGCGCCGGTGACCCGGCGGCCTCGCGGGCGTCGAAGGCCCCCGGCGCCTCGGGGAACGCGAAGGCCCCGGCGGACGCCGGGGACCCGGACGGCATCACCGTCCGCGACCCCGTCAGCGCTCCCGACGCCAAGGGACGGCCGCGGCGCGTCACCCGCCGGTTCCCGCTGTTCACCCGCGACACCGCACGCCCCGAGGGCGGCGGCCGGGCCGCGGGCCGCGACGCCCCGGCGCCCGCCCGGCAGTGGCCGGTGCTCGCGGTGGTGCTGGCGGTCGGGCTCGGCCTGCTGCTGACCGCCGTGGGCGTCTTCCGCTGGGGGACGCTGCTGATCGGCGCCGCGCTGCTCGCGGGCGCCGCACTGCGCTGGGTGCTGCCCGACGTCGGCATGCTCGCCGTGCGCTCGCGCTTCACGGACATCGT
This sequence comes from Kitasatospora aureofaciens, assembly GCA_000720845.1. Taxonomy (GTDB): domain Bacteria; phylum Actinomycetota; class Actinomycetes; order Streptomycetales; family Streptomycetaceae; genus Streptomyces. Next base: position 199,468 of record JODU01000011.1, on the reverse strand, counting down.
GACGTACGGCGTCTTCGGGCTCTCCATCGCGCTGCTGGCGCTGATGGCCCAGCCGGACCCGGTGCTGGAGATCCCGTTCCTCAAGGACACCCTGCACTTCACGGTCAGCTAGCGACGCGTACGACGGCCCGTCCTCACCCCCGTGGAAGGACGGGCCGCCGTCGACACCCACCCTCCTGCACGGCGAACGCCCTGTTCAACGCCTGGCAGGGCGCTGTGGCACGGAAGTGACCGTTCCGCTACTCCGCTACGCGAGTCGTTCTCGGGGGTTACGCGCCGGGCACGGGAACGCCGATGGGACACTGGACCACAGGCTGGTGGGCGTGCGACGGTGCACGTTCGCGGCCTCTGTGCTCCTGTGCGCCCCCACCCCGGGAACTGGGATCCTGACCGGGCGCATCCCTGTGGGTAGCCAGAACCAGGCACCGCGCGGGACGCCGCGCGCGGGGCCCAGCGGGGGAACGACCAGCACGACACCGGGGGAAGAGGGGGAAGCAGTGCCTCGTTGGAAGGCCTTGCCGGATGAACTCGATCCGCAGATCAGGGAGTTCACCAGTCAGCTGCGCCGGCTCGTGGACCGCAGCGAGCTGAGCGTCGCGTCGGTGGCCGACGCCACGGGCTACAGCAAGACGTCCTGGGAGCGCTATCTGAACGGCCGGCTGCTGGCGCCGAAGGGCGCCATCGTCGCCCTGGCCGAGGTGACGGAGACCAACCCCGTCCACCTGACCACCATGTGGGAGCTGGCCGAGCGCGCCTGGAGCCGCTCGGAGATGCGCCACGACATGACCATGGAGGCCATCCGGATCTCCCAGGCCCGCGCCGCGCTCGGCGAACTGGGCACGCCCACGGCCAAGTCGGGCAACGCCGGACCCGGTTCGGGCCACGGCGGCAGGAGCGGCAAGGGGAGCCGGACGGGCCGTCACGGTGGCGGCGCGGCCGCCGGGGTCGCCGGGCCGGCGGGCGTGTCGCCCACGCTGCCGCCGACGGTCCCGGCCCAGCCGACGGCCGCCGACAGTCCCGACTCGGTGCTCGGTGCGGTCCGGGACGCCGCCGGACCCGGTACCGCCCCCGTCCCCGTCTCCGGCGGAGCGACCGACGGAAACTCGTGGGGCCTCGCCGGATACCGGGGCCCCGCGCCGACCGGCGACCGCGCGTCCCGCCCCGGGCCCCGGACCGGCACCGGGGAGGCGGCGGGGCCGGCCGCGCCCGCCGCGCCGTACGGTGCCGGCACCGGTGCCGGTCCCGGCACCGCACCGTCGGGCACGTACGGCGAGCCACCGCAGGGCGGCCCCCGTCCGTCCCGCCGGTCTCCGGGCGGCGGGAACAAGCGGATGACCACCTTGGCCGCGGGCGTGGTCGGCGTCCTCGTCGTGATCGCGGGCGCCTTCTTCCTCCTGAACGACGGCGGAGACAAGAAGGACGAGGGCGCGAAACCCTCCCCGTCGCCCACCGTGAGCAGTGAACCGAAGCTGCCGCCGGGCGTGAAGTGCGGCGGCGACGCCTGTACCGGCAAGGACCCCGAGGTCATGGGCTGCGGCGGCGACCTGGTGACCACCGGCGCCAGCGCCGTCGTCGGCACGGCCGCGGTCGAGGTCCGGTACAGCAAGGTCTGCGGTGCCGCGTGGGCCCGCGTCACCCAGGCCGCACAGGGCGACGAGGTCCAGGTGAGCGCCGGCGGTGCGAACGAGCAGCGGGCGACGGTGGGCAACGCCGGTGACACCGTCGCGTACACGATGATGGTCGCCGTGGACTCCGCGACCGACGCCACCGCCTGCGCGACGCTGGCCTCCGGGCAGCAGGGCTGCACGAAGTAGGCGGGAGAGGCGCGGGCGGAGGGCCCGCGAAGGCGCGGGCGGCGGGCCCGCGAAGAAATCTCGCCCGCGGCAGGCATGCTCCGCGGTGTCCCGGGCACGCGAGAAGTACCCCCACGGGAGTCCGGCAACGGTATCCCCGAACGGCGGTCGCCTTCGTCCCCCCTCTCCCGGACAGGCGGCCGCCTCTTTCTCGTGCCCGGCCTCCGGCGCCCGGCCCGTGTCCCGGTTCCGCGCGCACGGGTGATCCGGCGGCGGTCCTGTGGGCCGGGCCACACCGACCCGGACGTGCCGGACACCACGGGCGCGATAGCCTGACGGCTGGATCGATCTCTTGATACCAAGAGATCGATCAAACGCCCGGGGCCGGGACGCCCCACCGCCAGCTGTCATACGGAGAACGCCATGACTCGCACTCCCGTGAACGTCACCGTCACCGGCGCGGCCGGCCAGATCGGTTACGCCCTGCTCTTCCGCATCGCCTCCGGCCAGCTGCTCGGCGCGGACGTGCCGGTCAAGCTGCGCCTCCTGGAGATCACTCCGGCGCTCAAGGCCGCCGAGGGCACCGCGATGGAGCTGGACGACTGCGCGTTCCCGCTCCTCCAGGGCATCGAGATCACCGACGACCCGAACGTCGCCTTCGACGGCGCCAACGTCGCCCTCCTCGTCGGCGCCCGCCCCCGCACCAAGGGCATGGAGCGCGGCGACCTCCTGGAGGCCAACGGCGGCATCTTCAAGCCGCAGGGCAAGGCCATCAACGACCACGCCGCGGACGACATCAAGGTCCTCGTCGTCGGCAACCCGGCCAACACCAACGCCCTGATCGCCCAGGCCGCCGCCCCGGACGTACCGGCCGAGCGCTTCACCGCGATGACCCGCCTCGACCACAACCGCGCGCTGACCCAGCTCGCGAAGAAGACGGGCTCGACGGTCGCCGACATCAAGCGCCTGACCATCTGGGGCAACCACTCCGCGACCCAGTACCCGGACATCTTCCACGCCACGATCGCCGGCAAGAACGCCGCCGAGACCGTCAACGACGAGAAGTGGCTGGCCGACGAGTTCATCCCGACCGTCGCCAAGCGCGGCGCCGCCATCATCGAGGCCCGCGGCGCCTCCTCGGCCGCCTCCGCCGCCAACGCCGCCATCGACCACGTGTACACGTGGGTCAACGGCACCGCCGAGGGCGACTGGACCTCCATGGGCATCCCGTCGGACGGCTCCTACGGCGTCCCGGAGGGCATCATCTCCTCCTTCCCGGTCACCACGAAGGACGGCTCGTACGAGATCGTCCAGGGCCTGGACATCAACGAGTTCTCCCGCGCCCGCATCGACGCCTCCGTCAAGGAGCTGTCGGAGGAGCGCGAGGCGGTCCGCGGTCTCGGCCTCATCTGAGCCCGCCCCGACGCCCGCACGGGCCCCGTTCCCGGCTCCGGCCGGGAACGGGGCCCGTGCCCGTTCCCGGCCTCCCGGCGCCCGTCTCCCGCGGTAGCGGTTGTCGCCGGATCCCTGTCCACCTGGTCGGCATGTGCCCCTTTTATTAGTGATGCGCCGCACTTTCGACGACCGAATCGGCATGCATACGGGGCAGTGGGGCAGGGGCTCACGGTCCCCGAGAGTGACACGTGTGTGACACAGGGGCGTTGACCAGGAACGGAAGGCACATCCCACCATGGCGAACAGAGCGGAAACCCGGACCGAGCGGGCCCACCGGACCATCCACGCGGGCGGCGAGTGGCTCGCGGCGTCCTCCGGCGCCACCCGCGAGATCCTCGATCCCGCGGACGCCCTGCCGTTCACCGTGGTCGCGGAGGGCGACGAGAAGGACACCGACCTCGCGGTGGCCGCCGCCCGGCGGGCCTTCGACACGGGCGAGTGGCCGCACACCCCGGTCGCCGGACGCGCCGCCCTGCTGCGCCGTGTCGCCGACCTCCTCGTGCGCGACCGCGAGGAGCTCGGCCTGCTGGAGAGCCGCGACGCGGGCAAGACCGTCGAGGAGGGGCGCGTCGACATCGACTGCGTCGCCGACGCCTTCCGCTACTTCGCGGACCTGGTCGCCGGCGAGGCCCCCGGCCGGGTCGTCGACGCGGGCTCGCCCGACATCCACAGCGTCGTCGTGCACGAGCCGGTCGGCGTCTGCGCGATGATCACTCCCTGGAACTACCCGCTCCTCCAGGCCAGTTGGAAGATCGCCCCGGCCCTCGCCGCCGGCAACACCTTCGTGATCAAGCCGAGCGAGATCACGCCGCTCACCACGATCGCCCTGATCGACCTGCTCGTCGAGGCCGGCCTCCCCACCGGCGTCGCGAACATCGTCACCGGCCCCGGCCACACCGTCGGCGCCCGGCTCGCCGAGCACCCCGACGTCGACCTGGTCTCCTTCACCGGCGGCCTGGCCAGCGGCACCAAGGTCGCCCAGGCCGCCGCCGTCACGGTCAAGAAGGTCGCCCTCGAACTCGGCGGCAAGAACCCCAACGTCGTCTTCGCCGACGCCTGCGGGACCGAGGAGGGCTTCGACACCGCCGTCGACCAGGCACTCAACGCCGCCTTCATCCACAGCGGCCAGGTCTGCTCCGCGGGCGGCCGCCTCATCGTCGAGGAGTCCGTCCGCGAACGCTTCGTCGCCGAACTCGCCCGCCGCGCCGGGATGATCCGCCTCGGCCGCGGCACCGAGGACGGTGTCGAGTGCGGGCCGCTCGTCTCCGCGCAGCAGCGCGCCAAGACCGAGGACTACGTCGCCTCCGCCCTCGCCGAGGGCGCCGTACTGCGCTGCGGCGGCAAGCGTCCCGAGCCGTCGCCCCAGCGGCCCGAGAGCGGCTACTTCTACGAGCCGACCGTCCTCGACCACTGCCACCGCGGGATGCGGGTGGTGCGGGAGGAGGTCTTCGGGCCGGTACTCACCGTCGAGACCTTCCGTACCGAGGACGAGGCCGTAGCCCTCGCCAACGACACCGAGTACGGTCTGGCCGGTGCCGTCTGGACCGCCGACGCGGGTCGGGCCCGCCGGGTCGCGGGCCGGCTGCGGCACGGCACCGTGTGGATCAACGACTTCCACCCCTACCTGCCGCAGGCGGAGTGGGGCGGCTTCGGCAAGAGCGGCGTCGGCCGCGAACTCGGCCCCGCCGGTCTGGCCGAGTACCGCGAGAGCAAGCACGTCTACCAGAACCTCGCGCCGAAGCCCGTCCGCTGGTTCGCCGGCTGACCCGCCCGTTCGCACCCGTCGCACCCCGTCCCCACTCCCCACTGGAGTACCCCCATGCCCGAAACCACCCAGGTCTACGACTACGTCGTCATCGGCGGCGGCACCGCGGGATCGGTGATCGCCTCCCGCCTCACCGAGAACCCGGACGTCACCGTCGCCGTCATCGAGGGCGGCCCCAGCGACGTCGGCCGCGAGGACGTGCTGACCCTGCGCCGCTGGATGGGCCTGCTCGGCGGCGAACTGGACTACGACTACCCCACCACCGAGCAGCCGCGCGGCAACTCGCACATCCGGCACAGCCGCGCCCGCGTCCTCGGCGGCTGCTCCTCGCACAACACCCTCATCGCCTTCAAGCCGCTGCCGTCCGACTGGGACGAGTGGGAGGCGGCCGGCGCCAAGGGCTGGGGCGCGGTGCAGATGGAGGCGTACTTCGCCCGGCTGAAGAACAACATCGTCCCGGTCGACGAGAAGGACCGCAACGCCATCGCCCGCGACTTCGTCGACTCGGCGCAGCACACGCTGGGCGTCCCCCGGGTGGAGGGCTTCAACAAGAAGCCGTTCACCGAGGGCGCCGGCTTCTTCGACCTCGCCTACCACCCCGAGAACAACAAGCGCTCGTCGGCGTCGGTGGCATACCTGCACCCCGTGATGGACGAGCGCGCCAACCTCACGCTGATGCTGGAGACCTGGGCGTACCGGCTCGAACTCGACGGCACCCGCGCCGCGGGCGTCCACGTCCGCACCAAGGACGGCCAGGAGATCCTGGTCAAGGCGAGGAACGAGGTCGTCCTCAGCGCCGGCGCCGTCGACTCGCCGCGTCTGCTGCTGCACTCCGGCATCGGCCCGAAGGACCAGCTGGAGGCCCTCGGCATACCCGTGGCGCTCGACCTGCCCGGCGTCGGCGAGAACCTGCTCGACCACCCCGAGTCGGTGATCGTGTGGGAGACCGACGGCCCCATCCCGGACAACTCCGCGATGGACTCCGACGCCGGCCTGTTCGTGCGCCGCGACCCCGAACACGCGGGCCCCGACCTGATGTTCCACTTCTACCAGATCCCGTTCACGGACAATCCGGAGCGACTGGGCTACGAGCGCCCCGAGTTCGGCGTCTCCATGACCCCGAACATCCCCAAGCCGAAGTCCCGCGGCCGCCTCTACCTCACCAGCGCCGACCCGTCCGTGAAGCCCGCCCTGGACTTCCGCTACTTCACCGACGAGGACGACTACGACGGCCGCACCCTCGTCGACGGCATCCGCATCGCCCGCGAGATCGCCGCGTCCCAGCCGCTGGCCGGCTGGCTCAAGCGCGAGGTCTGCCCCGGCCCGGACGTCACCGGCGACGAGGAGCTGAGCGAGTACGCCCGCAAGGTCGCCCACACCGTCTACCACCCGGCCGGCACCTGCCGGATGGGCGCCGCCACCGACGAACAGGCAGTCGTCGACCCCGAGCTGCGCGTCCGCGGCATCGAGGGCCTGCGGATCGCCGACGCGTCCGTCTTCCCGACCATGCCCGCCGTCAACCCGATGATCGGAGTCCTCATGGTCGGCGAGCGCGCCGTCGAGCTGATCGGCGGTGACGCCCGATGAGCGCGACCCCCGCCACCGCGGCCGCCGCCACCGACACCGTGGCCGAGCGCCCGCCGGTCTTCTCCGTGGACGGCCTGTGGAAGGTCTTCGGGCCCAAGGCCGCCCGCGTCCCCGCCGATCCGGACCTCACCGCCCTGAGCCCGGCCGAGCTGCGCTCCCGCACCGGCTGCACCGCCGCCGTCGCGGACGTCTCCTTCGACGTGCGCAAGGGCGAGGTCTTCGTCGTCATGGGCCTGTCGGGCTCCGGCAAGTCCACCCTCGTACGCTGCCTGACCCGCCTCATCGAGCCGACCGCCGGGTCCATCGCCATCGACGGCGAGGACGTCCGCGCGATGGACAGGTCCCGGCTGCGCGCCCTGCGCAGGCATCGCGCCGCCATGGTCTTCCAGCACTTCGGCCTGCTGCCGCACCGCACGGTCCTGGACAACGTGGCCTACGGCCTGGAGGTCCAGGGCATGGGCCGAGCCGAGCGCCGCGAGCGCGCCGCCGGGATCGTCGCCAAGGTCGGCCTGGAGGGCCTGGAGCAGCGCCGCCCCGGCCAGCTCTCCGGCGGCCAGCGCCAGCGCGTCGGCCTCGCCCGCGCCCTCGCCGTCGACCCCGAGGTGCTGCTCTTCGACGAGCCGTTCAGCGCGCTCGACCCGCTGATCCGGCGGGACATGCAGGAGGAGGTCGTCCGGCTGCACCGCGAGGAGGGCCGCACGATGGTCTTCATCACCCACGACCTCCAGGAAGCCCTCAAGCTCGGCGACCGCATCGCCCTGATGCGCGACGGCCGGGTGGTGCAGCTCGGCACCCCGGAGGAGATCGTCGGCTCGCCCGCCGACGACTACGTCCGTGAGTTCGTCCGGGACGTCCCGCGCGAGCAGGTCCTGACCGTCCGCACGGCGATGCGCCCCGCCGCGAACGCCGACGAGGCGGGCACGGGTCCGGCGATCCGGCCCGGAGCCACCGTCTCGGAGGCCATCGAGGCCGTGGCCAGGGCGGGCTCCCCGGCCCGGGTGATGGACGAGGGCCGCTGCCTGGGCGTGGTGGACGCGGAGACCCTGCTGTCGGTGGTAGCCGACGTAGCTGTGGACACCCCTGACGCAGCACCGGCCACGCGCCGCGAGCCGACCGCCCCGGCCCCCGGCACCAGCGAGGAGCCGGTCTGATGGCAACGATCACCGCACAGGCCTCGCGGAAAGCCGCCCCGCCGGGCATCCTCAGCCGCAGAGCCGTCCGCAAGCTCCTCACCCTGGCCCTGGCGGCAGCCGTCCTCGTCCCCATAGCCGTCACGCAGTGGCCCGGCACCACCTGGCCCACCGCCCTCACCGTCGACGTCTCCGAACCCCTCGGCAAGACCAGCGACTGGATCATCGACAACCGGGACAGCCACCCGCTGTTCCTCTACTTCTTCGGCCACGTCAGCAACGTCGTCGTCCTCGCCGTACGCGCCGTGTACCTCGCCCTCCTCGCCGTCGGCTGGGCCGGGGTCACCGCGATCGGCGCCCTGGTCGCCTGGCGGGTGGCCGGCGTGAAGCTCGCCGCGGGCACCGCCGCGGCGTTCCTGGCCTGCGGCCTGCTCGGCATGTGGGTGCCCACCATGCAGACCCTGGCACTCATGGTCGTCGCGGTCCTCGCGTCGGTCGCCGTGGGCGCCCTGCTGGGCCTGGCCGCCGGCCTCTCCGACCGGATGGACCGCGTCCTGCGCCCGGTGCTCGACACCATGCAGGTGCTGCCCGCCTTCGCCTACCTCCTCCCCGTCGTCCTGGTCTTCGGCATCGGCGTCCCCGCCGCCGTCCTGGCCACCGTCGTCTACGCCGCCCCGCCCATGGCCCGGCTCACCTCGCTGGGCCTGCGCGGCGCGGACAAGGAGGTGCTGGAGGCCGTCGAGTCCCTCGGCACCACCGCCCGCCAGCGGCTGCTGACCGCCCGCATCCCGCTGGCCCGCAAGGAACTCCTCCTCGGCCTCAACCAGACGATCATGATGGCGCTGTCCATGGCCGTCATCGCCTCCGTCATCGGCGCCGGCGGCCTCGGTGACCGCGTCTACCAGGCGCTCGCCTCCGTCGACGTCGGCGCGGCACTCGCGGCCGGCATCCCGATCGTGCTGCTCGCCGTCGTCCTGGACCGGGTGACCGCAGCGGCGGGTCAGCGGCTCGGCGAGGCCGGGAAGTCCCCGGTGACCTGGCTGTACGCCCTGGTCGTCGCCGCGGCCGTCGCGCTCGCCGGGCGGCTGGCCGGACTCCTCGACTGGCCCGACGGATGGGAGGTGGACATCGCCGAGCCCGTCAACCGGGCCGTCGACTGGATGACCGCCCACCTGTACTCCGGCGTCCCCGTCGTCGGCGGCACCGCCGACTGGGCCGCGCACTTCACCAGCTGGGTCCTCAACCCGCTGCGGGACGGCCTCCAGTGGCTGCCCTGGTGGTCCGTACTCCTGATCGTCGCCGCACTGGCCTGGCTGATCGGCACCTGGCGCACCGCGCTCACCGCCGTCCTCGCGATGGCCGCGATCGGCGTGCTCGGCGTGTGGGACCCGTCCCTGGACACGCTCTCGCAGGTGCTCGCCGCCGTCGCGGTGACCCTGATCGTCGGCTTCGCCACCGGCATCGCCGCCGCCCGCAGCGACCGCTTCGAACGCCTGCTGCGGCCCGTGCTCGACGTCTTCCAGACGATGCCGCAGTTCGTGTACCTGATCCCGGTCGTCGCCCTGTTCGGCGTGGGCCGCGCGCCCGCCGCGGCCGCCGCGGTCGTCTACGCCCTGCCGGCCGTGGTCCGCATCACCGCCCAGGGCCTGCGCCAGGTCGACCCGGCCGCCCTGGAGTCGGCCCGCTCGCTCGGCGCCACCAGCGGCCAGCAGCTGCGCCAGGTCCAGCTCCCGCTGGCCCGCCCGGCCCTGCTCCTCGCCGTCAACCAGGGCGTCGTCCTGGTCCTCGCCGTCGTCATCATCGGCGGCCTGGTCGGCGGTGGCGCGCTCGGCTACCAGGTCGTCTTCGGCCTCGCCCAGGGCGACCTGGCGACCGGTCTGGTGGCGGGCGCCGCGATCGTCTGCCTCGGCCTGATGCTCGACCGCGTCACCCAGCCCACCGAACGCCGTACGAAGAAGGGCGCCTGAGATGTCCCGCAAGCGGATCGCGGCGGCCGCCGCCGTGCTGGTGCTGGCCACCGGCTGCGGCGCCGCCGACATGACCAAGCAGGCGTCCCCGTTCGCCAACGCCCAGGGGGCCAAGACCGTCACCCTGTCCGTGCAGTCCTGGGTCGGCGCCCAGGCCAACGTGGCCGTCGCCCAGTACCTGCTGGAGCACGAGCTGGGCTATCGCGTCGACACCGTCCAGGTCGACGAGGTCCCCGCCTGGGACGCGCTGAACCAGGGCCGCGTGGACGCCATCCTGGAGGACTGGGGCCACCCCGAGCAGGAACAGCGCTACGTCAAGGACAAGAAGACCATCGCCGCCGGCGGCGACCTCGGCGTCACCGGGCACATCGGCTGGTTCGTCCCGACGTACTTCGCGAAGAAGCACCCGGACGTCACGAACTGGAAGAACCTCGACAAGTACGCCGACCTGCTGCGCACCGCCGAGAGCGGCGGCAAGGGCCAGCTCATGGACGGCTCCCCGTCCTACGTCACCAACGACAAGGCCCTGGTGAAGAACCTGGACCTGGACTACCAGGTCGTCTTCGCCGGATCCGAGGCCGCCCAGATCACCCAGATGCAGCAGTTCGCCAAGGAGAAGAAGCCCTTCCTGAGCTACTGGTACACCCCCCAGTGGCTGATGGAGAAGATCCCGATGACCGAGGTGAAGCTGCCGCCGTACGAGGAGGGCTGCGACGCCGACCCGGCGAAGGTCGACTGCGCCTACCCCGTCACCCCGCTGCAGAAGTACCTCAACGCCGGTTTCGCCGAGGACGGCGGCAAGGCCGCGGAGTTCCTCAAGAGGTTCAAGTGGACGACGGAGGACCAGAACCAGGTCTCCCTGATGATCGCCGAGCGGAAGATGCGGCCCGACGAGGCGGCGAAGAAGTGGGTGGACGGCCACGAGTCCGTCTGGAAGAAGTGGCTGCCCTGACCCTCACTTCGTCAGCTCCGCCGCGATCTCCCGCACCGCCCGCTCCGCGCGCCGCTGGAGACCCGGCCCGAACGTGACCCGGGTGGCCCCGAGTTCGCCGAGCTGGGCGGGCGAGGGGCCGTCCCCGGGCCGCGCGACGACGTTCACCGGCCCCTGGATGCCGGCCCGCAGCAGCGGCACCACGTCCACGGGGGCGCCGATCGGACACACGCAGTCGGCGCCCGCGGCGACGTACAGCGCGGCACGTTCAATGGCCCGGTCCGGGTCGGCGACGCCCCTGACGAACGTGTCGATCCGGGCGTTGACGAACAGCCGGTCCCCGGCCGCCGCCCGCACCTCGGCCAGCCACGCGGCGTGCTCGCGCGGGTCCTTGAGCACCCCGCCGGTGGAGTCCTCCAGATTGCAGCCCACGGCCCCCGCCGTGAGCAGCCGCTCCACCAGTTCCCCGGGGGCCAGCCCGTACCCGTCCTCCACGTCCGCCGACACCGGGACGTCGACCGCCCGGGCGATCCGCGCGACCGCCGCGAACATCTCGTCGGCCGGGGTCCGCCCGTCCTCGTACCCGAGCGACGCGGCGACCCCGGCACTGGGCGTCGCCAGCGCCGGGAAACCGGCCTGAGCGAAGACGCGGGCGCTCGCCGCGTCCCAGGGGCCCGGCAGGACGAGCGGGTCGCCCGGAGCCCGGCCGTGGTGCAGGGCGCGGAAGGTGCCGGCCTCGCTCATGGTGTGTAACCCCCCGGCGGGATGCGGCGGCCGACCATCACCCGGTTCCAGCTGTTGATGACGGCGATCAGCCCGACGAGGTGGGCCAGCTCGCCGTCCGGGAAGTGCGCGGCGGCCCGCTCGTACACGGCGTCGGGCACGAAGCCCTCCGTCAGCACCGTCACCGCCTCGGTCAGCGCGAGCGCGGCCCGCTCCCGCTCGCTGTAGAGCTCCTCGGCCTCCTCCCAGGCGTCGAGCAGACCGAGCCGCTGCTCGCTCTCCCCGTTCTTCCGGGCCAGGGTGAGGTGCATGTCCAGGCAGAACGCGCAGTGGTTGAGCTGCGAGGCCCGGATCATCACCAGTTCGGCGAGCACGGGGTCGCCGAGCCCCTTCTTGGCCGCCGCGCTGAGCGCGGACATGGCCTGCGCGACCTCCCGGTCCAGGAGCCGCGTGCGGGCCGTCATCCGTGCTGTCCCGGCCGGTAGTGCCCCGGGGTCAGGCGGCAGGTCACGCCGAAGCGGTTCCAGGCGTTGATCACCGTGATGACGGCGATCAGCTGCGCCAGCTCCGGCTCCTCGAAGTGTTTCGCGACCCTCTCGTAGACCTCGTCGGGGACGAAGCCGTCCGTCAGCACGGTCACGGCCTCCGTCAGCTCCAGCGCCGCCAGCTCCTTCTCCGTGTAGAAGTGCCGCGACTCCTCCCAGGCGCTGAGCTGGATGATCCGCTCCACGCTCTCCCCGGCCGCGAGGGCGTCCTTGCTGTGCATGTCGATGCACAGGGCGCAGTGGTTGATCTGGGAGGCGCGGATCTTCACCAGCTCGTACAGCGTCGGATCCACCCCGCGCCGCGCGGCCGTGTCCAGCCGGATCATCGCCTTGTGCACCTCGGGTGCGTGCTTGGCCCACTCCAGCCGTACGGGCAGTTCGGAGGCGTGCTCCGCGGTCGTCGTCTCATCGTGGTGCGTCATGCCCTCGACCCTAGGAACGAAGCAGCCCAGGGGTATGGTCCATTTCCATGGCGAATCCCTGGGCCACTCTCGGCGTCGACCTGCACCTGGAACCGGCCGGGCCGGGCCTGCGCCGCGGGCTGACCGACGCCCTGCGCGAGGCCGTCCGCACCGGCCGCCTGGCCGCCGGCACCCGCCTGCCCTCCTCCCGCACTCTCGCCGCCGACCTAGGCATCGCCCGCAACACCGTCGCCGACGCCTACGCCGACCTCGTCGCCGAGGGCTGGCTCACCGCGCGCCAGGGCTCCGGCACCCGCGTCGCGGACCGTGCCGTCGTCCCGCCCGCAGGGTCGGCCCCGCGCCCCCGAGCCGGCACCCGCCCCGCCTACGACCTCCGCCCGGGCACGCCCGACCTGGCCTCCTTCCCGCGCGCGGAGTGGCTCAAGGCGGCCCGCCGCGCTCTCACCGCCGCCCCGCACGACGCCCTCGGCTACGGCGACCCCCGCGGGCGCCCGGAGCTGCGGACCGCTCTGGCCGGCTACCTCGCCCGGGCCCGCGGTGTGCGCGCCGACCCCGAACGCCTGGTGGTCCTCGGCGGGTTCGCGCACGGCCTGACCCTGCTCGCCGCCGTGCTGAGGGCGCGCGGCGTGCACACCGTCGCCGTCGAGTCGTACGGCCTCCACGTGCACCGCGACCTGCTGACCGCCGCCGGACTGCGCACCGTCCCGCTGCCCTTCGACGCGCGCGGCACCGACCCCGTCGGGCCGGCCGGCGCGGGCGCCGTGCTGCTCACCCCCGCCCACCAGTTCCCGATGGGCGTGCCCCTGCACCCCGACCGGCGGACCGCCGTCGTGGACTGGGCGCGGCGCACCGGCGGCCTGGTCCTGGAGGACGACTACGACGGCGAGTTCCGCTACGACCGCCAGCCCGTCGGCGCCCTCCAGGGCCTGGACCCCGACCGCGTCGTCTACCTCGGTACCGCGAGCAAGTCCCTCGCCCCCGGCCTGCGGCTGGCCTGGGCCGTGCTCCCGCCGGGCCTCGCCGACGACCTCGCGGCGTCCCGCGGGGGCCTCGACACCAGCGGCGTGCTGGACCAGCTGACCCTGGCCGAGTTCCTCACCTCCGGCGCCTACGACCGCCACGTCCGCTCCGCCCGCCTGCGCTACCGGCGCCGCCGGGACGCCCTGGTCGCGGCGCTCGCCGACCGCGCGCCCGAGGTGCGGGTCACCGGGATCGCGGCCGGTCTGCACGCCGTCCTCGGGCTGCCGCCCGGCACCGAGCAGCAGGTGGTCAGGGCGGCGGCCTGGCAGGGCCTCGCCCTGCACGGCCTGTCCGGCTTCCGGCACCCCGAGGCCGTGACCGAACCGCGGGACGCCGTGGTCGTCGGCTACGGCACCCCTCCCGACCATGGCTGGGCGGGGGCCCTGGACGCGCTGTGCCGGGCGCTGCCGTAGAGTCCACCCGCGGCGCGGGCCGTACACTCGATCGGCCCAACTGTCGTACAGGTGCTTGGACAACGGGGAGAAAAGGACATGGCAGAGACCCGGCGGCGGCTGCGGTCGAGCACCGTGGTGCTCGGCGGCATGGGAGTGCTCGCGGCGGCCCTGAGCGCCTGCGGTTCGGACCCCTACCGCAGGTGCGTGGACCGCGACAGCTACGACTACCTCAACGGCTACAAGGTCGTCGCCGACAAGAACTGCAAGTCCGGCTCGTCCGGCAGCTCCACCGGCAAGGGCCGCAAGACCTCACGCGCCACGGACGGCGACTGGTACTACGACGCCGACGTCAGCAACGGCTGGGCCGACTCCGGCACCTTCAGCCGGTCCGAGGCCGTCGACCGGGGCGGCTTCGGCTGCTCGGGCTCCGGCAGCGGCGGCGGTTGAGGACCGGGCCGTGGAACGCCGTACCACCGAACCCCGCCCCGGCTGGCAGCAGACCGTCGAGGAGCAGGGGCTGATCTACCCCCTGACCCGCTACCCGGACGACTCCCTGCGCCCCTACTGGGACGAGAGCGCCTACTACGTCTTCTCCCTGCCGGAGGTCGAGGCGCTGGAGGAGGTCGTCGAGGAACTGCACCGCATGTGCCTGGCGGCCGCCGGACACATCGTCGCCGCGGACCGCTTCGCCGACCTGGGCATCACCGACCCGCGCGTGGTCCGCGCGGTCACCGAGGCCTGGCACCGCCGCGCCGAACTCCCCTCCGTCTACGCCCGCTTCGACCTGCGCTACGACGGCACGGGACCGGCCAAGCTCCTGGAGTACAACGCCGACACCCCGACCTCACTGGTCGAAGCGGCCTCTCCGCAGTGGTTCTGGATGGAGGAACGCTTCCCTGGCGCCGACCAGTGGAACTCGCTCCACGAGCGCCTCGTCGACGCCTGGAAGAAGCAGGCCGCCCTCCTCCCGCCGGGCAGCCCCCTGTACTTCGCGCACTCCTCGGACGACGAACTCGGCGAGGACCTGATGACGGTCGCCTACCTCAAGGAGACCGCCGAGCAGGCCGGCCTGGCCACCGACTGGATCTCCATGGAGGAGATCGGCTGGGACCGCCTCTCCGGCCGCTTCGTCGACAACAAGCTGCGTTTCATCCGCAGCCTCTTCAAGCTCTACCCCTGGGAGTGGCTCACCACCGACCGCTTCGCCGGCCATGTCCTGGACACCCTGGACAACGGCGGCGGTACCGGCACCACCCTGTGGATCGAGCCCGCCTGGAAGATGCTGCTCAGCAACAAGGCCCTGCTGGCCATCCTCTGGGAGCTGTACCCCGGCCACCCGAACCTCCTGGCCGCCTACCTGGACGGCCCGCGCGAGCTGGCCACCGGCACCGGCTGGGTCGCCAAGCCCCTCCTGGGCCGCGAGGGCGCCGGCGTCACGATCCACGACCCCGGCACCGACCCGGCCCCGCGCCCCGAGCCCTGCTGCTACCAGGAACTGGCCCCCCTGCCCGACTTCGACGGCAACCGGGTCGTCCTGGGCGCCTGGGTGGTGGAGGACGAGTCGGCGGGCCTGGGCATCAGGGAGTCCTCCGGCCTGGTGACGGACGAGTACGCCCGCTTCCTGCCCCACGTGATCCTGTGACGCGGCTCAGGACGCGGGCGGGAAGACGAAGAAGCCGTTCACCTCGCCGCCCGGCCCGGCGTTGAACGCGCCGACCCAGCCGTAGCCGGTCGGCCCGTTGAAGCGGGGCATGAGACGGTCGGAGAGGTCCTTGGCCAGGACCTTCTTGGTGCGGGCGTCCACGGCCAGCAGGGTTTCGGTCTCCAGGGTCTTGCCGTACAGGACGCTGCCGGTACCGGAGAACCACAGAGGCACCAGGGCGTTCTCGCCCTCGCCCTGGGACCACAGAGTCTTGCCGTCGGCGACCCGTACCACCGACGCCACGTCGTCGGTGAAGAGGGCGGCCAGATCGCCCCGGGGACTGAACTCCGCGTCCTCGTCGCCCTCGAAGGAGGTGACAGCCTCGGGACCGCCGGCCAGATCGTACGTGGCGAAGACCCCGCTACGGCCGAAGGGGTTCATGTCCCACACGGTGAGCACCTTGCCGTCGGAGACCCGCAGCACGGACAGCTCACCGGTCTTCCCGTCGTCCCGGACCCAGGCACCCTCGGGCGGTGTCACCTTCGCGCTGTCCCAGACCTTCTTCCCGTCGGCCACGCCGTAGAGGCTGATCCGCGGGGAGAGACCGGTGACGTCGAAGCCGGGGTAGTAACCGTCGGTGATCAACGGTGCGAACAGGTTGTTGCCGCCGTCGGCGAGGACCTTCGCGGTGCTCGGCACGAACCCGCAGCCGCTCTCGAGGCCCTCGCAGGGGACGGTGCGGGCGGTGCCGCCCTCGACGGGGGTGAGCCGGATGGTGTCACCGCTCGTCTCGACCAGATGGCCCTCGGCGATGAAGCTCCGGCCGGCGCTCACCTTCGAGTCCGACGAGTCCTCCTCCGCCTCCCGCTCGGGCAGCTCCGCCTTTCCGAGCAGGCCGCCCGCGCTGTCGTACAGAGCGGCGGTCGTGCTGGTCCTTGCCTTGGTCAGCCCGTCGGACTCGGTCGTCGTCGAGGTCGTGACCGCGACGGCCGGCCGGCCCCCGTGCCAGGTGGTGAGGGTGACCGAATCGGTCTTCACCCGCAGCTCCTTGCGGACGGCACCGGTCTTGACGTCCCTGAACTCCAGGACGAGGTTCTCGGGCGTGTCCGAGCCGTACAGCCAGGTCGCCGCCGGTCCGTCCTCGATGTCCGGAGTCTCGTCGGACACGTAGTCGCCCTGAGCGTCCTTGGCGAAGAGGAGCGTGTCGCCGAGGTCCAGCACCACGGGAATGCTCATGGGGCCGTCGACCGGAAGGCTCCAGGCGGCCTGCCGGGCGAGCCCCGGCAGTGCGGGCCCCTTGTAGGCGGGACCCTTCTCGGCCGCTCCGCCCTCCGCCGGGGCCTCGGCACTCCTGCCGCCCCCGCCTCCGGCGCCTCCGTCGGCGCCGTCGGCGCCGTCGGACGAGCTGCATCCGGCCAGCAGCCCCGCCGTCAGCACCAGACCCGCCAGCGCGGCCACCGTGTGCCGGGATGGCAGGACGCGCCGTGCGCCGAGCCCTCCGAGTGCCTTCTTCTCGCCGTTCTCCACCCGCATGTGCCCGAATCCCCCATCGCCGAGCTCCTCCGCCCGGCGCGCAGGGACGACGCGTGCTCCGTACTCGTCGTCCCCGGGGGGCGGTTGATCGAAAGCGCATCCTAATCGAGGGAGGACGCCGGCACGGGACTCCTTTCCCACTCCCTCCCGGCCTTCTCGGTCGGTGGACGCCGACGCCTCCCGCCCGTCGCGCCCGGTAGGCTGGCCGCGGACCGTGACTGGCGCGCTGGGATGGGATGGACCATCGGGGAGCGGTCCCTGAGCAGACAGTGCCGTGCGCCTGGGCCGAACCGTGAACCGTGTACGCCGCGAGCCACGCCATCCGGAGGCCGTCATGTCCGACCAGCAGCCCCTCTCGACCGAGTCCACCGCCTACCGCGCCGCCCTCGACGTGATCCGCGCCGTCGAACCCCGCGTGGCGGACGCCATCGGCCAGGAGGTCGCCGACCAGCGCGAGATGCTCAAGCTGATCGCCTCCGAGAACTACGCCTCCCCGGCCACCCTGCTGGCGATGGGCAACTGGTTCAGCGACAAGTACGCCGAGGGCACCATCGGCCGCCGCTTCTACGCCGGCTGCCGCAACGTCGACACCGTCGAGTCCCTCGCCGCCGAGCACGCCCGCGAGCTGTTCGGCGCCCGCCACGCCTACGTCCAGCCGCACTCCGGCATCGACGCCAACCTGGTCGCCTTCTGGGCCGTCCTCGGCGCCCGCGTCGAGGTGCCCTTCCTGGAGAAGACCGGCGCCCGCCAGGTCAACGACCTGACCGACGCCGACTGGGCCGAGCTGCGCCAGGCCTTCGGCAACCAGCGGATGCTCGGCATGTCCCTGGACGCCGGCGGCCACCTCACCCACGGCTTCCGTCCGAACATCTCCGGCAAGATGTTCGACCAGCGGTCCTACGGCACCGACCCGGCCACCGGCCTGATCGACTACGAGGCCCTGCGCGCCTCCGCCCGCGAGTTCAAGCCGCTGATCATCGTCGCGGGCTACTCCGCGTACCCCCGGCTGGTGAACTTCCGGATCATGCGCGAGATCGCCGACGAGGTCGGCGCGACCCTCATGGTCGACATGGCGCACTTCGCCGGACTGGTCGCGGGCAAGGTGCTCACCGGCGACTTCGACCCGGTCCCGCACGCCCAGATCGTGACGACGACCACGCACAAGTCGCTGCGCGGCCCGCGCGGCGGCATGGTCCTGTGCGACGACTCGCTCAAGGACCAGGTCGACCGCGGCTGCCCGATGGTCCTCGGCGGTCCGCTCCCGCACGTCATGGCCGCCAAGGCCGTCGCCCTCGCCGAGGCCCGGCAGCCCGCGTTCCAGGACTACGCGCAGCGCATCGTCACCAACGCCCGCGCCCTCGCCGAGGGCCTGACCAGGCGCGGCGCCACCCTGGTGACCGGCGGCACGGACAACCACCTGAACCTGATCGACGTGGCGTCCTCCTACGGCCTCACCGGCCGTCAGGCCGAGGCCGCGCTCCTCGACTCCGGCATCGTCACCAACCGCAACGCCATCCCCGCCGACCCGAACGGCGCCTGGTACACCTCCGGCATCCGCATCGGCACCCCGGCGCTGACCACACGCGGTCTCGGCACCGCGGAGATGGACGAGGTCGCGGGCCTGATCGACCGGGTCCTGACCACGACGGAGCCCGGCACCACCAAGTCCGGCGCCCCGTCCAAGGCCTCGCACGTCCTCGACGCGAAGGTCGCCGACGAGATCTCGCACCGCGCGACCGACCTGGTGGCCGGCTTCCCGCTGTACCCGGAGATCGACCTCGGCTGAGCGCCCGGGAGCCTCCGGCCCGGGGGCTCTAGAGGTCGATCAGCTCCTGACGCGGCTCCCCGCGCGGCGGCCCGGCACGGTACCGGGCCGCCGCGCGGCGTACCAGCAGCGTCCCCGCGACGCCCGCCCCGAGCCCGGCGGCGGCCCACCACACGCCGTCCGGCCCGCCGTCGCCCCCCTTCGCCCTGGGCGCCGGTCCCGTCCTCCGCGAAGAAGCCCTCGTCGGCCAGCCACGCGTAGGTGTCCCGGGGCACCCGGTGCCAGCGGATGTCGTCGTCCGCCACGTCCGGCGCCGGGTCCGTGCGCACCCACGGCGTGCCGTCCTCGGCCAGGAAGAGCTGGTCCTGCCGCAGCATCGCCACGTCCCCGCCCGGCGCCCGCTCCGTCTGCGGCCACCCCCCTACGCCGGTCAGCCCCCACAGCACCGTGAACTCCACCGGGGGGCGGCGGTCCCGCGTCCACTCCCGCGGAACCGGCTCGGTCTCCGGGCGCGACGGTTCGAGCAGGCTCCGCAGCCGGTCGAAGTCCCGCTCACCCGCGTGCCAGGACGTGGTGCGCCCCGTCCCCGTCCACACGATCACGGCGACGTCCGGCTCCGTCGGCGGCGCCGTACCGTCCGCCACCGCGGTCCCGGTCGCCCCCGCCCACAGCACCGCGGCCGCCGCCCCCGCCCACCACCGCATGCCCCGCCCCTCCCGTCCCCCACCTCGTTACACCACCGGGCTCGCAATGGAGCCCCCCTGTGCCGAACCCGTGCCCGACCGCCCCGCGAAGCCTGAGAGAATGGTGAACATGGCCAACGATCGTCCCCGCGTGCTCTCCGGTATCCAGCCGACCTCCGGCTCGTTCCACCTCGGCAACTACCTCGGCGCCGTCCGCCAGTGGGTCGACATGCAGACCACTCACGACGCGTTCTACATGGTCGTCGACCTGCACGCGATCACGGTCCCGCAGGACCCGAAGCAGCTGCGCGAGAACACCCGCGTCGCCGCCGCCCAGCTCCTCGCGGCCGGCCTCGACCCGGACCGCTGCACCCTGTTCGTGCAGAGCCACGTCCCCGAGCATGCCCAGCTCGGCTGGCTGATGAACTGCATCACCGGCTTCGGCGAGGCGTCGCGGATGACGCAGTTCAAGGACAAGTCCGCCAAGCAGGGCAACGACCGCACCACCGTCGGCCTGTTCACGTACCCGATGCTGATGGTCGCCGACATCCTGCTCTACCAGGCCGACCAGGTCCCCGTCGGCGAGGACCAGCGCCAGCACCTGGAGCTGACCCGCGACCTCGCGGACCGCTTCAACCAGACCTACGGCGACGCCTTCACCGTCCCGAGCGCCTACATCCTCAAGGAGACGGCGAAGATCTACGACCTCCAGGACCCGACCGCCAAGATGAGCAAGTCGGCGGCCACCCCGAAGGGTCTGATCAACCTGCTCGACGAGCCGAAGGCCACCGCGAAGAAGGTGAAGAGCGCGGTCACGGACACCGACACCGTGGTCCGCTTCGACCGCGAGCACAAGCCCGGCGTCAGCAACCTGCTGACGATCTACTCCACCCTCACCGGTGCCGAGATCGCGGAGCTGGAGCAGAAGTACGAGGGCAAGGGCTACGGCGCGCTGAAGACGGACCTCGCCGACGTCGTCGTGGAGTTCGTCACCCCCTTCCGCGAGCGGACCCGGCAGTACCTGGACGACCCGGAGACGCTCGACGCGATCCTCGCCAAGGGCGCCGAGAAGGCCAGGGCCGTCGCCGCCGAGACTCTCGCCCGGGCGTACGACGCGGTGGGCTTCCTCCCCGCCAAGCACTGACCCGCGACGCCGCCCGGGGCACCGCCGCCGCGGTACCCCGGCACCGTCCGTGCGCCCCGGCACGCCGCCGTAGCGCTGCACATCACCCCGGTTGCGCCTGCCGACGGCACGGCGGTGGCCGTACAGTCGATATCCGGGTGTCCCACACCCGGCACACAACGAGCGACACGTGACGACAGGAGACGAAGTGGGGACCGTAACGATCGGCGTGTCGATCGCGGTCCCGGAGCCTCACGGCAGCAAGCTCCAGCAGCTGCGCGCGGGCTTCGGCGACGCCGCCGCTCACGGCATCCCCACGCACGTCACCCTGCTGCCGCCGACCGAGGTGGACGGCGGCGCACTGCCCGCGATCGAGGCGCACCTGGCGGAGGTGGCGGCGCGCGGCCGGCCCTTCCCGATGCGGCTGTCCGGCACCGGGACCTTCCGCCCGCTCTCGCCCGTCGTCTACGTCCAGGTGGTCGAGGGCGCGGCGGCCTGCTCCTGGCTCCAGAAGCGGGTCCGCGACGCCTCCGGCCCGGTCCCACGCGAACTGCAGTTCCCGTACCACCCGCACGTCACCGTGGCCCACGGCATCGACGAGGCGGCGATGGACCGCGCCTACGAGGAGCTGTCCGACTACGAGGCCCAGTGGCCCTGCA
Organism: Kitasatospora aureofaciens; assembly: GCA_000720845.1. GTDB lineage: Bacteria > Actinomycetota > Actinomycetes > Streptomycetales > Streptomycetaceae > Streptomyces. The sequence continues at coordinate 178,330 of JODU01000011.1, read as the reverse complement.
CCGGCTTCGCGCTGTACGAGCAGGGCGCCGACGCGGTGTGGCGCAAGCTGCGCGAGTTCCCCTTCGGCAGCGCCACGGTGCCCCCGCAGGCCGGACGCGTGGGGAGCGGCACCCTGCCGACGCGGTAGCCGCGCCTCACACCGGCAGCCGCCGGAACACCGTCCGCGGCAGGTGCCGCAGTGCCGACATCACCACCCGCAGCGCGCCCGGCACCCACACCGTCTCCGAGCGCCGCCGCAGCCCCAGCTCGATCGCCGCGGCGACCGCCTCGGGCGTCGTGGCGAGCGGCGCCTCCTCCATCCCCTCGGTCATCCGCGACCGCACGAACCCGGGGCGTACGACCATGACGTGCACGCCCGTGCCGTGCAGCGCGTCGCCCAGGCCCTGCGCGAAGGCGTCCAGGCCGGCCTTGCTGGAGCCGTAGATGAAGTTGGCGCGGCGGGCCCGCTCACCGGCCACGGAGGAGAGCACCACCAGCGAGCCGTGCCCCTGCGCCTGGAGGGACCGGGCGGCGACCAGCCCGGCCGAGACCGCGCCGGTGTAGTTGGTCTGCGCGACCCGCACGGCGTTCAGCGGCTCGCGCTCGTCGTGCGCCTGGTCGCCCAGGATGCCGAAGGCCAGCAGCACCAGGTCGATGTCGCCCTCGGCGAACACCTTGCCGAGCGCCGCCTCGTGGGACTCGGGGTCCAGTGCGTCGAAGGCGACCGTGCGCACCTCGGCGCCGAGGCCGCGCACCTGCTCGGCGGCCGCGTCCAGGGCGGGTGAGGGGCGTCCGGCCAGCCACACCGTGCGGGTGCGGCGGGCCACCAGACGGCGCACGGTGGCGAGCGCGATCTCGGACGTACCGCCGAGGACGAGGAGGGACTGGGGGAGGCCGAAGGCGTCCTTCACGGCTGCTCCAGACAGGTCGGGGGCTAGGGGCGTCACAGGGACAGGCGGCGGGCCAGGTCGGACACGAACACCCCGCGCGGGTCCAGCTCCGCACGCAGGGCGCGGAAGTCGTCCAGGCGGGGGTACATCGCGGCGAGCAGTTCCGGGCGCAGCCGGGCGTCCTTGGCGAGGTAGACCCGGCCGCCCGCGTCCGCGACCTCCTCGTCCAGCTCGTCCAGGAACGCGCCGAGCCCCGGCAGGCCCGCCGGGATGTCGAGGGCGAGGGTCCAGCCCGGGACGGGGAAGGAGAGCCAGCCCGGGTCGGCCTCGCCGAAGCGCTTGAGGACGGCCAGGAAGGAGGGGCAGCGGCGGACCGAGATGCGCCGCACGATCCGGCGCAGGGCCTCCTCCCGGCCGTGCCCGACGACGAACTGGTACTGCACGAAGCCGCCGCGGCCGTAGACCCGGTTCCAGTGCGGGACGCCGTCCAGCGGGTGGAAGAAGGTGGAGATCCGCTGGAGGCGGCCCCGGCTGCACCGGGGCGCCTTGCGGTACCAGACCTCGTTGAACAGGCCCACCGCCGTCCGGCCGAGCAGCCCGTCCGGCACCAGGTCGGGGGCGGCCGGCAGGCGCGAGGTGCGGAAGGCCAGCGGCGCGCGCCGCGCGCGGGAGCGGGCGGGCAGCGCGTCCAGCGGGGCGTGGTCGCCGCGGGTGAGCACCGCGCGGCCGGTCGCCCGGCCGCGCGCGAGGAGGTCGATCCAGGCGACCGAGTAGCGGTAGCGGTGGTCGGTGGCGGTCAGCCGGGCCATCAGGTCGTCCAGGTCGGCGGCCCGCTCGGTGTCGACCGACATCAGCGCCGTCTGGACCGGCTGGAGCCGCAGCGTCGCGGTGAGGATCACCCCGGTCAGCCCCATGCCGCCCGCGGTGGCCTCGAACAGCGGCGTGCCCGGGGCGACGGTGCGGACCCGGCCGTCGGCGGTGAGCAGCTCCAGGGAGAGCACGTGCCGTGTGAAGGACCCCGACACGTGGTGGTTCTTGCCGTGGATGTCCGCGCCGATCGCCCCGCCGACCGTCACGTAGCGGGTGCCGGGCGTCACCGGCACGAACCAGCCGAGCGGCAGCAGGACCTCCATCAGACGGTGCAGGGAGACACCCGCGTCGCACAGCACGGTGCCGCCGGCGGCGTCGACGGCGTGCACGCGGTCCAGGGCCGTCATGTCGAGCACGGCACCCCCCGCGTTCTGCGCCGCGTCCCCGTACGCCCGCCCGAGCCCCCGCGCGATGCCGCCGCGGACCCCGCAGTCCCGGACGGCGACGGCCGCCTCCTCGTACGTCCGCGGGCGGACGACGAGCGCCCCGGTGGGCGCCGTGCGGCCCCAGCCGGTGACGGTGCCCCAGTCGGCGCCGGGGTGATGGGCGCCGGGGTCCCGGTCGGTGTCGGGAACGGTGTCGGCAGACATGGCGGTGACCGTATCGCCCCCATGTGAATGATTAGTTCCAAAACATTCAGGCCGTCCCTGAAACGGGTGATTAATGGTATGTCGCTCCGGCGTGCCCGCCTTCGCGCGCCGCGGGCGTGGACAGTGAGTCCACATGGACGACCTCGACGACATGGACCACCGGATCGTCAGCGCGCTCAGGGCCTGCGGAGCCGACCCGCGCGTGGCCGGCGCCGCGCGCGCCCTGTCCTGGGCGGGGGAGCACGGGGCGCTGTGGCTCGCGGCGGGCCTCGCCTCGGCCGCAGTGGACGCCCCCCGGCGCACCGCCTGGCTGCGCGGCACCGCGCTCACCGCGGGTGCCCACGTCGTCAGCATGGGCGTGAAGCGGGTCGTGCGCCGTCCCCGCCCCGCGCACGTCGTCCCCCTGGTGCGCACCGCGGGCCGGCACTCCTTCCCCAGCTCCCACGCCACCTCGGCCGCCGCGGCCGCCGTCGTCTTCGGCGCGCTCGGGGTACGTGCCGCCTGGCCGCTCGCCGCCGCCGTGTGCGCCTCCCGGCTGGTCGTCGGCGTCCACTACCCCTCGGACGTCGCGGCGGGCGCCGCCCTGGGCGCGCTCACGGCGCGGCTCGGCACCGGCTGGATGCGCGGAGGCACCCGTGACTGACACGGCCGTCCTGCGCCAACGCGCCCCCGAACAGCAGCGGGAGCCCGCTCCGCCGCGCCGCGCCCGGCACGTGCCCGCCGGGCTGCTGCGCACCGCACGCCCCCGCCAGTGGGTCAAGAACGTCCTGGTCGTCGCCGCCCCGGCCGCCGCGGGGGAGCTGTTCTCCGCGCACGCGCTGGGCCGGCTCGCCCTGGTCTTCGTCCTGTTCACCGCCTGCGCCGCCGCCGTCTACCTGGTCAACGACGCCCGGGACGCCGAGGCCGACCGCGCCCACCCCGTCAAACGGCACCGCCCGGTCGCCGCCGGACAGGTCCCGGTACCGCTCGCCTACGCCGTCGGAGGCGTCCTGGGCGTCCTCGCACCCGTCCTCGCCGCCTGGCTGTGCCCCCCGCCCGTCGCGGCCCTGCTGACCGCCTACCTGGTCATGCAACTGGCGTACTGCGTCAGCCTCAAGCACGTCCTGGTCGTCGACCTCGCCGTGGTCACCACCGGGTTCCTGATGCGGGCGATGATCGGCGGACTCGCGCTCGGCATCCCCCTGTCGCGCTGGTTCCTCATCACGACCGGCTTCGGCGCCCTGTTCATGGTTGCCGCCAAGCGGTACTCCGAGGCCGTGCAGATGGCCGGGAAGGCGGGCGCCACACGCGCCCTGCTCACCGAGTACACCACCGGCTACCTGCGCTTCGTCTGGCAGCTCGCCGCCGGGGTCGCCGTCCTCGGCTACTGCCTGTGGGCCATGGAGGAGGGCGGCGTCCCGCACACCAGCGTGCTGCCCTGGCGCCAGCTCTCCATGATCGCCTTCGTCCTCGCGGTGCTGCGCTACGCCGTCTTCGCCGACCGAGGCACCGCCGGCGAACCCGAGGACGTCGTCCTGCGCGACCGCGCCCTCGCGCTGATCGGCGTGGTGTGGGTGGCGATGTACGCCCTGGCGGTGGCCAATTGGTAGCCGGCCGGCGCGAACTGCTGGGCTTCGCCTCCGTCGGACTCCTCGCCTACGCCGTCGACCTCGGCCTCTTCACCTGCCTGCGCGGCCCGGCGGGCCTCGGCCCGCTCACCGCCAAGACGCTCTCCTTCGTCGCCGGGTGCGCGGTCGCCTACGCGGGCAACGCGCTGGGCACCTACCGGCACACCCGGACCCGTGGCCTGCGCCCCTGCGCCGTGTTCCTCGCCGTGAACGCCGCCGGCGCCGCCGTACAGCTGCTCTGTCTGGCCGTCAGCCACTACGGGCTCGGCCTCACCTCGCAGCACGCCGACACGGTCTCCGGCGCCGGGATCGGCATGGCCCTGGGCACGATCCTGCGCTTCTGGGGCACAAGGACACTGGTCTTCCGGTCCGGGGCCGCGCCCGGTGCGGGCGCCGGCCACGGATCCGGCGGCCGGACGGGATCATGGAACGGGACGAGCGGGGGCAGGGTCGGATCATGGACTGGCTGAAGAAGCTCCCCCTCGTGGGACCGTGGATCGCGCGCCTGATGACCACCCACGCGTGGCGTTCCTACGAGCGTCTCGACCGGGTGAAGTGGTCCCGGCTGGCCGCCGCCATGACCTTCACCAGCTTCGTCGCGCTCTTCCCGCTGCTGAGCCTCGCCGCCGCGGTCGCCGCCGCCACGCTCAGCAGACAGCAGCAGGACAAGCTCCAGGACAAGCTCGCCGAGCAGATCCCCGGCATCTCCGACCAGCTGAACATCCAGGGCCTCGTCGACAACGCCGGCACCGTCGGTGTGATCTCCGCGCTCCTGCTGCTGTTCACCGGCATGGGCTGGATCGAGGCCACCCGGGACTGTCTGCGGGCCGTGTGGGAGCTGCCCGACGAGGAGGAGAACCCGGTCCTGCACCGGGCCAAGGACGCGGGCGTCCTGGTCGGCCTCGGCGGCGCGCTGCTGATCACCGTCGGCATCTCCACCGTCGCCTCGGCACTGGTCGGCTGGATCATCCGCACCATCGGCCTCGCCCAGGGCGGCGTCGGCGGCGTCCTGCTCTACGTCGCCGCCTTCGCCGTCGCCGTGCTCGCCGACTTCCTGCTGCTGCTGTACGTGCTGACCCTGCTGCCCGGCGTCCAGCCCGAGCGCCGCCGCCTGGTGGTGGCCGCGCTGATCGGCGCGGTCGGCTTCGAACTGCTGAAACTGCTGCTCAGCGGCTACATCCAGGGCGTCGCGGCGAAGAGCATGTACGGCGCCTTCGGCGTCCCCGTCGCCCTGCTGCTGTGGATCAACTTCACCGCGAAGCTGGTGCTGTTCTGCGCCGCCTGGACGGCGACGGGCAGCAAGGCGCAGGAGCTGGGCGACGAGGGCGTCACGGACGGGTCCGGCGACGGACCAGGTCGGGCAGCGGCCACTTCCGGTTGACCAGGAACGCGCCGCCCGCGAGCAGCACCAGCACCCCCGCGATGATGCCGGCCGCGACCCCGACCCCGCCGGCGCCGTTCCCGGCCCGGGCGCCCGCCACCGGCTTCGTGCCCGCGGCGCCCTTCCCGGTGCCGCCGGCCTCTCCGGAGGCCCCGGCCGAGGGGCTCGCCTGGGCGGCGCTCCGCGGACCCACCAGCTCGCCGACCGGCCGCACCTTGCCGGCCGCCTTGAAGCCCCAGTCGAAGAGGCGGGCGGTCTCCTTGTAGACCTCGTTGTGCTCGTTCTTCGCCGGGTTCATCACGGTGACGAGCAGCACCCGGCCGTCGCGCTCGGCGACGCCCGTGAAGGTGGAACCCGCGTTGGTGGTGTTGCCGTTCTTCACGCCAGCGATGCCGGGGTAGACGTCGACGTCGTAGTCGCCGGACAGGAGCCGGTTGGTGTTCTGGATCTCGAAGGGCTTGCGGGACGTCTTGCCCTTCTTGTCCTTGGTCGTCTCGCCCGGGAACTCGGCGCTGACCGTCGAGGCGTACTCGCGGAAGTCCTTCTTCTGGAGCCCCGAACGGGCGAACAGCGTCAGGTCGTACGCGGAGGAGACCTGCCCCGGCATGTCGTAGCCGTCGGGGCTGACCACGGTGGTGTCGAGGGCCTGGAGCTCCTCGGCGTGCGCGTTCATGTCCGCGACGGTCTTGTCGACACCGTCGTTCATCGCGGACAGCACGTGCACGGCGTCGTTGCCGGAGCGCAGGAAGACGCCGAGCCACAGGTCGTGGACGGTGTACGTCTCCTCCTCCTTGATGCCCACCATGCTGGACCCGGCGCCGATGCCCGCGAGGTCGGAGACCTGGACCTTGCGCTTGGTGGTCTTCGGCCACTTCGGCAGCAGCGTGTCCGCGAACAGCATCTTCAGGGTGCTCGCCGGGGCCAGCCGCCAGTGCGCGTTGTGCGCGGCGAGCACGTCGCCCGACTCGGCGTCCGCCACGATCCACGAACGGGCCGTGAGGTCCTTCGGCAGCACGGGCGCGCCGCCCGCCAGGTCCACCTGCGTGCCGGGCTTCCCGAGCCGGGCGCCGCCCACCCGCGACATCGACGCCGGGGGAGTGGCCGACGGACTCCCCGACGGACTCGGTGCGGCGAGCGCGGCGGGGGAGAGGAGGGCGAGGGCGGTCAGGGCGGCGGAGGTGACCGTCAGGGATCGCCTGAGGGCCTTCTTGGGAGCGGGCACGAGCGGAAACGTACCCCCCGCGACCGGTCCGGTCCCAGCCCCCTCCCCACCCCGCGCACGGTCGCGGACGGCGGGCGGCGATACTGAAACCATGCCGTGCCCACCCGGGGGACAACCCCCGGACCCCCGGCCGGTCGCGGGTGCACGGCGTTGTGAGGAAAGGTCCGTTTTTGTGAAACTCAGCCGCCCCGTCTCCTGGTTCCTGCTCGCTTTCGGGGTGTGGAGCTGGATCATCTGGATCACTTTCGTCAAAAACCTGGTCAAGGACGGCAGCGGGCTCGCCTTCGAGGACGGCGAGCCCACGGCGTACTTCTGGGTGCACCTGCTGCTCGCGATCGTGTCCTTCGTATTGGGGACGGTCGTCGGGGCCATCGGGTTGCGCGGGGTGCGCGCACTGCGCCGAACGTCATAGTCGACGAGGACGTCAGGGACGCCCCGGGGCGTCACAACCGAGGGGATACGACGGCATGGTGGTCGTCTTCGTGCTGGTCGCGGTGCTGATGGTGGGCGTCCTGGTGACGGCCAACTGGTACGTGTGGCGGCGCCTGTTCCGCGACACGACCCGCGCCCCGGGCCCGGTACGCCGGACCGGCGCGGCGGTGATCACCGGAGGCTGGCTGCTTGCGGTCGGGGCGCTGGTCGCCGAGCGGGCGGGCGCCCCGTTCTGGCTCCAGCGGGTCCTCGCCTGGCCGGGCTTCCTGTGGCTGGCCCTGTCGGTCTACCTGCTGCTCGGGGTGCTCGCGGGCGAGGTCGTCCGGCCGCTGCTGCGGCGGTTCCTGGAGCGCCGGGCGGCCGCGCGGGGCACCGCGGGGGCCGAGCCGTCCGTCTCCCCGGCCGCGGACACCGAGCGCATACCGGCCGGAACGGCCCCGCCGAAGGCGCCCGGGGGCCCCGAGCGGCCCGAGAGGCCGGTTCCCGGCCCCGGCAGCGCGTCCCCGGGCGCCCTCGCCCTCCCCTCCCGCCGTCTGTTCGTCTCCCGCGTCGTCGCCGGTGCCGCCGCCGCCGCGGCGGTCGGGACGGTCGGGTACGGCACGTACGGCGTGCTGAGCGGACCCAAGGTGAAGCGGGTCACCGTGCCGCTGGCCAAGCTCCCGCGCGCGGCGCACGGGTTCCGCATTGCCGTCGTCAGCGACATCCACCTCGGCCCGGTGCTCGGCCGGGGCTTCGCGCAGACGGTCGTCGACACGGTCAACTCCACGCAGCCCGACCTGATCGCCGTCGTCGGCGACCTGGTCGACGGCAGCGTGAAGGACCTCGGTCCGGCCGCCGCCCCGCTCGCGCGGCTGGAGGCCCGGCACGGCGCGTACTTCGTCACCGGCAACCACGAGTACTTCTCCGGCGCCGAGCAGTGGGTCGCCGAGGTACGGCGGCTCGGGCTGCTGCCGCTGGAGAACGCCCGCACCGAGCTGCCCCACTTCGACCTGGCCGGCGTCAACGACGTGGCGGGCGAGGACGAGGGCCAGGGCCCCGACTACGCCAAGGCCCTCGGCGACCGGGACCGCTCCCGCGCCTGCGTGCTGCTCGCTCACCAGCCGGTGCAGATCCACGACGCCGTCGACCACGGCGTCGACCTCCAGCTCTCCGGCCACACCCACGGCGGCCAGCTCTGGCCCGGCAACCTCCTCGCCGGCCTCGCCAACCCCACCGTCGCGGGCCTGGAGCGCTACGGCGACACCCAGCTGTACGTCAGCCGCGGCGCGGGCGCCTGGGGCCCGCCCACGCGCGTGGGGGCGCCCTCGGACATCACGGTGATCGAGCTGGCGTCCCGTCAGGCCTGACCGTCGGGCTCGCGGGCGTCCCTGCGGGCGGCCGGATCGGGGATCACCCTGGTCATCCCCGGCAGGAAGTCCGTGAACAGCTCGTGCACCTCGCGCACCAGCGGGCGCAGCACCCGGAAGCGGGCCAGCACGACGCCCCGCGCGGTGAGCCGGGCGCCGCGCTCGGCGAGGCGGTAGCTGCGCTCGCGGCCCTCGGTGCGGTCGAAGATCCAGTACAGGACGAGGCCCATCTGGGAGAGCCACATCAGCTCGGGCAGGATGTCCCGCAGCTCCTCGGGCACCTTGGTCTTCGCCCCGGCGAGCACCGCCCGGTGGATGCTGATGGCCTCCACGCGCGCGTGTTCCGACTCCGGGGAGAAGGGGCTGAGCGGGCTGTCCGGGTCGGCGGCGTTCTTGAAGAACTGCACCGCGAACTCGTGGTACGGCGTGGCGATGTCCAGCCAGACCTTCAGCACGCCCGCGAGCCGCGCCTCCAGGTCGGTCTCCCTGGCCAGGACCTCGCGGACCGCCGCCTGGTGCTCGGCGGCGATCCGGTCGTAGAAGCCCTGGATCAGGTGTTCCTTGCCGGCGAAGTAGTAGTACGCGTTCCCGACGGAGACCCCGGCCTCCTGGGCGATGGCCCGCATCGTGGTCCGGTCGTAACCCCGTTCCTGGAACAGCCGCATGGCCGTCTCCAGGATCAGCGCGCGGGTCTGCTCGGACTTGCTGAGGTGGGCGCCGTCGCCGGGGCCGTCGTTGGTCGCAGGCACGGGTCCAGAGCCTATCCAGTGCCGCAGGTGCCGTCGTCACAGCCCGGTCCGGTGTACAGCCACCCGAGGCGCGGCTCGTAGACCCACCCGTCCGCGCGGCGGTAGGCGTTGCCCCTCGTCGGCCGCTGCCCGGCGCGCCACTTCGCGGCGGCCAGGACGGCCCCGCGGGCCAGCACGGCGCCGGTGGGCGTGCTGAGCCGGTGGGCGAGCCGCCGGTACCTCCGCAGCGCCCACAGGACGACCACCCAGGCGGCGGGGCCCCGGTAGACCTGCCCGGCGTCGCCCACGACCGTCACCTCGTCCAGGGTGGCCGCGTGGTCGAGCCCGGGGAAGCGGCCGCGTGCCTCGTCCGAGGCGGCCGGGACCAGCTCCAGCGGCACCAGCCGGGGCTGGCGCAGCAGCCAGTCCCGTACGTGGGTGCACAGCGAGCACTCGGCGTCGTAGAGGACGGTGAGCCGGCGCACGGGGGCGCCGGCCGTCGTCCCGGGAGCGGGAGCCATCGGCTCAGGCCCCGGTCGTCGGGGCCACCCAGCCCTGCGGCGGGACCGGCGGCAGCTGCTCGCGCTCCATCATCCCGCGCCGCCGGATCCGGTTGAGGACGTACACGTTGCCCAGGTGCATCACGCCGAGCACCAGCAGCACCACGCCGAGCTTGGTCGACAGCGCCTCGAAGATGCCCCGGGTGTCGGTGATGGTCTCGTCGTCGCTCAGGTAGAGGGCGACGAAGCCCAGGTTGACGAGGTAGAAGCCGACCACCAGGAGGTGGTTGACGGCGTCCGCGAGCTTCTCGTTGCCGTGCAGGACGTCGGCGAGGAAGACCCGTCCGTTGCGGCTGAGCGTGCGGGCCACCCAGACGGTCAGACCGATGCTGACGGCCAGGTAGATGACGTAGGCGATGACGGTGCGGTCCATGCCCCACCCCTTCTTGAACGCGTTCAAAACGCTGACAGGGCTGACTGTAGACCTGTTTTTGAACACGTTCAAGCGGGATTCGGGAGCTCGGGCGGCTCAGGGGCGACGGCCCAGCTCCGGGCGCTTGGAGTAGTCCGTGAGGCCGATGACGTTGCCCCACGGGTCGGCGAACTCGACGGTCCAGCCGGTGGCCACGGGGAACGGCTCGTCGAGCGGTGGCACCCCCGCCTCCCGCAGCGCGCGGGCGGCGGCCCGGGCGTCGGTCACCTCCAGCCACACCCGCGCGGAGGGCCACATCGGCGGCTGCCGCCCGAACTCCTCCTCCACCCGCAGCAGCAGCCCCGGCGTCTCGACGCCCGCCTTCAGCAGCGCGATCCCGGCCTCGTCGAGCCGGTAGGCGACCGGGAAACCGGCCCGCTCGTAGAACCCGACGGCCTCACCGAGGTCCCCGACGGGCAGCAGCACGTTGTCGAACCCGAGCAGTTCGTACGACTCGTCATCTGACATGCCGTCAGGCTAGGACGGTCATCGCCCGGATCGGCTGATTGTCGGCCCGACCCCGGTACGGAATTGAGCCGTCCGGCCGCAGGAACGCCGCAGGGCCCCGTCTCTGCCTGAGAAACGGGGCCCTGCGGCGGAGTACACCGGCGAAGGTCAGAAGCGGCGCGTGATGAGCGCTCGCTTCACCTCCGCGATGGCCTTGGTGACCTCGATGCCGCGCGGGCAGGCGTCCGTGCAGTTGAAGGTCGTACGGCAGCGCCACACGCCGTCGCGGTCGTTCAGGATCTCCAGCCGCTGCTCGCCGGCCTCGTCGCGCGAGTCGAAGATGAAGCGGTGGGCGTTGACGATCGCGGCCGGGCCGAAGTACTGGCCGTCGTTCCAGAACACCGGGCACGAGGACGTGCAGGCGGCGCACAGGATGCACTTGGTCGTGTCGTCGAAGCGCTCGCGGTCCTCGGCGGACTGCAGCCGCTCACGCGTCGGCTCGTTGGTGTCCTTCGTGATCAGGAAGGGCATCACGTCCCGGTACGCCTGGAAGAACGGCTCCATGTCGACGACCAGGTCCTTGAGGACCGTCAGGCCCTTGATGGGCTCGACCGTGATCGGCTTCTCGGGGCTGAGGTCCTTGATCAGCGTCTTGCAGGCCAGACGGTTCTTGCCGTTGATCCGCATGGCGTCCGAGCCGCAGATGCCGTGCGCGCAGGAGCGGCGGAAGGTCAGGCTTCCGTCCAGGTCCCACTTGATCTTGTGCAGCGCGTCGAGGACGCGCTCCTTCGGGTCGATCTCCAGCTGGAAGTCTTCCCAGGTCGCCTCGGCGGCGACCTCCGGGTTGAACCGCCGGACGCGGAAGGTGACCGTGATGTAGGGGGAGTCGGCGAAGCCCGGCTCGGGGGCCTGGTCGCTCTTCTCCATGACAGGGGTAGCCATCAGTACTTACGCTCCATCGGCTGGTAGCGGGTCTGGACGACCGGCTTGTAGTCGAGCCGGATGGACTCGGTGCCGTCGTCGCCCACCTCGCGGTACGCCATGGTGTGGCGCATGAAGTTGACGTCGTCGCGGTTGGGGAAGTCCTCGCGGTAGTGACCGCCGCGCGACTCCTTGCGGGCGAGCGCGGACACCGCCATCACCTCGGCCAGGTCGAGCAGGTTGCCCAGCTCGACGGCCTCCAGCAGGTCGGTGTTGAAGCGCCGGCCCTTGTCCTGGATCGACACGTTCTTGTAGCGGGCGCGCAGCTCGGCGATCTTCTCGACGGCCGTCTTGATGGTCTGCTCGGTGCGGAACACCATGACGTTGGCGTCCATGCACTCCTGCAGCTCGCGGCGGATCGTCGCCACCCGCTCGGTGCCGGTGGACGAGCGCAGCCGCTCGATCTGCTCGACGACCTGGGACTCGGGGGCCTCGGGCAGCTCGACGAAGTCCGCCTTCTGCGCGTACTCCGCGGCGGCGATGCCGGCCCGCTTGCCGAAGACGTTGATGTCCAGCAGCGAGTTGGTGCCCAGGCGGTTGGCGCCGTGCACCGACACGCAGGCGACCTCGCCGGCCGCGTACAGACCCGGCACGACGGTGGTGTTGTCCGCCAGGACCTCACCCTCGACGTTGGTCGGGATGCCGCCCATGGCGTAGTGCGCGGTCGGCTGGATCGGGATCGGGTCCGTGTAGGGCTCGATGCCGAGGTAGGTGCGCGCGAACTCCGTGATGTCGGGCAGCTTGGCGTCCAGCTGCTCCGGCGGGAGGTGGGTGAGGTCCAGGTAGACGTGGTCGCCCTCGGGACCGCAGCCGCGGCCCTCGCGGATCTCCGTGTAGATGGAGCGCGAGACGACGTCGCGGGAGGCGAGGTCCTTCATGACCGGCGCGTACTTCTCCATGAAGCGCTCGCCGTCCTTGTTGCGCAGGATGCCGCCCTCACCGCGGGCGCCCTCCGTCAGCAGGATGCCCATGCGCCAGATGCCGGTCGGGTGGAACTGGAAGAACTCCATGTCCTCCAGCGGCAGTCCGCGCCGGTACACGGCCGCTTGGCCGTCACCGGTGAGCGTGTGCGCGTTGGAGGTCACCTTGAAGAACTTGCCGGTGCCGCCGGAGGCGTAGATCACGGACTTCGCCTGGAAGACGTGGATCTCGCCGGTCGCCAGCTCGTAGGCCACCACACCGGCCGACTTCTTGACGCCGTCGACCTCGGTGATCAGCTGGTCCAGGACGTAGAACTCGTTGAAGAACTCCACGCCCTCCTTCACGCAGTTCTGGTACAGCGTCTGGAGGATCATGTGACCGGTGCGGTCGGCCGCGTAGCAGGAGCGGCGGACCGGGGCCTCGCCGTGGTTGCGGCTGTGCCCGCCGAAGCGGCGCTGGTCGATCGTCCCGTCGGGCGTCCGGTTGAACGGCAGGCCCATCTTCTCCAGGTCGAGGACCGAGTCGATGGCCTCCTTCGCCAGGATCTCGGCGGCGTCCTGGTCGACCAGGTAGTCACCGCCCTTGACCGTGTCGAAGGTGTGCCACTCCCAGTTGTCCTCCTCCACGTTGGCCAGCGCGGCGGCCATGCCGCCCTGCGCGGCGCCCGTGTGGGAGCGGGTGGGGTAGAGCTTCGTCAGCACGGCGGTGCGGCTGCGCTTGGTCGACTCGATGGCCGCGCGCATGCCGGCGCCACCGGCGCCGACGATGACGGTGTCGTACTTGTGTACCTTCATGATTTTCGCAGCCCCGTGCCTAGCGGATGTTCGGGTCGAAGGTGAAGATCACCAGCGTGCCCAGCAGGATGGTGAACACCGTGGCGGTGTAGAGCAGGCCCTTGAGCCACAGCCGGGTGTTCGGGCGCTCCGCGTAGTCGTTGATGACCGTGCGCAGGCCGTTCGCGCCGTGCAGCATCGCGAGCCAGAGCATCAGGAGGTCCCAGACCTGCCAGAACGGCGAGGCCCAGCGGCCCGCCACGAAGGCGAAGCCGATCTTGGAGACACCGCCGTCCAGCACCAGCTGGATCAGCAGGTGGCCGAGGACCAGGACGACCAGCACCACGCCGGACAGGCGCATGAAGAGCCAGGCGGCCATCTCGAAGTTGCCCCGGGTGGACTTCGGGGTCTTCTTCGTGCGGGCGCGGGGCGCCTCGATGAGCGGCGCCGGGTTGTCGACCGTGTAGAGGGAGGCGCCCTCGACGGGGCCGATCCCGGAAGCGGGGGATTCAGTCGTGGACATTGGCGTCAGCTCCCGAACAGTTCACGAGCGGCGTGGCCGAGGACGGGGTAGATCGCCCCGAGCATCAGCACGACCCACAGGGCGACGACGGTCCAGAGCATCTGCTTCTGGTAGCGGGCGCCCTTGACCCAGAAGTCGACGGCGATGACACGCAGGCCGTTGAGCGCGTGGAAGAGGATGGCGGCGACGAGGCCGTACTCCAGCAGCGCGACGATCGGCGTCTTGTACGTGGCCACGACGGTGTCGTAGGCCTCGGGGGACACCCGCACGAGAGCGGTGTCCAGCACGTGAACGAACAGGAAGAAGAAGATGAGGACGCCGGTGACTCGGTGAGCCACCCAGGACCACATTCCTTCCCGGCCGCGGTACAGCGTTCCAGCCGGCACGGAAATTTCCTCCGGGAGCGGGGATTGGGGCCGCGCCGGCTTTCCTTGTCGGTCGGGCCCGGCCGGGTACGGTCCACCGGCCCCCAGCATGGTAGCGACGGTTGACCGCGGCGCTTACGGGGGGCCTGCCGTTGTGATCAAACTTGCACTCAAAGGAGCAGTGGGTCTGAGCGGGGGCGGCTACGGGAGTGGGGGTTTGGTGTGGTTTGCCGGGTGCGGGTGGTCGGTGGCTGGTCGCGCAATTCCCCGCGCCCCTGAGAAGGCGTTGCTCAGCCGTGTCTTTGCCAGGTGCCGGAGTTCCTCCGCCGTCACCAGGCGTTCCTCGTCCGGATCGTTTGCCAAACGTGACCGGATGGCGGTCAGGACGTGGTCCAGGGCCTCGGCCGGGGGCAGGTCGGCCAGGCAGATGACGAACACGTGTCCGAAGCGGGACTCGTAGGCCGCGTGGGCCGCGCTCAGGGCCGTGTGGGCTGCCGCGTACGTGTCCTCGGGGAGGGTGGGCAGCGTTTCCGCGGCCAGGGCCTGCGTCAGGTCGTCCGGGGAGAGGTCGTAGGCCGCCTCGTCCGCTGCCGCCAGGAGCGCGGGAAGGTCCGGGTAGGGGCGATGGGCGACGAGCCGGTGGGCCCAGGCGCGGCTGTTCAGGCAGGCGAGGAGGGTCTGGGCGGCCTCGTCGGCCGGGGCCGTGTTGAAGCGCTCCAGCGGGGTGGCCGTTGCCGGTGTGGCGCGTGTTTGCACCGGTACCGGTATGGCCACTCGGCGGGGGAGGTCTGGGAGACGGTGCGCAGGCAGCGTGGGTCCTCGTGGGCTTCACGTGTGTGTCGGCAGGGGATTGTGCGAAAGATGTGGCGTCACGTTATCGAGTGACGGCAACGCGTGTCCGTCCGATGCCCGAATTTCACCCGAACGGGAGAGTTTCAGAACATGTGGTGGACGCATGACGGCAACGGCGGCCGTAGGTTGGCGCTGTGAGCCAGCACGGAGGCCGGTCACCGGCGCACAGAGTGAGGCAGCGGGCCGTGATCGCCGGCGCGGTGGTCGCCGCGCTCGGTGTGGGAGTCGGCCTGTGGGCCACCGACGGTGACGGCGACGGACGGGAGGGCTCGGGCCCGGCGACCCGGTCGGCCGAGGCGGCCGCGCCCAGCCCCAGCCGGTCCTACCCGCTGTCCGAGGAGCCGCGCACCATACCCGCCGTACGCGAGCACACCGCGGCCCGCGGCCCCGGCTGGCAGCCGGAGAAGGGGCACCGGGTCGTCGTCGCCGACTCCGCTCTCGCCGACGAGGGCAAGCAGATCGCCGGCGAGCTGGGCATGACGTACGCCGGTGAGAAGGACGACGAGCGCGCCGGGGACCTGCTGCTCGACGTGAAGGCCGACAAGGGCGCGAACCCGGAGTCGTACACCATGACCGTGCGCGACGGCCGGGTCACCGTCACCGGGCCCGCCGAGGCCGGGGTCTACTACGGCACCCGCACCCTGAAGCAGGAGGTGGACGGCGGCGGCACCGCGCCGGAGGGCGTGGTGAAGGACGAACCGGCCAAACCGAAGCGCGGCTTCTCGCTCGACATCGCCCGCAAGCACTACGACGCCGGCTGGATCAAGGATCGGATCCGGGAGCTGGGCGACCTGAAGTTCAACGAGCTGGGCCTGCACTTCTCCGACGACCAGGCCTTCCGCATCGAGTCCGACTCGCACCCCGAGATCGTCTCGGACGAGCACCTGAGCAAGGCCGAGATGAAGGAGATCATCGATCTCGCCGCCTCGCGCCACATCACCGTCGTCCCCGAGATCGACTCGCCGGGCCACCTCGGCGCCGTGATCGCCGCCCACCCCGACCTCCAGCTGCGCAACGCCCAGGGCACGGCCACCCGCGGCGCCATCGACATCTCCAAGCCGGAGGCCGCGAAGATCGTCGACGACCTGCTGAACGAGTACGCCGACCTCTTCCCCGGCTCCCAGTTCCACCTGGGCGCCGACGAGTACCAGGCGCTCGTGGTGCCGGACCCCGAGGCGTCCTACCCGACGCTGGCCGCCGCCGCCCGCAAGGCCTACGGCTCCGGCGGCACCGTCGCCGACCTCACCACGGGCTGGCTCAACGGCCGCGCCAAGACGGTCATGGCCCACGACCGCACCCCGCGCGCCTGGAACGACGGCTTCTTCAAGGACACGTCCGTCGAGCCGATCAAGGACATCAAGGTCGCCTACTGGACCGGCAAGGAGATCGGCGCCCGCCCGCCGACGGAGTACCTGAGCGCGGGCCGCCAGGTCCTCAACTACAACGACGAGTTCCTCTACTACGTGCTCGGCCAGCCGCAGACCTTCGTCTACCCGACCGGCGAGCGCATCTACGAGCAGTGGACCCCGCGCGTCCTGCGCGGCACCACGGCCGTCGACGCCAAGTACGACCGGCAGATACTCGGCGGCAGCTTCGCCGTCTGGGGCGACTTCCCGAACGCCCAGACCCAGGCCCAGGTCGCCGAGGGCATCCGGCTGCCGCTGGCCGCGACGGTCCAGAAGCTGTGGGACCCCGGCAAGCCCGAGCTGTCCTGGGCGGAGTTCAAGTCGCTGGCGGACCGGCTCGACTGACGCCGGACGCCGGACGCCGGACCCCCGGACCCCCGGGCACCCTCGGCCGCGGCGCGCCGATCGGCCGATCCTGCTGCGAACTCCCGTACGGCTGTGGTGGTCTTTTGACCGATCCGAACCTGATACGCCGGGGGGAACCGGGACATGGGCTACTGGGGGTACTTCGTCGTCGGCCGCGCCGAGCGGCCGCTCGCGGAGCTGGAGGCGCTGGCCGGCGCCGCGGACATGAGCCTGCGCCAGTCGGCGCCGGACGGCTGGCAGGTGTGGGAGTTCGCGGGCGGCGACGGAGACGTCGGCAACATGAACGACCTGGCCGGGCAGACCGGCGCGCCCGCGTTGTTCGGCTACGTGATGGACAGCGACTGCGTGGTCGTGGAGGCGGCGGCGCCGCGGAGCGGGGCGTGGACGACCTGCCTGGCGCGCACCGCCATGGCCGGGTACCTGGGGGCCGAGCGGGACGGGCTCACCCTGGAGGACTACTTCCTGGAGCCCCGGGACGCCGCCGAGCGCGCCGTCGCCTGGGCCGCCGAGGCGGGGCACGCCGCGAGCGCGGGTGAACTGACCGAGGTGCTGTCGGACGACCCGGCGGCGGACGCGGACGGGGGTCGCGGCGCGGACCGCGATGCGGTCCCCGCCGACGGTCCGGTGGCCGAAACCCTCTTCTTCCGGTTCCTCGACCGGCTGGGCGTCGTACCGCTGTGACACTCCCGGCCCGTCGCACGCAGTAAGGGTCAGTGCGGGCTCCGTGGTGGTGAGCGGGGCGAAGCGGCGGGAACGGGGAGGGACCCGATGAGCCTGGTGGAACTGATCGCGCGGGCCGACACACGCGGACTCGCCGCGAGCGGGCTGGCTTGTTTGGATCGCTGCCTTCCGCTGCTGCACGGCGACGACGAGGCCCTCAGACCCTTGTGGGCAACCCTCGGCGACGCGCCCGGAGGCGACTGGACGCAGGGGCTGGCGCAGGTGCGGGACAAGCTCGCCGGCCCCGACGCCACCGGCGAGGGCGAGGCCGTGCTGCTGGCCCGCCGCATGCTCGCGGCCGCGCCGGCCGAATGCTCGGGACCGCCCCTGCGGACGTGGGCCGACGCCTGTTCCGTCGCCTCGCTCCGCATCCACCGGCTGCTCGACCCGGCGGCGGACGCGGCCGGGGCAACCGACGTCCCGCGCGCGGGCGGCGCGGAGGGACTGCCCCCGCTCGTCGCCGCCGAACTGCGCCGCCAGGTCGGCGTCCTGGAACTGCTCGCCGGGCACGGCGCGGCCGGGCTCCGTCCGGCCCTTGAAGTCTCCACGGAGGGGCGCCGGGTGCTGCGCGCGGTGGTCTCCCGCCGGGCCAGGGGACGGCGCTGAG
This sequence comes from Kitasatospora aureofaciens, assembly GCA_000720845.1. GTDB lineage: Bacteria > Actinomycetota > Actinomycetes > Streptomycetales > Streptomycetaceae > Streptomyces. Next base: position 160,351 of record JODU01000011.1, on the reverse strand, counting down.
CCCAGCACCCGCCGCGGGCCCCCTGTGTCCGTCCTGCGGGGAACGCGCGGCGGAGGTGCGGCGGACGTGGCGGAGGTGGGGCGGTCCTGCGCCGGTTGCGGAACGACCGGCCCCCACGTGTGACGCGACCCCGCCCCACGGCGCTTTAGCCCATGTGACGACTGTGACCAGCGGATGGACGAGCGGATGGACGAGCGGGACGACGAGCCCGCAGCAGACCCGGCCGTCGGCCGCCGCGAAGCCGGCGCGGTGGGCGGCGGACGCGGTGGCCGTGATGCGCGAGGGCGCGCGGCTGAGCCTGGACTACTCGGCGCAGAGCCTGTGGCGCGTGGACCGGGTGATCGACGGCATCCGGCGGGAGAAGGCGCCGTACGCCGCGGTCGAGACGGCGCTGCGCGGACTCGGCGCGTACGCCGGGGAGGTGATCGTGCGCCAGACCGGAGGCGAGTGGTGGACGACCGGCGGCGACCACTGGGTCCGCACCCCGGACGGCCGCCTGTGGGACCCGATGGACGAGGCCCGGCGCTGCTTCGCCGGGGACGGTTCGCTCCGTCTGCTGTGCCGGGACGCGACGTCGGCCCGGTGACCTTCCCTGTGACACTTCTGTGCGCCCCGGCGCTGATGACCTTGGGGGCGGGCTCACCCGAGCGCGCGCAGGACTCGGTACGGACGAGGACGGTTCTTGGGCCAGCGAGGGGAACCCCGCCGCGTGCAGGCGTACGACGGGGAACTGGGCGCGGCCGTCGCGCGGGCCCAGGAAGGTGACGAGGCCGCCTTCGCGGTCGCCTACCGGCTCGTGCAGCCGGGACTGCTGGGCTACGTGCGCGGGCTGGTCGGGGAGGACGCCGAGGACGTCGCGGCGGACGCCTGGCTGGAGATAGCCCGTGACCTGCGGCGCTTCAAGGGCGACGGCGCCGGTTTCCGGGGCTGGACGGCGACGATCGCCCGGCACCGGGCCCTGGACCACCTGCGCCGCCAGAAGGTACGGCCCCGGCCCACGGCGCTGGAACAGGATCTCGTGGACCTGCCCGGCCCGCACTCCACGCACGACCAGGCCCTGGAGACGCTCTCCACACGGACCGCGCTGAACCTGGTCGCGGGGCTGCCGCGGGACCAGGCCGAGGCCGTGCTGCTGCGGGTCGTCGTCGGTCTCGACGGGCCGTCCGCCGCGCGCGTGCTCGGCAAGCGGCCGGGCGCGGTGCGTACGGCGACGTACCGGGGGCTGAAGCGGCTGGCGCGGCAGCTGGGGACCGAGGGTGTGACGGATGACGGCCCCCGGACGCTGGGGGAGTCGACATGAGGGGCGCCGCGGACGGCGGCCCCGCGGACCGAGCGGGAGCGGAGACGGGCATGGGCGCACGGCACGGGGAGGGTGACGGCCGCGACGCCGGTCCCCGGCGCGCCCCCGGCGGCATCCCCGGTACGGAGGCGCTGCTCGCCGCGGCACTGCGTGCGCAGCGCGCCGACGCCGAGGGCGAGCGCCGCGCCCTGGCCGCCTTCCGGGCCGCCCGCGACGCGGAACCGGCCCGGGCCGCACGCACCCGGCGGCGGGACGACTGGCGGCCGCGCGACGGGCGGCACCCCGGGCGCACGCTGAAGACCGCCCTCTCCGTCGTGCTGGCGAGCCTCACCCTGGGCGGAGTCGCCTACGCGGCCATCGGCGGGGGCGGCCCCACCGCGGACGACGGCGGCCCGGACCGTACTCGCCCGCCCGCCGCCTCCGACGACGCCGCGGCCCGGCCGGTCGCCACCCCACCGGTCACCACGCCGGGCCCCGGCACCCCGGACCCCGTGACCACGCCCCCGGGAGAGTCCGCGTCCCCGGGGTCATCCGCTCCTCCCCGCGTCTCCACGGCCCCGGACCACCCGGCCGGCGGCCGGGACACCGAGGCCCACTGCCGCGTCTACGAGCGGCTGGCGGGCAACGGCAAGGCGCTGGAGGCCGCGGCCTGGCAGCGGCTGGTCGCGGCGGCGGGCGGTGCGGAGCGCGTCGAGGCCTACTGCACCGAGCAGCTCGACCTGCCGACCGGGCCGGGGCCGTCGACCGGTGCCGGGATCGGCTCCGGCGGGAACGACGCGGCGAACGCCGGTACAGACGCGGCGAACGCCGGTACAGGAGACACCGGCGCGAAATTGGGCGCCGACGGCATCGTCGGCGAAGGAGACGTCGACCTGGAGGTCGGCGACGGCGGCAGCAGCACGGCGCAGGGCCCGGACCAGGGCCGTCCCTAGACCTGGAAGCCGTACCTTCTGCCGGCACCGTCCGAGCAGGCCGGTGGCCGGTACGTCACAGCGGTCCGGGAAGAGGGCGACTGCCACGCGGGCATGGGCGTGCGTCGCCCGAATCGGGGAACCAAGGGCCGTTCGGCGACGTACTTTGAGGAGGTGTCGATACGGGATTCCGGAAGTGCGGCGAACGGAGGCGGTGGATGCTGACGGAGGCGTTGACGGCGCTGTCTGCGGCGGGCGGCACGGCGGTGGTGCAGGCCGCGGGGACCAGTACGTGGCAGGGGTTCCAGCAAGCCGTGGCCCGATGGTTCGGGCGCGGGGACGACGAGCGGGTACGCACCGAGCTTGATCGTCTGGACCGGAGTGCGAACGCGCTGGTGGGGACCGGTGACGCTGAAGCGGTCCAGCTGCGGTTGCGCGAAGAGGCCGTGTGGCAGGTGCGCTTCGAAACCGCCCTCGCGCATCTGAATGATGACGAGCAGGGCCGGGCCGCCGAGGCCCTGCAGGCACTGCTGCGTGAGCACACCGCTGTCGGCGTGGCCTCGACGGGAGACGGCCAGTCAGTCGGCGGGAATGTGGACATCCGCGCCGACCACGGTTCCGCGGCCGCCCTGCGTATGGGAGACGTCTCGATCGGAAACCCTCCGCAGTCGGGTCCGCCCCAGGGCTGAGCGCGCCCGAGGGCACTCAGGCCCCGCACGTCACCGCCCACACGGCCATCGTCGCCACCGGTGGGGGACTGGCGGTCGGTCACGCCGACCGAGTTGCCTTCTACGGTCACGCCGACCAGGTCACGTTCTACACGCTGCCGCCAGGGCAGGGGGGCACCGTCCATGGTGAGCGCGGAGCCCCGCGTGAGTCGCTGCTCGACTCCTACCTCCGGGCCGCCTCGCGCGCCGCTGATCGCCACCCGTACCCCGAACCGAGCGACGGGTCGTCCTCGCCCTCGCTCACCACGATGTACGTACGCCAGAAGGTCGCCACTCTGCAGCCCGGAACCCACCGGAGCGAGACTTTCGACTCCGTCCCGCACGCCGCCGACTCCCTCTCGCACACGCCGACAGGGACAGTTCGAGTGCTCTCCGACGAGACGGTCCTGGGGAGCGACGCACCTACGCGGATCCTGGTGGCCGGAGCGGGCGGCGGAAAGTCGACACTGCTGCGTCGCCAACTGGCGGACGCGGCCGGACACTGGCTGCCCCATCACCGTCCCGCCCGCGCAGGTGTCGCCGTCCCGGTTCTCATCCGGGCCACCACGCTGGCTGCTGGTCCCGTCCTGCCCGTCGCCCTGGCCACGGCGGTGACTGAGGAACTCGGGCCCTTCGGGCTGCGGGAACCGCTGACCGCGGACATCTTCAGCCACAGGCCGTTCGCCCACGTGCCGTGGCTGGTCATGGTGGACGGCCTCGACGAGATACCCCAACGGAACGATCGGATCGCTCTGTTGGAGCGGCTGGCTCTTGCAGCCGAACAACAGCCCGGTGTGTACCGGTTCGTTGTGACGACCCGCCCCTTGCCGGTCGCGGAACTCTCCCACCTCGGCCCCGCCACCGCCTACTCCGAGCTGCGGCCCTTCACACGGAGCGACCTGCGCGCGTACGCGCGCGGACGCTTCGCGAGTCTGCCCGACGTGAAGATCCACATCAACGAATTCATGACCGGCCTCAAGCTCTCCGGTCTGGAGGCCCTGGCCCGTACACCGTTGATCGCCTCCATCCTGTGCCGGCTCTACCTGGCCGACCCCACTCGCCCTCTGCCCGAGGGCCGCACCGCGACCTACCGGTCCTTCGTCGAGCTGCTCTACGAGCAGAACGCTCACAAAGACATTCGCAGGACCCATGACGCCGCGATCCGCGCGCTGAAGGACCAGTACCAGATCCCCCGGGACAACCTGGCCGCCGAGCGGGCCGCGCAAGGGGTCCGCGATCACCTGCCGGAGCTCATCGACCGGCTGGCCCACGAAAGGATCAACGGCAACACCGCGTCCGCGACCGAGATCCTGGTTTCCCATGTGCCTGCGCGACGTCCCGACCGAGTGACGAAGAGCCGCTGGCAGTCCTTCCTGGGCGACCTGTTGCGACCCACCGGCCTCGTGGTCCAGCGCGGAGACGACTTCGTCTTCCTGCATCAGACACTGCTCGAATTCCATGCGGCCCGGTACGCCACCCGCGACCGACAGGCACGCACCGAGCTGTTCCACGAGGTGTTCCCGCACCACCGGGATCCGGTCGCCGCCGACGCGAAGCCACCCTCTGTCGAGGCGTCCTACCTCGGCTTCCTGCTCGACGGACTTCTGGAGGGCGGCGATCACATCGCGACCGCCACCACCTGGGCGCTGGAACGTCTCGGGGCCCACACAAGCACCGCGGCCTGCCGGTTTCTCACGGAGCAGACGCACCTGAGAACCAGACTCCCCCGCGCCACCGCCGGTCACCTCGCCGACTTCGCCGCAGACACCACTCGGGACATGTGGGACCGCGTGTACGCCGCCTGGGCGCTCTCCCGGCTGGAGGGGCACCAGGACCAATCGGCCGGGCTTCTCGCCGCTTTCGCCGCGGAAACCATCCGGTACGGCGGCGTCTACCAGGTGAAGGCCGCCGGGCTCCTGGCTCGCCTCGACGGCCACAGAGACGAAGCGGCCGTACTGCTCAGTGCCTTCCCCACCGACACCGCCCTGAGCATCGACGACCGGGTGTACGCCGCCTGGGCCCTGGCGCAACTCGACGAACACACCGCGGACGCGGTCACGTTCCTCGTCTCCTTCGTCACGGACACGACCCTGGGCCGCGACCACCGCGTGCGGGCCCTCACCGACCTGTCCGGAGTGGAAGGGCACACGGACCGAGTGGCCAAGGCGTTCCTCGCCTTCGCCCGGGACCCCACGCTGCGGATGGAGGACCGCGTGCGGGCCGCCGCGCACCTGGCACAGCTCGACGGTCATGCGCAGGACGCGGTGGGAGTGCTCACCGCCTGCGCCATGGACACCACACTGAAGGCAGCCGACCGTATGGAGGCCGCCGCGCAACTGACACGTCTCGACGGCCACGCCCACGACGCGGCCGGACTGCTCGTTGCGTTCGCCGCGGACACCACCCTGACGGTGTGGGACCGGGTGCACGCCGCCGGGTATCTGGCCCGCCTCGACGCTCACGCCGAGGACGCGATCAGTCTGCTCATCGCCTTCGCCACGAACACCGAGCTGGAGGTGTGGGACCGGTTGGAGGCCGCCTTGACACTGATCAGGCGAACCGCCGACAAGCGCGCCACCGAACTGTTCACCGCCCTCGCCACCGACTCCACCCTGGACTCCATCGACCGCATGGAGGCGATCAAGTATCTGGCCAAGCTGAACCTGCACAAGCGCCTGGCCTCCGATCTTTACGCGACCCTCGCTGCCGACACCACGCTGTCCGGCACCAGTCGTGTTCTGGCCGCCGTCTCCCTGGCCGACCTGGGCCGGAACAAAGCCCAGGCCGTCCAGTTGCTCACCGCCCTGAGCACGGACACCGAGCTGTCCGACGGGGTGCGGCGGTTCGCCTCCCGCGTGCTGTTTTCACTCCGTGTGACTCGCTGACCGCTCTCCTGTCGCCGGGGTGATCCCCAGTACGACGCATTCCGTCGAAGCAGATTTAGGCGACATGCGTCGAGATATGGGGTGAGTGGAGAAGAGCCTGCCGGTCGAGCCGGATGATGTAGTCGACCGGGACCGAAAGTGGGGGCCACTCGCGATCCAACGGTTCAGTGACGCGGTTGCTGCGCATGCTGGCCTGAGGCCTGGCCGCCTGCGTCTGACCGACTGGCGTGACGTGTTGTCCAATGCCCTTGAGGTGATCTCCCGGTCGAAGCATCCGCTCCCGGTGCGTGGCGCCCGGCGTGGTGCCGGGCCGTGGTCGGTCTGCGACTGGGCGCCTTCGACTACCGCGAATCAGTCATGAACCGGCGACGTTCCGCACCCTGAGCGTCGGATCGTCCGTCATGCTCGAGGGAGGCGCGCGTCCGGCCGGTTGGCCACGTTGGTCACGGGTTCCGCGTATCGACGCAGTCCAGAGCCGCGGGACCGTGGCAACGGCCGGGGCCGCCACCCCCCACAGGAGAGGCCCCGGCCGTCGCGCGGCACGGGCCGCGCGGCGGCCCGTACTCCCTTCAGCGCCGCGACTGCGTTTTCTGTCACACCTCACCGCGTCACGGGTTAGTTGCATCTTGTACGGCAATGCGAGGGGGACATGGACGAGTGGCGGTTTCAAGACGTAACGTGCCATTCGCGCCGATGCAGCGGGGCTCGCTCCCGCGAGGCTGTCGCGGGGGACCACCGCGACCATCGATGGAGAAACCACGACGGCGAGGACCACGTCCGCGAGAGCGGCGCCGGCTCAGGCGCAGAAAGGCTTCTCGGTGCTGGGGGACGACGCGGAGCTGACCGCCGCGGTGCGTGCGGCACAGGGCGGGGACGAGACCGCTTTCCGGACCGTGTACCGAGCCGTGCATCCGCGGCTGCTGGGATACGTGCGCACACTCGTCGGCGATCACGACGCCGAGGACGTGGCCTCCGAGTCCTGGCTCCAGATAGCCCGTGACCTGGAACGGTTCGACGGCGACGGCGACCGCTTCCGCGGCTGGGCCGCACGCATCGCCCGCAACCGCGCGCTGGACCACATCCGCATGCGCGGCCGCCGGCCGGCGATCGGCGGCGACGAGACGGAGCTGACGGGCAGGCCCGCGGAGTCCGACACCGCGGGCGAGGCCATGGAGGCACTGGCCACCGGCAGCACCCTCTCCCTCATCGCCCGGCTGCCCCAGGACCAGGCCGAAGCGGTCGTCCTGCGCGTGGTGATGGGCCTCGACGCCAAGAGCGCCGCCGAGACCCTGGGCAAGCGGCCCGGCGCCGTCCGCACGGCGGCGCACCGCGGCCTGAAGCGCCTGGCCGAACTGCTCGGCGGCGATCCGGAATCGGGCGGCGGGCTCGACGCCCTGCCGCCGCAGCGAGAACCGCGCGGCCGTGCGGTGACGTCCGCGAGTGTGACGCATACGCGTGCGCGGACGCAGAAGGACATGTGATGGCCGACGAGCAGGACAAGTGGCTGGACCGCGAAACGGCGGAGCTCCTGCTGCGCGGAGAGCCGCTGGAGGGCGTCGATCCGGCGTCCCGCGACCGGGCCGGACGACTCGTCATGGCCCTGGGCGCGCTCTCCGTCCCACCGCCGCCGACCGGCGAGGAACTCCCCGGCGAGGCCGCCGCGTTGGCCGCCTTCCGCAAGGTGCGCGCCGAACGGGCCGACGCGTCGGCGGAGGCGTCGGCGGCCCTCGGACACGGCGCCGTTCCCCGCTCCTGTGACGCCGGTCTCGTCCGCATCGGCGCGCGCGGCGAGGGCGCCCGGCGTCCGCGCCGGAGCCGCGCCCTGCGCCTCGGGCTGGCCGCCGCGCTGACCGTCGGCATGGTCGGCGGCGTGGCGGCGGCGGCCGGAACCGGAGTGCTGCCGACGCCCTTCGACGGCACCGAACCGGAACCCGCCGCCACCGTCTCGGCCGCGGTCTCGCCCGGCCGTCCGTCCGCGCCGCCCTCGCCGCTGGAGGGCGTGCGGGGCGGGGCGGTGCCCGGCACCACCCCGGCCGCGCCCGACGGCGGCACCGCGCGGGACGGCGGTGACGCGGGGGATCGCGACGCCGACGACCGCGACGCGGTGGGCCGGGGCGGCGGTGACCACGGAGGCGACCCGGCAGGGCCGACGCATGAGGGCGAGCTGCGCGGTGCCACCGGCGACGGGCACGGCCAGGGCGACAAGAAGAACAACAGCAACAACAGCAACAAGAGCAACAAAAACAAGAACAAGAACAACAAGAACAACAAGGGCGACAAGGGCGACAAGGGTAAAGCCGGCAAGGGCAACGGCGGGAAAGAGGGGGACCAGGGCGGCGACGGTGGCGAGGGCGGCGACGGTGACGACGCCGACGCCGACATAGCCCCGCCCGCCCGCGATTCCCACCACCCCCACCACCCCGACGGCCCTCACCGTCCCCAGCGCTCGCACGGCCCCTCGGCCCACGAGCCCCGGCCGCAACGGCAGCCCGCCTGCACGCCCCACGCCCCGTCCTCCGCGCGCACCTCCTGACCTGCGCTTTCGTGGTCGGTGAGGATTTCTCTCGCCGGGGGTGTGACACTTTCGGCCGCCGTGGCGCAGTAATGAGTGAGCCGACTGGTCATCGGCTTCCGCACTGAGCCGGGGTTCCCCCCGTACCTGCGGCTCGTGCACCTCGGCGCGGGCGGGACACGTTCCCCCGGTCCCGCCCGCGCCCATTCACCGGCCGGCCGTCGTGCCGCCCCACCGCCTCACCAGTACACGACGACCTTGTCGCCGTTCCTCACCTGCGCGTACAGATCCGCGATCGCCGCCTCGTCGCGCACGTTGACACAGCCGTGGGAGGCGCCCGTGTAACCGCGGGCCGCGAAGTCGTAGGAGTAGTGCACGGCCTGGCCGCCGCTGAAGAACATGGCGTACGGCATGGCCGAGTCATAGAGCGTGGAGACGTGGTGGCGGGACTTCCAGTAGACCTGGAAGACACCCTCCCGGGTCGGCGTGTACTGCGAGCCGAAGCGCACGGACATCGTCGACACGGTGCGCCCGTCGATCATCCAGCGCAGCGTCCGGCTCGACTTGCTGATACACAGCACCCGGCCGGTCGTGCAGCGCGGGTCGGGCGCGGCGGCGGGCTGGCCGCCCATCAGGTACAGCTCCCACTTGCCCGGCTCGTGCGACATCCCGAGCAGCCGCTGCCAGGTGACGGTGTCCGTCCTGCCGGTCCGCGGCAGCCCGCGCTTGCCCTGGAAGCCGCTGACGGCGCGCTCGGTCAGGTCGTCGTACGTCCCGGTCGGCCCGTCCACGAGCCACTCCACCTGGCGCAGCCTGGCCTGCAGCTCACGGACGTCGCGGCCGGTGTCGCCCCGCTTCCACAGCACCCTGGCGGGCTTCGTCCGGGCCGACGGCGCACTCGGTGACCGGCGCTCCGGGGACGGCGTGCTCTTCTGCGGGGTCCTGGTGACGTCTATGCGCACCGGTGAGTGCCCCTTGCCGTCCGGGCCCGTGCCCTGCACGGTGCAGCCGCCCGCCACCAGCACCGCCCCCAGCGCGACGGCGACCACCCGTCCCGTGCTCCCCATGCCCGCCATACGCATCACGGCCCCCCGTCGTCCCACGGTCCCGCACCCGACGTCCCCCTGAGTTGTTCCCGCGGATGACGCGCCGCGAACGGCACGGCATCGTTGTGACCGGGACCGCATCGAGGTTGTGAGGAAGGTCCCAGGGTGCGCCTCTCCACCGGGTGCACGCGCGCGGATACAGTCCGTCGAAGTGCCGGTCTGTACTGGCGGGTAAATGACGGGTAGTTCGAGCAAGTCGAACATGTGCTCAGCGGGAGGCAACACACCATGACGCGCGAGTCCGAGTCCGGGCTGCCCATCGAACCGGTCTACGGGCCCGACGCCCTGGCGGACTGGGACGCGGCCGAGAAGCTGGGCGAGCCCGGGAAGTACCCCTTCACCCGGGGCGTCTACCCGTCGATGTACACCGGCCGGCCGTGGACGATGCGCCAGTACGCCGGTTTCGGCACGGCGACCGAGTCCAACGCCCGCTACAAGCAGCTGATCGCCAACGGCACCATGGGCCTGTCGGTCGCCTTCGACCTGCCGACCCAGATGGGCCACGACTCCGACGCGCCGATCGCCAGCGGCGAGGTCGGCAAGGTCGGCGTGGCGATCGACTCGATCGACGACATGCGCGTGCTGTTCGGCGGGATTCCGCTGGACAAGGTCTCCACGTCGATGACGATCAACGCCCCGGCCTCCCTGCTGCTCCTGCTCTACCAACTCGTCGCCGAGGAGCAGGGCGTGAGCGCCGACCAGCTCACCGGCACGATCCAGAACGACGTGCTGAAGGAGTACATCGCGCGCGGGACGTACATCTTTCCGCCCAAGCCGTCGCTGCGCCTGATCGCGGACATCTTCAAGTACTGCAAGGCCGAGATCCCGAAGTGGAACACCATCTCGATCTCCGGCTACCACATGGCCGAGGCCGGTGCCTCGCCCGCTCAGGAGATCGCCTTCACCCTCGCGGACGGCATCGAGTACGTGCGCACCGCGGTCGCGGCCGGCATGGACGTGGACGACTTCGCGCCCCGTCTTTCCTTCTTCTTCGTGGCCCGGACGACGATCCTGGAGGAGGTCGCCAAGTTCCGCGCGGCCCGCAGGATCTGGGCGCGGGTGATGAAGAAGGAGTTCGGCGCAAAGAACCCCAAGTCGCTGATGCTGCGCTTCCACACCCAGACCGCGGGCGTGCAGCTGACCGCCCAGCAGCCCGAGGTGAACCTGGTCCGCGTCGCCGTGCAGGGCCTGGGCGCCGTCCTCGGCGGCACGCAGTCCCTGCACACCAACTCCTTCGACGAGGCCATCGCGCTGCCGACCGACAAGTCCGCGCGCCTGGCCCTGCGCACCCAGCAGGTCCTCGCCTACGAGACGGACGTGACGGCGACGGTCGACCCCTTCGCCGGTTCCTACGTCGTCGAGAAGATGACCGACGACGTCGAGGCGGCGGCGCTGGAGCTGATGGACAAGGTCGAGGACCTCGGGGGCGCGGTCAACGCCATCGAGCACGGCTTCCAGAAGAGCGAGATCGAGCGCTCCGCCTACCGCATCGCCCAGGAGACCGACTCCGGCGAGCGGGTCGTGGTCGGCGTCAACCGCTTCCAGCTCGACGAGGAGGAGCCGTACGAGCCGCTGCGCGTCGACCCGGCCATCGAGGCCCAGCAGGCTGACCGCCTGGCCAGGCTCCGCGCGGAGCGCGACCAGGCGGCGGTGGACTCGGCCCTGGCGGCCCTGAAGAAGGCCGCCGAGGGCGAGGACAACGTCCTGTACCCCATGAAGGACGCCCTGCGCGCCCGCGCGACGGTGGGCGAGGTGTGCAACGCGCTGCGGGAGGTCTGGGGGACGTACGTCCCCTCGGACGCCTTCTGAGCGCCGCTGAGCCGGGCCCTCCTCGACGGCGACGACTGTCGGGGCCGGTTTCGGGCGCTCAGCCCGCCAGCCCGAACCGGCCCAGGTACCCGCCCAGTCCTTCCGGCGTGTCCCCGGCCCACCCCACGTAACCGTCCGGCCGTACGAGGAACAGCCCCGCCCCGTACGCCCCGTGCGCACCCCCGCGTACCACCGGTACCGCCGGCCCCACCACACCGTCGGGCAGGCCGGCGCCCAGCGCCAGCAGCGTCCAGTGCGGTCCCCGGAAGGCGTCGAAGAGCCGTACGCCGTCCACCCGGCCGTCGGGCGCGCGGTCCCCGGCCCGTATCGCGTCCTCGCCCACGGCGCCCCGCGTCTCCTCCGTCAGCGACGACTCCCGGTACCCGATCCCCAGCTGCCGGGTCGCACCGCCGCGCCGCACCTCGCCGCGGTGGACGGCGGTCGACAGGTCGAGCATCCGGGCGGCGATCGGGCGCCGCTCCTCCTCGTAGCTGTCCAGGAGAGCGGCCGGGGCCTCGCCCTTCAGCACCGCGCCCAGCTTCCAGCCCAGGTTGTAGGCGTCCTGGACGCTGGTGTTCAGCCCCTGGCCGCCCGCGGGGGAGTGCACGTGCGCCGCGTCGCCGGCGATGAAGACCCGGCCCGAGCGGAAACGGTCGGCCAGGGCCGCCCGCGGCCGGAAGTCGGAGACCCAGCGGACCTCGGTCACGTCCTCGGCGGCGATGTGCGAGCGCTCGGCGACGACCTTGCGGACGCCGTCCGCGGAGGTGTCCACGGCCGCGCCCTCCGGGAACCGCGCCATCACCTGGAAGTCCTCGGTGCCGGCCAGCGGGCAGATGGCCAGGAGGTCGACGCCGTCGCCCGGCGGGAAGACGTGCCAGTTGTCGCGGTCCAGGCCGCTGATCCGTACGTCCGCCACCAGTGTCGGGCTCGGGTCGACGGTCTCGCCGGTCATGCCGATGCCCAGTGCGCGGCGCACCGCCGACCGGCCACCGTCCGCCGCGACCAGGTAGCGGGCGCGCACCGTCCCGCCCGAGGAGAGGTGCGCGGTGACGCCGTCCTCGTCCTGCGTGACACCGACGACCTCGTGGCGGAAGGCGACCTGGCCGCCCAGTTCCGCGAGCCGCGCGGCCAGGATCTCCTGCGTGCGCCACTGCGGCACCATCCACGACTCGTTGTACGGCGAGTCCTCGCTCGGCTCGGCGGGGTCGAACATGTGGTGCTCGCCGACCCGCTCGCCGTTCCGCCAGATCATGCCGATCGGGTAGCCGCCGCCCACGGCGCGGATCGCGTCGACGACGCCGAGGTCGTCGAAGACCTCCATGGTGCGGGGCTGGAAGCCCTTGCCCCGGGAGCCCGGGAACAGCTCCCCGGCGCCCTCCAGGACCAGCGCGTCCACCCCGCGCCGGGCCAGGTCGACACCGAGGGTGAGGCCGGTGGGGCCGGCGCCGACGATCAGCACGTCCGTGTCCAGGACATGCGTATCCATGACATTCATGGCAACTCTCCTTAACGACGTTAAGTCCCGTGTGGGTTCGAGAATGGACTTAACGCCGTTAAGCTGTCAAGCGTGAGTACGGAACGACGCGCCCCCCTCGACCGCCGACGGGTCGCGGACACGGCGCTGAAGCTGCTGAACGAGGTCGGCCTGGACGGCCTGACCCTGCGCACCATCGCGCGGGAGCTGGACGTCAAGGCGCCCGCCCTGTACTGGCACTTCAAGGACAAGCAGGCCCTGCTCGACGAGATGGCCACCGAGATGTACCGGCGGATGGTGGCCGACACGCCCCTCGACCCGGCCGACACCTGGCGGGAGCGGCTGCTCAAGGCCAACCGCGGCCTGCGCGCCGCCCTGCTCGCCTACCGCGACGGCGCCAAGGTGTTCAGCGGTTCACGCTTCACGGGCGCGGTGCACGCGGAGTACATGGAGGGCACCCTGCGGCTGTTCACCGCCACCGGGTTCACCCTCGCGCAGGCCGTGCGGGCGACCACGACGACGTACATGTTCACCCTCGGCTTCGTCACCGAGGAACAGGGCGTCGAGCCGCTGCCCGGCGAGCGCCGGGAGGGCTTCGACGTGGACGAACGCGCCCGCCTGCTGGCCGACTACCCCCTGACGGCCGCGGCGGGCGCGGAGATCTTCACGGACTACGACCGGCACTACGAGGAGTCGCTCGCCCTGGTGATCGAGGGCGTCGCGGCCTCCTACGGCCTCGGCTGAGCCGTCCCGGCGGCCCTGCCCGCCTTCGCCCGCTGCGCCGCGCGGTACCGGCGCACCGCACGGGTGACGAGCGGCGGCAGCAGGTCCAGGGCGAGCCGACGGGTGCGGTCCCGCCCGGTCGACGGCCGGGCCGTCCGGGCCGCCCGCGCCGCCGGACGCGCCTGCGGGGTCCGCCCGGGCACCGGCACGGCGTCCGTTCGGCCGGTCTCGGGAGCCGGGACCGGTGCCGGCACCGGGTGCCGCGAGGAGGGCAGCGAGGGCGGCCGCAGCCGCTTGCCCCTGGCGCGGGTGCGCACCAGCCGGTGCCCGGCCGCCCGCTCCACGGTCACGGCGATGTCGTCGCGCCCGCGCAGCGCCGCCAGCAGCTCCTCCTGCACCGGCTCCGGGTCGCCCCAGGTGCCGTACAGCTTCTGGCTGCTCAGGCAGACCGGGCGCAGCCCCCGGTTGAGCACCGCCTCCCATGCCGCGACGGCGACGCCCGGGGTGTGCTCGCTGCGGAAGTCGTCCAGGACGACGATGCCGTCGGCCCCCAGCAGTTCCCTGGCCGCGCCGATGTCGCCCTCGACGTGCTCGTACAGATGCGAGGCGTCGACGTGGACGAAGCGGCAACTGCCCGGCGCGACCTCGTCGGCGACCGCGGAACTGGGCGCCTGGATGATCGTCGGCAGGGTGTCGTGGAAGGACAGGTAGTTCCGTTCGAAGGCCTGGCGGGTGAGCGAGGAGTACGACTTCGCCGCCTCCGCCCGGTTCGCCGCGTCCGGGGGTTCGGCCCCGAACAGGTCGCAGACGGTGAGCGTCTCGCCGTCCCGCAGCCGGTGCCCGAGCAGGATCGCGCTCTTGCCCAGGTAGGCGCCCAGTTCCAGCAGGTCGCCGCGGGTGCCCAGCCGCTCCTGCCGCTCCAGGAACCAGGAGAACAGCACCTGGTCGAGCGGCCAGAACCAGCCCGGGACGTCGTTCAGCTCACCGGGGTACTCGTGCGTCTCTTGCGCAGTGGCCATGAGGCGAGGATGCCCCCTCGGCACCGGAAAGGAGGTCGGCACGCGCGATCCGACGGTCAGAAAATCGCACGTATCGCTCAATGTGTCCGTTCCGGCACCGTGCGCAGCCCGCTCAGGACGCCCGCAGGAAGGCGGAGTGAGCGGCCTTCCCGAGGAAGGTGAAGCGGGTGTCCTCCTTCAGGTGCGCGTCGAGGGCCTCCTCGATGCCCGGCCAGCTGGGGTCGCCGAAGTCGTCCAGGACGACGATCGCGCCGGGCGCGGCGATCTCCTCGGCCCACTGGAGGTCCTGGCGCACCCCCTTCGCCGAGTGGTCGCCGTCGACGACGATCACGCCGTAGGAGCGGTCGGAGACGGCCGCACGGGTGGCGGGGTCCTCGGAGAACCCCTGCCGGACGCGGGCCGCCGCGCCGGCCGGACCGGCCAGGGCGAGGTTGGTGCGCACCGCGTGCTCGTCCACCGGCGTGCCCGTCGGGTCGGGGCGGACGGTGGTGCCGGGCTGGAGCTGCACACCGGCGAAGGGGTCCACGATGGTCAGGGCCGGGCTGCGACCGTCGCGCTCCAGCATCCGCACGAGACCGGCGGAGAACATGCCGTACAGCGTGCCTATCTCCAGGACCTCGTCGTTCGGCGGGCCGAGCAGCGGGATCGAGGCGAGCTTGCCGCAGATGTTCATGGTGCCGCCCGCGACCCGGCCCACGCCCAGCGACTCCAGCGCGATCAGGAGACGGTAGGCGGTGGCCACGTTGCGCTCGGCCGCGCCCCGGTCCCCGGCCAGGGCCGCGACCTCGCGGTGCAGCCGCTCCAGGGAACCCTTGGCCACCGTCCGGGAGATGCCGCGCCCGGACGGTCCGACCAGCAGCTCGAAGGTGAGCCGCTGCTTCTCGGTCACCTCGGGGTCGGGCACCGGAGGTCTGCGGGCCTCCGCGGCGCGGATCCGCCGCTCGATGCGCTGGTCGATGAGATCGGCGACGGGACGCAGCAGACGCCGGCCGGCGGAACTGCGGAGCAGGGTACGGCTGTTCATGGGTCAACGACCTCTATCCGTCACGGAAGTGAACGTCGGTACGTGGAACGCCAGTGGGGTGGGTGAGGCCAGACTAGGGAGGTCCCGCGCCCGAAAAGCAGCTCCCGGACGGGACCATGGGGCGAACTTTCGCGGAACGCCCGATGGCCGGACCATGGCGGCTCCCGGTGTTCACCGGGGGGTCACGCGCATGTCGCCGATGTTCATCCGGCGGCGCTTTCCGGCGCTCAGGGCCCTCTCATAGCCTGCACCGACGTGCGCCGCGCGGCGCCGCATGCCGATCCACCGGCCCGGCCACCAGCGCCGGGCCCGCGCGTCCGACCCGGGAGTGACCACCCATCGCCGCCGAACCCCTGACCTGTGCCGAGCCGGTCCGCCCCGCCGCCCCCGTCGCGGCCCGGGAGCGGGCGACGCGCCCCCGCGGGGAGCACCGGTACGACGTCGACCTCGTCCGGGTCCTGGCCTCGGTCGGGGTCATCGTCTGCCACGCCGCCGGCGAACTGATGAAGGCCGTCGACCGCGACCCCGCGCAGGGCGGGCCCGTCTACTGGACCGCGCTCACCGGGGACGCGCTGAGCCGCTGCGCCGTGCCGCTGTTCTTCGCGATCGCCGGCTGGGTCGTCCTCAGCGGGGCCCCGCCCCGCGACGGCCGGCAGGTCCGCAGACGGCTGACCCGCATCGTCGTGCCGCTCGCCGTGTGGACCGCCCTCTACCTGCTGTGGGACCGGGTCCGGGACGCCAACACCGAACCCACCCGGCAGCTCGCCCGGGACGCGGTGTTCGCCTCCGTGCGGCCCGCCTTCCACCTCTGGTACCTGTACGCCTACGTCCCGGTGATCCTGCTGCTGTCGGTGGCCGTGCTGGTCAGGAACGGCAAGCGGCCCTGGGGCGCGGGCGCCGCGCTGCTCGGCCTCGCGCTCGCCCCGACGCTCCTCGGCGACCTCGGGCGCCTCCTCGACGTGCGCGTGCCCCCCTTCGCCTGGCAGTTCGGCGTCTACCAGATCGCGTACGCCGTCGCCGGGGCCGTCCTGCTGTCGCTGCCCGGGTCCGCGGTCGCGGGCCGGCGCCGGCGCCTGCTGTGGCTGGCCGGCGGGCTGTGCGCGTGGGCCGCGGTCGCCGTCTACGAACACCGGGTGCACTTCCCGAGCCCGTACGCCTCCGTGGTGGTGGCGCTGCTCGCCGGGACCCTGCTCATGGCGCTCGACCGGATCAGGGTGCCCGAGCGGTTCCGGCCGCTCCTCGGCAGGCTCGCCGGGGCCTCCTTCGGCGCCTACCTGGTCCACCTGCTGTTCCTGGAGGTGCTCGCCCCGCGGCTGGTGTCCGAGGACGCGGGCTGGGCGGGCGCCGCGGGAGCGCTCGCCGGTCTGACGGCCGTCACGGTCCTGCTGTCGTTCGCCGCCGCCCTGCTGTGGACGCGGCTGCGGCTCGGCCGCTGGCTGGGCTGAGCCGGGCGCGAGGACGCCGGAGCCCCCGCCGCACGGGCGGGGGCTCCGGCGTCCTCGCGGTGCCGCCCGCTCACTTCCCCCCGGTGCCGCGCCGCACCGCCCTGCGCACCACGCGCCTGGCCCGCCGCACCTGGAGCTTCGCGCGCAGCTGCGGACGGCTGCCGGGCAGGCCCAGCTCGGTCAGCCGCAGCTCCGGGAAGTAGTAGCCGGGGGTGGCGGAGAGATGGCCGCGCAGCCACTCCTCCGTCGGCCTGCGCAGCTCCGGGTACGTCTTGGGCTGCATACAGAAGCCGACCGCCCGGACCAGCGGCGACAGGGACGCGGGCGCCGCGCCCACGAGTGCCGGGTCACCGGGGCCCTCCAGGTCGGGCACCAGGTGGTCCACCACCGCCAGCGGCACCCGGTTGCTGTTCGGGTACGGCGTGAGCCGCTCCATCACCAGCGCCGTCCCGACCCGGGCGACGGGCACCTCGTAGTAGGCCGAGGCGGTCACCATCGCCGTCGAGAAGCAGCCGACGACGAGTTCGGGGGCGCAGTGGTCGTACAGCGTCTCGGCCAGCAGGGGCGCGTCCAGCACGGTGAGCCGCACGCCCGCGTCCGCCGCCGCCTTGCTCAGGGCCGCCGTGTAGCCGGCGGGCGCCGTCGGGTGGGGCTTGAAGACCACGGAGCGGTGTCCGGCCCGCGCGGCCCCGGCCAGCATGCGCACGTGGAGGTCCTCCTCCTCCCGCGCGGTCAGGACGTTGATCGCCGCCAGGTACTGGCCGAGCAGCACGGCCGTCGGCTTCTCCCGTACCACGGGCGCCAGTTCGGGGCCGTGGGCCGCTTCCCGGGAGATCTCGTCGAGCACCGCGCGGAACGCCGCGTCGGGGACGACCTCGGGCTCGACGCCGAACTCCGAGAGCAGCATCGGCCTCAGGCCCGGGATCAGGTCGAGGTGGAGCAGGCGGCGGATGCGGCGCGCGAGGGTCAGCGGCAGCTTCTCGCGGGTGGGCCCGTAGCTCATCAGGCCGTCGGCGTACACGTGGAGGCTCGCCTCGGAGAAGATCGCGGCCAGCGCGCGGGCCGGGTTGACCTGG
Organism: Kitasatospora aureofaciens; assembly: GCA_000720845.1. Classification (GTDB taxonomy): domain Bacteria; phylum Actinomycetota; class Actinomycetes; order Streptomycetales; family Streptomycetaceae; genus Streptomyces. Next base: position 142,360 of record JODU01000011.1, on the reverse strand, counting down.
ATCGACTCGACGGCCAGCTCGATCAGGTCCCGCTCGCCGATGCCCCAGGCGAGCCGGAACGCCTTCTGCCACAGGGTCACGTCGTTGCCCCGCGGGCCCCAGGCGCTGGGGTGGTGCGGACGGATCGCCTCGTTCCAGCTGACCACGGAGTCGAACCGGCCGGATATTCGCTCGTACCCGTGCATCTCGTCCAGGCGCAGGGCGGTCTCCGGTATCGCCGCGTTGTTGGACACCAGCAGGACGCGCCGGGCCTCCTCGCGCGGCCCGAACAGCCCCGCGTCGAGCGCCGCCGCGAGGGTGGCCGCTCCGTAGAGGGTGGAGACCTGGAAGATCTGGGTCTTGTGGGGCATGGATCAGGCAGCCTTCCGCCCGTCACGCAGGCGGCCGAGCAACCTGCTGCGAGTCCTGTCGATGGTCCGGAGGGTCTCCTCCAGCACGTGCTGGGGCATGCGGTGCAGCGCGTCCCGCGCCTCCCGGCGGAGCCGCTGCGCCGCCGAGGTCTCGTACTCGCCCACCTTGCCGAGGTGGAAGGCGATCATGGCGCAGTAGGTCCGTACGGCCTTGGGAAGGAAGCGCTCGGCCTCCGGGTCGGCCAGCAGGTCCTTCAGGAGCATGTCGTAGGCCGGGATGAAGTCCAGCTGCCGGGAGTCCTTTATCTGGGTGAGCGAGGTGGCCACGCCCCGCCGGTAGAACACCCCGTGCAGCCCCACCGACGCGTACGTCGCGGCCTTCAGGTGCAGGCGCCAGATCCACAGCCGGTCCTCGGCGGTGCGCAGTTCGGTCGCGAAACGCATGCCGCCGTCGTCGAAGAGGTGCCGCCGGTAGATCCCCGCCCAGACGAAGGGGTAGTCGACCATCGTCTCCATGTGCGGCGGCGCGATGCCGTCGCGCGGGTCCATCACGACGTTGCGCGCGGGGGCCGGGGGCCGCCGGATCACCCGCTCGGTGCCGGTGGCCTGCACATGGTCGGTGCGGGCGAAGTCGCACCCCAGCTCCTCCACGGCGCGCACCAGTTCGGTGAGGTAACCCGGCCCGTACCAGTCGTCGCCGTCGAGGAAGGTGACGAAGTCGCCCCGGGCCGCGTCGATACCGCTGTTGCGGGCCTGTGCTATGCCCCGGTTCGTCTCGTGCCGGATCACCCGGGTGTCGGTGCGCCGGTCCGCCCAGCGTTCGATCTGCCACGACGTGGAATCCGTGGAGAAGTCGTCGACGAGCAGGAATTCGAAGTCCGGGTCCGCGTTGTTGGCGAGACTTCTCAGAGTGCTCTCGGCGAAGGATTCCACATTGTGCATGGGAACGACGACGGACAGTTTCGGCACGCGGGCCTCTCACGTTCGATGATGGCAGATTCGAGGGACGAGACGAGGGAAAAGGCGGGGGAGATTGGAACAGGCTAGCGATGCGCCCGGAACCGAAGGTGACCCGGCGGGCTCGGAAAGGCGAACTCCGTTCGCAGCGGAAGTGAATTCTTGGTGCTCCGCCGAGGAACCCGGCCGGCCGTGCCCCGCCTCACCGCCCGATCGAGCGCCTGATCGACCGGGCCCGGCGCACCACCCTGCGTGCCGTGGAGTTGTGCGGCAGGAACCCCAGCCGGGCCGGGATGCCGCCCGGCAGGCCCAGGGAGGTGAGCCTGCGCTTCTTGAAGTACCGCCAGGTGCGGGCGTCCAGGTGCGCGCGCAGATACGCCTCCGCCGCCGGGCGCAGCTCCGGCAGGACCTTCGGCTGCATCGCGAACCCGACCGCCCCCACCAGCGCGGCGAGCGCCTCGGCCGGTACGTCCCGCCGCCCCTCGGCGACGGCGGCCGGGTCCGCCAGGTCCGGCAGGAGCGCGTCCACGAGGGTGGCGGGCACCCGGTTGCTGTTCTCGTACGGCGTCAGCCGGTCGAGCAGCGTCTCGGTACCGACCCGGGCGACCGGCAGGCCGTACAGCGCGGAGGCGGTGAGCAGGGCCGTCGAGAAGCAGCCGACGACCAGCGCCGGACGCATCCGCTGGAACAGCACTTCGGCCAGGACCGGCGCCTCCACCACCGTGAGGCCGACCCCCAGCCGCCCGGCCTCCTCCTCCAGGACCCGGGTGAAGCGGGCCGGGGCCGTGGGGTGCGTCTTGAACACCACGCGCGTGTGCCCGAGCGCGGCGACGCCGGTCAGCATCCGCACGTGCAGGTCCTCCTCCTCCTCGGCGGAGAGGATGCCCAGCGCCGACAGGTACTGGCCGAGCAGCACCGCGGGCCGCTCCACGTCCGGCAGCCCGGCGCCGGTGTCCGCCTGCTCGGCCAGCACCTTGGTGAACGCCGGGGACGGCACGATCTCGGGCCCGACGCCGAACTCCGTCAGCAGCAGCGGCGCGAGACCCGGCACCAGGTCCAGGTGGAGCAGCCGCTCCACACGCGTGCCGACCAGCGGGGCCAGCTTGGTGCGGGTGGGCCCGTAGCTCATCAGACCGTCCGCGTAGACGGTCAGGGGCGCGTCGGTGAAGATCTGCGCCACGCCCAGCGCCGGCGGCACGTGGACCGACTCCACGGTCAGCGCCACGTCGTCGTCGCCGAGCCCCCAGGCCAGCCGCAGGTGCCGCTCCCACAACGGCACGTCCCCGGCTCGCGGCGACCAGTCGCCGGGATGGAAGGGGTAGATCGCCTCGTTCCATGACACCACGTCGTCGAACCGGCCCCGCAGCCGCTCGAACCCCGGTGTGGCGTCCAGGGACGGTGTCGTCTCGGGCGTCGCCGCGTTGTTGCTGACCAGCAGGATCCGCCGGTCGGCCGGGCCGAAGCAGCCGGAGTCCAGGGCCGCGGCGAGCGTGGCCGTGCCGTACAGCGTCGACGCCAGGAAGATCTGAGTGGTCATGCCGCAGCCTCCTCGGCCGGCCGGCCGGAGGCCGCGCCCGCGCGACGGCGCAGCCGCCGCAACCGCGTGGCGCGCTCGGCGTCCATCGTGTCGAGCACCTCGTCGAGCGCATCCTGCGGCATCCGCCGCAGCGCCGCCGCGCTCCGCTCCTTCAGTATCCGGGCCACGGCGGGCTCGAACCGCTCGATGGCACCGAGATGGTGGGAGATGATCGCGCAGTACGTGCGGACCGCCTTCGGCACCAGCCGCGCGGCGTCCGGGTCCCCGGCCGCCCCCGCGAGCACCTCGTCGAACGCGCGGATGAAGTCGAGTTGGCGCACATCACCGATCTGGGTGAGCGAGGACGCCACCCCGCGCCGGTAGAACACGCCGAGCAGCCCGGTCACCGCGAAGGACTCCGCCTGTCGGTGCAGCTTCCAGATCCACGGCCGGTCCTCGGCCGTGCGCAGCCCGTCGGTGAAGTGCAGCAGACCGCGCTCGGCCAGCCGGCGGTGGTAGACACCCGCCCACGCGTAGGCGTAGTCCACGGAGGTGGTGCGGTGCGCGGGCAGGATCGCCTCGCGCGGGCGCAGGGCCGTGTTGCGGCGGCCGTGCGGGACCCGGTGCAGGGTGCGGTTGCGTCCCGTGCACTGCACGTGGTCGGTGCGCACGAAGTCGACGTCCAGTCCCTCGATCGCGGCCACCAGGTCGGCGCAGTGGCCCGGCGCCAGCCAGTCGTCGCCGTCCAGGAAGGTGAGGTACTCGCCGCGTGCCCGGTCGATGCCGGTGTTGCGGGCCGTCGCCAGGCCGCCGTTCTCCTCGTGTATGACCAGCACCGCCCCCGGCAGCTCGCGCTCCGCGCGCGCGAGGAGGTCCACGGTCCCGTCGGTGGAGCAGTCGTCGACGAGAATGAACTCGAAGTCGTCCCGCGCGTTGGCGCGCAGACTCCGCAGGGTGTCTGGGGCGTATTGCCGCACGTTGTAGAACGGCACGATGACGGAGAGCTTGGGCACGTGAGCGACGTTATGCGACGGTCCGGCATGCGGCTTTACCGGTTTCTTGATTCCCGGTGAACGCGCCGTGGCGAAGCGGTGAAGCGGATGCTTTTCCGGGGCCGGGGCGGGCCGATTCCCCATTCGGCGACGTGCTGTTCACCATTTGTTGGATTCCGGTTGGGCGGTTCCTAGGAATGGCTTCCTAGCGTCTACGACGTGCCAGCAAGTGCAACGAAGGCCCTCAGAGTCGCCGTCCTGGCGGACTCCGACACCCGGTGGAAGTGGGGCGCGCTCACCGCGACCCGCGTCCGCCCCGGGGACACGGAGCTCCACCTCGACGGCTACCTCCTGCGCGGCCGAGCCACCCCCACCGCCCGCCAGCTCCAGGAGGTCGGCGTCAGCGCGGACTCGCTCCGCGAGGTGACCGCCGTCGAGTTCCTGCGCGCCATGGCCGGGGCGCGCGGCGAGGACTCCTACGACGTCCTCGTCCTCGCCCTGGTCGGCGGCGGTGTCCAGGCCATGCTGCACGGGCTCGGCCGCCTCTGGCAGGACGGCGCCGAGCGGCCCGTGGTCGTCACCGGCTACGTCGGCGTCGTCTACGAGAAGCTCGCCGACGGCCTGCTGCTGCGCCACGGCGCCGACCTCGTGCTCGCCAACTCCCGCCAGGACGCGGACCGTTTCCGTGCTGTGTACGAGGGGGTCGGCGCCGACGCCGCCGCGGTGACCGAGGTCGCCCTGCCCTTCCTGGGCGGGGCCGCGTACGCCGGTGAGCCGGGCGGGGGCGAGCGCCCCTACACGGTGGTCTTCGCCGCCCAGCCCTCCGTGCCGGACAGCCGCGGGGACCGTACGTACCTCCTCGAACGGCTGATCCGGCACGCGCGCCTGCATCCCGAGCGCGAGGTGCTGCTCAAGCTCCGCTCCAAGCCCGGCGAACACACCACGCACATCGAGGAGCTGCCCTACCAGAAGCTGGTGCAGCGGGCCGACCCGCCGCCCAACTTCCGCCTGGTCTACGGGCACATGGGCGAGGTCCTGGACCGCACCGACCTGCTGGTCACCGTCAGCTCCACGGCTGCCCTCGAATCCCTGCACCGCCGCATCCCCACGGTCGTGCTCAGCGACCTAGGGGTGCGCGAGGCACTGGGCAACCACCACTTCGTGGGCTCCGGCTGCCTCGCCTCCTGGGACCAGCTCGACGCGGGCCACCGCCCGGTGCCCGACCCCGAGTGGGTCGCCCGGCAGGGCGTGGCGGCGGACGGCGGCTACGAGACCGCCTTCGACGAGGCCCGCGGACGCATCGCCGCCCTGCTGGCCCGGCCCGGCGGCCTGCCGCCGCTCGCCCCCTACTACACGCTCGGCACCGCGCCCGGCTACCTGCCCGGCATCCTCGCCCGCCACCACCTCGCCCCCGACGGCACCCCGCTGCCCGGCGCGCCGGCCGCCGACCGGGCGCCCGGCCCGGTCCGGCAGGTCGTGCGCCGCGCGGCCCGCGGCGCCTACCGGCACGGCGTCCAGCGGGTGGCCCCGGTGATCCGGCGGATGGGGGAGCTGTGACCGCCCCGACCCCCGGGCCCGCCCCGATACCCGAGACCTCCGCGGTCGCACCCCCGGCAACGGGACCCGCGACCCCCGCGTCACCTGCGCAAGGAGCAGATCCCATGTCCAACCCGGAAGCGGGCCAGGGCGCTTCGGTGCGCCGGGTGCTCGCCGTGATCCCCGCCCGCGGCGGCTCCAAGGGAGTGCCCGCGAAGAACCTCGCCCCCGTCGGCGGCGTCCCGCTGGTGGTCCGTGCGGTGCGCGAGTGCCTGGCCGCCCGCCTCGTGACGGACGTCGTCGTCTCCACCGACGACCGGGCCATTGCCGCGGCGGCCCGCGAGGCCGGGGCCGAGGTCGTGCTGCGGCCCGCCGCCATCGCCGGGGACACGGCCACCTCCGAGGCCGCCGTGCTGCACGCCATGGACACCCACGAGGCCCTGCACGGCGCCGCCGTCGACGTGGTCCTGCTCGTGCAGTGCACCAGCCCCTTCCTGGTCCGCGAGGACGTCGACGGGGTGGCCGGCGCGGTCGCCGAGGACGGCGCGGACACGGCCGTCACCGTCGCCCCGTTCCACGGCTTCGTCTGGCGGGACGGCGGCGACGCGGCGGGCGGGGCCGACGGCGGCCACGGCGTCAACCACGACAAGGCGTACCGCCCCCGCCGCCAGGACCGGCCCCAGGACCTGCTGGAGACCGGCGCCGCCTACGCCATGGCCGCCCCCGGCTTCCGCAAGCACCAGCACCGCTTCTTCGGCCGCACCGAACTGGTCCGCACCGACCCGGCCCGCGTCCTGGAGATCGACGACCCGCACGACCTGGCCCGCGCCCGCGCCCTCGCGCCGCACTTCGACGCCGCCAGGGCCGGCGCCCTGCCGACCGCGGCCGACATCGACGCCGTGGTCCTCGACTTCGACGGCACCCAGACCGACGACCGGGTGCTGATCGACTCCGACGGACGGGAGTTCGTCTCCGTGCACCGCGGCGACGGACTCGGCATCGCCGCCCTGCGCCGCAGCGGCCTGACGATGCTGATCCTGTCCACGGAGGTGAACCCGGTCGTCGCCGCCCGCGCGCGCAAGCTCAAGCTGCCCGTGCTGCACGGCATCGACCGCAAGGACCTCGCCCTCAAGCAGTGGTGCGAGGAACAGGGCATCGCGCCCGAACGCGTGCTCTACGTCGGCAACGACGTCAACGACCTCCCGTGCTTCGCCCTCGTCGGCTGGCCCGTGGCGGTCGCGAGCGCCCACGACGCCGTACGCGGCGCGGCCCGCGCGGTCACCACCGTCCCCGGCGGCGAAGGCGCCGTACGGGAGATCGCGACCTGGCTCCTGGGCCCCTCACTCGACACCCCCGACCCTCTCGAAACCCCCACGCTCACCCAGTCCACGTAAGGAACCCCCTGCCATGAGCACCAACTCCCGCATCCGCACCTTCGGCACCCGCGAGGCCGGCCCCGGCCGCCCCGTCTACATCACCGGCGAGATCGGCATCAACCACAACGGTGAGCTGGAGAACGCCTTCAAGCTGATCGACGCCGCCGCCGAGGCCGGCTGCGACGCCGTCAAGTTCCAGAAGCGCACCCCGGAGATCTGCACCCCGCGCGACCAGTGGGACATCGAGCGGGACACCCCCTGGGGCCGCATGACGTACATCGACTACCGCCACCGCGTGGAGTTCGGCGAGGACGAGTACCGCCAGATCGACGAGTACTGCAGGACCAAGAACATCGACTGGTTCGCCTCCCCGTGGGACACCGAGGCCGTCGCCTTCCTGGAGAAGTTCGACGTCCCCGCCCACAAGGTCGCCTCCGCCTCCCTCACCGACGACGAGCTGCTGCGCGCCCTGCGCGCCACCGGCAAGACGGTCATCCTCTCCACCGGCATGTCCACCCCGAAGCAGATCCGCCACGCGGTCGAGGTCCTGGGCAGCGACAACATCCTCATGTGCCACGCCACCTCCACCTACCCGGCGCAGGCAGAGGAGCTGAACCTCCGCGTCATCAACACCCTCCAGCAGGAGTTCCCGAACGTCCCGATCGGCTACTCCGGCCACGAGACCGGCCTGCAGACCACGCTGGCCGCCGTCGCCCTCGGCGCCACCTTCGTCGAGCGCCACATCACCCTGGACCGCGCCATGTGGGGTTCCGACCAGGCCGCCTCCGTCGAGCCGCAGGGCCTGACCCGCCTGGTGCGCGACATCCGCACCATCGAGGCCTCCCTCGGCGACGGCGTCAAGAAGGTCTACGACTCCGAGCTGGGCCCGATGAAGAAGCTGCGCCGCGTCACCGGCGTCGTCGCCGAGGCGGAGATCGCCGCCGCCGCGGGCGAGCCCGTCACCGTCTGATCCCCGGCCACCGAGTCACTCACCACGGGACGGTCCCCCACAGATGAGCCCCCGCGCCGGGAACGCCGGCCCCCGCACTCTCGCCTTCGTCGAGAGCCCGGTACAACTGCTGAACGTGCTGGAGTGGGCGCACACCCGCGCCCCCGGCGCGGAGCTCACCCTCGTGGTCCTCTCGCCCGTCGACCCGATGACCCGCGGCCAGCTGCGCCGCATGGCGGAACTGGCCCGCAAGGAGGGCCACGAGATCCGCTGGGAGGAGGCGCGCGGCGGTGCCACCGCCCCCTTCCGCACGGTCGGCGGCCTGACCACCGCGCTGCGCCAGGCGGACCGGGTCGTCATGGGCGACCCGTTCTCCCGCTACGTACAGCTGCTCCTCACCATCACCCGCGCCCACGACCTGGTCGTCGTCGACGACGGCACCGCCACCATGGAGTTCGTCACCCAGCTGGCCCACGGCGAACGCCTGGTGCGCTGGCACCGCAAGGGCAGCCGCCCCGGCCCGCGCGACCTGCTCTTCGCCCCGGTCTCCCGCTCGGCCCGGCACCGCCTCACCCCCACCCCGGACCGGCAGGTCTCGGTCTTCTCGTCCATGCCCATCGAGGAGGTCCCCGAAGGCGTCACCGTCGCCGCGAACGACTTCGCCTGGACCAGGGCCCGCTTCGGCCCGCCCCGGATCACCAAGGGCGCCGACATGGTCGGCACCTCCCTGGTGGAGACCGGCGTCGTCGACGCCGACCGCTACGTGGCCGCCGTACGCGCCCTGGCGGGGGCCCACGGGGCCGCCCGCTACTTCGCCCACCGCCGCGAGAGCGCCGAGAAGCTGCACCGGCTGGCCGTGGAGACGGGCCTGCAGATCGTCCGCCCCGACCTCCCCCTGGAGCTGATCGCCCGCCGCGGCCCGATCGGCCGTACCGTCCTCAGCTTCCCCTCCACCGTCGTCCACACCCTCCCGCTGGCCCTCGCCGGCACCGAGGTCCGGGTCGCCGTCTGCGACATCGACCCCGCCTGGCTCACCGAGTCGGCCTCACCGCGGGCCCGCGGCTTCCTGAGCGGGGTCACCGGCTCGGCCCGGGACGTGCACCGGCTGTCGGCGGTGGCGGGGTAGGCGGCAGGCAGCGGGGGCGGCAGGCCCGGCATACGGACGGATCCGGCGTGGCTCAGCCGTGGCGTGGTATGCGTGAGGGGAGCAAGTGAACAGCAAGGACGGAGCCGGGTGCCGAGGCCGGAAACGGGTGAGCGTACCCACCCCCGTTGAGAGCCATGCGCCGAGCGGCCAACTTTCTTCCCCTAACGGGCTGAAATTTTGTTGATCGAGGGGCAGTTGACTACCCCGGCGTCCTACCCTTCAGAGGGTGAACGTGTTGATGTCCCCAGAGTCCGAGGCCGACACTCCCGGTGAAGCCGCGCTGCCCGGCACCTTGCCGGACGCGCTGCGCGCGGAGCTCGTGGCCTTCCGCCGCGACCTGCACATGCACCCCGAGCTGGGCAACCAGGAGTTCCGCACCACCGCCGCGATCAAGGAACGGCTGGAGCGGGCCGGTCTCAGGCCGCGCGTGCTGCCCATCGGCACCGGGCTCGTCTGCGACATCGGCACCGGCACCGACTCCGGACAGTGGTCCGGCGGGCCCCGCATGCTCGCCCTGCGGGCCGACATCGACGCCCTGCCCATCCCCGACACCAAGACCGAGTGCGCGTACCGCTCGCAGGTGCCGGACCGGGCCCACGCCTGCGGGCACGACGTGCACACCAGCATCGTCCTCGGCGCCGGGCTCGTGCTCGCCGCCCTGCACGAGCAGGGCCTGCTGCCCCGGCCCGTGCGGCTGGTCTTCCAACCGGCCGAGGAGGTGCTGCCCGGCGGCGCCGCCGACGCCATCGAGGGCGGTGCGCTCGACGGGGTGCGCCGCATCCTGGCCGTGCACTGCGATCCCCGGGTGGACGCCGGGAAGATCGGGCTCAGGGTCGGCCCCATCACCTCCGCCTGCGACCGGCTCGAGATCGCCCTGAACGGCCCCGGCGGCCACACCGCCCGCCCGCACCTCACCACCGACCTGGTCACCGCCGCCGCCCGGGTGGTCACCGACGTGCCCCCGCTCGTCGCCCGGCGCGTGGACAGCCGCAGCGGGCTCGCCCTGACCTGGGGACGGATCGAATCCGGCCACGCCCCGAACGTCATCCCGCAGCACGCCGAACTCGCCGGGACCGTGCGCTGCCTCGACCTGGACGCCTGGCGGCAGGCGCCCGACCTGGTGATGGGCGCCATCGACGAGATCGCCGACCTGTACCGCGCCAAGTCCGAGATCACCTACGTCCGCGGTGTCCCCCCGGTCGTCAACGAGGTCACCAGCACCGAGCTGCTCCAGGCCGCCATGGTCGCCCGGCGCGGCACCGACGCCGTGGAGGGCACCGAGCAGAGCCTGGGCGGCGAGGACTTCTCCTGGTACCTGGAGCACGTGCCCGGCGCCATGGCCCGCCTCGGCGTCCGCCCGCCCGGCGAGCGCACGGTCCGCGACCTCCACCAGGGCGACTTCGACGTGGACGAGCACGCCATCACGGTCGGCGTGGAGATGTTCACCGCGGCGGCGCTGATCGACGCCGTCCAGTAGGCCGTGCGGTGGTAAGTCCCCCTTCGATCCGGTCGTTAACAGGGCGGTAACCGGCCAGCGGCACGAATGGGTAACGGCCCTGCGGAACCCCGTTCCCAGGAGGTTCTACGCGCGTTAATGTGCGCCGAACCGAGCGCCCGCTGCGGGGCTTTGGAGAATGGGGAACTTCAGATGCGTCGGATATCGAGACTGACCAGCGTCGCGGTGGGGGTCGCGTCGCTCGCACTCGCCGCCACGGCCTGCGGTGGCACCAGCGGGGAGAGCGGCGACGACGGCGGTGACGACAAGGGCCTCGCCATCGCCTACGACGTCGGCGGCAAGGGCGACCAGTCCTTCAACGACGCCGCGTACGCCGGTCTGCAGCGGGCCCAGAAGGAGTTCGGCTACAAGACCGCCGACATCGAGCCCACCGACGGCGAGACGGACGCCGACAAGGAACAGCGCCTGACCTCCCTGGCCAAGCAGGGCTACAACCCGGTGATCGGCGTCGGCTTCGCCTACGGCCCGGCGATGAAGGCCGTCGCCGCCAAGTACCCGGACACCACCTTCGGCATCGTCGACTCGGTGGTCGAGGGCAAGAACGTCGCCTCCCTCGTCTTCGCCGAGAACGAGGCCTCCTACCTGGCCGGCGTCGCGGCGGCCAAGGCCACCAAGTCCAAGACCGTCGGCTTCGTGGGCGGTGTGGACGTCCCGCTGATCCACAAGTTCGAGGCCGGGTTCGAGCAGGGCGTCAAGGACACCGACCCCAAGGTCAAGGTGCTCTCGCAGTACCTCACGCAGACCGCGGAGGAGGGCGGCTTCTCCAGCCCCGACAAGGGCAAGGCCGCCGCCGAGGGCCAGATCGAGAAGAAGGCCGACGTGGTGTACGCGGCGGCCGGTCTCTCCGGGCAGGGCGTGATCGAGGCCGCCGCGAAGGCGAAGATCTGGGCGGTCGGCGTCGACTCGGACCAGTACAAGCAGGAGGCCCTCGCGGCCTACAAGGACTCCATCCTGACCTCCGCCCTCAAGGACATCAACGGCGCGGTCTTCGCCCTGGCCAAGTCCGTCGAGGACGACAAGCCGCTCACCGGCACCCACACCTTCGACCTGAAGTCCGACGGCGTGGGCCTGTCCGACAGCAACCCGAAGTTCGCCGGGATCCCGGGTGCCAAGGAGGCCGTGGACAAGGCCAAGGCGGGCATCGTCGACGGCTCCATCAAGGTCGCGACGGAGTAGCCGCGCCCCCTCCGCACACCCTCACGGAGCGGACGGACACCCCCGGGTGCCCGTCCGCTTCCGCGTCCCGCGGTCTCCGCGGCCGACGTCACCCTCCGCCACCCCCCGTTCGCGCCCGGCGAGCCCCGTACCCCCGTACGCTTCGCCTTGCTCACGGGCGGATAACAAGGTGGACAGAAGGGGTTTTCAGGCAGGTCTACGCGCGTTAATCTGCGGCGAAGCCAGCGCCGCAGCCGAACCGTCCCCGGCGCTTGTACGACAGGAGCACCAGACATGCGCCGGATTTCCCGGATCACGGTCGCAGGCGCAGCGACCGCCTCCCTGGCCCTCGCCCTCGCCGCCTGCGGTGGTACCTCGACCGACTCCGGTTCGGAGTCCAAGGGGGACAAGGGCCTCGCCATCGCGTACGACGTCGGCGGCAAGGGCGACCAGTCCTTCAACGACGCCGCGTACGCCGGTCTGGAGCAGGCCAAGAAGGAGTTCGGCTACGAGACGGCCGACGTCGAGCCCACCGACGGCGAGACCGACGCCGACAAGGAGCAGCGGCTGTCCTCGCTGGCGAAGCAGGGCTACAACCCCGTCGTCGGCATCGGCTACGCGTACGCCTCCGCGATGAAGAACGTCGCCGAGAAGTACCCGGACACCACCTTCGGCATCGTCGACGACGCCACGATCGAGGCGAAGAACGTCGCGGACCTGGTCTTCAACGAGCAGGAGGCGTCCTACCTGGCCGGTGTCGCCGCCGCCAAGAGCACCAAGACCAACACGGTCGGCTTCGTGGGCGGTGTGGACGTCCCGCTGATCCACAAGTTCCAGGCCGGCTACGAGCAGGGCGTCAAGGACACCGACCCGAAGATCAAGGTCGTCTCGCAGTACCTCACGCAGACCGCGGAGGAGGGCGGCTTCTCCAGCCCCGACAAGGGCAAGACCGCCGCCGAGGGCCAGATCGAGAAGAAGGCCGACGTGGTGTACGCGGCGGCCGGTCTCTCCGGTCAGGGCGTGATCGAGGCCGCCGCCGCCAACAAGGTCTGGGCGATCGGCGTCGACTCCGACCAGTACAAGCAGGAAGCCCTCGCCAAGTACAAGGACTCCATCCTGACGTCGGCCACCAAGGACGTCGCCAAGGCGGTGTACAGCCTTGCGAAGTCGGTCGAGGGCGGTAAGCCGGAGACCGGTATCGTTCGGGGCGATCTGAAGTCCGGCGAGGTCGGTCTCTCGGACTCCAACCCGAAGTTCGCGGACGACGCCGAGCTCCAGGCAGCCATCAAGTCGGCCAAGGAGAAGATCATCAGCGGCGAGATCAAGGTCAAGAGCAGCTGAACGGCTGAGTAGCACCAGCAACACCTCGAACAGCGTGTAACCGCGCCGGCCCGGCCGCACGGCGGGGTACGGGGAGAGCGTCCTCGAAGTCGCCCTCCCCGTACCCCGTTGCGTCGATGTGCCGCCGCTTTTAGATGCCGTAGGGGCGCTACGCGCGTAGACGGCCCCCGTCCCCAGGAGAGTGCGCCATCAACGCGTCCAGCAGCCCTCCGGCCGGAGCGGCGGTCAACGATTCGGTGACCGCCGTCGAACTCGCCGGGATCACCAAGCGTTTCCCCGGAGTCGTGGCCAACCACGACATCCACCTCACCGTCCGCAAGGGCACCGTCCACGCCCTCGTGGGCGAGAACGGCGCGGGCAAGTCCACGCTGATGAAGATCCTCTACGGCATGCAGAAGCCGGACGAGGGCACCATCGCGGTCGACGGCGAGAAGGTGACCTTCTCCTCGCCCGCCGACGCCATCGTGCGCGGCATCGGCATGGTCCACCAGCACTTCATGCTCGCCGACAACCTCACCGTCCTGGAGAACGTGGTCCTCGGCAGCGAGAAGCTGTACGGCATCGGCGCCAGGGCCCGCCGGAAGATCAAGGAGATCTCCGAGCGGTACGGCCTCGGGGTGCGCCCCGACGTCCTCGTCGAGGAACTGGGCGTCGCCGCCCGCCAGCGCGTGGAGATCCTCAAGGTCCTCTACCGAGGCGCCCGCACGCTGATCCTCGACGAGCCCACGGCCGTCCTGGTGCCGCAGGAGGTGGACGCCCTCTTCGACAACCTGCGCGAGCTGAAGGCCGAGGGCCTGTCCGTCATCTTCATCTCCCACAAGCTGGGCGAGGTGCTCTCGGTCGCCGACGAGATCACCGTCATCCGCCGCGGCACCACGGTCGGCACGGCCGTCCCCGCCGAGACCACGCCCCGCCAGCTCGCCGAGCTGATGGTCGGCAGCGAACTGCCCACCCCGGAGACGGCGGAGTCCACGGTCACCGACCGTCCGGTCCTCACCGTCGACACGCTGCGCCTCGCGGCCCCCGGCGGCAAGGCCCTGCTGGACGACATCTCCTTCACCATCCACGCCGGTGAGGTGCTGGGCATCGCCGGCGTGGAGGGAAACGGCCAGACCGAGCTGGTCGACGCGCTCATCGGCCTGCGCCACGCGGACTCCGGCACCATCCGCTTCCTCGACCAGGACATCACCTCGCTGCCCACCCGCAAGCGGCGCGAGCAGGGCGTCGGCTACATCCCCGAGGACCGCCACCGGCACGGACTGCTCCTGGAGGCCCCCCTCTGGGAGAACCGCATCCTCGGCCACGTCACCGAGAAGCCCAACAGCAAGGGCGTCTGGCTGGACCTCAAGGGCGCCCAGCAGGACACCCGCCGCATCGTCGAGACGTACGACGTCCGCACCCCCGGCATCGACGTCACCGCGGCCTCGCTGTCCGGCGGCAACCAGCAGAAGCTGATCGTCGGCCGCGAGATGAGCCACAAGCCGCGCTTCCTGATCGCCGCCCACCCCACCCGCGGCGTGGACGTCGGCGCACAGGCCGCGATCTGGGACCACATCCGCGAGGCCCGCCGCGAGGGATTGGCCGTGCTGCTGATCTCCGCCGACCTGGACGAACTGATCGGCCTGTCCGACACCCTCCGCGTGATCTACGACGGCAAGCTGGTCGCGGACGCCGACCCGGCCACCATCACCCCCGAGGCGCTCGGCTCGGCGATGACCGGCGCGGCCTCCGGACACCTGGAAGACGAAGAGAGCCCCGGGACCCCGGCCGACGCGACCGGCTCCGCCACGTCCGCAGCGCCCCCTGCGTCCCCCGCGTCCCCCGAGTCTCCGGAAGACGAGGCCCGCTGATGAAGAAGTTCGACAAGGAGCGCGTGCTCCTCGCGGTGGCCGGACCGGTCATCGCGCTCGCCGTGGCCTTCGTGCTCAGCGCGATCGTCCTGATCGCCTCGGGCAAGAACCCGGTCGAACCGTTCGCCCTCATGTTCGAGCAGGCCGGGTTCTCCGACATCCAGGTCCTGATCGTCAACCAGGCCTCGATGTACTACATCGCGGCCCTCGCGGTGGCCATCGGCTTCCGGATGAACCTGTTCAACATCGGCGTCGACGGCCAGTACCAGCTCGCCGCCATGATGGCCGCGATCGTCGGCGCCCACGCCAGCCTGCCGGCCGGCCTCCAGGTCCCGCTGCTGCTCCTGACCGCCGTCCTCACCGGCGCCTTCTGGTCCGGCATCGCCGGTGTCCTCAAGGTGACCCGGGGCGTCAGCGAGGTCGTCGCGACGATCATGCTCAACGCCATCGCCACCTCCGTCATCGGCTACCTGTGGCTGCCGGACGTCTTCGGCGTCAAGATCGGCAACAACAACACCACCGGCGAGATGCACGAGTCCGGCTGGATCCCCGGCATCGACATGGGCGCGGCCGGCGAGGTCTACGGCCTGGTCATCCTCGCCGTGCTGCTCGGCATCGGCTACTGGGTCGTCCTCAACCGCACCCGCTTCGGCTTCGACCTGCGCGCCTCCGGCGCCTCCGAGTCCGCCGCCGCGGCCAGCGGTGTCGACCCCAAGCGCATGGTGCTCACCGCGATGCTGATCTCCGGCGGCCTCGCCGGTCTCGCGGGTCTGCCGATCCTGCTCGGCGACACCCACACCTACAGCCTCAACTTCCCCACCGGCATCGGCTTCCTCGGCATCGGCATCGCCCTGCTCGGCCGCAACAGCCCGGTCGGCATCGCCTTCGCCGCCCTGCTGTGGGCCTGGCTCGACAAGGCCTCGCCCGAGCTGGACTTCCACGGCTACGACAAGGAGATCGCGGTCATCATGCAGGGCCTGATCGTCCTCTCGGTCGTCGTCTCCTACGAGGCCGTCCGCGAGTGGGGCCTGCGCCGCCAGCAGCGCCGGGTCGGCGCGGAGCTGGCCGCCGGTCACGTCCTGGGCGCCACCGACAACTCGAAGAAGGAGGTGGCCGGCCGATGACCGCTCCGACCACAGCGACCGACGTCAACCAGCCGTCGCTGGAGCACGCACCACCGACCGGCCGCCGCATGTCGTGGCCCGTGCTGCTCCTGGTCATCGCCGGTGCCCTGGCGCTGACCTCGATCGTCCGCCTGATCACGGGCGCCAACGGCATCACCAACGTCAGCCAGATGTCCACCGCGCTCCAGCTCGCCGTGCCGATCGGCCTCGCCGGTCTCGGCGGTCTGTGGGCCGAGCGCGCGGGCGTCGTCAACATCGGCCTCGAAGGCATGATGATCCTCGGCACCTGGTTCGGTGCCTGGGCCGGCTTCCAGTGGGGGCCGTGGACCGGCGTCCTCGTCGGCATCGTCGGCGGCTGCCTCGGCGGCCTGCTGCACGCCATCGTCACGATCACCTTCAACGTCAACCACATCGTCTCCGGTGTGGCCATCAACATCCTCGCCCTGGGCGCCACCCGCTACCTCGCCCCGCTCGCCTTCGAGGGCCACCAGGGCGGCTCGGCCAAGCAGTCCCCGCCGGTCGACTCCCTCGGCCACTTCTCGATCCCGGGCCTGTCCGACTGGCTGGACAGCCTCAACGACCAGCACTGGTTCTTCGTCTCGGACATCGCGGGGCTGCTCGGCGGCCTGGTCACGAACGTCTCCTGGCTGACCCTGATCGCGGTCGCCCTGGTCCCCGCCACCTGGTGGATCCTGTGGCGCACCCCGTTCGGCCTGCGCCTGCGCTCCTGCGGCGAGAACCCGATCGCCGCCGAGTCCCTCGGCGTGAACGTCTACAAGTACAAGTACCTGGCCGTGATCATCTCCGGCGGACTGGCCGGACTCGGCGGTGTCTTCCTGTCCATCGTGGCCAACCCCTTCTACCTGGAGGGCCAGACCAGCGGCCGCGGCTACATCGGCCTCGCGGCGATGATCTTCGGCAACTGGATGCCGGGCGGCCTGGCCATCGGCGCCGGTCTCTTCGGCTACACCGACAGCCTCAACCTGCGCGGCGGCTCCGCCAACGTGCACGCGCTGCTGCTGCTCGGCGCGCTGCTCCTGGTCGCCGGCGCCATCTGGCTGGCCGTCCGCAAGAAGTACGTCAAGGCCGCGATCACCTTCGTCATCGGCGCCCTGGTCTTCGCCTGGTACGCCGGCACCAACGAGGTCCCCAACCAGGTCGTCTCCGCCACGCCGTACGTCGTGACCCTCGTCGTCCTCGCCCTGTCCGCGCAACGGCTGCGGATGCCCAAGGCGGACGGCATGCAGTACCGCAAGGGCCAGGGCAAGTGACCGGCGCCGACTGGGAGGAACTGCGCACGGCGGCCCGGGACGCCATGTCCCGGGCGTACGCCCCCTACTCCGGGTACGCCGTGGGCGCCGCCGCGCTGGTCGACGACGGCCGCACCGTCACCGGCTGCAACGTGGAGAACGCCAGCTACGGCATCGGGCTGTGCGCCGAGTGCGGTCTGGTCTCCCAGCTTCAGCTGACCGGCGGGGGCCGGCTGACGCACTTCGTGTGCGTCGACGGCGAGGGCGAGGTGCTCGTCCCCTGCGGCCGCTGCCGGCAGCTGCTGTACGAGTTCGGCGGCCGGGAGCTGCTGCTGGAGACCCCGGAGGGCGTCCTCCCGCTGTCCCGGATGCTCCCGCAGGCCTTCGGCCCCGACCACCTTACGAAGTAATCCGGCACCACTGTTAGGAAGAGCCATACATGGCCATGGACGTCATCTCCGTCATCCGCACCAAGCGGGACCGCGGCGAACTCGGCGACGAGCAGATCGACTGGGTCATCGACGCGTACACCCGCGGCGAGGTCGCCGACGAGCAGATGTCGGCCCTCGCCATGGCGATCCTGCTCAACGGCATGAACCGCGGTGAGATCGCCCGCTGGACGGCCGCGATGATCGCCTCGGGCGAGCGCATGGACTTCTCGTCCCTGTCCCGCCCGACCGCCGACAAGCACTCCACGGGCGGTGTCGGCGACAAGATCACCCTGCCGCTCGCGCCCCTGGTGGCGGCGTGCGGCGCGGCCGTCCCGCAGCTCTCCGGGCGCGGCCTCGGCCACACCGGCGGCACCCTGGACAAGCTGGAGTCGATCCCCGGCTGGCGCGCCCTCCTCTCCAACGAGGAGATGCTGGACGTCCTGGACACCACGGGCGCGGTGATCTGCGCGGCGGGCGACGGTCTCGCCCCCGCCGACAAGAAGCTGTACGCGCTGCGCGACGTCACCGGCACGGTCGAGGCGATCCCGCTGATCGCCTCCTCGATCATGTCCAAGAAGATCGCCGAGGGCACCGGCTCGCTGGTCCTGGACGTGAAGGTGGGTTCCGGCGCCTTCATGAAGACCATCGAGGACGCCCGCGAACTGGCGTCCACGATGGTCGGCCTCGGCACCGACCACGGGGTGAGGACGGTCGCGCTCCTCACCGACATGGCCACCCCCCTCGGTCTCACCGCGGGCAACGCCCTGGAGGTCCGCGAGTCGGTCGAGGTCCTGGCCGGCGGCGGCCCCTCCGACGTGGTCGAGCTGACCCTCGCCCTGGCCCGCGAGATGCTCGACGCGGCGGGCCTGAAGGACGCCGACCCGGCGAAGGCCCTGGCCGACGGCTCCGCGATGGACGTCTGGCGCCGCATGATCGCGGCCCAGGGCGGCGACCCGGACGCCGCGCTGCCCACCTCGAAGGAACAGCACGTGGTGAAGGCCGCCTCCTCGGGCGTCCTGACCCGCCTCGACGCCTACGACATCGGCGTCGCCGCCTGGCGCCTGGGCGCGGGCCGCGCCCGCAAGGAGGACCCGGTGCAGGCCGCCGCGGGCGTCGAGCTCCACGCCAAGCCCGGCGACACGGTCACCGCGGGCCAGCCCCTCCTCACCCTCCACACGGACACCCCGGACCGCTTCGAGTACGCGCTCGCGGCGGTGGAGGGCGCGTACGACGTGGCTCCGGCCGGCACGGCCTTCACCGCCGCGCCGGTGGTGCGGGAACGTATCGCCTGACCTGCGGTTTCCCCATTCGGCGAACGGGACCGGTGGACCTCTGCCGGTCCCGTTCGGCATGTTGACTGCCCGCATGAGGGAATTCGAGGGCGACTACGTCCTGGCCGACACCGCCTGGGACGAAGTCGTCTGGGTCTGGCGCCGGACGGAGGCACCCAGAGCCTGCACCCTGGAGATCGCCACGTCGCCGGCATGGTGACTCACCCCAAAACCGCCGCCACCCCCACCAGCACCGGTACGGACACCACCGTCGAGACCAGGATCGCGTCCCGGGCCAGGCGCTCGCCCACACCGTAGGTGGACGCGTACGTGTACAGGTTCTGCGCGGCGGGCAGCGCCGACGTCACCACCACGTCGAGGAGTTGGGGGCCCCGCAGGCCGAAGACGCCCGACGCCAGCGCCCAGGCCACCGCCGGCTGGCCCACCGCCTTGAGCGCGACCGCCAGCAGCACCGGGCGCCGTTCCACGCCCCGCAGCGGCATCGTGGAGCCGCACAGGCCGATGCCGAAGGCCAGCAGCACCGCCGGGACCGACATGTTGCCGATCAGCGTCACCGGGTCCATCACCGCGTCCGGGACCCGCAGGCCGGTCGCCGCGACCGCGACCCCGGCGAGCGAACCCAGCGCGATCGGATTGCGCAGCGGCGTCAGCAGCCGTCGCCACAGCGTGCCCTCGGCGCCCCCGCGTGACAGGTCCAGGATCGTCACCGCCACCGGTGTCACCAGCACCAGCTGGAACAGCAGCACCGGCGCCACCAGCGAGGCGTCGCCCAGGACGTACACGGCGATCGGGATGCCGAGGTTGCCGGAGTTGACGTAGCCCGAGCAGAGCGCGCCGATCGTCGTACGGCCCACGCCCCAGCCGCGTACGACGCCGACCGCCACGAACACACCGGCCACCGCCACCGTGGACAGCGCCGTCACCAGGAGGCGGGCGGAGAAGACCACCGACAGGTCGGCCGTCGCGAGCGTGGTGAACAGCAGGGCGGGGGAGGCCACGTGGAAGGCGAGCTTGGTCAGCACCTCGCGGCCCTGAGGCCCGAGGTGGCCGCGCAGGCCGAGCACGTAGCCGACCCCGATCACCACCGCGATGACCGCGAACCCGGTCAGCACCCCCTGCACGGCGCCCCCTCCCGGACGGAGTGGCGGGTGCCGGGCGGCGTGGCGGCGGAGCGGGGTATGTGTGGCATACAGCGAACCCTCTGTTGGAGGGCACGCGCAGGTCAATGTGATCCCCGACGGCCCCGGCACCGATGAGTTCCGCCGGTCCGCCGGGTCTACCGCACGTGGACGCCGTGACACCCGCCGTACTCGTGCTGCCGGGGCCCGTCTCCCGAGGGGAGACGCCCCGGTTCTGCGACGAGGTGCGCGCGCTGCTGGAGAGCACCCGGGCCGGGGTGGTCGTCTGCGACGTCGGCGGCCTCGGACCGCCGGGGCTCGCCGTCGTCGACCTGCTGGCCCGGCTGCAACTCACCGCCCGGCGGGCCGGAGGCCGGATACGGCTGCGCGACCCCGATCCGGCCCTGCACGCCCTACTGGACCTCGTCGGGCTCCGCTTCGAGACGGAGCGGCAGGTCGAACAGCGGGAACCACCGCTTGGTGTCGAGGAAGCAGTGGAACCCGGTGATGCGGCCGTCTGAGATCTCCAGCACCTGGACCGCCCACGGGGCGAAGCCGCCCGCCTCCGGGTCCGGCTTGTAGTGCGCGAAGGCCGGCAGCCCGTTGGCCTCCACCCGCAGCAGCCGGGAACCGGCGCACGCGGCGCCGAGCGTCGTCATGAAACCGGTGATGTCCGCAGGACCGGCCAGCCACAGGTCGAACGGCGGCATCGTCATCACCGCGTCCTCGTGCAGGAGCGCCGTCAGCGCCGTCATGTCGTAGCCCTCGAAGGCCGCGACATAGCGCTCCAGGAGCTTCTGCTGCTCCTCGTCCAGCGGGTCCGACACCGCGGCGTCGGACCCCCGGTCCGCCCGCTCGGCGAGCGTCGCGCGGGCGCGCTGCAGGGCGCTGTTGACCGAGGCGACCGAGGTGCCGAGCAGCTCGGCGACCTCGCTCGCCTTCCACGCCAGCACCTCGCGCAGGATCAGCACCGCCCGCTGCTTGGGCGGCAGCTGCTGGAGGGCGGCCATGAAGGCGAGCCGCACGGACTCCTTGGCGACCGCGGCCTCGGCCGGATCGGCGGTCTGCGGCAGCACACGGGCGTCGGGCATCGGCTCCAGCCAGGTGTGGTCCGGGCGCGGGGACAGGGCGGCCTGGGCGAGCGGCGTCGCCTCCGTCAGGTCCATCGGACGCGCCCGCTTGTTGCCCGCGGTCAGCATGTCCAGGCAGACGTTGGTCGCGATCCGGTACAGCCACGAGCGCAGGCTGGAGCGGCCCTCGAACTTGTCGTAGCTCCGCCAGGCGCGGACCAGCGTGTCCTGCACCGCGTCCTCGGCCTCGAAGGAGGAACCGAGCATCCGGTAGCAGTACCCCGTCAGCTCGGGCCGGTGCTTCTCCAGCGCGGAGTCCAGCTCCGTGGTCACGGTGCCGTTGGTCATCGTCCACCCACCCCTGTGGCGTCCCGTCGTGCGCGTCTTCGCGCCTCGCACTTCGGAAGCTACCGCAGGGGACTGACAATGGCCTGTGCAGTCAAAGAAAGCGCAGGTCAGCCAGGGGTGCGCAAGCTCAGCGGGACAGGCTCAGCGCCTTCAGGGGCGCTTCGCCGGCCTGCCGGCGGGCGGCCAGCGAACCGGAGACCGTGATCATCACGACGCCCAGCACCGCGAGCACCCCCACTCCTACCGTCCCGGCCCAGCCGCCGGAGTGGAAGGCCACCGCGCCGAGGGTGCTGCCCGCGCTGGAGCCCACGTAGTAGGCGGACTGGTAGAGCGCCGAGGCCTGCGCGCGACCGTGCTGGGCGGTCTTGCCGACCGCCGAGGAGGCCACCGCGTGCCCGGCGAAGAAGCCCGCCGTGATCAGCACCAGACCCAGCAGGACCAGCGGCAGCGACGGCGCCAGGGACAGCAGCAGGCCCGCCGCCGTCGTACCCGCTCCCAGGTAGAGCGCCCCGCGGCGGCCGAGGCGGCCCACCAGACGGCCCGCCGTCGAGGCCGAGACCGTACCGACCAGATAGACCAGGAAGATCGAGCCGATCAGGCCCTGCGGCAGCGAGAACGGCGCCTCCGTCAGCCGGTAGCCGATCACCGTGTAGACGCCGCCGAACACGGTCATGAACAGCGCGCCGATCGCGTACAGGCGGCGCAGCAGCGGGTTGGCGAGGTGGTCGCGGACCGTGCGGACCAGCACGCGCGGGCGCAGCGAGCCCGGCGTGAAGTGCCTCGGCGCCGGCAGCAGCAGCCGGAAGGCCACCGCGCAGGCCACCGCGACGAGGCCGATGACCCCGACGGCGACCCGCCAGCCCCACTCCTGGGCGACCCAGCCGGTGATGACCCGGCCGCTCATCCCGCCCACGCTGTTGCCCGCCACGAACAGGCCGATCGCCGTGACCAGCACCCGCGGCCGCACCTCCTCCGCGAGGTACGCCGTCGCCGAGGCCGGCAGCCCGGCCAGCGCCGCGCCCTGCACCGCCCGCAGCGCGACCAGCGCGGGCAGCGACGGAGCGAAGGGCACCAGCACCCCGACACCCACCGCGACCGCCAGCGAGGCCGTCATGACCGTACGCCGTCCGAACCGCTCCGACAGCGCGCTCATCGGCAGCACGAACACCGCGAGGCCACCGGTCGCGGCGGCCACCGTCCAGCTCGCGTCGCTCGCCGTGACACCCAGGTCGTCCGAGATCAGCGGCAGCAGGGCCTGGGTGGAGTACAGCAGCGCGAAGGTGGCCACGCCCGCCAGGAACAGCGCGAAGCTCATCCGGCGGTAGCCGGGGCCGCCCGGGGCCATGCGCGAGTCGGAGGTATCGGGGACGGCGGAGACGGCGGAGACGGCGGAAGCGGCGTCCACGGCCGTGGACGCCCCGGTATCGGCGGGAGTCATGCCACGAAGGTACGAAGCCCCTTACTCATCCGTCCAATGCATGGAATGGCCATAATCGTTCCCATGGTGCATCAGCAAAGCTCACGGCCCCGCCTGTCACCGTCCGGTGACACGGAAGACATCGTCGCGCTGCTCGCGCCCCGCCTCGCGCACTTCGCCGGCGTGGCCCGCACCGAGCACGTCACCCGGGCCGCCCAGGAGATGAACGTCCCCCAGTCGACCCTCTCCCGCGCCCTCGTCCGCCTGGAACAGGACCTCGGCGTCGACCTCTTCGTGCGCCGCGGCCGCACCCTCGCGCTGACCGTCGCGGGGCGCACCTTCCTCGGCTCCGTGGAACGCGCCCTCGCCGAGGTCGAGCGTGCCGCCGACGAGGTCCGCGCCGACGCCGACCCGGCCACCGGCAAGGTCGCCTTCGGCTTCCTGCACACCATGGGCGCCGAGACCGTCCCCGGCCTGCTGCACGCCTTCCGCGCCGACCACCCCCGGGTCCGCTTCAGCCTCGTGCAGAACTACGGCGAGGCCATGCTGGAGCGGCTGCGCGCCGGAGAGCTGGACCTGTGCCTGACCTCCCCGGTGCCCGACGCCCCCGACCTGGTCGCCCGCCGCCTCGACGAGCAGAAGCTGCGCCTGGTCGTGCCGGCCGACCACACCCTGGCCGGCCGCAGGCGGATCCGCCTCGCCGAGGCCGCCGACGAGAACTTCGTGACCCTGGAGCCCGGCTACGGGCTGCGCCGCATCACCGACGCCCTGTGCAAGGAGGCCGGATTCCGGCCCAAGGTCGCCTTCGAGGGGGAGGAGGCGGAGACGCTGCGCGGGCTGGTCGCGGCCGGACTCGGCGTCGCCCTGCTGCCGCCGCCCGCCGTGCCCCGCCCCGGCGTGGCCGAACTGACGGTCACCGCCCCGCGCGCCGCCCGCGAGATCGGGGTGGCCTGGCTGGCGGGCCGCACGGACACCCCGCCCGTCGCGGCGTTCAAGAAGTTCCTGCTGTCGCGGCGTGGGAGCCTGCTGCCGTCATAGGAAGCGCGCCCCACACCGCGGACAGCGGCAGATCGCCGGGTCGAGCGCGCACTCCCGGGCGCCCGCGGCAGGTGTGGGCGAGCCCGGCGAGGAAGCCGGCCCAAAAGGCGCCGCCACCCCCGGTGCTCGTCCCCCGCGCTAGCGCCGCAACGACTTCCCGAACCCGGCCGCCAGCGGCATCCGCAGGCCCAGGGGCGGGGGAGCGGCCAGCGCGTCCTCCACCGGACGGGAGAAGGACTGCCCGAACAGCACGCCCATCACGAAGTCCTCCGCCAGTGCGGCGACTTCGTCCCGGTACTGGCGCAGCCCGTGGCCGTCGGAGTGCACCTCGAACCGGCACACGGCCCGGTTCGCCTTCTTCGCCCGGGAGGCGAGCCGGAACGACAACTCCGGGTCGCTGCGCCCGTCGTTGGTGCCGTGCACGATCAGCACCTGGCGTCCGGCGAGCTGCTTCACCGGTTCGGGTGGCGCGGCCACGTCGTCCTCCGGCAGCCAAGGTGCGATCGCCAGCGCCGAGTTGACGGCCTCGTGCCCGGCGGCCCGCAGCGCAGCCCGGCCGCCCATGCCGAGGCCGGCCAGGCAGACGGGCACGTCGCCGTAGCGCCGTTGGGCCTCCTCGGCGGCCCATTCGGCGTCCCGGGCGAGGTGCGCCTCGGCGCCGTTCCAGCCGCGGTACCGGTAGTGCACGACATGCGCGGCCAGCCCCTCCTCCCGGCCCGCGCGTGCCAGCCTGCGCCCCAACGCGCGTACGGACGCGGCCGCGAGCAGCGCGGAGGGCCTGCGGTCGGACACCTCGTCGCCCTCGGGGAGCAGCAGCACCACACCGCTCACCGCCGTCCCCTCCGGACCGAGCGTCCGCCCCAGCCGGGCCCGACGGACCGGCGTCGCTTGCTGTGCCATGGCAGAAGATTCTCAGAAGTCCGGGTGTACGGAACCCGTCCGCGCAGTCACCGTTACATATCGGGGAGTCCGTACACCGCATCGGGTCCCGGCATTCACCCGGCGTTCTACGCGCGTAGGAGTTAGAGTGCGGAAATGACGAGCCGAAGCACCGAGAAGAGCGCCGCGGCGAACACCGCGACGGCCTCGAAGACACCGTCGCCGGACCGGATCCGCCGGGCGCCGAAGGTTCTGCTGCACGACCACCTCGACGGCGGGCTGCGGCCCGGCACGGTCGTCGAACTCGCCCGCGAGACCGGCTACCCGGACCTCCCCGAAACCGACGCCGACCGGCTCGGCACCTGGTTCCGGCGGGCCGCCGACTCCGGGTCGCTGGAGCGGTACCTGGAGACGTTCTCCCACACCGTCGGCGTCATGCAGACCTGCGACGCCCTGGTCCGGGTCGCCGCCGAGTGCGCGCAGGACCTCGCCGAGGACGGCGTCGTCTACGCCGAGGTGCGGTACGCGCCCGAGCAGCACCTGGAGAAGGGGCTGACCCTCGAAGAGGTCGTCGAGGCCGTCAACGAGGGCTTCCGGGAGGGCGAGCGGCGCGCCCGGGAGAACGGCCACCGCATCCGGGTCGGCGCCCTGCTCACCGCCATGCGGCACGCCGCCCGCTCCCTGGAGATCGCCGAACTCGCCAACCGGTACCGCGATCTCGGGGTCGTCGGGTTCGACATCGCCGGTGCCGAGGCCGGATACCCGCCCACCCGGCACCTGGACGCCTTCGAGTACCTGAAGCGCGAGAACAACCACTTCACGATCCACGCCGGTGAGGCGTTCGGGCTGCCGTCCATCTGGCAGGCCCTGCAGTGGTGCGGCGCCGACCGGCTCGGGCACGGGGTGCGCATCATCGACGACATCCAGGTCCACGAGGACGGCTCGGTCAAGCTCGGCCGGCTCGCCTCCTACGTCCGCGACAAGCGGATCCCGCTGGAGCTGTGCCCCAGCTCCAACCTCCAGACCGGCGCCGCCGACTCCTACGCCGAACACCCCATCGGGCTGCTGCGCCGACTGCACTTCCGGGCCACCGTCAACACCGACAACCGGCTGATGTCCCACACCAGCATGAGCCGGGAATTCGAGCACCTTGTCGAGGCGTTCGGTTACACGCTCGACGACATGCAGTGGTTCTCCGTCAATGCGATGAAATCAGCGTTCATTCCTTTCGATGAACGACTGGCCATGATCAATGACGTCATCAAGCCCGGATATGCGGAGCTGAAGTCCGAATGGCTGTTCCAGCAGACGGCTTCTACCAGCGGTTCTTCGGAGTCCGAGGGCTGAGTGCGGGGTGACGGTAATACGGAATCGCGGACGGGCTTTCACCAACCGTCCGCATTTCGATGTTTGCCGCCGGGCGCCGGACGTGTTTACGGTCAAGGACCGCTCACATCCCCGTCACCCCATTACGAGGACGCATTCTCATGAAGCAGTCTGCTGCCAAGACCCTCGGTGTCGCCGCCCTCGGTGCCGCCTTCGCCGCCGCCGGCGCGGGCGCGGCCACCGCGGCCCCCGAGCTCCCCGACACCGCGCAGACGGTGGACTCCGTCGCCCGCACCCTCCCCGCGGAGACCGTCTCCCAGGTCGCGCCCGGCGCTGGCAACGTGCTGGAGCAGGGCCGCAAGATCTCCCACACCGGGCTGACCGTCGCGCAGCCGGTCGTCGAGCAGGTGGTCGCCGAGCAGCTCGCCGAGGGCCCGACCGAGCCGGTCGCCAAGCTGCTCGGCGGAGTGCCGCTGAAGGGGCTGCCCACCCAGGGCCTGCCGGTCAACGGCCTCCCGCTGGGCGGCTGAGCGTCCCGCCCACCCCGCACGCGCCGATGGGGCGCACCCGGCGACACCGGGTGCGCCCCATCGGCGTACCAGAGGGGGTACGGGTCTCACCAGGCCGTGCGGGCGGCCTTCTCCTCGGACGGGAACAGGATCCACAGGGCCAGGTAGAGCAGGAACTGCGGGCCCGGCAGCAGGCAGGAGACCACGAAGATCACCCGCATCGTGGTGGCGGAGGTGCCGAAGCGCCGGGCCAGCGCGGCGCACACTCCGCCGATCATGCGGCCGTGGGTGGGGCGGGCGAGGCGGGACATCGCGGCTCCTTCGTGAGCGTGTGGGTGGGGCCGCCTTCCGGCTTCCCCTTCATCTGCCCTCCACGCTACGGAGACGAACGGCGCAAAGCGTCGCTCTACGGGGCGATACCGACCCTGGGAATCGTCGGGGTCCGACCCTGAGCGGGCTCCTCCTGAGGGACACCCTCCCGCCCGGCCTGCCGGTACCAGCGACGGAGCCGGGCCCGGCCCGCCGGGACCACGGCGAGGTGCGCCAGGGCCACGCCCACCGTGTTCAGCAGCACCGAATCGATGTCGACGACCTGACCGGGCACCCCGGTCTGCAGCAGCTCGATCCCCACCGACAGCAGCGCGGCCGCGGCCGTGGTGCGCAGCAGGGACGCCAGCGGCGAGACGTGCAGCCGCCCGCCGGCCATCGGCAGCAGGACGCCGAGCGGCGCCAGCAGGACCAGCGCCCCGCCCAGCGAACGAGCCGCCTCGCGCCCGCCCAGCGCCAGGTCGGCGCGGATCCCGGCGAACGGCTGCAGGTTCGGTGGCAGTACCCAGGGGACGTCCAGCGGCCGCAGCGCGTACCAGGCGACGAACGCGAGATGCGCGACCAGGAGAACACTTCCTGTCGCACGGATGCGGAGCGCGGCGCTGCCGCCGAGGAACCCATGACGCTGCACGTCCCCCAAGACGCGCCCCCCGCCGTGCGCGGTTCCGGGCACTTACACGCAAGGGTGAGGCCTGCGCCACATGGCCCCGCCCGGGCCGTTCACCCGGCAGGTGGTCGCCGGTCAGCCGCCCGCGACCTCGTCGGCCGGGGGTTCGTTGCTGCCGGGCCGGGAGCGGACCTCGTCCGTGCAGGAGTAGCGGCGGGCGGACCGGTCGGCGGGCCCGGCCAGGATCACGGAGCCGTCGCCCTCGGCCGCGGCGGAGTCGGAGAAGGTGCACACCACCTGCGCGAGGGCGTACGAGGTGAGGTCGTCGGGATCGGTGCTCAGCCGCAGCGTGTCCTCGGGGTCGCCGGAGCGCGGTCCCGTCACCGTGATCCCGCGGCGCACGTCCGAGGTGTACCCGGCCTCCTTCTCCGCGGCCGACGGCTGTGCCGCCAGCTCGTCCAGCAGCCCCTGGGCCACCAGCACGCGCCGCCCCGAGTCCGAGGCGCCGTCCGGCACCCGCACCGTGCGGTCCACGGCCACCAGCGACGAACCGCACAGCAGAAACACCTGCGCCGGCAGACCGGGCGTGGCCCGCGTCGACACGTCCGGCTCGGCGAGTGAGCAGCGCACCCGCGAGGGCGCGGGGCCGTAGTCCGTGGGCACCTCGGTGGCGCGGATGCCGCACCCGGTCAGCAGCGCGGCCAGTACCAGGAGCCCGGAGAGGGCCGGCAGCCGGCGTACGGTCATCAGACCTGTCCCTTCGCGTCCTTGCCCTTGCTCCCGTCGCCCGCGGCCCCCGCCGTGTCCTCGGCCTCCTCGTCGGCGGGCGGGGACGGGTCCTGCGGCAGCCGCAGCGTGAACACGGCACCACCCTGGGGGGCGTTCTCGGCGGTGATCCCGCCGCCGTGGATGTGCGCGTTCTCCAGGGCGATGGACAGGCCGAGGCCGCTGCCCTCGGAGCGCGGCCGGGAGGCGCTCGCCTTGTAGAAGCGGTCGAAGACGTGCGGCAGGACGTCCTCGGGGATGCCGGGGCCGTTGTCCCGCACCCGGATGACGACCTCGTCGTCCGCCCGCGACACGGACACCCGGACCGGCGATCCGCCGTGCTTGAGCGCGTTGCCGATCAGGTTGGCCAGGATGACGTCCAGGCGGCGCGGGTCGAGCCGGGCGTGGATGCCGCGCTCGGCCTCCAGCTCGACGGCGTCCAGCCAGGCCCGGGCGTCGATGCAGGCGGTGATCTGGTCGGCGACGTCCACGTCGTCCAGGACCAGCCGGGCGGTGCCCGCGTCGAAGCGGGTGACCTCCATCAGATTTTCCACCAGGTCGTTCAGCCGCCGCGTCTCGCTCACCACCAGCCGCACGGCCGGCTCCACCATCGGGTCGAAGCTCCCGCCCTCGCCCTCGCCCGCGAACTCCAGTTCCTCCTCCAGCACCTCCGTCACCGCGGTGAGCGCCGTCAGCGGCGTGCGCAGCTCATGGCTCATGTCCGCGACGAAGCGCCGGGAGGCCTGCTCCCGGCCCGCCATGTCCGCGACCCGCTTCTCCAGGTTCTCGGCGGCGCTGTTGAACGTCCGGGACAGATCGGCCAGTTCGTCGGTGCCGGACACGCGCAGCCGGGTGTCCAGCTTCCCCTCGCCCAGGCGCCGCGCCGCGACCCCCAGCCGGTGCACGGGCTTCAGCACGGTGGTCGCCAGGGCCTGCGCGAGCAGCGCCGAGCCGAGCAGGGCGAGCGCCGTGGCGATGCCCAGCGACCAGGCGAGCGAGTTCAGGTCCTTGGCCTCCGGTTCCAGCGACTTCAGCATGTAACCGGTCGGCCCGCCGCCGATCACCCTCGTGCCGGCCACCAGGTACGGGGTGTCGTCGTCGGTGATCCGCTGCCAGTACAGGTGGTACGGGTGCTTGTTGGCCGAGGTGACCTTCTGCTCCTTGTTCACCGCCGTGCGCAGCGACTCGGGCACGTCGGACAGCGCGAAGCCGCCCAGACCGCCCGAACTGCCGTACACCGTCGCGCCGTCGGCGTCCTCGGCGACCAGCAGCACGCCGAACCGCTGGCTGCTGTTGGCCATCTGACCGGCCGTGTGCTGCAACTCGTCCTGCGTGGGGTGCTCGGGCAGCGCGCCCGCCCGGTTCTGCATCTCCTGCTCGAAGTCGCGCAGCACGGCGTCCTGGGTGCGGGTCAGCACCGCCTCCCGGTTCAGCCAGTACGCGATGCCGGACGCGGACACGGCGGCGGTGAGCGCGACCAGGCCGAAGACGAGGACCAGCCGCAGGCGCAGGCTGGTGAAGCGCAGCCCGGACCAGAATCCCTTGCGAGCCGCGGCCAGGCCGCGGGTACCCCCCTGGTGTTCCTGGGTCACTGAGGCGGATCCAGCCGGTAGCCGACACCGCGCACGGTACGGATCAGGGTCGGGGACGACGGCACGTCCTCGACCTTGGCGCGCAGCCGCTGCACGCACGCGTCCACCAGCCGGGAGTCGCCGAGGTAGTCGTGCTCCCACACCAGCCGCAGCAACTGCTGCCGGGACAGGGCCTGTCCCGGCCGCCGGCTCAGTTCGAGGAGCAGGCGCAGCTCGGTCGGCGTCAGCTGGAGGTCCTCGCCGTTCTTCGTCACGGTCATCGCGGAACGGTCGATGACCAGGCTGCCGAAGCTCGCCGAGTCGGTGGACTCCCGTTCCCCGCGCCGCAGCACGGCCCGGATCCGGGCGTCGAGCACCCGGCCCTGGACGGGTTTGACGACGTAGTCGTCGGCGCCCGATTCGAGACCGACGACCACGTCGATGTCGTCGTTGCGCGCGGTCAGCAGGATGATCGGCAGCTGGTCGGTGCGCCGGATGCGGCGGCACACCTCGAAACCGTCGATGCCGGGCAGCATCACGTCCAGCACGATCAGGTCGGGCCGCTGCTCGCGCAACAGCTTCAGACCGTCCTCACCACTGGCAGCGGTGGCCACCCGGTGGCCCTGGCGGGTCAGGGAGAGCTCCAGGGCCGTACGGATGGCGTCGTCGTCCTCGATCAGCAACAGGGAAGGCACCCGCTCATTCTGGCCCATGAGGGGGTGGGTGTTCGACCTGTGGGTGCGGTTGGGGTCCCACGACGCCGCCGGACCCTGTGAAGGAAGGGTGTCGCAGCGGTGACGGACCCCTGTGACAGCTCTGTGACAGTCGGCGGACACGGCCATGAAGTCACCCGGGCAAGCTTTTCGTCACAAGCAACACCGCAAGTCGCAGTACCGCAAGTCGCAGTACGGAAGATCCGGCACCGGCAGTCCACGACGGGGGGCGCGAGATGAACACGCTGAAGGGCACCAACACCAGCGCAGTGGTCACGCGTCTGCACGACGTGCACGCACACCGGGGCGGTTCCGAGAAGTCCGGTGCCGTGAGCGGGCGGGGGTGCGCTCGCGGCGCCGGGCGTCAGCACACCGTGTACATGACGGTGGTTGACGCGCACACGGGGGAAACGGGGAACACGGGGGACCGGGGGGAGACGCACGGGGGAAGCGCGCACGGGGAGGTCCAGGGGGAGCGCCGGTCCCTGTCGGAGGCGGAGTTCACCGCCTACGTGCAGGAGCGCCGCTCCTCCCTGTACGCCACCGCCTACCACCTCACCGGCGACCGCTTCGAGGCCGAGGACCTGCTGCAGAGCGCGCTGTTCTCGACCTACCGTGCGTGGGACCGGATCACCGACAAGGCGGCGGTCGGCGGATACCTCCGCCGCACCATGACCAACCTGCACATCAGCGCCTGGCGGCGCCGCAAGCTCAACGAGTACCCGACCGAGGAACTGCCCGAGACGCCCGGCGACATGGACGCGATGCGCGGCACCGAGCTGCGTACGGTCCTGTGGCAGGCGCTGGCCCGGCTGCCCGAAATCCAGCGCACCATGCTGGTCCTGCGCTACTACGAGGGCCGTACGGACCCGGAGATCGCGGACATCCTCGACATCAGTGTCGGCACGGTGAAGTCCAGCATCTGGCGGTCGCTCCGCCGGCTGCGCGAGGACGAGGTCCTCAGCTTCGGCCGTGACCAGCAGGACGCCTTCGGCGAACTGGTCGCCTGAAGGTACGGGCGGGCCCGGTGGGCCGGCCCGAGGGGCGGGGCCCCGTGAAAAAAGTTTCGAGCCGGGGTGTATCAGGGGGACGGACCCGGGCTCTTACTCACGGGGAAGCACCACGGGGGAACAACGGGGGACACGGGGGACCCACGGGGGTGGAAAGGGAGCGGGACTGGAGGGCCGGGGGGTCCATCCAGTCCCGCTTCCGCGTGTGCGGCCATGGCTACGGACGCGGCCGCCCGTTCACGCCGTCGTACGGACCGTGGCGCACCGGCCCGCCGCCGCGGCCGCCAGCCGGCCCATCGCCTCGTCCCGGTCGCAGGCGTGGGCGCCCAGGGCTGTCTGCCGGGCGATGACGGACCGCTCGAGACGCATCAGCCGCCAGCCCCTGCGCAGCAGGAACGGCACGGACTTGCGGCCCTCGCGCAGGTCCCGCAGGAACCGGCGGCGGAAGGTCGTCAGCGGGCCCCGGCTCAGGCACAGTGCGTCGGCCAGCACACCCAGTTCCCGGCAGCGGCCCACCAGTTCCGCGGCGAAGATGCCCTCCGCGAGGAACAGCGGCGTCCGCCCGATGTCGACGGTCTCCTCACCGGTGCGGGCGCTCAGCGAGATGTCGTAGACGGGGACGTCGGTGCGCCCCGTGCGGCACAGCTCCCCTATGGCGGCGACCGCCGCGTCCGCGTCCCACGACGCCGGATGGTCCCAGTCGATGTCGGAACTGAGCGGCACCGTCGGCAGCGTCGGGTCGGTGCCCTCCTTGTAGAAGTCGTCGAGGCGCAGCACCGGGAGGCCGGAGTGCGCGGCGAGGAGGGACTTGCCGGAGCCGGAGGGGCCGCAGAGCAGCACGACTCGCGTCGGTATGGGCGGATGGGAGCTCACGGGACACCAGTCTGGGGCATCGAACGGCCGCCGTACGACCCCGCGGGCGGACTTTGCAGCACGCGTCACATCCGGATGTGCGCTGTGCGGTGACCTGATCACGGTGTGCACTGTTATCAGGGCAGTCCGTAGCAATCCACACCAAGAGGTGGCAGCAGCGATGGCCCGACACGCGTCCCCCCGCACCCCACACACCCAGCGCGCCCTGGTCGCCCTCGCGACCGCCGGGGCCGCCCTGGCGGCAGGAGCGGCGACGGCTTCCGCGGACGGCGGCGAGACCATCGCCGGCCTGGCGCACACCCGTCCCACGTCACTGGGCAACATCGACCCGCAGGCGGGCCTGGCGGCCGTGACCGGCACCGTCGGCTACGTCACCGGGCCGGTCGCCGACCTCAAGCCCAACCCGCTGGCCGGCACCGGCGTCGACCCGCTGGACAACGGCGTCGGCACCAAGGTCGCCGACTTCCAGCCGCTGACCTCCACCGCCCTGACCGGGCCGGTGGCCCAGGCGCAGTCCCTCGGGGCCGTCCCGGTGGTGGGGCAGGTGACGGAGCTGCTGCGCTGACCGGACCCACGCGCGTCGGGCCGCGATCCTCCTACGGGCAGACCGCGGCCCGTCTCCGTCGCCGCGGGCGGGCGCGCCCCATACCCCGCCCTCGTGCATCCCCCGCCCCTTCGTCGCGGGGCTCCGCAGGGCGGCCGTCTAATCTGTGGTGATTCACGTTTCGCGCAAGACGTGCAAGGGGGCGGAGTGCACAACGACGACGGATTCAACAGGGCTGACGGGGGCACCGACGGGCAGCCCGAGGACCGGCGGCCGGTTGACCACCCCAGGACCCGCACCGTGATCGAGGGCCGTTACGAGCTGCTGGAGCCCATCGGCAGCGGCGGCATGGGGGAGGTCTGGAAGGCCCATGACCGGCGGCTGCGCCGGTTCGTCGCCGTGAAGGGGCTCCTCGACCGCAGGGCCACGACCCCGGACACGCAGAAGGCGGCGATGCAGCGGGCCCGTCGCGAGGCGGAGGCGCTCGCCAAGATCGAGCACCAGAACGTGGTGACGGTCCACGACCAGATCGAGACCGCCGACCAGGTCTGGATCGTGATGAAGCTGCTGGAAGGGCGTTCGCTGGCCGACCTGTTGAGCCGTGACGGGGTCCTCGGCGTGCCCAGGGCCGCGGACATCGGGCTCCAGATGGCCCAGGGCCTGCGGGCGGTCCACGAGGCGTCGGTCCTGCACCGCGACGTCAAGCCGGGCAACGTCCTGGTGCGCGACGGCGGCCAGGTGGTCCTGGTGGATTTCGGCATCGCCACCTTCGCGGGTGCGGACCCGGTCACCCGGTACGGCGGGATCATCGGCACACCCCCCTACCTGGCGCCCGAACTCTTCGTCCCCGCCAGCCCCGGACCCACCTCCGCCTCCGACCTGTGGGCGTTGGGCGTGACCCTGTACGAGATGGTCGAGGGACGTCTGCCCTTCGGTGGCAGCGAGGTCTGGGAGGTGCAGGCGAACATCCAGCAGTCGCCCGACCCCGTTCTCCGGTACGCCGGCCCCCTCGGCCCCGTCATCCAGGGGTTGTTGGCCACGGACCCCGGCAGCCGCCTGGACGCGGCCACGGCGGAGGAGATGCTCCGGGACGTCCTCGCGGACCCGGGCGCGCCGGCCCCCGCCCCGGCCGCCACCCCCGCACGCCCGGCCACGGCCCGGCCCACGCCGCCCGCCTCACCGCCCGCGCCGGCGACGGCCGTACCGGTGTCCGCCGCGCCCTCCTCGGAAGGCGTTCCCTCGGAAGGCGTTCCCTCCGCAGGCGTCCCTTCCGAGCCGTCGCCGGCCGCGCCGGGCGGCGGCCGCGGGCGATGGTCGGGCTGGAAGGCGGCGGCGGCTGCGGCATGTGTCGTTCTGCTGGCCGGGGGAGGCTGGGTCCTCTCGCAGGGCGACTCCGGGGAGCAGGACGACCCCTCCGGCGCACAGGGCGGGGGACCCGCCGGGGGTGACGCGGAGCAGGCGTGGGAGCGGTGGAAGGACGCCAGGAAGAGGCTGACGATCGGCGCCAAGGAGGATCAGCCCGGCCTGAGCTTCTACAACAAGGACACGGGCGTGTGGAGCGGGTTCGACATCGACATCGCCTACGCCCTCGCCGGCAAACTCGGCTACGGCAAGGA
Source organism: Kitasatospora aureofaciens (assembly GCA_000720845.1). Lineage (GTDB taxonomy): Bacteria > Actinomycetota > Actinomycetes > Streptomycetales > Streptomycetaceae > Streptomyces. The sequence continues at coordinate 107,847 of JODU01000011.1, read as the reverse complement.
GCAGGTCGATTTCTACGGGGTGACCACGGCCAACCGGGCGAGCAAGCTGAAGAACGGGGAAGTGGACCTGGTCGTCGCCTCGTACAGCATGACCCCCGAGCGGGAGAAGCGGGACGGTATCAGCTTCGTCGGCCCCTACTACAAGGCGGGCAGCAGCCTCCTGGTGCGCAAGAACTCCGCGAAATACGACCTCGACGAGGCCGTCGACGTGAAGCGGAACCAGGTCGAGGTGTGCACGGCGCGGGACTCCACGTACGCGGACAAGTTGCAGGAGGACGGCTACACCACGGGGAAGTGGCAGCCCGACACCTACAAGGAGTGCGTGGAACGACTGCTGGACAAGCGGTCGAGCGTGTACGCGGTCGCCTCGGACGACGTCCTTCTCGCCGGGTACGCCCAGGACGACCCGGCGCACCTGAAGCTGCTGCCCAGCGGCGCGGGCACGGAGCCCTACGGGGTGGCGATGCGGAAGGACGACCCTCTCCTGAGGAGCAAGGTGTGCTCGGGGCTCCAAGGGATCCTGGCCGGAAAGGAGTGGTCGGAGATGTACATGAAGGACCTGTCCCCGCTGACGGGGCGGAAGACCGCGCCGAGCAGGCCGGAGCTGAGGCCGTGCTCGGCCGAGTGAAGCCGCGGCCCCTCCGGACGGGGAGGAGCCGCGGCCGTCGGCGTCGGCGCCGGGTGACGGCGGAGGCGGTCAGTACGACGAGCCGGACGCGCCCAGCGCGCCCGTCGGGTGCCAGACCGTCTTCGTCTCCAGGAACGCCGTCATGCGGTCGGTGCCCGGCGTCGCCGACCAGTCGGCGTCGTCCACAGGCTGTGGACGCAGGACGCGCTTGAGGTTGTCCGCCGCCGCGATCTCCAGCTCCTTGGCCAGCGTCTCGTCGGCGCCCGCCAGGTCGATCGCGTTGACGTCCTGGTGGGCGGCGAGCGGGGCGGCGATCTCGGCCGTACGGCCGGAGAGGATGTTGACCACGCCGCCGGGGAGGTCGGAGGTGGCCAGGACCTCGCCCAGGGAGAGGGCGGGCAGGGGGGACTTCTCCGACGCCACCACCACCGCCGTGTTGCCCGTGGCGATGACCGGGGCGATGACGGACACCAGGCCCAGGAAGGACGACTCCTGCGGGGCCAGCACGGCGACGACGCCGGTCGGCTCGGGGGAGGAGAGGTTGAAGAACGGGCCCGCGACCGGGTTGCCGCCGCCGACCACCTGGGCGATCTTGTCGGTCCAGCCCGCGTACCAGACCCAGCGGTCGATCGCGGCGTCCACCTGGGCCGCCGCCTTCGACTTCGACAGGCCCTCCGCGTCGGCGACCTCCGCGACGTACTGGTCGCGGCGGCCCTCCAGCATCTCGGCGATCCGGTAGAGGATCTGGCCGCGGTTGTACGCCGTCGCCCCGGACCAGCCGCCGAACGCCTTGCGTGCGGCGACCACCGCGTCACGGGCGTCCTTGCGGGAGGAGAGGGGGGCGTTCGCCAGCCACCTGTTCTTCGAGTCGCTCACCTCGTACACCCGGCCGCTCTCGGAACGCGGGAACTTCCCGCCGACGTACAGCTTGTAGGTCTTCAGTACGGAAAGTCGTGCGTCAGACATCGAGGTACGCCTCCAGGCCGTGGCGGCCGCCCTCGCGGCCGAAGCCCGACTCCTTGTAGCCGCCGAACGGCGACGTCGGGTCGAACTTGTTGAACGTGTTGGACCAGATCACACCCGCGCGGAGCTTGTTCGCGACCGCCAGGATGCGCGAGCCCTTCTCCGTCCAGATGCCCGCCGACAGGCCGTACGGGGTGTTGTTGGCCTTGGCGACCGCCTCGTCCGGTGTGCGGAAGGTGAGGACGGACAGCACCGGGCCGAAGATCTCGTCGCGGGCGATGGTGTGCGCCTGGGTGACGTTCGTGAAGAGCGTCGGGGCGAACCAGTAACCGGAGGACGGCAGTTCGCAGGCCGGGGACCAGCGTTCGGCGCCCTCCGCCTCGCCCTGGTCCGCGAGGGCGGTGATACGGGCCAGCTGCTCGGCCGAGTTGATCGCGCCGATGTCCGTGTTCTTGTCCAGGGGGTCGCCCAGGCGGAGGGTGGTGAGCCTCCGCTTGAGGGAGTCGAGCAGCTCGTCGTGGATCGACTCCTGGACCAGCAGGCGGGAGCCCGCGCAGCAGACCTGGCCCTGGTTGAAGAAGATGCCGCTGACGATGCCCTCTACGGCCTGGTCGATCGGGGCGTCGTCGAAGACGATGTTGGCGCCCTTGCCGCCCAGCTCCAGGGTGAGCTTCTTGCGGGTGCCCGCCACCGTGCGCGCGATCTGCTTGCCGACGGCCGTGGAGCCGGTGAAGGCGACCTTGTTCACGTCGGGGTGGGCGGTGAGCGCGGCGCCGGCGCGGCCGTCACCGGTGATGATGTTGACGACGCCCTTGGGCAGCCCGGCCTGGCGGCAGATGTCCGCGAAGAACAGGGCGGAGAGGGGGGTCGTCTCGGCGGGCTTCAGGACCACCGTGTTGCCCGTCGCGAGCGCCGGGGCGATCTTCCACGCCAGCATCAGGAGCGGGAAGTTCCACGGGATGACCTGGCCCGCGACGCCCAGCGGACGCGGGCTCGCGCCGTAGCCGGCGTGGTCGAGCTTGTCGGCCCAGCCCGCGTAGTAGAAGAAGTGCGCGGCGACCAGGGGGAGGTCCGCGTCGCGGGTCTCCCTGATCGGCTTGCCGTTGTCCAGGGTCTCCAGGACGGCCAGTTCACGGCTGCGTTCCTGGATGATGCGGGCGATGCGGAAGAGGTACTTCGCGCGCTCCGCGCCGGGCAGCGCCGACCACTTCTCGAAGGCCCTGCGGGCCGCCTTCACGGCGCGGTCGACGTCGGCCTCGCCGGCCTCGGCCACCTCGGAGAGGACCTCTTCGGTGGCGGGGGAGACGGTTTTGAAGACCTTGCCGTCGGCCGCCTCGGTGAACTCGCCGTCGATGAACAGGCCGTACGACGGAGCGATGTCGACGATCGCGCGGGACTCGGGGGCCGGGGCGTACGCGAACGCCGAGGCGGGAGTGGGTGCCATGGTGATCAGTCCACCGTCACGTAGTCGGGGCCGGAGTAACGGCCTGTGGCCAGCTTCTGGCGCTGCATCAGCAGGTCGTTCAGGAGCGAGGAAGCGCCGAAGCGGAACCAGTGGTTGTCCAGCCAGTCCTCACCCGCCGTCTCGTTGACCAGGACCAGGAACTTGATCGCGTCCTTCGCGGTGCGGATGCCGCCGGCCGGCTTCACGCCCACCTGGACGCCGGTCTGCGCGCGGAAGTCGCGGACCGCCTCCAGCATCAGGAGGGTGTTGGCGGGCGTGGCGTTGACCGCGACCTTGCCGGTCGACGTCTTGATGAAGTCCGCCCCGGCCAGCATGCCGAGCCAGCTGGCGCGCCGGATGTTGTCGTACGTCGACAGCTCGCCGGTCTCGAAGATGACCTTGAGGCGAGCTGCCGTTCCGCACGCCTCGCGGACGGCCGTGATCTCGTCGTACACCTTCATGTAGTGCCCCGCGAGGAACGCGCCGCGGTCGATGACCATGTCGACCTCGTCCGCGCCCGCGGCCACCGCCTCGCGCACGTCGGCCAGCTTCACGGCGAGGGAGGCGCGGCCGGCCGGGAACGCCGTGGCCACCGAGGCGACCTTCACGCCCGAGCCGGCGACGGCCTCCTTGGCGGTGGGCACCATGTCGGGATACACGCAGACGGCGGCGGTGGCGGGGGCCGTGCGGTCGGTCGGGTCGGGGCGGACCGCCTTCGCGCCGAGCGCCCGGACCTTGCCGGGGGTGTCCGCGCCTTCCAGCGTCGTCAGGTCGACCATCGAGACGGCGAGGTCGAGGGCGTACGCCTTCGCGGTGGTCTTGATGGAACGGGTGCCGAGGGAGGCGGCGCGCGCCTCCAGGCCGACCGTGTCGACGCCGGGCAGTCCGTGGAGGAAGCGGCGCAGGGTGCTGTCGGACGCGGTGACGTCGGCGAATCCTGGTGCGGGTCCGTTCACGGGGCCCTGTGCGGGTCCGTCGGCGGCGGGTGCAGTGGTGGGCATGGTCACCAGATGAGCATATCTACGCGCGTAGCGGTCTGTACAGTCCCTGCGAGGGGCGTCCGGGGAAGTCCGGGGCCGCTCGGAGGGCGCGTGTATCGGTGCCGTACCGGCACCGCATGTGAGCGTCCGGCGGGGCGTCGGGCACAATCGGCAGCATGAGCACGCCGGAGCCCCAGTCATCCTCGCCGCAGCCGTCGGGACCCGTGTCCAAGGACCGGGTCTACCGCTCGCCCGCGGGCATCTCCGGCGGCGTGCTGGTGCTCGCCCTCGCGCTGTGGCTCGGCATCGACGCCCTGGTCTCGGGTGAGGGGGACACCCGCTGGAAGGCGCTCGCGGCGCTGGTCTTCCTCGTGCCGCTCGTCGCCGCCTACACCGTGCGGCCCGCCGTCTTCGCGAACGACGACCGGTTGCGGGTGCGCAACCCGTTCCGCGTGATCGTGCTTCCCTGGGCGCGGGTCGAGTCGTTCCGCTCCGCGTACACCAACGAGGTCTTCGGCGAGGGCGGCGCCAAGTACCAGCTGTGGTCCATTCCCGTCTCGCTGCGCGGGCGCAAGAAGGCCGCGCGGCGGGAGGACCGGCGGGCCGCGGGGGGTGCCGGTGGCCGGCGCGGGCGCGGGAGCGTGCTCGGGGGGATGGGGCAGTTCGGTTCGCGGGGCGGTGCTGCCGGGTCCGCGGCTGTCGAGGCGGACGGGCCGGTGCGGGCCGAGGGCGACAAGATCATGGACGAGCTGCGTGAGCTGTGGGAGGCGCGGAAGGATGCCGCGGGCTCTCAGGGTGGCGTGACGGTGCGGTGGGCGTACGAGATCGTCGTGCCGGTGGTCGTGGGGGCGGTGGCGCTCGGGGTGCTGTTCGGGGTGGGGTGACTTGGGTCATGCCGGGTGGCGTGGGTGACGGGTTCGCTGTCGGTGTGATGTTCCTGGTGCGGACGCGTTTCGGGTGGTGAATGTGGCCGGGGGTGCCCTTTGGCACCCCCGGTTTTTTCTCGGTGCCGCCCGCTGTGGCTAGATGCCGGCCGCCGTCGACAAGTCGCGCTTGAGCGCCGTCAGCAGGTCCGCCGCCCTCGTCCGGGCGGCCGGGAGGCCGGCGTGCGTCGCGACCGGGACGACCACCTCCAGGTAGCACTTCAGCTTGGGCTCCGTGCCGCTCGGGCGGACGATCACCCGGGCGCCGTCGAGCGTGTAGCGCAGGCCGTCGGTGGGCGGGAGGGTGTCCGTGCCCCGGCTGAGGTCCTCCGCCCTGGTGACGGGGAGGCCCGCGAGGGCTGTCGGGGGGTGCTCGCGCAGGCGGGTCATCGTGGCGGCGATGAGGGAGAGGTCCTGCACGCGGACCGAGAGCTGGTCCGTGGCGTGCAGGCCGTGGTCCACGGCGATGTCGTCCAGGAGGTCGAGGAGGGTGCGGCCGGCTTCCTTGAGGGTGGAGGCCAGCTCCGTGATCAGGAGGGCCGCGGTGATGCCGTCCTTGTCGCGGACGCCCTCCGGGTCGACGCAGTAGCCGAGGGCCTCCTCGTAGCCGTAGCGGATGTCCTCCACGCGGGCGATCCACTTGAAGCCGGTGAGGGTCTCGACGTGGGGGACGCCCGCCTTCGCGGCGATGCGGGCGAGGAGGGACGACGAGACGATCGACTCCGCGAACGTGCCGGTCGCTCCGCGGGTGACCAGGTGGGCGGCGAGGAGAGCGCCCACCTCGTCGCCCCGGAGCATGCGCCAGCCCGCGGGGGCCGTGGTGTCGGGTACGGCCACTGCCAGGCGGTCCGCGTCCGGGTCGTTGGCGATGATCAGGTCCGGGGCGGGGTCGGTCGCGGCGGCCTTCGCGAAGGCGAGGTCCATCGCGCCGGGCTCCTCCGGGTTGGGGAAGGCGACGGTGGGGAAGTCCGGATCGGGGTCGGCCTGCTCGGTGACGAGGGCGGGCCGCGGGAAGCCGGCTCGGGCGAAGGCGGCGAGGAGGGTGTCCTTGCCGACGCCGTGCATCGCGGTGTAGACGGTGCGGGCGGTGCGGGGGGAGTCGGGGGCCAGGACGGCGTCCGTGCGCGTGAGGTAGGCGTCGAGGACGTCGTCGTCGAGGGTCTGCCAGCCGGAATCGGGGCGGGCGACGTCGTGGAGGGTGCGTACGGCGTCGATCTCGGCGGCGATGTCGGTGTCGGCGGGGGGCACGATCTGGGAGCCGTCGCCGAGGTACACCTTGTAGCCGTTGTCGCGGGGCGGGTTGTGGCTGGCGGTGACCTCCACCCCGGCGACGGCGCCGAGGTGGCGGATCGCGAAGGCGAGGACGGGGGTGGGGAGGGGGCGGGGGAGTACGGCGGCCCTGAGGCCGGCGCCGGTCATCACGGCGGCTGTGTCGCGGGCGAAGTCCGCCGACTTGTGGCGGGCGTCGTAGCCGATGACCACCAGGCCGTCGGGGTGGCCCTGCTTCTTCAGGTACGCGGCGAGGCCGGCGGCGGCGCGGATGACGACCGAGCGGTTCATGCGCATCGGGCCGGCGCCGAGTTCGCCGCGCAGGCCCGCGGTGCCGAACTGGAGGGTGCCGGAGAAGCGTGCGGTGAGCTGGGCGTGGTCCTCGGCCTCGATGAGGCGGGCGAGTTCCGCGCGGGTGTCCGCGTCGGGGTCCTCGGCCAGCCATGCCTTGGCTCGTGCGAGGCCACAGATCTCCCCCGGCGTTGACGCGCCAACCGCTGCGGGCGGACACCCCCCGACACGGCCCCTTCTCGCCGTACGCGGCTGCGGCCCGCCGACGCCCGCGCTGCCCCGGCCCGCCGTACGCGGCTCTCCCGCCGCGTCGCCACATCCTCCGGCTGCGGGCCGTGGTCCGTCGCCCTCGCTGCGGGCCGTCGCCATGCCACGTAGCTGCGGGCAGTCGTGCCGCTGGGGCGGCACAGGTGGGCGCCGCTACGCCGGGCGACTGGGCCGGTGGGCCTCGGCCTACAGGCGGCCCAGGACCTGGGTGAGCAGCTTGCCCATGCGGGCGGCGGAGTCGCGGCCTGCCTGGAGGACCTCCTCGTGGTTGAGGGGCTCGCCCGTCATGCCGGCGGCGAGGTTGGTGACCAGGGAGATGCCCAGCACCTCCGCCCCGGCCTCGCGGGCCGCGATCGCCTCCAGGACCGTCGACATGCCCACCAGGTCGGCACCGATGACGCGGGCCATGCGGATCTCGGCCGGGGTCTCGTAGTGCGGGCCGGGGAACTGGGCGTAGACGCCCTCCTCCAGCGTGGCGTCGATCTCCTTGCACAGGGCCCGCAGACGGGGGGAGTACAGGTCGGTGAGGTCGACGAAGTTGGCGCCGATGATGGGGGAGGTCGCCGTGAGGTTGATGTGGTCGCTGATCAGGACCGGCTGGCCGGGGCGCATGCCCTCGCGCAGGCCGCCGCAGCCGTTGGTCAGGATGATCGTCTTGGCGCCGGCCGCCACGGCGGTGCGGACGCCGTGGGAGACGGCGGCCACCCCGTGGCCCTCGTAGTAGTGGGTGCGGCCCAGGAAGACCAGCGCGCGCTTGTCGCCGATGGTGTATGAGCGGATCTTGCCGCCGTGCCCCTCCACTGCGGGCTTGGGGAAGCCCGGCAGGTCGGTGACCTGGAGATCGGCTTCGGGGGCGCCCAGGGCGTCCACGGCCGGTGCCCAGCCGGAGCCCATCACGAGGGCGACGTCGTGGGTCTCGGCGCCGGTGAGTTCGCGCAGGCGGGCCGCGGCGGCGTCGGCGGCGGCCCTCGGGTCAACTGGGGTGGCGCCCTGGATGTCGTCCGGAAGAAGAGATGCGTTCACGCCGAAGAGGGTAGCCGGTTTACGGCTACGCGCGTAGATGGCGGAGGTCACGGGATGGTGGTTTTTGGGTTGGAGGTTTTGACGAGGACGGTCCTCAGCAGGGGCGTTTGCGGAGTTCCATCACGTAGTCGTGGGGGGCGCCGGCCGATTCGGCGGCGTCCGCGACCTCGCCCAGGTAGCGGGCGGAGGGCAGGCCGCCCTCGTAGGCGTTCAGGACGTAGGTCCAGGCGCCCTCCTCGCCCTCCAGGGTGTGCGCGCGGACGCGGGTGCGGCGGTAGATGTCCAGGCCCACGCCCTCCCAGCGGTCGAGGGAGTCCTCGTCCATGGGGGCGATGTCGTAGAGGGCCACGAAGACCTGGGAGATCGGGTCCTCCACGAGGGTCGCCAGTGCGCCCTCCCAGCCCATGTGCTCGCCCCCGAAGGTCAGCCTCCACCCGTTCAGCCAGCCGGTGGCGCGCAGCGGCGAGTGCGGGGCGCGACGGGTCATCAACCGCGCGTCGAGGTTGCCGGCGTAAGCGGCGTAGAGCGACATGAGGGGAAGGGTACGGCAGGGGTGTCGGGCATCGCTGTCGTAACGGTGGCGGCCCCGGGCGGCCTCTCGTTGAAGGGTGCGGGACAATGGGGTACGTGACTCGGATCGTGATCATTGGCGGCGGACCCGGCGGATACGAAGCGGCGCTGGTGGCCGCGCAACTCGGCGCGGAGGTGACCGTCGTCGACTGCGACGGTCTGGGCGGGGCGTCGGTGCTGACCGACTGCGTGCCGTCCAAGACCCTCATCGCCACGGCTGAGGTGATGACCACCTTCGATTCCTCCTACGAGGAGCTGGGGATCATCGTCGCCGACGACACCCCGCCCATGGAGCAGGCCGCCCGGGTGGTGGGCGTCGATCTGGGCAAGGTCAACCGGCGGGTGAAGCGGCTCGCGCTGGCGCAGTCGCACGACATCACCGCCTCCGTGACGCGTGCGGGGGCGCGGGTCATGCGCGGGCGCGGGCGGCTGGAGGGCATGCAGGGGCTCGACGGGTCCCGCAAGGTCGTGGTGCGGGCCGCCGACGGGAGTGAGGAGACGCTGACCGCCGACGCGGTGCTCATCGCCACCGGCGGGCATCCGCGCGAGCTGCCGGACGCGCGGCCCGACGGTGAGCGGATCCTGAACTGGACCCAGGTGTACGACCTGGATGAGCTGCCCGAGGAGCTCATCGTGGTGGGGTCGGGTGTCACCGGTGCCGAGTTCGCCGGGGCCTATCAGGCGCTGGGGTCGCGGGTCACTCTCGTGTCGTCGCGGGACCGGGTGCTGCCGGGTGAGGACCCGGACGCCGCGGCCGTGCTGGAGGACGTGTTCCGGCGGCGTGGGATGAACGTCATGTCGCGGTCCCGGGCCCAGTCCGTCAAGCGGGTGGGGGACCGGGTGGAGGTGACGCTGGCGGACGGGCGCGTCATCACCGGGTCGCACTGTCTGATGGCCGTCGGCGCCATTCCCAACACGGAGGGGATGGGTCTGGAGGAGGCCGGGGTCCGGCTCAAGGAATCCGGGCACATCAAGACCGACCGGGTCTCGCGCACCTCGGCTCCCGGTGTGTACGCCGCCGGTGACGTCACCGGCGTCTTCGCGCTCGCCTCGGTGGCGGCGATGCAGGGGCGGATCGCCATGTACCACTTCCTCGGCGACGCCGTGACCCCGCTGAACCTGAAGACCGTCTCCGCCAACGTCTTCACCGATCCCGAGATCGCCACCGTCGGCTACTCGCAGGCCGACGTGGACGCGGGCAAGATCGACGCCCGGGTGGTGAAGCTGCCGCTGCTGCGCAATCCGCGCGCCAAGATGCAGGGCATCCGGGACGGCTTCGTCAAGATCTTCTGCCGGCCCGGTACCGAGATCGTGGTGGGCGGTGTGGTCGTCGCGCCGCGCGCCTCGGAGCTCATCCACCCCATCTCGATCGCCGTCGACAACAACCTGACGGTCGAGCAGATCGCCAACGCCTTCACCGTGTACCCCTCCCTTTCGGGGTCGATCGCGGAGGTGGCACGGCAGCTGCACACCCGGAAGGCCGGCGGGGAGCAGTAGTCCGGCGGGCGCGGCTGGAAACGACTCCCCGCTGGTCACGGGGAGTTGCGGCGCTTGCGTGCGGCATAGGCGGCCGGGGTAGGCCCGTATACCACTTCCGGTGGTGGCATGCGAACAACTTCTGTTATTCGGCGCATACTGCTGAAAGCAGACGGTCGTTGGGGTTACTGTCAGTTTCGTGTTCGCTGCAGAACGTCGCCAATTGATCCTCGAAATGGTGCGAGCGAACGGGGCCGTGTCGCTCCGTGAGCTCGCCCGCGTCGTCCAGACCTCCGAAGTGACCGTACGGCGGGACGTGCGCGCACTGGAGGCAGAAGGACTCCTCGACCGCCGGCACGGCGGTGCGGTACTGCCGGGCGGGTTCACGCGAGAGTCCGGCTTTCCGCAGAAGTCTCATCTCGCGACCGCCGAGAAGACGGCCATCGCCGATCTCGCCGCGGGCCTCGTCGAAGAGGGCGAAGCCATCGTGGTGGGGGCGGGTACGACGACGCAGGAGCTGGCCCGTCGGCTCGCGCGGGTGCCCGGGCTGACGGTCGTCACCAACTCGCTGCTGGTGGCCCAGGCCCTCGCCCATGCCAACCGGGTCGAAGTCGTCATGACCGGTGGCACGCTCCGGGGGTCGAACTACGCCCTGGTGGGGTCGGGTGCCGAGCAGTCGCTGCAAGGGCTGCGGGTCTCCAAGGCCTTCCTGTCCGGGAGCGGGCTGACCGCCGAGCGGGGGCTGTCCACCTCCAACATGCTGTCGGCGTCCGTCGACCGGGCGCTGGTCCAGGCCGCCGCCGAGGTCGTCGTCCTCGCCGACCACTCCAAGCTGGGTACGGACACCATGTTCCAGACCGTGCCCACCGACGTCATCACCCGTCTGGTCACCGACGAGTCGCCGGGTCACGACGACCGCGCCGCCACCGAGCTCCAGGCCCTGGCCGACCAGGGCGTGCAGATCGCCGTGGCCGGGGCGTCGGGGAGTGGTACGGCGAACGACACCGGGGCCTCGGGAGCCCCGGGTGGTGATTCCGTGGCGCGTCAGCAGCGCCGGGACGTGCCGCTTCCGGGGCCGCGCCGTCAGGTTCCGGGTGCGGGGCTGCGGTCGGCCGCCGCCCTGGGTGAGCAGGGTGGCGGGGCGGAGCGGGCGCGCGTCGCCGATCTGCGTCGCCGGTAGTCGCGCCGGGCAGTGACAGGGGCGCCCGGCGGACCGTGTGAGGTCCGCCGGGCGCCCCTGTCGTGTGCTGCGGGTGCCTCAGTCCTTGATCTCGCAGATCGCGGCGCCGGAGGTGATGGACGCGCCGACCTCGGCGCCCAGGCCCTTGATGGTGCCGGACTTGTGGGCGTTGAGGGGCTGTTCCATCTTCATCGCTTCGAGTACGACGACGAGGTCGCCTTCCTGGACCTCCTGGCCCTCCTCGACGGCGATCTTCACGATCGTGCCCTGCATGGGGGAGGCGAGGGTGTCGCCGGAGGCGGCGGGGCCGGACTTCTTGGCCGCGCGGCGCTTGGGGCGGGCGCCGGCCGCCAGGCCGGTGCGGGCCAGGGACATGCCCAGGCTGGAGGGGAGGGAGACCTCCAGACGCTTGCCGCCGACCTCGACGACGACCGTCTCGCGGCCGCTCTCCTCGTCCGCCTCCGCGTCGGCGGGGGCGGTGAAGGGCTTGATCTCGTTGACGAACTCCGTCTCGATCCAGCGGGTGTGGACCGTGAAGGGGTCGGTGGAGCCGGTGAGTTCGGGGGCGAACGCGGGGTCCCGGACCACGGTGCGGTGGAAGGGGATGGCGGTGGCCATGCCCTCGACGGTGAACTCGTCCAGGGCGCGGGCGGCGCGCTCCAGCGCTTCCTTGCGGGTGCGGCCGGTGACGATCAGCTTCGCCAGGAGGGAGTCCCAGGCGGGGCCGATGACGGAGCCGGACTCGACGCCGGCGTCCAGGCGCACGCCCGGGCCGGTGGGGGCCTCGAAGCGGGTGACGCTGCCGGGGGCGGGCAGGAAGCCGCGGCCGGGGTCCTCGCCGTTGATGCGGAACTCGAAGGAGTGGCCGCGCAGGGCGGGGTCGTCGTAGCCGAGTTCCTCGCCGTCGGCGATGCGGAACATCTCGCGGACCAGGTCGATGCCGGCGACTTCCTCGGTGACCGGGTGCTCGACCTGGAGGCGGGTGTTGACCTCCAGGAAGGAGATCGTGCCGTCCATGCCGACGAGGAACTCCACGGTGCCGGCGCCGACGTAGCCGGCTTCCTTGAGGATCGCCTTGGATGACGCGTACAGCTCGGCCATCTGGGCGTCGGACAGGAAGGGTGCCGGGGCCTCCTCGACCAGCTTCTGGTGGCGGCGCTGGAGCGAGCAGTCACGGGTGGAGACGACGACCACGTTGCCGTGCTGGTCGGCCAGGCACTGGGTCTCCACGTGGCGGGGCTTGTCGAGGTAGCGCTCGACGAAGCACTCGCCCCGGCCGAAGGCCGCGACGGCCTCGCGGACGGCGGAGTCGTACAGCTCGGGGACCTCTTCGAGGGTGCGGGCGACCTTGAGGCCGCGGCCGCCGCCGCCGAAGGCCGCCTTGATCGCGATCGGCAGGCCGTGTTCCTTCGCGAAGGCCACGACCTCGTCCGCGCCGGAGACCGGGTCGGGGGTGCCGGCGACCAGGGGGGCGCCGGCCCGCTGGGCGATGTGGCGGGCGGCGACCTTGTCGCCCAGGTCCCGGATGGCCTGCGGGGGCGGGCCGATCCAGATCAGGCCGGCGTCCAGGACCGCCTGCGCGAACTCCGCGTTCTCGGAGAGGAATCCGTAGCCGGGGTGGATGGCGTCCGCGCCCGACTCGCGCGCGGCTTTGAGGACCTTCTCGATGTCCAGATAGCTGGTCGCGGGGGTGTCACCACCCAGGGCGAACGCCTCATCAGCGGCGCGGACATGCAATGCGTCCCGGTCCGGGTCCGCGTAGACGGCCACGCTCGCGATCCCGGCGTCCCGGCAGGCCCGGGCCACGCGGACAGCGATTTCGCCACGATTGGCGATGAGCACCTTGCGCACGATTGAGGCTCCCTCCTTGAAACAAGCCGAGTTTAGGGACTGCCGACACGGCACTTCGACCCGTCCCCAGTGGTGAGCTTGCCCACACGGAGCGTGATTCGAGGCTCGCCCGACCCGCGAAAGCCCTCGTAGTACCGCGCTACGCAGGACTCCTGGGGCAAACCCTAGCCCTCCGGTGTGGTCAAGGTCTCTGTAAGGGCGTGCTGCGGGCCACTCCGTTTCTTTGTGGAGTCCCTACTAATGGCCCAATGATTCTTTGCTCGTGCCGGAACCCTTGTGGCGAGGATTACCCGTTAGTAGCGTTCGGGGAGTCTCGAACGTACTTGGGGTAACAGCTGTCCCGTGCGGCAGCGGTCGAAGGTGGGTGGGGACCGGTGTCAGTGCGCAGGCCGGTGGCGTGGACCGTGGCCGTCGTGCTCTTCGTGGAGGCGGTCGGCGTCGCGGCGCTGAACTGGTTCCTGGGGATCGTCGTCGACCGTCAGGACATGTCCCTGGCCGGTCTCGACCCCGACATGATGTCCGTGTCCTCGAAGATCGGCGGCATCGTCTTCGGGCTGTACTTCGCGCTGTGCGCCCTGGTCGCCCTGCTCGTGGCCCTGCGCGACCGCGCGCCCGCGGGGCTCGGCAGGATCCTGCTGATCAGCGTCGCCGTGGTGCACGGGCTGCTCGGCGCCTTCAGCTGGGGGCTGGTGGGACCCGGCGCCTTCATCTTCATGATCGTCGTACTGGCCCTGATCGTGCTGCTGCTGATGACGTACGACGCCCGGGAGGAGCCCGCGGCCGGGCAGCGGACCGAGGGCGGCAAGGGCGACGACGGCTCCCCGGTCAGCCCTCCGACGGCGCCCACAACTCCGTGATGCCGGTCCCCAGCTCGGCGAGGAGCCGCCGCAGCAGGGGCAGGCTGAGACCGATCACGTTCCCGTGGTCGCCGTCGATGCCGTCGATGAACGGGGCCGAGCGGCCGTCCAGAGTGAAGGCCCCGGCGACGTACAGGGGTTCCCCCGAGGCCACGTAGGCGGCGATCTCGTCGTCGGTCGGCTCGCCGAAGCGGACGACGGTGGACGCGGTCGCCGAGACGTAGCGGCCGGAGGCGGTGTCCCAGACGCAGTGGCCGGTCTGCAGCGTGCCCGTCCGGCCGCGCATCGCCTTCCAGCGGGCGGTGGCCTCCTCGGCGTCCGCCGGCTTGCCGAGCGCCCGGCCGTCCAGGTCGAGCACCGAGTCGCAGCCGATCACCAGTGCGCCGTGCACCTCCGGCTTCGCGGCCACCACGGACGCCTTGGCCTCGGCCAGGGCGAGCGCCAGCTCGGCGGGGGTGGGTGCGGTGACGGCCTCCTCGTCGACACCGCTCACGAGGACCTCCGGGGCGAGCCCCGCCTGGCGCAGCAGGCCGAGCCGGGCCGGGGACTGGGAGGCGAGGACGAGTCGGCGGCGGGGCTGAGCAGTCATGGGGTCAGGTTAGCGACCCGGGCGGGGGCCGCTCACCCCAGACCGAGCACGATCATCGCGAGGACCATGGCCAGTGCCAGGAAGACGCTCAGCCGCCGCAGCATGTCCTGCGTGTCGCGCAGTTCCTTGGGCGGCTCGTTGTCGGGGTCGGACCACAGCATGTCACCAGCGTGAGGCTTGGCCGTGGGGGGTGACTTGAGTACGGGTACTCAAAACGGGGCGCGGGTTGCCGTTCTGTGCGCGGTTCCCCGCGCCCCTGGGTGTCCGAGCTCACCCGGGCCAGTACGTGCGGGTCCAGGACAACGGGCCCGGCTGGGGGAGGCGGGTGGTCGCGATGCGGGACGGGTCGGACCAGGCGTCCCTGGGGCCGGCGACGTCGGACGGCTCCGTCTCGATCGCGGCGGCGCGGGCCCTGACCACCGCCAGGGCGGCGGCCAGTTCTTCCGGGGTGGGGTTGCCCCGTACGACCTTGATCGTCACAGCGGCTCCTTACAGGGGGATGTTGCCGTGCTTCTTCGGGGGGAGGCTCTCCCGCTTGGTGCGCAGCTGGCGCAGGCCGCGGACGATGTGGCGGCGGGTGTCGGACGGCATGATCACCGCGTCGACGTAGCCGCGTTCGGCCGCGGTGTAGGGGTTGAGGAGGGCGTCCTCGTACTCCTGGATCAGGCGGGCCCGGGTGGCCTCGGCGTCGTCACCGGCGTCGGCGATGGTGCGGCGGTGCAGGATGTTGACCGCGCCCTGGGCGCCCATGACGGCGATCTGCGCGGTGGGCCAGGCCAGGTTGAGGTCGGCGCCCAGGTGCTTGGAGCCCATGACGTCGTAGGCGCCGCCGAAGGCCTTGCGGGTGATGACCGTGATCAGCGGGACCGTGGCCTCGGCGTAGGCGAAGATCAGTTTGGCGCCGCGGCGGATGATGCCGTCGTGCTCCTGGTCCACGCCCGGCAGGAAGCCGGGGACGTCGACGAAGGTGATCACGGGGACGTTGAAGGCGTCGCAGGTCCGCACGAACCGGGCGGCCTTCTCGGAGGCGGTGATGTCCAGGCAGCCGGCGAACTGCATCGGCTGGTTGGCGACGATGCCGACCGGGCGGCCCTCGACCCGGCCGAAGCCAGTGAGGATGTTCGGCGCGTACAGCGGCTGGGTCTCGAAGAACTCGGCGTCGTCGAGGACGTGCTCGATGACGGCGTGCATGTCGTAGGGCTGGTTCGCCGAGTCGGGGACGATCGTGTCCAGCTCGGCGTCCTCGTCGGTGACCGCGAGGTCCGCCTCCTCCGGGAAGGCGGGCGGCTCGGAGAGGTTGTTGGACGGCAGGTACGACAGGAGCTGCTTGACGTACTCGACGGCGTCCTTCTCGTCCCCGGCCATGTGGTGGGCCACGCCCGAGGTGGAGTTGTGGGTGCGGGCGCCGCCCAGTTCCTCGAAGCCGACGTCCTCGCCGGTGACCGTCTTGATGACGTCGGGGCCGGTGATGAACATGTGACTGGTCTGGTCGACCATGACCGTGAAGTCGGTGATCGCGGGGGAGTACACCGCGCCGCCCGCGCACGGGCCGACGACCAGGCTGATCTGCGGGACGACGCCCGAGGCGTGGGTGTTGCGGCGGAAGATCTCGCCGTACGCCCCGAGGGAGGCCACGCCCTCCTGGATGCGGGCGCCGCCGGAGTCGTTGATGCCGATGACCGGGCAGCCGGTCTTCAGCGCGAAGTCCATGACCTTGACGATCTTCTGGCCGTAGACCTCGCCCAGCGCGCCGCCGAAGACGGTGAAGTCCTGGGAGAACACGGCGACGGGGCGGCCGTCGACGGTGCCGTAGCCGGTGACGACGCCGTCGCCGTAGGGGCGGTTGGCGTCCAGGCCGAAGTTGGTGGAGCGGTGCCGGGCGAACTCGTCCAGCTCGACGAAGGAGCCCTCGTCGAGGAGGAGGTCGATGCGTTCACGAGCCGTCAGCTTGCCCTTGGCGTGCTGTTTCTCGACGGCGCGTGCGGAACCGGCGTGCGTCGCTTCCTCGATACGGCGCCTGAGATCCGCGAGCTTGCCCGCGGTCGTGTGGATGTCGGGCTGCTGCTCTTCCGGCTCGGACATCGGGATGCGGCTCCCTGCCTGCTCAAAAGGGGGGACGGTTACTCGTTCGTAGAGTAGTAGGGGGCCTTCCGTTCGGCAGTGCGGTGTTTCCCACACCTAGGGTGGGTTGCATGACGCCCCGAGATTCCTCCGACTCCCCAGGCTCCCCGCGCAACAGGTGGTCCGACCTGGACCGGCCGCCCCTCAACAGCACCGCGCTGCGCCGGGGGCTGGTGCGGGACGGCGGGCTGTGGCGGCAGGTGGACGTCGTGCAGCGCACCGGCTCCACCAACTCCGACCTTGTGGCCCGCGCCGCCGAGGACGACCTGGCGGAGGGCGTCGTCCTCGTCGCCGAGGAGCAGGACGCCGCGCGCGGGCGCCTGGACCGGCGGTGGACGGCACCGGCCCGCTCCGGACTCTTCTTCTCCGTGCTGCTGCGGCCCGCCGAGGTTCCGGTGGCCCGCTGGGGCTGGCTGCCGCTGCTCACCGGCGTCGCCGTGGCGACCGGGCTGTCCCGGGTCGCGGGCGTCGACACCGCGCTGAAGTGGCCCAACGACCTGCTGGTGACCGTCGGCGACGAGGAGCGCAAGGCCGGCGGGATCCTCGCCGAGCGGGCCGGGGACGACGGCGTCGTCATCGGCGTCGGCATCAACGTCTCGCTGCGCGCCGACGAACTGCCGGTCCCGCGGGCCGGGTCGCTCGCGCTGGCCGGGGCCGTGAACACCGACCGGGACCCGCTGCTGCGCGGGGTGCTGCGGTCGCTGGAGGAGTGGTACGGGCGCTGGCGCGGGGCGGGCGGCGACCCGGCGGCCAGCGGCCTCCAGGAGACCTACGCGGCGGGCTGCGCGACGCTCGGGCGCGTGGTGCGGGCGGAGCTTCCGGGGGACCGGTCGCTCGTGGGGGAGGCGGTGGCCGTGGACGGGGACGGACGGCTGGTCCTCGCGACGGAGGCGGGCGTGCAGGAGCCGGTGGGCGCCGGGGACATCGTGCATCTGCGGTTGGCGTGAGCGGGGCCCCGGGGCACTCTCGGAGTGCGGGCCGCACGGGAGTGAGCTGGGGCACACCTGACGTAAAGTTGGGGCCGGTCGAACCTGACCGCGGCAGATCGGAAAGGCAGCAGGCGTGACCGTCGACGACACCGGCTCCGGCGCGGACGGGGACGGCCGGGTGGACCCCGAGCCCGACCCGGACTCCGCCGACCCCGGCGAGGACCCGCTCGCGCTGCGCCTGGAGGGTCTCATCCTGGGCGCCGAGCGCCGCTACACCCCCTTCCAGGCCGCCCGCAGCGCGGGCGTCTCCATGGAGCTGGCCTCCCGTTTCTGGCGGGCCATGGGCTTCGCCGACATCGGCCAGGCCAAGGCGCTCACCGAGGCCGACGTCCTCGCCCTGCGGCGCCTTGCCGGTCTGGTGGAGGCGGGGCTGCTCAGCGAGGCGATGGCCGTCCAGGTCGCCCGGTCCACGGGGCAGACCACCGCCCGGTTGGCCGAGTGGCAGATCGACTCCTTCCTGGAGGGCCTGACCGAGCCCCCCGAGCCCGGGATGACGCGCACCGAGGTGACGTACCCCATCGTCGAACTGCTCCTGCCCGAGCTTCAGGAGTTCCTCGTCTACGTCTGGCGGCGCCAGCTCGCCGCCTCGGCCGGCCGGGTCATCCAGGCCGGGGACGACGAGGAGATGGTGGACCGGCGGCTCGCGGTGGGCTTCGCGGACCTGGTCGGGTTCACGCGGCTGACCCGGCGCATGGAGGAAGAAGAGCTGGGCGAGCTGGTCGAGGCCTTCGAGACCACCTCCGCCGACCTGGTGGCCGCGCGCGGCGGACGGCTGGTCAAGACCCTCGGCGACGAGGTGCTCTACGCCGCCGACGACGCCGGTACGGCCGCCGAGATCGCTCTGCGGCTCATCGAGACCATGGCCAACGACGAGACCATGCCGGAACTGCGCGTCGGTATCGCCTTCGGCACGGTCACCACCCGGATGGGCGACGTCTTCGGCACGACGGTCAACCTGGCCTCCCGGCTCACCTCGATAGCCCCCAAGGACGCGGTCCTCGTCGACACCGCCTTCGCGGAGGAGCTGATCCGCACCCGGGACGCCCCCGCCTCCGAGGCCGCGGCGGCCGAGGAGGCCGCCGCCGCGGAGAAGGAGGGCGAGGAACCGCCGGTGTACCGCTTCGCGCTCCAGCCGATGTGGCAGCGCCCGGTGCGCGGCCTCGGCGTGGTCGAGCCCTGGCTGCTCACCCGCCGGGACGGCGGCGGCGGGGAGTCGTGAACCGCGGCAGTCGGTCGTCGTAGGGGTGCGTTCGCCGGTCGTCGGCGGTCGCGTCCGTCAGCCGCCGAGCAGGTCCACGCAGAGGCCGATGACCGGCACACACAGGCCCGGATCGTCGGGTCCCGGCTCCGGACCGGACGTCGGTGGACTGCCGCGGTCCGGTGGCGGGGTCGGCGCGGAGGACGGCGCCGGGCGGTCGGACCGCGGCGGCCGCGGTGTCCCCGGGAGCGGGGTGCGGCCGCCGGTGCCCTCCGTCGTTTCCCCCTCCCCTTCCCCTGTGCCTTCCCTCTGCCTGTCCCCCGGATCTCGGCCGTCCGGGCCGTCCGGGCCGGTCGCGGCGGTGGGGAGGGGGACCGCCCGCCCGCTCGCGGACGGGTCGGGCACGAGACCGGGTACCGGGCCCGGCCCGGGGGAGCCGCTCAGGCCGCCCATGGCGGACGTCGCCGAAGGGCTCGCTCCGGACGGTCCGCCGCCGGTGGCCGTGGCGGCCGGCGCCGTCCCCCGGTCCGGGGCCACGCCCCGGCCGCCGCCCTCCAGGCGCGGCCCCGCCTCGACGCCGAGGCCGCCCGGGCCGCCGCCGGGCCCGGGCAGCAGGCGTACGACGCTCAGGGCGCCTGCCGCCAGGGCGAGGCCGCCGGCGGCCAGCAGGACTTTGCGGGGGCGGGGACGGCGGTGCCGGCCGCGGCGGCCCCACGCGTACCGCGGCTGTGTCGGTGTGCCGGTCGTCGTCATGATCCCTCCCCGGTGCGCACGCGCCCCCGCTGCGCCGTGGCGGAGCGAGGCTACGGTCTGCCGTGGGCCGGGGTACGGCGGTCACTCGCTTGTCACTCGAACGGGTGGGCGGGGCCGGTGTGCGGAGCGGGCGGGTCCGGCCTTCCCCCACGCGGGTCCGACTGCGATGATCGGGCTGTCGACTTGTTAACACGCGTTAACTGGAGGGTGTCATGAGCGAGGAGCGGTTCGGAGAGTTCGTCGTGGTGCGGCGGCACGCGGACGGGCATGTCGCGGAGCTCGCGCTCGACCGGCCGAAGGCCATGAACGCCGTGTCGACCGCTATGGCCCAGTCCCTGAGCGCGGCTTGCGCGGCGCTGGGCGAGGACCGGGACGTGCGGGTGGTGGTGCTGACCTCCACGCACGAGCGGGCGTTCTGCGTCGGGGCGGACCTGAAGGAGCGCAACTCCTTCTCCGACGCCGACCTGCTGCGCCAGCGGCCGGTGACGCGCGGGGCGTACACCGCGGTGCTGGAGCTGCCGCAGCCCACGGTCGCGGCCGTGCACGGGTTCGCGCTGGGCGGCGGGTTCGAGCTGGCGCTGTCGTGCGACGTGATCGTGGCCGACCCCACGGCCGTGGTGGGGCTGCCGGAGGTGTCCGTCGGGGTGATCCCGGGCGGCGGCGGCACCCAGCTGCTGCCGCGCCGGGTGGGGGCCGCGCGCGCGGCCGAGCTGGTGTTCACGGCCCGGCGGGTGCCGGCCGGGGAGGCGCGCGAGCTGGGACTCGTGGACCAGCTGGTGGCGGAGGGCCGGGACCGGGACGAGGCGCTGGAGCTGGCCTCCCGGATGGCCGCGAACTCCCCCGTGGGGCTGCGGGCGGCCAAGCGTGCCCTGCGCCTCGGGCACGGTCTCGACCTGCGCGCGGGGCTCGAGGTCGAGGACGCGGCGTGGCGGTCGGTGGCGTTCTCGGGGGACCGCGCGGAGGGCGTGGCGGCGTTCAACGAGAAGCGGGCGCCGCGGTGGCCGGGCGAGTGAGGTGTCGCCCGTCGCCTGTCATCCGCCGCCTGCCGTGTCTGTCGCACGCCGTGCCTGTCGCCTGCTGACTGTCGGCAGGCGGCAGGCGGCAGGCGACAGGAAATCGCCCGGTTCGCCCTGTTTGAGTAACGTTTCTTCGTGAATCTCCCTAGCCTGGAGTGATGGGTGAGGACAGGCGGCTCGCGGCCGTGGTGGCGCTTGCGCAGGGGATGGCCGCCGCGCACAGCGCGCGTGAGGCGTGGCGGGCGGCGGCCCTCGGCGGGTGCCTGGCGCTGGGCGGCAGCTTCGCCGCCCTGTCGGTGTGGGAACGGGAACTGGGGCGGCTGCGGGTGCTCGTGAACGTCGGCCTGCGGGCCGAGGGCGAGGAGGAGTTCCCGGAGGACGAGTCCTATCCGGTGCACCAGTTCGCGGAGATCACCGAGTTCCTGCACGAGCGCTGGGCCGGCGGCGGTGAACCCGACGCCTGGGTCGAGACGGCCGCGGGGCCCGCCGCCGGGCGCCCCGGATACGTCCACCAGCGCGTCGCCGCCCTGCGCCGCCGGGGCCGAGGCTGCTGCGTGGTCGCGCCGATCGTGCTGCACGGGCGGGCGTGGGGCGAGCTGTACGTGGCCCGGCCGGTGGGGGAGCGGGTCTTCGAACGGGCCGACGCCGACTTCGCCACCGTGCTGGCCTCCGTCGTCGCCGCCGGGATCGCGCAGACCGAGCGGCTGGAGGAGGCCAGACGGCTCGCGTACACCGACGCGCTCACCGGGCTGGCCAACCGCCGTGCCGTCGACTCCGCGCTGGACGAGGCCGTCGAGCGGCACCGTGAGGAGGGCGTCGTCGTCAGCCTCGTCGTCTGCGATCTGAACGGCCTCAAGCGGGTGAACGACACGCACGGTCACGCGGTCGGGGACCGGCTCCTGGAGCGGTTCGGGTCGGTGCTGTCGCTGTGCGGGGCGATGCTGCCGGGGGCGCTCGCGGCACGGCTCGGCGGGGACGAGTTCTGTCTGCTCGCGGTCGGGCCGCCCGCCGACGCGGTGGTCAAGGCGGCCGAGGAGCTGTGCCGCCGGGCGGCCGAGCTGGAGCTGGGGGACGGCGTGGCCTGCGGGGTCGCGTCCACGGAGGACCCGGTCGGGCCCGTCCGTTCCGCCCGCCGGCTGTTCCGGCTCGCCGACGCCGCCCAGTACCGCGCCAAGGCCGAGCGCGCGGCCGGGCCGGTCGTCGCGGGACGCGAGGGCCCCGACGACCCCGTCGTACGGCTCGCGGACGAGCCCTCCCGGGAGGAGGACGGGGAGCGCAGGCGGTTCCGCGGGCGGCACTCGCCGTGACCTCACTCGGGTAAGGGGCGCAGGCGGCGCTCATCCGTGACGCACCCCCTCGTGACATCATCGAATTCACTGCGTACGCTCCTGAATATGGATATGCACACTGTGGTGGTGGGGACGTCCGGGGTCACCGCGTCCGACGTCCTCGCCGTGGCGCGCGGCGGCGCCCGGATCGAACTCTCCGGCGACGCGGTCGCCGCCCTGGCCGCGGCCCGCGGCATCGTGGACGCACTGGCCGCCAAGCCGGACCCCGTCTACGGCGTGAGTACCGGCTTCGGCGCCCTGGCGACCCGGCACATCAGCCCCGAGCTGCGGGCCCAGCTGCAGCGCAACATCGTCCGCTCGCACGCCGCCGGGATGGGGCCGCGCGTCGAGCGCGAGGTGGTCCGCGCGCTGATGTTCCTGCGGCTGAAGACCGTCTGCTCCGGGCACACCGGCGTCCGCCCGGAGGTCGCGCAGACCATGGCCGACGTGCTGAACGCCGGGATCACCCCGGTCGTGCACGAGTACGGCTCCCTGGGCTGCTCCGGCGACCTCGCCCCGCTGTCGCACTGCGCGCTGACCCTCATGGGCGAGGGCGACGCCGAGGGCCCCGACGGCACCGTGCGGCCGGCCGGTGAGCTGCTCGCCGAGCACGGGATCGCGCCGGTCGAGCTGCGCGAGAAGGAGGGCCTCGCCCTCCTCAACGGCACCGACGGCATGCTCGGCATGCTGGTCATGGCCCTCGCCGACCTCGACACCCTCTACAAGTCGGCCGACATCACCGCCGCCCTGACCATGGAGGCGCTGCTCGGCACCGACAAGGTGCTCGCGCCCGAGCTGCACGCCATCCGCCCGCACCCGGGGCAGGCCGCCAGCGCGGCGAACATGGCCGCGGTGCTCAGGGGCTCCGGCCTGACCGGGCACCACCAGGACGACGCCCCGCGGGTCCAGGACGCCTACTCCGTGCGCTGCGCCCCGCAGGTCGCGGGCGCCGGACGCGACACCATGGCCCACGCCGGTCTCGTCGCCGAGCGCGAGCTGGCCGCGGCCGTGGACAACCCCGTGGTCCTGCCCGACGGCAGGGTGGAGTCCAACGGCAACTTCCACGGCGCCCCGGTCGCCTACGTCCTGGACTTCCTCGCCGTCGCCGTCGCCGACCTCGGCTCGATCACCGAGCGGCGCACCGACCGGCTCCTGGACAAGAACCGCAGCCACGGCCTGCCGCCGTTCCTCGCCGACGACGCGGGCGTCGACTCCGGGCTGATGATCGCCCAGTACACACAGGCCGCCCTGGTCAGCGAGTTGAAGCGGCTGGCCGTACCGGCCTCGGCGGACTCCATCCCGTCCTCCGCGATGCAGGAGGACCACGTGTCGATGGGCTGGTCGGCGGCGCGCAAGCTGCGCACGGCCGTGGACAACCTGGCCCGCGTGATCGCCGTCGAGCTGTACGCCGCCACGCGCGCGATCCAGCTCCGTGAGGGACTGACCCCGGCGCCCGCGTCGCAGGCCGTCATCGACGCCGTACGGGCGGCCGGCGTGGAGGGACCGGGACCGGACCGCTACCTGGCGCCCGACCTCGCGGCGGCGGACGCGTTCGTACGCGCCGGGCACCTGGTCGCGGCGGCGGAGACGGTCACGGGGCCGCTGCGCTAGCGGACGGTCACGTGTCCGAGGGGCCCCGGCGGGACGACGCCGGGGCCCCTCGTGCTGCCTGCTGGGCACACCGGACGGTCAAGAATGGCCAGGGATGGTCCCGAACGGTCAAGGGAGCCAAAAGAACGTCAAGTTCTCTTAAAAGCCCAGGCGTTCCCGGCGTACCGAGTAGCCCACGAAGCCGGCGCCGAGGCCGAGGCAGAGGGCGCCGCCGACGACGTAGGGCGTGCTGTCGAAGCTGCCGGTGTCGGCCAGCCGGGTCGTGCCCTCGCCGGTCGCCGCCGTGTCCGTGGACGCGTCCGCGGAGGCGGCTCTCGCCTGGGCGGTGACCTGCGGAGACGGGGTGGCGGCCGCGGACTCGAGCACCGGTGTCTCGGGTGTCGCGTTCGCCGACGGGACGAACCACAGGGCACACAGCAGGCCGCCCGCGGAGGCGGCGGTCAGCAAGGAACGGCGAGCGGATGACACGGAATATCGATCCCCTTGTGGCGCTGGCGAATTGGCCGTGTGGGCAGATGTTAGTGAAAGGCGCGGGTCACGGGAAAGTCACGGGAGCGGTCGGCCTTACGCTCCGGGCATGAGCACTCCTGAGACATCACGGTTTGTACGTATTCGCGTCGAGCTGGTTCTCGAGGTCGACGACGAGGAGGCCGTTACCGGGGCCGCGCTGCAGGCCCTCGCCGACGACACCGAGCTGTCCGACGCGGAACGGGCCGACTCCGAGCGCGCTGTGACGGAGGACACCGCCGAGGCCCTGGCGCATCTGGTGGACCCGTTCGACCTGGTCAGCGTGGTGCCCGGAGTCGAACTGCGGCAGGCCTCCTGGAGCAGTGAGCAGATCGACTACGACCCCGATTCGCCCGAGTGGGACCTCGACGAGGATGATGGCGGCGAGAACGACCCGGAAGACGAGGAAATGACGGTCGGCTGACGCGGTGTGGGGAAATTCGTGACCCCGGGCGGCAACCGCCGTCCGGGGTTTCGTCGTCTCACGGTGCGCACTGACCGATGCCTCCCCGCACCACCTCCGGTCTCCGGCGGCAAACGTGGCATGCCCCACACCCGTGAGCGATGTGGAACGGGACGAACCGGTCGTAGCGTTGAAAGTTATTGACGGGGTATCTCGGGGTTTCGGGAATCGGCAACGATGGAGAAGCGTGTGATGACGGACGGTAAGCGGCGCAAGGGCCTGATGGCCGCGTCCGCACTGCTCGGCGGTGTGCTGGTGCTCTCGGCATGTTCCAGTAGCGACGCCGACACCTCCGGGGGTGGGGACGGCAAGACCTCGCAGGCCGAGGTCGACGAAGCGGCGGCCAAGAAGACGTCCGAGGCCCAGATCAAGATCACACCCAAGGGCGGCTCGGACAACGCCTCCATCAACAACGCCGCCGGCGTCACCGTGAGCAAGGGCACGCTCACCGAGGTGAAGATGACCGCCTCGGACGGCACCGAGGTCAAGGGCGAGATATCCGCCGACAAGACCAGCTGGAAGCCCAGCGGTCAGCTGGAGCGTGCCACCAAGTACCAGATCACGGCGACCGCGCAGGACTCCGAGGGCCGCGCCGCCCACGAGAACGCGTCGTTCACCACGGTCTCCCCGCAGAACAGCTTCATCGGGACCTTCACTCCGGACGACGGCAAGACCGTCGGCGTCGGGATGCCCGTGTCGATCAACTTCGACAAGCAGATCACCGACAAGGCCGCCGTCCAGAAGGGCATCACGGTCAACAGCAGCAGCGGCCAGGAGGTCGCCTGCCACTGGTTCTCCACCCAGCGCATGGACTGCCGCCCCGAGAAGTACTGGCAGGAGGGCTCGACCGTCACCCTCAAGCTCGCGCTCGACGGGGTCGAGGGCGCCGACGGCGTCTACGGCGTCCAGCAGAAGACGGTCACCTTCAAGATCGGCCGCAACCAGGTCTCCTACGTCGACGCGAAGACCAAGCAGATGAAGGTCACGCAGGACGGCAAGACCGTCAAGACCATCCCGATCTCCGCCGGCTCCCCGGACAACAAGACCTACGAAGGCCAGATGGTGATCTCCGAGAAGTACAAGGAGACCCGGATGGACGGCTCGACCGTCGGCTTCACCGACGACGACGGCAAGGGCGAGTACGACATCAAGGACGTGCCGCACGCCATGCGCCTGAGCACCTCCGGCACCTTCATCCACGGCAACTACTGGGGCAAGGGCATCTTCGGCAGCGTCAACACCAGCCACGGCTGCGTGGGCCTGGAGGACGCCAAGGGCGCGAACGACCCGAACACGCCGGGCGCCTGGTTCTACAACAACTCCATCATCGGTGACGTGGTCGTCGTCCAGAACACCGGCGACAAGACCATCTCCCCGGACAACGGCCTCAACGGCTGGAACATGGACTGGGCCCAGTGGAAGGCGGGTTCGGCGGTCTGACGCCGAACGCCCTCCGCGCCGACGGTACTTCACACGGGCGCCCGCCCCTCCCCGCACGGGAGCGGCGGGCGCCCGCGCGTTTCCGGCCCACCGTGCGCGCTCCGGCGGTCGGTCACGTGGTCAGGTCGAGCCACTCACCGACGGCCAGTACGCGTGCCCGCCGTCCGGCGTGCGCGCGGAACTCGGCCGCGGGGTCGGGGACCTCGGCGTAGCCGGGGATCTTGTCCGGCTGCTCCGGCTCGTAGTGGACCGGCACCGCGTACCGGGCGTCGAGGATCTCCGCCGCCGCGGCCGCCTGCCGCGGGTCCAGCGCGGCGGGCACCGGGCTCGGCGGCTGCAGGTGCGGTGCGTCGACCACCGCGCCGTTGGCGGGCAGGAGCACCACGTCGAACGGGCTGAACCGGCGGGCGACGAGCCACCAGTAGCCGTGGAACATCGTGTCGCCGCCGTGGAAGACCCGCTGTCCGTCGGCCTGCACCACCCAGTTCACCTGCGGGTCGCCCAGCCCGTCCACGGCGGGGACCGCCGTGACGCGGAACGGCCCGAGGTCGCGCGTGGACCAGACGTCCACGACCTCGGCGGCCAGCCGGTGCCGGACCAGCTCGCGCTCGGCCGGCAGCGTCGTCACGTTGTCCACGTCGTCGCCGTGACCGGGCGCCGGGCGCAGCACCGGCGCCCCGGGCGTCAGCACGTCCGAGAGCGCGGACGCGTCGGTGTGGTCCCGGTGCAGGTGGGTGACGAGCGCGGCGGAGGCCCGCCCGCTCGGCGCCGCCAGTCCCACGCCGGGCTGCCACCCCGTGAACAGCGGTGAGAGGTCCCGCACGTAGTCGATCACCAGCCGTTCGCCGCCCGCCTCGATCTCCACTCCGGCCCAGCCCAGTCGTCGCACCCGCATCTCGCACTCCTTCGTTCCGTTGGCTGCTCCGGAACTTAGCGTACGCACGTTCGCTAAATCAATAGCGAACGCGCGTACGCTATCCTTGTCGCATGTCACCACGACGCTCAGCTGCGGAAGCGCAGGCCACCAAGGGGCGGATCCTCGGCCGTGCCGCCGAGATCGCCTCCGAGGAAGGGCTGGACGGCATCACCATCGGCCGGCTCGCCGAGGAGCTGGAGATGAGCAAGTCCGGGGTGCACAAGCACTTCGGCACCAAGGAGACGCTGCAGATCTCCACCCTGGACAAGGCGTTCGTGGACTTCTGGCACCGGGTGGTCGAGCCGGCGCTGGACGAGCCGCCGGGGCTGCGGCGGCTGCGCGCGGTGTGCGCCAACTCCGTGGGCTACCTCGAAGAGCCCCTGCTGCCCGGCGGCTGCCTGATGACCGCGGCACTCACCGAGTACGACGGCCGCCCCGGCCGGGTCCGCGACGCGGTGGCCGAGGTGTGGACGCGCTGGCGGGACCAGCTGCGGGCGGACCTGGCCGCGGCGGTGGACAACGGTGAGCTGCCTCCCGGATTCGACGTCGACCAGGCGTTGTTCGAGATCGTCGCCGCCGGACTGGCGCTGAACGCGGCGATGCAGCTCGAGCACGACCGGACGGCCGCGGGCCGGGCCCGCCGCGCGATCGAGCGGGCCCTGGACCAGTCCTGAAGGGATCCCGGCGCCGGCCGTCCGGGTGCGGCCCCGTCACGTGGGAAGTGAGGCCGCCGCGTCCGTCCCCCAGCTCGCCAGCAGGCGCAGCCCGTCCGCCGACGGGGAGCCGGGCTCCGCGTGGTAGGTGATGAACGCCTGCTCGTCGTCGTCGACCAGGCGGAAGGTCTCGAAGGACAGGGTCAGGTCACCGACCAGCGGGTGCCGCATCCGCTTGACGCCGTAGCTCTTCTCCTTGACGTCGTGCGTGGCCCACAGGCGGCGGAACTCCTCGCTCTTCACCGACAGCTCGCCCACCAGCGCCGACAGCCGCGGGTCGTCCGGGTGCCGGCCCGCGTCCATGCGCAGGAAGCTGACCATGTCGTAGGCCTTCTGGTCCCAGTCGACGAACAGCTCGCGGTAGTCCGGGTTCAGGAAGACCAGCCGCGCCCAGTTCCGCTCGGCGGGGGGCAGCTTGCCCCAGTCGCCGAAGAGGGCGGCGGCCATCCGGTTCCAGGCGAGGATCTCCGAGCGGCGGCCCGTCACGTACGCCGGCACCGTGTCGATCGACTCCAGGAGCTGGAGCAGCGCCACCCGCACCGGTCGCTGCCGGCCGACGCCCGCCGACGCCCGCCTGCGCTGCTGCTTCGGCCTCGCCAGGTGCGTCAGGTGGGCCTGCTCCGCGTCGGTCAGCCGCAGCGCGCGGGCGATGGCGTCCAGGACCTCCGCCGACACGTTCTGCCCGTTGCCCTGTTCGAGGCGGGTGTAGTACGCCACCGAGACCCCGGCCAGCTGCGCCAGCTCCTCGCGCCGCAGCCCCGGCACCCTGCGCCGGCGTCCGTACGACTCCAGGCCCACGTCCTCCGGCTGCAGCCGCGCCCGCCGGGTGCGCAGGAACTCGCTCAGTTCGGCCCGCCGGTCAAGCTGTCCGTCCATGCTTCCAGTATCGCCGGACGTATTCCCGGTCGTACGCACACGAGCCTGTCCCCGTCGGTGGTAGGCACGCCGGTCGTACGCAAAGCCGTGGTCTGGGTGGATCCGCGGGTGACAGGCAGGGTGGAAGCATCACCCAGTCACGCCAAGAGAATCCCGGAGAACCCGGCATGACCACTGTCGCCGCGTACGCAGCACCCGCCGCCAAGGCGCCGCTGGAGCGCACCACCATCGAGCGGCGCGAGGTGCGTGAGCACGACGTCCTGATCGACATCAAGTTCGCCGGCATCTGCCACTCCGACATCCACCAGGTCCGCGAGGGCTGGGGCGAGGCCATCTTCCCGATGGTCCCCGGCCACGAGATCGCGGGCGTCGTCGAGGCCGTCGGCCCCGGTGTCACCAAGTTCGCCGTCGGCGACCGGGTGGGCGTCGGCTGCATGGTCGACTCCTGCCGCGAGTGCGACAACTGCAAGGCCGGCCGCGAGCAGTACTGCACGGGCGGCAACGTGATGACGTACAACGGCGTCGGCAAGGACGGCGAGCCCACCTATGGCGGCTACTCCGAGAAGGTCGTCGTCGACGAGAACTTCGTCCTCGGCATCCCCGAGGGCATCTCCCTGGACGAGGCCGCGCCCCTGCTGTGCGCCGGTATCACCACGTACTCCCCGCTCAAGCGCTGGAACGCGGGCCCCGGCAAGAAGGTCGCCGTCATCGGCCTGGGCGGCCTCGGCCACATGGCCGTCAAGCTCGCGCACGCCCTGGGCGCCGAGGTGACCGTGCTGTCGCAGTCCCTGCGCAAGAAGGACGACGGCCTGAAGCTGGGCGCCGACCACTACTACGCGACCAGCGACCCGGCCACCTTCGAGGAGCTGGCCGGCACCTTCGACCTGATCGTCTCCACGGTCTCGGCCCCGCTCGACCTCGGCGCCTACCTGGGGCTGCTGAAGACCGAGGGCACGCTGGCCAACGTCGGCGCCCCCGAGGAGCCGGTCTCCCTCAACCTCTTCGCGCTGCTCGGCGGCGGCAAGTCCCTCTCCGGCTCCATGATCGGCGGCATCGCCGAGACCCAGGAGATGCTGGACTTCTGCGCCGAGCACGGCATCGGCGCCGAGATCGAGCTGATCGCCGCGTCCGAGGTCAACGAGGCCTACGAGCGGGTCCTGGCCAGCGACGTGCGGTACCGCTTCGTGATCGACACCGCGACGATCTGATCCCGGGGGAAGATTTTCTCGGATTCTTCCCTCCGCCCTGTCACACGGCCGCCCCGCCCCGGGTCATACCGCCACCACATACGGCGGACGTCCGGGCGGGGCGGTCCCACATCGGTTCCCACCCCGCGCCCCGGACGCCACGGACACCGGGAGCAGCCATGACCCACCCCTCGACCCCCTCGGCCTCCAGCACGCCCCTGCTGGTCACCGGCGGCACCGGCACCCTCGGCGGCCACGTCGTCCCGCTGCTGCGGGCGGCCGGCCACGAGGTCCGCGTCCTCACCCGGCAGCCCCGCCCCACCGACGGTGACGGCGTCACCCACGTCACCGGCGACCTGCGCACCGGCGAGGGCGTCGAGGCCGCCGTCGACGGTGTGCGCACCATCCTGCACATGGCGGGCGGCCCCAAGGGCGACGACGAGGCGACCCGCACCCTGGTGCGCGCCGCCGTCCGCGCGGACGTGGGGCACCTGGCGTACATCTCCGTCGTGGGCGCCGACCGGGTCCCGCTGGCCTGGCTGCGCACCAAGCTGGAGTCGGAGCGGGCGATCGCCGGCTCGGGCATCGGCTGGACGGTGCTGCGGGCGGCCCAGTTCCACGAGCTGACCCTGACGATGATCGAGAAGATGACCCGGCTGCCGGTCCTCCCGGTCCCGGGCGGGCTGCGTCTGCAACCGGTCGCCGCCCGCGAGGTCGCCGCGCGCATGGCCGAACTGACCCTGGGCGAGCCGTCCGGCCGGGTCCCCGACATGACCGGACCCGAGGTCCTCGATCTGGCCACGCTGGCCCGTTCCTATCTCGACCTGCGCGGCGGCAGCCGGCGCCCGAAGCTGCCGGTGCGCATTCCCGGGAAAGCGGGTCGCGCGTACCGTTCTGGCGAGAATCTCACCCTGGAAGACGCGCTGGTCGGCAAGCTGACGTGGGCCGAATTCCTGGCGGAGAGGACGGCCGGGTGAGTTCTCCCGGCATTCATGGCTGAAAGTCGGCGCAGTCGAAGAATATGCGCATGACAACTATTGCAAAGCGGATCAAAACCTTCGCCCCCGCCTCCGCAAAGGGTGCTGGAATATCGTTTCTGCCGCGAATTCCGGCGAGATGCTGAAAGCGGCACACAGCATGCCCGCCGAAACCCGGCGGGCATCGCTCCGTCGCGTTCGCAAGGAGATGGCAACGTGGTGCGAAGCAGGGCGAAGGCCGCGGCCGACGCCGCGGACCGGCTGCTGAAGGCCGGTCAGCTGCTACGGAAGTCCCCGACCACCCTCGATCTGAGGGCCGTGTACCGCACGGACCAGAAAGTCAATGACAGTCCTTATCGGGAGCGGTGGGCGCATGACAAAGTCGTGCGCTCCACACACGGCGTCAACTGCACGGGTTCCTGCTCGTGGAAGGTGTACGTCAAGGACGGTCTGATCACCTGGGAGACCCAGCAGACGGATTATCCGAGCGTCGGCCCCGACCGGCCCGAGTACGAGCCCCGCGGCTGTCCGCGCGGCGCGTCCTTTTCCTGGTACACCTATTCGCCCACTCGCGTTCGCCATCCGTTGGCCCGCGGCGTCCTGGTGGAAATGTACCGGGAGGCGAAGCGCCGGCACGGCGGCGATCCGGTGGCCGCCTGGGCCGAGCTGACCGGTGACCCCGAGATGCGGCGGCGTTACCAGTCGGCCCGTGGGCACGGCGGTTTCGTCCGGCTCGACTGGGACGAGGCCCTGGAGATCGCCGCCGCCGCCCAGGTGCACACCATCGCCGAGTACGGGCCCGACCGGGTCGCCGGATTCTCCCCGATCCCCGCCATGTCCATGGCCTCGCACGCGGTCGGCGCCCGCTACCACTCCCTCATCGGCGCCCCGATGATCTCCTTCTACGACTGGTACGCCGACCTGCCGATCGCCTCCCCGCAGGTCTTCGGCGACCAGACCGACGTACCGGAGTCGGGGGACTGGTGGGACGCGGCCCATCTGATGCTGTGGGGCTCCAACGTCCCCGTCACCCGCACCCCGGACGCCCACTGGATGGCGGAGGCCCGCTACCGCGGCCAGAAGGTCGTCGTCGTCTCGCCGGACTACGCGGACGCCACCAAGTTCGCCGACGAGTGGCTGCACCCGCACCCCGGCACCGACGGGGCGCTCGCCATGGCGATGGGGCACGTGCTGCTCACCGAGTTCTTCGTGCGCCGGCAGGTGCCGTACTTCACCGACTACGTGAAGCGCTTCACCGACCTGCCCTTCCTGGTCGCCCTCGACGAGTACGCCGACGAGCACAAGCAGGGCGGCTACACACCCGGCAAGTTCGTCACCGCCGCCGACCTCGGCCTCGGCCGGCACGCCGCCGAGGGGGCGCGGGCCTGGATGCCGGTGCTGATCGACGCCGACACCGACGACGTCGTCGTCCCGAACGGCACCCTCGGCGACCGCTGGGGCAAGGGCGGTGCGGGGCGCTGGAACCTCGACCTCGGCGGGGTCGACCCGCTCCTCACCCTGCACGGGCACACCGGCGGCCGCCCTGACAACGGTGTCGAGGTGGTGCTGCCCCGCTTCGACGAACCGGGCGCCACCGTCGTACGCGGCGTACCGGCCCGGGAGGTCGGCGGACGGCTCGTCACCACCGTCTACGACCTGCTGCTCGCCCAGTACGCCGTGGCCCGGCCCGGCCTCGCCGGCCACTGGCCCACCGGCTACGACGACGCCGACGAACCCTGCACCCCCGCCTGGCAGGAGCGCATCACCTCCGTCCCGGCCCACGCGGCGGTCCGCACCGCCCGGGAGTTCGCGCGCACCGCCGAGCAGACCCGCGGCCGCTGCATGATCGTCATGGGCGCCGGCACCAACCACTGGTTCCACTCCGACACCATCTACCGCTCCTTCCTCTCCCTGCTCATCCTCACCGGCTGCCAGGGCGTCAACGGCGGCGGCTGGGCGCACTACGTCGGCCAGGAGAAGGTCCGCCCGTACACCGGCTGGCAGCAGCTGTCCTCGGCCGCCGACTGGGTCAGGCCCTCGCGGCAGATGGCGGGCACCCCGTACTGGTACCTGCATTCCGGCCAGTGGCGGTACGAGTCCCACGCGGCCGACGCCCTTGCGTCGCCCACCGCGCCCGGCACCCTCGCCGGGCTGCACACCGCCGACCTGGTCGCCCAGTCCGCCCGGCTCGGCTGGATGCCGTCGTACCCGACCTTCGACGCCAACCCGCTCGACCTCGGCCGCCGCGTCCGGGAGAGCGGTCAGGAACCGGGCGACTGGATCGCGGAGCAACTCGGCTCGGGCGCCGTCGACTTCGCCTGCGAGGACCCCGACGCGCCCCGCAACTGGCCGCGCGTGCTGACCGTGTGGCGGGCCAACCTGATCGGCTCCTCCGCCAAGGGCAACGAGTACTTCCTGCGCCACCTGCTCGGCGCCCGGGACGGTGCCACCGCCGACGAGGCACCGCCCGGGCACCGGCCCCGCTCCGTGGCCTGGCGCGACGACGCCCCGCAGGGCAAGCTCGACCTGCTGCTGAGCCTCGACTTCCGGATGACCTCCACGACGCTCTTCTCCGACCTCGTACTGCCCGCCGCCACCTGGTACGAGAAGCACGACCTGTCCTCCACGGACATGCACCCCTTCGTGCACGCCTTCAGCCCGGCGATCAACCCGCCCTGGCAGGCGCGCACCGACTTCGAGATCTTCCACTCGCTCGCCCGCCGCTTCGGCGAACTCGCCGCCGGCCGCCTCGACACGGCCCACGACCTGGTCGCCACCGCCCTCCAGCACGACACCCCCGGCGAGACCGCCCAGCCCGGCGGCCGGGTCACCGACTGGCGCGACGGCCGCACCCCCATCGAGCCCGGCCGCAACGCCCCGCAAGTGTCCTTGGTGGAACGGGACTACACGGCCGTCGCCGACCGGCTCGCCGCCTTCGGGCCGCTGGCCGAGGAACACGGCATGACCGTCAAGGGCGTCACCGTCAACCCGCACGAGGAGGCCCGCTGGCTCGCCGCTCGCTGCGGCACCGCGCCCGCCGGACCGGCCCGCGGACGCCCCCTGCTCGACACCGACGTCAAGTTCTGCGAGGCGATCCTCGCCCTGTCCGGCACCACCAACGGCCGCCTCGCCGCCGAGGGCTTCGACCGCCTCGCCGACCGGGTCGGCGCCGGCGCCGGGCTCGCGGAGCTGGCCGCGTCGGTGGGGGAGCGGCGCGTGGTCTTCTCCGACACCCAGGAACGGCCCGTACAGGTCGGCGCGAGCTTCGAGTGGTCCGGCAAGGAGGCACCCGACCGGCGGTACTCGCCCTTCACCGTCAACACCGAGCACAAGAAGCCCTGGCACACCCTCACCGGCCGCCAGCACTTCTACGTCGACCACGACTGGATGGCGGAACTGGGCGAGCAGCTCCCGGTCTACCGGCCCCCGCTGAACCTCGCCGAGCTGGGCGACGCACCGACCCCGACCGGCGACGGCCGCGCGGTGACCGTGCGCTACCTCACCCCGCACGCCAAGTGGTCCATCCACTCCGAGTACCAGGAGAACCTGCTGATGCAGACCCTGGCCCGCGGCGGACCCGTCATCTGGATGAGCCCCGCCGACGCCCATGCGATCGGCGCCGCCGACAACGACTGGGTCGAGGCCGTCAACGCGCACGGCGTCGTGGTCGCCCGCGCGATCGTCTCGCACCGCGTCCCGGACGGCACGGTGCTGATGTACCACGTCCAGGAGCGCCTGGTGAACGTGCCCAAGTCGGAGGCGAACGGCCGCCGCGGCGGCGTCCACAACTCGCTCACCAAGCTGCTCGTCAAGCCCACCCACCTCATCGGCGGCTACGGCCAGCTCTCCTTCGCCCCCAACTACTACGGCCCGACCGGCAACCAGCGCGACGCCGTCACCACGATCCGGCGCCGCTCCCAGGAGGTCACGTACTGATGCGCGTCATGGCACAGGTGGCGATGGTCATGAACCTCGACAAGTGCATCGGCTGCCACACCTGCTCGGTCACCTGCAAACAGACCTGGACCAACCGCACCGGCACCGAGTACGCCTGGTTCAACAACGTCGAGACCCGGCCCGGCCAGGGCTACCCCCGCGGCCACGAGGACCAGGAGAAGTGGAAGGGCGGCTGGCACCTCAAGGGCGGGCGCCTCGTCCCGCGCAGCGGCGGCCGCGCCCGCCGCCTCGCCCGCCTCTTCGCCAACCCCGAACTCCCCACCCTCGACGACTACTACCAGCCCTGGACCTACGACTACGAGAACCTCACCACCGCCCCCCTCGGCGACGACATCCCCACCGCCCCGCCCCGCTCCCTGATCGACGGCCGGCCCGCGGAGATCACCTGGGGCCCCAACTGGGACGACGACCTCGGCGGCGGCCCCGACCAGCTCGCCGCCGACCCGCTGCTGGCCCGGATGAGCGAGAAGGTGCGCCTCGACTACGAGCGGGCGTTCATGTTCTACCTGCCCCGCATCTGCGAGCACTGCCTCAACCCGTCCTGCGTCGCCGTCTGCCCCTCCGGCGCCCTGTACAAGCGCGTCGAGGACGGCATCGTCCTGGTCGACCAGGACCGCTGCCGGGGCTGGCGGATGTGCGTCAGCGGCTGCCCGTACAAGAAGGTCTACTTCAACCACGCCACCGGCAAGGCCGAGAAGTGCACCTTCTGCTACCCGCGCATCGAGGCGGGCGACCCGACGGTCTGCTCCGAGACCTGCGTCGGCCGGCTCCGCTACCTCGGCGTCATGCTCTACGACCCCGACAAAGTAGGCGCCGCCGCCTCCGTCACCGACGAGAAGGACCTGTACGAGGCCCAGCTCGGCTGCTTCCTCGACCCCGGCGACCCGGAGGTGGCCCGCGCTGCGGAAGCCTCCGGCATCCCGCACGACTGGGTCGAGGCCGCGCGCCGCTCCCCGGTGGGCGCCCTCATCACCCGCTACCGCGTCGCGCTCCCGCTGCACCCGGAGTACCGCACCATGCCGATGGTCTGGTACGTCCCGCCGCTCTCCCCGGTCGTCGACGCCCTCACCGGCAGCGGGCACGACGGGGAGGACCCGGCCGCGCTGTTCGGCGCGATCGACACGCTGCGCATCCCCCTCGGCTACCTCGCCGAACTCTTCACCGCGGGCGATCCCGGACCCGTCGAGGCCGCCCTGTGCCGGCTGGCCGCGATGCGCTCCCACATGCGGCGCGTCAACCTCGGCGAGGAACAGGACCCGCGGATCGCCGAGGCGGTCGGACTGGACGAGCCGGGCATCCTGGAGCTGTACCGGCTGCTCGCCCTCGCCAAGTACGACGAGCGGTACGTCATCCCGACCGCCTACACCGGCTCCGTCCCCGACCCCGGCGGCACCGGAGCGGGGTGCAGCCTGGACGGCGTGGGCGGCCCGGGGATGATGCCTGACGGCGCGGGGGGCGGTCCCGGCTTCGAGGAGTTCGACCCCGGCACCTTCCACGCACCGCCGACCGGCGGCTCCGGCACGTCGGCGCTGCGCGGCCGGGTCAACCTCCTGAACTGGAACGGGAAGGGGCGCCCGAACGGCCTCTTCCCGCGGGCCCGCGGCACCGTGCGGACGGAGCCCGAGCTGTGAACCGCGGCCGTACCGGAACGCGCACCACCGCCCCGGTCGTCTTCCAGGCCGCCGCCCTGCTCCTCGGCTACCCGGACCGGGACTGGCCCCGCCGCCCGCGCACCGTCCGCGAGACGGTCGCCGCGCTCCCCGGCCCCGAGATCCAGCTCCTGCTCTCCTTCTGCGACCGGGCGGAGCGGGAGGACCCCCTCGCCGTCGCCGCCCGCTACGTCGCCACCTTCGACCGCAGCCGCCGCCGCTGCCTGTACCTCACCTACTACACCGACGGCGACACCCGCCGCCGGGGCGCCGCGCTGGCCCGCATCAAGTCCGTGTACCGCGCCCACGGCTGGCTCCCTCCGGACGACGAACTGCCGGACTTCCTGCCGCTGATGCTGGAGTTCGCCGCCCGCACCCCCGAGGCGGGCACCGCACTGCTGACGGAGCACCGCGCGGCGACCGAGGTCCTGCGCTACGCCCTCGAAGCCCACCGCAGCCCTTACGCCGCCCTCCTCCAGGCCGTCTGCCGGTGCCTGCCGGGCCAGGCACCGGCCAGCCGCGAGGAGGCCCTGCGCCTGACCCGTACCGGTCCGCCGGCCGAGGCGGTGGGCCTGGACGTCCTGGGCCCCTTCCCCGCCCAGCCGCGGCCGAACGACGAAGGAGTCCGCCGATGAGGCACCTGCACACCGCCCTGTGGGGCGTCCTGCCGTACCTGACGCTGGTGGTGCTGGTGGCGGGCACCGCCTGGCGGTACCACTACGACCGCTTCGGCTTCACCACCCGCTCCAGCCAGCTGCACGAGAGCCGGCTGCTGCGGGTGGCGGGCCCGCTCTTCCACTACGGCCTGCTGTTCGTGATCGCCGGCCATGTCGCGGGCCTCCTGGTCCCCGAGTCGCTGACCGACCGCCTCCACGTCAGCGAGCACGTCTACCACGCCAACGCCCTGATCGCGGGCGGCACGGCGGGCCTGGCCACGCTCGCGGGCCTCGCCCTCCTGCTGTACCGCCGCCTGCGCACCCCGGCGATCAGAGCCGCGACCAGCCGGGGCGACCGGGTGGTCCACCCTCTCCTGATCACGGTCGTCCTCGCCGGCCTGACGGCCACCGCATCCGGCGCGACGGCCGAGTCCTCGTACGACTACCGGCTCGGCGTCTCCGTCTGGTTCCGCAGCCTGTTCGCCCTGGACCCGGACGTGACGGCCATGGCCGAGGCGCCGCTGGTGTACCGCCTGCACGCCCTGCTCGCCATGGCCCTGTTCGCCCTGTGGCCCTTCACCCGCCTGATCCACGCCTTCACGGCGCCGCTGGGCTACCTGGTGCGGCCGTACGTCGTGTACCGCTCCCGCGGGCGCGGCGAGGTGGGCGCGGGCCGGCCGGTCCGCTGACGCTCAGCCGCGCACCGGCCGGCGACGGCGCAGGGCCGGGTCGAGCAGCGCGGGCGTGGCGTCGAACTTCTCGTGCGCGGCCAGATCCGTGCCGGGCGGGACGATGGCGTCGATCGCGTCGAGGACGTCGTCGGAGAGCACGGTGTCGGCGGCGGCGAGCTGGGAGTGGAGGTGGTCCAGGGTGCGGGGCCCGACGAGCGCGGCGGTCACGGCCGGGTGCGCGGTGACGAAGCCGAGCGCGAGCTGGATCAGGGTGAGCCCGGCCTCGTCGGCGACCGCGGCCAGCTTCTCGACGGCGTCGAGCCTGGCCCGGTTGGCGGGCACCGCGGGGTCGAAACGCTCCGGCAGCACCGCCGACCGGTGCGTGGCGACCTCCCGCCCGGCGCGCACCGCCCCCGACAGCCACCCCGAGGCCAGCGGGCTCCACACCAGCACGCCGAGCCCGTAGTGCTCGGTCACCGGCAGCACCTGGCTCTCGATCCCCCGCTGGAGGAGGGAGTAGCTGGGCTGCTCGGTGACGTACCGGCCGAGCCGGTGCTCGCGGGCGGCCCACTGGGCCTCGACGATGCGGTAGGCGGGGTAGGTCGAGGAGCCGAAGTAGCGGATCTTCCCGGCGCGCTGCAGATCGGTGAGCGCGGACAGGGTCTCCTCGTCACTCGTGTTCGGGTCCCACCGGTGGATCTGGTAGAGGTCCACGTGGTCCACGCCGAGCCGGCGCAGGCTGTTGTCCAGCTCGGTGACCAGCCAGCGGCGCGAGGCGCCCTGGTGGTTGGGCTCGTCGCTCATCGGCATGTACGCCTTCGTGGCCAGCACGATGTCGTCGCGGCGCCCGGCGATCGCCTTGCCGACCATCTCCTCCGACTCGCCGCCGCTGTACCAGTCGGCGGTGTCGATGAGGTTGATCCCGGCCTCCAGGGCCGCGTCGACGATGGCGGTGGCCTCGTCCTGGGTGGTGCGCCCGATGCTGCCGAAGTTCATGGCGCCGAGCGCGAGCGAGCTGACCTGCACACCGGTGCGGCCCAAGGTGCGGTACTGCATGACGGTTCCTCCACGGGGGATGGCTTGCGTAGGGATCGAGGCATGACTTGGTGGCGGGCTCGACGCTCTGGCATCATGGGAGAGGCCAAGCGGAACACCGTCCCGTTTACCTGTACGACGATACGGAACGCTGTCCCGTTTATCAAGTGCGGCGACGGTGACGACGGCGGCGGTGGTGACGACGGCGGCGGCGGTGACGACGACTGCGACGGCGAAGGAGACGAGACGGGTGAGCGACGGCGAAGCGACGACCGCAGGAGCGGGGCCCCGGCCCAAGCGCGCGGATGCCCGGCGCAACGAGAAGACCCTGCTCGACGCCGCCGCCGCGGTGTTCGTCAGGTCCGGGGTCGAGGCTCCCGTACGCGACATCGCGGCCGAGGCCGGCGTCGGCACGGCCACCATCTACCGCCACTTCCCGACCCGGGCCGACCTCATCATCGGCGTCTACCGGCACCAGGTGGAGGCCTGCGCCGAGGCGGGCCCCGCCCTGCTGGCGAGCTGCCCCACCCCGTACGCCGCGCTCGCGGCCTGGATCGACCGGTTCGTCGACTTCCTGGTCACCAAGCACGGCCTCGCCGGGGTCCTCCAGTCCGACGACGCGGGCTTCGAGGCCCTCCACGCGTACTTCCTCGACCGCCTCGTCCCCGTGTGCACCGACCTCCTCGCCGCCGCGACCGCCTCCGGCGAGATCCACACCGACGTACCGGCCATCGCCCTCATGCGCGGCGTCGGCAACCTCTGCATCGGCGCCGAAACCCCCGACCCGCGCTACGACCCCCGGCAGCTGGCGGGGGTGCTGGTCGCGGGGTTGCGACGCGGCTGACGGGGCGGGGCATCCCGGGCGGCCGGCCATGGACGGCGGACTCGGCTCGCGCACGACGGGGCCTGACCGTCGGCGTCGACCCCTCACAGACCTCCGGTGCTGCTCTCCTGGGCTTCGAGGAGTTCGTCCCCGTGTTCGACGGCCCAGCGCCCCAGCGCCGTCATCGGGCCCTCGACCAGGCTCCGGCCGAGACCGGTCAGCGCGTAGTCGACGCGTGGGGGAGCCTCGGCGTGTGCCTGGCGCGCGACGAGCCCGCCGGTGAGCAGACGGTGCAAGGAGTCGGTCAGCACCTTGTCGCTGATGCCGCCGATCGCGGCGCGCAGCTCGCGGCGCCGACGGGGCCCCACGCG
This sequence comes from Kitasatospora aureofaciens, assembly GCA_000720845.1. Classification (GTDB taxonomy): domain Bacteria; phylum Actinomycetota; class Actinomycetes; order Streptomycetales; family Streptomycetaceae; genus Streptomyces. The sequence goes on along the minus strand of JODU01000011.1, from coordinate 68,279 downwards.
AAGTGCCGCGAGCACCACGGGGTCCCAGGTGTGGGCGAAGAGATCGGTGGCCGCGCGCAGACGGCAGTCGGCGACCAACTCGTAGCAGTGGACGTCGTGATCAGTCATCTCACAGCCCATCATCGCGTGTCCGTGACGCACCGATCGGTGCGTAACACCTTCCCTAGCGTGGCCTCGCAACCGACCGCTACGGGAGAGGAACAGACGGATGCGCATCGGAATCCTGGGAACGGGCACACTGGCCGCGGCCCTGGGCGAAGGCTGGTCACGGGCAGGGCACAAGGTGGTGATCGGCGGACGGTCGCAGGCCAGGGCGAGTGAACTCGCCGAGCGGCTGGGGCGCGGAACACGGGCCGCGACGCCGCGCGAGACGGTCGCCGGACGCGACGCGGTGCTTCTCGCCGTCACCTGGGACGGCGTCGAGGACATGATGGAATCGGCGGGCGCGTCCGGCGGTGCGTTGGCGGGCACGCCGTTGATCGATCCCACCAACGCGACCCGACACGGCGTCGGCACGCTGCTCACCGGAGACGGGGAGTCGATGGCGGGACGGATCGCCTGCCTCGCTCCGGGAGCCCGGGTCGTGAAGGCGTTCCATCTCTTCCCCGGCGACCAGTGGACCGGCCCGCACGACGAGGGCGGGTCTCGTGTGACGGTGGCGATGTGCGGCGACGACGCGGCGGCGTTGGACGTCGTCGGAGGGCTGGTCCGCGACGTGGGAGCCGTCCCGGCGGTTCTCGGCGGGCTCGACCGCGTTCGCCAGCTGGAAGAAGTCGCCGGATTCGTCATCGGACTGGCCTTCTCGGGCTCCGACCCCAACTCCGCGATTCCCCGGGTGTCCTCGTGAGCCGGGACGGGGAAGGCGGCCCTCGGCCGGGCCGGGGGGTTCACGCGGGCCACCGGCTGCTGCCGGACGTCTGCAGCGCCTCGAACGGCGGGACGGATACGGACGATGACGACCAGCGGATCCCGCGCTGCGACCAGGAAGCAGAACCAGCCACCGGCCGCGTCCATCCGTCGCAGCCCGCCCGGGCGCGGGCCGTCGCCGAGGTCGCTCAGGGTCGTACTCCCATCGGCCCCTCACTGGTCACCGGAAGCGAAGCCCGACGGCCGCGTGTGCCTGGTCGAGGATGCGTCCGATCTCCGATGCGGCTCGTCGCGCCCGGGCAGCGTCGCCGGTCGCCGCGCGCTCCTCCCAGCTGTGCAGATCTGCTGCCAGGCCCGGCCGGCGCTGGATGAAGACGTACACCGCCCACTGGGCGACGAACCGCTGCAGGGGCGCCGGATCCGATCCCCTGCCGGGCCAGCGTCGGCGCACCGCTCGACATGGTGAGGCAGAACCGATACGCCGGTGCGGGGTGGTCATGCGCCCGCTGCACTGGTCGGGCGGAAGGCCGGGCATGGAATCGTTGGAGAGCCCCGTGTGTTGCAGACAGGGTGGAGATGGAGGCCGGTGACGTGCGGGCCGAGTGCTCCGGACGACCGAGCCGAGAGAATATTGGAGGGCCACGATGGCTGCGCAGACGCAGAGGGCCGTGCTGGCGGGCGGGTGCTTCTGGGGGATGGAGGAGCTGATCCGCCGGCTCCCGGGCGTGACCGCGACCCGGGTCGGCTACACCGGGGGTGACGTGCCGAACGCGACGTACCGCAACCACGGCACGCACGCGGAGGCCATCGAGATCCTCTTCGACCCCGAGGTGACCGACTACCGCGCGATCCTGGAGTTCTTCTTCCAGATCCACGACCCGAGCACCAAGAACCGCCAGGGCAACGACATCGGGCTCAGCTACCGCTCGGCGATCTACTACGTGGACGACGAGCAGAAGCGGATCGCCGAGGACACGATCGCGGACGTGGACGCCTCCGGTCTGTGGCCCGGCAAGGTCGTCACCGAGGTGGAGCCGGTCGGTCCCTTCTGGGAGGCCGAGCCCGAGCACCAGGACTACCTGCAGCGTTACCCGGACGGGTACACATGCCACTTCCCGCGCCCGGGATGGCGGCTGCCCGCCCGTACCCAGGGCTGAGGGGTATCACGATGAAGCGGTCCGGCCGGATGCGGCCGGACCGTTCGTCGTGGGGCGGCGCTCAGCGCGGCAGCGTCGCCGGGCTGCCGCCGTTCGCCTCGTACCCCGCCACCGCGAGCGCGCGGTAGACCGCGAACTCCGCCGCCGGGTCGCTGGACAGGGTCCAGGGCAGGGCACCGACGTGGCCGTCTATGACCATCAGCTGGTTCATCGCCTCGGCCCAGCGCTCGCCGCGGACCAGGAAGAAGACCAGAAGGTGGCGGACGTGCGCCTGCATCGGGTCGTCCCGGTGGGCCGAGTGCACCGCGTGCAGCGCGCCGTGGACGGCCTTGGTGACGACCTCGCTCTGGTAGAAGCCGCTGACCAGGTTGACCTCCGGCAGGTGCTCGAAGACCGCGAACAGCGGCATCGCCGCCAGCAGGGAACCGCGCGGCGCCCGGGCGGCCGCCGCCTCCGCGAAGGAGTACGCCAGCTCGCGCGAGCCGTGCCACTTCTCGCACCAGTACTGCAGGGCGGCCAGGTGCGCGCCCATGTGGTTCGGAGCGCGGTCCAGGATCTTCAGCCAGAGCTGCTCGAACTCCTCGCGCGGGTAACCGAGGCCGCGGGCCACCGACAGCTCGATGATGTACGGCACCGGGTCCCCGGGCGCGAGCAGGGCCGCCTCGCCGCAGGCCGCCTTCGCCTCCTCCATGATGATCCGGAAGTCGTCCGTGCCCGGCGTCGCCGTGCGCCACGCCTGCTGCACCAGGAACTCGGCGTGCACCGCCGCGCCCCCCGCGTCCTTGGGCGCCTCCGCCCGCCACACCCGCAGCCACTGCCCGCCCGGCGTCTGACCGACACCGCCGGGCCGCTGCCGCAGCTCCAGGGACGCGGCGCCCGCGAAGGCCTGCACGCGCTGCCAGCGCCGCTCACCCTTCGCCTCCGTGCCGGCCAGGAGCTGCTGCGCCCCCCGGTAGTCCTGGGTGCGCTGCACCAGGTCCAGGACGTCCAGCAGGTCCTCGTCCGGACCCGGCATGCGGATGTCCAGCTCCTCCTCGCGGGCGAAGCCGTAGTTCGCGGGGTCGGCGGCGTCCGGGTGGCCGGGCGGGACGAGGCCGACCGCGCCGCTGCGGCGCCGCAAGATTTGGAGCAGCACGAAGCCGAGCATGACCAGTGCCATCAGGACCCAGAGAATCTCCATGGCTCAAGCGAACCAGACGCCGCCGACAATTGGCCAACCTGTCCCCCGCCCTGTGGAAAACGCGCGAGGCGTTCCGCACGGCTACCCTCGGTGCCCATGAGCGACAGGCACATCAGTCAGCACTTCGAGACGCTCGCGATCCACGCGGGCAACACCGCCGATCCCCTGACGGGCGCGGTCGTCCCGCCGATCTATCAGGTGTCGACCTACAAGCAGGACGGTGTCGGCGGGCTGCGCGGCGGCTACGAGTACAGCCGCAGCGCCAACCCGACCCGCACGGCACTGGAGGAGAACCTCGCGGCCCTGGAGGGCGGCCGGCGAGGTCTCGCGTTCGCGTCCGGACTGGCGGCCGAGGACTGCCTGTTGCGTACGCTGCTGCGTCCCGGCGACCACGTGGTCATCCCGAACGACGCGTACGGCGGCACCTTCCGCCTCTTCGCCAAGGTCGCCACCCGCTGGGGCGTCGAGTGGTCCGTGGCCGACACGGGCGACGCCGCCGCCGTGCGGGCCGCCCTCACCCCGAAGACCAAGGCGGTCTGGGTGGAGACGCCCTCCAACCCGCTGCTCGGCATCACCGACATCGCCGCCGTCGCCCAGGTCGCCCGGGACGCCGGCGCCCGGCTCGTCGTCGACAACACCTTCGCCACCCCCTACCTCCAGCAGCCGCTGGCGCTCGGTGCCGACGTCGTCGTGCACTCGCTGACCAAGTACATGGGCGGCCACTCGGACGTGGTCGGCGGCGCGCTGATCGTCGACGACCAGGAGCTGGGCGAGGAGCTGGCGTTCCACCAGAACGCGATGGGCGCCGTCGCCGGGCCCTTCGACTCCTGGCTGGTGCTGCGCGGCACCAAGACCCTCGCGGTGCGCATGGACCGGCACAGCGAGAACGCGACCAGGGTCGCCGAGATGCTCTCCCGGCACGCGCGCGTGACGAGCGTGCTGTACCCGGGGCTGCCCGAGCACCCGGGGCACGAGGTCGCCGCCAAGCAGATGAAGGCGTTCGGCGGCATGGTGTCCTTCCGCGTCGAGGGCGGCGAGCAGGCCGCCGTCGAGGTGTGCAACCGCGCGAAGGTCTTCACGCTCGGCGAGTCCCTGGGCGGCGTCGAGTCGCTGATCGAGCACCCGGGCCGGATGACGCACGCCTCCGCGGCGGGTTCCGCCCTGGAGGTGCCCGCCGACCTGGTGCGCCTCTCGGTCGGCATCGAGAACGCCGACGACCTGCTGGCGGACCTCCAGCAGGCGCTGGGCTAGGGCGGGACCCGGGAGAGGCTCACCAGCCCTCCCAGCCGGTCACGGGTGGGGTCGTCTCCGAGGGCGGCTCCACCCACGGCTGCGCGGTCAGCGCCCACACCGTGAACGCCACGGCCGCGGCGCCCAGCAGCAGCCACATCAGGCGGCGGGCTGCGGTCCTGCGGCGCAGCATGCGGCCGCCTCGGCGGACGGCCTCCGCACAGAGGCCGGGAGGTACCCGCGGCGGCGACTGCTCCATGATCTGCCGCGCGGCGGCCTCCCGCCGGGGACGGTTCACCGGCACCTCCCGGTCCGCCACGCGCGCGTGCCGGTCGTCGTACCGGCCGCCGGGCAGGTCGCCGTACGGCTGCTCCGGACGCTCGCCGGGCCCGTCACGGCGTCGCCGCCTTCGCTTCGGCCGTCACCGGCCGGGCCGGTGCGGGCGGCGGGCGCAGCAGGGCGGCCGTCGCACGGTCGCAGACCGTCCGTACCCGTTCCACGGGCAGGCCCAGCAGCGCCGCCGTCTGTTCCTCGGCGACGCCTTCGAACAGCCTGAGCACCAGGACCAGGCGTTCCTGCGGGGCGAGCGGGCCCAGGGGACCCGCGGCCCGCCGGCGGGCCCGGCCGAGAACGCCGTACCGGTGCCAGGCCTCACGGGCGAAACGCGTGGCCAGGTACCTGCGGGTGCGGTCGTACGGGTCCTCCCCGTGCAGCCGGTCCCAGTACGCGTACGTGTGGGCCAGACTCAGGGCCAGCAGGCGCCGCGCGCGCGGGTTGGCGTCCGGGACCTCGGCGGTGAGCAGGGTCGCGGCGTGCAGCAGCCGCCCTGCCGCGCCCGCGACGAACGCCTCGAACTCGCGGGCCCGGCGGGCGTTCCGGGACGCATGCCGTTCTCGCACCGCGCCTCCCGCCCAGCCGGCGACGACCCCTGCGGTCTCATATCAGGCCAGGGGCGGCCCGCCGGTCAAGGGTTCGGTGCGAACCACGCCCCGGAAAGCCCCGGAAAGCGCGTGAGGGGTCGGTCAGGAATCGGCCGACGCGTCCGTGGACGCCACGCCGGAAGGGGCCATACGGGCGGACAGGGCGCCGTTGAAGCGGGCGAGGAGCGCGCAGAACGCCTCGCGCTCCTGAGGCGCCCAGTCGTGGGTCAGTTCGGCCATGAGCTGACGCCGGGAGGAGCGGACGTCCTCCAGCCGCGCCACGCCGCGCGGCGACAGCTGCAGGACCACCGCGCGTCCGTCCTCGGGGTGGGAGGTCCGCTTGACGAGTCCGGTGTCGACGAGCGGGGCCACCTGCCGGGTGACCGTCGAGGAGTCGATCCCCATGCTCGCGGCGAGCGCCTTCACGCCCATCGGGCCCTCTTTGTCGAGGCGGTTGAGCAGCAGGTAGGCGGCGCGGTCCATGGAGTTGCGCACCTGTCCCACCCCGCCGAGCCGGGTCTGTTCGGCGCGTCGGGCGAAGAGCGCGACCTCGTGCTGGAGCGTCTCGAGAAGACCGGTGTCACCGGCGGTCGTCATGTCCATCGACATTTCAGGTGTTGTGGGCATGGCCGGGGGCTCACTTCGTGGAGGGCTGCTAATTGGGGGACAGGGTACGCGGCCGGGCGGCAGGGCGTACCGGCGCTGGGCAAAGCAGGTCTCGGAGGTTGGTCACAACGGCGCACGGCGCCCGTGAACTGCGATGCTGGAGGCTATGAGCTACAGCACAGCGCCCCGCGTCGCTCCCGTCACCCTCGACGACGTGCGCGGAGCCCAGAAGATGCTCTCGGGCGTGGCGCGGGTGACGGCGATGGAGGGCAGCAGGCACCTGTCCCAGCTGGTCGGCTCCCCGGTGCACTTCAAGTGCGAGAACCTCCAGCGGACCGGCTCGTTCAAGCTGCGTGGCGCCTACGTGCGGATCGCCGGGCTGCTGCCCGAGCAGCGCGCCGCGGGTGTGGTCGCGGCGAGCGCGGGCAACCACGCGCAGGGCGTCGCGCTGGCCTCGGCGCTGCTCGGTGTGCGCTCGACGGTGTTCATGCCGCAGGGGGCGCCGCTGCCGAAGATCAGCGCGACCCGGGAGTACGGTGCCGAGGTGCGGCTGCACGGCCAGGTGGTGGACGAGACGCTGGCCGCCGCGCAGGAGTACGCGGAGCGGACCGGCGCGGTCTTCATCCACCCCTTCGACCACCCCGACGTCATCGCGGGCCAGGGCACGGTCGGGCTGGAGATCCTGGAGCAGTGCCCCGAGGTGCGGACCGTCGTGGTCGGCATCGGCGGGGGCGGGCTGGCGGCCGGGATCGCGGTCGCGGTGAAGGCGCTGCGGCCGGATGTGCGGATCGTCGGCGTGCAGGCGGAGGGCGCCGCCGCCTACCCGCCTTCGCTGGCCGCGGGACGCCCGGTCGCCGTCGAGCACCCGGCGACGATGGCCGACGGGATCAAGGTGGGGCGGCCCGGCGACGTGCCGTTCGGGATCGTCGGCGGGCTGGTGGACGAGGTCCGCACGGTCTCCGAGGACGAGCTGTCGACCGCTCTGCTGCTGTGTCTGGAGCGGGCCAAGCTGGTCGTGGAACCGGCCGGGGCGAGCCCGGTGGCGGCGCTGCTGAGCGCGCCGGACGCCTTCGAGGGGCCGGTCGTGGCGGTCCTGTCCGGCGGCAACGTGGACCCGGTGCTGATGCAGGGCGTGCTGCGGCACGGCATGGCCGCGCAGGGCCGCTACCTGGCGGTCCGGCTGCGGCTGACGGACCGGCCCGGGGCCCTGGCCACGCTTCTCGGGGTGTTGTCAGTGGTCGACGCTAACGTCCTCGACGTGAGCCACGTCCGAACCCATCCGCGGCTCGGGCTCACGGAGGCGGAGGTCGAGCTGCACCTGGAGACGAAGGGTCCGGAGCACTGTGCCGAGGTCGGCCGGGCGCTGGGGGAAGCGGGGTACACCGTCATCGCCTGAGCCCGGGCAGGAGGCCGGCAGCCGCTTCGTCCCTCGCTTGTCACTCGTTCGAGCAACTGCATTGTGAGACGCGATACATCGCGTTATGGTGTGTCGTAAATCGCTCGCTGAGCGCGGCGAAAAGTACAAACCTAGGCTTTCCGAAGAATCCCCGACGACGTGGAGACTCATATGCCAGGCGCCATCTATGCCGAAGGTTTGGTGAAGACCTTCGGTGACGTAAGGGCTCTGGACGGCGTCGACCTCGACGTTCCCGAGGGCACGGTCCTGGGCCTGCTCGGGCCGAACGGCGCGGGCAAGACCACCGCCGTCCGCTGCCTCACGACCCTGCTGCGCCCCGACAGCGGCAAGGCGGTCGTCGCGGGCATCGACGTCCTCAGGCAGCCCAACGAGGTACGGCGCTCCATCGGCCTCTCCGGCCAGTTCGCCGCGGTCGACGAATACCTGACCGGCCGGGAGAACCTGCAGATGGTCGGGCAGCTCTACCAGATGAAGGGCAAGGCCGCGAAGGCCCGCGCCGCCGAGCTGCTCGACCAGTTCCATCTCTCGGACGCCGCCGACCGTCCCACCAAGACCTACTCGGGAGGCATGCGCCGCCGGCTCGACCTGGCGGCGGCCCTGGTCGTCTCCCCGCCCGTCATGTTCATGGACGAACCCACGACCGGCCTCGACCCCCGCAACCGCCAGGAGCTGTGGGAGGTCATCAAGCAGCTGGTCGCCGGCGGTACGACCCTGCTGCTGACCACGCAGTACCTGGAGGAGGCCGACCACCTCGCGCACGACATCGCGGTCGTCGACCACGGCCGCGTCATCGCCCGCGGCACCTCCGACCAGCTCAAGGCCCGCACCGGGGGAGAGCGCGTCGAGGTCGTCGTCCACGAGCGCGACCACATGGCGACCGCCTCCGAGGTGCTGGCCGGATTCGGCAAGGGTTCGACCACCGTGGAGGAGCACACCCGCAAGCTGACCGTCCCCGTCACCGGCGGCGCGAAGCTGCTCGCCGAGGTCATCCGCGAGCTCGACGTCCGCGGCATCGAGATCGACGACATCGGCCTGCGCCGCCCGACCCTCGACGACGTCTTCCTCTCCCTCACCGGCCACGTGGCCGAGGTGGCGGACGAGGCGAACGGCTCGGCGGACGACGCCGGCCACGAGCAGGAGAAGGAGGCCGCCAAGTGAGCGCCGCCACCGACGCGGCGCCGGTCACGGCGCCCACCAACGCCATCGGCCAGTCCGTCCGGGACTCGCTGGTCATCGCCCGCAGAAACCTCATCCGGATGACCCGGATCCCCGAGATGGTCCTGTTCGGGGTCATCCAGCCGGTGATGTTTGTGGTCCTCTTCACGTACGTCTTCGGTGGCTCGATGAAGATCGGCAACACCACCGACCCGGACGTCTACAAGGACTTCCTGATGGCCGGCATCTTCGCCCAGACCGTCACCTTCGCCACCGCGGGATCGGCGGCCGGCATCGCCGACGACATGCAGAAGGGACTCGTCGACCGTTTCCGCTCGCTGCCGATGGCCCGGGGCGCGGTCCTCACCGGCCGCACCGTCGCCGACCTCGTGCAGACGGCCATCACCCTGCTCGTCCTCGCGATAGTCGCTCTGATCGTGGGCTGGCGGACCGGCTCCGCCGACCCGACCAGCGCCGGCGAGGTCCTGGCCGGATTCGGGCTGCTGCTGCTCCTGGGATACGCCTTCACCTGGATCGGCGCGCTGATCGGTCTGTCCGTGCGCACCCCGGAGGCGGCGACCTCGGGCGGGATCATCTGGCTGTTCCCGGTGACGTTCGTCTCGAACGCCTTCGTGGACTCCAGCCAGATGACGCCCTGGCTCCGGCACATCGCCGAGTGGAACCCGTTCAGCGCCACGGTGCAGGCCTGCCGCGAGCTGTTCGGCAACCCCGGCGTGGTGCAGTCCGACGCCTGGCCCATGCAGCACCCCGTCTGGGCCTCGGTGATCTGGTCCGTCCTGATCATCGCGGTCTTCCGGACGCTGGCGGTGCGCAAGTACCGCTCGGCGGCCACCTGACCACCGGACGAAGGAACGACGCGACGAGCCCCCGGCGTCACGGGGACGCCGGGGGCTCGGTCACGTCGGACGGCCGGCCGCGGCCGGTCGGCGAAGCGGGTCAGCCGTTGTACGGCTCGGCCTTGAGGATCTTCACCGAGGCCGGCTTGCCGTTGGGCAGCTCGTACTGCGCGTCGTCGCCGACCTTGTGGCCGATGACGCCCGAGCCGAGCGGGGACTGCGGAGAGTAGGTCTCGATGTCCGAGCTCGCGTACTCGCGCGAGGCGAGCAGGAAGGTCAGCGTGTCGTCCTCGTCACCGTCGAAGGCGATCGTGACGACCATGCCGGGGGCCACCACGCCGTCGGCGGCCGGGGCCTCACCCACCTTGGCGCTCTCCAGCAGCTGGGTCAGCTGGCGCACGCGGAGCTCCTGCTTGCCCTGCTCCTCCTTCGCCGCGTGGTACCCGCCGTTCTCACGCAGGTCCCCCTCCTCGCGAGCCGCGGCGATCTTGGCAGAGATCTCGGTGCGCGCAGGACCAGTAAGGTATTCAAGCTCCTCCTTGAGCTTGTTGTACGCCTCCTGGGTCAGCCAGGTGACGTTCTCGCTGGTCTGGGTCACGGGTGCTCCTCGTTGGTACTGGGAATACAAATCAACGCCCTACCCAGAAGGATGTTCCTTCACGGAAGGGCGAAACCACGAGCCTAACAATTCAGTGGCCAAAGGGGGAGGACATAAGCCACCAGATTCATGTCCCCGCAGGTCAGGCAGCCTGTATTGGCGCCAGTGGGCCCCGCCGGATCACTCCGGGTGGCAGCCGAGCAGCTCGGCGGACGTCCCCGCCGCCTTGGTGCGCAGGGTGACGACCTTGTCGATGCGGGTGTCGTCCCCGGCGAAGCGGAAGTCGGCCCGGCCCACCTCGTCGCCGTCCTCGGCCTGGGAGCGCACCGTGCAGTAGCCGGTGACGCCGGCGTCCTTGCGGACCTCCAGGTGCACCTGCACCGAGTCCTCGGCGAGCTCGAAGCCGATCAGCTCGCCGCTGATCTTGTTCTGGCCGACATAGTGGTAGCCGAACCAGCCGATCAGGGCGAGGAGGAGGGCACCGAGCACGGCGCCGACGACCTTGAGTGTGCGGTCGGCCTGCTCGTCCGAGGAGCGGCCGTAGCGACCCTGAGGCGTCCGCGTGCTCGCCGTACTCATGATCGTCCTCTCCGCGGGAGCGGGTCCGGTTGCCGGGCCCCGGAATTATTCCGTTCCCGATTCGGTCACTATAGAAGCCGCCGATTGCGCCGCTGTACGCCGGGGCGCCGACTGACCGAGGATTGAGTCTTGACTGACCAGCTGCGACTGATGGCCGTTCACGCCCACCCCGACGACGAGTCGAGCAAGGGCGCGGCCACCATGGCGAAGTACGTGTCCGAGGGGGTGGACGTGCTGGTGGTGACCTGCACGGGCGGGGAACGCGGCTCCATCCTCAACCCCAAGCTCCAGGGGGACGCGTACATCGAGGAGAACATCCACGAGGTGCGCAGGAAGGAGATGGACGAGGCCCGGGAGATCCTGGGCGTCGGGCAGGAGTGGCTCGGCTTCGTCGATTCCGGGCTTCCCGAGGGCGACCCGCTGCCGCCGCTGCCGGAGGGCTGCTTCGCCCTGGAGGACGTCGACAAGGCGGCCGGTGAGCTGGTGCGGAAGATCCGCTCCTTCCGGCCCCAGGTGATCACCACCTACGACGAGAACGGCGGCTACCCGCACCCCGACCACATCATGACCCACAAGATCACGATGGTGGCCTTCGAGGGCGCGGCCGACACCGAGAAGTACCCGGAGGCCGAGTACGGAGCGGCGTACCAGCCGCTGAAGGTGTACTACAACCAGGGCTTCAACCGGCCCCGCACCGAGGCACTGCACAACGCGCTGCTGGAGCGCGGCCTGGAGTCGCCCTACCACGACTGGCTCAAGCGCTGGTCGGAGTTCGAGCGCAAGGAGCGCACCCTCACCACCCACGTGCCCTGCGCGGACTTCTTCGAGACCCGCGACAAGGCGCTGATCGCGCATGCCACGCAGATCGACCCCGACGGGGGCTGGTTCCGGGTGCCGATGGAGATCCAGAAGGAGGTCTGGCCCACCGAGGAGTACGAGCTGGCGAAGTCCCTCGTGGAAACCTCCCTCCCCGAGGACGACCTCTTCGCAGGCATCCGGGACAATGCCTGACATGAGTGCAAGCGCAAGCCTGGCAATGACGCACCTCGTCACTCTCGCCGAGCTGGACGAGGACAAGGTCACCCCCGGCGTCCTCGGGTTCATCGTGTTCGCGGTGATGGCTCTGGCGGTGTGGGGACTGATGAAGTCCATGAGCCGGCACATGGGCAAGGTGGACTTCAAGGAGGCGGCGGAGCAGGACGCCTCCGGCGGCCCCGAGGCCAAGCCCCAGCGGGGCTGACCCAGGGCGGGCGGCCCGGCCTCAGGCCGTGACCGCCACGCCCATCACCTCCCTCGCCTGGCGGCCCGGGACCATGCCCAGGCGCCAGGCCTGCCAGCCCGCCTCCAGTTGCACGCCGCGCTCCAGGAGCAGCTGGTAGGCGTCCACGTAGTCGTCCAGCTTGGCGTCGCGGGCCCGGTGGCGGGCGCGGGACAGCTGGGCCAGCTCCTCCTGCGCCACCGCCGTACCGACCTCCACCCCGCCGGGAGCGGCGTACGGCAGCAGCGTGCAGCGCAGGAAGCGGGCCCAGTCCTCGCCCCGCCGGTCGCCGTACCCGGCGAAGAGGGCGGCGGCCTCGTCGCACAGGGCCAGTGCCTGCGGCGTGCGCGCGTTGCCCGCGTCCACGACCGCCAGCTCCAGGCAGGTCCACGCCTCCCCGTGCCCGACGCCGATGCGCTGGAAATCGGCGCGCGCGTCGACCAGGAGCTGCCGGGCGAAGCCCGAGTTGCGCAGGGAACCGGTCTGGGCGGCGCGCTGGTCCCGGGTGACCCGCGCCGAGTGGTGCCGGGCGCAGGCCAGGCCGTACACGTCCCGCATCCGGGAGAACATGGTGCGCGAGCGTTCCAGTGCGCGCACCGACTGGTCCAGGGCGCCCGTCTCCTCCAGTGCCTGGCCCAGGTAGTAGATGCTCCACGCCTTGCCGCGCGCGTCCGCGTTCTCCCGGTGCCGGGTCTCTGCCCGTCGCAGCCCCTCCACCGCCGCGGGCACGTCCCCGTCCACCAGCCGGGCCCGCGCCAGCTGGGTCAGCGCCCAGGCCTCGCCGCGGGCGTCCTGGGTGCGGCCGTACAGGTCCAGGGCGACCCGCAGATCCGACTCCGCGCCCGGCACGTCGCCCATCCGCAGGTGCAGCTGGCCGAGCTGGAAGTGGGCCCACGCCTGGCCGTGCACCGACTCGCCCGCCCGGTGCAGCACCAGTGACTCGGTGAGCAGCTCCAGGGCCTCGGCCAGCCGGGCCCGGTCGCGCTGCACCGCCGCCAGCGCGTGCAGCGTCCACGCCCGGTCCGTGGCCAGCTCCGGCGCGGCCTGGAGGTCCAGCGCCTCCCGGAGCTTGGCCGCCGCGTCGGTCAGGTTGCCCTGGTGGTGCAGCGTGATCCCCAGCGAGCACAGGGCCCGCGCCGCCCCGGCTTCGTGATGGGCGTCCCGGTACAGGTCGACCACGGAGGCCAGCGTCGTGCGCGCCTTGTCCAGCTCGCCCAGTTGCCGGGCCGCGATACCGGTGCGCCACTGCACCGAGCGCACCAGCAGCCCCTGGTCCACGGACTGCGCCAGCTCACTGATCTCCCCCAGCCGGTACAGGTCGCCCCGCAGCAGGCAGTAGTCGCACAGCGCGCCCAGCAGGTTCAGCACCGCGCCCTGGTCGACGCCCTCGGCGTGCCTGAGCGTCGCCGTGATGAAGCTCGACTCGTCGTCCAGCCAGCGCAGCGCCTCGTCCAGCGACGTGAAGCCGTACTGCCCGAACTGGTTGGAGCGGGTCGACATGTTGCCGTCGACCAGGCGCAGCACGGAGTCGGCCAGCTCGGCGTAGTTGGCGATCAGCCGTTCCTGCGCGGCCGTCCGGTCGGCGGGCTCCTCCTCGTCGGCGAGCCGGGCGCGGGCGAAGGCGCGTACCACGTCGTGCAGGCGGTAGCGGCTGCCGCGGACGTGGTCGATCAGGCCCGCCCGCGACAGTGCCGTCAGCTGCCGGGTCGCCTCCGCCTCGTCCGTGGCCATCAGCGCGGCGGCGGCCGCGGCTCCCAGCGAGGTGCGCCCCGCGAGCGCCAGCCGGCGCAGCAGCCGACGGGCATGCTCCGGCTGGTCGGTGTAGCGCAGCCACAGCGCCCGCTCGACCGGCTCCACCGGCCCGTAGGCGCCCAGGTCGGTCGCCAGCGCGCGCGGCGAGCGCGGGCCCAGCGAGGACCCGGCGACCCGCAGCGCCAGCGGCAGCCCGCCGCACAACTGCCGGATCAGCTCGCTCGACTCGGCGTCGTAGGGCCCCGAGGCGTCCTCGGCCGCGGCGCCCAGCAGCTCCTCCGCGCCCGCCGCGTCCAGCTCCTCGACCGGCAGGTCGTACACCCGGGCGGGCAGGTCCGGCGGGAGTCGCAGCGGCTCCCGCGCGGTGACCAGCACCAGGCTGTCCGAGCGCTCCGGCACCAGGGTGCGCACCTGCTCGGGGTCCGAGGCGTCGTCGAGGACGACGGTGACCGGGACGCCCGTCAGATGCTGGTGGTACAGCTCGCTGAGCCGCTTGACCTGCTGGTCCGCCGAGGAGCGCTCCCGGAACAGCAGCTGCTCGCGCGGCGCCCCGAGCCGGTTCAACAGGTGCAGCAGGGCGTCCCGGGTGCTCAGCGGCGCCTCCGAGCCCGCCGAGGAGCCGCCCGCCGCGGACCCGCCCGCCCCGGAGCCGGCCCCGCGCAGATCGACCAGGCAGGCCCCGCGGAAGTAGTCCCGCAGCTCGTGGACGGCCCGGACCGCCAGCGTCGTACGGCCGCTGCCGGGCGCCCCGTGCAGCACCACCACCGTCGGCTTGGTCTCCGTGCTCGCGCGGGCCGCCTGCACCCACTGCCGCAGCCGCGCCATCTCCTGCCGCCGGCCCGCGAACACAGCCTCCGGCTCGGGCAGTTGCCCGAACGACTGCTCCAGCGCGCTGCGTCCGCGGGCGGCCGCGCTCTTGTCGGCGCCCCGCAGCTTCGGCCCGGTCTTGGCCGGCCCGGTGGACGCGGCCAGCATCCGCTGCTGGTCGAGGAAGGGCCGGATGCCGCGCACCTCCAGCGCGGTGAGCCACTGCAACCGCAGCTGCTCGGGCCCGCCGGGCTGGCTGACCGCACCGGCGCGGTGGTGGGCGGCCGGCACATGCACCCCGACCACCTTGACCACCGTCGCCGCCGCGCCGACGACCCCGACCGTCACGCCCGCGCCCACCGCGGTGCCGGTCCCGGTGCCGAGCGCCACGTCGGCCACCACCGCGGCGACCGCCGCCACGGCGGCCACCAGCAGGGGAGTGCCGGCGCCCTCACGGGCGTAGCGCTGGCGGAAGGTGAGCTGTCCGGCCGCGGCCTCGTCGAGGGCGCGGGTGTAGGCCTCGTACTCCTCGCCGGCCGTCCCCGCCATCGCGTCCAGCGCCGCGCGGGCCCGGGAGAGAAGTACGGTCCCGTCCGTGCGTCCGCCCGAGCGCCGTACCTCCTCCTCCACGGCCCGCCTGAGCAGCCCTTCGGCCTCCGCCCGATGACTGTCCCGCATGTCGCGCCCCCTCCGGCGGCATCGGTGTCCTGCCGGGTCGCCCCAGGCGCCCCGGTCGCCCCGGACGTCCCAGGGGCCCTTCCGGCCCATCCCCGGGTCCTTCCCCGGTTATGCGTCGGTCAAGTGTCCTGCCGGGAGGAGACCCTGGGGAGGATCGGTCCGCACCGGCCGGGAAAGTCGACGAATTCCCCTCTTGACCCGGGTGGGCGCAGCCACTAATTTTCGATGGAAGCAGACCCATGACTACCGACAGGAGGCGACCGGCAGATGTGCACCAATTCTGACCTGAGTCGCCTCGCCCGCCGCACGGTGTGGGTTTCGGGTCGGGTCGCACACGGCTGCTGACACGCCGTTCCGCTGTGCCCCCGCGTGGCACATTCCGGGTTCTCCCTCACTTTCACCACTTCACGGCATGCCGTAGTCGCGTGCCGATGTGCGCTCGCACTTCTGCTGCGGCGCGTCCGGACTCAGAAAGCTGCCTGAAATTGGCGAACATGATGAATCGACCTGTCCAGAATCGACCTGTCCCGAGTCGAAATGAAGGTCTGTCATGGTGACGGCACGGATCACGGTCAACGGAAAAGAAGCACCGATCGCACCGGCCGCGCCGCACACCACGGTGCTCGACTTCCTCCGCGAGCGCGGTCTCACCGGCACCAAGGAGGGCTGCGCGGAGGGTGAGTGCGGCGCCTGCTCGGTCCTGGTGGCCCGCCCCGGAGTGAACAAGCCCACCGACTGGGTGCCGGTCAACGCCTGCCTGGTCCCGGTCGCGGCACTCGACGGCCAGGAGGTCGTCACCTCCGAGGGTCTCGCCACGGTCGAGGCACCCGGCACACCGCCCGTCCTGCACCCGGTGCAGGAGGAGATGGCGGTCCGCGGCGGTTCCCAGTGCGGTTACTGCACGCCGGGATTCGTCTGCAGCATGGCGGCCGAGTACTACCGGCCCGACCGCTGCGCGCACGCGGACCAGGAGGCGCACGCCGGCCAGGGCCCGGGCACGGCCGAGGGCGCCGACGACGTCGCCGGTACCGACGCCGAGCACGGTCCGAACGGCTTCGACCTGCACGCGCTCAGCGGCAATCTGTGCCGCTGCACCGGCTACCGGCCCATCCGCGACGCCGCGTTCGCCGTCGGCACGCCCACCGACGAGGACCCGATGGCCCGGCGCCGCGAGCAGGACCCGCCCGCGCCGGTCGCCACCGAGTACCGCCAGGACGGCAGCGCCTTCCTGCGCAGGAGCACCCTGGCCGAGACCCTGCGGCTGCTGCGCGAGCGGCCCGACGCGGTGGTCGTCGCGGGCAGCACCGACTGGGGTGTCGAGGTCAACATCCGTGCCCGCAGGGCGGATTGCGTGATCGCGGTCGACCGGCTGCCCGAACTGCGGGACCTCCGGGTCGAGTCCGACCACGTCGAGATCGGGGCGGCGCTGACGCTCACCGAGATCGAGCGTCGCCTCGACGGCAGCGTCCCGCTGCTGGCGCAGCTGTTCCCGCAGTTCGCGTCCCGGCTGATCCGCAACGGCGCCACCCTCGGCGGCAACCTGGGTACCGGCTCGCCCATCGGCGACAGTCCGCCGGTGCTGCTCGCGCTGGAGGCGTCGCTGGTGCTCGCCGACGCCGACGGCGAGCGCGAGGTCCCGCTGGCCGACTACTTCACCGGCTACCGGCAGAGCGTGCGCCGTCCCGGCGAGCTGATCCGCGCGGTGCGCCTGCCGCTGCCGCTGTCCCCGGTCACCGCCTTCCACAAGATCGCCAAGCGGCGCTTCGACGACATCTCCAGCGTGGCGGTCGCCTTCGCGCTCGACGTCGAGGGCGGGACCGTCCGCAAGGCGCGCATCGGTCTGGGCAGCGTGGCCGCCACGCCGGTCCGCGCGCTCGCCACCGAGGCCGCCCTGGAGGGCAGGCCGTGGACGGCCCGGACCGCCGAGGCCGCGGCCGAGGTGCTGCGGGGCGAGGGCACTCCGATGAGCGACCACCGCGCCAGCGCCGGCTACCGTTCCGCGATGCTCGGCCAGAGCCTGCTGAAGCTGTACGCACAGACCACCGAGGCGGTGCCGTCATGAGCCATCTGTCCGAGCGCCCCGAGAAGCCGGTCGTCGGCGTCTCCATGCCGCACGAGAGTGCCGTCCAGCACGTCACCGGAACCGCGCTGTACACCGACGACCTGGTCCAGCGCACCAAGGACGTGCTGCACGCCTACCCGGTCCAGGTCATGAAGGCCCGCGGCCGGGTCACGGCGGTGCGCACCGGGCCCGCCCTCGCGGTGCCGGGCGTGGTGCGGGTACTGACCGGCGCCGACGTGCCCGGCGTCAACGACGCGGGCATGAAGCACGACGAGCCGCTCTTCCCCGACGAGGTCATGTTCCACGGCCACGCGGTCGCCTGGGTGCTCGGCGAGACGCTGGAGGCGGCCCGGATCGGCGCGGCGGCCGTGGAGGTGGACCTCGAGGAACTGCCCTCGGTCATCACGCTCCAGGACGCCATCGCGGCGGACAGCTACCACGGTGCCCGTCCCGTCATGACGCACGGCGACGTCGACGCGGGCTTCGCCGACTCGGCCCACGTGTTCACCGGCGAGTTCCAGTTCTCCGGCCAGGAGCACTTCTACCTGGAGACGCACGCGGCCCTCGCCCAGGTCGACGAGAACGGGCAGGTGTTCATCCAGAGCAGCACCCAGCACCCGTCCGAGACCCAGGAGATCGTCTCGCACGTGCTCGGGGTGCCCGCCCACGAGGTGACCGTGCAGTGCCTGCGGATGGGCGGCGGCTTCGGCGGCAAGGAGATGCAGCCGCACGGGTTCGCGGCCGTGGCCGCGCTCGGCGCCAAGCTGACCGGCCGGCCGGTGCGGTTCCGGCTCAACCGGACCCAGGACCTCACCATGTCCGGCAAGCGGCACGGGTTCCACGCCACCTGGAGGATCGGCTTCGACGCCGAGGGACGCATCCAGGCCCTGGACGCCACGCTGACCGCGGACGGCGGCTGGAGCCTGGACCTGTCCGAGCCGGTCCTGGCCCGGGCGCTGTGCCACATCGACAACACCTACTGGATCCCCAACGCCCGCGTCGCCGGACGCATCGCCAAGACCAACACGGTCTCCAACACCGCCTTCCGCGGCTTCGGCGGACCGCAGGGCATGCTGGTGATCGAGGACATCCTGGGCCGCTGCGCGCCCCGGCTCGGCCTGGACGCCAAGGAGCTGCGGGAGCGCAACTTCTACCGGCCGGGCCAGGGCCAGACGACCCCCTACGGGCAGCCGGTCACCCAGCCCGAGCGGATCGCCGCCGTCTGGCAACAGGTCCAGGACAACGGCCACATCGCCGACCGCGAGCGCGAGATCGCCGCCTTCAACGCCGCCCACCCGCACACCAAGCGGGCCCTCGCGGTCACCGGGGTGAAGTTCGGCATCTCCTTCAACCTGACCGCCTTCAACCAGGGCGGCGCGCTGGTGCTGATCTACAAGGACGGCTCCGTCCTGATCAACCATGGCGGCACCGAGATGGGCCAGGGCCTGCACACCAAGATGCTCCAGGTGGCCGCGACCACACTGGGCATCCCCCTGCACAAGGTGCGCCTCGCTCCGACCCGGACCGACAAGGTGCCCAACACCTCCGCCACCGCGGCCAGTTCCGGAGCGGACCTCAACGGCGGAGCGGTGAAGAACGCCTGCGAGCAGCTGCGCGAACGGCTGCTGCGGGTGGCCGCGAGCCAACTGGGCTCCAACGCTTCCGACGTGCGCATCGTCGAGGGCGTCGCGCGCACCCTGGGCAGCGACCGGGAGCTGGCCTGGGACGACCTGGTGCGCACCGCGTACTTCCAGCGGGTCCAGCTCTCGGCGGCCGGCTACTACCGGACCGAGGGGCTGCACTGGGACGCCAAGACCTTCCGCGGGTCCCCGTTCAAGTACTTCGCCATCGGCGCCGCCGCGACCGAGGTGGAGGTGGACGGCTTCACCGGCGCGTACCGCATCCGGCGGGTGGACATCGTGCACGACGTCGGCGACAGTCTGTCCCCGCTGATCGACATCGGCCAGGTCGAGGGCGGGTTCGTGCAGGGCGCGGGCTGGCTGACGCTGGAGGACCTGCGCTGGGACACCGGTGACGGCCCCAACCGCGGCCGGCTGCTGACCCAGGCGGCGAGCACGTACAAGCTGCCGAGCTTTTCGGAGATGCCCGAGGAGTTCAACGTCACCCTCCTGGAGAACGCCACCGAGGAGGGCGCGGTGTTCGGCTCCAAGGCGGTGGGCGAGCCTCCGCTGATGCTGGCGTTCTCGGTGCGCGAGGCGTTGCGGCAGGCGGCCGCCGCGTTCGGGCCGAGGGGGACCGCCGTCGAGCTGGCCTCGCCCGCCACGCCGGAGGCGGTGTACTGGGCGATCGAGTCGGCCCGGCAGGGCGGTGCCGCCGGGAACGGCCGCGCCGGCGACGGGGCGGCCGCCGGCGGCGGGGTCCGCACCGGCGTGGAAGCGCTGAGCGGTGCCTGACATGACCTGGGTCGCCGCGGTCGCGCGGTTGCGGGCACGCCGGGAGCCCGGCGTGCTGGTGACCGTCGCGACCGTGCGCGGCCACGCGCCGCGTGACGCCGGTGCGAAACTCGTCGTGGGGCGGACCGGGACCTGGGGATCGATCGGCGGCGGCAACGTCGAGGCCGTCGCCATCGACCGGGCCCGGGAGATGATCGCCGCGGCCGAGCCGGAACCGGAGATGCTCGACTTCGCCCTGAACGACAAGGTGACCAACCGGCACGGCGTGCAGTGCTGCGGCGGGACCGTCGCGCTGCTGCTGGAACCGCTGCCGGTGGTCCGGGCGGTGGCGGTCTTCGGCGTCGGGCACGTCGGTCTGGAACTGGCGCGCATCCTGGCGCGTCAGGACCTCGACCTCCACCTGGTCGACAGCCGCGCCGACATGCTCACCGAGGAGCGCCTCGGCGTGCTGGGGGACGCGGTGGCGCAGGTGCACACGCACCACACGCCGCTGCTGCCGGAGGAGGTGCTGGCCGAACTGCCGCCCGGCACCCACGTCCTGATCATGACCCACGACCACGCCGAGGACGCCGCCCTGTGCGACGCCGCCCTGCGCACCGGCCACCTCGGTTCCGTCGGGCTGATCGGATCGGCGGCCAAGTGGACGCGGTTCCGCAAGCGCCTCGCCACCGAGGGCGGCCACGACGACGCCGTCATCGACCGGATCAAGACCCCGATCGGGCTGGCCGACATCACCGGCAAGGAGCCCGCGACCATCGCCGTGAGCGTCGCGGCCGACCTGCTGCGCACCTTCGAGGCCGAGGGGGACTGACCCCTTCCGCGGCGGTTGCCCGTCCTTGTGGGAACCTACGAAGCGCCGGTCGCGGCCGGTCCGTAGTTCATGTTTTCGGCCCCTGGCCGGGTGCCGCGGGCGAGCTGTGTACTGCTCCTACGAATCCTCCTCCCCGTGAGTCCGTAGGCCCGCACGCCGTACTCCGCACGCTGCCTGCCCAAGAAGGAGCACGCATGACGACCGACACCATCGAGACCGGCATCCGCGAGTTCGAGCGCGCCTGGATGGACAAGGCCATCGAGCTGGCCACCACCAGCGTCCGCGACGGCGGCGGCCCCTTCGGCGCCCTGATCGCCAAGGGCGGCGACGTCGTCGCCCTCGGCAGCAACCAGGTCACCTCCAGCCTCGACCCCACGGCACACGCCGAGGTCAGCGCCATCCGCGCCGCCTGCAAGACGCTCGGCACGTTCAGCCTGGAGGGCTGCACGCTCGTCACGTCCTGCGAGCCCTGCCCGATGTGCCTGTCCTCGGCGCTGTGGGCCCGCGTCGACCGGCTCGTCTTCTGCGCCGACCGCCACGACGCCGCCGTGGCCGGCTTCGACGACCGCAAGTTCTACGACCTGTTCGAGAAGCGGCCCCAGGACCTGTGGCCCATGACCGTGGAACACCTCGACCTGCCCCACCGCACCCAGCCGTTCGACGCATGGATCGCCAAGACCGACCGCGTCGACTACTGAGTCATCGACTGGGCCGACCACCATGTCGACCGCCGAGAAGAGCCTTTCCGAGGGCTCCGGCCGCCCTGTCCGTACGCCCCGCACCCGTGGCGTACGGACGGGGCGGCGGCGCGTGCGCCAGGATGGGGGCATGCCCAACCGACTTGCGCAGGCGACGTCCCCCTACCTCCTCCAGCACGCGGAGAACCCGGTCGACTGGTGGCCGTGGGAGGCCGAGGCGTTCGAGGAAGCCCGGCGGCGCGGCGTCCCCGTGCTGCTGAGCGTCGGCTACAGCGCGTGCCACTGGTGCCACGTCATGGCGCACGAGTCGTTCGAGGACGGAGCCACCGCCGAGTACCTCAACTCGCACTTCGTGAGCGTCAAGGTCGACCGCGAGGAGCGCCCCGACATCGACGCCGTCTACATGGAGGCCGTGCAGGCGGCGACCGGACAGGGCGGCTGGCCCATGACCGTGTTCCTCACGCCGGACGCGGAGCCCTTCTACTTCGGCACCTACTTCCCGCCCGAGCCCCGGCACGGCATGCCCTCCTTCCGCCAGGTGCTCCAGGGCGTCCAGCAGGCCTGGGCCGAGCGGCGCGACGAGGTCGACGAGGTCGCCGGGAAGATCGTCCGGGACCTCGTCGGGCGGGAGATCTCCTACGGCGACGCGCAGGCGCCCGGCGAGGAGCAGCTCGGCCAGGCGCTGCTCGGACTCACCCGGGAGTACGACGCGCAGCGCGGCGGGTTCGGCGGGGCGCCGAAGTTCCCGCCGTCCATGGCGATCGAGTTCCTGCTGCGCCACCACGCCCGCACCGGCGCCGAGGGCGCGCTCCAGATGGCGCGGGACACCTGCGAGCGGATGGCGCGCGGCGGGATCTACGACCAGCTGGGCGGCGGCTTCGCCCGCTACTCCGTGGACCGCGAGTGGGTCGTGCCGCACTTCGAGAAGATGCTCTACGACAACGCCCTGCTGTGCCGCGTGTACACCCACCTGTGGCGGGCCACCGGCTCGGACCTGGCCCGCCGGGTCGCTCTGGAGACCGCCGACTTCATGGTGCGGGAACTACGCACTGCCGAGGGCGGGTTCGCCTCCGCGCTGGACGCCGACAGCGACGACGGCACCGGGAGGCACGTCGAGGGCGCCTACTACGTGTGGACGCCCGCGCAGCTCACCGAGGTCCTCGGCGCCGAGGACGCGGAGTCGGCCGCGCAGTACTTCGGCGTGACCCAGGAGGGCACCTTCGAGCACGGCGCCTCCGTGCTCCAACTGCCGCAGCAGGAAGGCGTCTTCGGCGCCGCGAAAATCGCGTCGGTCCGGGAGCGGCTGCTCGCCGCGCGGGACGGCCGCCCCGCCCCTGGCCGCGACGACAAGGTGGTCGCCGCCTGGAACGGCCTGGCGATCGCCGCGCTCGCCGAGACCGGCGCCTGCTTCGAGCGCCCCGACCTGGTCGAGGCCGCCGTCGCCGCCGCCGATCTGCTGGTGCGCGTGCACCTCGACGAGCAGGTCCGGCTCACCCGCACCAGCAAGGACGGCCGGGCCGGCGCCAACGCCGGGGTGCTGGAGGACTACGCCGACGTGGCCGAGGGCTTCCTCGCGCTGGCGTCGGTCACCGGGGAGGGCGTCTGGCTGGACTTCGCCGGTTTCCTGCTCGACCACGTCCTCACCCGCTTCACGGACGAGTCCGGCTCGCTGTACGACACCGCGGCCGACGCCGAGCAGCTGATCCGCCGCCCGCAGGACCCCACCGACAACGCCACCCCGTCCGGCTGGAGCGCCGCCGCGGGCGCCCTGCTGTCGTACGCCGCCCACACCGGCTCCGCACCCCACCGCACCGCCGCCGAGCGCGCCCTCGGCGTGGTGAAGGCGCTCGGCCCGCGCGTCCCGCGCTTCATCGGCTGGGGGCTGGCGGCCGCCGAGGCGCTGCTCGACGGCCCGCGCGAGGTCGCCGTCGTCGCCGCGGAGCCGAACGACCCCGCCGCGCGCGGGCTGCACCGTACGGCGCTGCTCGGCACCGCGCCCGGGGCGGTCGTCGCCTTCGGCGTGGCCGGGAGCGACGAGTTCCCGCTGCTCGCCGACCGGCCCCTGGTGGGAGGGGCAGCGGCCGCGTACGTCTGCCGGAACTTCACCTGCGACGCGCCGACCACCGAGGCGGAGCGGCTGCGCGCCGCACTGGGCGCCGCCCCGGGCAGCTGAGGGCGGCCTGCTCAGGCGTCCCGGGTGCTGCTCACGGCGCGCTCCACAATGGTCTCCAGCTGTTCGTGGTGCGCGCCCCGCCAGTAGGCGCGGCCGCACGCGGTGCACTGGGCGAAGACGTCGTACGACCGCTGGGTGCCGCCCTTGAGCTGTTCCGCCACCTCTTCCTTGGTGGCCGCCCGGAGCAGCCCGTTGCAGGCGGTGCAGCGCGTCCAGGGGCGCAGCGCGGGCCGGAACCGGTCCAGGACCTGCTGGAGCTGTTCGTCGGGGCGGGTGCTGTAGACGTATGCACCGGCCCACAGCTCGCGGCGGCGCAGCAGTCCCCGGTCGCGGCTGAGCAGGACCCGCTTCTCGGCCGCCGACAGCGCGGCGAGCGCCGGATCGCCGAGGTCCGTCGACTCGTACGCCGTGTCCACGCCGAGCAGCCGCAGCCGGCGGGCCAGGGTGCCGAGGTGCACGTCGAGCAGGAACCGCAGGGGAGCGCCGGGTACCCGCTGGGGGTGCTGGACGGGCCGTACGCGCACCGACTCGCCGCCCGCCGGGACGTGGCCGGGCGGCACCTCGCGGCCGTCGACGAGCAGGGTGCCGACCTCGGTCAGCGGCACGCCGAGGGACTCGACGAGGTGGCCGAGGGTGGAGACGCCGTCGGTGGCCGCGCGGGCGGTGCCGGTGGGGCGGGCGCGCGGGACGAACAGGTGCAGCTCGGGGGCGAACTCGACGTGGATCTCGGGACCGTTCACCCGGTCAGAATGCCACGGGGGCCGGGGCCGGGCCCCGGCCTTTTCGCAGGCCCTGCCGCGGGCCCCCGGCGGGAAGGAGGGCGGAACCCGCGGCGGCTAGTACGCGACCAGCGAGATCCCCACGTAGTGCGCGATGAAGGCGGCCAGCGTGAAGGAGTGGAAGACCTCGTGGAAGCCGAACCAGCGCGGCGAGGGGTTGGGGCGCTTGAGGCCGTAGATCACGCCGCCCGCGCTGTAGAGGAGGCCGCCGACGATCACCAGGACGAGGACGGCGATGCCGCCGGCCCGCATGAACTCGGGCAGGTAGAAGACCGCCGCCCAGCCCATGGCGAGGTAGCAGGGGGTGTAGAGCCAGCGTGGGGCGCCGACCCAGAAGACGCGGAAGACGATCCCGGCCGCGGCGGCCGCCCAGATGCCCCACAGCAGCCACTCGCCCTTGGCGCCGGGCAGCAGCAGCATCGTGAGCGGGGTGTAGGTGCCCGCGATGATCAGGAAGATGTTGGCGTGGTCGAGACGGCGCAGTACGCCGTCCATGCGCGGGCTCCAGTTGCCCCGGTGGTAGAGCGCGCTGACGCCGAACAGCAGGCAGGCCGTCAGGACGTAGACACCGCAGGCTATGCGGCCCTCGTGCGACTCGGCGAGGGCGGTGAGCACCACACCGGCGATCAGGACGGCGGGGAACATGCCCAGGTGAAGCCACCCGCGCAGCTTCGGCTTGACCGGATGCGGGAGGGGGAGCGCTACGGGCCCGCGGCCGCCGGCCGGCAGGTCCCTGGGCGCATCGGGGACGGACGCAGTCATGGACGCATCGTACCTACGGTTCCGTAAGTTACGCATCAGTACGGACGGCTGCCGTCCGGCAAGTGGTCATCGTCTCACGGGGAACCCGGCGGCGCACTCCCGGTTGGAGCACGTGGCGCTCCTCACTCCGCTCAGGTGTGACGCCCTCTGGACAGATGGGCGCT
The DNA here is from genome assembly GCA_000720845.1 of Kitasatospora aureofaciens. Lineage (GTDB taxonomy): Bacteria > Actinomycetota > Actinomycetes > Streptomycetales > Streptomycetaceae > Streptomyces. The sequence continues at coordinate 43,355 of JODU01000011.1, read as the reverse complement.
CGCGTCGGATGATCAAATGAGTGCGGTCGACACCGGATGAGCGCCCACGAGGTCACCATCACGCATCCGGGTCGCAGCCCCCACGGGGCCTCCAACAAAAAACCCCTCATTTAGGAGCAATCGTGGCGCGCGACATCGCGGCTCCCTCCGTCCCCACCAACCACCAGGAACTGATCTCGTGGGTGAACGAGATCGCCGAACTGACCCAGCCGGACGCAGTGGTCTGGTGCGACGGATCCGAGGCCGAGTACGAGCGCCTGTGCGGGGAGCTCGTCGAGAAGGGCACCTTCCGCAAACTCGACCCGATCAAGCGCCCCAACTCCTACTACGCGGCCTCCGACCCCTCCGACGTCGCCCGCGTCGAGGACCGGACCTTCATCTGCTCCGCCAAGGAGGAGGACGCCGGCCCGACCAACCACTGGAAGGACCCCGCCGAGATGCGGGAGATCTTCACCGGTGACAAGGGCCAGGGCGGACTGTTCCGCGGCTCCATGCGCGGCCGGACCATGTACGTCGTGCCCTTCTGCATGGGCCCCCTCGGCTCCCCGCTCTCCGCGCTCGGCGTCGAGATCACCGACTCCGCCTACGTCGCGGCCTCCATGCGCACCATGACCCGCATGGGACAGCCGGTCCTGGACGAGCTGGGCGACGAGGGCTTCTTCGTCAAGGCCGTGCACTCCGTCGGCGCCCCGCTGGAGCCCGGCCAGGAGGACGTCCCCTGGCCCTGCAACGGCACCAAGTACATCTCGCACTTCCCCGAGGACCGCGAGATCTGGTCCTACGGCTCCGGCTACGGCGGCAACGCCCTGCTCGGCAAGAAGTGCTACGCCCTGCGCATCGCCTCCGTCATGGCCCGCGACGAGGGCTGGCTCGCCGAGCACATGCTCGTGCTGAAGCTGACCCCGCCCACCGGTGAGCCCAAGTACGTCGCCGCCGCCTTCCCCTCGGCCTGCGGCAAGACCAACCTCGCCATGCTGGAGCCCACGATCTCCGGCTGGACCGTGGAGACCATCGGCGACGACATCGCCTGGATGCGCTTCGGCGAGGACGGCCGCCTGTACGCCATCAACCCCGAGGCCGGCTTCTTCGGCGTCGCGCCCGGCACCGGTGAGCACACCAACGCCAACGCCATGAAGACCCTGTGGGGCAACTCGGTCTTCACCAACGTCGCCCTCACCGACGACGGCGACGTGTGGTGGGAGGGCATGACCGAGGAGACCCCGGCCCACCTCACGGACTGGAAGGGCAACGACTGGACGCCCGAGTCCGGCACGCCCGCCGCCCACCCCAACGCCCGCTTCACCACGCCCGCCGCGCAGTGCCCGATCATCGCGCCGGAGTGGGAGGACCCCAAGGGCGTGCCGATCTCGGCGATCCTCTTCGGCGGGCGCCGCGCCACCGCCGTACCGCTGGTCACCGAGTCCTTCGACTGGAACCACGGCGTCTTCCTCGGCGCCAACGTAGCCTCCGAGAAGACCGCTGCCGCCGAGGGCAAGGTCGGCGAGCTGCGCCGCGACCCGTTCGCCATGCTGCCGTTCTGCGGCTACAACATGGGCGACTACATGGGGCACTGGGTCGACGTGGCCAAGGACAAGCACCAGTCCAAGCTGCCGAAGATCTACTACGTCAACTGGTTCCGCAAGGACGACGAGGGCCGGTTCGTCTGGCCCGGCTTCGGCGAGAACGGCCGCGTCCTGAAGTGGATCGTGGAGCGCCTGGAGGGCAAGGCGGACGGCGTCGAGACCCCGATCGGCGTGCTGCCGACCAAGGAGTCCCTGGACACCGAGGGGCTCGACCTCGCCGACGCCGACCTGGAGCTCCTGCTCAGTGTCGACAAGGAGGTGTGGCGCGAGGAGGCGGCGCTCGTCCCCGAGCACCTGAACACCTTCGGCGACCACACGCCCGCCGAGCTGTGGGACCAGTACCGGGCGCTGGTGCGGCGCCTGGGCTGAGCACCGTCCCCACCCAGCTCCGTGGCCGGTCCGACTAGCCCTGACCCGCGAAGTCGTCACGAAGGCCGGTCACGAGGGGGTCTCCCCGCGCTCCAGTAGCTCGTCGCAACCCCGGAGCGCGGAGAAGCCCCGCTCGGGCCGGGTCCCCGCACAACGGCGTGCGACGGACCCGGCCCTTCGGCATGTCCGGGCCCGCCCGGCCTCGCGGCCGCTGCGGGCAGGCGACGTCGTGGCCGGTGGGCATGTGCTGCCGCCCTTGCGGTACCCGGAAGGCCGAAGCCGCGCAGAAGCGGAGAGCAGGAAGAGGAAGGAGGGACCCGCCATGGCAGACGGTGGTGATTTCTACTCGCGCGACCGGCCGCGGGACCCCGACCCGCAGCTGGCGGAGGACCGCCCACGCGGTGGTGGCCCGGAGGATCCGCACAGCCGGGGCAACTGGCCCGTGTGGGCGATCGTCCTCGTGGTCATCCTGGTCTTCGTCGTCCTGACGGTGATCTTCGGCTGACCCGCCGGACGGTGGGATGTGTGGCGCCCGGTCCGCGCGTCGCTGCGGGTGCGCGCGGACCGGGGCCGTACGTGGGGCCCGGGAGGGCTCAGCGGGCCGCGAGCTCGCGCGGTTCCAGGGCGGCGGAGTGCGCGTCCATGCGCTCGGCGGTCAGGATCGCCACCGCCGTGTCGGCGCGGGAGGCCGCGACCACCAGGGCGCGGGCCGCCAGGGTGTGCGCCCGCCGGTGCAGGGCCGCCGGACGCGGCTCCGGACGGGCGGCGGCCACCTGGAGGCGGGCCGGCGCCTGACCTCCCCGCAGCCGGGTCACCTGCTCGGCGAGCCGGTCGGCGGCGGTGTCCAGGCCGGTGTCGGGTGCCAGTGCGCGCAGCTCGTCCGTGACGGCGAGCAGTGCGGCGAGATGGCCCGCGAGCTGGATGTCCAGCTCCTCGTCCCGGGACCGGTGGGGGAAGTCGGGGGTGCCGTCGGCCATCGTGCTGTGGACCGACTTGCTGCGGATCGGCTCGTACATGGGATGGCCTCCTGAGTGGTTCAGGAAACCATCCTACATTGGATTCAATCTAAAGTTGACGGGGTTCAGGACACGACGCGGAAACGGCGGTGGTCGAACGTCCGTGACTCGGGAGCGGGCGTGGCTCAGGGCTGGCCGTAGCCGTCCAGGAAGTTCCCGATCCGGTTCACGGCCTCGCGCAGGTCCACGGCCGTCGGCAGGGTCACCACCCGGAAGTGGTCGGGCTCGGGCCAGTTGAACCCGGTGCCCTGGACGACCATGATCTTCTCCTGGCGCAGCAGGTCCAGGACCATGCGCCGGTCGTCCTTGATCTTGAAGACCTTGGGGTCGAGCCGCGGGAAGAGGTACAGCGCGCCCTTCGGCTTCACACAGGTCACACCGGGAATGCTGGTCAGCGCCTCGTGGGCGGCGTCCCGCTGCTCGCGCAGCCGACCGCCGGGCAGCACCAGTTCGTTGATGGTCTGCCGCCCGCTGAGCGCCGCGACCACGCCGTGCTGGCCCGGCATGTTGGCGCACAGACGCATGTTCGCCAGGATCGTCAGGCCCTCGATGTAGGACTCGGCGTGCGCGCGCGGCCCCGAGATCGACATCCACCCGACCCGGTAGCCGGCCACCCGGTACGCCTTCGACATGCCGTTGAAGGTGAGCGTGAGCAGGTCCGGCGCGATCGCGGCGGTCGGGGTGTGCGTGGCCTCGTCGTACAGGATCTTGTCGTAGATCTCGTCGGAGCAGACCAGCAGGTTGTGGCGGCGGGCGATGTCGGTCAGGCCGCGCAGCATCGCCTCGTCGTACACCGCGCCCGTGGGGTTGTTCGGGTTGATGACGACGAGCGCCTTGGTGCGGTCGGTGATCTTCCGCTCCACGTCCGCGAGGTCGGGCATCCAGTCGGACTGCTCGTCGCAGCGGTAGTGCACCGCGGTGCCGCCGGACAGTGAGACGGCGGCCGTCCACAGCGGGTAGTCGGGCGCCGGGACGAGTACCTCGTCGCCGTCGTCCAGCAGGCCCTGCATCGCCATCACGATCAGCTCGGAGACGCCGTTGCCGATGAAGACGTGCTCGACGTCCGTCTCGATGCCGAGGGTCTGGTTGTGCATGACGACCGCCCGGCGCGCCGCCAGCAGGCCCTTGGCGTCGCCGTAGCCGTGCGCCGTGGAGACGTTGCGGAGGATGTCCTCCAGGATCTCCGGCGGGCATTCGAAGCCGAAGGCGGCCGGGTTGCCGGTGTTCAGCTTCAGGATGCGGTGCCCGGCCGCCTCCAGCCGCATGGCCTCCTCGAGCACCGGGCCCCGGATCTCGTAACAGACGTTGGCGAGCTTGGTCGACTGGATCACCTGCATGTCCGTGAGCTTACGACCCGGTTACGTTCCACGGCTCGTGTTATCCGCCACTTGAGACATGCGGTTTGGGTGGGTTTCGTCACTCGCCCGTCGTCGGGTCACCGCGCGGCCCCGTACGGGGACCGCCGCACCGACCGCCCCGCCAGCACGTCCGTGCGCCGCCCGTCCTCCATCACGAACCGCCCGTCGACCAGCACGTACGGGATGCCCGTCGGCAGCACCCGGGGCTCCGCGAACGTGCTGCCCGCCGCGACCGTCGCCGGGTCGAAGAGCACCAGGTCGGCCCGGTACCCCTCGCGGACCAGACCCCGGTCCGCCAGCCGCAGCCGGGCCGCCGGGCGCGAGGTGAGGTGGGCGACGCACTCCTCCAGCGGGAGCACGCCCAGCTCGCGCACGTAGTGCCCCAGGTAGTGCGGGAAGGTGCCGTAGGCGCGCGGGTGCGGCTTGGCGCCCTGGAGGATGCCGTCCGAGCCGCCGGTGTGCACCCGGTGCCGCATGATCGCGCGCACGTTCTCCTCGTGGCCGACGTGCTGGAGGATGGTCGGCGCCAGCCGGTCGGCCAGCAGCAGGTGCCGGACGGTCGTCCACGGGCTCTCGCCGCGCAGCCGCGCCGACTCCAGCACCGTACGGCCCACGTACTCCGCGAGCGCCGGGTCGCCCGTGCCGGAGATCTCGATCGTCTCCCACTCCATGGGCACGCCGTGCGAGCCGTCGGAGCCCAGCTCCTCCATGTGGTGCCGGATGCGCTCGGCGGTGCCGTCGTCCGCCAGCCGCTTCATGATCTGCTCCGGGCCGCCCTCGCTCGCCCAGCTCGGCAGCAGCGCCACGAGGGTGGTGCAGCCGGGGGTGTACGGGTAGGTGTCGAGCGTGATGTCGGCGCCGCCGGCCAGCGCCTCGTCGAGCAGGGTCAGCAGCTCGGGCGCCTTGCCCTTGTTCACGCCGAAGTTCATCGTGGCGTGGGCGAGGTGGAGGGGACAGCCCGCCTCCCGGGTCAGCTCCACCATCTCCTCGTACGCCTTGAGGGCCCCGGCGCCGTAGGAGCGGTGGTGCGGGCAGTAGTAGCCGCCGTACGACGCCACCACCCGGCACAGCTCGGTCAGCTCGGCGTCCTTGGCGTACATGCCGGGCGTGTACGTCAGCCCGGACGACATGCCGACCGCGCCCTGCTCCAGGCCCTCGGCGACCAGGCGCCGCATGTGCTCCAGCTCCGACCCGGTCGCCTCCCGGTCGTCCCAGCCGACGGCGAGGGCGCGCACCGTGCCCTGCGGGATCAGGTAGGCGGCGTTGACCGCGATGCCCTCGTCCAGCCGGTCCAGGTACTCGCCGACCGACCGCCAGTCGAAGTCGATGTCGTCGCCCGAGCCGTTCCACCCGGCGATCGCGCGGCGCACCTCGCCGAGGGTGCGGTCGTCGACCGGCGCGTACGACAGCCCGTCCTGGCCGATGACCTCCAGGGTCACGCCCTGCGCGGCCTTGGCGCTGTGGTCGGGGTCCCGCAGCAGCGCCAGGTCGCTGTGGGCGTGCATGTCGATGAAGCCGGGGGAGAGGACCAGGCCCTCGGCGTCCAGCTCGCGGCGCGCCTTCGGGCGCTGGCAGCCGGCGGCCGCCGCCTCCTTGACGATCGAGACGATCCGGCCGCCGTCGACCACGACGTCGGCGCGGTAGGAGTCGGCGCCGGAGCCGTCCACGACGTCGGCGTCCCTGATGACCAGCTCTTCCATGCCTGGCTCCTCCTGGCTTCTCTAGAAGAACGTGCGGATGTAGTCGACGACCGTCCCGTCCGCCTCGGCGACCGGGATCAGCTGCCACTTGTCGAAGGAGGTGCACGGGTGGGACAGGCCCGTCCCGAGCCAGTCGCCGACCTCCAGGTCCGCCTCCCCGGTCGTGCGCAGCCAGGCGTGCTGGTCGGACAGGCCGGTCACCTCGATGCCGGTGGCCGGGCGCTCCACGCCGTCGCGGCGCACCACCTGGGCGAAGGGCAGGTGCAGGTCGTACGCAGCGTCCCGTTTGCCCGCGTTGGTGAACGCCTGCTCGGGGGAGGGACGGGAGACGACCTGGCTCCACAGCCGGAAGGCGGGCTCCAGGGCGCCCTCCTGGGGGACCCGGTTGAAGGGGGTCAGTTCGCGGTAGTGGCCGTCGTCGTGGGAGACGTACGCGCCCGAGCGCAGCAGCTTCAGCACGGGCCGGGAGAGGCCGGGAACCTCGGCGAACACGTCGGCCACCGCGTCGAACCAGGCGCTGCCGCCCGCGCTCAGCACGATGTCGTCCAGCCCGTCGAACCGCCCCGCCTTGTCGAAGTCGACGGCCAGCGCGACCAGCCGCCGCAGCCACGCGTGCACGCGCTCCGGGTCGGCGTCCGGCACCTCGCCCTCGTACCCGGCGACCCCGGCCAGCCGCAGGGTCCGCGCCCCGGCCACCGCGTCGGCGACCGCCGCGCACTCGGCCTCGGTGCGCACACCGGTCCGGGCACCCTCACCGGCGCCCAGCTCGACCACGACGTCCAGCGGCCGGACGGCGCCCGCGTCCGTCAGGGCGGCGTCCATCAGCTCCGCGCCGCGCACGGAGTCGACGTAGCAGACGAAGCGGAAGTCGGGGTCGGCGTCCAGCTCGGCGGAGATCCAGCGCAGGGCGGCGGCGTCGACCAGTTCGTTGGCCAGGAAGACACGCTGGATGCCGAAGGCCCGCGCCACCCGTACCTGGTGCGGCACGGCGAGCGTGATGCCCCAGGCGCCGTGCTCGATCTGGCGGTGGAAGAGCTGCGGGGCCATGGAGGTCTTGCCGTGCGGCGCGAAGGCGAGGCCGTGCCGGGCGGAGTACGTCTCCATGAGCTTCAGGTTGTGCTCCAGGCGCTCGGCGGACAGCGCGAGGACGGGAGAGGTGAAACCGCCGGTGAAGAGGTTGCGGCGCTGTCCGGCCAACTCGGCGACGGTCAGACCGTACGCGTCCGGCGGGAGGCCCTTGAAGCGGTGGTCGACGTGCTCCTCGGCCAGCTTGGCGAGAGCGTCGCGGCCGGTGGCGGGGCCGGAGTCGAGGGCCATGGAGCCTCCCTGGTCTGATGCGTTGCAAACTCTGCAACGACCATTGCGTATATCGCTTAGTGCTGTCTAACATCTCGGCGAACGCGGGGTCAACGGAGCCGCCGCCCGCGGGACGCGAAGACGAGACGCAGGACGAGCCGGACGGCCCGGACGACCGGAAGATCCGGACGGCCCGACGATCCGGACGATCCGGACGACCCGGACCGCGCGACGACGCCAGACGAGGAGCCCCCACCATCGTGACCGCCATCGGACGAACCAGCACCGCCCCCGACGTCGTGGACGTCGTCGCGCTCGGCGAGTCCATGGTCACCTTCCTTCCCTCCCGCCCCGGGCGCCTCGCCGACGTTCCCTCCTTCGACCGGGCCATCGGCGGTGCCGAGTCCAACCTGGCCTGCGTGCTCGCCGCCGCCGGACACTCCGCCCGCTGGGTCGGCCGGGTCGGCGCCGACGGCTTCGGCGACCACCTCGTCGAGGCGATCGGCGCCTACGGCGTCGACGTCTCCGCCGTGCGCCGCGACCCCGCACGCCCGACCGGCATCTACTTCCGCACCGCCGGGGACCGGGCCACCGACGCCCACGAGGTGGCGTACTACCGGGCGGGCTCCGCGGCCTCCGCGATGTCCGTCGACACCATGGACCTGGACGCCATCCGCTCCGGCCGCGTCCTGCACCTGTCCGGCATCACCCCCGCGCTCTCCGCCGACTGCCTCGGCCTGATGCGCGAGCTGACCGCCCGCCGCCCCGGTCGCCCTCTCGTCTCCTTCGACGTCAACCACCGCCCCGGCCTGTGGCGCGACGCCGGTCACGGGCACGGCCCCGAGGTGCTCCTCGAACTGGCCCGCGGCGCCGACCTGGTCTTCGTCGGCGAGGACGAGGCCTGGGGGCTGGGCGGTCCCGAGGCCGTACGCGCCGCGCTGCCCGAACCCGAGCTGCTCGTCGTCAAGCAGGGCGCGAGCGGCGCCACCGCCTTCCACCGCACCGCCGGGACCGGCGACGAGGTCACCTCCGTCCCCGCGCTCACCGTCGACGTCGTCGCCGCCGTCGGCGCGGGCGACGCCTTCGCCGCCGGGTTCCTCTCCGCCACCCTGCGCGGACTGCCCGTACGCGAGCGCCTGCGCCACGGGCACCTCATGGCCGCCGCTGCCCTCACCGTCCCCGGCGACCTGGCGACACCCCCCGCCCGCGACCACGCCGACCGACTGGCCGCCCTCGACGACGGCGCGTGGGGGAGACTGCGACTCGGCCCCGGCTGGACACAGGACGTCCGAGGGGCCGACGAGGAGGTACGTACGCCATGAGTCAGACCGTCGACCGCGCGCTCAGCATCCTGCCGCTGCTCGCCGAGGGCCCCGCCGACCTGGGCCGGGTCGCCGAACGCCTGGACGTGCACAAGTCCACGGCCCTGCGCCTGCTGCGCACCCTCCACGAACACGGCTTCGTCTACCGCCAGTCCGACCAGCGCTACCGCCTGGGCGCCCGGCTGATCTCCCTCGCCCAGGAGGCGATGGAGAACCTCGACGTCCGCGAGATCGCCCACCCCCACCTCGTACGCCTCAACGAACAGGTCGGACACACCGTCCACCTCGCCGTCCACGAGGAGGACGAGGTCCTCTACATCGACAAGGTCGAGAGCCGCTACCCGGTCCGCATGTACTCCCGGATCGGCAAGCCCGTCGCCATCACCGTCGCGGCCGTCGCCAAGCTGCTGCTCGCCGACCTCCCCGAGAACGAGCGGCGGGCCGTGGCCGAGCAGCTCGACTACCCCATGTACACGGCCCGTTCGACACCGAACGCCGACGGGTTCCTCAAGGAACTCGCCAAGGTGCGCGAACAGGGCTGGGCCACCGACCTCGGTGGCCACGAGGAGTCCATCAACTGCGTCGCCGCGCCCATCCGGGGCGCCGACGGCCGGGTGGTCGCCGCCATGTCGGTCTCCGCGCCGAACGTGGTCGTCACCGCCGAGGAACTCCTCACCCTGCTCCCGCTGGTGCGCCGTACGGCGGACGCCATCAGCGGCGAGTACTCCGGCAGGACCCCAGTCAAGGAAGTCACCGCATGACCGACAAGATCGCTCTCACCCCCGCGACCCACACCGTCCCCCCGGCGAAGTTCAGCCACGGCGTGAAGAAGGGCAACATCCTCCAGGTCGCCGGCCAGGTCGGCTTCCTGCCCCACGAGGAGGGCAAGGCCCCCACCCCGGCCGGGCCGACCCTGCGTGAGCAGACCCTCCAGACCCTCGCCAACGTCAAGGCGATCCTGGAGGAGGGCGGCGCCTCCTGGGACGACGTGATGATGATCCGCGTCTACCTCACGGACGTGGACCACTTCGCCGAGATGAACGAGATCTACAACGCCTACTTCGAGGAGCAGGGCCTCACCCAGCCGCCCGCCGCGCGCACGACCGTGTACGTCGGTCTGCCGGCCGGCCTCCTCATCGAGATCGACGCGCTCGCCGTCCTGGGCTGACCGTCCCCCCTCCCCGCCCGTCCGACCATCTGCATGTGAACGGCACGGCGTCCCTCACCCCCGGGGGCGCCGTGCCGCGCTCCACCCTGCCCGAAAGCTCCATGTACTTATCCAGAGGACCCCCGTATGTCCTGTCCGTCTTATACAACTCTCCAGTTCGCCGCCGCCCCGGAGACGCCGCCCCACACCGGCGGGCTGCTCACCCTGATCGACGGCACGGCCGGTCTGCTGATCGTCGCCGCCATCGGCATCGCGCTCCTGCTCTTCCTCATCATCAAGGCGCGGTTGCAGCCCTTCGTCGCGCTGCTCGCCGTCTCCATAGCCGTCGGCCTGCTCGCCGGTCTCTCGGTCACCGAACTCTTCGGCACCGTGCAGAAGTCGGACGCCGTCTCCACGATCGAGTCCGGGATGGGCGGCATCCTCGGCCACGTCGCCATCATCATCGGCCTGGGCACCATGCTCGGCGCGATCCTCGAAGTCAGCGGCGGGGCACAGGTGCTGGCCTCACGGCTCCTCGGCCTCTTCGGGGAGAAGCGCGCCCCGCTCGCCATGGGGCTCACCGGCCTGATCTTCGGCATCCCGGTCTTCTTCGACGTGGGCATCTTCGTCCTCGCGCCCATCGTCTACGCCGCCGCCAAGCGCTCCGGCAAGTCGATCCTGCTCTACTGCCTGCCGCTGCTGGCGGGCCTGTCCATGACCCACGCCTTCCTGCCGCCGCACCCCGGCCCGGTGGCCGCGGCCGGACTGCTGAACGTGAAGCTCGGCTGGATCATCCTCATGGGCATCGTCTGCGGCATCCCCGCCGTCCTCGCCGCCTGGGTGTTCTCCGCCTGGATCGGCCGACGCATCTTCGTGCCGGTGCCGCAGGACATGGTCGAGGCGGCCGAGGAGGCCAAGCAGGCCGTCATCGAGGAGCAGCGCAAGGCCGGTGTCGCGCCGACCGAGAGCCCCGTCGCGCTCGGCACGGTCCTCGGCATCATCGGCACCCCGCTGGTCCTGATCCTCGCCGCGACCTTCTCCTCCATCGCCCTGGACCCCTCCACTCTCCGCTCGGTGATCGAGTTCTTCGGCAACCCGTTCGTCGCCCTGACCATCGCCCTGCTCCTCGCCTACTACCTGCTCGGCATCCGGCGCGGCTGGTCCCGCAAGTCCCTGGAGACCGTCTCGACGGCCTCGCTGAAGCCGGTCGGCAACATCCTGCTGGTGGTCGGCGCCGGCGGGGTCTTCGGCGCCGTGCTCAAGGCCAGCGGCGTCGCCCAGGCACTCTCCGACACCTTCAACGACGTCGGCCTGCCGGTGATCGTCCTCGCCTACCTGATCTCCGTGGTGCTGCGGGTCGCGCAGGGCTCGGCGACGGTGGCCATCGTGACGACGGCGGGCATCGTGGCGCCGCTGCTCGCCGAGGGCGACCACTCGCAGGCGTTCGTCGCCCTGGTCATCATGGCCATCTCGGCCGGCTCCATCTTCGCCTCGCACGTCAACGACGGAGGCTTCTGGATGGTCGCCAAGTACTTCGGCATCAGCGAGCGGGACACCCTCAAGACGTGGACGGTGCTGGAGAGCGTGCTGTCGGTCGCCGGGTTCGTGGTGGCCGCGGTGGTGAGCCTGTTCGTGTAGGCGGGGCCCGCCCGTACGACGCGTACGGGCGGCTCGTGTAGGCGTCTGATAACGAAGTCGGGGCTGGCTGTGTCCGACACAGGATCGTCGACCATACTGCCCGCGTGGAGCAGCGCAGAGGATCGACGAGCCAGCCCCTGGAAGGCGCCGGATTCGACCCGGCATTCATCCCCGGGCTCACCGCACCCGTGTCCGGCGGGCCGGAGGACGTGAGACGCGACGAGGCCGACGCGGTCGACGACGCCGAGGCGGAGACCGAGCAGCCCTCGGAGTCCACGGAGTCCTCGGCGTCCTCGGTCCTCGGCGAACCGCCCGCCGAGGACGCCGCGGAACCGGACAGCGAGGCCCCGGTGGACGGCCCCGTCTTCGAGGCCGCCGACCGCCGCGCGAAGATCGTCGCCGACCACAGGGGCGTACGCCTCTCCCTGGACGACCAGAGCTGCGAGTTCCGCTGGGACGAGGTCGGGGCCGTGGAGACGGAGACCGGCCGCTTCGGCAAGCGGTTCACGGTGACGGTGCACACGCCGGACCGCCGCTGGTACCCGATCGAGATCGAGGCCGCGTCCCGGAGCCGCTTCGCGGAGTGGGAATCGGCTCTGGACGAGGTCCTGGACGCGTACTTCGAGGACGGCGAGGCGCAGGCCGCGGCCGACTCGGAAGCCGACTCGGAAGGTGAATCGGAACCCGGGACGGAAGCCGGAGCCGAGGGCGACAGCCGGGCCGCGAAGGACGACGAGGAGACCACGGCCCGCGCGGAGTAGGCGCATCGGGTGAAGATCCGTGCACGCCCTCTTGTCGCACCGGCGGCCATGGGCTTTCTTGACCCCCATGGCGGACACCACGGGCAACACCTCAGACGTAGGCGTATCGGGCGGCGCCGACCGGGCTCCCCGCAAGTCCAGTTGGCGCTACATCGGCCCCGGCATCGTGGTGGCGGCGACCGGTGTGGGCGCCGGCGACCTCGTGGCCACCCTCATCGCGGGCAGCAACTTCGGTTACACCCTGCTCTGGGCGGCGGTCATCGGCTGCCTGGTGAAGATCTCCCTCGCCGAGGCGTGCGGCCGCTGGCACCTGGCCACCGGCCGCACCCTGTTCGACGGCTGGGCCAGCATCGGCTCCTGGACCACGTGGTTCTTCGCGATCTACGCCGTGATCTGGGGCTTCGTCTACGGCGCCGCGGCGATGTCGTCCAGCGCCCTCCCGCTCCAGGCGCTTTTCCCGGACGTGATGGGCCTCGAATGGTGGGGCATCGCCTGCGGCCTGGTGGGCCTGGTCTTCGTCTGGTTCAACAAGTACAACGTCTTCGAGAAGGTCATGACGGTCCTGGTGGGCGTCATGTTCGTGGTGACGGTGTACCTGGCGATCCGCGTCACGCCCCACCTGGGCGACGCCTTCGCCGGACTCCTCCCGGTCCTCCCGGACGAGAAGGACTCGGTCCTCAACACCCTGGGCCTGATCGGCGGCGTGGGCGGCACCATCACGCTGGCCGCGTACGGCTACTGGGTCAACGCCAAGGGCTGGACCAACACCGGCTGGATGAAGGTCATGCGCCTGGACAACCGGGTCGCCTACGCCACCACCGGCATCTTCGTCGTCGCGATGCTCTTCGTCGGCTCCGAGCTGCTGCACTCGGCGAACATCGCGATCGCGAGCGGCGACAAGGGCCTGATCCAGCTCGGCGACATCCTGGAGCAGGAGTACGGCACGGCGACCGGGAAGCTCTTCCTGATCGGCTTCTTCGCCACGAGTTTCACCTCGCTGATCGGCGTCTGGCACGGCGTGAGCCTGATGTTCGCCGACTTCCTGGCCCGCCGCCGGGGCGAACGCGAGGCGCGCGGCGACGAACTGGCCTCGGGCCGCCGCGAGCGCTCCTGGGCCTTCCGCGCCTACCTGCTGTGGCTCACCTTCCCGCCCATCGTCCTGCTCTTCCAGGACGAGCCCTTCCGCCTGATCATCATCTACGGCGTCCTGGGCGCCGCCTTCATGCCCTTCCTCGCCCTCACCCTGATGTGGCTCCTCAACTCCTCCCGCACCCCGCGCGAGTGGCGCAACGGCCACCTCAGCAACGGCATGCTCACCGTCGCCGGCCTGCTCTTCCTCGTCCTGTGCGTGAAGCAGATCTGGGACCAGCCGTGGTCGGAGTTCTTCTGACCACGCCTGTCCTTTCGGGCACGCGGCCATGTCCCGAAGGGTGCTCGTCCCGTCCTTCCCGGGTGTCGACGAGTCGTATAGGTCTGATGCTGGAGAACTCTGGCCACCCGGGCCAGGCACTGGCGTCCCTCGGAGGGAACAGCATGCGAGGACACGACCGGCAGTCCGACTACGAGCTCACAGGCCGGCGCAGTGCTGGGGACCGTGGCACGGTCGTGCGGACGGACCAGGCCGCGTCGACGACGGGCCAGTCGTGGTCGGCGGGCGACCTCTCGCCCCATGCGGTGTCGGACCTCCAGAACTCGGCGGGAAACGCAGCCGTCGCCGCGTCCTTGGCGGGGCAGCGGCAGCGGCACGGGTCGCAGCCGCCGGTGCAGCGCATGTTCCAGAAGATGAAGAACGCGGTGAGCGGAAACCGCCCGGCGGCGCCCCAGCAGGTGAACGTGCGCGTGGGTGACGAAGAAGTACCCATGACGCGACAGGGCGCGTTCTACGTCTTCCGGACGCCCCAGGGCGGCAGGGCGTACATCCACGATGTTGCCGTCGTGAACGGTGTACTCAACGACGACCTCACACCGCATGTGATGAAGTACCGGATGGGCGGCCTCGCCCTGTACCGCGGGATCCCACGCCATCACGAGACCTGGCACGACGTCAACGGTGGGGGTGTGATCCCCCCGCTCGGCAGTGGAGAGCTTCCCGACTACCTGACCAACAACACGTCGTTCATCCCGTTCAGCCCGAGCGAGCAAGTCGCGCGCGCGTCCGCCGTCGCCACGAGGGGGATGTCCGAACGCAATCGCGCCGAGTACGTGCAGGGTTACACGCGGAGCAACGAGAACTTCTTCGTCGGCCTGGTCGCGACGGTCGTGGCCGGCCCCAACCTCGACGTCGGGTTCTTCAACGGAGCCGAGGTCCAGATCCGGGGCCCGCTGCACAGCTTCGACACGGATCACATCCGGATGAGTACCGATGTGCACGAGGCTCTGAACGGCACCCCGGGGAACCCGCCGGAACCGATCAGCGAGAACCGCCCCGGGACACCGAACGAGGAGCAGAAGAAGGAGTTCGAGAAGAAGCACGGCGGCCTGCTGCCCTGAGCCGACGGCCCCCGTCCCCCGGGGAAAGAGGACATCGGTGCCTCATGCCGGCCCGTGGGGCAGCGGGCGCGTGACGCTCCGGCAGCCGGCACCGCGACCGGTCCCACTCCTCACTGAGCGCGACCTTCCGCAGTTGCTCCATGGCCGGCGCGGGGGCGGCCGGGTCGTCCGCCGGGAGAACCAGCGCCCCGCCCACCCCGGCCAGGGCGACCCCGGCCATTCCGCCCACGACTGCAGTCCGGCGCCGCAGCAGAGCCCTCCGCCCACGGGAACGCCCGGCGGTGACGAAGGCCGCGCGATCGGCCTGGAAGTCGTCACCGGCGTCGCACAGGGCTGCGGACAGACGGTCCTCGAAGGGGTCGGGACGATCGGTTTCGAGCATGGCGAACCCCCCTTTCCACAAAGTGAGTCGAGACGAGCTGTTGAGAGCCTCGGACAGGCGGCGGCCCGGACGGCGGAGGCCTGGGGTCTCGCGTACTCCGAGAGGTCCTCGCCCAGCAGGTCCCGCAGCCGGCCGAGCGCCCGCGAGCACCGGGTCCGTACCGCCGCCGAACTGACGCCGAGCAGGTCGGCGGTCTGCTCGACCGAGCGGTCGTCCCAGTACCGCAGCACGACGACGGCCCGGTCCTTGGCGGGCAGCCGCGCGAGCGCGTCCAGCAGCGTCAGCCGCAGGGACGCGTCCCCGTCGCCGGCGCCGGGCAGACCGGGGAACACGTCGGTCCCGCTCCCCGCTGCTGCGCCGCCGCTGGTGTGCGAGGAAGGCGCGGGTGAGCACGGTCTGCGCGTAGGCCGGTTCTCGGCCCGCGACACCCGCCCCCACCGCACGTAGAGCCGCCCGAAGGTCTCCTGAACGAGATCCCTCCGCCAGATGCGTGTCCCCGGCGGTGAGCAGACACGCGGACCGGTACAGGTGCCCGGCCCGCGCCACCGCGAACTCGGCGTACTCGTCCGCCCGTCTCTGCCGCGCGGTTCCCATGTGCCCCACCCCCCGATGTACGCCGCCTTCACCTCATTGATGCGGTGGACCCCGGGAAATGTTTCATATGGACTTCAGAGCAGGTGGTCGGCCTTCCCGGCCTTGATGTCGAGGATCATGCGACGCAGGGCGTCCCGGCTGTCGGTGAGGGGGATGTCCTCCTGACCGGCTATGGCGATGTAGGCGTTGCCGGTGGCGTCGGTACCGAGGCGGAAGCAGGAGTTTCCCTCGCCGCAGAAGGGTTCTTCCCATGTGATGTCGCTCATCGGGCGTCTCCTTAGAGGTCGTTGGCGATGGCGTGGATGAAGTCCCCGAGACGCTGGCCTACAGCCTCACGCTCCCCGCCGCACTGGCCAGCGCAGCGCTCGCGCGGGCGACGACGCGGGAGGTCCTGCGGGCGCACGGCCTGACGGACATCCTGGACCCGGCTCTGCAAGCGGTAGGCGAACTGACGGCCGTGGCCAGCCAATTCACGGAGTCCACGAACTACTACCTGACGCTCCGCTACCGCTTCTCCACCCTCCGCCTGATCGCCTACGACAGTCACCCCCGCCACACCAGCCCTCACCTGGCCACCGCCTGTGACACCCGCCGCCGCGCGGCCCTCCGCGTCCTGGCCTGCGTCTGCCGCGCCTGCGACGGCACCTGGGGCTTCGGCAAGGCGCGGGAACCGGGTGGCGGCACACGCATGTGGGCGACCCTGCCGCGGGCGAGCGCGGCGGTGTACGGGGCGCCTTGAGGACGTAAGTCACAGGCGGACTTTGCCGTCCCTTGGCTCCGCCCATACCTCCTGTAGAACCACCCTCACTACGGTCGTCGCGTTGGCAGGTGCACAGGGCGAATCACGGGGGAGGGCCCGCATGGCGGACCTGGCGAAAGAGGCTGCGTCGCTGCACAAGGCGGCGTCGGGGCTGCGGGCGGTGGGACACCACTCGGCGAAGCCGTTGCAGGAGTTCGAGTCCGCATCACACGACCTGTCGGCCCTCGGTGCCCTGGGTTCGCTCCTCGGCGCGAAGGACGACATAGAGGAGGGCATGACCACCCTTGCGGAGCTGACGAAGCAGCTGGACGAGGAGTGGGAGACCGAGGCGAAGTTCCTGGGTGACGTCTCCGACGCCTTCGACCTGCTCGAGGTGCTGCTGACCGCCGCGGCTCAGGCGAAGAAGGGCTGAGCGGGGCGTGGTCGACCTCAACCCGCTGCACTACATCAACAAGTTCAACCACATGTTCGGCGACACGGTCGCCGACGGCCTGGAGTTCTTGGGGATCACAGACCCGGCGGTGGACCCGGACGGTATCCGGGAGCTCGCCAAGAAGTGGCGCGCGCTGGCCAAGGGCCTGGACGACGCGGCCGAGGCGGCGCGGAAGTCGCTGGCGGACGTGGAGTGGGAGGGCAAGGCGGCCAAGGCCCTCCACAAGCGCGCCAAGTCGGCCCAGAAACAGGCCACCGAGATGGCCGACTCACTCCGCGAGGGCGCGAAGGCACTGGACGACTTCGCCGACAAGGCGCATGAGCTGCTCTCGGAGATCGGCGTCATCCTGGCCGAGATCGCCGAGCTGGAGCTCGCGGGCCTGGCCCTGTCCGTGCTCACCGGCGGCACGTCGGCGGTCGTCTCGACGCTGATGGCCGGCTCGCGGGCGGCGAAGGTGGTTGCGCTGGTCGCCCGGATCGAACAGGAGGGCACCGTCCTGGCGTCCGCGATCCGCGGGGTGATGGAGGTCATCCGGGCGGTCGAGCGGGCGCTGAAGACGCTGAGGGAGATCCGCGGGGTCGCGGCGGCCGGGAAGATGGCGAAGGAAGGCATGAAGTTCTCCGCCTTCGACACGCTGCTGCGCGACCCGGAAGCCTTCAAGGACCCGGAGAAACTCGCCGGCATCCTCACCGAGGGCGCCCTGCTGGGCGTCGGCTTCGGCGCTCTGGGCAAGGCCCTCGGCAAGGGGTTGAAGGCACTCAAGCCCGCCGACCTGGCCAAGCTCAGCAAGGGTTTGAAGCTGAACTGTGCGACGTTCGAGCGGCTGAGACTCAACCCGGGCTTCAACAAGCTGCCCGCCTCGATCCGCAACGAGATCAAGAAGTTCGTCCGAGACCCCATCGACGTTGCCACCGGCGACATGGTCCTGACCCGCACCGACGTGTCGCTGCCAGGCGTACTTCCCCTCATCCTGGAGCGGACCCACCTCTCCTCCTACCGCTGGGGCGGCTGGTTCGGGCCGTCCTGGGCTTCCACCCTGGACCAGCGTGTACAGGCCGACGGCGAGGGCTTCGTCTACGCGGCCGCGGACGGTGCCCGTCTCCGTTTCCCGTTCCCCGCCCTGGAGACGGACGATGGGGTGAGCCCCGACACCCCCGGCTCTCGGCTGTCACTCTCGTGGGACGACGAGACGGATGGCGCCGTACGCATCACGGACCCTGACACCGGCGTCATGTACGTCTTCTACGGGCCAGTTGCCGCTGCCGGGGACGAGGCTGTCGATCTGCCATTGCGGTTCGTGAGGGATCGCAACGGAAACGGCATCACCGTCGTCTACGAGGGCGTCGACATCCCCACAGCGTTGGTCCACTCGGGCGGTTACCACATAGCTGTGGATCACGACCCCACCTTCTCGCGCATCACAGGTCTGCGTCTCCTCGATCCCAAGAGCCTGGACCGCCCGGGCGTCACTCTCCTCACGTTCGGCTACAACGGAGCGGGACGCTTGATCGAGGAGACCAACTCCTCGGGCCTGTCACTCCGCTACACGTACGACACCGAAGGCCGTGTCACCTCCTGGACTGATCGCAACGCCACGACGTACTGGTACACGTACGACGGATACGGCCGCGTGGTGGTGACCGGTGGTACGGGCGACTTCCTTGCATCGGCCCTCTCCTATGACAGTGACACCCGCACCACCCGCGTGATCGATTCCATCGGCCACGTTCGGGTCTATGAGCACAATGAGGCCCTGCGTCTGATCCGCGAGACGGACCCTGTGGGTAACGTCACGACTCAGGAATGGGACGAACACCTGCGACTCGTCGCCGTCGCGGACCCGCTCGGAGCCGAGCGACGGTACGTCTACGACGAGCGAGGCAACGTCACGCGTGTGATCCGTCCGGACGGATCGGAGCTGAGCTCCGAATACGACGCCCATGGCCTGCCCGTGGTCGTCACGGGACCTGACGGGGCCACGTGGCACCAGGAGTACAACGGTCATGGTGACCGCGTCGCCGTGACCGATCCAGCGGGAGCCACTACTCGTTTCACCTACAACTCCTCAGGCCATCTGACTTCCGTCACGGACGCCCTGGGGAACCGCACGCAGGTGCGGTGCAACAACGCCGGACTGCCCGTCCAGATCACTGATCCTCTCGGTGGACGCACCCGATACAGCCGGGACGCCTTCGGCCGGCTGAGCGCCTTCACCGACCCCGTCGGCAATGTGACCAGGCAGGAGTGGACCCCGGAGGGCAAGCTCAGTCGACGTGTGCTCGCTGATGGGTCTGACGAGTGCTGGGAGTACGACGCCGAAGGCAACTGCACCAGCCACAGAAGCGCCACCGGAGCACTCACCCGTTTCGAGTACGGCCCCTTCGACCTGATGACAGCCCGCATGGGCCCGGACGGAGCTCGTCACACCTTCGGCTATGACACCGAATTGCGTCTCATCGAGGTCACCAATTCCCAGGGGCTGCGCTGGAACTACGTCCACGACGCAGTCGGCCAACTGGTGAGTGAATCCGATTTCGATGGGCGCGTCGTCTCTTATGCCTACGACAGGGCCGGTCGACTCGCCTCCAGCGTCAATGCCGTTGGGCAGATGACGCGATTCGAGCGGAACATCCTCGGTCTCGTCGTCAGGAAGGTGGCCCCTGACCGGAGTACGGATTACACCTACACGCGGGCGGGACGAATCGCCACTGCAGTGACGGCGGACTCAGAACTGCTGGTTTCCTACGATCCCGCGGGGCGTGTGCTCTCCGAAACGGTCGATGGCCGAGTCATCACCTATGAGTACGACCTGCTGGGTCGCCGAACGAAGCGTGTAACGCCGATGGGTGCGGTCAGCCGCTGGAATTACGATGCGGCGGGCAGGCGGGCCGGGCTGATCACGGGTGGCGGGCATCGGGTCACATTCGACTACGACGCGGCGGGCCGTGAGCTGGGACGTCTCATCGGCGGCTCCGCCATTGCTCAGTCGTTCGACGCGTTGGGGCGCCTCACATGTCAGACCGTGCAGGACGCGGCGGGCGAGACCGTGCAGAGCCGCAGATACACCTATCGGGCGGACGGCTACCCCACCCGCGTCGACGATCGCCTCGCCGGAGTACGAGATTTCGAGCTCGACGTGATCGGCCGTGTCACAGCTGTCCGGGCTGAGGACTGGGCCGAGCGCTACGCGTACGACGAGGCCGGCAATCAGACCGATGCCGAGTGGCCTGCCGTACATGCCGGCCACGAGGCGACCGGTTCTCGCAGCTACTCCGGTACCCGGATCACCGGTGCCGGGAGCATCCGCTACGAACACGATGGTGCCGGGCGCATCACGCTACGGCAGAAGACTCGACTGTCCCGCAAGCCGGACACCTGGCGCTATGAGTGGGACACCGAAGACCGCTTGGTCTCGGTCACTGCACCGGACGGAACCAAGTGGCGTTATCTCTACGACGCGCTGGGGCGTCGCGTGGCCAAACTGCGGCTGACCGCGGACGGAGTCGGCGTTGCCGAGCGGACGGAGTTCACCTGGGACGGAGCCGTTCTCTGCGAGGAGACCACAGTGGGGGCGTCCCTGCCCCGACCCGTCACCCTCACATGGGATCACCAGGGGCTGCACCCCATCGCCCAGACCGAGCGAGTCGGCGCCGACGCACTCACACCGGAAGAGATCGACTCCCGCTTCTTCGCCATAGTCACGGACCTTGTCGGCACGCCGACCGAACTCCTGGATGCCGCAGGGGGTGTTGCCTGGCGCACACGAGCCACGGTGTGGGGCAAGACGGCTTGGACCGCTGACGGTGCGGCTTACACCCCGCTTCGTTTTCCGGGCCAGTACTTCGACCCTGAGACAGGTCTCCATCACAACTACCACCGGATGTACGACCCGGAATCCGGGCGCTACCTCACCCCCGACCCGCTCGGCCTCGCCCCGGCTCCCAACCCGTCCACCTACGTCCACAATCCGCACACCGGGACGGACCCCCTCGGTCTGGCACCTCGGTGCGAGGACACGATCCCTGGCTTCCGCAAACAGACCGATCACCCGCTGAGCAAACGGATACACATCGGAGAAGATGGCAAGGTCACCATCACCGGCAAGGGTGCGCTCTACGTCAACCTGAGTGGAGACGTTGGGCATACGGTCCGGTTCCGAGGAGAAGGCGGGCAGATTGTCGAGTTCCAGATATCGGCGGAGTTCCGCGAAAAGATCAGGCGAACCGCTGTGCCGCAGGAGGAGCCCGGTCTGGGGTTCAGTAAGGCCGAGTGGAAACAGATGAAGAGAATTTGTCCGGAGATTTCGGATCCGACCATGGGAGACGACTTGTACGGCATTCCCAGCGGAATGCTCAATGAGTTCAGGGAAGAAGTGGCGAAGTACCCAGGCAGAATTGTTCAGGAAGGTTAGGAGAAGTTCCGCATGATGCACGAGATCGAGGACATCGAGCAGGAACGGCTCCGGTTGTCGCGGCGTCCTTCCTTGCAGGAGACGCCTCCCGTCGTCGGCGTATTCGACGTACGTACCAGTTGCCCGGTCGCGGAATTTGGCGCCAGGGTACGGTCCGTGCTTGATCCCGCACTCCGACTGGCGGTCTCACACCCTTTCGAAGGTGAAGATCTACCGGTCGGCGCGATCCCCGATTGGTTCGTTTCCATCGCCCGTGGAAGTGCCGACCCGGCCCCCGATTTCGCGGTCCACGGCGCTGAGCGCTACACGGCCGTTGTCGGACGCGGGGCGTGGGATCTTCAAGAGTGGCTGTACCAATTCGATCCCGAATCCGAGTTTCGTGGTTGGGCGTGGTGGGGTCTTACACAATCGGGTGATCGTGAAGTGCGGCTGTGGGTGGACACGTGGGGCGAGTCCTTCTTCGCCTGCGATGAGCTGCGATGGCTCGCGTACGTCGCCGGTGCTGTCGAGGTCAACGGCCCGAGTTTGGAAAGGTCCGAAGCCTGGGTTGCCGCAGCGCGGATCTGACGCGCAGCGAGAGGCCCCCGCTCACGTGGCAGTGGGCGGGGGCCGGAACCGGGTCGCCGGGTTCAGACGGACAGGGTCGGTGCAGCCGTACCTACGGCAGCGCGTCCACGTGCGCCCCCACTGCGTTGGACCACGCGTTGCCCGCCGTCGCGTCCCAGTTGGTGGACCAGGTCATCGCGCCCCGCAGGTCGGGGTACGTCCGCGGCGGCTTGAAGGAGCCGCAGTTGGTCGCCTTGGTGAGGCAGTCCAGGGCGGCGTTGACCACCGACGGGGAGACGTAGCCGCCGCCCGCCGCCCGGGTGGAGGCCGGCAGGCCCAGGCCCACCTGGGACGGGGCGAGGCCGCCCTCGAGCTGGATGCAGGCCAGGGCGGTGAGGAAGTCGACCGTGCCCTGGGCGTACACCTTGCCGTCGCAGCCCAGCATCGTGCCGCTGTTGTAGTACTGCATGTTGACGACCGTGAGGATGTCCTTCACGTTCAGCGCCGTCTGGAAGTAGCCGCCCTGCGTCGACTGCATGTCGATCGTCTGCGGGGCCATCGTGAGGATCATGGCCGGGCCGGCCTTCGCCGACAGGGCGCGCAGGGCCTGGGTCATGTACGTCGGGTTGAGCCCGTTCTCCAGGTCGATGTCGACGCCGTCGAAGCCGTACTCCTGCATGAGGGAGTGGACGGAGCTCGCGAAGTTCGTCGCGGAGGCGGAGCTGTTCACCGAGACGGTGCCCTTCTCGCCGCCCACCGAGATGATGACCTTCTTGCCCGCAGCCTGCTTGGCGCGCACGTCCGCCTTGAACTGGTCGACGGTGTAGCCGCCGAGCCCGGCGGAGTCCAGGTTGAAGGTCACCGCGCCCGGCGTCGTGGTCGCGTCGGCGAAGGCCACCGCGATGATGTCGTACGCGGACGGCACGTCGGAGATCTTCTGGACCGTCGCCCCGTTGTTGAAGTTCTGCCAGTAGCCGGTCACCGCGTGCTTGGGCAGGTCGCCGCCGTTGCCGCCGTCGTCCGGTGCCGTGGTGCGGGCCGTGACCGCCGCCGACTTGGCCGACTCACCGGCCGCGTTCGTCGCCGTGACCTGGAAGGAGTACGAGGTCGAGGCCGCCAGGCCGGTCACCGTCGCCGACGTGCCGGTCACCGCGGTCACCTTCGTGCCGTCGCGGTAGACGTTGTAGCCGGTGGCGCCCGACACCGTGTTCCAGGCCAGCGAGGCGGAGTTCGGGGTCGTACCGGAGACACTCAGGCCGGCCGGGGCGGACGGGACCGTGGGGTCGGGGTTCCCGTCGCCGCCACCGCCGTCGGGGCCGAAGACGGACAGGTCGTCGACGTAGTACGCCGCCTGCCCGTACCAGCCGTGCGTGTACACCGTCACGGAGGTCGTCGAGGAGCCGGTGCTGAAGGTGGTCTTCAGCTGCTTCCAGGAGGCCGAGTCGGGGGTCCAGGTCGACACGTCCGTCGTGCCCGTGCCCGTCACGCCCAGATAGCTGTAGCCGCCCTGCACCCACGCGCTCAGCGTGTACGTCGAGTTGGGCTTCACCGCGACGCTCTGCGAACAGCGCGCGTTGTCCTGCCCCGCCGGGGTGGCCTTCAGCGCGGCCGAGCCCGCGTGCGCCGGGGAGGCGACGGTGGTGCCGCTGTTAGCCGAGCAGGTCCAGCTGCTCAGCCCGGACTCGAAACCGGCGTTCTTGGCGTTGTTGACGTCGGCGGCCGATGCCGGGCCGACGGCCGTGAACGCGAGTGCCAACGCGGCGGTGACGGCGCCCGTCAAGGAGCCGAGACGTCTTCCGCGCCGTCTGCGTACGGGGTCCACTGCTGCCTCCGGGGGTGAGGTGGGGCG
Source organism: Kitasatospora aureofaciens (assembly GCA_000720845.1). Lineage (GTDB taxonomy): Bacteria > Actinomycetota > Actinomycetes > Streptomycetales > Streptomycetaceae > Streptomyces. Next base: position 19,700 of record JODU01000011.1, on the reverse strand, counting down.
GAATGGGGGACGGTGGCCACCGTTGAGGTACAAGGTGGTCCAGACCAATTGAAGGTGTCAAGAGGTAGGTACGGACCAAGTTCGCGGTCGGGGGCCGGGCGTCGGCCCGCTCTCGAAAATGCTCAACCTGCCCCGTTTTGACGCACCTTGTGCAACACAAGATGTTCCACAGCTACAGAAACGCTGTTCTCCGGTCACAGACGCGTGGATACAGTGCTCAGGTAGTCACGCAGTGAAGTCATCCGGGTGTGCCGGAGTAATACCGGCGGACCGACGGGCATGGGAGACGGGGAGCCGCGCGTGCCAACTGCCATTGCCGTGACCAGTGCCGACATGGCACTGCCGCCGCAGGACGAACGGACGCTGCCCGCGGCCGTGCTCCAGGACGTCGACCGGCGACCCCTGGAACAGGTGCTGGCCGAGCTCCAGACGCTGGTCGACCAGCACGGACACCTGATCGTGGTGTGCTCCGAGGCTGTCCCGGCGAGCGTGGAACGACGCCTGCACACCGTCCGCGCCCTCCTGGAGACCGACCGCATCGCCCTGTTCCGGCCGCCCCTGCCACCGCTCGGAATCGCCGTACTCGCCCGCCAGTTGCGCCAGCTGGCCTCCTGCGACCTCGGCCCCGGCGTCCTCGCCTCCGCCGGCCGGCTGCTCACCCACTACGTCCACGCGGGCGCCCTGCTCGGCTCGGTCGCCCGGCTCGACCACGTCCCCGTGGGCCTGAAGGCGCACGCCAGGTCCTGGGTGCCCGGCAGCCAGTTCGGCGTCGTCGCCCACCCCGTGCCGCAACTGGTGAAGGTCGGGCCCGGAGCCGCCCTGGAGGGACCCGAGTTCGGCACCTGGCTGCTGGTCGCCAAGGGCCAGCTCGCCCCCGACTGGGTCACCGGCACCCTCGCCCCGTCCTGGCGCGTGCAGGGGCTGCGCGAGGCGGCGCTGCCCGCCGAGTCCGCCGCCTGGTGGGGCACGGGGCGGCTGACCGAGTTCTGCGCGTACCTCCCCGACCTCTCGGTCCTCTACCAACTGGTCACGTCCGTACGGCGCAGCGCCTGCCACTGGTGCGGCATCGACGTCATCGGCGACCGCTGCGTGTTCTGCTCCGCCACACCGCCGGTCTACGACGACACCGGCGGCGGAAGCGGCAGCGGGCGTGGCGGTGGCCGGGGCCAGTCGCTGGGCCACCGCCGCGATCCCGCCCTCGGCCGCCGCCGTGAGAGACGGGCCCTGACTGGGTAGGCCCGTAGCGCCCCGACCGCCCGCCCAGTCCGTCCGCCCGGACATCCGACCCCCCAATGAGGTTGCACGGCCCATGAACTCCCGTCAGCGCCGCGGCATCATCCTGCTGATCCTTTCGGTCCTCTGCGCCCTCGGCGCCTTCGCCGGCGTGCTGTCCGTCATCAACGACGTGAAGTCCAAGGTCGGCCCCGAGGTGACCGCGTACCGGCTGAAGAGCGACATCGAGCCCTACACGCAACTCGGCGCTACGCAGTTCGAGAAGATCGAGATACCCGAGCGCTGGCTGTCCGAGAACGCCGTCACCGACCTGTCCGAGGTCCGCGGGAAGACAGCCGTGACCAAGCTGAAGGCCGGCTCGCTGCTGCAGAGCGACATGATCGTCGACACGCCCGCCCTGCGGCCCGGACAGCAGGAGGTCGCCATCATGATCGACGCGGCGACCGGCGTCGCCGGGAAGATCACCCCGGGCTCCACCGTCAACGTGTACGCCACCTTCGAGGGCCCCCGCGAGGGCGACCCCGACCAGTCGAAGATCATCGTGACCAACGCCAGGGTCATCGACGTCGGCGAACTCACCTCGCTGGAGCCCGACGAGGACAGCCGCGACCGCGAGCCCACCGACGCCGTCCCCATCACCTTCGCCCTGTCCACCATCGACGCCCAGCGCATCACCTACGCCGAGTCGTTCGCCCGGCGCGTCCGGCTCGCGCTGGTGGCCCCCGGCGGCGACACCACGGTCCCCGACAAGGACCGGACGTACGAACTCGCGAAGGACAAGTGAGAGCCGTATGGCCACGAGGATCCTCCCGGCAGTCGGCGACCCGGACGCCGTACGGTCCCTCACGTCGCTGCTCAGCCAGCTCCCGGACGCCGAACCGGTCGCCCCGGTCGCGGACTCCACCCAGCTCGTCGACACCCTCGCCCGGCTCGCCGCCGAGTCGGTCGACGAACTGCCCGAGGTCGTCGTCGTCCACGAGCGCATCGGCCCGGTCCCGGCCCTGGAACTGATCCGCGAGGTCGCCCTCCGCTTCCCGGCCGTCGGCGTCATCCTCGTCACCTCCGACCCCGGCCCCGGCCTCTTCCAGGCCGCCATGGACCACGGCGCCCGCGGCCTGGTCGCCTTCCCGCTCGGTTACGAGGAACTCGCCAGCCGCGTCCAGGCGGTGGCCCAGTGGTCGGCAGGCGTACGCCGGCACCTCGGCGGCGCCGTCGACGTGTTCACCGGAGCGGGCGGCACCGTCGTCACCGTCAGCGGCGCCAAGGGCGGCGTGGGAGCCACCCTGACCGCCGTCCAACTCGCCCTGGCGGCACAGGCGTCCGGCCGGTCCACGGCGCTGCTCGACATGGACCTGCAGGCCGGCGACGTCGCCTCCTACCTGGACGTCCAGTTCCGCCGCTCCGTGGCCGACCTGGCCGCCATCACGGACCTCTCCCCGCGCGTCCTGGCCGACGCCGTCTTCCGCCACGACAGCGGCCTGGCCCTGCTGCTCGCCCCCGGCGAGGGCGAACGCGGCGAGGAGGTCACCGACCGCGCAGCCCGCCAGATCGTCGCCGCCCTGCGCTCCCGGTACGAGGTCGTCGTCATCGACTGCGGCGCCCAGCTCGGCGGGGCAGGCGCGGCCGCCGTGGAGACCGCCGACACCGCGCTGCTGGTCACCACCCCGGACGTGGTCGCCGTACGGGGCGCCAAGCGGGCGGTGCGGATGTGGGAGCGGCTGCAGATCCGCAAGGCGCAGGAGACGACCGTGGTCGTCAACCGGCACACGCGGAGTACGGAGATCCAGCCCCCGCTGATCCAGAAGATCACCGGCACGGCGATCGCCGCCACCACCGTCCCGGCGAACTTCAAGGAACTCCAAGGTGCCGTGGACGCGGGCCGCGTCCACGAACTGGACGCGAAGAGCACCGTGAAGCAGGCCCTGTGGGCCCTCGCGGGCGAACTGGGCCTGGTGGCCGGCGCACCAGAGGGCGGCCGGAAGGGCCACGGCCATGGCCACGGGCGCTTCCGCGGCGACCGGGGCGACCGGGGCGACCGGGGCCCGGCCGGCTTCAGGCGGCGGAAGGACGGTGCGGGGTGAGGGGATTACGCACCAGGAAGCCGCCCGGGGACCGGGAGAGCGGCCAGGTCACCATCGAGTTCCTCGGCATGACCCCGGTGATCATCGCGACGCTGGTGGTGCTGTGGCAGCTCGTGCTCGTGGGATACACGTACACGCTCGCGGGGAATGCTGCGGACGAGGCGGTGCGGGCGGCGACGGCCGCCGGGCGCGGGGCGCGGCAGGGGGCCTGCCAGGAGGCGGGCCTGGACAAGCTGCCGGGCTCCTGGGAGGGAGGTGCCCGGGTGGACTGCGGCACGGCGGGCGGTTACGTCACCGCCGACGTCCACATCTCGGTCCCCCTCCTCTTCCCGGGCACCCTCAGCGTCCCCTTCACCGTGCACGGACACGCGGGGGCCGTGGAAGAGGAGGACGACTGAGATGCCGTACTCCCGCAGGGGGCGAGACTCCCGCAGGGGACGAGCCGGGGACCGGGGCCAGGTGGCCATCGAGTACCTCGGATTCCTCCCGATCCTGGTCCTCGTCGGCATGGCCGTCGTACAGCTCGGCCTGATCGCGTACACCGCCCAGCAGGCCGGCACCGCGGCCCGCGCCGGGGCGCGCGGCGCCTCGCTCCAGCAGAGCGCGCAGGCGGCGTGCGCGGCGGCCGTCAGCAGCTGGCTGGCGGACCGCACCGACTGCCCGCCCGCGGAAGGCGGCGACGAGGTGACGGTCACCGCCACCGTCCACATCCCCTCGATCGTCCCCGGCTGGGACTTCGGGGACGCCACCCGGACCGCCACCATGCCGCTGGACCACTGACCGAGGAGCCGAGGACGCATGAGCCTGCGCGCACGCATCCACTCGCCCGAGGAGCACGGCAGCCGGGGCGAGGACGGACACCTGGTCGCCTCCTACCGGGCCAAGCTCCTGGAGGAGATCGACCTCGCCGAGATGAGCTCGCTGGCGACGGCCGAGCGCCGGGCCCGCCTGGAGCGGGTCCTCGGGCACATCATCAGCCGCGAGGGCCCGGTCCTGTCGACGGTCGAACGCTCCCAGCTGATCCGCCGGGTCGTCGACGAAGCCCTCGGCCTGGGCATCCTGGAACCGCTCCTCGAAGACCCGTCGATCACGGAGATCATGGTCAACGGCCCCGACGCGATCTTCGTCGAACGCGCCGGCCGCGTCGAACAGCTGCCGCTGCGCTTCGCCTCCCACGACCAGCTGATGCAGACCATCGAGCGGATCGTCTCGACGGTCAACCGCCGCGTGGACGAGTCGAATCCGATGGTCGACGCCCGGCTGCCCTCCGGCGAGCGCGTGAACGTCATCATCCCGCCGCTCTCCCTCACCGGCGCGACCCTCACCATCCGCCGCTTCCCGCGCTCCTTCACCCTGCACGAGCTGATCGGCCTCGGCTCGCTCGACGAGAACATGCTCTACCTGCTGGCCGGGCTGGTGCAGGCCCGCTTCAACATCATCGTCTCGGGCGCGACGGGCACCGGGAAGACCACCCTCCTCAACGCCCTCTCCGGCCTGATCCCCGAATCCGACCGCATCATCACCATCGAGGACTCGGCCGAACTCCAGCTCCAGCAGGCGCACGTCATCCGCCTGGAGTCCCGCCCCCCGAACGTGGAGGGCCAGGGCCGGGTCACGATCCGCGACCTGGTCCGCAACTCGCTGCGCATGCGCCCCGACCGCATCGTCGTCGGCGAGGTACGCGGCGGCGAGTCCCTGGACATGCTCCAGGCCATGTCCACGGGCCACGACGGCTCGCTGGCCACCGTGCACGCCAACAGCGCCGAGGACGCCCTGATGCGCCTGCAGACCCTGGCCTCGATGTCCGACGTCGAGATCCCCTTCGTGGCGCTGCACGACCAGATCAACAGCTCCGTCGACGTCATCATCCAGCTCACCCGCTTCGCCGACGGCGCCCGCCGCATCACCGAGATCGCCCTGCTGGCCAGCCACGGGGGCGAGCCGTACCGCCTGGCCACGGTCGCCCGCTTCAACGCCCGCCCGATGGCCGCCGACGGCCGCGTCGTCGGCGCGTACGAGTACCACCCCCTCCCGCACCGCACCGCCGAGCGCCTCTACATGGCGGGCCAGCCCATCCCGCAGGCCTTCGGCGTGGCCCACACACCGGACCAGCTCACCACCCGAGAAGCCAGGTAGGACCGCCCGATGGAACTGGACACGCTCGTCACGCTCACCACCGGCATCACCCTGCTGACCTGCGTCCTGGCGGTCGTCGGACTGCACTCGTACGCCGCCGGAAAGGCCCAGCGCGCGGCCCTGGTCGACCGCCTCACCGCGACCGGCGGGACCCCGGTGGCCGGACGTCGACGCCGCTTCCCGGGGCTGGACCGCCGCCTGCGCCGCACCGCGTTCGGCAGGAAGCTCGAACTGCGCCTGGGGGCGACGGGCCTGGACGTCACACCCGGGGAGTTCTTCGCCTACATGCTGGCCACCGTCGCCGGCCTGTGGCTGATCGGCCAGGCGGCCCTGGCCCCCTTCTTCGGCCCGCTGGCCGGCCTGCTCGGCATCGGTGTCGCGATCCAGTTCCTCAACTGGCAACGCCAGAAACGCATCGAGAAGTTCATCAACCAGCTCCCCGAACTCGCCCGCATCCTCGCCAACGCCACCCAGGCCGGCCTCGCCCTGCGCACCGCCATCGGCATGGCCGCGGAGGAACTGGAGGCCCCGGCCGGCGAGGAACTCGGCAAGGTGGCCGACCAACTCGCCATCGGCGCCTCGATGGACGACGCCCTCGGCGAACTCGCCGGCCGCCTCCCCTCCCGCGAACTGGTCGTCCTCGTCACCACCCTCGTGCTCTCCAACCGCGCGGGCGGCCAGGTGGTCGGCGCGCTGCGCAACCTGACGGAGACCCTGGAGGAACGCAAGGAGACCCGGCGCGAGGTCCGCACCCAGCTCTCCCAGGTCACGATGACGTCGTACGCCGTCCCCGTCCTGGGCATCGGCTCGTTGCTCCTCATGAACGGGGTCAAGGACGGCGCCCTGGAACGCATGACGGGCTCCCCGGTCGGCCAGGCCGCGGTGATCACCGCCTTCGCGCTCTACGCCGTCGGCTTCGTCCTCATCCGCCGCCTGTCCCGCATCGACGTCTGAGAAGGGGAGACACCGACATGGGCCCCGCACTCCCCGGCATACTCCTCGCCCTCCTCATGGCCCTGGGCGTCTGGGGCGTCTTCGCCGGCATCCGCATGTACCGGGCCGACGCCAAGCTCCCCGACGACCTCGCCCTCGCACTGGAGGTCGGCGCCACCCGCACCGGCGCGGCGCACTCCCTCATCGACCGCATGGGCATGCGCTACGCCCCCGCCGTACTGCGGCTGATGGGCCCCTCCCTGGTCGCCAGGTACCGCCGCCGGATCGACCTGGCCGGCAACCCCGGCGGCCTCACCATCGACCGCTACGCCGCCCGCCGCGCCGTCTACGGCTTCCTCGGCGCCCTCGGCTTCCTGGTCTTCCTGCTCCGGGGCCAGTACGTGGTGGCCCTTCTGCTGCTGGCCTTCGGCGCGTTCTGGACGGAGGTGGGCATCTGGTCGGCGATCCGCATCCGCAAGGACGTCATCGAGCGCACCCTCCCCGACTTCCTGGACGTCCTCGCCGTCGTGGTCAGCGCCGGCCTGGGCTTCCGCCAGGCCCTGGACCGGGTGTCGACGCGCTACGAGGGCCCGTGGGCCGACGAACTGCGCATCACGCTCCGCCAGATGGACCTGGGCATGAGCCGCCGGGAGGCCTTCACGGAGCTGCGCCGGCGCAACGACTCCGAACAGGTGGCGATGTTCGTGACGGCACTCCAGCAGGGCGAGGAACTGGGCGCACCGATCGTCGACACCCTGGTCTCCCTGGCCAAGGACATGCGCCGCACGGACGCCCAGAACGCCCGCCGCAAGGCCGCCCGCGCGGTCCCCAAGGCCACGCTGATGATCACGACCTTCATGGTCCCGGCCACGATGATCCTCCTCGGCGCGGGCCTGATCCTGGGCTCGGGGACGGACTTCGGCACGATCACGGGCGAGTAGGGGAGGTGAGCGTAAACAATAAGAGTGCGACTGCACACGTACCGGCAAGGTCAACAACCGATGAAACTAGGTCTAGTAGGGCCCATTTCGCGCAAAACCTTTCGCACATGCAATCAGCTGTGGGACAGTCGTTGCCTGGTTCTCCCGACAGGCCGAGGTCCCGACCGAGCGCAAGGGAGGTGGAGATCGTGGACGCCGTGACGTCCGGCATGACCAGCCAGCAGATCCCCGCCGCCCACCCGCACGGCTCCGCCCACCCTGGAGGGGAACACCATGACCAACTGGCTTCACACCGCCGCCGCCTACCTGCACTCCCGCACCACCGCCCACAACGACAGGGGCCAGACGGCGGTGGAGTACCTGGGCATCATCGCGGTCGTGGTGGCGATCGTACTGGCGATCACGGGGACGGACATCGGGCAGTCGATCTACGACGCGATCGTGGACAAGATCGACGAGGTCACCGGCGCTTGAGGCGCCGCCCCGAGTGCGTGGACGCGGGGCAGGCCTTTCCCATCTACATCACAGTGGTGGGAGGTCTGCTCCTTCTCGCGTTCGCCTACCTTGCGGTCGGTCAGGCCTCGGCGAACCGGAACGGTGCTCAGACAGCCGCCGACGCCGCGGCTCTCGCGGCTGCTCAGGACACCCGCGACCAGCTTGCGGACATGTGGGTCGATGAGATCCTCGATCCGAGTAAATGGAAGCGCATCTTCGAGGGTGACGTGGCGGGTTTGGAGCCTTCGTGCTGGCGCGCCGAGCAGCTTGCTGCGCGCAACGACGCCCGAGCGCTGAGATGCCGTCCAGAAGGCTTGCTCGGCTTCACGGTAGAGGTGGAGACGAACAAGACCGTGGGGGACTCCATCGTGCCTGGCACAGAGGCCAAGAGGTCAAAGGCCTCCGCGACTGCCGTGATCGATGCCCGATGCACACCTGAGCCTCCCGTAGAAAAGCAAGGGGCCGACGACTTGCTGAAACTCGCATGCGGAGACGAGCAATGGGACCTCGATCCGGAGGATCTGGATGCCCTGCCGACGGCCGATGAGCTGTTTGACGTCCACCTGGCCGACTAATAGAACGAGGATGAGGGAAGCAGGGTCATGAACATTCGGTTCACCACCAGGGCCCGCAAGGTGATGGTCGCAGTGACTGTCGCTGCTGGCCTCGCCCTTACTGCGGTCGGCTGCAGCGGGAGCGAGGGCGGGGATGGGAAGGCGTCAACCTCGGCATCTGCTTCGAAGGGCACCGGCTCTGATCCGAGCGTCCAAGAGGGAGCGGATGAATCCTTGGCCGAAGTCAAGGGAGAAGACGGACTCATTCTGAAGCTCACCTCGGCCACGAGAGACGCCGGAGGTTTCGTCACCGTCAGCGGCGAGCTGAAGAATGACGGCGATAAGCCTGCGCGCGTCTCCGTACGTACGGCGGGAGACGAGACAGAGATCATCAGGCATGGTTCGTCGCTGGGTGGGGCAACTCTCGTTGATCCCGCCAAGAAAAAGCGCTACTACGTACTGCGCGACACGGACGGCCGCCCGCTGACCACCACGAACATGCCCAGAATCAAAGCCGGAGCGTCCATTCCTGTCTTCATGCAGTTCCCGGCTCCCGCTGTGGACACCACAAAGGTCACCTTCCAATTGCCGACCTTCGCCAGCGCGACCATCTCCATCTCCGGGTGAGGCACACCATGACCTCACCCCCACGCCTGATGGCCGCACTCACCCTCGTCCTCGCCACCACCCTCTACGGCACCACCACCGCCCACGCCGACGACGACCCCAACGACCCCCCGGGCACGGAACCCTCCGCCTCCGCCCCCGTGGACGTGGACCCCAACGACCCCGACCTGAAGCTCCCGGACGGGGCCACGCTCGCCCAGGCGAAGGTCCTGGACATCAAGTCGGTGGTGGAAGAGCAGAGCGGCGACGAACGCCGAGAGGACACCAACACGAGCGTGACACTCGCGCTCCAGGCCGAGGTGCTGTTCGACAAGGACAGCTCCAAGCTCGGCGCCGAGGCCAAGTCCCGCATCAGAGGCATCGCCGACGAGATCAGGACCCAGAACGCCACCAGGGTCCGCGTCTTCGGCTTCACCGACAACCTCGGCTCCTCCACCCACGGCGACGCGCTCTCCAAACGGCGCGCCAACGCCGTACACGACGTGCTGTCACAGTCCCTCAACGACGCGGGCATCACCTACGAGGTCCGCGGCTACGGCGAGCAATACCCCATCGCCGACAACTCGACGGAGGCCGGCCGCAAGAAGAACCGCAGGGTCGAGGTCTCCTTCCCCCGCTCGGAGTCTTGAGGCCCATGAGGAGGCACATGCGCCATCGCCCCCGTCCTGCCCGCTCACTCCTGACGGCCCTCGCGGCGCTGACGGCCCTGACAACGACCGCGTGCGGCAACACGGACGAAGCGGACGACGAGGCACCCGCCACGCCCCGGGACCGCCCCACGACGTCCCGCCCCGCGCCCCAGCCCTCCTCTTCGCCGGCCGCGGACGGCAGCGACGCGGGCGCCTGCGCCGACGGCAACTGCGAGATCGCGGTGACCGAGCCCGTGACCATCCGCTTCCCGGCACCGGGCGACGCCGGCCGGGCAACGTTGTCGGTGACGAAGGTCGGCCCGAACGAGATCGAGTACGCGGTGACGTCCGGCGACAACCGCTCCGAGGGCGGCGCGAGCGGCCCCGGCCAGGGCTGTCTCACGTACCTCCGCGAAGGCGGCAGCGGCAACTCCTGCGGCGCCCTGGACCCCACCCGCCCGAGCCCGCAGCCCGGCGCCGTGGTGATCCAGGCGACGACGGGCACGGACGGCACGGCGCTCCTCCACATCGTCTCGTCCTCGCCCTGAGCCAGCCCCCTGGGACACGTCACGCCGTGGTGACGTCGATCAGCAGGCTCTCCCGTGCGGTCGCGAACAAGCGGGCCTGCTCGGCGAGGCGTTGCGCGGTCGCCTCGGTGTCGACCAGCAACTGGTACACGTAACCCGCCCGCCCGGCGACGAAGAGCTCCAGGCGCTTGTGGGGTTCGCTCTGCTTCGCCCAGTGGTAGTCGATCTCCAGCCAGAGGGCGTCCCGGCCGTTCTGGCGCGTCTTGTGCGTGGTGACCTCGAGGTCCGCCATGGACGACTCGGCGGTGTCGCGGTACCAGGCCAGCTGCCCCGCCGAGGCGGCCTGCGGAGTCGACCCGTACGACCTGTCCCGCTTGAGGCTCATGTCGTACGCGCCGTCCGGCGAACGCCAGGTGCTCTGCACCTCACTGGCGGGCACTTCGTCCCACCCGTCCGGCCGCCCGAAGCAGGCGGTCAGCGCGGTCTCCCTGACTCGACGCCAGGTCTTGGGCAGCGAAGGCGAACAGGACGAGGCGGGTGCCGAAGCAGAAGCGGAAACGGACGCCGATGCCGAAGCTTCCCCCGAACCCGACGCCGAAGCCGACGGCGAAGTCAACGGCGATGCCGATACCGATGCCGACGGCGACTGCGATGCCGACGGCGACGCGGCAGCGACCGAATCCGAGGTCGACGCCGCGTCGGCCGCGACTCCCCGACCGAGCGGCGAAGAGCCCCCTACCAGCGGTATCCCGAAGACGGCCAGCAGCAGCCCCGCGACGGCGGTGATCGCAGAGACCACGGCCGCCACCTCCCCCATCCGCCGCCCCGGCGAGGCGGCGCCCCCACTCGAACTGCTCAACTGCCCTACCACGCCTCTCTGTCACCGACCGGGCTCACTACTGTCGGACACACTCGCGCCTCTGTCCTCGACCGAGCGCGCAGACTTCCTTGACGATGAGCGCACCCCGCCCGAACTGTCCGGTCCAGTGCTCCCGCAGCGCGGGCCGGAGTCGGAGAATGACGGCAGAGGTGCGACTGCTGCGGGGGGGATGGGGCATGGAACGGGGGACAACGGTGGGGAAGAACGGGGCCGGGGCCTCGGTGTTCCTCTCCACGGACAGTGTCAGTGGACCCGAAGGGTTCGGCTGGTGGAGGGACATGGTCAGCAGGGACGTGATGCCGGTCTCGATCACGAGCGAGCACGCCCACCACTTCAAAGGGCAGGTGACCACGGTGGAACTCGTGGACACCGAGTTCTCGGCCTTCTCCTTCTCGCCGATGTCCGCGCGCCGGACAGCGGACCACGTCCGCTCGTCCGACCCGGGGAACTACTACCTCTTCCTCGTGCACGGCAGCCCCGTCGGTCTGGAGCAGCGCCGCAACAACGCCCTGCTCCAGGCCGGAGACGTGGCACTCTTCGACACGTCGCAGCCCCTGGCCTGCGAGTTCCAGGACCATGGCCGCCACTCGCGGGTGAGCATGCTGCGGCTGCCCCGCACGGCTGTGCCGTTGCCCAGCGACAAGACGGACCGGCTGGTGGCCACGCCGCTGACCGCCCGCACCGGCTCGGGCGCGCTGCTCACCTCCTACCTGGCGGGTCTGCGCGAGAACGCCGCGGACTGCGGCCCGTCGGAGCTGCGCCGCCTGGGCACCATGGCCCTGGAACTCACGTTCACCTTCCTCGCCGCCCGCCTCGGCAGTGCTCCGGCGCTGCCGGTCGAGAGCCGCAAGCGGGTGCTCCTGGCCCGTATCAACGCCTTCATCGACCACAACCTGCACGAGCCGGACCTGGGCCCGGCTGCGATAGCCGCACACCACCACATATCGGTGCGCCTCCTGCACGCCCTCTTCGAGGAGGAGCCCGAAACGGTCAGCGCCACGATCCGTCGCCGCAGACTCGAACGCAGCCGGACCGACCTCACCGATCCGCGCCTACGGCACCACACGATCGGCGAGATCGCCGCCCGGTGGGGTTTCCGCCACCCCGCCGCCTTCAGCCGCACCTTCCGCGAGGCGTACGGCATCGCCCCGACCGAAGCCCGCACTGCGCTCCGCGACAAGCAATCCTGCACTCCCCACTGAGGACCGGGACACCGCTCCCCGGCACAGTGAAGCGGCGCAACCACGGCACCGAGCGGGGGAGAAGCCCAAGAGATGACACCGAACGACACGGGGGAGCCCGAGGGCAGACGCCCCTGGGAACGTTCGCCGGCCCGAAGCGGACCACCGCCACGGAGCCCCGGCGACCCCCGCCCGGGGAACGGTGACGGCCCATGGCACACGACGCGGAGCGTGCCGTCCATCGTGGTCGTCGTCCTCATCGTCATCTGGACGGTCTTCGCCGTGCAGTGGAAGGAGAAGGACTGCGCCCTCGTGCCGACCTCCTACATGCTCGTGATCACACACGGCACCCCGAGCATCTTCGAGGGCTGCGGCGACTACGCCGTCGACGTCACGGACGACTAGTCCTGCCGACCGGCTCCGCCGGCCGACGCTGCCGGCCCCTCCACGACCTCCACCCGCGCCCCCACCCGCACACCCCATTCACCCAACGCCCCGGCCTCCGCCTCCAGCACATGCCGTGCCCGCAGCCGCGGCAGCCCCAGCCGGCCCGGCCGCATCGTGCGCACGGCGATGACCGTGAGCCGCCGGTCGAGATAGGCCACGTCGATGGCCATCCGCATCCGGAACGTGTGCACACTGCCGGCGGGGCTCAGAAGCATCGCCCCGTCGACCGAGTCGCGCCCCAACAGCCCCTTGGTACGCGCCCGGTACGAGCTGGCGATCTCCAACGGCACGCGAACGCCCCCGCCGTCCGCCCCCACCACGACCAGAGCCCCCACCCCGTCCCGCCACCGCCCCATACAGACACCCTCCCTACGACCCCACCGCCTCCCGAAGGTATCCGCCCCGGACCGGTCGGCAGGCGAACCCCTTTACTGCTTCCGGTGCGTTACGGAACCGTTATGGCCCCAAAAGCCACACGTACCGGTGCTTCGGACTCACCGAGCACCTCGGGGAGACAGGATTTGCCCTGGTGTCGCTCGAACCCGGTGGATAGCGTTGCTTCGCTGAAGAGAAGCCTCGTCCCACCCAGGAGCCGACAGTGAATCGCCGCCGCCCCGCCCTCCTCGCAGCGCTCACGCTGACCGCCACAGCGGCCCTGACGCTGTCCGCCTGCGGCAGCGACGACAGTTCCGGCAAGGGGGAGGACAAGATCGCGGGAGCGGACACGGGTGACAAGCCGTCCGCTTCGCCGACTTCGTCCTCCTCGTCCGCTGCGGCAGCGGAGCGCCCCAGGGTGGAGCTGCCGTCGGACTTGAAGCTGACCTTCGAGGGCGCTGAGACCGGAGACCCGGTGAAGGACGCTGTTCTCGCCGACAACGCGGAGCGGATGCGTGCCGTCGACGCCGCTATCGCGGGTACGGACCCTGAGGGCAAGGCACTCGGCTTCTACAACACGGGCAAGGCCCTGGAAGCGGCAGTGTCGTGGGTCGGGCAGTTCGAAAAGGCCAATGCCACCGTGACCGGTCAGGTCCGCTACTTCGACCGCAAGGTGGAACTCAGGGACAAGACCTCAGCCGTCCTCACGTTCTGTGCGGACGAGAGCAAGGGCTTCAGCAAGGACAAGAAGACCGGCAAGGTCGCGAAGACACCGGTCACGAAGAACAGTTACGTCCAGTACAACACCAGGCTCGACAAGAATGCCGACGGCGTCTGGCAGACGTCACAGATCCTTTCCACCAGGGGGGCGGCCCAGTGCCAGCCGTAGTGAGGGGGTCGGTATGCGCGGTGGTGCTGGCGGGTATCACGGTGCTGGCCTCGAGCCCGACAGCCTGGGCTGACATCGTGCCGGGTGGGGCGGGCACAGGGTCCGAGACCCAAGTGGACGGGGGCAAGGGAGACCAGTCCGTCTCGGCGACCGCAGGTGCCGTCGTCTTCGACCGTTCCAAGAACGGCTCGGGGGCGTCCGTGGGCCGGGTGGCCGCTGCGACGAACTGGACACCGCCTGCTTGCTACTACGCCCCGAAGTACACCCCGGAGCAGCTGAAGAAGGCCAAGGAGCCCGTCTGGGAGGCCGAGTCCACGGGCTACCAGTGGGACGCCGAGCAGCGCGACAAGTACGTGAACGGGAAGCCGTACAAGGACTTCAACAAGGAGAAGGCCGGCGAGGGCTACTGGTGGGACTCCTACGTCACGCCTGGACGGGAGGGTGACCCGGGGGCGCTCGACTGCAATAAGGACACCTTCTGGGTGGACACCGGTGACGATCCGCCGGCGGACATCCCGCAGGCGATCACGCCGGAGGTCCTCGCCCAGCTCGCCTACGCAGAGATACGCGTCCCCACCACGGAAGTGGAGCTGAGGCCGGCAGGGGAGACCAAGGTGAACCTTCCGACCTGGGCGTGGCTCGACGCAACGGACTTCAAACCCGTGTCGGTGACGGCTTCGGTGCCTCTGCTGGGCGTCAAGGCGACCACCACGGCGGAGCCGGTTTCGGTGCAGATCGACCCGGGTACGGCAGACGCCCAGACCTATCCCGCTTCCGGAGTGTGCGAGGCCGTGAACGGCAGCATCGGTGAGCCTTACGCGAAAGGCAAGGCCGATGAGACGCCCCCCTGTGGGGTCAAGTATCTGCGTTCGTCGGGCAACGGCTCGTATCAGCTGAAGGCCACGGTCACCTGGAAGATCCACTGGACCGGTACCGGAGTGACCGGGGAACAACCCCTGCCCGACGGCGACTTCGGCGGAGAACAGAACGTCGTCGTCCAGGAGATCCAGGCCGTCAACCGCTGAGCAGCGAGACGCCACTGGGGCGGTGGGACAGAGGTGGGGGTCGAGCCACGGCCGGGTCATCCGTAAGGGGTCGTGAAGAACTCAGGCTGATCACCCGGGAAGTCGGGCGGGAAGAACGGAACGACCGTCGACGGTAAGCAGGTCGGCGTTTTCGGTCGCCCCCCATTGCACGAGGCCGTCGGCGTGGCGCCCTTCCTCGTCCAGGTCTTTGCGTACTGCGATCAGTTCCTTGCTTCGCGGAATGGTTCGCAGCTCGCGGGTGCGCTCCACGATGTCCAATTGCGCCCTTGTGGCACCCTCCGCGAACACCCGGATGAACTCATCGAAACGCCCTGTCCATGTCCGGGCCGAGTTGCTCAGTCACCTGCTTGCCGCGCGTGTGCTCCGGACACCGGGCGCCCTGCGAGCGCTTCGTCCAGCTCGTACTGGAAGTGCTCGAAGTTGGTGAGGGCGAACCATCCGCACGGCTCCACCCGCTCCGGAATGATGTCGTCGTTTTCGTCCACGTAGCCCTCGGTGCTGGCATCGTAGAAACAATGTTGCTTCAATACGTGACCAGGCTCCAGATCCTCATGCGCGACAGTCCGGAAGTAACCCTTCTGCCAGACCCAGTTCATGGTGAAGAACGGGGGCATCAACAACCGATCCACCGTCAGCGAGGCGAGATCAGGTTGAGGCTCGTTGGAGGCGACATCATAGATGTAGGCAAGAATCCCTCCGGGAAAACGCCCGCGGGGCCCACTCTCTCCGATTTTCACGATTCTGCCGAATCGGTAGCTGGAGTCAGCCACTTGGAGGACGAACACGTCGCCGATCTCGTGCTTGCGACGCTGCCCCTTCATCTTCTGCAATGGCATCTGCAGATCACCCTTCCTGTCTGATGCCCATCTAGGACAGAAATATCCTGCCGTACCGCACGGCCGTTCCGTAAATCAAGCGCTTCGGCGCTATCGAGTTGATCTGCGGGATGGAAACACCGTTCCTGGCCCGACTGAGACCTGAGGCCCTGACATCCTCGATGAGGCCCTGCTCGATCGCACGCGCCTGCCACTTCTTGAGGCCGGTAGCTCCACGGACCTCCTGGAGCCTCACGATCCCATAGTTCTTAGCGATGTGCTGCCGTTCACGTCTCGCTATGTTATTGGTTATTCCCGCATAAATTTTCCTTCCTTGGGAATCCAACCCATGGTAGACAGAGTAGCCTCCTTGATTGTTACGGGCCTTCCAGGCTCGAAGCGCGATAACCTTGGCACACGGCGCCAGGCCCAGGGCGTCGAGCCAGGACAGCGGGTTGCGTACATAGCTGTGCTGGTTGTCCTCGGGAAGGAGGCCCAGAGGGTCGGGCGTCGTGTACTGAGCCGTCTGGGGATCGTAGTAACGGTAGAAGTTATAGTGCCAGCCACTCTCTTCGTCGAAGTACTGGCCTGGGAATCGCAGTGGACAGTCGACGTCGCCGGGGCGTGCCGGCCCCGCGTCCAGGCCCCACAGCGTGGTCCTGGACCGCCATGCGATCTCCCCCTCCTCGGAGAGGATCTCTGTAGGAGTGCCGATCAGGTCCGTGACGATTGCGTAGAAGCGCCGGTCGTACTCCTGTTGGTCCGCCCCTCGATCCGTCTGCAGGACTGGTCTGTGCGTATCGGGTTCGTACTCCCAGGTCCGGACCCGGCCGGTGACCGTCGCCTCTTCGGCCAGATTCTCTCCGTCCCAGTCGAAGAGAGCGGCATCACTGACCAGTCCGCCATCATCTACACGCTGCTTGGCTATGCGACGGCCAAGAGGGTCGTACCGGTACTTCCAGTGGGCACCCTCAGGCGTGACCAGGTCCGTGAGCCTGTTCTCGGGGCTCCAGACATAGCTCCACACCTTGCGGATTCCAGAGAGTGTCTTTTTGAACCGACGCACGACACGCCCTTGCTTGTCGTGTTCGTACCGGTAGCCGCCGGCCTTGCGTACCAGTGTTCCGCTGGTTTCCCGCTCATCGGTGCCGATGTTGTTCGTGTCGTGCCCGCCATCGGCTTCGGTCATCGGCGCTGCGGCGCGCACCACGTTCCCGACCGAGTCGTAGTCGTATCGCTCCTGCCACTGGCCGCCGGCCACCGACGTCACACGTCCTACGGCGTCGAACCGGAATCTGCGCGATTCTCCGCCCGGAGTCTCCATCGTCGACAGACGGCCACCGGGTGTGTAGGCGAAGTTTCGGTGCCATCGCCGTGTGCGACCCTCCGGGGCCTCGGTCAGGATCTCCTGTCCGACCAGGTGCCCGTCCGGGCTCCACGATTGGGTGAGAACGGTTGATGGGCCGAGTCGACGTCCTACGTCCCGTCCGCAGGCATCGTGCTCGAAGTCCAGCGTGTGCCCCTGCAGCCTGAGGCGAGTGGGCCGGTCTTCGGAGTCGTAGTCCCACCGGGAGACCACTCCGGACGGAGTGACTCTCTGAGTGCGGCGTCCCAAAGCGTCGTACACGGAGCTGACGACACGGCCGTTGACGGACTCGCGGAGGATGCGCCCCAACGGGTCGCGCTGGATCTCGACCTCGGCGTCGGAGTTGCGAGCCCAAACGAGTTGGCCGACAGCATTGTGGCGAAACGTCGTGATACTGCCGTCTGAGCAGTTTTGCGTGACCGTGTTACCCAACAAGTCATAGGTGAAGGCGACCGATTCTCCGGCTTCATTCGAGCGCCGGGTGAGTTGGCCGGCTGCATCGTACTGATAGGTCCGATCGCTTCCATTGAAGTCACGCTCGGCCGTCAATCGGCCCACCGCGTCGAGGTCGAACGTCCAGGCACGCCCCTGCGGATTGGTGACGCTGCGCAGTTGTTGCTCGGTGTCGTAGGTGAACTGGTAGACCGCTCCGTCGGGGTCGGTCCGAGTGCGCGGCAGGTCGAAGGGGCCGACTTCATGACGCACGATTGCACCGGACGGGTCCTGGTGCAGCAGCTCGTTCCCCTCGGCGTCGTACTCCCAGATCTCTCGCGAACCATCGACTTCCTCGCGAAAGGCGGGGAGCCCGTCGACCGTCCACCCCATGCGGGTGGTGACACCCATCGGATCCGTCAGTTCGACGACGCGACCGAAGGAGTCGCGCGAGCATCGTGTGACTCCTCCCAGTGAGTCCGATATCTCCAGCGGGAGTCCCGCCGCGTCCGTCACCAGTGACCGAGTACTCCCGAGCGCATCGGTGTGCGAGGTGGGGCGGCCACCGGCGGCATAGCTGTACCTGGTGACGGCACCGGTCGGGTCCACGGCCTCGACGAGATTGCCGTGCGCGTCGTAACGCTGTCGCCAAGTTGCCCCATCGGGCTCCACCGTGGCGATCGGAAGCCCCAGGTCGTCATACTCCGTCGCCGTGACAGATCCGTCCGGCAGTTGTACGCGCACGGGGCGCCCCGCGTTGTCGTACGCGCACTCGGTACGCCGTTCGAGCGGATCGGTAAGGGCGAGCAGGTTGTCGTGTCGGTCCCAAGTGCGGTGTGTGGTGCCGCCCAGCGGATCGGTCTCGGTGACCAGTTGGAACGAGTCGTTGAACTGGAAGCGGGTGGTGTGCCCGAGCGAGTTGGTCGCCGTCGCCGTGCGGGCATCGTCGTCGTACGAGTAGGTGTAGTCGAGGATTCCGTCGACCCCTCGTGCGGCGACACACCTGTCCGAGTTGTCGTACGTGTAGCGGTACCACGTGCCTATGCGGTCTTCCCAGCCCGTAATCCGATGACGCTCGTCGTAAGTGAACTTCAGGGGCAGACCGGATGAGTTGTATATCTCGGCCAGGTCGCCACGCCGGTTGTACGCGTATCTGCGCAGGGACGGCCGGTCAGGGTGGTTGAGGAGGGTCAGGTCGGTGATCCGACCGTCCTCGCATGCCACTCCGATGCGGTAGCCACCGTGATGCACGACCTCCTGCGGCGTGCCCTCGATGTCATAGGAGATCGAGATCGTGTTGCCGTTTCGATCGCTGAGAAGATGCAGACACAGCTCACCTTCACTCCGCCCGGGTGTGGGGCGGAAATGGAGTGTCTGTCCGGTCTCCGGTTGATGCACGGTGATGTCACCACCGGGCGTGCCGTTCCAGCGAATGGGCCACCTTGGCCCCTCAACGGGCAACAGGACCACGTCCCGTTCTGGGACGGGGTAGTAGAGAGTCATGCCATCGGCCGTGAGAAAACGCACCCCCGAGCGGTCCAGTTGCAGCCGCTGGTCGAGGGTCGAGGACCAACTGCGCCCGAAGAGCCGACCTGTTGTCAGACCGGTCCGATGGTGACGTTCCAAAATGAGAGGAAGGACCCCCGGCAGGGACACGTCCGTCTCGGACATCACCATCTGACCCGTGGCCATGTCGATGGGGTCGCCGCAGGTGACCAGTTTCTTCATCGGACGGCCCAGGGCGCGGGCCCCTTTCCCCACCCCCTTGACTCCCATGGCCATACCCTTGAGACCGACCTTGCCGAAGGCTTTCAGCCCTTTCGCGAGTCCGCCGAGGGTGGTGAGGCCTTTCATGCCGGGTATGCAGTCCAGCGCGGCCAGCCCTACATCCCACAGGGATGCTTGGCCCTTGCTGTATTTGTAGAGCGTGTCGGCGAGGACGACGAGGGCGGCGACGAGGACGATCGCGCCGAGGATCGGGCCGCCGATGATCATCGCGACGATGCCGACGACCGCGACGACGACCTTGCAGACCGCGACGATGGTGTCCCAGTTGTCGGAGAACCAGTCCCCGACGTCCTCCCACCACGACCGGTTCTGGATGCCGGCGTCG